>NZ_JAFMOW010000049.1 GCF_019049675.1 Rahnella bonaserana | reverse complement strand
GTGCAGCGGGCGCTTTTTATGCCGGAAATTTTAATGCTTAATGATGTACATTTCCTGGCTGTAAGCGACGTCTTCCGGATTGGTGATCGGGTATCCTTTCACCCACGGTTTGATCAAACGCCCGTTGGTGTACTGGTAAATCGGCGCAATCGGGGCTTCTGTGGCAATGATCTGCTCGGCCTTGTTGTAATCATCATTACGGCGTGCCTCGCGTGTTTCACGGCTGGCATCGGCAATCACTTTGTCGTATTCCGCATTGCTGAATTTGCTGATATTGCCATTATGCGTGGAGGTCAGCAGCGACAGGAATGTCGACGCTTCGTTGTAATCCCCGACCCAGGAAGCGCGGATCACATCAAAATTGCCGGTATTACGGCTGTCGATATACGTTTTCCATTCCTGATTCACCAGCTTAACATCCGCACCCAGCGTCTTTTTCCACATCGATGCCACCGCGATGGCAATCTTCTGATGGCTTTCAGACGTGTTGTACAGCAGCGTCAGATGCAACGGTTTTGACGGACCATAACCTGCCGCCGCCAGCAGACTTTTCGCCTGTGCATTCAGCTCATCCTGCGAATACTGTTGCAGTTCGCTTTCGGCCGGTTTGAAACCATTGGTGACGTCGGGGGTAAAACGCCACGCGGGTTTTTCGCCGGTACCCAGCACTTTTTCCGCGATGATTTTGCGGTCGATACTCAGGGAAAGCGCCTTGCGAACGCGCGCGTCGTCTGTCGGTGCGCGCTTCGTGTTGAAAGCGTAATAGTAAGTGCCAAGCTGATATGGCGTGTAAACCTGGCCCGGTAAATCATGCATCAGCTTTTTGTACTGGTCTTTCGGGAAAGATTCCGTGATATCAATGTCGTCGGCCAGATAACGCTTGGTCGCGCTGGATTCTTTGTTGATCGGCACGAAGGTGACTTTGGTCAGTACGGTGTGCGCGTGATCCCAGTAATGCGGATTAGGTTCCAGCACCAGCTTTTCGTTTACCACGCGGTCTTTCAGCACATACGCGCCGTTTCCGACCAGATTGCCCTGTTTGGTCCAGTCATCACCCCATTTTTCCACTGTGGCTTTATGCACCGGGAACAAGCTGAAGTTCGCCAGCAGGCTGACAAAATACGGTACGGGTTTATCCAGCGTGACACGTAAGAGCGTCGGGCTGACGGCGGTCACGCCCAGTTTTTCTACCGGCATTTTTCCGGCGATGATGGCATCGGCGTTAGAAATTCCGGCCAGCGCAGCGAACCAGGCACCGGTCGCCGAACCTTTAGGATCGACCAGTCGCTGCCAGCTGTAGACAAAATCCTGCGCCGTGACCGGATCCCCGTTCGACCATCTGGCATCTTTGCGCAGGGTGAAAAGGAATACCTGGTTGTTCTGGTTTTGCCAGCTTTCGGCGACGCCCGGAACACTTTTACCGGTCGCATCCTGATTCACCAGCCCTTCGAACAAATCACGGGCGACCTGTGCCTCAGGTAAACCCACCACTTTCGCAGGATCAAGCGACGCGGGTTCGTCTTTAATGTGGCGGACAATTTCCTGTTTTGCGGCAAGTTGTGTACCGGCGGGAACCTGAGCGGCAATAGCCTGACCGAGAGTCAGTGCCACCAGCGCGGCGCATGCGGAATAAGATAAAAGCGGAAATGATTTTCCCTGCGGCATAAATTCTCCTGAACGGACAAAGGGCTGCGCCCTGAAACATTCAGGAGTTTTATCATTACCTGCCGTAATCCCCTATAAGAAATCATTACAGATTTGCCTTCGCGCACAAAACCGCCTTTGCAGGGGATAAAATTCAGTCAGAACCGGCGATATCAATGCCACCGCAATGAAACTTCAGTGCGGGTTCGACATCCTGCGCCAGCCAGGTCGGGCCATCGAGATCGACAAATTTTGCGCCTGCGGTGAGCGGAAGTGCGGCGCGAATGGCACGCGAGGTACACAACATGCAGCCAAGCATGATATCAAATCCCGTCTCACGGGCTGCCTGCGCCAGCAGGAGTGCGCCGGTCAGACCGCCGGTTTTATCCAGCTTAATGTTGATCATGTCATAACGATTTTTCAGTGCCGGCAAACCCTCAATGGTATGACAGCTTTCATCAGCACAAATTGGCAGAGGATGGATGAAGTTCTCCAGCGCGGAATCTTCACCCGCCGGAAGGGGCTGTTCGAGCATCAGAATCCCTAAATCGGCCAGTAACTGACAACGAGCCGCCAGTCCGTCGCTTTGCCAGGCTTCGTTGGCATCGACGATCAGCGAAGCATTGGGAACGGCAGCGCGCACAGCCACCAGCCTTTCGGCGATCAGACGATCGTCGAGTTTAATTTTCAGCAACGTTGCGCCCTGCTTTTGCAGCGCCAGCGCGGCTTGTGCCATCGCTTCCGGCGTACCAATGCTCACGGTCTGCGCCATACTGACCGACGCCAGTGGTTCAGTGGCGGTCAGTTGCCATAAATTCAGCCCGCGGGTCTGAGATTCCAGATTCCACAACGCGCAGTCGAGCGCGTTTCTTGCAGCGCCTGCCGGCAGCAAATGTTGCAGCCGTTCGCGACTGGCACCCTGCTCAATGGCGGTTACCACGCTGGCAATTTGTGCCATTACCGAGCTTTCGCTTTCGTCATAACGCGGATACGGCGTACATTCGCCAATCCCGCGAATACCATTTTCTTCAATTTCAACTGCCACAACGCGGGCTTCGGTGCGGGTTCCGCGAGAGATCACAAACGGCGTATGTAGCGGCCAGGCTTCCGGATAAAAGCGAACACTTCTCATAGCGTCTCCAATAGTGAAATGCGCCCTGTGGGATACAATCAATAGATACAAGTAATTAACAAATAATCTATATCCAACATAGCATTGTTACCCTAAACTGGAAGCCGTTTGACTCCAATGGACATAGGAAATAATCATGACCCAGACAGTACACTTTCAGAGCAACCCGGTAAGCGTTGCGGGCAAAATCCCACAAAAAGGCGACGTCGCCAAGCCTTTCAGCCTGGTCGCAAAAGACCTTTCTGATGTCAGCCTGAGCAGCTTTGCAGGCAAACGTAAAGTCCTGAACATTTTCCCAAGCATTGATACCGGCGTCTGCGCCACCTCCGTGCGTAAATTCAACCAGCTGGCGGGTGAAATCGAGAACACAGTTGTGCTGTGCATCTCTTCTGATCTGCCGTTCGCGCAGTCACGTTTCTGCGGTGCAGAAGGCCTGTCTAACGTCGTCACGCTGTCTACCCTGCGTGGCGGTGATTTTAAATCTGACTACGGCGTGGGCATCACCGATGGCGCATTGTCTGGTCTGACTGCCCGTGCGGTTGTGGTTCTGGATGGTCAGGACAACGTGCTGTACAGCGAACTGGTGAACGAAATCACCACTGAACCTGATTATGAATCTGCGCTGGCTGTGCTGAAGTAATTTCTGCTTTCACAGGCAACAGATGAAAAAAAGCAACGGAGCAATCCGTTGCTTTTTTATTGGGCACCGTTGCGGATAAGCAGATTATTCTTCGCTTTCGCCCGTTTCGCCGCGACGGCTGCTGAGGCCGTATTCCCGCAATTTATTAGCGATGGCCGTATGCGATACGCCCAGACGCTTCGCCAGTTTTCGCGTACTCGGATAAGTGCGGTAAAGGCGGGTCAGCACGGAACGTTCGAAACGTTTGCTGATCTCGTCAAGAGAACCGTTCAGCGCTTCCTCACCAATGGTCACTGCTGCGTCAAAGTCCGGCAGAACAATATCCTGCGGTCGCAGTTCGCCGCCTTCCAGCTGTGTCAGTGCGCGGTAAATCGCATTTTTGAGCTGACGTACGTTACCCGGCCAGCCGTAATGGGTGAGGTAATTGGCCAGCTGTGGCGACAGTTTTGGTCGTGGCATTCCCTGCTCATCGGAGAAGCGCGCCACAAACAGTTCGGTCAAAGGCATGACGTCGGCAGGACGTTCACGCAACGGCGGCAACGTCAGACTCAGTACGTTCAGGCGGTAATACAAATCTTCACGAAACTCACCGCGCTGCACCAGTTCCACCAGGTTTTTCTGGGTGGCGCACATCACGCGCACATCCACTTTCACCTCGTGTTCTTCGCCCACGCGACGGAATGTACCGTCATTGAGGAAACGCAGCAGTTTGATCTGCATTCTCGGTGACATTTCACCGATTTCATCCAGCAGCACCGAACCACCGTTTGCCTGCTCGAAGAAGCCTTTTTTACCTTCGAGCGCATTCGGATAAGCACCGGCGGCATAACCAAACAGTTCGCTTTCTACCACGTCATCCGGCAGCGATGCACAGTTAAGTCCAAGGAACGGCTTTTTACCGCGTGCGCTGCGCACATGGCAGGCATGCGCCAGCAAATCTTTCCCGGTGCCGGTATCGCCGACAATCAGCAGCGGCGCATCCAGCATCGCGAGTTTGCGCGCCTGATCCAGTACGTGACGCATTTTTGTGCTGACCGCAACGATATGGTCGAATTCGCTGTCGTCGTTAACCGTTAAATCCTGCAACTGACGGCCCATACGGGCTGCCGATTTGAGCATCACAACCGCACCGGCAATTCCGCCTTTAGCGTCTTCATCGTCAACGTGGATTGGCGTGAGGTCCATCAGGAAATCCTGACTGCGGATCACAATACGTTCGGAGTGCGGCTGCGCATTATCACTTTCCAGCCAGCGCGTGACGTTGTAACCGGTGATCAGGTTCGCCGCCGTCACATTGCGGATTTTATCTTCATCGAGTTCAAATAAGGCCATCGCAGCCGGGTTGGCCTGCTCAACTTTGCCTTTCATATCAATGGAAAAAACCGGTTCCGGCATGGAAACCAGCAAAGCGCGCAACGCCCGATGCTCGCGTTCGGAAGGCATGAACGTCACGGTACGGACATCCGTTACACCGTCGATACGGCGGATTTCAGCCATCAGGGCGCGAAAGGTATCAAAATCCAGTTGGGAAAAATTCAGGTAAATGCGGCCAATCGAGGCAATCTCGATACCGCGTAAATCAATACTGCGTAAAACCAGTAAATCGAGGAGTTCACGGGTGAGACCCAGGCGGTCTTCGCAAAAAACTTCCAGTCGCATCAGTGTTGACCTTTTTCTGCCGGTGCGGAAATCGCTGCAGTCATAATACTCTTTCATGTACACAGGAAGAAGAGACTGTCACGAAAAGTTGACAAAATAATTCGCCGAATGAAATCTATTTGCCATAAATTTCAGGCTGGCACCTGGCTTTTGCAGACGTTTATTCTGGCTGATAAAACCTGATGGTCATTCACCGCGATTTCGCCATTACGCCCTTTTTCTGCTACTATCGCGCTTCTGATTTCATCGCCAAATGGTTCCCGACTATGAAGTTCGTCTCCTTTAATATCAATGGATTGCGCGCCCGCCCACATCAGCTTGCGGCAATTATCGAACAACACCAGCCTGACGTGATCGGCTTGCAGGAAACTAAAGTCCATGACGACATGTTCCCGCTGGAAGATGTCAGTCAGTACGGTTATCACGTGTTTTATCACGGCCAGAAAGGCCATTACGGCGTTGCCATGCTGACGAAGCAGGAACCGGTGGCTGTACGCCGTGGTTTCCCGGGGGATGACGAAGAGTCTCAGCGCCGTATCATCATGACTGACATCCAAACGCCACAGGGCATTCTGACCGTGATCAACGGTTACTTCCCGCAGGGCGAAAGCCGCGACCATCCGACCAAGTTCCCGGCCAAAGAGAAGTTTTATCGCGATTTGCAGGATTACCTGACCACCAGTCTGTCCGTGAATAATCCGGTAGTGGTCATGGGTGATGTGAATATCAGCCCGACCGATCTGGATATCGGTATCGGCGAAGACAGCCGTAAACGCTGGCTGCGCACCGGCAAATGTTCTTTCCTGCCGGAAGAACGTGAATGGATGGATCGTCTGAAAGGCTGGGGCCTGATTGACACTTTCCGCGCTGCGAACCCTGAAACTGCCGACAAATTCTCGTGGTTTGATTACCGTTCACGCGGCTTCGATGAGAACCGCGGCCTGCGTATAGATCTCATCATGGCGAGTACGCCGCTGGCGGCACGTTGCATTGAGACGGGCATCGATTACGACATTCGCGGCATGGAAAAGCCGTCTGACCATGCGCCAATCTGGGCGACGTTTGATCTGAAATAATGACCATCAGAACGATTGACGTGGTTGCCGCCCTGATTGAACGCGAGGGCAAATTATTGCTCGCCCGTCGGGATGCATCCAGCGATCAGGCCGGTTTATGGGAATTCCCCGGCGGGAAAGTGGAAACCGGGGAAAGTCAGCCCTGTGCATTAGTGCGCGAATTGCAGGAAGAAATGGGTATCACGGCCACGGTAGAAGAGTTCATCGCGACCAGCCAGTTACAGCAACCTGCCAGGCTGATTCGTCTGCATGGCTGGCGGGTTAGCGGATTTACAGGAACGATTACGTTACAGTGTCACTCCGAAATCCGCTGGGTAGCACCCGCCGACGTGCTGTCGTTTGATCTGGCACCTGCGGATATTCCGTTAATCGAGGCGTACCTGACTAAATTCGCCGCATAGCGGTGATGGCTAACGAACTGGCAAATAAAAAGGCGCGGAACTGGAAACAGTCCGCGCCTTATCTTTATCAGAAGTATGGAGAAAATCAGAAGTATTAAGAAAGCATTATTTCTTCAACACTTCCCATTTAAGTGCATTGGTGCCCACCACGTTCGGGTCGCGTGAACATTGCAACACCACGCTGTCAGCCGTCACCACCGCGCCTTCGCTGTAGCTCTGATTGTTGTAGATACAGCAATTGTGGCAGGTCGGCGCACTGTTATTATTGGTGCCGCTGTTCTCCCAGATTTGCGGCGGCAGCGGCACGACGACATCCGCGCCGTTACCGATATTGCTGCGGTTCGCCATCGCCGGTGCAGACAGCAGCGCTGAACCGGCCAGTAACGCTATCAGCACATTTTTCACCAATACGTTATTCATCACTGTTTGCTTCCTTCCCTTTAGTGCTCGCTTTACGGCGTTTAGGGGCGCTTTTGCCTTTCGCTGCAGCACCTGCCGGTTTGGAAGGCAGACTGCGGAATGCCGAAGACACCCGGTTCGTTTTGGCCTGCATGATAAGATTCTGCAACGTCGCCACCAGCGGTTGCATGAAATCCTGATAACGGCAGCTCTTTTCACTGATTCGCGTCAGCGTTGATTCCCAGTCAGCGGTCATATCCGGCCGGCCGGCAATATCAGGCAGCGAGTGAATCAGTGCGCGTCCGGTATCGCTGGAATGAATATAGCGCCCTTTCTTGTACAAAAATTCACGACGGAACAGCAGTTCGATAATCCCGGCACGCGTAGCTTCAGTGCCCAGACCATCCGTCGCACGCAGGATTTTCTTCAGTTCTTTATCCTGCACAAAACGCGCGATCCCGGTCATGGCTGAAAGCAGCGTGGCATCGGTAAACGGCCTCGGTGGCTGAGTCTGTCGCTCAACCACTTCCCCGCGCTCGCATAACAGTTCGTCACCTTTGGCGACCACCGGCAGCGGCGTACCTTCGTTTTCTTCGTCACGTTCCTTACTGCCCAGCAAAGTACGCCAGCCCGCTTCTGCCAGGAAACGTGCCTTAGCAATAAACTTTCCACCCGCAATATCCAGATCGATAACGCATTTGCGATACACCGCATCCGGGCAAAACTGCATCAGATACTGGCGTGCCACCAGACCGTAGATCTTACGTTCGTCATCGGTCAGATTCACATTGCTGCTGCGCGCCGTCGGGATAATCGCGTGGTGCGCATCAACCTTTTTATCGTCCCAGCACCGGTTGCGTATGTCGGTATCCACGACCGGTTGCGGCATCAGATCGGGTCGGTGAACGCCGATGGCATTGATGACCGAGTGACGACCGGCAAAATGTTCCTCTGGTAGATATCGGCTGTCCGAACGAGGATACGTAATCAATTTGTGCGTTTCATACAATTTCTGACAGATATCAAGGATTTGCTGAGCACTCAGACCAAACGCTTTCGAGCCTTCAATCTGCAATGTAGAAAGCGAGAACGGCAGCGGTGCAATGTCATTCTCACGTTTATCATTATAGCCGGTGACCATCGCCGGTTGTCCGGCAATACGCGCCACCACGTGGTCAGCCAGCGGACGATGCAACAAACGCCCTTCTTCATCCTGATACGGCTCGCAGGAATCGCTTGGCTGCCACAGCGCCACAAAACGCTCTTCGGCAGGCGTGACAATATGTGCTTTCACTTCAAAGAAATCTTTCGGCACGAAATTTTCAATGTCTTCGTCGCGGCGCACCACCAGCCCGAGCACCGGTGTCTGCACGCGTCCCACCGACAGCACGCCGTTGTAACCGGCGTTGCGGCCAAGAATGGTATAAGCGCGGGTCATGTTGATGCCGTAAAGCCAGTCGGCACGGGCGCGGGCCAGTGCCGAAACACACAGCGGGATAAAGTCACGGTTGTCACGCAGGCGCTCAATGGCACGTTCCACGGCCTGCGGGTTGAGATCGTTAATCAGACAACGCTGGGTCGCGTGACGTTTTTCCGGTGTCAGTTCGAGGTAATCCAGCACTTCATCCACCAGCAACTGTCCTTCACGATCCGGGTCACCGGCGTGGACGACCTGCGTCGCCTCGAGCAACAGGCGTTTAATCACATTGAGTTGTTTGGCGACGGAAGAACGCGGCTGAAGCTGCCACTTTTCAGGAATAATAGGTAAATCTGCCAGCGACCAGCGTGCAAAGCGGCTGTCGTAGGCATCGGGCTGTGCCTGTTCGAGTAAGTGGCCGACGCACCAGGTGACGACCTGATCGTTGCCACAGGCAATATACCCGTCGCCCCGGCGATGAGGTTTTGGCAGGACATCCGCAATGGCGCGGGCAAGGCTGGGTTTTTCCGCAATGAACAAACGCATCAGGCCGTACCTGCCTGCGGGGTGATCGCTGTAAAGATTTCCATTATCCCATCCTTCATTTCACTACGTCCTCATCATGCAGAGGTGGCTATGTTAGCCGCTGGCGTCGCAATTAGTAAGACGGATAGAAGGATCCGCAGCGATGGTCGCTCAAATAGGCAGCAAAAACCGGTTTTATCGGAAAACGCCGATGAAAACCGGTTAATTTACGAACGTGCGAATTTTAAAAATGAGTCACAAAAGGGGTGCTGTCGGTCGGGATCACCTGCAAATTCGCTTTAAGTTGCGGTGTGCCGAGATACAGGAAACCGACGATTTTATCGTTCTCACCACACCTGAAGGCCTTGCGCACATCGGGATGGTCAGTCCATGCACCGGTACGCCAGATACCGTTAAAACCCTGCGCCAGCGCGGCCATCTGCATGGCGTGAACGGCACAACCGGCGGAAAGTAATTGTTCCCACTGCGGCACTTTCGGACTTTCTTTACAGGCCGCTATTACGGTAATGATTTGCGGAGCACGCAATGGCGCCTGCGTGGCTTTCTCGATGGCTTTTTCATCGGCTCCGTCTTTAATCGCGGCAGCGCGCAATACTTCACTAAAACGGGTCAGTCCGTCATTCTCTGCAATCACAAAACGCCATGGCTGCAGGGCACCGTGGTCTGGCGCGCGCATACCGGCGTTGATGATGTTTTGCAGCGCCTCGCCTGCTGGCGCAGGAGCAGCCAGACGGGAAGCGGAACGGCGGTTAAGTAACAAGTCCAAAGCGTCCATTTTTATCTCCTGAGAATAATTGCTATTTACCTTACGTTAACATAGCCGCTACGCCTTTTTCCAACGCATCAGGCGCTTTCAGATAATGCGTCGTTGCCAAATCCTGACATGATTTAAAGCTGACTTTTTTCCGGCGTGTCATTAGGATAGCGAGACTTATCTGTCTTGTTGGAGAGACCATGCGCACATTGTGGCGAATTATCGCCGGTTTTTTTAAGTGGACCTGGCGTCTTCTTAATTTCGTCAGAGAATTCATTCTCAACGTTTTTCTTATCCTGATCATTCTGGCTGGCGTGGGCATCTGGTATGCCGTGCAGGACAAACCCGTCGACACCACCAAAGGTGCGCTGCTGGTTGACCTGAGCGGTTCCGTGGTGGATAAGCCTTCGGTGAATAATAAAGTCCGTCAGTGGGGCCGCGAATTGCTGGGTACGTCGAGCAGCCGCTTGCAGGAGAATTCCCTGTTTGATCTGGTCGATACCCTTCGCGCAGCGAAAGATGACAAAAACGTCACCGGCATTGTTTTGCAGCTGACCGATTTCACCGGCACTGACCAGGCTTCTATGCAATATATTGGCAAGGCGCTGCGTGAGTTCCGTGACGCGGGTAAACCGGTTTATGCCATCGGCGACAGCTATAACCAGTCGCAATATTATCTGGCGAGCTACGCCAACAAAATCTACATGTCGCCACAAGGCGCGGTGGACTTGCATGGTTTTGCGACCAACAATCTGTATTACAAATCCCTGCTTGAGAAGCTGAAAGTCACGACCAATATTTTCCGCGTCGGGACCTATAAATCCGCCGTTGAACCGCTGATCCGTGACGATATGTCCCCTGCCGCACGCGAAGCAGACAGTCGCTGGGTGGGTGGATTGTGGACCAACTATCTCAATACCGTATCGGCAAACCGTCAGATTACGCCTGAACAATTGTTCCCTGGCGCGGCGGGTGTCTTAGCGGGTATGCAGGCTACGGGCGGTGATATGGCGCAGTACGCGCTGAAAGCCAAACTGGTCGATGCACTGGCTTCCCGTACCGAAGCGGACAACGAGATGGTGAAAGCCTTTGGCTGGAATAAAGACACCAAAGACTTTAATTACACCAGCATCTACGATTATTCGCCGAAGCCAAAACCGGACAATAACGATCCACAAATCGCGGTGATCTTCGCGACCGGTGCGATC
The DNA here is from genome assembly GCF_019049675.1 of Rahnella bonaserana. Taxonomy (GTDB): domain Bacteria; phylum Pseudomonadota; class Gammaproteobacteria; order Enterobacterales; family Enterobacteriaceae; genus Rahnella; species Rahnella bonaserana. The sequence continues at coordinate 83,594 of NZ_JAFMOW010000049.1, read as the reverse complement.
AACGACGGTGAAGAACAACCGGGTGCCGTCGGTGGCGACACGACCGCGCAGCAAATTCGTGATGCCCGCCTGGATCCGAAAGTGAAAGCGATTGTCTTGCGCGTCAACAGCCCGGGCGGCAGCGTCAGTGCCTCTGAAGTGATCCGATCTGAACTGGCTGCTGCGAAAGCCGCAGGCAAACCGATCGTGGTTTCTATGGGCGGCATGGCGGCCTCTGGCGGTTACTGGATTTCAACACCCGCGAACTACATCATCGCCAGCCCGAGCACCCTCACCGGCTCCATCGGTATCTTTGGCGTGATCAACACCTATCAGAACACGCTGGATTACGCCGGCGTTCATACTGATGGTGTGGCGACATCGCCGCTGGCGGATATCGCTTCCACTAAAGCGTTACCACCGGAATTCTCGCAGATGATGCAGCTGAACATAGAGAATGGTTATAAAACCTTCCTCGGTCTGGTTGCGGATTCACGCCACAAAACGCCTGAAGAAATTGATCAGATTGCACAAGGCCACGTGTGGATTGGTTCGGATGCCAAGGCCAATGGTCTGGTGGATGAACTGGGTGATTTCGATGACGCCGTGAAGAAAGCCGCTGAGCTGGCGAAACTGCCGAAATGGCAGCTGAACTGGTATGTCAGTGAGCCAAGCCTGAGCGACCTGGTGTTCTCACAGGTAAGTGCGTCGGTTCATGCCATGCTGCCAGCGGCGATTCAGGCTTATCTGCCTGCGCCAGTGAGCAAAATGGCGATGGAGCTGAAATCGCAAGCTGACCTGTTCAGCAACATGAACGACCCGCAAAACCGTTACGCACTTTGCCTGACCTGTGGTGATGTGAAGTAACGTTCCGTTTTTGGGATAAAGAATCGCCATAATGCACTGCCCGGAGCTTTCTCTGAAAACTCCGGGCTTTTTTATGGTGGGACACCCGCCGCGAAGCCTTTATACTTAGCGCAGTTGCTTTCACCTTTCTAAATAAAGAACATCTTCGATGACTAAAAAATCTATTTACGTTGCCTACACCGGCGGCACAATCGGTATGCAGCGTTCTGAACAGGGTTACATTCCGGTTTCCGGACATTTACAGCGTCAGCTGGCACTAATGCCTGAATTCCATCGTCCTGAAATGCCTGAATTCACCATTAAGGAATATGCGCCACTGATGGATTCTTCCGACATGACGCCGGAAGACTGGCAGCATATCGCCGATGATATTCAGGCGCATTACGACGAGTATGACGGTTTCGTTATCCTGCACGGCACGGATACCATGGCATTCACCGCTTCTGCGCTGTCGTTCATGCTGGAAAATCTCAGCAAGCCGGTAATTGTGACAGGGTCACAAATTCCGCTCGAAGCGTTGCGTTCTGACGGACAGATCAACCTGCTGAACTCGCTGTACATCGCGGCGAACCATCCGGTTAACGAAGTCACCCTGTTCTTTAACAACCGTCTGTATCGCGGTAACCGCAGCACCAAAGCGCACGCCGATGGTTTTGATGCCTTTGCATCACCGAATCTTTCGCCCCTGCTGGAAGCCGGGATCCACATCCGCCGTCTTTCTACCCCATCACTGCCGGAAGTGCCTGCAGCAAAGCTGAAGGTTCATCACATCACCCCGCAGCCTATCGGCGTGGTGACAATTTATCCGGGTATTTCTGCTGAAGTGGTGCAGAACTTTCTGATGCAACCGGTGAAAGCCCTGATCCTGCGCTCTTACGGTGTCGGCAACGCGCCACAAAAAGGTGATCTGCTGAAAGTGCTGAAAGACGCTTCTGAGCGCGGCATTGTGGTGGTTAATCTGACCCAATGCATCTCGGGGCGCGTCAATATGGGCGGCTATGCGACCGGTAACGCGCTGGCGCACTCGGGCGTGATCAGCGGGTTTGATATGACCGTCGAAGCGGCGCTGACCAAACTGCATTACCTGCTTAGCCAGACACATACTCCGGAAGAAATCCGCGAGCTGATGCAGCAGAACCTGCGTGGCGAACTGACCGAATAAATAAGGGACGATATGAAATCTGCTTTGTTGCTGGTCGATCTGCAAAATGATTTTTGTCGCGGCGGCGCGCTGGCGGTCACTGACGGCGATGATACGATTGCGGTGGCTAATCAGATGATGCCGTGGTGTAAAAGCCATGACATCGCGGTACTTGCCTCGCAGGACTGGCATCCTGCCGGCCATCGCAGCTTTGCCACCAACTCGCACGCAGAGCCCTGGACACAGGGCGAACTGAACGGGCTGCCGCAAGTCTGGTGGCCGGTTCATTGCGTTCAGCAGGAACCCGGCGCTGAGTTCCATCCTGCCCTGAACATGCCGCTGGTAGACTTTGTGGTGCAGAAAGGCACCAATCCGGATATCGACAGTTATAGTGCCTTTTTCGACAATGGCCATCGCGCAGCCACCGTGCTGAACGACTGGCTGAAAGCGGCAAAGGTGACTCATTTGTATGTGATGGGGCTGGCCACGGATTACTGCGTAAAATTCACTGTGCTGGACGCACTGGAACTGGGTTATCAGGTGACGTTGCTGACCGATGGTTGTCGTGGCGTGAACTTACAGCCGGAAGACAGTGCGCAGGCAGTTGAAGCGATGCGGATGGCGGGTGCGCTGATTGAAACGTCTGGGTCTGTATTGGGGTAAATTATGCCGTCCTGCAATATGAAGTAATGCGGGGATAAAACCGGCTAAATTGATGTCCGTATTAAGATAAAATTTAAGGTGAATTCCTTTGATTTCATACTGTTAACGTCAATTCTAAGGCGCTATTTAGCGCCCTTTTTTATTGGTATGTATTAACGTCACTGAATTACTCAGGCTTAAGCTTTATCAGCGTCTGTTGCGCGAACTGTTGTTTAAGTTCCTGCTTACTTTTGGTGACGATCTGCCCGTCAGTGCCGATGCTCATGTGCTGGGCGTCTACGTTGTGACGTGACTGATACAGCATCACGGCCTGCAGGCTATGGTCTTTCTGTTCCGGCGTCAGCGCCACGCCATCAGGCCACTTGCCGAGTTCAACGGCCTGCACCAGACGTGCATAGATTTCCGGTGTCATTACATCAATGAGTTGATTAATTTCCATCTGACTGAGCCCTCAGCTCCACGCGATTATTCAAAGGGTTTTGAATAATAGCTGAATCGATTTTGTCGGGTAGATTACATCGCACTTTTGCGACACTTTACCCGGCGGTTATGTCACCACTCCGGCCATCAGTGAAACGCATTGAGGCCGAATTCACACAGTAACGTTCGCCTGTCGGCTTTGGGCCGTCCGGGAAAACGTGTCCCAGATGCGCTTCACATCCTGAGCAGCGTATCTCAACGCGTTGCATATTATGTGCTTTATCAGTGAGATATTTAATCGCATCAGGCTGTAACGGCTGGTAAAAACTTGGCCAGCCGCATCCGGAATCGTATTTGGTATCAGAATAGAACAACGCAGTTCCGCAGACTATGCAATGGTAAATGCCTTCACGACGGTTGTGCAGTAACTTTCCTGAGAATGGAGGCTCTGTTCCGTGATCCTGTGTGACATAACGTTGAATTTCAGTGAGTTGCTCAAGTGTAGGGGAAGATTTGGCTTCGCTGCTCATGATTATCGTTCTCTGACGAATATAAAAATCAACTAAAATAACAGTTTATAATAACAAAAAATTAACAACAGGTCTGCCTCTTTTGGCCTAAACTGTATGGCATCAGCGTTACCTGACTCGCAACTTGTGATGGCGATCACACTCCTGTTCATCCGGTACTTTATATTCAGTTTTTCGCCCCCATGTGGTTGTAAGCCGATTAAGAAAACGGAACGTGCAATAAGCGAGCAATAGTAGGTCGTCGCTTTGACTTACAGCAATAATTGACACGATTCCGCTTGACGCTCAGCAAGGTTTTTGTAATTTTACAACCAACCTTTTATTCACTAAAAAAATAGCTGGTGGAATATATGACTATCAAAGTAGGTATCAACGGTTTTGGCCGTATCGGTCGCATTGTTTTCCGTGCTGCTCAAGAACGTTCTGACATCGAGATCGTAGCAATCAACGATCTGTTAGACGCGGACTACATGGCATACATGCTGAAGTACGACTCAACTCATGGTCGTTTCAACGGTACTGTTGAAGTTAAAGACGGTCACCTGGTTGTTAACGGCAAAACCATCCGTGTTACCGCTGAGCGTGACCCAGCTAACCTGAAATGGAACGAAGTTAACGTTGACGTTGTAGCTGAAGCTACTGGTCTGTTCCTGGATGATGCGACTGCTCGTAAGCACATCACTGCAGGCGCTAAGAAAGTTGTTCTGACTGGTCCTTCTAAAGACAACACCCCAATGTTCGTTATGGGCGTTAACCATAAAGAATACGCAGGTCAGGAAATCGTTTCTAACGCATCTTGCACCACTAACTGCCTGGCACCACTGGCTAAAGTTATCAACGACAACTTCGGTATCGTTGAAGCTCTGATGACCACTGTGCATGCAACTACCGCTACTCAGAAAACTGTTGATGGCCCGTCTCACAAAGACTGGCGCGGCGGCCGCGGCGCATCTCAGAACATCATCCCTTCTTCTACCGGTGCTGCTAAAGCAGTAGGTAAAGTAATCCCAGCTCTGAACGGCAAACTGACCGGTATGGCGTTCCGCGTTCCTACCCCTAACGTTTCTGTTGTTGACCTGACTGCACGTCTGGAAAAACCAGCTTCTTACAAAGAAATCTGCGCAGTGATCAAAGCAGCTTCTGAAGCAGGCGACCTGAAAGGCGTTCTGGGTTACACCGAAGACGACGTAGTCTCTACCGACTTCAACGGCGAAAAACTGACTTCCGTATTCGATGCGAAAGCTGGTATCGCTCTGAACGACAACTTTGTGAAACTGGTTTCCTGGTACGACAACGAAACTGGCTACTCAAACAAAGTATTGGATCTGATCGCTCACGTTTCCAAATAATTGGCAATGTGAATGAACTGATTGAAGGGCGACGCAAGTCGCCCTTTTGCTTTCTGTCGGATGCACTTTTTTATCAGCACATGAGTGCGATCAAACAGATGGATTTGGTTCATGTGTAGTCTTGGTTCAAAATCTTAGAAGTTTTAACCCTGACAGGACTTTAGATAATGACAGAACAACTCTTTACTCTTCCGGTCGTAAACCAGATCACTACCTCCGTCAGCCAGCGTCTTATCGACGAACTGCCGGTGCTCGTTGTTACCCATCCGAAAGTTCGTGCTGCGATTGCCCTGCAAGGCGCGCATCTGCTGGCATGGCAGCCTGAAGGTGAAGAACCTGTGCTGTGGATGAGCAGCGCCAGCGCGTTCAAAGAAGGCGTTGCTATTCGTGGCGGTATTCCAATTTGCTGGCCATGGTTTGGTCCGGCAGGTAAACCCTCACACGGTTTCGCCCGTAACATGCCATGGGAACTCACGGATCATCAGGAAACTGACGAAGGCGTTGTTCTCACCCTAACGCTGAAAAGCTCTCCTGAAACACTGGCTCTGTGGCCGCACGAATTTACGCTGACCGCACGCTTCACGCTCAGCGCAACCTGCCATATCGAACTGGAATCTACCGGTGATTTCGACGCTAACAGCGCCCTTCACACTTATTTCAATATCGGTGATATTGCCAGTGTGACTGTCAAAGGCCTGGGCAACAGCTTTATCGATAAAGTCGATGGCGCAAAAGCTAAACAGACCGAAGGCGACCTGACCTTTACAGGCCAGACGGACCGCATCTATACCCAGCCACGGGCCACCAGCGAAATCGTTGACCCGGTATTGAAACGTACTCTGGTTGTCGCACATGAAAACAATTCAGACGTTGTGGCCTGGAACCCGGGCTCTGAATTGTCTGTCAGCATGGCGGATATGCCAGATGACGGCTACAAAACCATGGTCTGTGTTGAAACCGCACAGGTTTCAGACAAGCACATTTCTACGCATGCAGCACCGGCGCGTCTGGCGGTGACTTTCTCCATCCGCAAATAATCGCTTTGAGATTGCAGCATAGATGACAAAGGGGCCAAAAGGCCCCTTTTTGCTGTCTGATGCAGGGAAAGATGAATGGCAGATTCAGACCATATCCAGCGGCATTTTATGTTTTGGTGCCGGAAAAGCGGTGTCAATTTGCGCTATTTCGTCATCCGTCAGACTTAACGTCATCGCTGCGGCATTATCTTTTACATGCTCTGGCTGCACAGCTTTTGGTATCGCAATCACGTTACCGGAACGTATTACCCAGGCCAATGCAATCTGTGAACTGCTGACTCCCCGCTCTTTGGCGATATTCTGCATCACCGTTGACGTCAGCACGTCGTGGCGTAACTTTCCCGCCTGAGCCAGAGGACAATAAGCCATCACCGGCACGCCGTGTTCTTCGCACCACGGCAGCAAATCGAATTCAATGCCACGTGCAGCCGCGTGATACAGCACCTGATTCGTCATACATTGTTCGCCACCGGGAATTTTCCACAGCGCCTGCATGTCGTCAGTATCCAGATTAGAGACACCCCAGCGGCGAATCTTGCCGGATTGTTGTAATTTTTCCATCGCGGCGACGGTGTCATGTAGCGGAATCGAACCACGCCAGTGCAACAGGTACAGGTCTATATAATCGGTTTGTAATCTTTTGAGGCTTTGCTCACAAGCTGTTATGGCTTTCGCGCCACCGGCGTTGTGCGGATAGACTTTGGATACCAGAAACACATCATCCCTTCGCCCTGCTATCGCTTCGCCGACCACTCTTTCTGCTCCACCGTCCGCATACATTTCTGCGGTATCGATCAGAGTCATACCGGCATCCAGCCCTTGTTTTAATGCATTCACTTCAGAGCGAATATCACTGTTCCGCTCCCCCATATACCAGGTACCTTGTCCGATTGCGGGTACAGTTTTCCCGTCTGGGAATTGCACGGTTTTCGCTTTCATCTGTTTCCTCCGGTCGGGTCGTGAGTCTCATTGTCGATAAAATTGATGAGCCATAAATGTGCAAATGGGGCGAAACGCCCCATTAATGTGCAATGTCAGCACCGTCGCGGTGCGTTGCATCAGAAGGTGTAAGTGACACCTGTCCAGACAATCGCCGAATATGACTTATCGACCATCGGGCTGTCTTTAACTTCGTCCGCTAAACGAATATAGCGGCCGGTGAAGAATGCCTGCCAGTCACGGGTAAAATTATATCGTGCAGAAAGCTCAGCATAAGGACTGAAACTATCATCAGCTGAATAGCTGCTCAGACCGCTGCGACGTGATTCACCTTTAGTCACACCATAGTAATAGTCATTCTGATTGCTGCTGTTGAACATCACACCGAACCCAGGCACCAGCGCCCAGTTATCCTGATGGATTGGATACAGGTAAGCAGCGTCCGCGACCAGACCATTACTGTTGTTCAGTACATCACCATTGAAGGTCGCGCGCAGCGTACCCCAGTCTTCAATATGTGAATACGCCAGACCAGCGTATAACGTGCCGCGACGTTTGTTCAGATGTTTCATCTGATGATCATCGCTGTCATCCGGGTCAAACCCAAATGGCACGTATGTCGTCGTAACGCTGAACTTATTCCTGTCGTCTTTCCACAGGTAGTAACCCGCAGTCAGTGATTTGAAATAGAAATCATCACCCTCATAAGACACCAGCGGTACCGGATAAACTTTGTTGTCATATCCACGATACGGGTTGACGTCACCCAATGCTGATGCGCCAAGTGACCAGGTGCCAGCCATGGCTGCATGGCTGCAAAGCACTGCCGCGCCCACGATGGACAGTGTTTTAAGGTTTGAAATTTTCATTGTCTTAATTCCATTAAGTAAAAAATCGTCGCTAGTGTAAATGAACCTTAAACATTGCGCTTAGCATTTACAGTTTTTAAGAATGTCCTGAACCGGTTTCATACCGTAAAACAGAGGCGATCGCATAATTTATCTGCAAAATATGAAATAAAAATGACTAAAGGAACAACATCCGCGCTGTAGAGCACGTCCTGTAAGGCTTTCCGGAGCATTGCCGACAACTGAGTCATTGATATGGCTTAAAAAACGCCCAACCCATAGAGGAAATTTTCTTAATGCCAAACTACGCTTATAAATAGATGAAAGACTTAGCCTGAACGGTTGCCCGCCCCACCGGATCTGACAGTAAACAAATCATCGTGACTTTCAGCTTTGAAGGGTTCTGCAAGTTGGCATAAGGGTTGCTGTAATTCAGGTGGGAGATCTTTCTTCCGGGGGCGCTAAAAAAAGCTCTCATTAACCTGTGCTATATCCAACTCATTGGAATTGCAGCAGACCAGCAGTTTCAAAGACGAAGGGTAAAATAACGAAGGACGGGCATCGTATGAACATATTTGACCACTATCGCCAGCGCTATGAGGCTGCCAAGGACGAAGAGTTCACACTGCAGGAATTTCTTACCATTGCACGGCAAGATCGCAGTGCTTATGTCAATGCGGCGGAACGTCTGTTGATGGCAATCGGTGAACCAGTGATGGTAGATACCGCGCTTGAACCACGCCTGTCGCGTTTATTCTCGAACCGTGTTGTTGCACGATACCCTGCATTTGAAGAGTTTTACGGCATGGAAGAGGCTATCGAACAGATTGTCTCCTACCTGAAACACGCCGCGCAGGGCCTGGAAGAAAAGAAACAAATCCTCTATTTACTGGGGCCGGTGGGTGGCGGTAAATCATCACTGGCCGAACGGCTGAAATCCCTGATGCAACGTGTACCGATTTATGTGCTGAGCGCTAACGGCGAACGCAGCCCGGTAAACGATCATCCTTTGTGTCTGTTTAACCCGCAGGAAGATGCGCATATTCTCGAAAAAGAATACAACATTCCTCCGCGCTATCTCGGCACCATCATGTCACCATGGGCGGCAAAACGTCTTCATGAATTCGGTGGTGACATCACGAAGTTTAAAGTGGTGAAAGTCTGGCCGTCGATTCTGGAACAAATTGCCATCGCCAAAACTGAACCGGGCGATGAGAACAATCAGGACATCTCCGCACTGGTCGGTAAAGTGGATATCCGTAAACTGGAAAACCACGCCCAGAACGATCCTGACGCTTATGGTTATTCAGGTGCTCTGTGCCGCGCAAACCAGGGTGTGATGGAATTCGTTGAGATGTTCAAAGCACCGATTAAAGTCCTGCACCCGTTACTGACTGCCACGCAGGAAGGTAACTATAACGGTACTGAAGGGATCTCTGCCCTGCCGTTCAACGGCATTATTCTGGCGCACTCCAATGAATCTGAGTGGGTGACGTTCCGTAACAACAAGAATAATGAAGCGTTCCTTGACCGTGTGTACATCGTGAAGGTGCCTTACTGCCTGCGCGTTTCTGAAGAGATGAAAATCTACGATAAACTGCTCAGCAACAGTGAACTGGCCCATGCTCCATGCGCACCGGGAACTCTGGAAACGCTCGCGCGCTTCTCTATTTTGTCGCGGCTGAAAACACCTGAAAACTCCAGCAGCTATTCCAAAATGCGGGTTTACGATGGTGAAAGCCTGAAAGATACCGATCCGAAAGCCAAGTCCTACCAGGAATACCGCGACTATGCGGGTGTGGACGAAGGCATGAATGGGCTGTCGACGCGTTTCGCATTTAAAATTCTGTCCCGCGTTTTCAACTTTGACCATGCAGAGGTTGCCGCCAACCCGGTTCATCTGTTCTATGTACTGGAACAGCAAATTGAACGCGAACAGTTTCCGCAGGACATCGCTGAAAAATATCTGGAGCACCTGAAAGGCTATCTGATCCCGAAATACGCTGAATTTATCGGCAAAGAGATCCAGACCGCTTACCTGGAATCCTATTCAGAATACGGACAAAACATTTTCGACCGTTATGTCACGTACGCTGATTTCTGGATACAGGATCAGGAATATCGCGACCCGGATACCGGACAACTGTTCGACCGTGAAGCACTGAATGCTGAGCTGGAGAAAATTGAAAAACCGGCCGGTATCAGCAATCCAAAAGATTTCCGCAACGAAATCGTCAACTTCGTGCTGCGTGCCCGCGCCAACAACAGCGGTCGCAATCCAAACTGGACCAGTTACGAAAAACTGCGCACGGTGATTGAGAAAAAAATGTTCTCAAATACTGAGGAATTACTGCCAGTTATCTCGTTTAACGCCAAGACGTCGACCGATGAACAGAAGAAACATGATGATTTTGTCGACAGAATGATGGAGAAAGGATATACACGCAAACAGGTTCGCCTGCTGTGTGAATGGTACCTGCGCGTAAGAAAATCCTCGTAACAGAGGATCGTTGGCAACGTCGTTTGGGGGAAATATGACGTATTTCATTGACCGTCGACTGAATGGCAAAAACAAAAGCGCAGTGAACCGCCAGCGCTTTTTGCGCCGCTATAAGTCGCAAATCAAACAGTCGATTGCCGAGGCCATCAATAAGCGTTCGGTTACCGACGTTGACAGCGGGGAGTCGGTTTCGATCCCCAATTCAGATATCAACGAACCCATGTTCCATCAGGGTCGCGGTGGCTTACGCCACCGTGTTCACCCCGGCAATGACCACTTTGTGCAGAATGACCGCATCGAACGACCGCAAGGGGGCGGTGGCGGTGGCAGTGGTCAGGGCGAAGCCAGTCAGGATGGTGAAGGTGAAGATGAGTTTTCATTCCAGATCTCCAAAGACGAATATCTCGATCTGTTATTTGAAGATCTGGCGCTGCCTAACCTGCGTAAAAACCAGCATAAGCAGCTGAACGAATTCAAAACCCACCGCTCCGGTTATACCTCTAACGGCGTACCGGCCAATATCAGTGTGGTGCGCTCTTTGCAAAACTCGCTGGCACGCCGTACGGCGATGACCGCGGGAAAAAAACGGGAGCTGCGTGAGCTGGAATCGACGCTGACCGAGGTCGAGCACAGCGAACCGGCACAGTTACTCGAAGAGGAACGGCTGCGTAAAGAAATCGCCGAGTTGCGGGCGAAAATCGCCAAAACGCCGTTTATTGATACCTTCGATTTACGTTATCGCAACTACGAACGTCGCCCTGAGCCTTCGAGCCAGGCGGTGATGTTCTGTCTGATGGATGTCTCCGGTTCGATGGATCAGGCAACCAAAGACATGGCCAAACGTTTCTATATTCTGCTCTATTTATTCCTGAGCCGGACCTATAAAAACGTTGATGTGGTCTATATCCGTCACCATACACAAGCGAAAGAAGTGGATGAACAGGAATTCTTCTACTCGCAGGAAACCGGCGGGACCATCGTTTCGAGCGCACTGAAACTGATGGATGACGTCATCAAGGAACGCTACGATCCGGCGCAGTGGAACATTTATGCGGCGCAGGCTTCCGATGGCGATAACTGGGCTGACGACTCCCCTCTTTGCCACCAGCTTCTGGCACAGAAGATCTTGCCGATGGTGCGTTATTACAGCTATATCGAAATCACCCGCCGCGCCCACCAGACGCTGTGGCGTGAATACGAAGTGTTGCAGGAGAAATTTGATAATTTCGCCATGCAACATATCCGCGAACAGGAAGATATTTATCCGGTGTTCAGGGAGCTGTTCCATAAGCAGGTTCAGGATCACTAATCTTTAGCCTTTCAAAAACAGCGGATTATTTATTAATGACCCGCTGTTTTTTTATCTCTTACAAAACCGCATCAGACTTTGGGATATTTTTGAAATACAGTCTAAACTTCAGGGGAGCAAAGCAATTACTTACCTCTACAAAAGGATGCTGTATATGAAAAAGATTACTTTAGCTACCACTCTGCTTATTTCTGCCTTTTCTTTCAGTGCATTGGCTGCCGATCAGGTATCCAAAGAAGAAGTCGCCCACTTTAAACTGGTAAAAATTGGCAACATTCAGGTGGCTGAATCCGGCGGGAAAGTCGGTTCTCCAAGTGAGTTGCACGATGAGCTGTCAAAGTTAGCAGATGAGAAAGGCGGTAAATATTACCATATCATCGCCGCTGGCCAGAAAGGCCCGAATTTTGAAGCGATTGCCACGGTATATAAAGACGCAGACAAATAGTGATGGTTCAGAAATAACGAAACCACGCCTGAGTGCGTGGTTTTTTTTGCCCAAAAAACCTGTAAAGCACGCTGAAAATAACCCATAAAAAAAGCCAGAGGCATCTTCCCTCTGGCTTTTTGACATTATTTCCCCACAGGGGAATTACATGCCGTACACCAGGTTTACAGACGTCACGGTATCGGTTTTATCCGGCGCGCTGGCTGGTGGTTTGGTGTTATAAGTTACGTCATACGCCACTTTCAGGGAGAAATGGGAGTTGATCGCAACGGTCAGCGCAGTTTCAGAGTTCAGCGTGGTTTCATCGTTCGCTAAAACAGAAACGCCTTGCGTGAAGCGCGCAGTATCACTGATCTGATAGCCGTAAGTGCCTGAACCGTACGCCAGGGCACGGGTGGTGTTACCACCTTGCTGGAATTCATCATGACGAACACCCGGACCCGCTTCCAGGTTCAACGTGTGAACCGGACCGCTCCAGATCTGACGACCATAACCCACCGCACCGACAGTACGTGAGCGGTAACCGTTATAACGGTCGCTCAGCCAGCTGCCCTGGCCGAAAACATAGTTCGCATTATCGAGGTTATAACGGGTACGGCCACCGGCCTGATACTTCTCGGATGAACGCACACCGGAAGAAGAAGTATTACGCGCAGAACCCCACAGGCTATAAGCCGTGTTGGTATCAAACCAGGTCATGGTGGTATCAGCATTCAGCGTGGAGTTGCTGGTGTTACCCGTTTGCGCGCTGTAACCCGCCTGAACGTTGCCTTCGAAAGGCTTTTTCGCCTGAGCAGGGTCATCTAACGCAGTGAAGATGGTGGTGTCTGCAAGGCTTGAGATACTGAACAGCGCTGCGCCACAGACAATGGCACAAGCTGGTAAACGACGTACAACCCGAAAAAACATTTTGTTTCCCCAATAAGACTTAAGGCAAATAACGACATTAAAACCACACGATGTATGCCATTAATTAGGATCCGTTAATCAAGCCTGGCAACTCCATTTCGATGGCATATGCATACAAATATTTCTACCGCAACAAATATAACGCACTCAGCCCAGGATATCTTAATAAAGCGGCTTTTTTAGATAGTTCTGAATGACATATATTTCCTGCAATAGAAACATACGCAATCATTACATTTCCCTTCATTGATTTCTTATTTTCAACGCCGGTCAGTAATAACTCATCACGTGCCACACTTTACTTCTTTCCTGCCGCTTTGGTTCGAAATATTGCGAGCCGGCAGCGTACAGATTTCCGCCGAACTCTTCGCTGAATCTTGTCCTTTTGAGCGATGCGGGGTAGTTTTATCCTGATAACGTCTTATTTTTGCCTCGGGTTCCTCGAAGGCAGCCTTCAGGAGGAGTGGTCATGGCTTTACAAAAAGAGATTATTCAGGCTCTGCACGTTAAACCGCATATCGATGCCGCACAGGAAGTCCGTGTCAGCGTCGATTTTCTCAAAAGTTATCTGCTGGCCCATCCGTTCATCAGGACACTGGTATTGGGTATCAGCGGCGGGCAGGATTCTACTCTCACCGGCAAACTTTGCCAAATAGCAATTAGCGAATTACGCGCAGAAACTCACGAAGCCGATTATCAGTTCATCGCTGTCCGTTTGCCGTATGGCGTGCAGGCCGATGAATCCGACTGTCAGGATGCCATCGCGTTCATCCAGCCTGATCAGGTTCTGACCGTCAATATTAAGAATGCCGTGCTGGCGAGCGAAGCCACCTTGCGTGAAATCGGCATCGAGCTGAGCGATTTCATTAAAGGTAATGAAAAAGCCCGCGAGCGCATGAAAGCGCAGTACAGCATTGCAGGGATGAAGAAAGGTGTGGTGGTGGGCACTGACCATGCGGCAGAAGCCGTGACCGGATTCTTCACCAAATACGGTGATGGCGGCACGGACATTAACCCGATTTTCCGTCTGAACAAGCGTCAGGGTAAAGCGCTACTCAAAGAACTTGGCTGCCCGGAACATTTGTATACCAAGGCGCCTACGGCAGACCTGGAAGAAAACCGCCCTGCTTTGCCGGATGAAGTTGCGCTTGGCGTAACCTACGAAATGATCGACGATTATCTCGAAGGCAAAAAAGTCGACGATAAATATGCCGCGATTATTGAAGGCTGGTATCTGCGTACTGAACATAAACGCCAGCCACCGGTCACGGTGTTTGATGATTTCTGGAAGAAAAAATAAGCCTTCCGGCATCTCTGCGTTAACGGACACTGACGGGTGTCCGTTTTTATTCACAAGTCCTTCCCGCGCGATTATCACAAGCTGCTTTCCATTCTTTAACTAAATCATTACCCTTAGCCTCCTTTCGGATGACTGACAGTGATGTTTTCAATGCAAAAATTCCTTTTCGTGCTGCTGAGCCTGGTACTGCTTGGCCCTCTGGGTATCGACCTCTACCTTCCGGCGATCCCGGCGATTGCTCTGGGTCTGAACAGCACAGAAGCGATCATTCAGTCCTCAATTTCACTTTTCATTCTGGTGATGGGACTCGGTCAGCTGGTGGCCGGGCCGCTGGTTGATAAATTCGGGCGTCGCCCCATCGCCATCATCGGCGTGGTGATTTATCTGGCAGGCGCGATCGTTGCCGCTACGGCCGTCGCACCCTGGATGTTTCTGCTGTCGCGCGTCATTCAAGGGCTGGCGGTCTGTTGCACGTCGGTGGTGATTTTCAGCGGGGTGCGTGACCGGATGAGCGGCAACGATGCTGCCCGCGCGTACGGTTTTCTCAATGGCACGCTCAATATCATCCCTGCTCTGGCGCCGCTGATTGGCGGACTGATTGCACAATATTACGGATGGCGCGCACCGTTCTGGGCGCTGGCGGGTTATACGCTGGCGGTTCTGCTGCTGGTCATTTTCAAATTGCCTGAAACCCGTCCGGCCGGCACGCAAACCAATACGGGACTGCCGTTCCGTCAGTACGCACGCATCTTGTTTAATGCCCGCTTTATCACTTTCGCACTGGTCAATGCCGGCGCAATGGGCATGGCGCTGACGTACGTTTCTCTGGCACCGACGGTGCTGATGAATATTGCCGGACTGACACCACTGGAATTCTCGCTGGTATTCGGCGCAAATGGATTCTGGATCATGGGAATGAGTTTTATCGCCAACCGGATCATCCGCAAAGTGGGACGTCCGGTGTGCCTGAAAACGGGCGGTCTTCTGATGTTTATCGGTTGTCTCGGACTGATAGCAGGCATAACCCTGGTTCCGCCAGCTGAACAGACCGCAACCTGGTTATATATGTTGCCGGTAGCCAGCGCCTGCGCCGGTCTGGCGTTCCTGATGGGGCCAGCGACCAGCTATGCGCTGGAGCCATTTTCCGCCGAAGCAGGCGTGGCTTCCGCGCTGGTCGGTTCGGTGCAGATGGCCGGTGGCGCCCTGCTGGGCTTTATTGCGATGGCGTTGCCGTTGCAGCCGAAGCTGAGTCTGGCGCTGGTGATGCTGGCGGGAGGATGTCTGGCGATGCTGGCACGCCGTGCAAGTAAGAAATCGACGGGTCGTCTGACCCGCCTGGAACAATAACAGATCTCTTTAGTCGATTGTCGTCACCGGTACGCGGGGTGCCAGCGCACTCAGCAGCTCATAGCCCAGCGTACCGCAGGCCGTTGCCACATCATCTACCGGTAAATGCTTACCCCATAATTCTACAGGCGAACCGATTTTCGCCTGCGGACACGGCGTGAGGTCGACAGCCAGCATATCCATTGATACCGTCCCCACCGTCGTTGTGCGCACGCCTTCCACCCACACGGGTGTTCCGGTCGGCGCGTGACGCGGATAACCGTCCGCATAGCCGCAAGCGACCACTCCCACCCGCTGCGGGCCCGTCACGTGATAACGGCCGCCGTAGCCCACGCGATCACCTGTCTTCAGCTCCTGCAGGGCAATCAGCTCGCTTTTTAACGTCATCACCGGTTGCAGACCGGTATGCGCGATATCTTTCCACTCACCGCTCGGCGACGCACCATAGATAATAATCCCCGGACGGACCCAGTCATGATGGGTGTGCGGATGCCACAAAGTTGCCGCCGAGTTCGCCAGACACCGTGGCCCGCTGATATTCAGCCCGGCCAGATTAATCGTTGCCATCTGGGCATCGACACCTTCGACACTGTCGGCGGTCGCGAAATGACTCATCAGGGTGAGCTCACCTACCTGTTTCATTTCACGCAGTTGTTGCCACACAGCGCCCGCCCGGTCCGGGGAAAATCCCAGCCGGTTCATCCCGCTGTTCACTTTCAGGTAAACATCAACGGACTGGCTAAATTGTGCTTCAGCAAGCGCCTTAATCTGCCAGTCACTGTGAACGGCGGTCGTCAGACGATATTTTTCAACGATGACTAAATCCTGTGCAGTGAAAAATCCTTCCAGCAGTAAAATCGGCCCCTGCCAGCCCGCTTCGCGCAGCAAAACGGCTTCGTGGAAATCGAGTAATGCAAAGCCATCAGTGGATGACAAACTGCGCCAGATACGCGAAATTCCGTGTCCGTAGCCATTGGCTTTTACGACAGTCCAGACTTTGCTGTCAGGTGCAAAGCCGCGAATGATGTTCAGATTTTGGGTTAATGCTGAAAGAGATAATGTGGCAGAAATCGGGCGAGGCATACCAGCTCCGGCAGTAAGCAAAGTAATGCCCATGCAGTGTCAGGCACGGCATGGGAAAGAATGGCAGCAGACTCAGCCTACCGGATGCATTTTATGCGGCCCCGCAGGACGCGCGATAAAATCCGGGCTGTAACGCTCAACCGATAAATCATCAGACGGGATCGCAGGAGTCACGCCCGACATAATATCTGACAGCAATTGCCCCGAGCCACAGGCCATTGTCCAGCCCAGCGTGCCATGACCGGTATTCAGATAAAGATTTTTGATGCGTGTGCGACCAACAATCGGCGTACCGTCCGGCGTCATCGGGCGCAGACCGGTCCAGAACGTTGCCTGTTCGACATTGCCACCGTTCGGATAAAGATCTCTTACCACCATCTCCAGCGTTTCACGTCGCGCCTGTGCCAGTTTAAGATTGAATCCGACAATTTCTGCCATCCCGCCGACACGAATACGGTTATCAAAACGGGTGATGGCAATTTTATAAGTTTCATCCAGCACGGTTGAAACCGGCGCGGAAGCAGGGTCGGTAATCGGAATGGTCAGGGAATACCCTTTCAGCGGGTAAACCGGAATGGACACCAGATCGCGAAGCAATGCTGTGGAATACGAACCGAACGCCACCACATAAGCATCGGCTTTTACCACCTCATCGCCACATTGCACGCCGGTGATTTCGCCATTTTCTACATGCAGTTTATCTACCGTGCGGTTAAATTCGAAGACAACGCCTGCCTGACGCGCCATTTCCGCCAGTTTACGGGTGAACATCTGGCAGTCGCCGGTTTCATCATTCGGCAAACGCAGACCACCGGTCAGTTTATGTGCGACCTGCGCCAGCGCAGGTTCCGCGGTGGCCAGCTGACTGGATTCCAGCAACTGATACGGCACACCCGCATCGTCCAGAACCGCAATATCTTTGGATGCACTTTCAAACTGCTGAGCGGTACGGAACAGTTGCAACGTCCCGCCCTGACGGCCTTCGTACTGAATACCGGTATCGTCACGCAGTGCTTTCATGCAGTCACGGCTATATTCCGCCAGACGCACCATACGGCTTTTGTTGGTCTGATAATGGTTCATGTCGCAGTTGCGCAGCATCTGCCACATCCATTTGAGCTGGAACTGTGTGCCATCGAGACGGATTGCCAGCGGCGCATGTTTCTGGAACATCCATTTCACCGCCTTGACCGGAACGCCCGGAGCCGCCCACGGTGCGGCATAGCCCGGCGAGATCTGCCCTGCATTACCCGCGCTGGTTTCTTCAGCCGGGCCGGACTGACGGTCAATGACCGTCACCTGATGCCCCGCTTTTGCCAGATACCATGCACTGGCGACACCGACCACACCACTGCCTAAAATGACCACACGCATATCGACTCCACTCCACGCCCTAACAAAGCATAATATTCTGATGACAGGAAATTAACCTGACTGAGAAAAATCACCAACACAGACACTCATAACCGTGAGGTCTTTCACAATTATTTATCGTTCATAACCGTATTTATTTCAATAGGGTCAAATAAATAACGATATCTCGCAACATTTAAGCCATCAGGAAAGAAAATTATGGTCTTATGACAGCAATGACTTCATTGAAGTCACGAATTCAGGGGCGCGTCAAAGCCGGTTTTTGAAAAGGTTTTTATTCTTCATGTAAGCCATAAAACCAGAATAAAAAACCACAAAGCATTACATGAGTGATATTACCTCACGGAGTGAGAATTTTTGCGATTCGGGACTGCTGGGGTTTTATAAAGGAGTTAAAAACGACGTATGGAACTGATAATACGAACGCCACTCGCAGCAGCGGCATTTTATGACACAAATCTGGCTGATAAGGGAAATTGACAGCCATCAGCCATGAGGATATAGATTTAATGAGGAACGGATCCGCGGTGTTTATCTAACAGCACACTCAGATTGAGCTACGATTATCAATGGACGTGCGAAATATTAAGAAAAGGTTGTGAATCAAACACTCTGTAGCGTCCATAACTGAATGAGGGTGCGGCTTATGACAACAGTGACCCAGAAGCAAAAAACTGAGGACAAACGTCTCAGCGACGGACCGGACTGGACGTTTGATTTATTGCAGACCTATCTTGCGGAGATCGACCGGGTAGCCAAGTCTTATCGGCTTGAAACCTATCCCCATCAGATCGAAATCATCACCTCGGAACAAATGATGGATGCCTACTCCAGCATTGGCATGCCGATTAACTACACTCACTGGTCGTTCGGTAAGAAATTCATTGAAACCGAGCAACTCTATAAACACGGGCAGCAGGGTCTGGCGTATGAAATCGTCATCAACTCTAATCCGTGTATCGCCTATCTGATGGAAGAAAATACCATCACGATGCAGGCGCTGGTCATGGCGCATGCCTGTTACGGCCACAACTCTTTCTTTAAAAATAATTACCTGTTTAAAAGCTGGACAGATGCCAGCTCAATCGTCGATTACCTGCTGTTTGCCAAACGTTATATCAGTGAGTGTGAAGAACGCTACGGGGTCGATGAGGTCGAACGACTGCTGGACTCCTGCCATGCGCTGATGAACTACGGCGTCGATCGTTATAAACGTCCGCAAAAAATCTCTCTGCAGGAGGAACTGGCGCGGCAGAAAAGCCGCGAGGAATATCTGCAAAGCCAAGTGAACTCGTTGTGGAAAACGTTGCCGCGTAAAGACAGCGTTGATGCGCCTGAACAGGCGCGGCGCTTCCCTTCTGAGCCGCAGGAAAACCTGCTGTATTTCATGGAAAAAAATGCGCCTCTGCTCGAATCCTGGCAGCGGGAAATTTTGCGTATCGTCCGTAAAATCAGCCAGTATTTTTATCCGCAGAAACAGACTCAGGTGATGAATGAAGGCTGGGCGACGTTCTGGCACTACACCATTCTCAATCATCTTTATGATGAAGGAAAAGTCACCGACCGTTTCATTCTCGAGTTCCTGCACAGCCATACCAATGTGGTGTATCAGCCGCCTTATAACAGCCCGTATTACAGCGGGATCAACCCTTATGCACTTGGCTTTGCGATGATGCAGGATATCAAACGTATCTGTCAGGAGCCGACGGAAGAGGATCGTTACTGGTTCCCGGATATCGCGGGGTCGGACTGGCTGGAAACGCTGCATTTTGCAATGCGTGATTTCAAAGATGAAAGCTTTATCAGCCAGTTCCTTTCGCCGAAGGTGATGCGCGACTTCAAGTTATTTACCGTACTGGACGACGACCATAATAACTATCTGGAAATCGCGGCGATTCACAATGAAGAGGGCTATCGTGCCATTCGTCAGGAATTGTCGGCACAGTACAATCTGAGTAATCACGAGCCAAACATTCAGGTCTGGAATGTCGATTTACGCGGCGATCGCTCGCTGACGCTGCGTTATATCCCGCAAGATCGCGCGCCGCTGGATAAAAGCCGCCGTGAAGTGATGAAACATGTTCATCGTCTGTGGGGCTTCGATGTCTTTATCGAGCAGCTTAACGAAGACGGCAGCGTTGAATTACTCGAACGCTGTCCGCCGCGTCCGACACCGCTGTAAAACCTCATTTTCAGGCATTAAAAAAGGGCGCCAAGCGCCCTTTTCTTATTGTTACTTCCCGAAATCATTCGAAATTTATCATCGCGGCAACTGAATGACAAATCGGTCGGGAACCGATTTGAACAGCGCTTGCGCTGGCCCGAAGGGTAAACCTCAGGGATAAGGCCCATAATCCCCGGAAGCATACATGAGTATGTGACCGGGGTTCATGAAGGCAGCCAACGATGAGACAGTTCGAAGGATGAAGGGAATTAACGGTGTTTTTTTTCTGTCAGGTCACCGGGCATCGCGCTCTGCATGCTGTGCCAGATTTCACCACTCTGACGACCGTAGTTACGAACGCAATCAACAATCTGCTCGTAGCTTTTTTCGTGGCAGATGTCAGACAGCTTTTTATAGAAATTGATCGCCAGTTTACGTGCTTCTGGATTGGAGAAGTAATAGCGTCCGACGCGGGTATATAATCCGCGTAACCCGTTAATGATCAGACCGTAAATCGGGTTACCGGACGCAAACGCCAGACCACGGAAAATACCGTAATCGAGCGCCGTAAAGGCTTCGGCATGATCTTCAACTTCCGCCGCTTTAGCCAGTACCTGCTGAGTTTCTTCCGGATTGCTGCGCATCGCTTTACGGATAAAAATCGTCGCAATATTGGTGCGGACAGACAGCAAATTATCGATGAGCTGCGGCACGCTTTCATGATCAAGACGCGCCAGAGTTTCCAGAATATTCAGACCCGACGTTTCCCAAAAATTGTTCACTTTGGTCGGTTTTCCATGCTGAATCGTCAACCAGCCATCCCGGGCAAGCCGCTGTAACACCTCACGCAATGTGGTTCGGGTCACGCCAATGAGTTCTGAAAGTTCTCTCTCAGCAGGCAAAATTGAACCCGGAGGGAAGCGGCTGTTCCAGATACTTTCGATGATATACTCTTCGGCAAAACCGGCAGGACTTTGTGCCTTAATAACCATGTGTTTGTCGTTCCGTGTGGGGCTTTTTTCAGGGATATAATTCAGCTCATCATACCAGATGAAAAACGCCTGTTATAGCGGTCAGTCAGAACAAATGTTGAAACTGTGCAGGGGTTTGCAGAATTTCAAATTTCTTAATGACTTATGTGAGAGCCCTTTCCGGTAGAAAATCTCAGTCAGACTATTACACTGACCTATACTTTTGATACAACTAAAAATTACAGACAAAGGAGATCTGGGGAATATGGAAACAAGCTACAGTCGCGCATTTATAAAAAACTTTTTGGGGCAGTCTCCTGACTGGTACAAAATTACCATTCTGGCTTTTTTGATTATTAACCCGTTGATTTTCTTTCTGGTCAGTCCGTTTTTAGCCGGATGGTTACTGGTCATCGAGTTCATTTTTACGCTGGGTATGGCGCTCAAATGCTACCCGCTTCAGCCTGGTGGTCTGCTTGCTATTGAGGCCGTCATGATCGGCATGACCAGTGCAGAGCGTATCCGCGAAGAGATTTCTGCCAATCTGGAAGTTATCCTGCTGCTGATTTTTATGGTGGCGGGCATCTACTTTATGAAGCAACTGTTGCTGACCGTATTTACCAAGCTGCTGCTGAATCTCAGAAACAAAATCGCGCTGTCACTGGCCTTTTGTTTTGCTGCGGCTTTCCTTTCCGCCTTCCTCGATGCCCTGACCGTTATAGCAGTAGTGATCAGCGTTTCCGTCGGTTTCTATTCGATTTACCACAACGTCGCCTCTAATCAGAGTGAAAACACGGATGTGACCAACGACAGCGCGTTTACAGGTAATCAGCAGCATCAGGCCGTTCTGGAACAGTTTCGATCATTTTTACGCAGTCTGATGATGCATGCCGGCGTAGGTACAGCACTCGGCGGCGTGATGACCATGGTAGGCGAGCCGCAGAACCTGATCATCGCCAAAAGCGCCGACTGGCAGTTTGTCGACTTCCTGATCCGCATGTCTCCGGTCACTGTCCCGGTGTTCATCTGCGGTTTCATTGTCTGCGCGCTCGTTGAGCGTTTCCGCCTGTTTGGTTATGGCGCAAAACTGCCGCATCCGGTTTATGAAGTCCTGAAAAAATACGATCAGAAAAACAGTGAGAACATTACGAAACAAGACCGCATCAAACTGGCGGTTCAGGTCGTCATTGGTGTATGGCTGATTATCGCGCTGGCTTTCCATCTGGCAGAAGTCGGGCTGATCGGTCTTTCAGTGATTATCTTTGCCACCGCGTTTTGTGGCATCACCGATGAACATGCGATTGGTAAAGCCTTCCAGGATTCTCTGCCCTTCACCGCACTGCTGACCGTCTTTTTTGCCATCGTTGCCGTGATCGTTGAACAGCATCTGTTTACCCCAATCATTCACTTTGTGCTTCAGTCAGAGCCGTCAAACCAGCTGTCTTTGTTCTATCTGTTCAACGGTTTGCTTTCATCCGTGTCTGATAACGTTTTCGTCGGCACCGTGTATATCAACGAAGCAAAATCGGCACTGGTTAATGGCGTGATTGACCTGAAACAATTTGAACTGCTGGCGGTCGCCATCAATACCGGGACGAATCTGCCATCGGTTGCCACACCTAATGGTCAGGCGGCATTCCTGTTCCTGCTGACTTCTGCCCTCGCTCCGCTTATCCGCCTTTCATACGGCAGAATGGTGTGGATGGCGCTGCCTTACACGGTAGTTATGACGCTGGTGGGTTTGCTGTGCGTGCAGTATCTGCTGCCGGATATGACGCAGTGGTTTACGAATATGGGATGGCTGAGCATGCCACCCGCCAGTGAAGTTCTCATGCCTCACTGATAAACAGACAAAACGTCAGTAATTCTCTGGCATGGATGCAATCCAGAAAATTACCGAATTTAAAGTCGAATTGTCCGATTTATATTAATTATTTACCTATTATTTATTCTGACAGGCTGGCAGCAGGGAGCAATTGGTTTACACTGCGTACCAGTAGCTAACTGCAGGGAAAATTTTCTATGTTGCAATATCTTAACCGCTGTTCACAAGGCCGCGGTGCATGGCTTCTGATGGCTCTGACAGCTCTGATTCTTGAGCTGGTAGCGTTGTATTTTCAACACGTGATGCTTCTTAAACCTTGCGTCATGTGTATCTATGAACGCTGTGCGTTGATGGGTATTCTGGCTGCCGGGCTGGTGGGTGCGATTGCGCCCTCTACCTGGTTACGTTATGGCGGTATTCTTATCTGGATTTACAGCGCTTACGAAGGGATCCGTCTGTCATGGGAACACACCATGATCCAGCTGCATCCTTCTCCGTTTGCGACCTGCGATTTTGCTGCCCGTTTCCCGACCTGGCTGCCACTGGACAAATGGTTCCCGTGGATGTTTATTGCCAGCGGTGATTGTGCGGAAAAACAGTGGGAATTCCTGTCACTCGGTATGCCGCAGTGGCTGGTGGTTGTTTTCAGCGTGTTTATGGTCATTGCGATTCTGGTGCTGCTGGCACAGTTCGTAAAACCTAAACGCCGTGACTTGTTCGGCCGTTAATTTCAGTACATAGTATTCGTAAAGGCGCCTCAGGGCGCCTTTTCTATGACCATCAGTATCATCATGCAGGGAATGCAGACTTTTTAATCAGAATGATTTATTTGACTAATTTGGAACCTGCAATGAAAAATCTCCCTGTCGGGCTGGTCTGGATAATCTGCGTTGGAGCCTGTCTCCTTTTCTGGGTCGTGGCCGGTTTTACCTTTTACGGCTTATTCAGATAAAACCACACTGGCGGCCTGTCCGGGCGAGTGCCAGCGGTCAGGTCAGTTCCATTTATTGTGCAAAAAAAAACCTGGATTTGTAAAAACCTCAATGAGTTCTATGCTACGAGGGCAAAAAGGTTCATCAGAGGAACAGATATGGTGGTTAAAGGGTTTTCAAAGGGTTTTTTCATCGCGATTCTTTTAATCGTAACTTTGGCTTTTTTTGATGTATTGAGGCCTTATTATTCTTCCGTACTATGGGCAATTATTCTTGCGGTGATTTTCAATCCGTTGAAAAACCGGCTTAAACAATATGTCGGTGATCGCAATGGCGTCGTTTCTTTTTTAACCGTCGTGATTATTTGTCTGATTGTATTCACACCGCTGGCGATTATTACTTCTTCGCTGGCGATCGAATTCAATGCGGTTTACACCAAACTTCAGGGGAATGACTCGCAACTGCCAGCCATGCTGACCGATACCATCCACCATTTACCGCGATCGGCGAGACATTTCCTTGCGGAACATGATCTGGACAGCACGACTGAAATTCAGAAAAAGCTTTCTGATGTCGCTCTGCAGGGCAGTCAGTATCTGGCGGGCAGCGTCTTTGTCATCGGTAAGAGCACGTTCGGTTTTGTTGTCGGTTTCGGCATCATGCTGTACCTCCTGTTCTTCCTGCTTAAAGATGGCGCTTATCTGGTCAATCTGACGCTGGAAGCCCTGCCGCTTTCCCGCCACGTTAAACATCATTTGTTTATGAAGTTTGCGGCTGTATCCCGTGCGACAGTTAAAGGTACTGTGGTGGTGGCAATCGTTCAGGGTGCGCTGGGCGGGCTGGCATTTTATATCGCGGGAGTTGATGGCAGCCTTCTTTGGGGCGCGCTGATGGCATTTCTGTCAATCATTCCGGCCGTTGGCTCAGCCATTATCTGGGTACCGGCCGCCATATATTTCTTCGCTTCAGGAATGTTGTGGCAGGGGATCTTTATCGTGGTCTTCTTCGTGGTGGTGATCGGTATCGTGGATAACGTTTTACGCCCGCTTCTGGTGGGCAAAGATACCAAAATGCCGGATTACCTGATCCTTATCACCACGCTAGGTGGCATGGAAGTTTATGGCATTAATGGCTTTGTGATTGGCCCGCTGATTGCGGCATTATTTATCGCCTGCTGGAACATTCTTTCCGGACGTGACCACCGTAACAACACCGATGAGATTGACGAAGATTTCATTGAGGAAGGTAAAAATCACCCAGAGGCATGATACACAGGGCATTTTCTTTGAGTGCCCGAACCGTGCATCGTTATCTTCGGAGTGAGTTTAACGGGCGGTTGTTACAAACCGCCCAGTTTTACCAAATATTATTATGCAGTTTTGAGAACCAGGCGTAGAAATAAATGGCAACTTACACTTTCGATCTGCAGGGGTAATAAATGAAAAATATCATTTTAGGTATGATCGCAAAAATCTCCCGTATGGAAGCAGACACTAAACAGCTTACCGCTCAGGTTGAGGCGCAGTCACTTCTTCTCGGGGCTATTTTCATCACTGTCGGGAAAAATGGCGGGCCGCAGGAAATCATCGAAAGCGTCAACAAGGCCATTAACTCCGTACTCGACTCCGATGATGAAGTCGTTAAATCCGACGCCAAAATTTTGTTCGAACAGTTTCAGGCACTGATCGAGATGACGCGATTTATCGACAAAGCCGACCCGGAGCTGGATTCCGAAGCGCTGAATGCGCTGGGCGCTGTCCGGCCTGATTCGGAGATCTGAAATCAAATCCTGGTATAAAAAAGCCCTGGCATTTGCCGGGGCTTTTTCATTCCAGATGCTAAAGTATTGAAAAGCTGCTCTGCAAGGGAAGAAAAATCTGCCTTTACCCTCTTGCAGCCTCAAAGCCTCGCTTCTATGTCTTTGCTCTTATAGATTTGCTAAACTTCACATACTCACATTAGGAGATAACAATGAACCACAAGGTGTTATCAGTACACTACTTGCGCGGACTGGCAGCTTTGATGGTCGTTGCTCTGCATTATTCATATTACCTCCCCGAAAATATTGGTTATTTCTTTGGTTCAGGTAGCGTTGGTGTAGATGTTTTTTTTATTATTAGTGGTTTTATAATTACCTTCGCAACACGTAAACAGGCAGACTCCTTATATAACTTTAGCGTTAAAAGATTTTTTAGAATCTATCCTTTATTTATAATAATATGGATGGTTTCTATTTTCACTTTAAATTTAGATGCAACTTTTCCCGCTAAGTTGCAATCACTGTTTTTATTCATGAATGATTATAATGGAAGTAATGCCCCTGCTTTCGGATTCAACCTTATGGGGCCGCCTTGGACACTAACATATGAAGTTCTTTTCTACGCGATTTTCGGTATATCAATGTGCATTTCGCATAAATATAGAGCATTAATATCTGGCGCAGGCATTGTTTTAATAGTCTTTGGTTTACAATTCATTTTTAACGGCCATGTATCTTTAGCCGCCCAAACATCTGCAGATATGATTGTAAGTCGCTGGTGGCAGGTGCCTGTTAAGATTTTAAGCACGCCTATTCTCTTTGAATTTGTTGTTGGGGTGTTTTTGGCGGAGGTCTACATCAGGACAGACAATGCCAGAAATACCATATTGTCTTCGGTAGTTTTGCTTTTCGGCGTGGTTGTTTTTGCAGTATTGTTCTTCACAGGGGAAATGCGACTATTAGGGTTCAAGGGAGGGATTTGGGTTGCGCTTACTCTTTTCATTCCTTTTATCATATTCGATAAGTTACATGGATTCAAAGAATCAAAGGTTATGCTTTACCTTGGAGATATATCATATTCAATGTATATCAGTCACTTTCTTTTACTAACAACTTTAATGCATTACTACCCAAGTATTCTTGCTACACTTAATGGATATATTATATTTACGTGTTTGCTTACATCTTGCTTCATAATTGCCGCTTTACTGCATAGATTAATCGAACTCCCTGGTATTAAGTTGGGGAAAAAGTTAAGCTTAGGCAGGAACGGCACTGTGCCTGCCTCAATTTAAAAGAGGGCTATTTAAAGCCCTCCCCTAAAATCTGCTACGTCACGTACTTGTGAATTCAGGATAAAAATAATCCCCCCGCCTTCCTTGTTGTAATACACCCCAGCCAGGCAAAGAACACCATCCAGCATTTCAATAAATAATACCCTTCCAATTGAAATTTTTCATCGGCAACGATTTTTTTAATTAGTAAGGTCTTATCATTCGCAATGAGTGCTCAGTGCTCAGTGCTCAGTGCTCAGTGCTCAGTGCTGAATCATTAGGCATAGTCCTCAATTATGTAGTAACCATTTGCTCCTATGCCCGCTCCATATTTCGACTGGCCAGCAGTGCTGGCCGCACCATCATCGCCTGATACGCCTCTTACAACTCCAGCTGAGGCATAATGTGACAAACCGCCAAATGATGAGCAGGCTGCGCCGCCGGTGCTTCCAGTCTTGGTTACTTTCGTAAACGCAGCATCGATTTCATTTTGTCTAGCCATGATCATCTCAAAAATACTGTTCATGTACACATATGTGCATCATAGGGTCCTGTCATTGCCAAGGGACGGCGCGGAGAAATCTTAGTTGACTGATCTTTATGAGGAATATCTTAAATGTGAGCGTTAGTGGCTGATTTGTATAGCCGTATCGAAGCAAAACGCAATGTATTCATAAATTTATATAATGTTAACGCTTGTTATTATAATATTTTTAACTACCATTACCCCTCAACTAACGGTTAGGGTTTAAGCGGGTACAGAGTGTCCACGAATAGATTACTAGTTAAATATATGATTGTTGGCCTATTGAACACTGGGGTTACAGCATTAGTTATATTTTTCCTAATGTATGCAAAATTCAATTTGTATGCCGCAAATGCTATCGGGTATGTCGTAGGCATAATATTTAGCTTTGTCGTTAATAGCGTATTTACCTTTAATTCTAAGCTAAGCTTAGGGAAATTATCAAAGTTCGTAGCAACCTGTGGAATTGCTTACATTATAAATCTAATTCCGCTTAAATTAATTTTGTTCTTTTTTCCTGAATATACAGTTTTTGCACAGTTAGTTGGAATGGCGTTCTATACAGTTACAGGTTTTATATTAAACAGATTTTGGGTGATGAAATGAAAGACACAACCATGACGCATAGAAGTAATATCACACCTCCAAGCATGGATATCGTCGTTCCTTGCTATAATGAGAAAGAGGCATTTCCTCACTGCTTGGAAGTTTTGGGGAGTGTCTTGTGCAACCTGATGAGTGCCAAAAAGGTAAGCCCGCAAAGTAAAATTATATTTGTGGATGATGGTAGCAAGGATAACACCTGGCTTCAGATAAAAGAAGCATGTAGTAAAAATGGGTTTGTTTCCGGCGTTAAATTATCTAGAAATAGAGGGCATCAGAATGCACTCATTGCTGGCCTGTCTGAATCAAAATCGGATGTAGTAATTAGTATTGACGCTGACTTGCAAGATGACGTTCATTGTATTGAGTCCATGCTTGAGGAATATAATAAAGGCAGTGACATTGTTTACGGTGTGAGAAATGATAGGTCTACAGACAGCGTATTTAAAAGAACAACCGCTAAAATGTTCTATTCCTTGATGGAAAACATGGGCGTCAATCAGGTCTCTAATCATGCTGATTACCGACTAATGAGCAGGAACGCTGTTGATTGCCTGCTCAATTTCAAAGAGCAAAATATGTACATTAGGGGAATAGTCCCATTATTAGGCTTTACTTCATCAAAAGTTTATTATTCAAGGGACGAGCGAGTAGCTGGGGAGTCTAAATACCCTATTAAAAAGATGATATCCTTAGCTGTTGAAGGAATAACGTCACTTACAATAACACCGCTCAGAATGATATCAGCATTAGGGTTCATTACTTGCATAATATCTATTATTACTGCAATTTACGCAATAATTGAAAAGATCAATGGAAGCACAGTGGAAGGTTGGACATCAGTTATGATATCTATCATCTTCTTTGGTGGGGTCCAGTTACTTTGCCTGGGGGTTATTGGTGAGTATGTTGGGAAAATTTATATTGAGACAAAAGGGAGGCCGAGATTCTTTGTTGAGGAAAAACAGGGAGGCAATGATGAAGTTAAATAATAAAAC
The DNA here is from genome assembly GCF_019049675.1 of Rahnella bonaserana. Lineage (GTDB taxonomy): Bacteria > Pseudomonadota > Gammaproteobacteria > Enterobacterales > Enterobacteriaceae > Rahnella > Rahnella bonaserana. Next base: position 54,502 of record NZ_JAFMOW010000049.1, on the reverse strand, counting down.
CATCAACACTATACTTTTTTTGATATCGCTTTTTTTTATTGTTTTCATTGCTTCATATTATGTAGGGAGAGAGCATAATATCTATTATTGGGACTCTAACGGATATTGGAGATTTTGGCAGCAGTTTGGTGCCAACCTCCTTGCAGACCCTGCAGGAGCCATTTCACGACTGGTTTCCTCAATAAAAAATGATGATTATAATCTGCTTCCTGTTGCCATAACATCAGTATTTTATATTGCAGGTGGTGAAACCAGGCTGGTATATGTATTATCTTTATCCATAATGTACTTGCTTCCAGTTGCCCTGCTCTTCTCTTTGCTATTGAATAAGCTCTCAGAAGAAAATTCAGCATATTGGAAGGTGATAACGCTTGTTTTACCAGCCACATTGGTTGCTTTTTGGGCTCCAACTTTGAGGGGTTATCCTGACATATGTGGTTTGATTTTTGTGATATATGCAGTAGTGTATTCAAGCAAAACAGATCTCTCAGGTAAGCTGGACATCAGAAAAGCAATAGTTCTTGGTGCAATCTTATGGGCACCATTCCTTTTACGACGCTGGTATGCATACACTATCGTCTCTCTCTATATTTCTTTGCCAATATTAAACTATTATCTTTATAAGGTTAATGGGCATAGCTTTAATCGAATATTTAAGATTGCTGTTTTCTTCTTCATTTCTGGCGTCTCATCTGCAATACTTTCGGTATTGTTGCAATGGAACCTACTTAAAAGAGTCGTTACAACCGATTATTCATTCATCTACTCTGCTTACAAGTCAAGTGTAGAAGCATCATTCTATAATGTCCTACACGACATCGGATTATATCTACTTCCACTGTTCTTGTTGTCTATATGCCTGTCGATTTTTGGCAGAAAAAGAAAACAAGATTACTTGGTGATATTCTCTGCTTTTAATCTTGCATTCAGCTTTTTCATTTTTACAAGAACTCAATCACCTGGTTTACATCATTGCCTTCCTTTCGCCTTATGGGTGTTAATAGTTTCAGCTTTTGGGTTACAGTTTATCCTTTTGAAATTATCAAAGAATGCTTACAAACTCACCTTTGTTGCACTAATCTCAGCAACGTGTCTTATCATTAATCAGCAGTCTCTATTTAATAAGGGTGAGAATTGGGCTACAAACTATCTTCCTACAAAATACTTACCGATGCGGGTAGATAATTATAATAATTATCTTCTGTTATCATCAGACATTCAAAGTATGTTGCATGGAAACGATAAATTGACCGTTCTTTCATCAAGTAGCGTTCTGAACGATAACATGCTTAACACATTGTCTAATCTGAGGTTAAGTAAATTCATTGCCGGAATGTCTCAGGTCGACCTCAGGGATGAGTTAAATGTTCCATCGCTGATGTCTAAATATTTTATAGTTGCAGATCCAATTCAAACACATTTAATTGCTTCTGGACAGCAAGTTATAACAATTCCAGCAGAAGAGTTATTGCGAAATGAAGGTATTGGTAAGGCATTTAGAAAGGTCGGCGAAGGGTATCCTCTGGATCAAGGCGTTACTGCGTATATTTACGAAAGGACAAGGCCATTCACTCATGATGAGATGATGTCTTTCATTTCAAAATACTATGTGAGTTATCCGCAATGGAAAGGCGTGTATGACACTGGCCTATTCATACCATTCGTAACTGGATCAATTTCTCTCGGAGATGTCTGGGGCAAGCTAAGCATTGAGGATGACGGCACAATCTATGCGCACCCTGGCGAGACGCGTCCTACAACAATTTCTTGGACCTTGAATGGTGTTAAGGCATTGGCGATATCATCAGTCACGAATACTTGTGAGGGTGCTGATGGCGTTGATGTGACAATTACAGACCAATCAGGCCATGAAATTTCCACGCACGTTGAAAACAATCATTCTGCAACGATTGACATTGTAAAATTCAATAACACTCCAATATCTATGAGCATTGGTAAGCACGGTAATCCGTCTTGTGATTCTATTAAGATCGTAGGTCAAAAATAATATTACAGCCCAACCATACCCTTGAACATTATTGCTCAAGGGTATTTCATTTCTTACTGGTCTGGAGCGGAAAGCGAAGATATGCAGTCGCTGACATTGGCGTTAATCCTGCTCAGCAACACACGATATGCATTCCATAGCTTTAAGCCCCTGCTTCGTCTTCGGTTGCCATGGTAAGGCAGCACGTTAGTGCCGGGGTCAACATCGCTGTAAGTCATCTGAACTAGATACAACGGCTACATAAATTTGAGCATCGGTTACAGAGCCTGTCGGCATATTCCGAGAGGCGTATTCACCGTGCATTAGACAAAAGGTTTTGAGCTGTCTCCTGCGAGGTATGGAATGACTGTGCCGGATGGACGATATACAGTGACAAAAGCTTGTTATGGAATGAGTTGAGAGCAGTAGCCGCCAGTAAGACCATATCCACCGAGGAATTTTGAATTAGTGGTCATGTTGTTCATGAAAAACATCACTATCTCGGCTATTAATGGCGCCATATGTTTGTATAAAAACTGGAGGAAGTAACACCTTCAGCCCGTGTGTATATCATCTTCATTACCAGTAACCATTTAGCTCACAAGAATTGTACCGGCTCGGATAACCTGCTTCTAAGGGGTTAGAAGTACTACTGTTTACGGGTGATGCCCCGCATACGCCCCCGCGCTATATCACAGTGATGAAGTTCTTCAATCACTACAGGTAGTTACTTCGCCCAGCTTGGCTTATTCATAATATGATCCTGCCAGTCTTCGACATCGTCTTCACGCACGGCGATATAACGCACAGAGATCTGCGCCGTATGCATGGCAGATTTGGATGCTTTATTCAGCAGCGGATGCCACGGGAGCAAAGGCTTGCCCTCGCCTATCAGGCGGTAGGCGCAGGTCGGCGGCAACCAGTCAAAAGTGGTCAGGTTTTCACGTGTCAGTTTGATACAGTCTTCTTCCAGCGTAAAACGACGCTCATAGTTGCGGCACTGACAAGATTTAATATTGAGCTGATTACACGCGACGTTGGTGAAGTAAATCTCGTCCGTGTCTTCATCAATCAGCTTATGCAGGCAACATTGTCCGCAGCCGTCGCACAATGCTTCCCATTCTTCGTCAGTCATTTCAGACAGCGTTTTTTGCTGCCAAAAAGCGGGTTCAGTCATGATGTGCATCCGGTATAAATAAAATGAGGGTGCTTATATAGACGCTTTAGCCTTCAGATGCAAGTAAAGCCGCCGGAAAGCTGCTCCGGCGACATCATTGCAATGCGCTAAATCACACGGGTAGCGACTTGCTTACCATTGAGTGTAGCTAAGATTTCATCGCCCGCGTTGAGCGGCCCGACGCCGTGAGGTGTACCCGTCAGGATAATGTCACCGGCACGCAGCGTGAAGAAACGGCTCATGTAGGCAATCAGCGGCAAAATCGGCGTCAGCATGTCGCGGGTATTGCCTGACTGACGCCTTTGCCCGTTGATCTCCAGCAGCAACTCGGCCTGCTGGGCATAACCAAATTCACTGACCGGAATAAATCCGCTGATGGGACAAGAACCGTCAAACCCTTTGGCTTTTTCCCAGGGTTGTCCGGACTCTTTGAACCGGGTCTGCAAATCCCGCAACGTGAGATCCAGTGCCAGCCCGTAACCGGCGATGGCATTAGCAACGCGATCTTCCGTTGCCTGTTTAAGCGGAGTGCCGATCAGTACCGCCAGTTCGACTTCATGATGCACAGCACCGAAATCCTTCGGTATAGCGACAGGCTGACGGATGTCGCAAAGCGCCGTTTCCGGTTTGATGAACACAACCGGCTCAGCCGATCGCTGACTGCCCATCTCTTTGATATGGTCGGCGTAATTATTGCCGACACACACCACTTTGTTCACCGGAAAATCGAGTAATGCGCCGTGCCAGTCTCTGTGTTGGTACATACAGCCACTCCTTGATGTGAGGAATATCAGCCGCTGAACGGATTATGCGGTGCCGGGGCGTTCTGCACCGGTGCTGCGTCGCCGGAAACCACAGGTGTTTGCGCGCCCATAACGCCATCCGCCATCATGCCAATACTCAGCGCGAAATAGGTTGAACGGTTCCAGTGCATGATCGTACGGAAGTTATCGTAAACCAGGAAAGCCCGTCCCTGCGTATCATCCGGTGTGATAATCCATGCGCGGGTGGCTGTGGATGTCAGCGGGCTGCCGTCAACCTGCGTTACGCCAAGTTGCTGCCAGTAACGTGCCGGATGCATCTGATTGTTTTTAAGTCCTGCCAGATTGCCGTCAAAGTTAGCTGGCAATTTCACTTCCTGTCCCCAGCCCTGATCGCCTTTCCAGCCTTCTTTGGATAAATAATTGGCCGTTGAGGCAAACACATCGTCGGTGTTCTTCCAGATATCGATTTTGCCGTCGCCGTTACCGTCAGCGCCGTAAGTCAGATATGAGCTTGGCATAAATTGCGACTGCCCCATCGCACCCGCCCAGGAACCTTTCATCATGTCGCTGGTAGCTTTACCGGAATCGACAATTTTAAGCGCCGACATAAATTCTTTGGTGAAGAATGCTTCACGACGTCCTTCGAAGGCCAGCGTCGCCAGCGCAGAGAACACGTCTTCTTTCCCCTGAATTTTGCCGAAACTGCTTTCCATTGCCCACAGCGCCACAATGTACTGCGGCTGCACGCCATAGCGGTCACTGGCCTTTGTCAGCGCAGGCAAATTATTCTGCAACTGCTCCTGCCCCTGTTTAATTTTCCATTCAGGCAGTACGCGGGTCAGATAATCGTCGAGAGTAATTTTCTTCTCTAACTGATTGCGGTCAGAATTAATCACGCGGTCGACGAAATGGATATTCGCGAAGGTGCTGTCGATAGTCTGCTGGCTGATGCCCTGAGAGAGCGCTTGCGCTTTGAGTTGCTCCACATAAGCCGGGAATTCCGCGGGATCTCGTCCCTGTTCTGCCAGAGATGTTTTGCCTGAAGGCGTTGCCGGTGCGGCGGCGGCAGGCTGTGTTGCCGTAGTGGATGGCGTGGTGGTTTGCCCTGAGGTAGCTTTCTGTGCTGCACAACCGCTGAGGACAATCAGCGGTGTTAACACGGCCAGTGCCGACAATTTCATCAATTTCTTCCTTTTGACTTCTGCAAGTGATTCATCGTTCTAAGCTTTGAGCACTACAACGATGAATGCAAGTCATCACGTCCGAAAGTTCGAGGATTGCCGAAACAAATGTCTGGAATGCGTTATTTACTGGCGTCGTTCAGATGAATATTCAATAAACTTTCTACCGGCGGTGGAACCTGCAGATAATAACCCTGCTCTTCAAGAGACTGACGCACTTTGGCAATATCAGCGGTGGCCAGTTTTTCACGGTTGGCCAGATTTAGCATCATTGAGAACTGAGGCACGCCAAAACCTTTAAGTAATTCTTCAGGCACACGGGAAAAATCGTCTTTTTTTTCGACATAAAGATAAGTCTGGTCGCGTTTGGTACTTCTATAGATCACACAAAGCATTTTTTTAACTCTATTTTATTGAAACGGTGGCTTGCCTAGATATAACTGTAACTATAACATGCTTATCGTACATCGGAATATCGCCCCCCGAGTGGTATTCCGGGGATTTAGAGTTGCTGAGACTGAGTCAGGATAGATGTCACAATCGCCAATAGAACTAAAAGGCAGCAGTTTTACCTTATCGGTTGTTCATTTACATAGTTCACAACCAGAGGTTATTTATCAGGCATTACAGGAAAAAGTGGAGCAAGCTCCGGCCTTTTTGAAAAATGCCCCTGTTGTTATCAACGTTGCTTCACTCACAGGTGCAGCAAACTGGAAAGACATTCAACAGGCTGTCGCTTCTGCAGGCTTTCGCGTTGTTGGCATCAGTGGTTGTAAAGACGAAGCGCAAAAACGCGCACTTTCCCGCACCGGTTTACCGCTGCTCAGTGAAGGTCGTGCCCAGCGTATCGCTGCTGAACCACCGGTTCCTGTCGTGCCCGACAATGCCCCGGCCAAGACCCGCATTGTCAGTACCCCGGTCAGATCCGGCCAACAGATTTATGCCCGTAACAGCGACCTCATCGTGACCAACAGTGTCAGCGCAGGTGCGGAACTGATTGCCGATGGCAATATCCACATCTACGGCATGATGCGAGGCAGAGCACTGGCCGGCGCCGCAGGTGATGCAAATTGTCAGATTTTTTGCACGCAATTAGGCGCTGAACTAGTCTCTATCGCAGGGCAGTACTGGTTGAGTGATCAAATCCCGACCGATTACCTCGGTCAGGCAGCGCGCCTCAGCCTGATAAATAATGTGTTAACCATACAACCTTTAAACTAAGCCCTTTTGACAAGGAATCCTTTCATGGCACGCATCATAGTTGTTACATCGGGTAAAGGGGGCGTTGGCAAGACCACTTCAAGCGCGGCCATTGCTACCGGTTTAGCTCAAAAAGGCAAAAAGACCGTTGTTATCGATTTCGACATCGGTCTGCGTAATCTCGATTTGATTATGGGCTGTGAGCGCCGGGTGGTTTATGATTTCGTGAACGTGATCCAGGGTGATGCCACGCTGAATCAGGCGCTTATCAAAGACAAACGCACTGAAAACCTGTTTATTCTTCCGGCTTCACAGACGCGCGATAAAGATGCGCTGACCCGTGAAGGCGTGGAAAAAATCCTGAACGATTTAGCCGAGATGGAATTCGATTTCGTCGTGTGTGACTCCCCGGCAGGTATCGAAACCGGCGCGCTGATGGCATTGTATTTCGCCGATGAAGCCGTGATCACCACGAACCCTGAAGTCTCGTCCGTTCGCGACTCCGACCGTATTCTGGGTATTTTGTCTTCAAAATCCCGTCGTGCGGAACAAGGCCTGGAGCCTATCAAAGAACATCTGCTTCTTACCCGTTACAACCCGGGCCGTGTCAGCCGTGGTGACATGCTGAGCATGGAAGATGTGCTGGAAATCCTGCGCATTCCTCTGATCGGGGTTATCCCTGAAGATCAGTCTGTACTGCGGGCGTCCAACCAGGGTGAACCGGTCATTCTGGATCAGGAATCCGATGCAGGGAAAGCGTATGACGATACCGTCAGCCGTCTGCTTGGGGAAGAACGTGCATTCCGTTTCATTGAGGAAGAGAAGAAGAGTTTCCTGAAACGCCTTTTTGGGGGATAAACCATGGCATTGTTAGATTTCTTTCTGTCCCGCAAAAAATCGACAGCCAATATAGCCAAGGAACGGCTACAGATCATCGTAGCCGAACGGCGTCGAGGGGATAGTGAACCGTCGTATCTGCCTGAACTGAAACGCGATATTCTCGCGGTCATCTGTAAGTACATTAAGATTGACCCGGAAATGTTACAGGTTCAGTTCGAGCAAAAAGGTGACGATATTTCCGTACTGGAACTGAACGTCACCCTGCCAGAGTCGGAAGAAGCGCCTAAATGACAGCAGTCCATTTAGCCTGTTTACAGGTGCTTTTTTCAGCATAGCGCCCTCTGTTTCCTCAGGGGGCCACTGTCTTTTTCGCATTCCTTTCTGTTATTTTTATCTTTTATTACTATAACCACTGTATATAAAACCACTAAACGAATTGATTTCCCGCCTGTTTTCATTTATCCCTCAAAATTTTGATTAAGACTCCTCTCATTCATGATGGAATTTAATATCCATAGACTGCTTCAATTCGCCATAATTTATGACAACCAGTTATCGGCTAACCTGTTATCGCTACTTATCTTTTCAGCAAAGAATAAAAAAAGAGCGGGATATTAGCCCGCTCTTTTTATTCACTCATGGATTCACTTATCGTTCATAACGAAGTAATCAATAATTGCTCAGAATTTCATTCAGCCTTTCAGCTAACAATTTTCCGCGCCAGCCACTGATTAATTCCGGCTTTGATTCTTTATCTTTTAACTTCCAGTGATAAGTCAGCAACTGGTTAATCTGACGACGTGACGCCAGTAATTCAACGCTGAGTTTGCTCTCTTCGCTCACTGTCTGGATCAGGGCTTTGATGTCTTTGAAGACTTTACGATAGCCGGCCTGGTCGATAAGGTTCGAAATCGGTGCAGGCAGGTCAGATTCTTCCAGCGCATTAGATTCTTCCACCAGCGCCAGCAGTGTGCGTCCGTGATAGCGGATTTCCGGACCACTCAGGCCCAGCGCTTCCAGCTCGCCCAGTGAGGTCGGCTGATAGCGGGCGACCTGCCAGAGATTTTCCTCACGCACCACAAAGTTAACCGCCAGGTCGCGCTGACGCGCCTGATTAAGACGCCAGGCAGCTAACAATTTCAGGCAACCTAACTGGCGCGGACGCAGCTGGAACGCATTGCCGATTTCCAGATAAGCCAGCTCAGGTTGCAGCACTTCACTGCGGCGGCGGCAAAGCGCCTGGCACTCGTCCAGAGCCGCATCCATCCACCCTGCTTCTTCGGTTTCACGCATCAGCTGATCGGCCAGCGGCAACAGATACCACACGTCAGCAGCCGCATACACACACTGTTTTTCGCTCAGCGGACGGGCAATCCAGTCAGTGCGCGATTCACTTTTATCCAGCTCTACGCCGGTCGTTTCCGCCACCAGACGGGCAAAACCACAGGAAAGCGGACGCCCGCTGAAGGCGGCAAGTATCTGCGTATCAATCAGAGGTGAAGGCATCATGCCAAAAGCATTAAGGAAAACTTCGAGATCTTCACTGCCCGCATGAAGGAATTTGATGACATCCTGGTTAACCAGCAAATCAATGAAAGGCTGCCAGGCAGTGATCGGTAACGGATCGATAAGAGTGAGTCGTTCGCCGTCAAAAAGCTGGATCAGACCCAGTTGCGGATAATAAGTGCGGGTGCGAACAAATTCGGTATCCAGCGCAATTTTGCTATGCGCTTTGGCCTGAAGACAAACCTGCTCCAGCGCGTCATTAGTGGTGATCAACTGATAATTCAAATCTTAATTCTCTTAATCATTACTGCGTTATAACGTGACAACGCCGGACATCGCCGGCGTTAAGAATCTGACTATCACTGAACAAACGTGTTAACCGCTATGCTGCATCCTGCTTAGGATCGGCCTTGGGTTTTGCCTGCTCGTCGCGAAGTTCCCGTCTGAGGATTTTACCGACATTCGACTTCGGTAACTCATCACGGAACTCGACTATCTTCGGTACTTTGTAACCGGTTAATAACCGGCGACAGTGCGCCAGGAGTTCTTCGCTGGTCAGTGACGGGTCTTTTTTCACCACGCAAATTTTGACAATTTCACCCGACGACTCATTTGGCACACCAATGGCGGCAACTTCGAGAACTTTGTCGTGTTGTGAAACTACCTCTTCAATTTCGTTAGGGTAAACATTGAAACCGGAAACCAGGATCATGTCTTTTTTACGGTCAACAATCCGCAAGAAGCCCTGCTCGTCCACTGTAACGATATCGCCCGTCGATAACCAGCCATCTTTTAGCACCTCATCGGTTGCCGACGGTCGCTGCCAGTAACCGAGCATAACCTGAGGACCTCGTACCCACAACTCACCCGGCTCGCCCGGCGCGACGTCGTGACCGTTATCATCCACCAGACGGACCTCTGTTGACGGCACTGGCAAACCGATGCTGCCACTGTAATGTTTCAAGTCGTACGGGTTGCCAGCCACCAACGGTGAACACTCCGTCAGACCATAACCTTCCAGAAGATGCTTACCGGTCAGTTTTTCCCATTTGTCTGCCACCGATTTCTGCACAGACATCCCGCCGCCAACCGAAAGACGCAGCGTCGAGAAATCCAGTTCACGGAAATCTTCATTATTGAGCAGCGCATTAAACAGGGTATTTACCCCGCTGATGGCGGTAAACGGATATTTGGCCAGCTCTTTGACCATTCCTGATACGTCGCGCGGATTGGTGATAAGCAAGCTCTTACCGCCCAGATCGAGGAACAGCAGGCAGTTCACCGTCAGGGCAAAGATATGGTAAAGCGGAAGTGCTGTCACCACCAGCTCATGCCCCGGCTGCAAAAGCGGCGCGTACGCCGCTTTTGCCTGTTCGAGGTTTGCCTGCATGTTTCTGTGCGTCAGCATCGCGCCCTTTGCCACACCGGTCGTTCCGCCGGTATATTGCAGAAATGCCAGGTCGTCATTAATGATGTCGGGTTTGATGTATTGCAGACGACGCCCGCGTTGCAAAGCAGTACGGAACGAAATCGCATTCGGCAGATGATATTTCGGCACCAGCCGCTTGATATATTTCACCACAAAGTTGACCAGCGTGCCTTTCGCAGCAGACAGCTGATCGCCCATACGGGTCAGAAAGACGTGTTTGACCTGCGTTTTGTACACCACTTTTTCCAGTGTATGGGCAAAGTTGGATACAATCACAATGGCACTGGCGCCGCTGTCATTCAGCTGATGCTCGAGCTCGCGCGGCGTGTACAACGGATTCACGTTAACCACCACCATGCCTGCGCGCAAAACGCCAAAGAGTGCAATCGGGTATTGCAACAAATTAGGCATCATCAGCGCGACCCTGTCGCCCTTTTGTAAACCCAGCTCATTTTGCAAATAAGCGGCAAAAGCCCGGCTGCGCTCTTCAAGCTTGCGGTAGGTCATCGCCTCGCCCATGTTGATAAATGCCACACTGTCGGCGTAACGCAGCGCGGAATTTTCAAACATTTCGACCAGCGAACTGTAGCGGTCAGGATCGATGTTCTCAGGAACATCTGCCGGATATCGTTTTAGCCAAACCTTTTCCAAGGTATCACTCCTGAAATCATGTTCTGTTGCCGTCTCTATTCGACGAGTTTTATCACGTCTTTAACAATATTTTAACTCAGCTTACCAGTTGCGTTTCAAACAATGTCGAGGTTGAGAGGCGGGTCACTTTTTCTGCGCCCTTAGAATGCCAAACCCTCCGTGGCAATCTTCTGTAGCAAACTTTTATGACAATAAAAAAGGCGGCAATTAAGCCGCCTTAACAACGATCTTGTCTTAATGTTATTTCTTTGGCGGTGGCACAACAGGATGTACCACAGCCGGTTTTATTGCCGCCGGAGGGGGTGCGCCATGCGATGGCGGTGCTCCGTGCGGTGATTGCGGTCTATTCTGTGACGACGCTTTCGACCCGTGCGGGTGCCGTATTATACCAGCCGGGTCCAAACCCGCGCCCCCATGAATCATAAGGACCGCCGTAGCCGTAACCCCACGGTCCAATCGGCTGCGGAGGCATCACTACCTGTTGCTGTATACGCCAGCGTTTATAGCTGTTGACGTTAACCGTGACAAAGTCATAGGAAGTCTGGCCAATTTTGCCTTTCTCCACACCGGTAATCGGACCGACCACGGTCACCAGTTGATTGCGATAATCCACCGGATCCACAAAGCCGTTAATGTACGCCAGGATACGGCCACGCGATGCCGCACCTAAAATCGGGCGAGCACCTTCATCTAGTGGAACAGTAGCGATTTCCAGCCGGGTTCTGTTTTGTAAATTGGTCACGGAGACCACTTTGCCGCCAAAACGTGATTCCTGACCGACGTACAGACCCGGTGCGCCCTGCACTGCCTGTAAATTCATCTGAGGCGTTGCCGTAGTTCCGCGAATTTCATCCGGCACCGTGACACACCCCGTTAACACCAGAACGCTCAGTGCAACCGCACTCAGCGCCATTCTTTTACACGTTTTGCCTGATAACTGCTGAACAACAGACCACTTACCCATTACGATGACTCCTGTGCAAACTCTTAAATTTGACCGTTTTTTTATGCACAAGTTGCCATAACTCATCGGCCTGGCAGTTTTTTCCACGTCACCTCGTTGCGCAGGTAAGTCGGTTCCGCATCTTCCGGATTAACACGGACGCCATTCTCCCAGAGCTGGAGCGCCAGCGGCAGCATATCTTCCGCATGTGGCAGTAACATTTTGCCATCAAATAATTCAGCGACTGGAGATTCACCTAACAGATGAGGATAAGTCTCCCAGCCGGTTCCTACCGTCGCAAAACGGCCAGATAATTCCGCGGCGCGCGCCAGAAGCTGTTCCGGTTTGATGACTTTTTCGGTCTCTTCACCGCTCCAGTCGCCCTGCGCATTGCGGCTGAATTCACCCCAGTACACTTCACCCATGCGGGCATCAATGGCTGCAAGAACGTTATTTGCACCGGTCAGACGATACGCGCCCTGCGCCATCGTCTGTAGCGTAGACACTGGCAGCAAAGGCAGTTCCGCGCCCAGTGATAATCCCTGAGCCATACCGATACCGATACGCACGCCGGTAAAACTGCCCGGACCGCGGCCAAAAGCCAGCGCGTCGAGCTGAGTCAGGGAAAGTCCTGCTTCGGCGAGAATTTGCTGAACCAGCGGCAAAATGCGCTGGGTATGCTCGCGGGCACAGAGTTCAAAATGAGCGAGTGTTTCGCCCTGATTATAAAGCGCAACCGAACAGGCTTCTGTTGCCGTATCAATTGCTAAAATTCGCGTGGACATGCCAGACCTCAGGCGGGGAAATTAATAAGTTATACCCAAAATACGTCGGGTTGCAGGAAGGCGGCAAACTCGTGAATTCCCTGGAACTTAGATAACTAAGTGTCTGGGGGTGAGTGAGCGCAGTCAACGCATCTGCAACCTGAAATATAACGGGTATAAGAACCTTTTTCGGGGCGGCATCTTAGCATAAACAAAGGGCTATTTCTGCTCTTCGACATCCTGTAAAAATCGGATCGCTTGTGCCAGATCACGCGTGCGCGGCGTCGGCGGCAAACTGTTGAGGAAAACTTCGCCATAAGGCCGCATGACCAGCCGGTTATCGCAAATCACCATTACACCCCGGTCAGAGGTATCACGGATCAAACGCCCGACCCCCTGTTTCAGCGTGATCACCGCATCCGGTAATTGTACGTCATTGAAAGGGTCTCCGCCGCGCAGACGACAATCTTCAATCCGAGCTTTAAGCAGCGGATCGTCAGGCGAAGTGAACGGCAGCTTATCGATAATGACGCAGGACAGCGCATCACCCCGCACATCCACGCCTTCCCAGAAACTGCTGGTCGCGACCAGCAAGGCGTTACCGGCTTCGACAAACTGCGCCAGAAGCTGGCCTTTACTGGTTTCGCCCTGCAATAAAACCGGCAACGTCAGGCTGGCCCTGAATTCCTCGGCCAGTTCGCGCATCATTTTGTGAGAAGTACACAGGAAAAAGCAGCGGCCTTTGTTAGCTTCAATCAGCGGACGCAACATGCGCGCCAGTTGTTTAGAACTGCCGTTGACGTTCGATTCTGGCAAAAAGCGCGGCACGCACAAAAGTGCCTGTTTGGCGTAATCAAACGGACTGGGCAGCAGCAGCGTTTCGGCCTCATCCAGTCCGAGGCGTTCGGTAAAATGATGCAACTGATCGTTCACCGAAAGCGTCGCCGAGGTGAAAATCCACGCGCCCGGCTTCTCTTTCATCATTTCGCTGAATTTATCGGTCACGGATAACGGCGTCAGCGCCAGTACGAAATGGCGCGAGTTGCATTCATACCAGTAACTGTAACCGGGTATGGACACATCTTTCAGGCGTTTCAGCCGGTTGCGGTAGAGTGTCGCGCGTTCAAATGCAGCATCCAGCAGCGCAGAACGTCCGAGTGACAATTTCACTACGTCATAACAAAGCTCCAGCGCGTCATCGAGTAATAACAGCGCGCGTTGAATCGCGGGCTGATTAAGCACATCGCGCAGATTGCCACGAAAACCCGGTTCGCCAAGCGCCAGACGAAAATCCATCGTGCTCTGACTCAGGCGGTCGGCGCTTTTCTGTAGCTGCACCGAGTCACGTACTTCCGTGCGATAAGCGATCGTGATGTCTTTCGCCATATCGAGCAACTGACGGCTGGTCACCTGCTGACCAAAATACTGGCTGGCGATATCGGGGATCTGATGGGCTTCGTCGAAAATCATGACATCCGCTTCAGGAATCAGTTCACCGAAGCCGCTCTCTTTCACCACCATATCCGCCATAAACAGGTGATGGTTAACGACTACCACGTCGGCATCCATCGCCTTGCGACGGGCTTTTACGACAAAGCATTCTTTATACAGCGGACAGTCACTACCGAGACAGTTATCGTTGGTACTGGTCACCAGTGGCCAGACAAAACTGTCTTCCGGCACCACGTTGCAGGTGCTGATATCACCTTCTTCAGTGCTGCTTGACCAGTGACGCAGATGTGCCAGTTCGCTGAGCGCCTGACTGGCGAGATCGCCGCCGGAGAGCGATTGCTGCTCCAGACGCTCCAGACACAGGTAGTTTGAGCGCCCTTTAAGCAGCGCCAGACGGCCTTTGAAATTCAGCGCACTGGCAACTTTAGGTAAATCGCGGGAATACAGCTGATCCTGTAAGTTTTTTGAACCGGTGGAGATAATGACTTTTTTGCCGGAACGCAGTGCCGGGGCAAGATACGCATAGGTTTTACCGGTACCTGTACCGGCTTCAACCACCAGCCCTTGCTTACCACTGATGGCTTTACTCACAGCCTGCGCCATCAGACGCTGAGGTTCACGGGGTTTAAAACCTTCAATTTTCTGCGCCAGTGCGCCGTCTGTTGCGAAATCGTCTGTCACTCTGTCTCTCTACCTGTACGGATCAGCAGTGATTATGCCAATCCCTTGGCTTCACTACCACCGTCATCTGCCAATCCAACGTATTCATCCTTTGTGATACCCTTAGCGCCATCATAAGTATGTGACTAACTGGAGCTAAAAAAATGACCATCGAACGTATCCGCCCTGAGCCACGGATGTCCGACATCGTTATCCATAACGACACCATTTATTACACTGCGGTACCGGAAAATCTGGACGCGAATGCGAAAGATCAGACTGCAGAAACGCTGGCGATTATCGATGCAGCGCTGACTGAAGCGGGCTCAGACAAAAGCAAAATTCTGGATGCCACCCTGTTCCTGGTGAATAAAGAAGACTTCCCGGCCATGAACGAAGCATGGGACGCGTGGGTATCGCCGGGCAATGCACCCGTGCGCTGCACCGTGCAGGCTAATCTGATGAACCCGAAATACAAAATTGAAATCAAGATTATCGCTGCACGTTAATCGCCGAATTTCAGACATAAAAAAACCTCCCGCGGGAGGTTTTTTATATTTCAAAACGTCAACTCAGACTGCTGCGCCCGCACCAGCAACGGCTTCTTTCGCCAGTTCTGTAATGCGCGCGTAATCGCCGCTTTCCAGCGCGTCGGCTGGCACCAGCCAGGATCCACCGATACACAGCACGCTTTTCAGCGCCAGATAATCACGGTAGTTAGCCGGTGAAATGCCACCGGTCGGGCAGAAACGCACCTGCGGGAACGGACCTGCAATCGCCTGCAACGCTTTCACGCCGCCGTTGGCTTCAGCCGGGAAGAATTTGAATTCACGCAGACCCGCATCCAGACCCATCATCAGTTCCGAAACGGTGCAAATGCCTGGGATCAGCGGAATCGAACCTGCATTAGCCGCTTTGAGCAACGCATCAGTCAGGCCCGGGCTAATCGCGAACTGCGCACCGGCTTCGGTCACTTCGGCCAGTTGTTCTGGATTGAGCACTGTCCCTGCGCCAATAATGGCTTCGGGCACTTCTTTGGCAATCGCACGGATCGCATCCATCGCACACGGGGTACGTAAGGTGACTTCCAGAACGCGCACACCACCGGCAACCAGTGCTTTGGCCAGCGGAACGGCATGTTCCAGTTTATTGATAACAATCACAGGAACGACCGGCCCTGAGGTCAGAATTTGTTCCGCGCTTGTTTTCCAGTTTTTCATCTTGTTCTCCATTCATGCCCGCAGGCACCGTTGTGATTGATGGCGCGCCCCTGCCACAGGGTCCAGTAATTTTTTCAGAAAGAAGAAATTACTGGAAACCGACCACACCCGATTGGACGATACTACCCTCCCCGTCATGTCTGAAGCCGCAGCGGCGTTGGCTACATTTGTTCACCCGAATCACTGACTCATGTCAGCTCATCGGGACTCACTCACTTGCCGCCTTGCTGCAACCTCAAACATTTTGGGGAGTAATGACTCAATAAATTATTCGTTATTCAAACTCGTTCCAGGAACGGCCGTCGCGGGTGATCATCGCCACAGAAGCCACCGGCCCCCATGTCCCGGACTGATACGGTTTTGGTGCTTCGCTTTCTGCAGCCCATGCGTTCATGATGGAATCGACCCATTTCCAGGCTTCTTCAACTTCGTCACGACGCACAAACAGTGCCTGGATGCCACGCATGGTCTCCAGCAGAAGACGCTCGTAAGCATCGGCAATGTGCTGTTCATTGAAGGTTTCAGTGAAGCTCAGATCCAGCTTGGTGGTTTGCAGACGGTGTTTATGCTCCAGACCCGGTACTTTGTTCAGTACTTCGATCTCGATACCTTCGTCCGGTTGCAGACGAATCGTCAGTTTGTTCTGCGGCAACTGCTGGTAAGAATCACGGAACAGGTTCAGTGCCGGGCTCTTGAAATACACCACAACTTCTGAACATTTTGTCGGTAGACGTTTACCGGTACGCAGGTAGAACGGCACACCCGCCCACTGCCAGTTGTCGATATCCACGCGGATAGACACGAATGTTTCGGTGCTGCTGGTTTTCTTCGCGCCTTCTTCTTCAAGATAGCCTGGGACTTTTTTGCCCTGTACGAAACCGGCTGTGTACTGACCGCGTACGGTGTTTTCACGCACGTTAGACTGATCGATACGGCGCAGCGAGCGCAATACTTTCACTTTCTCATCACGGATACGGTCGGTGCTCAGATCCGCCGGTGGGGACATGGCGATCATGGTCAGAATTTGCAGCAAGTGGTTCTGGATCATGTCACGCATCTGACCCGCATCATCGAAGTAACCCCAGCGGCCTTCGATACCCACTTCTTCAGCAACGGTGATCTGCACGTGATCGATAGTGCGGTTATCCCAGTTGCTGGCGAACAGGTTGTTGGCGAAGCGCAGCGCCAGCAGGTTCAGTACCGTTTCTTTACCCAGATAATGGTCGATACGGTAAACCTGAGATTCGGCGAAATATTCAGCGACCTGATCGTTGATAACCTGAGACGACTCCAGCGAGTGGCCGAGCGGTTTTTCCATTACGACGCGCGCAGGTTCTTTGTTCAGCCCGGCTTCACCCAGACCACGGCAGATCGCACCAAAGTGGCTTGGTGCAATCGCAAAGTAGTTAATGGTGGCACGATTTTTCTGGTCAAGCATCTTGCCCAACACTTTGAAATGCTTCAGATCATTGACATCAAGGTTACAGAAATCAAGACGGGCACTGAGTTTGTCCCACAGTTCCGGATCAATTTTTTCTTTCATGAAGGTGGTCAGTGCTTCTTTGACCACTTCGGTATAGGCCGCTTTGTCCCATTCCGCACGTCCGACACCGATAATGCGGGTATCCGGGTGAATGTGACCCGCTTTCTCTAACTGATACAGGGAAGGCAACAGCTTACGGCGCGCAAGATCGCCTTTCGCACCGAAAATTACCAGATCACAAGCCTGGGCTGTCTGAGTTACCGCCATGTTCTTCTCCTCAATGCAGGAATACCTGACATATTTCTGGTTGCTCCGCGTGAGCTGCAACTCGAATTATCCCGGGTACATATTGTAATTTTATTTCAGCAACAATGTACTCTGATTGCCCGTGAGCCGTAAACCACGATCTGACAAGGTAATAACTCTGCGGAAAACCTTATTTTTATCATAAGTCTCTCAGGTGCTGTTAAAACCCACAACATCCTGTAATTTTATGACAAAACTGAACAGAATTTACCATACTGAAAGTTAGATCTCGGTCAAACTCTGACAAAAAAAGCCGTTAATTCGCCTGGCTGACGCTGCCAACGGCATTAAGCGCGTAGTATATTTTCATCAAATCAGTGCGATTTCCTCTTTTCAAAGAAATCGTTGAAACCTATGAGTGGCATGCTTATGAATACGTTGGAAAAAATCCAGACTCACCTTGACATTCTGAGCAAATCAGAACGCAAAGTTGCAGAAGTTATCCTGGCATCGCCGCATGTTGCTATTCACTCAAGTATTGCCACCCTCGCCCGCATGGCCGACGTCAGCGAACCTACTGTAAACCGTTTTTGCCGTCGTCTCGACACAAAAGGGTTTCCAGATTTTAAACTGCATCTGGCACAAAGTCTGGCAAATGGTACACCTTATGTGAACCGTAACGTGGATGAAAGCGACAGCGTCAGCGCTTACACCAGTAAAATTTTCGAGTCCGCCATGGCCAGCCTCGATCAGGTCAAAAATACCCTGGACATCGCCGCCATTAATCGCGCCGTCGATCTCCTCACTCAGGCCAAGAAAATTTCCTTCTTTGGTCTGGGCGCTTCCGCGGCGGTCGCCCATGATGCCATGAACAAGTTTTTTCGCTTTAACATTCCCGTAGTTTACTTCGACGATATTGTCATGCAGCGGATGAGCTGTATGAACTCCAGCGAAGGCGACGTAGTGGTGCTGATTTCACACACCGGAAGAACCAAAAATCTGGTCGAACTCGCCCAGCTCGCCCGTGAAAACGATGCGACGGTGATTGCCATTACTTCTTTTAATACACCTCTGGCCCATGAAGCGACGCTGGCTTTGTTACTGGATGTTCCCGAAGACACCGACGTTTATATGCCGATGGTCTCGCGAATTGCCCAGCTGACATTGATCGACGTGCTGGCAACCGGTTTTACTCTGCGCCGCGGCGCAAAATTCAGAGATAACCTGAAGCGGGTCAAAGAAGCGTTGAAAGAATCGCGCTTTGATAAAGGCACAGTTGTCCCAAACCTGCCTGAGTGAGTGAGCTTGCTCAGCGAGTAAAGGTACAAATCATTCAATAAGCAAATGAATGAAGCATCA
Organism: Rahnella bonaserana; assembly: GCF_019049675.1. Classification (GTDB taxonomy): domain Bacteria; phylum Pseudomonadota; class Gammaproteobacteria; order Enterobacterales; family Enterobacteriaceae; genus Rahnella; species Rahnella bonaserana. The sequence goes on along the minus strand of NZ_JAFMOW010000049.1, from coordinate 35,640 downwards.
TTGATTTAATAGGGAGTCTGGCCGGAAATCTTCGCGCTACGTGCGCAAGGCGAAAGTCAGACATGAGGTCAGCGGGTCACACAGGTGAAACTCTTTTGTATTACAATTACACCTACGGCAAAGTGGATCCGTTGTTTTTTGCATTACCATGTTTCATCAGTTAACGGAGTTAGGCATGTCCAGAAGGCTCAGAAGAACGAAGATCGTTACCACCCTCGGTCCGGCAACTGACCGCGACAATAATCTTGAGAAGATCATTGCAGCGGGTGCAAACGTTGTACGTATGAATTTCTCTCACGGAACTCCTGAAGATCACATCCTTCGCGCTAACAAAGTGCGTGAAATCGCCGCCCGTCTTGGCCGCCATGTCGCCATCCTCGGTGACCTGCAAGGTCCTAAAATCCGCGTTTCTACCTTTAAAGAAGGCAAAGTCTTCCTCAATATTGGCGACAAATTCCTGCTCGATGCCAACATGAGCAAAGGTGAAGGCGATAAAGAGAAAGTCGGCATCGACTATAAAGGTCTGCCTGCTGACGTCGTGCCGGGCGACATCCTGTTGCTGGATGACGGTCGTGTGCAGCTCAAAGTGATCGAAGTTCAGGGTATGAAAGTATTTACTGAAGTCACCGTTGGCGGCCCGCTGTCTAACAACAAAGGCATCAACAAGCTGGGCGGCGGTCTCTCTGCTGAAGCCCTGACTGAAAAAGATAAAGCAGACATTATTACTGCGGCCAAAATGGACGTAGATTATCTTGCCGTTTCATTCCCACGCACCGGCGAAGACCTTAACTATGCGCGCCGTCTGGCCCGCGATGCAGGCTGTAACGCGCAGATCGTGTCTAAAGTAGAACGTGCTGAAGCCGTTGCCACCGACGCTGCCATGGACGACATCATTCTGGCTTCCGACGTAGTGATGGTCGCCCGTGGTGATCTGGGTGTTGAAATCGGTGACCCTGAGCTGGTCGGTATCCAGAAGAAACTGATCCGCCGTGCCCGTCAGCTGAACCGTGCAGTTATCACTGCAACGCAGATGATGGAATCGATGATCACCAACCCGATGCCAACCCGTGCTGAAGTGATGGACGTGGCGAACGCCGTACTCGATGGCACCGATGCGGTCATGCTGTCAGCAGAAACCGCTGCGGGTCAGTATCCGTCCGAAACTGTCGCGGCAATGGCACGTGTTTGCCTGGGTGCTGAGAAAATCCCAAGCATTAACGTATCCAAACACCGTCTGGACGTGGAATTCGATAATATCGAAGAAGCCATTGCGATGTCAGCGATGTATGCGGCAAACCACCTGAAAGGAGTGACGGCGATCATTTCCATGACGGAATCGGGTCGTACTGCACTGATGTTGTCCCGTATCAGCTCTGGCCTGCCAATCTTTGCTATGTCACGTCATGAGCACACCCTGAATCTGACCGCCATTTACCGTGGCGTTACGCCGGTCTTCTTCGACAGCGTGAACGACGGTGTAGCGGCGGCGCAGGACGCGGTCAATCTCCTGCGTGATAAAGGTTATCTGCTGTCGGGTGATCTGGTGATTATCACTCAGGGCGACGTCATGAGCACCATCGGCACCACGAATACCAGTCGTGTACTGCGTGTTGATTAAACTGACATGTAATTAAATATGAATTAATGGCCGATCATTATGATCGGCCTTTTTTTTTCCCTTCCAGACACTTTTACCCCGAAACAATCCGGTTAATTGCCCGCCTTAATTTGATCATTATTTTGCCATCTTCCTGAAATAATTTTCCGCCGAACTTTTGTAAAAACTTCTAATAGCAGAATAGGCTTGTTTTTATTGTGTATTAATATAACTTTTTGTATCGTCAAAGCCTGCTCTTTAACCTGTAAAACGAATAATAAATACAGACTACTCCCATGTAAATACCTGTTTTCCTGCCCACATCAGCTCATTTATGTGATGAATATCACATAAAATAAGCTTAATCGCCCCTAATCACCAAATGTTCAATACCGTAGTTGAATGATAATGATTTGCATTTATAATGATTCTCAATCGTTAAAACCTTGTATAAGTCCATACTAAGGAAATCAAACAAGACATAATTCTTATAATTTGCGATAAGAAAACAAATAAAACCACACACCTGCCAGGCGTGGCCTTAAGCCCTGCCTGCTAATACACACGTTCACTGAAAACTCCTGAATTTTACCGGGTGGCTTCCCCTCGCCCGCAGTAAAGACAATGGATAAAACAGAAAGGGTCCATGATGAGCCAGATAAATAATTGGGAAATAATGCAGGACAGCGCCAAAGACCTCATGATCACTCAGGCTAAAATAAGTGAGAATAAAGGTTATATTTTCAATCAAAATAGCACGCCGGAATGGCAGAGGCAGATTGAGCAAGGGATTGAATTAATTAAATCTCACATTAACCATACGGAGAAACCATTTTCCGGCGTGTCTCCCTCTGAATTAGCTGAACAATTTCGCCATATTGACCTGACCAAACCTTTAGCCGGAACGCGGCTGGCGCTGGAAGAACTTGATGATTTATATCTGCAACATGCGGTCTATTTCCACCACCCGAAATACCTTGCACATCTGAACTGTCCGACCGTGGTTCCGTCCCAACTGGCAGAGCTTTTTATCAGCGCCATTAACTCGTCCGTAGACACCTGGGACCAGAGCGCAGGCGGGACATTAATCGAACAAAAAGTCATCGACTGGACCCTCGCCCGAATCGGTTTTGGCGCACAGTCCGACGGCATTTTCACCAGCGGCGGTACCCAGTCCAACCTGATGGCGATGCTTCTGGCCCGCGACAGTCACTGCAAACGTACCCGTCCGCAACACAGCATCAAATATCAGGGCCTGCCGCCGGAAGCCAACCGCTGGCGTATATTCAGTTCGCAGGTCAGCCATTTCAGCATTCAGAAATCCGCAGCCCTGCTCGGTCTGGGTTATGACGCCGTGGTGCCGGTTGCCTGTGACAGCGCATTCCGAATGGACATCAGCGCGCTCAAAGCCGAAATCGACCGCTGTCATGCCGAAGGCCTGATCCCGATTGCCGTGGTAGCGACCGCTGGCACTACGGACTTCGGCAGCATCGATCCGCTGAATGAAATTGCAGAAATCTGCCGCAAAGAGAAAATCTGGATGCACGCTGACGCCGCTTACGGCTGTGGATTGCTGGTATCGCCTCAGCATCGTCAGCGCATCGAAGGCATTCATCTGGCCGATTCCGTCACCGTGGATTATCACAAATCCTTCTTCCAGCCGGTGAGTTGCAGCGCGTTCCTGGTTAACGATCACAGCCATCTGGAGCACGTCACTCACCATGCCGAATACCTGAATCCTCTGAGTGCAAAACTCGAAGGTACGCCAAATCTGGTCAACAAAAGTATTCAGACCACCAAACGTTTTGATGCCCTGAAAATGTGGCTGACGCTGCGCATCATGGGCCAGCAGGCGCTGGGTGAATCCTTTGATGTACTGCTGGAACGCGCCACCGAAACCCATCAGATGATGGAACAGAACCCGAATATCGAGGTGCTGCATAAACCTGAGCTCAGCACGCTGGTATTCCGTTTCGTACCGCGTATGTCCATGACTCACGAGCAAATTGACGCGATTAATGCTGACATCCGCAAAGCCATTTTCCGCGATGGCAGCGCCGTGATTGCCGGTACCAAAGTGCATGACCGTCAGTACCTTAAATTCACCTTGCTGAACCCGACCACCACCACGGAAGACGTTGCCGATGTGCTCAGTCTGATCACGCATTACGGCAAAGAACTGACTGCCACTGCACTGAGCGCTGCGAAAAACCGGTAAAAGGAGCCGCACCATGAATATGAATTCAACCGAACAAATGTATGATTTTATCGCCGTGGGTATCGGCCCGTTCAACCTCGGTCTGGCCTGTCTGACTGAACCGGTGAAAGAGCTGAACGGTCTGTTTTTAGACCAGAATGACAGCTTCGACTGGCACACCGGCATGATGCTGGAAAGTGCGCATTTGCAGACACCGTTTATGGCCGATCTGGTCACACTTGCCGATCCGACCAGCCCTTACAGTTTCCTGAACTATCTGAAACTGCAAGGAAAACTCTACTCATTCTATATTCGTGAAGATTTCTTCATGATGCGCAAAGAGTTCAATCAGTATTGCCAGTGGGCGTGCAGCCAGCTGACCAGCCTGCAATTTTCCACGCGTGTGGAACTGGTGACCTGGGACGCAGTGCAGGAATGTTATCTCGTCCAGACGCGCTCGACCAAAAGCCACGGGAAACAGGTTTACCGCACCCGACGCCTGGTACTGGGTACCGGTCCGTCGCCGTGGATGCCTGCCTGTGCCCGTAACGCCGGCAACAACGTGCATCATTCCTCGGCGTATCTGCCAAATAAAGAACAGCTACAGAATTCCAAATCTATCACCGTGGTCGGCAGCGGTCAGAGCGCAGCGGAAATTTACTATGACCTGCTCTCCGATATCGAAAAACATGATTACCACCTGACATGGGTGACCCGCGCGCCGCGTTTCTATCCGCTCGAATACAGCAAACTGACGCTGGAGATGACCTCGCCGGAATACATCGACTATTTTCACGATTTACCGATGGCCAAACGCGATCAGCTCAACCGGGAACAGAAGTGCCTGTATAAGGGCATCAATATCAGCCTGATCAATGACATCTACGACCTGATGTACATCAAACGCCTCGACGGTCCGCTGAACGTTGATTTGTATACCCATTCAGAACTGACAGCGCTGACCCGCAACCGCAATGGTGAACTGGAAATGAGCCTGCTGCACCATGAACAGCAGCAGGAATACCGGCACCGTACGGAGTCAGTGATCCTTGCCACCGGCTACGGCTATCAGCCGCCACAGTTTGTCGAAGGCATTTACAACCGAATTCAATGGGACGACGCCGGTCGTTACGCCGTCAACCGCAATTACAGTATTGACGCCCATAACCAGATTTTCGTGCAAAACGCTGAGCTGCACACCCACGGTTTCGTTACGCCGGACCTGGGAATGGCATGCTACCGCAACAGTACGATTATCCGCGAAATGCTGGGACACGAAGTTTATCCGGTGGAAAAATCCATCGCCTTCCAGACCTTTTGTACCCGCAACCTTGCCGGAAACTAACGGAGATTTTACCGATGTCTGATGCTATACCCCATTCCGTATTTTCCTGCCAGCGTGCCGCAGGAAAACTTTCCTTCCGCCCTCTGGCGCTGGAAAAAGATGCCGCCATTTTGCATGGCTGGATGATTCAGCCTTACGCACATTTCTGGGGGATGCAAAACAGCACCGTCGCGGAAGTGGATGCGTTTTACCGCGACCTGACAGCAGGAAAACCTCATGCCGCGCTGATGGGCGAAATCGACGGTCAGCCACAGTGCCTCATTGAATGCTATCCGGTTCAGGACGATCCGTTGCGCGAGCATTACGACGTTCAGCCCGGCGACATGGGGATGCATATTCTGCTTTCCCCTGCCGACAAACCTGTCGCCGGTTTCAGCTGGCAGGTGTTTTCAGCCGTGATGGAGTACCTGTTCAGCCAACCGGACGTGAAACGCGTCGTGGTCGAGCCAGATGTGCGCAACGACAAGATCCACAAGCTGAATAAGCGCGCCGGTTTCCGCTACCAGAAACAAATTCAGCTGACACACAAAACGGCATGGCTGGCATTTTGCCAGCGTGAGGATTTTATTCAGGCCAGCCAGAAGGAAAAAGACATTATGACACCCTCGACTCTGCAAACCGGACAGCACCTGCAACCCGAAATCTGGGCAAAAGCTAATGCCCTGCTGCTGCGTAAATGCCTGTCAGAACTGACGCACGAGCGCCTGCTTGCCCCGCAAGCTTTGAAAACTACCGGCACCTGGACGGATTATCAGCTGGCGGTGCCGGCTTCAGAAATTGAATACCATTTCCGCGCGCGGCAGTTGCCTCTGAATGACTGGATGATTGAACTCGACAGCATTCAGCGCCTGGATAATCTCAGTCCGCAGCCGCTCGATGCCGTAAAATTCATCATTGAATTCGCAGAACAAATTGGCATCTCACAGGCCATGCTGCCGACCTATCTGGAAGAAATCAGCAGTACGCTTTACAGCAGTGCCTACAAACTGGTGAACAACCACACGACGGCAAAACAGCTGACTGAAGCCGATTTCCAGACCGTTGAAACCAGCATGACCGAAGGCCATCCGAGCTTCATCGCTAACAACGGTCGCATCGGTTTTGATGCCGGTGATTATGTGCGTTATGCGCCGGAAGCGGCGAATCCGCTGCAACTGGTCTGGGTGGCGGTACATCACGACAAAGCGCATTTCGCCAGCGTCAGTGATTTACCGTATGAAAAACTGATCGCCGAGGAACTGGGTGACGCGCAGATTTGCGCCTTCACGCAGAAACTGGTGGATCAGGGTGTGGATCCGAAAAACTACTATTTCATGCCGGTACATCCCTGGCAGTGGCAGAACAAACTGCTGACCGTTTTCGCCCCGGATATTGCACGTCAGTTCCTGATTTATCTCGGTGAAGGCAACGATAAATATCTGGCGCAGCAGTCAATCCGCACCTTCTATAACGCCAGTCGTCCGCAAGCGCGCTACGTCAAAACTGCACTGTCGATTTTGAATATGGGCTTTATGCGCGGGTTGTCGCCTTATTACATGGCCACAACGCCTGGGATCAACGAATGGCTGGCGGAACTGGTTGAAAACGACGCCTATCTGCAATCCACCGGTTTCAGTATTTTGCAGGAAGTCGCTTCACTGGGGTATCACAATCATTACTTCGAAGAAGCCATTAAAGGCGACAGCGCGTACAAGAAAATGTTTGCCGCCTTATGGCGTGAAAACCCGGTGGCGCAGTTACAGCCTAATCAGCGACTGATGACCATGGCTGCCCTGCTCCACACCGACAAACATGGCGATGCACTGATTGTCGAGATGATTAAATCCTCTGGCCTGGCGACCGGTGACTGGCTGAAACGCTATATGCACGCTTACCTCAGCCCGTTGCTGCACTGTTTCTATCACTACGATCTGGTGTTCATGCCGCACGGTGAAAACCTGATCCTGCGTTTTGAAAACAATATTCCGGTTAACGCTTTCATGAAAGATATCGCCGAAGAAATCGCGGTAATGAATCCCGAAGCGAACCTGCCCGAGAAAGCCAAACGTCTGGCGGTCGATGTCCCTGAAGACCTGAAAATTTTGTCGATCTTCACCGACGTGTTCGCCGGCGTATTCCGCTTTATCGCCCGCATTCTCGAAGAAAACGGCGATTATCCGGCCGGCCAGTTCTGGCAGGTGGTGGCTGAAGTGGTTCGGGATTACCAGATTCAGTATCCGGAACTGGCCGGGAAATTTGCCCGTTATGACATGTTTGGCGCAGAGTTCACGCACTCTTGCCTCAACCGCCTGCAACTGGCGAATAACCAGCAGATGATTAACCTGTCGGATCCGGCGCAGAACCTGAAATTCGCCGGAACGCTGGAAAACCCAATTGCGGCGTACGCCAACCGCTACTGAAAACCAGATTAATTCGATAAAACTTTAATGCGATGAATAGTTGCGCGGCTTTCACAGGCCGCGCTTTTTCGATTTTGAGTACCGGAGAGTTAACGTTATGTCGTCCGTTTCTGCACCCGCCTCACGGCTGAATTTCCGCCAGTGGCTGTTCCCGTTGTCGCTGGTGTTGTTCGAGTTTGCCACCTATATTGCCCACGATATGATCCAGCCGGGCATGTTGCAGGTAATCAGCGATTTCAGCGCCAGCGCCGACTGGGTGTCTACCTCACTGACCGCGTATCTGTGTGGCGGAATTCTGCTGCAATGGTTGCTGGGTCCGCTTTCCGACCGCCTCGGGCGCAGGCCGGTTTTACTGGCGGGCGTCGCCTTTTTCACTGTCACCTGTCTGCTGACCGTTTTCACCCAAAGCATCGAACAGTTTATCCTGATGCGTTTTTTACAAGGGATGAGTCTGTGCTTTATCGGCGCTGTCGGCTATGCCGCGATTCAGGAAGCATTCAGCGAAACGCTGAGTGTCAAACTGATGGCGCTGATGGCGAACATTACGCTGATCGCCCCGCTGCTCGGGCCACTGGCGGGTGCGGCGTTCATTCATTACGCACCGTGGAAAGCCATGTTTGCGCTGTTTTCCGTCATCTCCGCTCTGGCGTTCTGGGGCTTGTGGCGCAGTATGCCGGAAACCGCTACCGGTCGTGACGGCCGTTTTTCAATGCGCAGGCTGCTGGCCGATTACCGTGAAGTATTCACCAATAAGGGCGTGGTCATGGGGTCACTCGCCATCGGGTTTATTACCCTGCCACTCCTGGCGTGGGTAGCGCAGTCGCCGGTTTTGCTGATCCAGGACGCCGGTATGACGCCATTACAATATGGCTGGTTGCAGGTTCCGGTATTCACCGGGCTGATTATTGGCAATATCATCCTGAGCAAAATCAGTGGCAAAATGAATATCCGCACGCCGGTCTGCCTCGGTATTGTGCCGATCGTTCTCGGTTTGTCGGTCAGTGCATTCGCGGCCATGTTTATGGCACATGCCTGGTACTGGATGACGGGAGGATTGAGCCTTTATGCGCTGGGTACCGGACTGGTGAATGCGGGTCTGTATCGCCTGACGCTGTTTTCCAGTCCGACCGGAAAAGGCACCGTTGCGGCTGCACTCGGGCTGATGACTATCGTGGTCTTTGCAAGCGGAATTGAAATCGCTAAACAGCTGTATTTTGCACTGGGTAGCGGCATTTTCATGCTCGCAGGCCTTATCGCGGGCGTGGCAGGCACAATCCTGATTGCGGGATTTTTAAAGCACTCGCTGAAAAAAGCATAAAAAAAGCTGAGGTGTGAGCCTCAGCTGTTTTCAAATTCAGACGGTCATTTCTTCGGATACAGTTCTTTACGCGAATACGGTTCAGGCTCACCCGGTTTGCGGGTTTTAAGCAGTTTTAGGATCCAGGTGTACTGTTCCGGATTCGGGCCAACCAGAATCTCCACTTCCTCATTCATCCGGCGCGCAATGTAGTGATCATCCGCAGTCGCAAGATCATCCATCGGTGGCCGGACGTAAATATCCAGACGCTGTTCACGAGCGTTGTACACCGGGAATAAAGGGATAATGGAGGCGCGGCAGACTTTCATCAGACGGCCTACCGCGGGCAATGTCGCCTTGTAGGTCGCAAAGAAATCCACAAACTCGCTGTGTTCAGCACCGTGATCCTGATCCGGCAGATAATAGCCCCAGTACCCCTGACGCACAGAACTGATGAACGGCTTGATGCCGTCATTGCGCGCGTGCATACGGCCACCAAAACGGCGACGCACGGTATTCCACAGATAATCGGTCAGCGGGTTTTTCTGATTGTGAAACATAGCAGCCATCGGCTGGCCGCCAGCGGCCATGAGCATCGCAGGGATGTCCACAGCCCAGCCATGTGGCACCAGAAAAATCACATTCTGGCCTTTCGCCTGCATCTCATCGATAATTTCTTTACCATGCCAGCGTACGCGCTGCATGACTTTTTTCGGGTCACGGATAGCCAGTTCAGCCATCATCACCATCGCCTGCGGCGCGGTAGCAAACATTTCATCAATGATGTGTTCGCGCTCAGCTTCCGGTGTTTCCGGCAGGCAATACAACAGATTGATTTGAGCACGACGTCGTGCACCTTTGGCAAACTTTCCTGCCAGACGTCCCAGACTGCCTAACACCGGATCACGGACTTTCGCGGGCAACCAAGCCATGGTAGCCATCGCACCGACGCCCAGCCAGACGCCCCAGTAACGTGGATGGTAGAAGGCTTTCTGAAATTGCGGAATAAATTCTACGGAAGATCGTTTTTCTTTTTCTGGCTGCATGCTCAGGCTCTTATGACAAATTCTGCCTTAATGATAAGTGTTTATTCGAAATAATTCGAGTCACAGGAAGGCGGTAAACGAAGGAACCCCGATGAGCTTACTCAGGTAAGTGATTCGGGTGACTGAGAGAAATCAACGCCCCGGTGCCTTGAAGTATGATGAATGCAGTGATTTATTTTGCAATAAATCACTGCATCACAAGTTTAAGCGTGAAGAATCAGTCAAGTTTAAGTTGAGGAACAACCTGACGAACGGTGGCCAGATAGGTCGCCCGGTCTTTACCGGTCAGCCCTTCCGTACGTGGCAATTTAGCGGTCAGCGGATTCACGGCCAGCTGGTTGATCCACATTTCAAAATGCAGATGCGGGCCGGTTGAGCGGCCGGTATTACCGGAAAGCGCAATGCGGTCACCGCGCTTAATTTTCTGACCTGGTTTCACCAGAATTTTACGCAGATGCATATAACGGGTCATATACTGACGACCGTGGCGGATCGCCACATAGTTACCTGCCGCCCCGCCGTTCTTGGCAACCACCACTTCGCCGTCACCAACAGCCAGAACCGGCGTGCCGACAGGCACCGCGAAATCGACGCCACGATGTGGCGCAATGCGGCCGGTAACCGGGTTCAGACGACGCGGATTAAAGTTGGAAGAAACGCGATATTGTTTACCGGTTGGGAAACGCAGGAAGCCCTTGGCCAGCCCGCTGCCGGAACGGTCGTAAAACTTACCGTCTTCAGCCCGAACTGCGTAATAATCTTTACCGCCAGTGCGCATACGCACGGCCTGCAATTCGCTTTGTTCGTTTTTGCCATCCAGCACTTCGTGGGACATCAGAACCGCGAAATCATCGCCTTTCTGTAATTTACGGAAATCGAGTTGCCATTGCAGTGCTTTGATAACAGCGCTGACTTCACCACTGCTCAGCCCCGCGGCTCTTGCGCTGGTGACAAAACTCCCGTTCAGCGAACCCTTAATCACCGTGTCTTTCCATTCCCCTTTCAGGGTTTCCAGCGAAGATTTAAAGGTGTTGCCGGAACGGTCAAAGGTATAAGTTTCGCGGCGCGATTTTTCCCAGGTCAGACGCTGTAAATCCCCGGCATCATTCAGTGTCCAGGAAATCTGCTGGCCGACTTTCAGATTACGCAAATCACGGTTGGCATCAGACAGCGCGGCAATTTCCGACATATCAATGCCGTACTGATTCAGAATACTACTGAGGGTATCGCCGGTCGAAACAACATATTCATGAACGCCCGTTTCAGTGGCGGTTTTATCGTCAAGATCATCCTGCGGGATGTCATCATCAGCTGGTGGGGTTTGATCGATAGGTTCACTGGCTTCGGGAAGCAAAGAACGTAATTGCTGGTTATCGAGGGTGATATTTTTAACCAGCGGTCTGGTATCAGAGAGGTCATTGTCCGGGTGATAGGCTAACGGTTTCCATACGGCCACAGCCAGTGTGACGACGGTAAGTGACCCCAGCATAATGCGGTGGGGCCGTGGAAGGTTGCTATACGCCAGAGCGATAGATCGGGCTATCAGCTGCACTTAAATTCTGTCCTTTTAGCTTACTTCAGGCAGCTCAGGTACTGGTTCGCCAGCTGTGACAAAAAGTTCACATAGCTGTCCGCACTCAGTTCAATGCCGCTCCCCAGCGGATCCAATGTGCCCATACGCACTTTTGTTCCCTGGGCAACAGCCGTTATGACGGCCGGCCTGAATTGTGGCTCAGCAAAAACGCAGGTCGCTTTTTGCTCAACCAACTGTGTTCGAATGAGATGTAATCGCTGTGCGCCGGGTTGAATTTCAGGGTTGATCGTAAAGTGACCAAGTGGCGAGAGGCCGAAGTGTTTTTCAAAGTAGCCATAAGCATCGTGAAAAACAAAATATCCCTTACCCTGCACAGGCTGCAGCATAGTAACAATATTTTTGTCAGTTTTTGTCAGCCCGTCTTCAAAACGTGCCAAATTTGCATCTAAATGTTGCTTTTTCTGCGGAACCAGCTCTGCAAGTTTGTCATGGATCACAATTGCGGCTTCACGGGCGATTTCCGGTGATAACCAGACATGCATATTGTATTCGCCGTGGTGGTGGTCATCGCCCTCGTTATCATGGGCATGATCATGGTCATGTTCATCATCGCTGCCCTTCATCAGCAGCGGTTTGACGGCTGGCAGCGTCGCAATTTCTACCTGACGGTTTGGCGGTAATTGTGCGGCGGATTTGGTCATGAAGGCTTCCATTTCCGGCCCCACCCACACCACCAGATCGGCGCTGCGCAGGCGTGCAATATCGGAAGGGCGCAGGGCAAAATCATGCGGCGATGCGCCATCAGGCAGTAAGACTTCTGTCGGCATGACACCGTCGGCAATAGCAGATGCGATAAAACCCAGCGGGCGTACGGAGGCAACAACGGCGGCCTGCGCGCTGAAAACCGCACCTGAACTCAATATTGCGGCTGCCAGAAACATCCGTTTGACGCTTTTTTTCTGTATCATGCTGAGTGAACTCATCTTCGTGTTGGGGGAAACTGGTTATTTTTCGCGAAACGCAATATTATAACATCCGATTTGTTCTGCAAGACCCTATGACATGCCCACTTTAGCTACGCTCCAAAATATTTCAGTGACTTTCGGTTCACGACGCGTGCTGTCCAACATCTCGCTGAGCCTGCAACCGGGGAAAATCCTGACCCTTCTCGGCCCGAACGGGGCGGGGAAATCCACATTAGTGCGTGTGGTTCTTGGCCTTATTGCGCCCACTGAGGGCGTCATGACCCGCGAACCGGGTTTACGCATCGGCTACGTTCCGCAAAAAATTCACCTTGATCCCACCATGCCGCTGACCGTCAGCCGTTTTATGCGGCTCAAACCTGGCGTGAAAAAAAGCGATATTCTGCCCGCGCTCAAACGCGTTCAGGCCGCGCATCTGCTGGATCAACCAATGCAAAAGTTATCCGGTGGCGAAAACCAGCGTGTGCTTTTAGCACGGGCATTGATGAACAGCCCGCAGTTACTGGTGCTGGATGAACCGACGCAAGGTGTTGACGTCAACGGCCAACTGGCGCTTTACAATCTGATCGACAGCCTGCGCTGCGAACTGGGTTGTGCGGTGCTGATGGTGTCGCATGATTTGCATCTGGTGATGGCGAAAACCGATGAAGTGCTGTGTCTTAACCAGCATATCTGCTGCTCCGGCTCACCGGAAGTGGTGTCGACGCATCCGGAATTTATCGCGATGTTTGGCAACCGCGGCGCAGAGCAGCTGGCGATTTACCGTCACAACCATAATCATCGTCATGATTTAAAGGGAAAGATAATTTTGCGCAATACCGGAGGTCGTGACGCATGATCGCGCTGTTATTACCGGGCTGGCTGGCCGGTGTTTTGCTGGCTATCGCAGCCGGTCCGCTGGGTTCTTTTGTGGTCTGGCGACGGATGTCTTATTTCGGCGATACGCTGGCACATGCCTCACTGCTGGGCGTCGCGTTTGGTTTGCTGCTCAATATCAATCCTTTTTATACCGTTATCGCCGTTACCTTATTGCTGGCCATATTGCTGGTGGCGCTGGAGCGTAAACCGCATCTCGCCGTTGATACGCTGCTGGGGATTATGGCGCACAGCGCCCTGTCGCTGGGGCTGGTTGTGGTCAGCCTGATGTCGGGAGTACGTGTGGATCTGATGGCCTATCTGTTCGGTGATTTGCTGTCTGTGACTTACAGCGATATCTGGATGATTGCCATCGGTGTGACGGTGGTTATTGCCGTGCTGTGCTGGCAATGGCGCGCCTTGCTTTCGATGACCATCAGTCCTGAACTGGCCCATGTTGATGGCGTGAATTTGCAACGTTCACGGGTTGTCCTGATGCTGGTGACAGCGCTGACAATCGGTCTGGCGATGAAATTCGTCGGTGCGCTGATCATCACCTCGCTGCTGATTATCCCTGCGGCAACGGCGCGCCGTTTCGCCAAAACGCCCGAACAGATGGCAATGGTGGCGGTCGCAATTGGCATTGTTGCGGTTACCGGTGGTCTGACATTTTCGGCGTTTTACGATACACCGGCAGGCCCTTCTGTCGTACTCTGCGCCGCCGCGCTGTTTATGCTGAGCCTCAGCAAAAAGCAGGTCGCCTGACAGCAAAACGGACGCCATGGGCGTCCGTTTTTTTATGCCTCTTTTTCCTGCTGTTTTTCCCGCTCCTCACGTTCTTCCCGCGCGGCCTCTTGTCTGGCTTTACGCCAGCTCAGAACCGGGGAAACGGTCAGCCCGTGAATGACAACGCTGGTCACAATGACGGTAAAGGCAATATTGGTCATATAGTTGGCCTCTGCCCCGTGTAAACCGTGCGTCCAGGCGTAAGCGATGTAATTCATACTGCCGATACCACGAATACCAAACCAGCCAATCATCAGCCGCCTTCCCTTCGGCACATGCACGCCAATCGTGGTGATGTACACCGTCAGCGGCCGGATCACGATAAACAGCAGGGCCGCAATCAGCAGCCCCATCGGTTCCCAGTGCTCAGCCAGCGTGATGCCCAGCACCATGACAATCCCCGCTGCAAAGATACGCTCAATGGTATCGCCGAAAGACAACGCATCCCCGACCATCAGCCCGATAGAATTTTGCGGCATTTCCGCCTGCATGGAGTGGCGCTGATGCGGATTGACCATCACTTCCGCCGGTGGCGGTCGGGAGCCTTCTTCCAGATCGTCTGGCGGATGCAGGGAAACAACGCGCACCTCTGCGCTGCGAAGCCCGACACCGGCGGCGAATGCGGCCAGAAAACCGGAAGCATCCAGACTCTGCGCAGCGGCATAACTGAGTGCGATCAGCGCAAGCGCCAGAAAATCACTCGGCGCGACCGTTCGCTGACGGCTGTGAAAACGTGTGGCACTCAGTCCTACCAGCTTGCCCATGGCATAACCAATCGCCAGTCCGCCCATCAACGCCCACACCACATCACGCCACGCCCAATGCCAGATGGCCTGCGAGGAAAGACCTTCATTCGCGGTAAACAGCATCAGCGCCAGCATCAGGATCGGCAGTGCGGAACCATCATTCATGCCTGCTTCGCTGGAAAGCGCGACGCGTAATCCATCGTCATCATTAGCATCATTTACCGCAATCATACTGGCGAGTACCGGATCCGTCGGCGCAATAATTGCGCCCAGCGCCAGTGCCAGCGGCCAGGAAATGCCGGTGATGTAATGTGCAATTGCGGCGACGCACAGCACGGTCAGTAACATGGCCGGAAACGCCAGAAGCACACCTACACGCCAGCTTTGCGCGCGAAACGGTAGCCTCAGTTTGAGTCCGGTAATAAACAGAGAAGCCGCCATGGCAATCTCAGTGAAATGTGCGGTGAGCGTAGAATAGGCCACCAGATCGATATGCAGTAAATCCAGAACCCAGGGGCCACAGACAATTCCCGCCGCCAGATATAAACCAAAAGTCGTCACCGGGCCGCGGGAAATCCACCCCGACGCCAGTGACATAATCAATAGCAGTCCTCCGACTGCCGCTGTCCAACCTAAAAATCCCATGCTTGTCCCATAGTTAGTAACAATCTTATAAGCTTAGTACATATGGTCAGCAGGATGAGTTTTCAGATAAAGAGCATCAGGCACAAATGGCGCGGCGCGACCGTGACCGGTACGCTAAAATTGATTTTTATTCGCAAAAAAGACGAGAAACGACGTGATTAAATACAGCGTGCTTTACCCGAACACCAAAGGCGGAACCTTTGACCATGATTATTACCGCGACGTGCATTTACCGCTGATCAAACGCCGCATGGGCGAGTTTTGCCATTCTTATGCCATCGACAAAATGCCCGAGGGCGCACCGGCAGAGACCCCATTCATTGCTGCCTGCCATATCTATTGCCTCTCAATGGAAGACTTCGAAAAAGGCATGAAAGATAATGCTGCAGATTTCGTCGCGGATGTACCGAACTTTACGAATATCGAACCGGTGAAGATGATTTTCGACGTTGTTGTCTGAAGTTGTTATCTGAATAATTCACCCTGCTCTTCTGATAAAAAAGGCGATTAACCCGAAAGGTTAATCGCCTTTTTTATCGCCCTTCAGCTGCGGCAAAACATCCTGCCCGCTGCGTTATTTGTTCAATAGCTTTTTGATCGCCGGGCTGGGTTCACGCTTAATCGTATGCAAAAACTCCTGCACTCTGTCATTGACGGCATAGTCGGCAGTCACACCAAAATCCTGCACTATCGCCCACTTTTCAAATAATGCTTCATCACTGTTGCGCATGAACCAAAGCATTCTGACAGCAGTAACGGCCACTTGTGGGATTTGCGTCACCGTGCCGTTGATCCACTTATTTAACGTGCTGCGCGGCAGTCCCAACAGGATACACAACGCGGGCTGATCGATATCCAGCCTCCGGACATAGTCCAGGAACTCATTTGCGTTATCTGCCATTCACTTATCTCCAATTTCTTTAACCCTGCATATTGTACAAGAATCCCGTAGAGAATTCATCCTGTCGCTATTCGCTACGAAAACTCTTAGATTTACACATTCCAGACACGCAATTTCGTACCCACTAGCGACAAATAAGCGCGCTAAGTGAAACAAATTCATGTAGCGCTTTAACTTTACGTTTCTTGACATAAGTCAAACGTTCAGTGAATGCGTGAAGCAAGTCACATTCACCGCATGTATGATTTTGGTTAGGAGACAAAAATAGCGTTCTGATAACGCTCCTTATTTGTCGCTAACAGATACTTATTTCAGTACCGGAAAAAACAAATGAATGCACTAATCGCAAATCGCAGTATGAATGACACCACCTCAACCCATCCAGAGCTGGATAACCCTCTTAAAACGACAAGTCGCCTTCAGTTACAAAGAACAAAGGTTCGTCGCGTATGTCTGGGTATTGTGATTGCGTTAAGTGTGATTTCGCCTGCTCATGCGCAGCTTTCCGGAACTGATCTGGAAGCTGCCCGCGCATACATTACAAAATATTCCTGGATCCCTGCTGATAAGCAAAATGAGATCCTGAGAAAGGACAATCTGAATCAAGTTGCCGACTATCTGAAAACAAATACTTTCTGGGATGGTTCTAAAAACATTCTGCTCCCTGCTTTCGATCCTGCCGCAAGAATGCAGACGGCTATCACTGGCTCTGCCACGATGCCGATGACAAGTCTGGTTCCGGCAGAACCCACCCTGATTAAAAACGATCCAACCGGTACTCCGACACATCAGATTGGTGAAGCGACACACCTCGACGGTAATCACAATACTGGCCAGTCATTCGCGGCACAGCGAACTGCCTTGCAGCAGCACGCAGAAGAAGTGGCGGCCTATCAGCATAACGATCCAACCGGTACTCCGACACATCAGATTGGTGAAGCGACACACCTCGACGGTAATCACAATACTGGCCAGTCACTCGCGGCACAGCAAACTGCCTTGCAGCAACACACAGAAGAAGTGGCGGCCTATCAGCATAACGATCCAACCGGTACTCCGACCCATCAGACTGGTGAAGCGCAGCACCTCGACGGTAATCACAATACGGGTCAGTCACTCGCGGCACAGCGGACGGCCTTGCAGCAGCACGCAGAAGAAGTGGCGGCCTATCAGCATAACGACCCGACCGGTGTTCCGGTCAACACTACGCCTTCTAAAAATGCTTCGGATGACGAACACGTGAAACAGAATCCGGCGGAACAGGCTTCCGTTTCAAAGCAAAAGCCTGTTGTTAAACAAGTGGTCCGCTCTGCCTATTACGACCAGCAAATCACTGCCCTCAATGCTGAAGCTGAACAAAATCACTCTGAAGTAATGGCTGAATCCCACAGCCGCGCGGTGGCGGATGCACAAACCCTGAGTCAGGCGAATGATTATACCAACAAGAAATTCAATAACCTGAAATCTGAAGTGGATGGCAATAAGAAAGAAGCCGCAGCAGGTTCAGCGTCCGCTATGGCTCAGGCCAACATCCCTCAGGTGCAGGAATCTCAGCAATTTGCAGTCGGTGCCGGTGTCGGTGGCTACGACTCTCAAAATGCAATTTCCGTCGGTGCATCATTCCATGCAAGCCGCGCTACCATCGTGAAAATGTCGGTTTCCGACGATTCACAAAGCAACTTTGGTTACGGCGCTGGCGTGAGTGTCGGCTGGTAAAAATTCAGGGGGGACTCGTCCCCCCATCTTTCAATTCAGGTAAAACAAAATGAAAAAACTTTTAGTCATTGCCGCGCTGACCGTCCTTGCAGGCTGCTCCACTCAGGCATCCAGAATGGCGGACTGTCAGTCACAAGGCATATCAAAAGATACGTGTTATATGGCAGAACAAAATCGTCAGACGGCAATTCAGAGCGTTGCGCTGAAACAGGCGATGGAAAACTCGGCGAAGCAATATGCACAGGCTACCAAAAAAGTTGTGCATGCCCGCATTAAGGGGATTGATGTCAAAATCTTTCCCGCTGACAAGCAGGGATACATCGAAGGGACTGCAGCATACCTTGATGAAGATAACGCGGATGCTCAGGTCTATCGCAAAGGTGTTTTCACAGCGATTTATTACAAGCGCACCCATAAGCTGGTGTTGATGCGTGACGGACAAATTTACGGAAGGATGCCGATATGAAAAAACACCACACCGATCAGTTCAGACATCTGCCACCGGAGCAGCAATTTACCTGTCTGAAAATGTTGCAACGGGTTGAAGAAACCCCGCTGGACCACGGCATCACCGGCGTTGCCGTATCGGTCATGATGAAAGATGGTCATACCGCCACACTCAGTAAATTCATCGCGCAACCCGATGAAGTCTCAGTCCTGGTCAGTTGGGAAAAGAAAGAAAATAACTCTCCCTGACTACGCCTCATCACTCTCCTTCTCCCGCCAAACCCGCACTTCTGTTCTAGTATGTAGAGGTGCGAAACGCACCCTCCCGGTTGTTTCTTTTTGATCAGGCAATTTGGTTTCCCGACACCGTTGCCCTAATTAATTGATGAGTCTGTTCAAAAATTTGCGTTTGTAACTGACGCCTTATGCGCGGACGATGAACTCTCATGCTCATGACAGCCGCCATGCAGGCGCAGGAGTAAACGTGGGATTTTTAAGCGAATTTTTCGCCCGTATTACCGGCTCTAAAACCGGGCAGGATACGGTAAAAACATCACCTCAACAGGAGTTAAAAATGGCAAAAGTACTGGTTCTCTATCATTCCATGTATGGTCATATAGAAACGATGGCGCAGAGCGTTGCCGAAGGCGCACGCAGCGTTCCGGGGGTTGAAGTCACGATAAAACGCGTTCCTGAAACGATGCCGGAAGAAGCCTTTAAGGCTGCCGGTGGCAAAACCGGTCAGACGGCAGAAGTCGCGTCTCCCGCAGAGCTTGGCGATTACGATGCCATTATTTTTGGCACACCAACCCGCTTTGGTAACATGACCGGTCAGATGCGCACTTTCCTCGACCAGACCGGCGGCCTGTGGGCCAAAGGCGCACTGGCAGGTAAAGTCGCCAGCGTGTTCAGTTCCACCGGCACCGGTGGCGGCCAGGAAATGACCATCACCTCCACCTGGACCACTCTCGCCCATCACGGCATGATCATCGTCCCGATCGGTTACACCACGCCTGAACTGTTCGATATTTCACAGGTCCGCGGCGGCACGCCTTATGGCGCCACCACTATCGCCGGTGGCGACGGTTCACGTCAGCCGAGCGCCGAAGAACTGCGCATTGCCGTACATCAGGGTAAACACGTGGCGACCATTGTCAGTAAACTGGTCAGCTAGATAACCGCGTAAAACAAGGCGCAGAATTCTGCGCCTTAAATTCCCATCACCAGTATGTCCAGCGCTGCAACAACATCCGCCCGATGAATATCCGCATTCAACACCGGTTCATGATGTAATTGCGTCGTACTTACGCTGGTCAGGAGATGAGTCATCAGCACGTATTGATGATTTTGGATCCTGATAAGGGGATGAAGATGCCTGATGGGTTTCAGGTTGCTAAGCGCGGTTAGCGGCACAACGATCCGCTCGTTGAGTCTTTCAAATAAAGGATTCTGAATATCCATAAAATAGGGATAAAGATATTTTCCCTCTCCCTGATTTTCGTAAACATCAAATTGCGCCATTACAACACTCCTCGTCCCTGAGAGAAGAGTCCTGCCTTTTCAGTAAAAGCGTTGCAGGAATCCATTGCTTGCTGATTTTCCTCTAAGAACAGTTTCCTTTGTTTCTCTTTCACCGCTTCTCCTAACGCTTTATCAAACGTTGCTGAAAGATTTATGCCAAACACTTTGGCTTGTTCAAGTAAATCGGCACTCAGCGTGACATTCGTTCGTTTCTTATTTCCTGCGACTGATGGCATAGCACCCTCTTCATACACACCTGAGATGCGCATTAGAATGTCACACAGTGAAGGCATAAACTATCGAATCCTTTTATACGGTCCAAAAAAAACGGCCCTTGCGGACCGTTTTGTCTTTGGCAGAGATTACGCCTGTTTTGCTTATTTACCACGCGACGCAATGATGTTTTCAGCGACATTGCGCGGTGCCTCGGCATAGTGATTGAACTCCATGCTGTAGGTTGCACGGCCTTGCGACATTGACCGCAAAACGGTGGAATAGCCAAACATTTCAGATAACGGCACTTCGGCTTTAATGATTTTACCGCCGCCGCCCGCGATTTCCTCCATGCCCTGCACCGTACCGCGACGCGACGATAAATCGCCCATCACGCCACCGGCGTATTCTTCCGGTGTTTCCACTTCAACTTTCATCATCGGTTCGAGGATCACCGGATCTGCACGTTTGGCCGCTTCTTTGAAACCAAAGATCGCCGCCATTTTGAACGCCATTTCCGAGGAGTCGACCTCGTGGTATGAGCCGAAGGTCAGCGTCACTTTCACATCGACCACCGGATAACCGGCCAGAATGCCGTTGTTCAGCGCTTCGGTAACCCCTTTCTCAACCGCCGGGATATAGTCCCGCGGCACCACGCCACCTTTTGTCGCATCGACAAACTCGAAACCTGTGCCTGCCGGCAGCGGTTCAAGCGTGAAGACCACATGGCCGTACTGACCTTTACCGCCTGACTGACGTACAAATTTCCCTTCCACATCTTTCACCGTTTTACGCACCGTTTCGCGATACGTTACCTGCGGTTTACCGATGTTGGCTTCCACACCGAACTCACGTTTCATGCGGTCGACAATGATTTCCAGATGCAATTCGCCCATCCCGGAAATGATCGTCTGTCCGGACTCCTCGTCGGTACGGATGCGGAACGACGGGTCTTCTGATGCCAGTCGTGACAGTGCGATCCCCATTTTCTCCTGGTCGGCTTTGGTCTTCGGCTCGATGGCCTGCGAAATCACCGGATCCGGAAACTCCATGCGCACCAGCGTAATAATGTCAGTCGGATCACACAGCGTTTCACCGGTCGTCACATCTTTCAGCCCGACACAGGCGGCGATATCACCGGCACGGATTTCGTCAATCTCAATACGGTCATTCGCGTGCATCTGCACTATACGGCCAATACGCTCTTTCTTGCCGCGCACCGGGTTATACACGCTGTCGCCTTTTTTCAGCACGCCGGAATACACGCGGACAAACGTCAGCTGGCCGACATACGGGTCAGTCATCAGTTTGAACGCCAGCGCCGAGAACTTCTCGTTATCATCAGAATGACGGAAGACCTCATTACCGTCTTCGTCCGTGCCCGCCACCGGTGGAATATCCAGCGGAGAAGGCATCAGTTCGATCACGGCATCGAGCATACGCTGAACGCCTTTATTCTTGAACGCACTGCCACACAGCATCGGCTGGATTTCCCCGGCGATGGTGCGCAGACGCAAACCTTCGGTAATTTCATCCTCAGTCAGCGTGCCCTCTTCGAGATATTTATCCATCAGCGCGTCGTTGGCTTCGGCAGCGGCTGACACCATTTTCTCGCGCCATTCTTCCGCCAGTGCCTGCAGTTCTGCCGGGATCGCTTCATAGGTAAAGGTCATACCTTGTGTCGCGTCGTCCCACAAAATGGCACGCATTTTGCGCAAATCCACCACGCCGGTGAAATGATCTTCTTTACCGATCGGAATAACAATCGGCACCGGATTGGCTTTCAGGCGATCGACCATCATCTGGCGGACACGGAAGAAATCTGCGCCCTGACGGTCCATTTTGTTAACGAATGCCAGACGCGGCACTTTGTATTTATTGGCCTGACGCCAGACGGTTTCCGACTGTGGCTGCACGCCGCCCACGGCGTCATACACCATTACCGCACCGTCGAGTACGCGCATGGAACGTTCCACTTCAATGGTGAAATCCACGTGCCCCGGTGTGTCGATAATGTTAATGCGATGCTCATCGAACGAGTGATCCATCCCGCGCCAGAAACAGGTGACAGCAGCGGAGGTAATGGTAATACCGCGCTCCTGTTCCTGAGCCATCCAGTCTGTGGTCGCACCGCCGTCATGCACTTCTCCCAGCTTATGATTCATGCCGGTATAGAAAAGAATACGCTCGGTGGTGGTGGTTTTACCTGCGTCGATGTGTGCTGAGATACCGATATTGCGGTAGCGCTCGATTGGCGTTTTGCGAGCCATATAACGTCCTTACTGGTTGATGGCTAAGTTGGCGGAGAGTGTTATCACGTCCCGTCACAAAGTATTAGGTACTAAACTTCTTAGTGCGGAGAGTATACTACAATTGTACGTGTATATTCGTACAATAATTTTATTCTATCGATGAAATTGGTCAGAAGCCGTCGCGTTGTACAGCAGCAGAGCGATAGGCTATATTGCGCGGCCGTTAATGAGCGTCGTTAAAGTAAAGGAACAATATGATAGCCAACCACCCTGAGCGCGAGCAGATCCGCCTCGAAAATGTTCTGACTGCGCTGGGCAATCCGTTACGTCTGGCCGTCGTGCGCACGCTGGCAAAAGGCGGCGAACATCCTTGCGGAACCTTATTGCAGGGATTGTCGAAATCGACACTGACCCATCACTGGCGCGTACTTCGCGACAGCGGGGTTATCTGGCAGCGTCCGGACGGCCGCGCCAATTTGCTTTCACTGCGCCGCGAAGATCTGGATGCCCGCTTCCCCGGCCTGCTGGATTCCCTGCTCAGCGCCATTGAATCCGACGGCATCACGCTGGAATCGACCCAGAAACATATTTCCGAACAGCATCTCTGATGCTCTGTAAATCAGTGTGCTGTTAATTGCGATTTCACCAGAGCACAAAACGTATTGATTATAGCCGATGAACGGCTGTCTTCCCGCCGCGCGAGATACAGCGGCGCGCTGAGTTGCGTGGCAGTATCCAGCGGCAGAAACACCACGCCATCGCCGCCGAGGCGGGTCATGGATTCGGGCACAATCGAAATCCCCAGCCCCGCGCCGACCAGGCTCAGACACGATGTTAACCGTGGCGCTTCCTGCACGATATGCGGACTGAAACCGGCGCGGACATACGCTGCCAGTATGGCGTCATACAATCCCTGCCCGGCGCGACGGCGGTACAACACGAAGGGCTCGTTACTCAGTTCTTCGAGTTTAAGCGGCGTCGCGGAAGTCCGGGATGCCAGTCTGTGCCCCGCCGGAACTGCCACCCACATCGGTTCTTCCAGCACTTTTTCCATCTCTAATTCAGGCATGTCTTTGACCCGCATACGTACAAATGCGACATCCAGCTCGCCTGCCACTACCGATGCCAGCAGCTCACCGCTGCCGCTTTCCTCAAGCTGGGTACTGACCGCCGGATAAATCTCCCGGTAGCGGCGCAACAGCGCGGGTACAAACGTGTGCAGCGCGGCCGAGCTGGTGAAACCGATACGCACGCGCCCCTGTTCTCCTTGCGCGGCACGATGCATGGCAGCGCTGAGCTGAGCGGCTCGCGCCAGAACCGCACGGGCTTCCTGCAATAACACCTCGCCCGCTTCGGTCGGGATCACCCCGCGTGGCATGCGTCGTAATAAAGGCACGCCAAATTCCTGTTCCAGCCCCTGTAACAGACGGGTCAGTGGCGGTTGCTGGATAAATAACAGCTCTGCCGCACGGGTAATGCTGCCCGCTTCCACCACGGTGACGAAGGCATTCAGACGTTTCAGTTCAATCATATCCATACCCTCAGGGTATCTTTTGGCATTAATAAAGGCATTAGACATCATGGCACATCCACGCGCATGATCCTCAACAGATTTTACGCCTCTGGCGGCTTTGAATTACATTTGAAGGAGAGTGTGAAAATGTCGGCACAAACGCAGGAAAAATTAATGCTGGATACAGAAGATGGCACCGCGCCGCAGCCCGACTGCGGACAACTGTTTATGGGCTTTTTCGTTCTCGGACTGACCGGTTTCGGGGGCGTGCTGCCGATGGCGCGGCACATGCTGGTGGATAAACGCCGCTGGCTGACCGGCGATCAGTTCACCGAACTGCTGGGTTTGTGTCAGTTTTTACCGGGCGGCAATATCATTAATTTGTCAGTCGCACTGGGCATGGAGTTTCGCGGGCTGCGCGGGGCGCTTTCGGCCATTTTGGGGCTGATTCTGGCGCCGACGATTTGCGTGGTGCTGCTCGGTCTGGTGTATGCGCGTTATCAGAATGAACCGCTGGTGGAACATTTGTTTGCGGGAATGGCGGCAGCGGCGGCTGGTTTACTGCTCTCGACCGGCCTCAAAATGCTGGCCCCTTTGCGGGGAAAATGGTTGCAGCTGGCGCTGGTCGCCGCAGGCGTCATTGCCATCGCAGGATTTCGCATCCCGATGCTGCCGGTCATGCTGGTGCTGGCTCCGGTGAGTATTTTCATCTGCGCAAGGAGTAAATTCTGATGGCCGTTTTACTCTCACTCGCCCTGCTGTTTACCGAGCTTTCACTGCTGGCATTTGGCGGCGGTAATACCATTTTACCGGAGATGCAACGTGCCGTGGTTCAGGTGCATCACTGGATGAGCGCGCAGGAATTCAGTGCCCTGTTCGCGCTGGCGCAGGCCGCTCCCGGACCGAATATGATGATCGTGCCGCTGATTGGCTGGCAGGTGGCGGGATGGTCCGGTCTGCTGGTGTCTTCTCTGGCAAAGTTTGGCCCGTCTTCCGTGGTGACGCTGATCGTGATGGGGGGCTGGAAGCGTTATAAAGATCGTCCGTGGCGTCAGGTTATTCAGCGCGGACTGGTGCCGGTTACGGTCGGGCTGGTGGTTTCAAGCGGACTGTTAATCGCTAAAGCTTCAGCCACCACGCTGTCACTTGCCGGGGTGATCGCCCTGTGTACCCTGCTGGCACTGAATAAGCGGATCCACCCGTTATGGGTACTGGCGGTCGGCGCGGTGCTGGGAATGGTACTTGGCTGATAACATTTGAGAACCTGATCGCAATATCAGTCAGGCAAATAGGTTATTCCTTGAGAGTTAAGTTTCTATATTTATCAATTCTTTATAGACACAAAATAATTAAGGATGATAATGAAAATCAAACCTCTGAGCCTGGCTGTTTCTGCCCTTCTGTTTTCCACACCTGCTGCTTTTGCTGATACCGAACAGCCCGAAATGAGTCAGCGCGAAGTCACATTACTGACCGTTGATGGCCTGCAATTTAAAGATCTTAATCACTCCGGCAAACTTGAACCCTATGAAGACTGGCGACTGACGCCGGAAGAACGCGCGGCGGATCTGGTAAAGCGCATGACGCTGGAGGAAAAAGCCGGGGTGATGATGCACGGTTCCGCGCCGACGGCCAACAGCCCGATCGGCGCCGGAACTCATTATGATATGGCGGCGGCGGAAAAGATGATTTCCGGCGCTAAGGTCAACAGCCTGATCACCAGGTTGTCAGCGGAAGATCCGGCGCTGCTGGCGGAAGAAAATAATAAATTGCAGCAGATTGCTGAAAAATCGCGGCTGGGTATTCCGGTCACTGTCAGCAGCGACCCGCGTAACTCGTTTGAATATCTGACGGGTGCCAGTACGGCTTCCGGCAAATTTACCCAGTGGCCTGAAACGTTAGGGCTGGCGGCGATTGGCAATGAAAAGCTCACCCGCCGCTACGCCGATATCGTCCGTCAGGAGTATCTGGCTGTCGGTATTCGTGAAGCCCTTTCACCGCAGGCAGATCTTGCGACTGAACCCCGCTGGGCGCGTATCAGTGGCACTTTCGGTGAAGATCCGACACGGGTGCATAACATGGTGCGCGGCTACATCGAAGGGATGCAAAATGGCGGCGATGGCCTGAATCAGGGCAGCGTCATTTCGGTGGTGAAGCACTGGGTGGGTTATGGCGCGGCGGAAAATGGTTACGACAGCCATAATGTCTACGGCAAAAATGCCGTGTTTCCAGGCAATAACCTCAAAGAGCACATCTATCCGTTTACCGGCGCGTTCGAAGCCAATGTCGCCAGCGTCATGCCCACCTATTCCATTTTGAAAAATGCGTCCTTTGAAGGCAAACCGCTGGAACAGGTCGGTGCCGGATTCAGCCATCAGTTACTGACGGATATCCTGCGCGGTCAGTATGGTTTCAAAGGGGTGATCCTCAGCGACTGGTTGATCACCAGCAACTGCGAAGACGAATGCCTGAACGGTTCGCCGGAAGGCAAAGAACCGGTCCCCGGCGGCATGTCCTGGGGTGTTGAAAACCTGACGCCGCAGCAGCGTTTCGTCAAAGCGGTGAAGGCAGGTGTGGATCAGTTTGGCGGTGTGACTGACTCCCAACTGCTGGTGAATGCGGTCAACGAAAAACAGCTGACGCAGCAGCGGCTGGATGAATCCGTGGTGCGAATCCTTGAGCAGAAATTCCGCACCGGCCTGTTCGAAAATCCGTATGTTGATCCTCAGAAAGCGGTGAAAACCGTCGGACGCGCAGACTGGCAGAAAGAAGCCGATGCGGCGCAACGTCACTCCCTTGTGTTACTGCAAAATACCGGTGATCTTTTGCCACTGAAGAAAGGCAAAAAAGTGTGGCTGTATGGTATCGAACCGAAAGCCGCACAGGCCGCAGGTTTCACCGTGGTGGATGCGCCGGAAAAAGCTGATGTCGCGTTGATCCGCGCCCATGCACCTTATGAACAGCCACATAAACAGTGGTTCTTCGGCAAACGCCACCACGAAGGCTCGCTGGCCTTTACCGATGACAATGCCGATTATCAGGCCATCGTAAAAGCCGGCAAAGCGGTACCCACGGTGGTCACGATATATCTCGACCGCCCTGCCATTCTGACCAACGTGAATGACAAAGCGAAAGCGGTTATCGGTAATTTCGGGGTCAGTGATGCGGTGCTGTTTAGCCGTCTGACCAGCAGCGAAGCCTATACCGGTAAACTGCCGTTCGAGCTGCCGTCATCGATGGAGGCGGTGCTCGGACAGCAGTCGGATATGCCCCATGACAGCGAAAATCCGCTGTTTGAACTGGGCTTTGGTCTGGCGCGTTAACGCCCGCGATTAACTGATCACCCGCGCCAGCACAAAACCGTCCCAGCCTTTGCTGCCGACGGTTTGCAGCGCGGTGGCAGACAAGCGCGGTTCGTACTCAATCATCTCAATGAAGCGGCGAACGCCTTGTACACGGGCGTCGTCGCTGTGCGCATCGACCACCGCGCCGTCCCTTACCACGTTGTCTCCGATAATTAATGTGCCCGGCTTCGACAGTTTCAGCGCCCATTCCAGATAAAGCGGATTACTGGGTTTATCCGCATCAATGAAAATCAGATCAAACGGCGCTTCAGCCGTAAGCATCGGTAACGTTTCTGACGCAGGTCCGGTGTGCAACGTAATTTTGTCCTGCAGACCAGCGAGATCAATGTTGGTCTGTGCGACACGGGCATGGTGCGGGTCGGCTTCCAGCGTCACCACTTTGCCGGATACGGGCAGTGCCCGCGCCAGCCAGATCGTGCTGTAAGCGCCCAGCGTGCCAATTTCCAGTACCTTCTGCGCACCGGTGATTTGCACGAATAACGCCAAAAGTTTCCCCTGATTAGGTGCCACATCGTGCGCGGGCAATCCGGCCTGATGATTATTATTGAGCACCTGTTGTAATACCGGATCGTCATCAACCAGATGACTGACCAGATAGCTATCCACCTCAGCCCATTTTTGACTGTCTTCCTGTGAATTTACCGAATTCATGTCGTCCCCTGCCTTGAACTTTTTCGATTTTAAAAAACTCATCCTTAAAGCTAATGCGTAACCGAGTTTTTGCCCGCCTTTTCAATGAAATTCTTCAAACTTCAGGTTACAGCAATCCGACCTTATACCCTTTCATCAGGCAGGGCTGTTCGTAAAACGAACAAAAAGACCCTATTTTTCATCATGATAAACATGCGTCACTTCACAGTTTTTGATGAAAGTTCACTTGAATTTGTAAAATAATAATGATAACAATTATCATTAAGTTTAACATTCGTTTTGCTTTCGTTAAGCCATACCGCTTTATTGCGCCGCCGCTTTCGCGCGGAGCCCTGTTGGCTTTTTGGGTCTATTTCACACGCATCAATTAATCACCTGATGTTTTATCAGGTTATTTATAGGGACTATGAATATGTTGTTGGCTTTTCCCCTCAAACGCTCGGTGCTTATGTGCGCCATGGCGCTGGCCGTTCCGGCTGCATCAATGGCTGCCGAAGATACGGTCGTTATCAAAGCCGCACCTGCCGATACCGCAGATGCCCCGACGCAGGGTTACAGTGCAAAAACCAGTAAAAGCGCGACCAAAACTGATCAACCGCTGATCACCACCGGTCAGGCCGTGTCTGTTGTGACCCGTCAGCAAATGACTGACCAGAACGCCACCACGGTTAACGCTGCACTGAACTACACGCCGGGCGTATTCACCAACTTTGCGGGTGGCGCAACGCGTTATGACACGATTTCCCTGCGCGGTTTCCACGGCGGTGACGTCAACAACACATTCCTCGATGGTTTGCGTATCCTCAGCGATGGCGCAACCTACAACTCTATTCAGGTTGATCCCTGGTTCCTTGAGCGTATTGATGTGGTAAAAGGCCCGTCGTCTGCGCTTTACGGTCAGAGCATTCCCGGCGGTGTGGTGGTTGAATCCACCAAACGCCCGCAGTTTGCTGAAGAAGGTCATTTCCAGCTTTCCGGCGGCACGCAAAACACCAAAGGCGGCGCGTTCGATTACACGAATGCGATCAACGATCAGCTGGCATTCCGTCTGACCGGCATGACCCGCAGCAGCGACACGCAGTACGATCACCAGCGTGAAGAGCGTTATGCGATTTCTCCACAGTTACTGTGGACGCCGGATGAAAATACCTCTCTGTTACTGCGTGCCTATCTGCAAAAAGATCCGTCTGGCGGTTATCACGCCGCAGTGCCTGCCGACGGCAGCCTGTACGGTCAGAAACTGAGCCGTGGTTTCTTCGATGGTGAAAGCACCCGTAACCAGTTCAAACGCTGGGAGCAAATCTACAGCTACGAATTCCAGCACGCGTTTAACGACGTGTGGTCATTCCGCCAGAACGCCAACTACACCCATTCCAATACCGAACTGGATCAGGTGTATCAGGCTGGCTGGAACGCAGACCGTACGCTGATGAATCGCTACTATTCCGGCGAGAAATCGTCTCTGGATACGTTTGCTATCGACAACCAGCTGGAAGCGGATTTCGCCACCGGCGAACTGGCACATAAAGTGGTTCTGGGCTTTGATTATTCCCACTTTATCAACGACGTGAAATCTGATGGTGCAACCGCTGAGCCACTTAACCCGTACACCGGTGTGGGCGGCGATGCCCTGGATTATTACAGCCATTCACGCGGTAAAAACCGTTATGAGCAGATGGGCACTTATCTGCAAGATGAAATGAGCTGGAACAAGTGGTATCTGACCCTGTCAGGCCGTTACGACACGCTGAAAACCTCCAGCCGCAGCTACGAAAGCATCTACGGCATCCACAGCAACAGCGAACGTAAAGATGAACACTTCAGCAGCCGCGCTTCCCTGCTGTACGCCTTCGACAGCGGGATTTCTCCATACGTCAGCTACAGCCAGGCGATGACACCGTCTGCCCTGCCGGGTGCTGATGGCACTCTGCTGAAACCGATGCAGAGCGAGCAATACGAAGCGGGGATCAAATACCAGCCGGTCGGTACGTCCGATATGTATACCGCGGCGTTATATGACCTGACGCAAAAAGACGTGGGTAACCGCGTGGTAGTCGGCAGCTACTACGAGCCGGCAGGGAAAATCCGTTCACAGGGTCTGGAGCTGGAAGCCAAGAAGCAGGTTACCGAACGCTTCAACGTGATGGCCGGTTATACCTATAACAAAGTGCGTATCCGTGATGCCGCCGAAAACAACGGCAACACGCCGTATGTGACGCCAAAACAAATGGCGTCTATCTGGGGTCAGTACAACACGCCGATTGGTGTGGATATGGGTGCGGGCGTGCGTTACATCGGCACACAATGGGCGGATAACGAAAACACCCGTCACATGCCTTCAGCCACGCTGGTTGATGCGTCCCTGCGTATGAATCTGGTGCAGTTTAATCCGCAGCTGAAAGGCGCGTATGTGCAGCTGAATGCCAACAACCTGTTCGACAAGAAATATGTCGCAGCCTGTTACGGCACCAGCTACTGCTACTGGGGTCAGGAACGTACTGTGGTTGCTACAGTAGGTTATGATTTCTGATAGATTTTTTCAGCTCCTCCCTCTGCGAAGGGGGAGGCTGGGAGGGGATTTTAAGTGCTAACACCTTGTTTAAGAAAACCTTAACTTTCTGATTTAGAACTTAATACCCCACCCCAACCCTCCCCTTCGCAGGGGAGGGAGCGATTCTGAGAGTTTATTCTTCCGGCAAATTTAGCCGCGCTTTTATCGTCTTCCGCGCATGTTCCAGCAACGCCTCTGAAGCTTCACGATCCGGTTCGCAACGCGCCAGCGATAAACTGCCCATCAGTTCTGCACTGACCGATATCGCCGCTGTTTGCGGATTTTCAACGCCCATCTCCGACAGCTGGCGGATAATCATCCCGCGGATCCGTTCGATTCCCCGGGCAAATTCCGCCTGACAAGGTACCGACATTCGTGGTGTTTCCGAGGCCAGCGCTGAAACCGGACAACCCTGCGCACGGTTATCACGATGCCATGGCGACAGGTAGAAATCGATATATCCCGCCAGTTGCTGCTGTGCAGTCAGCCCCTGATTGTTTTTCTCCCAGCGCAACATCACCTGATTAAACATCTGCTCTATGGCCGCTTCGATCAGCGCCTCTTTGGAGGCAAAGTGCGCATAAAACCCGCCGTGCGTCAGCCCGGCTTTACTCATCACGCCTGCCACGCTGACCTGCATCGGTCCTTTGGCGCGAATAGCTTTTGCCGCTTCTTTCACGATCCGCTCGCGGATTTTAGGTTTATGTTCACTTTCATAGCGCATAGTAAGGCCCTGATAATCAGAAAATTGCCGTCACAGTTTACCTGAGCGAACCGGTTAACGAAACGCGGGCATCCACCGATAATCCCGGACGTAGCGCCGCTAAATCCGGCTGACCGGCATCGAGACGAATGCGCACCGGCACCCGCTGAACAATCTTGGTGAAATTACCGGTGCCCGGCTCAAACGGCAGCAACGCAAATGTCGAACCGGAGCCCGGCGCGAGGCTGTCGACTTCGCCGCGAAACGTCACGCCCGGCAGCGCATCCACATGCACATCTGCCCGTTGTCCCGGCTGCATTCTGCCGGTCTGTGTTTCCTTGAAGTTGGCGGTGACATAAATCCCCTGCTCCGGCACCAGCGTCATCAGCCGCTGACCGGGCGTGACATAATCGCCAACCTGCACCTGACGGTTACCCGCCACGCCATCTACGGCGGCAAAAATCGTGGTGTGATTGAGATCCTGCTGCGCAAGGTCTTCCGCTGCCTGCGCTTTGACGACCGCCGCATTTGCCAGCGCCAGCGCGGCTTCAATTTCAGCGCGTTTTGCATGCGTGACCGCCGCCTGATTTTCTGCCACATCCAGCATGGCTGCGGCGTGTGCTGAGGTCTGTTCAGCAGTTACGGCGGTCGTTTTATAGCGGTCGGCATCATTACGTGACGTCGCGCCGCTGACCGCCAGCGACTGATAACGTTGCTGCTCGGCTTCGGCGTGTTGCTGCTCGGCGCGGGAGGAGCGGATTGCCGTGCGCGCGGCTTCAATCTGGGTCAGTGCAAGTTGTTCCTGCGCCTGCTGACTGAGTAACGCGGCCTGCTGTTGCGCGACCTGAGCCCGTGCATCGTCGAGATCTCCGCGTGCCGCATTCAGGCGCGCAGTAAATTCTTCACTGTCGATCAGAACCAGTTTATCCCCCGCATGAACCTGCTGGTTGTGGTTAACCAGCACTTTGGCCACAAACCCCTTCACTTTTGGCGCAACGGTGGTCGCATCTGCCGTCAGATAAGCATCGTCGGTGGATTCGGACGCAGGCGCGGCCAGCAACCAGGCTGCACCGCCAAGGGCAACAGCCAGCGCAATGCCGCTGACCACAAAGATCCGCTTCGACCGCTTGCCGGATTTTTCTGCCGGGACCGTGATCCCTTCACCTGCTGTGGCTTCACTCATTTTTATTCTCACTCATTGCATGATGGTCATCATCTTAATATGATGACCATCATATAAACAAGCCCCCGGGATCTCACAAAATGTCTGCCACCCTGACTCCAGCCGCGACGCTTTCGCCTGCGGATTACCCGACCTCACGCAAGTTTCTGATTTTCAGCATTATGGCGTTTGGCATGTTTCTGGCATTGATTGACATTCAGATCGTCGCCGCCTCGTTAAATGATGTGCAGGCCGGATTGTCCGCAGGACCCGATGAAATCAGCTGGGTACAAACGTCCTACCTGATCGCCGAACTGGTGATGATCCCTTTCTCAGCGTTTCTGACGCAGGCGCTTTCCACCCGCTGGCTGTTCAGTGCTTCCGCCGCGTTATTTACGCTCAGCAGTATCGGTTGCGGATTATCGTGGAATATCGAATCGATGATCTTCTTCCGCGCTTTGCAGGGCTTTACCGGCGGCGCGATGGTACCGACGGTATTCGCCACCGGTTTTGCCATGTTTCAGGGTAAACAGCAGGCGCTGATCCCCGCGATCCTCGGCATGGTCAGCGTGCTGGCACCGACGCTCGGGCCGACGGTCGGCGGCGTGGTAACGCAGTTACTCGACTGGCGGTGGATTTTCTTCATCAACATCCTGCCCGGCATTCTGGTGGCGACCGGCGCGGTACTGTTTATTCATGTTGATAAGGCCGATTTTTCCATGCTCAGACGCATCGACTGGGTGCATTTATTGTCGATGGCGATAGCGCTGGGGTGTCTGGAATACGTACTGGAAGAAGGTCCGCGAAAAAACTGGTTCAGCGATCCGCAGATCCAGATATCAGCCTGGTTCTCGCTGGTGGCCTTTGTCCTGTTCCTCGAACGATCCTTTTATTCTAAAAACCCCATCGTGCGTCTGACGCCTTTTCGCGACCCGACGTTCACCTTCGCCTGCCTGTTCAATCTGGTGGTCGGGTTCGGGCTATATGCCTCTACCTATCTGACCCCGGTCTTCCTTGGCCGCATCCGCGATTTCAACAGCCTGGAAATCGGGACGACGGTGTTTGTGGTCGGCGTCGGACAGTTTTTCAGTACCCTTATTGCCGCCAGATTAATCAACCGCGTTGACCGCCGGTTACTGATCGCGGTGGGATTATCCGGTTTCGCATTGAGTCTGTGGCTGACAACGACCGTCACCACGTTCTGGGGATCGGAACAGTTTTTCTGGCCTCAGGTGGTGCGGGGCTTGTTTATCATGTTGTGTATCGTACCGAGCGTAAACATGGCACTGACCGCGTTTCAGGGACCGGAACTGCGTTACGCGTCCGGGTTGTTTAACCTGATGCGCAATCTGGGGGGCGCGATCGGTATTGCCACCGTGAATACCTGGTTACAGGACTGGACGCGGGTGCATGCAACGCGTTTCGGTGAAAGTCTCGGACAGTATGGCGATACCGCGCAGGAGGTGATTGGCTCGCTGGCACAAAGGATCGGCCACCTCACGCCGGACACCGCGCAGGCTTTACTGATGGCGAAAGGATTGTTTGGCGCACAAGTTGCTGCGCAGTCTCTTACCCTGGCGTTTAATGATATTTTTCAGGTGATGGCCTGGATGTTCCTGGCGGCCCTGATCATGGTGCCGTTTTGCCGCAAATGAGCAGACGAATGTAAAGAAATGTGGTGCCTGCATCAAAAAATGCGGTTGCGTGAGGGAACTTTTCCAACAAGGTGAGAAAGCTTTGGCCTGTTTGAAATAAATCCTTATAATTAGCGGCCCTGAAATGCGATTCGTTACACATACTGAGTCCCTTTCAAGTGCTATGTGCAAGTACACTATCTCTCCGGCCGGTTTCGACTGCGTCGGGGGGAATTAACATCCTGACAACAACTGCCAGTGTGGCATTAACGACCAACGAAAATATGAAAATGAGCATTCGCGCAATCCTTACCCTGGTTTTGGCAGTTGCTGCATATAGCCAGGCGTCTTTTGCTGTGGTCTACCCTCTTCCGGCCAATAACGGTCGTCTGGTCGGTGAAAACATCACAGTCACTGTTCCTCAGGGCAGCAGCCTGCCACTGGAACATTTCGCAGCGCAATACCAGATGGGTTTGAGCAACATGCTCGAAGCCAACCCTGGCGTTGACCCGTTCCTGCCCACTCCTGGCACCGTGCTGACCATTCCTCAGCAACTGATCCTGCCGGATACTCCGCACGATGGCATCGTGATCAACAGTGCTGAAATGCGTTTGTATTACTACCCGAAAGGCACCAACACCGTAGTGGTTCTGCCAATCGGTATCGGTGAACTGGGCAAAGACACCCCGATGAACTGGGTGACTACCGTTCAGCGTAAAAAAGCCGGCCCGACCTGGACGCCGACCGCGAAAATGCATGAAGAATATGCTGCACGTGGCGAATTCCTGCCAGCCGTCTTCCCTGCCGGCCCGGACAACCCGATGGGTCTGTATGCGCTGTACGTTGGCCGTCTGTATGCCGTTCACGGCACCAACGCCAACTTCGGTATCGGTCTGCGCGTGAGCCACGGTTGTGTGCGTCTGCGTGATGCTGATATCAAATGGTTGTACGATAACGTGCCGCAAGGCACCCGCGTTCAGTTCATCAACGAACCGGTGAAAGCGACCGTTGAGCCAGACGGCAAACGTTATATAGAGATCCACAACCCGCTGTCCTCTAACCAGGAAGAGTTTGATTCCCAGCAACCGCTGCCAATCACTCTGACCGGCAGCGCAAGCAGTGTTGCGATGGACCCTGCGGTTAACCAGACTGTGGTTCAGCGCGCGATCGAGATGCGTTCCGGTATGCCGGTTCAGGTTAACTGATAGCGTCTTTGATGTTTTATTAAAAAGCCCCGATCTTCGGGGCTTTTTTTTTTGCTTAGTGTTAAAGCCAATCTGCAGTAAACATAAAGCCAGCCTGAGAAACAGGGCATGCTATCCGATGAACAGTGATTTCCATTTCTTGGCATTAGCACCCGAAGTATGGAAATTTAAGGCCTGGAGCGCATTTTATTCACATTGCTAATAAGAAAGAAAACACAACTAACTGAAATATGCTTTAAGTTTAATTTGGCAAATAGTGCAACCCATTAATTATTCGAGGAATATTTTAAATATTAAGTCATCTAAATCCTGTAAAATTCTTTGAGATTGATTCCTCACTATATATAAATAAGTTTTGTGAATGTATAATATATAT
>NZ_JAFMOW010000068.1 GCF_019049675.1 Rahnella bonaserana | reverse complement strand
ACTTAACACATACACCTTCACTTTTCACCCATGAGCCCCTAATTTCCAGGCTTAACTTTATGAATTTATTCTTAATGTATTTATAAATTTTTTTTAAAGTTCATCCTGATAGCTATACTTTATCTGGCAGTATGAGTATTGAGTGAATGTCTAAAGAGAACCAATGGAAGATTATGAAAAAAAATCACCTAACAGAACGGTTTCATACAGTCCGGGGGTTCGACCTGAATCTTTTAACGATGTTTGAAGCTGTGTTCATTCATGGCAGCGTTACAAAAGCTGCAGATATCCTGGGAATAACACCGTCAGCCGTCAGTCAGGCCCTGGGGCGCTTACGGGATCACTTTTATGATCCCCTCTTCGTCCGTCAGGGTAAAATCCTTATTCCTACGACAACTGCCATCAGCATTCATGACAAGATGGCCGCGCCGTATGACAATTTGCTCTCGCATTTCCAGGAAATCGAGAAACCACTCGCCAACAGAAATTTAGTGATTAATAGTCCGCAATACATATCTATTAGCATCCTGCCTGTTCTGATCAAAATCACTGAAGCTATGTCCCCCGGATGTAAACTGACTCAGACAATCGGTGAAAACTCCCATGAGATGATTGAAGAGCTTCTGACATATCGTAAAGCCGACATCGTTTTTGACTTCAGCCCGCACCACCATATATCCCGTAATTCTCAGTTACTTTATGAGGAAGATTTAGTCCTTATATGTGCAAAAACACACCCCAGAATTCACGAACAGGTTGCGGGGGGTACGGTTAGCATTGATGCCATTTCCAATGAGCATTTCACATTGGCCAGTAATGAGACTCAAGAAAGGATTATCATTACCGAGAAAATCGAGAAGATTTTAGGTATTACGCGAAAAATCCGTTATGTCGTCGGATCAGTGACTGCCGTGTTTCCTGTTGTTGAAGCGTCTGAAACACTTGCGGTTATTCCCCATGCTGCCTATGAACAATATAAAAACACATACAATGTTCGTATAATCAACACGGACATGGTTCTGCCCAAAGCCTCGTTTTACATGATTTATAATAAAAGCTCTTTAATTAATAAGTTTTTTGCATCTCTGATTAGCAACATTGAAAACATTTATCCTAAAGCTTAATTTCACATGTTGATAACTACGCACTTCCCCGCGATATCCGATAAGACAATAAAAGGCGACCGTGGTCGCCTTTTGTTTTTTCAGGCACAACGTGAACAGTGTGGATTACCGTTCCCGGTTATGACCCGCACAGGCGTCGCCCTCCCGCCTCCAAATGCATCTCCCGCAACTTCATAGCAACTATTGTTGTTTTACTTAACTTGTCCCTGACTTTAATAATCGCTGTTAACGATGTGTTGCGAAGATAAGGGAAAGCGATGGGATACCGTTTAAGTTTGCTGGAAAAAAGTCCGCTGGATGAGCATGAGGATGCCGCAGGAGCGTTAAGCCGGACACTGGAACTGGCCAGAAATGCAGAACGCTGGGGCTATCACCGGTTCTGGCTGGCGGAGCATCATAATACTGAGAAACTCGCGATCTCTTCGCCGGAAATCGTCATCGCCTGGATCCTCGCCCATACCCAGCATCTGCGGGTCGGCTCCGGCGGTGTCATGCTGCAACATTACAGTCCCTACAAAGTGGCAGAAAACTTTAATCAGCTGGCATCACTTGCCCCCGGCCGTGTGGATATCGGCATCGGCAAAGCGCCAGGGGGATTACCGCTTTCGACTCATGCATTGCAATACGCGGTGGACCCGGCACGTAAGGGCGATTTTGCCGAACAATTGCGTCAGCTCGACGACTGGTTGTCAGTGCCCGTCAGTGGGAAGGGTGACGATGCACTTTCTGCCACCCCTCAGCCGCCCCAGCCGGCATCACGTTTCTTATTAGGTGCCAGCGAACAAAGCGCCCGTCTCGCCGCGAGTCTCGGCTGGAATTTCGTTTTTGCTGCGCACCTGAATGCCGACGAGCGCGATATTTCCAGCGCCCTTTCTGCTTACTCGCACGACAGTCACGGCAAACGCGCTCTTCTGGCAGTGCCGGTGATTGTCGCTGACACCACCGAACAGGCCGCGCGACTGGTGGATAAAACGCAGCGATATCGCGTTATCACCAGCGACGGGCAAAGCGTCAACGTCGGCAGCCATGAACAAGTTGAGGCCTATCTCCGCCAGTCAAAGGCCCAATCTCATCGTATTGAAGAACGGCAGTCCGAAGTGCTCTACGGCACCGGAGAGGATGTTCATCAGCAGCTGGATGCATTGCAGGCCCGTTACGGTGTGGAAGAATTTATCATTGATACGCCTGTCTCGCAGCCCCGTGCCCGTCTGCGTTCCCTCGAACTGTTAGCCACGTCCAGCGTTGCGCTGGCTTAAGGACACAACATGAGCCACGTGATCCGCCTTGCTCAGGAATCTGAAGCGGCTGCACTGCACAGCCTTTTGCAAAAGGCTTACGAGCCGTTGCTGGAACATGGCATTCATTTCACCATCACCCGCGCCAGCGTGGAGGATGTACGGGATGTTATCCGCAATGAAACGACCTATGTGCTGGAAAAAGACGGCGTACTGACAGCGACGCTGACCACGCGTTTTCTGTGGACGCCGGCGAAGAATCATCTTGCACCCTGGCCGTTTGTCCACTGGTTTGCAGTGGCGGAACACGCCAAGGGTGAGGGGTTTGGCAACGAAATCATCCGCTACGTCGAAGAAACGTTTTTGCGCGACACGCTAAAATCCCCGGCGGTATATCTGGCGACGGCGGTGAAACATCCATGGCTGACCGCTTTGTATCAGCGACGCGGCTATGAGCCGTTTCATATTGCAACCAATCCGCTGGGTGTCGAACTGGTGTATCTGCGCAAAATCCTCAATCAACAGGCATTTGATGCGCAGGAGCAGGCTCCGCTGGTTCGCTCTATTGCTGAATTACGCACGCTGGCTTAACAGCGGCTGAATAATATAATCTTAAGGATGAATCAATGAGTCATAAAAAACAGTTACGTCTGGGCGCAATTATTCAGGGTGCGTCCGGAAATATGTCCGCATGGCGTCATCCGGATGCCGTAGCCGATGCCAGTATTAATATTCAGTTCTGCCAGCAATTAGCGCAACGCGCCGAGCAGGCTAAGTTTGATTTCTTATTTGTTGCTGACGGACTTTATATTACAGAAAAATCTATTCCCCATTTCCTCAACCGTTTTGAGCCGATTACCCTGCTTTCCGCTTTATCACTGGTCACCCACAAAATCGGGCTGGTAGCGACATTATCGACCTCTTACAGCGAGCCGTTTACCGTCGCCCGCCAGTTTGCCAGCCTCGATCATCTGAGCGGTGGCCGCGCGGGCTGGAACGTGGTGACATCACCACTGGAAGGCTCGGCTAAAAACTTCTCCCGCGATAAACACCCGGAACATGATGAGCGTTACCGTATCGCCAGCGAATACGTCAGCGTAGTGAAAGGGCTGTGGGATTCGTGGGAAGAAGACGCGTTTGTACGCAACAAAACCACTGGCCAGTTCTTTGCGCCACAAAAGCTTCACACCCTCAATCATCACGGCAAATACTTCTCTGTTCAGGGACCGCTGAACGTCGGGCGCTCACCACAAGGGCGTCCGGTGGTCTTTCAGGCCGGAGCGTCTGAACAGGGCAAAGCCTTCGCCGCCGAAGCTGCTGACGCCATCTACACCCGTCAGGAAACCCCCGAACTGGCACGCGAGTTTCGTCTCGACGTCCAGCGCCAGCTGGTGGAAAACGGCCGCAACGCCGAAGACATCCGCGTCTTCCAGGGGATCAGCGTGATTATCGGCGACTCGCCTGCCGATGCCGAGCGCAAATACCAGGAAACCGCACAGCTGGTGACGCTGGAAAGCGCACTGGATTATCTTGGCCGCTACTTTGAGCATCACGACTTTGCCCAATACGATCCGGATGCTCCTTTCCCTGACATCGGCGATTTAGGGCAAAACAGTTTCCGCAGCACCACGGATGAGATCAAACGCAACGCCCGCGAACACGGACTGACACTGCGTCAGGCCGCGCTGGAAGCCGCCACGCCACGCCCGACCTTCTTTGGCACTGCTGAAAACGTGGCCGACGGTCTGGAAGACTGGTTCACCTCAGGCGCAACCGACGGTTTTATCGTCCGCGGTGGTACCCCGACGGCATTCGATGATTTCATCGACCGCGTGATCCCGATTTTGCAGGCACGCGGTTTATACCGGAAGGACTATGAGGCGGAAACCTTGCGGGGGAATCTGGGGCTGGGAGAACCGGAGAATCAATTCACTGCTAAGAGTGTGCATTCCGATGCACTGACGGTTTAAGATCAACACATTGGGTTGCCGACCAAACTGGCCTTAAGGTCAAGGTCAAGATCGTGGGCGTCGGCCCACACCGACCAGAGACCCGGTAACGCGCGGGCCTATGGACTCCGCGCTTTTTCACTGCGCGCTATCGCTGGAACGACGGACATGTTCCGGCGCATTAGTGGGTGGCGCAAATCCAGGTGCTTCGCACTGCCTTCTCTCGGTCTTCGAGCCTCTGGTCTCGAAGCCGCTCCGTTCAGCTGAATTTTGAGCACGCCAATCAACTCATCTAAAAGATAAATCCATTCCGTTTTTGAATTTAAGATCGTGCGGGCGATTCAGAAATCTTGCTGAACGGAGCGGCCTGGAGACCCAAGGCTCCAGGACCGAGAGAAGGAACCGCGCAGCGGCAAGATTTCCAGCCTGTCGCAGTGGTCACTGAAACATAGCCAGCGAGCGGAGCGCGCAGTAAAAGAGCCGGAGATTCTTAAGAGGCGCGGCGATAGGCGCCTCTTAAGGCCAGTTTGGGTGGCAACCCAAGGTCTGGTCGGTGTGGGCCGACGCCCACGACCTTGACCTTAACCTGAAGGCCAGTGTGGTTGGCAACCCAAGTTCGTGAAATTAACGCCCTGGCAGTTTGGATGCTAATCCAAGATTCCCCCTGAAATCCTCCCCTCCATACTCTGTATCAATAAGATTCCGTTTTCGCAACTCCGGCAATAAACCGTTAATCAGTAAATCCTCCTGATCCGCCTGTCCCAGGCCATGCAGGGAAATAACGTCCAGCACACCAGCGCGGTAGCGTTCTTCGATAGCATCGGCCAGTTGTTCCGGCGTACCGGCGACAAACCAGTGGCCGGTTTCCTGAGCCTGCACGATCAGTTCGCGCAGCGTCAGCCCCTGTAAGGCGAAACGCTTGAAAATCTCCGCGCGACCGCGACGGCGGTTAATCTGCTCGATATCCGGCAGCAAACGCAGCGGGATAGGCTGATCCAGCGCGGCGTCGCGCAAATCAATGTCGCCGCCCAGCATATCTGCCACCTTGAGACGCCCATGCTGATAATCAATCCGCTCGTGTTTTTCAAATAAACGGCGCGCCACATCTGACGGACTTTCGCCGATGATCGAATGGAACGAGTTCATAATGAGCGGCCGGTTTTGATGGCGGCCAAAAGCATCGGCATGTTGATGAACCCGTTCAACAAAAGCTTTCGCGTCATCCAGTGTCGGCTGGGAGGTATAAATCACTTCCGCGTATTTCGCGCCGAGCTTCAACCCTTCTTCGGACTGCCCTGCCTGAAACTGGACCGGCCGGTGCTGAGGCGGCGGCGGAACGTTCAGCGGGCCCTGCACGCGGAAAAAGTCGCCGTGATGATGGATCGGGTGCAGTTTGCGCGGATCAATACTAACGCCGCCGTTTTTGTTGCGTACCACCGTGTCAGGCTGATTGGCATCAAATAAGGCATTGATTACTTCGATAAATTCAGTCGCTCTGGCGTAACGCACTTCCGGGGCAGGCAATTGTATGTCACCGAAATTCTCTTCGCCGACAGAAGACGTTACCGCATTCCAGCCTGCCCGGCCGCCGCTGACGTGATCGAGTGTACCGATCAGTCGCGCCAGGTTATACGGATGCTGATAGGTTGTGGACACCGTGGCAATCAGACCAATTTGCGACGTCACCTGACTCAGCGCCGCCAGCGTGATCAGCGGATCCTGACTGCCGGTCGAACCGGAAAGTCCGTCGGGGTCAGCCTGCAATAAATCGGCGGTAAACAGCCCGGTAATTTTCTCTCTTTCCGCAATATTCGCCAGCGTGATAGCACGTGAAATACCGGTCTGGCGGCGTGTGTCGTTCGATGCGTGGATCACGCTCCCTGCACCAACCAGGGTTTTTAAGCGTCTGCGGGATGTATTCGTCAAGCTGATCTCCTTTAACTGTACGTAACTATCTATGTTCAAAACTATCTGCGTTAAAAATAGAGACCATTACTCATTACACCACGAAGAAAAAAGCATTTTATTACCCTCAATTGAGATAAGCCGGTAATTCCGTCCTTCTTTAGACCACAGAGATTTACATAGTCATTTATTGTTTCTGATAAGCAAATATTGTGATTTTACAACTTAGCAACCTGACATTAATAATCCTCTCAGCCGCGCGGAATAATGCGGCGTTATTTATTGAGTTCATTTGAATAATTCATGGCTTATTACCTGACGGGAAATGTATGAAATCCTCTGTTAACGTTCGTTCTCTTTCTGTGCTCGCGCTGTTAGTGCTTTCCTCCGGCCAGTCGCTGTATGCCGCTGAACAACCGCAACAAGGCGGGAATCTGACGTGGGGCGTGGAAACCGAACCCAATACGCTCAATCCGCAGTTAA
Source organism: Rahnella bonaserana (assembly GCF_019049675.1). GTDB lineage: Bacteria > Pseudomonadota > Gammaproteobacteria > Enterobacterales > Enterobacteriaceae > Rahnella > Rahnella bonaserana. Next base: position 626,113 of record NZ_JAFMOW010000068.1, on the reverse strand, counting down.
ACGGCCAGTCCAAAGCAGAACTGATCCTGCGTGTGGCCTATGAATCGCTGTTAGCCCGCAAACCGGACGGTTCGTACATTCCGTGGCTGGCGACCGGTTATCAGGTGTCGGACGACGGCAAAACCTACACGTTTACCCTGCGCGATGACGTGAAATTCTCTAATGGCGAAAAATTTAACGCCGCCGCCGTGGCCGAAAACTTCCGTCATGCCCAAGACCCGGCGTACTGCGCAGGGTCAAGTATTTGCGCGCTGGCCGGGCGAATTGCCAGTGTTACCACGCCGGATGAGCACACCGTCAGCATTACGCTGAAAGACGTTTACAGCCCGTTCCTTTCTTTTGCTTCCGGCCTGAAGCTGATTTCGCCCTCTTCCTGGAACTCGCCGCAGCTGAAATCCGGCGGGACAGACATCGCGGGTACCGGGCCATTTATTCTCAAACGCTATGAGAAAGGCCAGCAGATTGAATATGTGCGCAACCCGGATTACCGCTGGGCGTCGGCGAATGCGAAACATCAGGGGCCGGCATATCTCGAAGGGATAACTTACCGTTTCCTGCCGGAATCCTCAGTGCGTACCGGCGCGCTGCTGTCCGGTCAGGTGGATGTGATTGAAGGCGTTTCCGGTAACGATGCCGGTGAGTTCAAAGACAATCCTGATTTCTCTTACCAGCACGCGCTCAATACCGGCACGCCGTATTCGTTGTTCCTCAACGTCAAATATGGCCCGACGCAGGACGTGAAAGTCCGTCAGGCGATTTTACAGGGGCTGGATATTTCACCGATTTTGCAGTCGATTTATCGCGGCGAACGCACCCGGGTCTGGGGGATTACGTCGCCGGTCGATCCGTTGTATGACGCCAGCCTGAGCGGTAAATATGGCAATAATCCCACGCTCGCTAACACGTTGCTCGATGAAGCAGGCTGGAAAACCAAAGGCGCAGACGGTATCCGCACCAAAGACGGCAAGCCGCTGAGCATTGAAATCATTCAGGCGCAGGCGACCGTGCGTGACCAGCGCGACGTGTTGTTGCAGGCAATACAGGCGCAGGCGCGGCAGCGGTTGGGCGTGGATCTGAAAATCCGTTATGTCGATTCCGGCACCTATACCGAAGTGCGTAAAACCGGTCAGTTCGGTTCGATTGCTAACTCCAATACCGATACCGACGGCATCGATATTGAAAATCACTATCTGCCAGTGAATGGCGGCGGTGCGATTAACTACAGCCGCACTGATGCGCCGGAAATTATTCCGCTGCTAAAAGGGGCGTCGCTGACGCTGGATACTGCACAGCGCAAAACCTTCTACGGTCAGTTGCAAAACTTTGCCGTGTTGCAACAGGCGCTGGCGCTCCCGCTTTACGAGCCGGAAGATCAGATTGCGGCAGCGTCTTACGTTCACGGCGTCGGCTTCAGGCCGTTCAAACAGATGCCTGAGAATGCCTATGATGTCTGGCTGAGCAAGCATTAATCAGAAGTAAGGAATCAGACTATGTCGGCTGAAACTGCATTTATTTCTCCCCGCCGCCCTGAGGCCAGACCGTCATGGCGCGGGCGGGTCATCCGGCGGATAGTCACCGGCGTTTTGGTGCTGTGGGCGGCGGTCACGCTGTCGTTTATCAGCGTTTACCTCGCGCCCGGCGATATCGTCAGTTTGCTGATGGGCGAACAGGTGCATACGCCGGCGATTGAGGCGGCGATCCGCGCCGAATGGGGGCTGGATCAGCCGCTGTATCTGCAATATCTGCATTACTTATGGCGGGTGCTGCACGGGGATTTTGGCCGCTCTTACATGCTCAATACTGACGTGAGTTCGCTGGTGTTGTCGCAGTTGTGGCCGACGCTGAAACTCACCGGTCTGGCACTGGTGGTGAGCCTGGTGTTTGCCGTGCTGATAGCGGTCACTACCGCGCACCGGCGCTGGGGGCAACGCATCGCCGGTTCCATAGAACTGGTTCTGGCGTCCACGCCCTCATTCTGGCTCGGTATCGTGCTGCTGTTCATCTTCAGTTTTACCTTGCGCTGGTTTCCGGTGGCCGGTGACCGAAGTTTTTCGTCGCTGGTGTTACCGGCATTCTCCCTCGGACTGGCACAAGGCGCGGTAGTGTCGCAGGTGCTGCGCCGCGGGCTGGAAGATGCGCTTGATGAGCCCTTTGTTCTGACGCTGCGCGCCTGGGGACTGGGCAATACCGTCATCCGTTTACGCCATGCGCTGCGTCATGCCGCCCTGCCCGCCGTCACCCTCACCGGCTGGCTGATTGGTGGTCTGCTCAGCGGGGCGGTGATCACTGAACAGGTGTTTGGCCGTCCTGGACTGGGCAAAATCACCGTCGATGCCGTGCTCGGTAAGGATTTGCCTGTAGTGCTGGCGGTCGCGATTTTCTCTGCACTGGTGTACGTGGTGCTCAGTACGCTGGTGGATATTTTGTATCTGTTTATCGATCCGCGGTTGCGCGACGTGCCCGCCGCCGGGGAGGAAAACGCATGAGTCAGGTTCTGCTTTCCGGGCGCATTACGCGCCGTTTCTCTGCCGGTGTTTTACTGGCGTCCGGTTTTATATTTCTGGTACTGCTGGCGGTTGTCTTCCCGGCGTTGCTCACGCATTACGATCCGCTCAATGCCGACCCGATTAACGCGCAGCTTGCGCCTTCCGCCGGTCACTGGCTGGGTACCGATCAGCTGGGCCGGGACGTGCTGGCACGCATTATTTATGGCAGCCGTTATTCCCTGCTGATCAGTCTGGCGGCGATGGGCGTGGCGGTGAGTATCGGCAGCCTGCTCGGCCTGCTGGCTGGCTTATTCAAAGGGCCGCTGGATGAGCTGATCAGCCGCGCGGTGGACGTGGTTTCAGCCTTTCCTGATTTGCTGCTGGCGCTGATGTTGATTGCCTTTACCGGTCCCGGCACCACCAATCTGATTTTCGCACTCGGTGTGGCGTCAGTGCCCCGCTTCACCCGCGTAGTGCGGGCGCAAACCTTTCTGGTGATGTCTTCCGGTTATGTCGAACAGGCGCGCACGCTGGGACTGAAGCGTCACGTTTTGGTCTGGCGACATGTGTTGCCGCACGCCATTGCGCACGTTCCGGCGCTGGCGACCCTCGGACTGGGCACGGCGATTATGGGCACCGCCGGACTGAGTTTTCTGGGTATGGGCCCGCAACCGCCGACCGCCGAATGGGGGCTGATGCTGGCCGAAGGCCGTAATTATCTGCGTAATGCCTGGTGGATTGGCGTCTGGCCGGGCGTGGCAATCACCCTGACGGTGATTTCAGTGAATACCCTGGGACGTTACTGGCAGGCCACTTTTGAAGGAAAACGCCCATGAGCAGCGAACTGTTTATTGATATCCAAAACTTGTCGATTTACTTCCCGGCGGCAGGCGGTGAAAAAGCCGCCGTCAGCGGGCTGAATCTGCAACTGCGACGCGGGGAATCCGTGGCATTTGTCGGTGAATCCGGATCAGGAAAAACCGTGACAGCGCGCAGTCTGCTTGGCTTACAGGATGCCAAAGCGCGTATTACTGCCGACCGTTTTGTGATTGGCGGTGAAGACATGCTCGGCGCCAGCCAGCGGCGCTGGCGTAAAATTCGCGGCAGCCAGATTGGCTATGTATTGCAGGACGCGCTGGTGTCGCTCGATCCGTTACGCCAGGTCGGGCGGCAGCTACGCGATGCGCTGACCGCCAGCCGCAAAACGGATCCGAAGTTGCTCAGCGAACAGGTGATGACCTCGCTGAAATCAGTCGGATTTCCCGATGCGCAAAACCGTCTGAGCGCCTATCCGCATCAGCTTTCCGGCGGTTTGCGTCAGCGGGTTTTGATTGCCACCGCACTGGCCGGAAATCCCGGTTTGCTGATTGCCGATGAACCGACCACTGCGCTGGATATGACGGTGCAAAAACAGATCCTGGACCTGCTGCAACAGCGCCGTGACCAGGGCGAAAGTCTGCTGCTGATCAGCCACGATTTGTCGGTTGTCGGGCAACTGGCTGACCGTATTCTGGTGATGCATCAGGGCAAAGTGGTGGAGGAAGGTCGCGGCGAAAAATTGCTGTCCGCGCCGGAACATTCCTATACGCAACAGTTGCTGGCAGCGGTTCCGAGTCCGGCGACGCGCGGTTTTAAGCTTTCAGGCAGACGTGGCGAACCGCTGCCTGCGCGCAATATTTCCATCACCAATCCGGTGCTGGAAGCCCGACATCTCAGTAAAGAGTACGCCGGTAAAACCGTGGTCAGTCATGTCAGTCTGCAACTTTTTGCCGGTGAAACATTGGGCATTGTCGGGGAATCTGGTTCGGGGAAAACCACGCTGGCGCGGATGATCCTCGGGCTGACCGAACCGGTATCCGGCACGATAGAGATCCAGGGACAACGCTGGAGTCAGGTCCCTGAAACGCAGCGCAGGCTGCAACGTCGTGGTATTCAGCTGATTGCGCAGGATCCGCTGAGTTCATTTGATCCGCGCTATAACGTGGAAAAAATCATCGGCGAAAGCCTCGACAGCGTGGGCATTTTTGGTGAGGAACGGCGCAACCGCGTCCGTCAGTTGCTGGATGAAGTGCAGCTTGGCGACAGTTTTCTGCACCGTTATCCGCGTGAACTGTCCGGCGGACAGCGTCAGCGTGTCGCGATTGCCCGTGCCTTTGCGCCTAACCCTGCGCTTCTGGTGGCCGATGAACCGGTCAGCGCGCTGGATGTTTCGATTCAGGCTCAGGTCCTGGATTTGCTGGCAAAAATGCAGGCCGAACACCGCACGGCGCTGTTGTTTATCTCCCATGATTTAGGCGTGGTGCACCATCTGGCAGACCGGGTGATGGTGATGAAAGACGGCAGCGTCGTGGAGCACGGAAATGTCGATGATGTGTTCTGCCATCCGGCGCATCCGTGGACGAAAAAGCTGATTGATGCGCTGCCGGCAGTCAGTCTGAATCCGCATAATAAGAATTATCAGCCACGACATTCTGCGTAATATTACGCCCCGCATATCGTTAGCGATTTAAAGCATTTGTCGCAGGCAACCGAAAAGTTAATATTATTTTAATGAAATATGCGCGTTATTTATATTAACCAGCGGGAGTACGGATGATCACTGTCAGCGGATTAAATAAATCATTTAACCAATTCCCTGCCCTGTCGGATATTAATTTCACGGTGAATAAAGGTGAAGTTGTATCGATCATTGGCCCTTCAGGTTCCGGGAAATCCACTCTGTTACGTTCGCTGAATTTGCTGGTCAGGCCGGATTCCGGCCAGATCCAGATTGGTGATAAACACATCAACGCGGACACTCTCACCCGCAGACAAACAGCCGATTTTCGCCGCCAGACCTCGATGGTTTTTCAGCACTACAATTTGTTTAAAAATAAAACCGCGCTGGAAAATATCACTGAGATCTTACGTTTTACCCAAAAACTGAACAAAGCGCAGGCACGCGAACGGGGCGAAGAATTGCTTGCGCAGGTAGGTCTGGCGCACAAATCGGCGGCTTATCCCGGCACTCTCTCCGGCGGACAGCAGCAGCGCGTCGGCATCGCCCGCGCCATGGCCGTTGACCCGCACGTTATTTTATTCGATGAACCCACATCATCCCTGGATCCTGAAATGCGCCGTGAAGTGCTCAACCTGATTGAAGGGCTGGCCGGGCGTGATTTAACCATGATGATCGTGACACATGAAATGGGCTTTGCACGGGATGTCTCTGACCGGATATTTTTCATGGAACACGGCCATATTATCGAACAAGGTGAACCGGCCAACATCTTCCAGACCGGATCCTCGAACCGTACCCGTTCTTTCTTACACGATTTTGCCTGATGGCCGTAAACGGAACTTTGCACAATGAATTTTGATTTCCCCTATATGCTTGGCGTTATTCCGCAGATCCTCATATATCTTCCCGTGACCTTGCTGATTTCATTGCTTTCCATTTTACTGGCTACAGTTCTGGGTATTATTTTCGCCCTGTTACTCAGGGCCGGTAAAATACCCGCGGCTTTCGCACACCTTTATATTTCCTTCTTTCGCGGCACGCCGGTTCTGGTGCAGTTACTGATTATTTATTTTGGTCTGCCGCAAATTATTCCTTCGATGAATTCGCTGAGCGCCATGAATGCGGTGATCCTCGGTTTAAGCTTAAACACGTCCGCTTATCTGGCGGAAATCTTCCGTGCCGCCATCGACTCTGTTGATAAAGGGCAACTGGAAGCCTCTCTGGCTTCCGGGCTGAGCATGTTTAAAGCCTGCAGTCGCATCCTGTTTCCGCAAGCCTGCCGCAATGCCATTCCGGCGACCGGCAACGTCTATATCGGTCTGATTAAGAACTCTTCGCTGGCGTTCACCTTAGGCGTGAGTGAACTGCTGGCAGCCGGAAAAATGGTGGCCACAGAATCGCTGAAATTCTTTGAAGCGTATTTCGCCGTGGCGCTGGTCTACTGGGCGCTGACCATCATTTTCAGTGAGTTACAGCGTCGCCTCGAAAAACATCTCGGCAAACCTTATGCCGGGTAAACAGGAAATTATGCTATGCGATTGTTAACACTGGCGATTTGTTCGCTGCCTCTTCTGCTGACCGCGTGCGATAAGCCTGCCGAAAAAGCCGATGACGAGCCGGTTCTGCGGGTGGGTGCGACACCGGACGGTTATCCGCACTATTTTAAAGAGGGCGACACCATCAAAGGTTTCAGCGCGGACATTCTCAACGCCGTTGCCGGTAAGATTCACTATAAAGTTGAATGGGTAACGTCCGACTGGGTGGGCGTGCTGGGCTCTCTCGAAACCGGCAAAGTGGATACCGTAGGCAATTTCGCCGACACGCCTGAACGGCGCAAAAAATATGATTATTCGGCGCCCTACTATTACTCAGCGGCGCAGTTAGCGGTGAGTAAAAACAACACCACCATTCATGGTTTGCAGGACATGAAAGGAAAAACCGTCGCCGCCGATCTCGGTTCGAACTATGCCAAAGTCCTGAAAGAGTTTGACCCGAAAAATGAAATCAAGCTGGTAACCTTTGAGGGGATGGATGTGGTAGTTAACAGCGTGGCGCAGGGAAAAGTGGATGCCTATGTTTCCGGCCAGGTGATCCTGCTCGGGCAGATCAAGCATAAAAATTTGCCGCTGAAAGTTGTCGGTGAACCCTTTGGCCTGAAACAGGTCGCGCTGCCGTTCAGAAAAGATGCACGCGGAGAAGCACTGAAACAAAAAGTAGATGTCGCACTGGGCGAATTACGGGCAGACGGCACACTGAAGAAGATTTCTGAGAAGTGGTTCGACCGGGATCTGAGTGTGGATACAGAATTATCCTCGGTCAGTAAAAGGCAATAAACTCAACGACTCTTCAGTTCAGATACCCCGCCGGAAACAGGCGGGGTTTTGGTTTACGTCCGCAAACCCTGACGACGTTTTATCGATTTACCCGCCAGATACGCCAGCGACGCGCATAACAGGTAATACATCAGCCCGACCAGCATGAAGATTTCCGCCGGGTATATTTGTACCCGGTTATTAACTTGCCCGGCCACCGTGGTCAGTTCCGGCACATTAACGATAAACGCCAGTGACGTGTCTTTCACCAGAGAGATCAGCAGCCCGAGATACGACGGCAGCAGATTCGGCCACGCCTGCGGTAACAGCACAAACAACAGCACTTTGCCGTAACTCATGCCGGACGCCATTCCCGCTTCAGTTTGCCCGCGCGGTAAGGCCTCCAGCCCTGCCAGCGTCGAATGCATCACCGCCGCCGAGGTAAACCAGGCCAGCGCCAGAATCACCGTCAGCGGGCCGGGAATGGATCCGCCAAACACGACCGGCAGCAGGAAATACAGCCAGAAAATCACGAAAATCAGCGGAATGCCGCGGATAAACGATGCCCAGATAAACAGGATTTTCCGCGTCCAGCCGCCGAAACGCCACGCCAGCGCCGCCATCAGAACACCGAACACTAACGCCAGAACGCCCGCCGATGCCGCCATGATAAGAGTCAGCAACACCCCGCCCGGCTCGCCGTCAGCCAGCCTTCCCCATAGAAGATAAGTGAAATTATCCTTTAAAACAGACCAGTCAAATTCCATCGCGGGTTTCCTCCTTTGATACCACCTGCGGCCTGTGCTGAGGTCGTTTCGGGCCAAATGCCGTCATCAGCCCGCCAAGGAACAGTCCGAGCGCCAGATACAACAGCGTCCCGACTGCGAAACCCTCAAACGCGTGGGCGTTGTAGCTTTCAATCTGGCTGACCTGATACGTCAGTTCCGAAAAACCAATGCCGGTGGCCAGCGAGGAAAGTTTCATCAGGTTGAGATACTGGCCGGTGATCGGTTGCCACGCGTTGATCAGCGCCTGCGGCAGGAGAATTGAAAGCAGCAACGTTTTACGGCTGAAACCCTGAGAGATCGCCGCTTCGATCTGGCCTTTGGGCACAGAATTCAGCCCGGCCTGCACTTCTTCTACCAGAAAAGCCGCCGTGAACAGCGCCAGCCCCCACGCCGCACACAAAAATTCCGGCGTCAGCCACGCAATATTGCCCGGAAATGTCGCCCACGGATGGTTGTCACCGATGTAAAAACGCCAGCTTTGAGGCAATGCGCCGTACGCGGCGAAATACCAGAACAGCAGTTGTACCAGCAGCGGCGTGTTGCGAAAAACAGAAACAAACGCCGCCACGACACCGCGTGCAAGACGTGACGTGCTCAGTCGCAGCGCAATCAGCAATATCACCAGTAACGTGGCGAGCAGACTGCCAATAAAGCTGACATACAGCGTGGTGAGGAAGCCGGAGATAATCCATTGCAGAGGCTGGCCGGTCAGCACACCCGCCCAGTCGGGATGCCAGTTCATAACCCTGCTCCTGCCTGCGGATGCAGCGGGAACAGGACTTTCTGCAGGAACCGCTGCGCACGCGGATGCTGAGGACGCAGAAAGAAATCTTCCGGCTGCGCCTGTTCGAGAATTTCGCCGCCGTCCATGAAAATCACCCGGTCGGCGATTTCACGGGCAAAACTCATTTCATGCGTCACGACAATCATGGTGATGCCGCTTTTTGCGAGTTCCTGCATCACCAGCAACACCTCGCCAATCATTTCCGGATCCAGCGCCGACGTCGGTTCATCAAATAAAATGATGCCCGGATCGGTGACTAACGCTCTGGCAATCGCCACCCGCTGTTGCTGCCCGCCGGAAAGCTGCTCAGGATAATGCTGCGCTTTATCGCCCAGACCGACGCGCGTCAGCAAGGCCCTTGCCTTTGCGCGCGCCTCAGTTTTCTTCCAGCCATGTACTTTAATCAGCGCCAGACTGACGTTGTCTTCGGCGGTGAGATGGGCATAAAGGTTGAACTGCTGGAACACAAAGCCGATGTGGGTACGCAACTGGCGTAATGCGGCACCTTTGAGATTGCGCGTCGGCTGGTTATCGATAAAAATTTCACCGCTGCTGACAGATTCCAGCTGATTAATGAGCCGGATAAGCGTGGATTTGCCCGAACCTGATGGCCCGCAAACCGCCACCACTTCGCCGCTGTCCACACGCAAATCGACCTTGCGGATCACCTCATGCGAACCAAAAGATTTACTGACCTGACGAAATTCGACGGCTGCCGTTTTTCCGGCAGATGAATGTGAAAAAACCGCAGACGTCGCTGCGGTTGAGAGAGTGTCTTGCTGCATGTGTCTTACCTTGCATAAAACAGATTATTTGGCTTCGATTTTGAACAGACGCGGCTGAGGCGATTTAGTCTGCGGACCGAACCAGACGTTATAAATGCTGACCGCCTGACCGTTTTTCTCCAGATTCAGCAGCTCGTCATTAACCACTTTCAGCAGGCTGGTTTCGCCTTTTTTCACGCCTACGCCAATTTCTTCTTTGCTCAGCAATTCAGGCAGCACTTTGTATTTGGCCTTATCCGGCGCACCATCCAGCAAACCGGCCAGAATGGTGCTGTCCTGGGTAATCGCCTGTACATTGCCATTGCGCAGCGCAGAAAGCGCCAGCGGAATATCGTCATAAGACAACACACGCGATTGCGGGAAGCGGTTATGCAATTCCTGTTCGCCGGTGGTGCCTTTCACCGCGCCAATACGCGCCGTGGCGTAAGCATCCAGTTTATCCGGCGAATTTGCAGGCACCAGGAACTGCTGGCCGGTGACGAAATACGGCACGGAGAAGTCGATCACTTTCGCGCGTTCCGGCGTGATGGTGATATCGGCAACTATCAGATCCGCTTTACCGGACTGTAACAACGGAATACGGTTCGCCGGATTGGTCGGCACCAGTTGCAGTTTCACGCCCAGCGTTTTTGCCAGTGCTTTCGCGAAATCCACGTCATACCCGACGATGTCATGCGTTTTGGCATCCACAGACCCAAACGGCGGATTGGAATCGAAGGTCGCGACCTTCACCACACCGGCTTTTTTAATGTCCGCCAGCTGATCAGCATGAGCGGCAAAAGTAGAAACCGTGCTGAGCGCCAGAAACAGTCCTGCAGCAATCTTGTTTTTATTTACGTTAATGACAGCCATCGTTTTTCCTTATGAATAGTCTTCAGAGGGCTCCCGCCCGAATTTTTCAAAATGGAGTATTCGAACAAACACAGACCTGTTTTTCTTTTATGAGTCAGAGAATTACATAAGGGATGAAGGCGGTGCCACTAACAAAAAAGGATATAGATGGGTGATTTAGGCATAAGCAGGAGAGATGGGGTTTGAGTTGGGCACCCATGAGCCTTAAGGTCAACACCGTGGGTTGCCACCCAAACTGGCCCTAAGAGGCGCCTATCGCCGCGCCTCTTAGGAATCTCCGGCTCTTTCACTGCGCGCTCCGCTCGCTGGCTATGTTTCAGGTATCGCAGCGACAGGCTGGAAATCTTGCCGCTGCGCGGTGCCTTCATTTCGGGATTGCAGCCTTTGGTCTGCAACCTCTCATTCAGCAAGTTTTCTGAAACGCCCGCACGATCTTAAATTCAACGGCAGACTGTTTTTCATCTTTTAAAAAGGTTGAATGGCGTGCTCAAAAATGGCACCGAATGAATGGTTCGAGACCTATGGCTCGAGCCGAGCGAAGCGAGACAACGTCACGAAGTGACGGCCCGAAGGGCGAGGCCGTAGGCCGAGTAAACCTGAAATTCGGGAATCGCGTAGCGATGACATTTTGCGCCACCCACCAATGCACCAGAACATGTCCGTCATACCCGCGACAGCGCGCAGTGAAAAAAGCGCGGAGTCCAGAGGCCCGCGCGTTACCGGGTCTCTGGTCGGTGTGGGCCGACGCCCACGGTTTTGAACTTGAAGTTGAAGTTGAATTTGAAGTCAAAGGCCGATCACACGCGGCCCCAGCCGGTAATCCCCTGATTTTCCTAAAATCCCCTTCTTTGTACATTCCGTTACACGCCGATACCAATCACTCACGGACAGCAGCGATCCGCACGCCTATTATCCTTTCACCGGCCCCGCAGTGGGGTGGACACTTAAACTAAGATTCTGAGGAATTACACATGAAAAAAGTATTAGCTCTGGTTGTTGCCGCTGCAATGGGCCTGTCTTCAGTGGCTTTCGCTGCTGAAACCACTGCAACTCCGGCACCGGCTGCAACAGCAACTACCGCTGCTCCGGCTCATGCAACTAAGCATAAAGCACATAAAAAACCTGTGCAGAAAGCTCAGGCTGCCAAGAAACACAAAAAAGCAGCTAAAAAAGCACCAGTAGCTCAGAAAGCTCAGGCTGCTAAAAAACACGTGAAACATGCCAAGAAAGCTGCTCCGGTAGCTCAGAAAGCCCAGGCTGCTAAAAAACACGTGAAACACGCTAAGAAAGCTGCACCAGTAGCTCAGAAAGCGCAGGCTGCTAAAAAACACGTAAAACACGCTAAAAAAGCTGCACCAGCTGCAAAAGCAACGCCAGCAGCATAAGTAGTCAGTAAGAAGTCCTTGTGAGCGTATCTACTCACCATTATCAAGACTGATGATTTAACACCCGGTTCGCCGGGTGTTTTTTTCTCCGGTTCTTTATCTTGAGGTACTGATGGAAGATGCTGCGCCGCTACCTGTTCGAAATCACCCTGTGCTCTCTGATCCTCTGCGGTCTGATCACCCTGTTCTTCTACTTCTGAAGTATCCCGGATGACGTCCGTCATCTTCTCAAAAGATTGAGTTATCAGACAAATCTATCCATCACGAAAGATAACCGTCTATAATCGTTCCATAATAACTGGTTATCGGGTTCTCCCTGTTTTCAAGGTCAGAATGTTATGCGCATCGCGTTACCGCTTTTTTTGTGCTTTTTCTGTTTTACCGCCAGTCCTCTTGTTCATGCAGATTCCCCGGATGATGCAGACAGCGACGCACCTTCAATCAGCTTAAAAGAAAAAACTGCCCTGTTCTTCGGTCACGATCAGCGAACTCAGGTTTCTGCGGCAGCGCACTGGCCGTGGCAGGCCATCGGACAGATTGAAACCGAAAGCGGTAATTTATGTACCGCCACCCTGATTTCCAAACATCTGGTTCTCACCGCCGGTCACTGTGTCCTCGCGCCTCCTGGCAAGATCGACAAAGTGATTGCACTGCGTTTTATTTCTCACAATCAGAAATGGCGTTATCAGATAACGGCGTTGCAAACCCTGGTGGATCCTAAGCTCGGTAAGAAACTTAAAGCCGATGGCGATGGCTGGATTGTCCCTCCGAAAGCCGCGCCCTTTGATTTCGCGCTGGTCCGCCTGACGGATGAAAAACTGGCGTTGCCGATCAAACCCCTGCCGTTATGGGAAGGCTCACGCGATGATCTGACTGCCGTGCTCAAGCAGGAAGGCCGAAAAGTGACACAGGCAGGCTATCCGGAAGATCATCTGGATGAGTTGTACGTGCATCAGGATTGTCTGGTGACAGGCTGGGCGCAACCGGGCGTGTTATCGCATCGTTGCGACACGCTGCCGGGCGACAGCGGTTCACCGTTGTTACTGAAGAATGCTGACGGCTGGTCTTTGGTGGCGATTCAAAGTTCCGCGCCTGCGGCGCAGGACCGCTATCTGGCAGATAACCGCGCGCTGGCCGTTCCGGCCATTCGTGACGCACTGAACACGCTGTCTTCCGGCGTTATCAGCGCCAGCACACCGGTGACTGCGCCCGTTCAGTAACTCACAGAATCACCGTTACAGAGCATAAAAAAAACCGCCTGAGTCTGTAAGGCGGTTTTTTAGTTTAGAGAACCGGTTAAACCAGCTGTTCCATGGTCTGCAGGATACGTTTATCCGAAATCGGATACGGCGTGCCCAGTTGCTGAGCGAAGTAGCTGACGCGCAGCTCTTCAATCATCCAGCGCACTTCTTTCACATCTTCACTTTGCTGGCGCACCGGCGGCAATTTGTTTAACCACTGCTGCCATTGCTGCTGGATGTTTTCCACTTTCAGCATCTGCGCGCGGTCGCGGTGCGGATCCATCGCCAGCTTGTCCATCCGGCGTTCAATCGCCTGCAAATAACGCAGCGTATCCGGCAGACGCTTCCAGCCGTTTTGCGTCACGAATCCGCGATAAATCAGCCCGGACATCTGCGCTTTAATATCCGAAAGCGCCAGCGCCATAGTGATATCAATCCGCCCTTTCAGCCGCTTATTAATGCTGAAAACAGTGGTCAGAATTTGCTCTACCTGAATCGCAATCTGCACCACCGTATCATTCAGGTTGGCGCGTACATGCTCATGCAGTTTGGCAAAATCCTCCTCGCGCCACACCAGCCCGCCCGATTCGGCAATCAGTTTGTCGATACCACAGGAAATGCAGTCGTCGATCAGGTCCAGCACTTTACCGTACGGGTTAAAGTACAGCCCCAGTTTGGCTTTGTTCGGCAACTTCTCGTGCAGGTATTTGACCGGAGACGGAATATTCAGCAACAGCAAACGCCGCATACCGCTGAGCATCGCCTGTTGCTGTTCCAGCTCGCTGTCGAACAAACGTATAGCCACGCTGTCTTTTTCATCGACAATCGCCGGATAGGCTTTCACTTCATAGCCACCGCGCTTTTGCTCGTAGCGTTCCGGCAACGTACCGAAACTCCAGACATGCAGATCGCGCTGCTCAATGCCGTCATCTGCCACCGCAGACAGCGTTTGCTGAACCTGCTCTTTCAGGCCGGATTTGAGCGCCAGCAGGTCTTTGCCTTCACGCAGCGTCTTGTTTTTGTCATCAACAATGCGGAACGTCATTTTAAGATGATCGGGCACCTGATCCAGCTGCCAGTCTTCACGTGACACCGTCACGCCGCTCATCTTACGCAACTCTTTTTCCATCGCATCGAGTAATGGCATTTCGAACGGTTTGATGCGTCCGAGCAAAGCGTCGGCGTAATTGGGCGCAGGGACAAAATTGCGGCGAACCGGTTTTGGCAGCGATTTAATCAGCGCCATAATCAGGTCGCGGCGAATGCCCGGTATCTGCCAGTCGAAACCTTCTTCAGTCACCTGATTGAGCAGCGGTAACGGGATATGCACCGTCACGCCGTCAGCATCGGTACCCGGTTCAAACTGATAAGTCACGCGCAGTTTGAGATTGCCCTGATGCCAGAAATTCGGGTAATCGTGGGCGCTGATGTTGCCCGCGCCCTCTTTAATCAGCATGCTTTTTTCAAAGTTCAGGCTGTCTTGCGGCTGTTTTTTCCACCAGGTATCAAAGTGGCGCGCAGACACAACTTCCTGCCCGATGCGTTGCTCGTAGAACAGGAAAAGCGTTTCATCATCGACCAGAATATCGCGGCGACGGGATTTGTGTTCCAGCTCTTCCACTTCTGTACGCAAACGCAGGTTAGCGCGGAAGAACGCGTGACGCGTCTGCCAGTCGCCTTCGACCAGTGCGTGACGGATAAACAGTTCGCGCGACACCACCGGATCAATCGTGCTGTAGTTCACACGACGCGCCGCCACAATCGGCAGGCCGTATAGCGTAACTTTTTCCGTTGCCATCACCGCGCCCTGCGCTTTTTCCCAGTGCGGTTCGCTGTAACTGCTTTTCGCCAGATGCTGTGCCAGCGGCTCGATCCATTCCGGTTCGATACGCGCGGCAATGCGCCCCCACAGGCGGCTGGTTTCCACCAGTTCAGCAACCATCACCCATTTCGGCGGCTTTTTAAATAATCCGGAGCCAGGGAATACGGCAAAGCGCGCATTACGTGCGCCGGTGTATTCCTGTTTGTCCGCATCTTTCTGACCGATATGCGACAGCAAGCCGGTCAGCAGCGAGCAGTGAACTTCGCGATATTCAGCCGGTTCACTGTTCACCGGCAGGCCGAGTTCTTTCACCACCTGACGCAGCTGGGTATAAATGTCCTGCCACTCACGCACACGCAGATAGTTGAGGTAATCACTGCGGCATAATTTGCGGAACTGCGCCGAAGACAGCTCTTTCTGCTGAACTTTCAGATAATCCCACAGGTTCACGAACGCCAGAAAATCCGAATCTTTGTCAGCAAAGCGACGATGTTTTTCATCGGACGCCTGCTGTTTGTCCATAGGACGTTCACGCGGATCCTGAATCGACAGCGCGGAAGTGATGATCATCACCTCCCGCATACAGCCATTTTTCTGCGCTTCCAGCACCATACGCGCCAGACGCGGATCTACCGGCAACTGCGCCAGCTGGCGGCCCAGCGGCGTCAGTGTATAACGCCCGTCAACGGCGTTATTGATGGCATTCAGCTCTTCGAGCAGACGCACACCATCCTGAATGTTGCGTTTATCCGGCGCTTCAACGAACGGGAATGCGCCAATATCACCCAGCCCCAGCGACGTCATTTGCAAAATAACGGAAGCCAGATTGGTACGCAGAATTTCAGGGTCGGTAAATTCCGGGCGCGACAGGAAATCCTGCTCCGAATAAAGACGGATACAGATACCTTCTGAGACACGTCCGCAACGCCCTTTACGCTGGTTGGCCGACGCCTGTGACACCGGCTCAATCGGCAGGCGCTGCACTTTGGTGCGGAAACTGTAACGGCTGATGCGCGCGGTGCCGGGGTCAATCACATATTTAATGCCCGGCACGGTCAGCGAGGTTTCGGCGACGTTGGTAGCCAGCACGATACGGCGACCTGAATGCGACTGGAACACACGGTTCTGCTCGCTGTTCGACAGTCGCGCATACAGCGGCAAAATCTCGGTGTGCGGCAGTTCCAGACGGTTCAGAGCATCCGCGGTATCACGGATTTCACGCTCACCGCTCATGAAAATCAGGATGTCACCCATGCTTTCGCGGCCGAGTTCATCAACCGCATCGAAAATCGCCTGTAACTGGTCACGATCCACATCCTCGGCGTCATCGACAATCGGGCGATAGCGCACGTCGACCGGATATGTCCGGCCAGACACTTCAATGATCGGTGCATTATTGAAATGGCGCGAGAAACGCTGCGGGTCAATCGTCGCGGAGGTGATAATGACTTTCAGATCCGGGCGCTTTGGCAGCAACTGGCGCAGGTAACCGAGGATAAAGTCGATGTTCAGGCTGCGTTCATGCGCTTCATCGATAATCAGCGTGTCGTACTGCATCAGCATGCGATCCTGCTGGATCTCTGCCAGCAGAATACCGTCGGTCATCAGCTTAACGAGGGTGTTTTCACTGACCTGATCGTTAAAACGGACTTTATAGCCGACCGTGTTACCCAGCGTGGTATCCAGCTCATCAGCAATACGGTTCGCCACGGTACGCGCCGCCAGACGACGCGGCTGAGTATGACCAATCACGCCTTTGATTCCGCGACCGAGTTCCATACAGATTTTCGGGATCTGCGTGGTTTTACCGGAGCCGGTTTCGCCCGCGACAATCACCACCTGGTGGTCGCGGATAGCGTTATAAATGTCGTCTTTCTTCTGGCTGACCGGCAGGTTTTCCGGATAGCTGATTTTTGGCCGTGACGCTTCACGGGCGCTGACTTTTTTCAGGCTCTCGTTTATAGCGGTCTGGATTTCAGCACTTAACGCGTCGAGTGCTTCGGGTTTATCAATCTTTCTGGCACCCTGCAAACGACGTTGCAGGCGTTGCCGGTCACGTAGCATCAGCCCGTCTAACTGCGCTGATAATGCCGCGAGCGGTGATTTCACGTTCGGAATTCCTTGTTGCATGTCAGCCGGGGGGCAAACCTTCTGCGCCAGCTGAATCTGAATGGGTGATGAGGAAGGTTCACGCCTTGCCTGCTTGTGTCTATGTTAACACAAGGTGTTGAAGATGCTGAAAACGGGTGGTTTAACGACCGGATTTCAAGTTGTTCAAAAAAATCGATGATAGGTCTCTAAATATTGCGCTATCACTGAATAAACTTTAACAATAAAGTAAGTTCCATTCCGGGGATACTCTGGTTATAAAACCCGAAACCCTATGTACCACACAGTTAAGGAACTCACTCATGAGCAAAGTCCTCGTTCTCAAATCAAGCATTCTTGCTAACTTCTCTCAGTCAAACCAACTGGCCGATTACCTGGTGGCACAGTATCAGTCTGCAAACAGCGGTTCTACCGTAACAGTTCGTGATCTGGCAGCTAACCCAATCCCTGTATTAGATGGTGAACTGGTTGGCGCACTGCGTCCTTCCGATGCTCCGCTGACTCCACGTCAGGAAGAAGCACTGGCGCTGTCCAACACCCTGATTGAAGAACTGCAGGCGCACGACGTGATCGTCATCGCTGCACCAATGTACAACTTCAACATCCCGACACAGCTGAAGACTTATTTTGACCTGGTTGCCCGTGCTGGCGTGACGTTCAAATACACCGAGAAAGGCCCTGAAGGTCTGGTGAAAGGCAAACGCGTTATCGTTCTGACCAGCCGTGGTGGTATCCATAAAGACACCCCAAGCGATCTGGTTGCCCCTTACCTGTCCCTGTTCCTGGGCTTCCTGGGCATGAGCGACGTAGAATTCGTTTACGCTGAAGGCATCGCATACGGTCCTGAAGTGGCGACTAAAGCACAGAATGATGCGAAAGCTGCCATCGACGCCGCGATCAAAGAGCTGGCTGCCGCATAATTGCAGTGATCACAATCTGAGCATCCATTCACTTAAGAATCTGTCCGTTCCGCTCAGATGAAGTTGTGATAAAACTATTGCGCGCCGAGAGGCGCGCTTTTTTTTGCCCCGTTTATCCCTAAATAATCCGCTCTCTTCGGTAAACCTTACTTCTGTAACCACTGTCCGTTAATGCCCCGCACGTATTCACCCTTTCCGGCTCTGGCGACCAGTTTCTGCCCTGCCAGTTTTGCGACGTCGTCCGTGCTGACATTATTTTCCTGTGCCACCTGCTGATATTGCTGCTTTCTCGCCTCGTTGATACGGTTCGCCAGCGCGATGCTTTCGGCATCCTGTTTTAGCGGTGCCAGATAACCGGACAGCATTTCGCCTACGCGCCCCTGCTGTTTGGCTTCATTGAGCGTTAACGCAAACGCCTGACTGCACAACAGCAAACCACCGGCCAGCAACATCAGGCTGCTTCTTTTTATACTGCTTCGTTTGAAGCTGCTCGTTATGACGCTGATAGTTCTAAAAAACATCCCGGACATACGCGCTCCTAGAACAAATCGCTCTGATTTTTCAGCAGATCTTCGACGTCTTTATCCACTTTTATGTGAATTTCGTGTTCAATTTTCACGTTCATATTGATAGTGATCGGCTCTTTAGGCGCAGCCAGTTCGATGCGCGGTACACATCCACTGAGCATCACTACGCAAAACGCCAAGCACGGTCCTGCAAATTGCAGTTTCATTGTTCCTTCCTCACTGTTGGATCCTTTTTCTGCCCGGCCGCAGCGGAGCCTTTTGACAGCGAATTCGCAGGCAAAGACATCTGCTGTTGCAGCCATTCCTGAAGATTGTCGCCAAAGCGCAAGCTGCGCCAAAGCTGGTAGATGTTTTCCTCGTGGGAATAATTGAGGACGATTTCACGTTTTTCTTTGTCACCGCCGTGCGTCGTGTCGGTGTAGTTCACCCCGTCCACTTTAGCTTTCATGGACAACACACCAAGATTATCCAGGCTGACCAGCGCATCAGAACGGCTGATTTCCAGGTAGCGCAGCAGGCCAATCACCATATTATTGGCAAAATTACCGCTGGCCATCGCGTCCGCGAATTGCGGGTCGAGACGCAACGTCAGGCCGCCGTCGTTTCTGATCCAGCCGTTATGGATGATCCACTGCGGATTTTCCACGTACAGCGGCAGCTCGCCATAAATCACGCCCGACATCGCCAGTTGTTTCGGTTTGAGCGCGGTGAATAATTCACTGAGATTGATTTTTTCCAGCTTCAGCACCGCGGCATCATGCTGTGGCATGCGCAGTGCAGAGAGGCTCAGGTGCCCGCGCAACATATCGACGCCCAGATTGCTCAGGGTCAGCGGCGTCGCTTCACTCCACGGATAATGGCCTTGTAAATCAGCGGTGACATTCTGCATTTTGACCAGATTATTGACTTCACCAATGCGCAGCGTCACTGGTTTTTTCACGCCGAGCTGCCAGACCTGATCCTTCAGGCGATAAGGCAGACTGAAATCCAGCCCGCTCAGGTCGCCGTCTTTCATCCAGAAGCCGCCATTTTTCACGACCCAGTGGCCGCCCGCGACAAATCCCTGCCCGCGCGCCGCCGAGAATGCAGACTGCGCGTAGAACGAGCCTGCACGTAATTTAATGTTCAGATCCGGCGTCAGCAGTGTCTGGAACGCGGTGAGTTGTTGTTTAGGCCACCAGCCTTCGCCGCGCAGACGTTCGCCGTCCCAGCGCCCGTTAAGCCGGATCGGCCCAATCGGTTTGGCATCAAGCATTCCGCGCATCGTGAAACTGTCGGGGCTGTCGCCGCTGAGCTGTAACGCCAGCGTTGCCGGAGGCAAATATCCGCCGTTCTCCAGCGCAATTTTTTTCGCCACCAGTTTGATATCACCTTTAAATTCTGTCGGTAAATCAGGGTACTGCGGTTTAAAACGGGAAGAAGGCGGACGTTTCCATTGCAGAGGATGTTCCAGCGTCAGACGCGGCGCATCGACATCAACGAGGCCGTAATGCAGCCGGTCAAAACCGGTTGAAAGCGAATTAATACTGATGAGATTGTCATGCCACTGACCTTTGCCGGACATATCCCAGCGACCGTTAAGCGGCGGCAAATGACCGTTGCCCCAGTAGTTGAAATTCCACTGTCCGATATCCGGCCAGAACGCCAGCGCTTTGCCGCTGAGGTGTAAATCAAACGCGCCCCAGAAGCTGTGGCGTGCTTTAAGAATGGCCTGAAGGGGTCCGCTGACGCCCTCAGCCGACACTTTGACGCCCGCCAGCGGCCAGCGTGCATCACTGATCGTCAGCTCCGGCGTCGGTTTCCCCCACGCACGCAACAGTGAACCGCTGCGCAGTGACAGTGTCGGATTGAGAACCGAGCCGCTGAGCTGGCCGGGAAGCGAAGCACTGAGCGACGTCGCCTGTAAATTGGCCTGGCCGGTGATGCGGAAACCGAGATTACTGTCGAGCAGCCCGACGCGACCCGGCCCCATCGTCAGCACCACATTCGCCTTACCATTGTGGCCCTGCGTCAGCACGTTCAGACGTGCCGTGATATTGGTTTGATCGAACGTCGGCGTCCAGTCACTCAACGTCAGATTTACGCCACCGGCCAGTGGTTGCGACCCATACGGCCAGCGCCACTGCCCTTGCGTAATGTCTAAAACGTTATTGCTCAGTTTCCACGGCAGCATCAGTAACGGCTGCTGGCTGTCTTTTTCTGTCAATGTCAGCACGCCTTCAGTCGCCTGCCAGCTGAGCTGAATATCCAGCGGACCGGGCACCTGCGCGGTTTGCATTTCGGCATGCAGTTCGCCGGATTCCGGCAGAGTGTCTAACGTCGCGGGCAGCAGCAGTTTGCCGCTAAGCGTGAGCGGCTGGTCGCTGCCCGGAGGCGTCAGGCTGAAAGAGTGGATAGCCAGCTGGCGGTTGCCGTCAAGCACCGCGTCGAGTTTCAGCGATTCGCCATTAAAGGAAAGATGCTGCGTGCCGTCAGCATTACTGATCTGCAATTGACCGGCATAGCGCTGCCAGGGCGTGACGGAAAGATGAACGATGCTGATATCGCCGGGCGGCAACATCTGCTGAATATCGGCCAGCGAAAACGTCTGCTGACTGTCACTTTTGGGCAGTTTAGCCAGACAGGCGGTGTCGACGCTCAGGGCCTCCAGTTTCAGCGCCCAGCGCGCGTCATTACGGCTGAGACGGGCATTGCGCGCCATCGCAAGCTGGCAGTCACCCGCGGCATAACCGACGCCCGGCAACTGAAGGACGCCGCCAGCCCAGCGCGGCGCGCCTTTGAGCGTCAGTTGTGTGCCTGCGGGGAGCCAGTGACCGGCCACAACGGGCAACCAGCGCGGCACGGTTTTCCATAACACCCACATCAGTAATGCGACAATCACCACTATACTCAGGAGTATCTGCGCGCTTCTCTTCAGTCCGTTCCTCATGACTTGCCTTGTCTTATGCTTCACTAAATGACCTAACCGCCCGCAAGATATCATAATTAGCGTAACAACTGATGGCCGGATTGCCAGAACACCTGAGCCAAATAGCACGGGATAAATTGTCTGCGCCCCTGCGCTCTGCTAGTTTGGTAGCATATTGCGAATTGTTTCTGAAACTGTTTATTCCTTATAAAACAGTCGGAAACCGTTTCGCCAGAGATTCAAACTCACTGCGGAGAAACACCATGAAAGTGGCTGTCTACAGTACTAAAAATTACGACCGGAAATATCTGGAACTGGTCAATCAACATTATGGCTATGAGCTGGAATTTTTCGATTTTCTGCTGACCCCGCAAACGGCGAAAACAGCGATAGGTTCTGATGCGGTCTGTATTTTCGTTAACGACGATGGTTGCCGCGAAGTGTTACAGGAGCTGGCGTCCCTCGGCATTAAAACTCTCGCCCTGCGTTGTGCTGGTTTCAACAATGTCGATTTAGACGCAGCAAAAGAGCTGGGAATTTCAGTGGTACGCGTACCGGCCTATTCGCCTGAAGCGGTGGCGGAACATGCCGTGGGTATGATGATGTGTCTGAACCGTCACATTCATCGCGCATATCAGCGCACCCGTGAAGCTAACTTTTCTCTCGAAGGTCTGATCGGCTTTAATATGTATCAGCGTACTGCCGGGATTATCGGCACCGGTAAAATCGGTGTGGCCGCCATGCGTATTCTGAAAGGTTTCGGCATGCGTATTCTGGCTTACGATCCGTACCCAAGCCCGCTGGCACTCGAACTCGGCGCGGAATATGTCGATCTGGATACGCTGTATGCTGAATCCGATGTGATTTCGCTGCACTGCCCGCTGACACCAGAAAACCACCACATGCTAAATGCCGGTGCGTTTGCCAAAATGAAAGACGGCGTGATGATCGTGAATACCAGCCGTGGCGCACTGCTTGATGCCACCGCCGCGATTGATGCGCTGAAAAAGCAAAAGATCGGCGCGCTGGGTATGGACGTTTACGAAAATGAACGCGATCTGTTCTTCGAAGATAACTCCAACGAAGTGATCCTCGATGACGTGTTCCGCCGCCTGTCATCGTGCCACAACGTGCTGTTCACCGGCCATCAGGCGTTTCTGACCAGCGATGCGCTGACCAGCATTTCTGAAACCACGCTGATGAATATTGATCAGCTGTCGAAAGGCGTTCACTGCCCGAATCTACTCACCGCATAAAACACCTATGAATGATAAGGCTCACTTCGGTGAGCCTTTTTTATGGTATGCGGTGTTGTCAGCGGCTCAGCACCCGGCTGATTTCCGTGCCATAGCCGGTGATGGTCAGGACGTTGTCGGCCAGCGTCACCGAGGAAAATGGCAGGCTGCTTTCGCCATCCACCATGCCTTTAAGCGTAATAAAATCGGTGTTTTCGACACGTTCGTAGCCGCCGCGATGGTCATGGCCGGCAAAATAGGCACGCACCTCATAGCGGCAAAACAGTTCGACCAGCGTCTCGCAGTTCCACAGGTTATGGCTGTTCACCGGCGTCAGCGGGTAATGTCCGAAAACCAGCACCCCTTCACGCCGTTCGCGGGCTTCGCGCAAATTCTGTTCAATCCATTCCAGCTGTTTGCGCCCGACTGCACCGTTCCACGGCTGCGCCTGCGACTGCTGGCATTCAGTCAGTTCTTCCAGCATATATTCAGCCAGCTGATGATCGTCACCGTTGGCATGATTGCAGTACAAACTGACGTCGTTGCCGTCAATGACCAGAAAACGATAGCCCGGCAAACTGAACGAATAATAACTTTTCGGCAGGCCAATCGCCGGTTTCTGCGCGCCGAGATGTTCAGAAATCACCTGCGCATCATGGTTGCCAATCAGAACCGCATGCGGATGTCTCAGCGCGTCATAGCGGTCAAGAACCGCCTGAAAACTTGTCCAGTCGCGGTCCACCAGATCACCCAATGTGACGACAAAATCGAGTTTCTGCTCATTCAGTTCATTGATGGCAGTAGCCAGTTTATTCAGGCTGTTGCGGTAATAACGAATGTTATGCGGATCGGCATCCGCATATTGTGGATCCGCAATCAGCCCGAACCGCAGCCGCGCGCCGTTCACCAGCGCATCGTGCACCTCCGGCGGCGCGTACAGTGAACTGACATTGCCCAGCGCCAGTGCCTGCCGCTCAGATAACAAAGGGGATGAGGTCGTGACGGTCATAATATTCTCCTGTCAGGGTCTTATCGGATCCCTGCCCGCATAAACGATTGGACAAACTGGCGCTGAAAGATAAGAAACAGCACCAGTAATGGCAGTACGGTCGTCAGTGTCGCGGCGCTGATCAGCGCCCATTGCACGCCCTGTTCCGGCGCAGAAAACAGCTGAAGCCCGACGGTAACCGGCCTTACTTTCACCGAATCGGTGATGACCAGCGGCCAGAGAAAATCGTTCCAGTGGAAGCTGATGGAAACCAGCGCAAAGGCGACGTAAATCGGTTTCGCCAGCGGGATGTAGATTTTGCGCAGGATATAAAACCGGCTGGCGCCTTCCACGATGGCGGCTTCTTCCAGCACCAGCGGGATGCTTTTAAACGTCTGGCGCAGCAGGAAGATGGCAAACGCTGAGGCAAAATACGGCAGCGCGATACCGGCCAGCGTGTCACGCAGCCCCAGCGCACCAATGGTTTTGTAATTATTCAGGATCAGCACGTCGGGACTGATCATCAGCTGCAGCAAGATCAGCGCGAAGATAAAGCCGCCTGCTTTCAGTTTAAATCTGACCAGCGCATACGCCGCCAGCGTCGCCAGAATCAGCTGGCAGACCACAATCATCAGCACCAGCAAGGTGGTGTTGAGAAAATAACGGGCAAAAGGTGCCGCGTTCCAGGCATTGATAAAATTCTGCAGGGTCAGCGGTGCAAACAGCGAAAAACTGCCCTGCGCCGAAGCGGGATGAAGCGCCACCCAGACCGACACCAGCACTGGCAAAAACCACAGCAAAGCGGCCAGCCAGATGGCAAGGTTCAGGGAAAAACGGCTGAGAGAAAAACGATTCACTGATAGTGCGCCCTTTTATCCAGCAGATTAAATTTGATCAGCGCAATGGCGGCGAGGATCACCAGCAGGACGACCGTCATGGCTGACGCGGCCGGCAAATCCCAGTAACTGAACGCGGTACGGTAGATGTAAAACAGCAACAAACTGGTGCTGTTGTTCGGCCCGCCGCTGGTCATGGCAATCACCTGATCGACAATCCTGAAAGCATTCATCGAGGCATTAATCAGGATAAACAGCGTGGTCGGCATCAGTAACGGCCACTGCACACGAAAGAAGAAATAGCGTTTTGACGCCCCTTCTGTTTGTGCCGCCTCTGCCAGACGCGGATCGATTTGCTGCAACGCCGCCAGATAAAAAATCATAAAGAATCCGGCTTCGCGCCAGACGGAAACCGCCATCAGGCTGTAAAGCGCCGTGCCCGGTTCGCCGAGCCAGTTGACCGCAGGCAGCGAAAACAGCGCCAGCACTTTGTTGAGCAAGCCGAGTTGCGGCGTATAGAAAAACAGCCACAGGTTGGCAATCGCCACCATTGGCAACAGCGAAGGAATGAAAAACGCCGCACGGGTCATGGCATTACCGCGCAGCCGACGGTTCACCGCCAGTGCCATCATCAGCGCCAGCACCACCGACAGCGGAATGGTGATCACGGCATAAAGCAGGTTATTGCGCAGCGACAGCATGAAGATGTCGTCATCAAGCAGTGCGCGGTAATTATCCAGACCCACAAACTGCGGCGCATGTCCGCTGCGCGCGGCGCTGAACAGGCTTTCCCACACCGTCGCCAGCGCCGGATAATGGGTAAACAGCAGCAGAAAACAGAGAGCGGGCAACAGCAGCAGATAACCATAAAGCTGTAAAGACAGCCCGCGTGTGCGGGCGGCCGGTGCAACAGTGTGCAAGATACTCATGCCGTTCCTTACTGATAAGGTTTCAGCAGGCGGTCGGCCTGTTTCTGCGCAGAACTCAGCGCCTCTGCCGGCGTTTTGGCCTGCGTTACAGCGGCTTCGATAGCGTGGTTTAACAATTCCTGAATCTGCACGCTGTTATACGTCGACAGCTCCGGCTGTGAATATCTAAGCTGCTCGCGCGCCACCAGTGCCTGCGGCACCTGTTTCACGTAATCCTGCATGACCGGTGTTTCCCACGCGGCGGGTGATGTGGCGACATAGCCCGTCGCGATACTCCAGCGGGCGGCCTGCTCAGGCGCAGAAACCCAGCGGATAAACGCCATGGCGGCTTTCTGTTGTTCCGGCGTGGTGTTTTTGAAAACGTACAGGTTGCCGCCGCCGGTCGGGCTGCCGCGCCGGGTTTTCTCTGGCAACATCGCCACTCCGAACGGGAATCTGGCGTTTTCACGCACGGTAGTCAGGTTGCCGGTGGTGGTCACCATCATCGCCGTTTTGCCGTCGATAAAGTCCTGCGGCGTGGTGCCCCAGGCAATAGTACCTTTTGGCGATACGCCGTCTTTTTGCGACAAATCAGTCAGCCACTGCAGCGTTTCAACGTTGGCTGGCGTATCAAACGTGACCGCCGTGCCTTTACCGTTATCCAGATGGCTGCCGTTAGTGGCTGCAATCCCCTGAAAGTTCCAGTAACCGTTTGGCGTGGAAGGAATTTCGATACCCCATTGCTTCACTTCGTTACCGTCACGTACCACCAGTTTCTTGCCGAAATCCACCACCTGCTGCCAGTTCGCTGGCGGCGTATCGCCATTCAGCCCAGCTTTCTCAAATGCCTGTTTGTTCCAGTACATCACCACGGTTGACCGCTGGAACGGGATCCCCCACACCTTGTCCTGAATGTGGCGGATAAAGGCCGGATAAAAACCGTCGATCCATTTTTTGCCGTCTGCGTCATTTGCCAGATCACTGACCGGCAAAATCGCGCCCGCGTCGATCAGCGAATAGGCTTCAATGTCGCCAATGACTGCAATCTGCGGCGCATTACCGCCACGAAACGCGGTCAGCGCTTTGGTGACGGTGGTGGCGTAATCCCCGGTATAGACCGGCTGAATGCTGATATCCGGATGTGTTTTCTGGAAGTCTTCCACCAGCGTATCCACCGTATGGCTGATTTTTCCGCCCACGGCGATCGGGTAATACATTTGTAATTTCAACGGATCCGCTGCAAAAGCGGACGTTCCGGTGATTAAAAGCATCGCTGCGGTCAGACGTGTGTAACGGTGCGCAATAGCCATGATGTTCCCTTCGGTAATAGTCGTTTTAAGAATAAAAGTGACTCAAAAATAAGTGCTAAACAGCGACGCGGGTATCTGAAGGCAGGCAGGCTTGTTCCGCCTGATAGCAGCGCTTTCCGTCCGCGGTGAAGAAGAAATATTGTGCGCCCGTCGCCCACTGCAACCCGACGTACTGACCTTCGGCGTAGCGTTTCATCCCGGCGACTTTAACGGTCAGCGGTTGCTTATATCCGGCTAAGGCACAGGCTATCAGCGTATCTGCGCCCATGTATTCGTGGCTTATCACCTGCGCGGTCAGACTGGCATTTTCGGCGGCGATCAGCTGAATATCTTCTGCACGCAACCCCAGACTGAGGGCGTCCGGGTGGAAATTTTCCACCACCGGCAAGGACATGGTGGCCAGATAATGATCATGACCGCGGCGCTCTAACGGCAAAATGTTCATCGGCGGCACCCCGATAAATTGCGCGGTAAAAATGCTGGTCGGGTTGTTATAGAGATTGTCCGGCGTGTCGTGTTGTTCGATACAGCCGTCGTTGAGCAGAATGATTTTGTCGGCCATGCTCATCGCTTCGGTCTGATCGTGGGTGACGTACACCATCGTCAGGCCGAGTTTTTTCTGAATCGCACGGATCTCACGACGCATACTCTGGCGCAGTTTGGCGTCCAGATTAGAAAGCGGTTCATCCATCAGACACAGCTTGTTATTGGCGATCACCGCCCGGCCCAGCGCCACGCGCTGCTGCTGTCCGCCGGAAAGCTGCGCCGGAAGACGGTCGAGCAAGGCTTCCAGCTCCATCAGTTTGCTGACGTCCTGCAACCGCGAAGCGAAATGACGCTTATCCTCGCCGCGCGCCCGCAGTCCAAATAACAGGTTTTCGCGAACGTTCATGTGCGGAAACAGCGCGTAGGACTGGAACACCATAGAAAGCTTGCGCTGTGACGGTGTGAGCGCTGAAACGTCTGACTGCTGGAAATAAATCGCCCCGCTGTCGGCGGACTCCAGTCCGGCAATCGTGCGCAGCATGGTGGATTTCCCGCAACCGGAAGGCCCCAGCAACGCAATGAAATCACCCTCTTCCACATCAAAGCTGATGTCGTTGAGTGCCACTTTATTGCCCCAGGATTTTCGGATGTGATGAAGTGATAAATAGCTCATGCCGCCGGTGTCTCTCTGACTCGTGATGGGCATAACCTATCGGGCTGAAATGACGCTTTTATGATGGGGAGATGACGGGATAAAGACAGACAAGGTTTTAAGCTACATCGCAGGAGAGGGAGTTAAGGGCTTAAAATCACAATTCATTCACGCTATAATACTCCAACAAATATTGCATAAGTCAGTTCAATGTATCGACTTGACGAGTGCTTAAGGAATATTTCTCAGGAGAGAAGATGAAGAAGTCACTGTTTATTCTGGCCGCCGCGATGACTCTGGGTGCCTGCAGCATGAATCAAGACACTACTGTGAAACAAAACGACCTGCAGCATCATCGCTTTGAGCTGCTGAGTGTCGATGGTCAGACGGTTCCTGCGGCGCAGGGGCGTATTCCGGAAATCGAATTCGGCTCAAACATGCATGTTTCCGGCAAAATGTGTAACAACTTCATGGGTCAGGGCAAGCTGCAAAACAACGTGCTGACCGTGAAAGGTCTGGCGTCCACCATGATGCTGTGCCCGGATGAAAATCTGAATAAATGGGATCACGTGATCAGCGACGTTCTGAATAACGGCGCGGCAGTCACCTTGCAGGATCACAAACTGACCCTGACGCAGGGCAAACACCAGCTGGTATATCGTCTGAAAGACCGTATGTAACAGCAGGTATGTCGTAGCACGAATGCAAAAACGCCAAACTGTAGTTTGGCGTTTTATCAGGCTTTACAGAGTCCCTGCATCAGCGCACCTTCAGAGCACTGACGGCCATTGGACATCGAACACATGCCGACACGGCTGCCATCAAGCTGCGGTGCCATACGTAACTGTCCTCCCGCCATAGAACAGGCTGCATAAGCCGGGCTGTCCATATTAACGGCACGCTGTCCGATATTAACGCTGTTGCCTTTTTGCACAACATCAGCCGGGTCGTCGTGGCTGCTGCATGCGGCTAACACCAGCACACCCGTGGCCAGTAACACGCGAAACGCAGTGATCATCTGTCCTGCTCCTGAATATGACGGGGAATATTTTCGAACCGCCATCATATCCGACGTATTTCATCGCCGTCGAGCCCTCCGGAGAAATAACATCAACTTTTTCCTAAAAAAATGGGGTATTTAAACACTCAGACACATTTTATTTCGTCTGGTTATTTCTTTGGCTAATAAAATTAACGGTTATTAACCTCTTTTCCGTCTACATACACTGGAAAATATAATCAACAAGGAGCCTTTTTATGCTGACAGATTTTCTCCTGCGTATTGCCCTCGCCGGCGCGCTGGGCGGCTTAATCGGTATTGAGCGTCAGTTGCGCGCTAAAGAAGCCGGATTACGCACTCATATTCTGGTGGGTATCGGCAGCGCAATGTTTATGATTGTGTCGAAATACGGTTTCGCCGATATCCTGATGCAAACCCACGTGAGCTTCGACCCCAGCCGTGTCGCCGCGCAGGTCGTGAGCGGGATGGGTTTCCTCGGTGCCGGGACCATCATTATTCAAAAACAGATCGTGAAAGGCTTAACCACTGCCGCGGGTTTATGGGTCACCGCCGCCATTGGTCTGGTGATTGGTAGCGGGTTGTACGAAATCGGTATATATGGTGCTTTCATGACTTTAATTGTGCTGGAGGTCTTTCGTCAGATCAGCAATCACTGGGTCGGGCATCACCATTTAATTGAAATACGTCTGATGCCGGAAAGCGTGCCGGCGGTGTTATTAGCGTTGCAGAAAATGCGTATTCGTCCCGGCCATATCAAAGTGAATCAGCGCGACGAAGATGAAAGCAAATGTGAACTGGTTCTGGATGTGATCCTGCGTCCGAAACAAAGCGTGGATAAATTGTATGAGGCGCTGATGTCGGTGAAAGGAATAAAACGTATCGATATTAATTAATCCCGGTTTCATTTACACATCCTTCCTATTTGCCCGCTGCTGACGTTGTGTTTTCTGGCAGCGGCTAATAAAAATCCATACCCTGCTGGTCATGGCGTAACAGGTTCAAAATTCGAGCGAAATAGCCCTGCACACAATCAGGATAAATCGATTAATCCGCCCTCTGCTAAGCTTTTAACATTCTCGCCAGCAGAACGAATTTCCTGCTGGCCGCTATTGTGAGCAACGCAAAAGGGTATTCCATGATCACCACTGACGGTAACAACGCAGTCGCTTCCGTGGCTTATCGCACTAACGAAGTGATTGCCATCTACCCGATCACACCAAGTTCCACCATGGCCGAAATTGCCGGTGCGTGGTCAGGCGAAGGAAAGCAAAATCTGTGGGGCGACGTCCCGACGGTAATGGAAATGCAGTCCGAAGCCGGAGCGATTTCTACCGTTCACGGCGCATTGCAGACCGGTGCGTTGTCGACCTCTTTCACCTCGTCGCAGGGTCTGTTACTGATGATCCCGACGCTGTACAAACTGGCCGGTGAACTGACGCCGTTCGTGCTGCACGTTGCAGCACGCACCGTTGCGACCCATGCGCTGTCGATTTTTGGCGATCATTCCGATGTGATGGCCGTGCGCCAGACCGGTTGCGCCCTGCTCTCTGCCGCCAGCGTGCAGGAAGCGCAGGATTTCGCGCTGATTTCTCAGGTCGCCAGCCTCAACAGCCGCGTGCCGTTTATTCATTTCTTCGACGGTTTCCGTACCTCACACGAAATCAACAAAATTGCCCCGCTGAGCGATGACACGCTCCAGCAAATGTTGCCGCAGGCGCAGATTGACGCGCACCGTGCCCGCGCCCTTTCGCCTGACCATCCGGTGATCCGCGGAACGTCGGCCAATCCGGATACCTATTTCCAGTCGCGCGAAGCCACCAATCCTTATTACAACGCCACCTGCCAGCACGTTATCGACGCCATGAATGCGTTTGCGGCCCTGACCGGTCGCGAATATAAGCCGTTCGAATATGTCGGCGATCCCCAGGCTGAACGGGTGATTGTGCTGATGGGTTCCGGCATCGGCACCGCCGAAGAAGTGATTGAAACCCTGAATGCGCGCGGTGAGAAAGTCGGCGTGCTGAAAGTGCGTCTGTACCGTCCTTTCAGCGCGGAACATATGTTATCCGTGCTGCCGCACACGGTGAAAAGTATTGCGGTGCTCGATCGCACCAAGGAACCGGGCGCGCTGGCCGAGCCATTATATCTCGACGTGATGACCGCGCTGGCAGAAGCCTATAGCCGTGGTGAACGTGATTCACTGCCAAAAGTGACCGGCGGACGTTACGGGCTATCTTCGAAAGAGTTTGGCCCTGACTGTGTAATGTCGATATTCCGCGAACTGTCACTCAGCCAGCCGCGTCCGCGCTTCACTGTCGGTATTTATGACGACGTAACCGGCCTTTCGCTGCCGGTGGTGGAAGAAGATTTACCGCAGCACGCTTCGCTCGAAGCCCTGTTCTACGGGCTGGGCAGCGACGGTTCCGTGTCTGCCACCAAGAACAACATCAAGATCATCGGCAACAGCACCCCGATGTATGCGCAGGGGTATTTTGTATACGACTCGAAAAAGGCCGGTGGTCTGACGGTGTCGCATCTGCGCGTCAGCGAAAAGCCGATCAAATCTGCGTATCTGGTCAGCCAGGCGCATTTTGTCGCCTGTCATCAGTGGCAGTTTATCGACTTGTATCAGATGGCAGAACGTCTGCGTCCGGGCGGCATTTTCCTGCTCAATACGCCGTTCAGCGCTGATGAAGTCTGGGCGCGTTTACCGCTGGAAGTTCAGGCAACGCTTATCCAGCGTGAAGCCCGTTTCTATGTGATCAACGCCGCCAAAATTGCCCGTGAGTGCAAACTCGGCGCACGTATTAATACCGTCATGCAGATGGCGTTTTTCCACCTGACGCAGATCCTGCCGGGCGAACAGGCACTCGCCGAGTTGCAGGGCGCGATTGCCCGCAGCTACAGCAGCAAAGGCGAGGAAATCGTCACCCGCAACTGGATGGCGCTGGCCGCCACACTGGAAGAACTGGTTTCAGTGCCGTTACAGGCTATCCCGGAAAATCCACGCAAGCGCCCGCCGATTGTTTCCGACGCTGCGCCGGATTTTGTCAAAACCGTCACCGCCACCATGCTGGCCGGTCTTGGCGATGCGCTGCCGGTTTCCGCCTTCCCGCCGGACGGCACCTGGCCGACAGGCACCACGCAATGGGAAAAGCGCAACATTGCCGAAGAAGTGCCGATCTGGAAGCCGGATTTATGTACTCAGTGCAACCACTGTGTCGCGGCTTGCCCGCATTCCGCGATCCGCGCCAAAGTGGTTCAGCCGGAGTTTATGCAAGACGCGCCGTCTGCACTGCAATCTCTGGATGTGAAATCCCGCGACATGCGCGGCCAGAAATACGTGTTGCAGGTTGCCCCTGAAGACTGCACCGGCTGTAATCTGTGCGTGGAAGTGTGTCCGGCGAAAGATCGTCAGGATCCGTCCATTAAAGCCATTAACATGGCTGACCGTATCGAACATCTGGAAGAAGAACGCGCCAACTATGACTTCTTCCTGAAACTGCCGGAAATTGATAAAACCACGCTGGAACGCATCGATATCCGTACGTCTCAGCTGATCACGCCGCTGTTTGAATATTCCGGTGCCTGCTCCGGTTGTGGCGAAACGCCCTACATCAAACTGCTGACCCAGCTGTACGGCGATCGTTTGCTGATTGCCAACGCCACCGGCTGTTCGTCAATTTATGGCGGCAACCTGCCTTCAACGCCGTACACCACCAACGCAGAGGGCCGCGGTCCGGCCTGGGCAAACTCGTTGTTTGAAGATAACGCTGAATTCGGGCTGGGCTTCCGTCTGACCGTTGATCAGCATCGTCGTCGCGTGCTGCGTTTAGTTGCGTCGCTGGAAGAACATATTCCGGCTGAGGTTTTAGGAGGCCTGCGCGATGAAACGTCCACGCCGGAAGTGAAACGCGAACATGTCACGGCGCTGCGCAAAATTCTGGCAGATATTGATACGCCGGATGCACGTCAGCTGGCAACCGACGCCGATTATCTGGTGGATAAATCCATCTGGCTGATTGGCGGCGATGGCTGGGCGTATGACATCGGTTTCGGTGGGCTGGATCACGTACTGAGTCTGACGGAAAACGTCAACGTGCTGGTGCTCGATACCCAGTGTTATTCCAACACCGGCGGCCAGCAGTCGAAGGCGACGCCGCTTGGCGCGGTGACCAAATTTGCCGAACAGGGCAAACGGAAATCCCGCAAGGATCTGGGCGTCAGCATGATGATGTACGGTCATGTGTATGTGGCACAGATTTCGCTGGGCGCGCAGCTGAACCAGACCGTTAAAGCCATTCAGGAAGCCGAAGCGTATCCGGGGCCGTCGCTGATTATCGCGTACAGCCCGTGCGAGGAGCACGGTTACGATCTGGCGCTCAGCCATGACCAGATGAAACAGCTGACCACCACCGGTTTCTGGCCGTTATACCGCTTCGATCCACGTCGCGTGGAAGAAGGCAAACCGGCACTGGCACTGGATTCAAGGCCGCCTTCCAGCGGTCTGACGGATACGCTTAACAATGAGCAACGCTTCCGTCGCCTGAATTCCCAGCAGCCCGAAGTCGCGGAAATGTTGTATGCCGCTGCAGAGAAAGAGTTGCAGCAAAAATATGACTTCTTAGCCATGCTGGCCGGAAAAAAAGCAGAGCCGGAGTCTTAAAACTGAAGCGCGGCCGCCCTTACCGGGCGGCTTTTTTCATCGTAAAGCGACCTGTGCGAGTTTTGCGGAAATCACAGGTAAACTTTCTTTAATTACATAACGCGATTTCTCAGGCCAAATTCCTAAAGGGTACTAACATCGTTCCGGGAGCACGACTCTCGTTCCAAAACTAAATTTTAGTGATGATTCACTGGCCTTCGCTCGCGAAGGCTTTTTTTTATAATTTCTGCATTAAGCGATAGCAATGACCAGACCAGACATAAGACGCGTATCGCCTGTTGAAGAACTTAACGCAGTGTATAAATCACTACCCTGAGCGTTATTTCATTCGTGTTAAACGGCGGACCAGATCCATTTCAGCACGACGGAACGGAATGCCATATTCATCCAGCACATCATGAAACCACAGATGCGCATAATCTTGATTGCCTTTACGCACTGAGGGCCACGGCAGCGTGGTCTGCGTTTTACCGCGTACTAATCCCCACTGATAACAGCCCGCATTGAATGCGCTGAACAGCGGCAGTTGTTCCTCAAACACGCTGCCGACGTGGCGCGCCAGCCATTCCGTACACAGCACCGGACGGTCGTATTTCTGCCAGAAACGCAGCGCCTGCAAAAGTTTCGGCGTGGCGACGTAGGCGTGGAAACTGATGATATCGGAAAGTTTTGCTGCCTCGACATCAATGGGATGGGTGAAGAACTCGCTTTCCGGTTCATCAGGATCCTGCGAGACATGCCAGGCACAGACAGTCAGCGGCTGTTGTGGATCTTCCTCCCGCGCCCAGACAAACGCCTTTTGCATCAGTTCCAGCGCAAAGACTTCGAGTTTTTCGTCGTACAGCACTTCCTCAAGCCCGGTGGCGAAGGTGCCACGGTTACCCGGCTCATTATATAAATCCCAGATGGCGATACGTTTATCGGTGCGGAAATAACGGATAATATCGCGCACATAACGCTCCACTTCCGGCCACATATCGCGGTTACACACCACATCGCGCCCCGGACTGGCTGCCGCCTGGCTGTTATGTTTACCCGGTTCCGGCGCTTTTTGCGGTCCGGGGAACGGTTCGTCACCGGAGAACCCGCAGTCATCCATCAGCGTCAGCATCACGTTAATCTGATGACGGGCGGCAATCGCCAGAAACTCGTCAATGCGCGCCAGCAGGCCGTCGCGGTCATCCTGCCAGACAATAAACGGCAGATTGATCCGCAGCTGGTTGTAACCTGCCTCATGCGCCCAGCCGAGTTCCTGATCGATAGTTGGCGCATCAAAAGTGTCGCGCTGCCAGAGTTCCGTCCAGTTCACCGCCGTACGTGGCAGATAGTTAAATCCACAAATCCAGCCTTGTTGCTGGCTCCACGCGGATGCCTGCTCCCTGCTCCACTGCTGTTTCATTCATCACTCCTGATATTAACTGCATTAAATGACATGTTTAGCTGTCTTTTATTCTCTGCAGAGAATGGCTGCAAATTACTTGCTCAGGTTATGGAGTTAAGATCACACTCTTTTTACCTGATTTGCGAAGCCATCAGGAAATGTTAATGCAGTGACGAAGTAAGAAATTAAAACAGAGAGAATGGATAAACTGGAAAGAGAAAAATCAGATTAGATACAATGGGATAATTATATTTCATGTTTGTTACGGGAAATAATAATATTAATCACCATCAATAATGACGAAAATGAACTCCGTAAATAAGATGAATAATTAATGCGTTCCGATTAAAGGGAATATCTGATATGCAGATATTCCCCTTTGCACAATCAGCCGAGATCCACACCATTACTGGCAATGACTTTCTTGTACCAGTAAAACGATTTTTTTCTCTTTCTTTCCAGCGTGCCGTTCCCGGCATCATCGCGGTCAACGTAAACAAAGCCGTAGCGCTTGCTCATTTCACCGGTCGAAGCGGAAACCAGATCGATACACCCCCACGAGGTGTAGCCGATCAGCGGCACGCCGTCAGTGATCGCCTCACCCATCGCGCGAATGTGTTCGCGCAGATAGCTGATGCGGTAATCGTCGTTGATTTCGCCTTGCGCGTTAATGTCATCTTTCGCGCCGAGGCCATTTTCCACCAGGAAAAGGGGTTTCTGATAGCGGTCGTACATCATGTTCATGGTGATGCGCAGGCCAAGCGGATCGATTCCCCAGCCCCATTCACTGGCTTCGATATACGGGTTTTTCAGCGATTTGACGATATTGGCCGCGCTGCTGTTGTTGTCATTCATGTCTGCTGACGCGCAGCGTGACGCGTAATAACTAAAGGAAACGAAATCGACGGTATTTCTCAGGATTTCACTGTCGCCCGGTTCCGTCACCACGTTAACGCCCTTCTCCGCAAAGACGCGCCGGGTGTAGGTCGGGTATTCTCCGCGGGCCTGAACGTCGATGAAGAACAGGTTTTCGCGATCCTTTTGCAATGCTGCCCAGACGTCCGCAGGTTTACAGGTTTGCGGGTAGAAGTTCCCGCCCGCCAGCATACAACCCACCTGATTTTGCGGGTTCACTTCATGGGCGATTTTGGTCGCTAAAGCGCTGGCGACCAGCTCATGATGCGCCGCCTGATATTTCACCTGCTCCTGATTTTCGCCTTCTTCAAACACTAAACCGGCACCGGAGAACGGGCTGTGCAGCAGAATATTAATCTCGTTAAACGTCAGCCAGTATTTCACCAGTCCGTCGAACGCTTCGAAACAGGTGCGCGCATAACGGGCGAAAAACTCGACCATTTTACGGTTACGCCAAGACCCGTATTCGATCACCAGATGCATCGGCACATCGAAATGGCACAGCGTGACCAGCGGTTCGATGCCGTACTTTTTGCATTCCGCAAACACATCACGGTAAAACGCGATGCCTTCCGCGTTCGGCGTCAGTTCATCACCGTTGGGATAAAGCCGGCTCCAGGCAATCGAGGTCCTGAATACCGTAAAGCCCATTTCCGCCATCAGTGCGATGTCTTCTTTATAACGATGGTAGAAATCAATCGCCTGATGCGCCGGATAAAACTCGTCGCTTTTAAATGAGAAACGTTTTTCCTGACCGGTTTTAACAGCCAGACGGTGCGCGCCGTGCGGGATCATATCGACCGTGGTCAGGCCTTTGCCGCCTTCAAAACTGCCGCCCTCGGCCTGGTTAGCGGCAATCGCGCCGCCCCATAAAAAACCGTCAGGAAATGCTGAAGCTGCCATGAGAAATCCTCTCCTTTAATTTATTTAACTGCGCTCTGCGAAACCGCAAAGGCGGCGGAAGCCGTTGATTCAGGTGCTATATTTTTTGGCACCACGGTTTCCACCGGAATATCTTCAAATCCAAGTAACAGCGTGGTGAAGAAGGAAATCACCACCGCGAGGATCATTACACCCGCTACCCAGACGATGCTCATCGGGTTCGACGGGTCAAAGAACTGTACGCTGGTAAACAGCCCCGGTGACGCCATCGAATGGCTGGCAAGTCCGCCTAATCCGGCCACACCGCCGCAAATGAAACCACTGATTAAACAGGCGATCAGCGGACGTTTCAGGCGCAGCGCCACGCCGTAAAGCGCGGGTTCTGAAATCCCGGCAACAATCGCCGACGCCGCTGCGGCCAGTGCGGTCTGACGCAGTTCAGGGTTTTTGGTCCGCCAGGCCACCGCCAGCGAAGAACCGCCCAGCGACAGGTTCGCGCCAATTTCTGATGGCATCACCATGCCCTCTTTACCGGTTTCAGCGATGGTCTGAATAATGGTTGGCGTGAACACGCGGTGCATGCCGGTCATCACCAGCAGCGGCCAGGCCGCGCCCATAATGGCGACCGAAAGCCAGCCCAGATAACTGTGAACGGTATACACCACCGCTGAAATCCCGGTACCGATCCAGATACCCAGCGGGCCAATCAGCATGATGGCAATCGGTGCCGCAATCAGCATGATCAGCATCGGTTTGAGGAAGTTTTTGGTCACTACCGGCGTGATACGATCAACCCATTTTTCGATGTACGACAGCAGCCAGGTCATGCATAACGCGGGAATAACCGTGTAAGTGTATTTCACCGCCGTCACCGAAATACCGATAAATTCGACTTTCTGCCCCTGCGCGGCTTTCGCCATTAAATCGATAAAGGCCGGATGGACGAGGATCCCGGCAATAGCAATCGCCAGCGACATATTGGTTTTAAATTTTACCGCCGCCGATGCCGCTACCATCACCGGCAGGAAGAAGAACGCCCCGTCGCCGATGGTGTTGAGGATAATCAGCGTCGATGCCCCCTTGTCGAACACACCGGTCATATCCAGGATCATCGCCAGCAGTTTCACCATCGAGCCACCGATAATCGCCGGGATCAGCGGTGACATGGTGCCGATCAGTGCATCAAGAATGCCGGAGCCAATGCGTTTGAGCGTGATTTTGCCTTTGGCCGGCGCGTCATCACTGGCCGCTGCAAAGCCGTCCGGCAGCAATTTCAGCACTTCAGCGTAGGCCTGAGAAACGTTATTACCGATGATCACCTGGCACTGTTTTTCATTGCGCACCACACCCATCACGCCGGTAATGGCTTTCAGCGTGGCGGTATCAACGGCAGATTCGTCATTCAGCACGAAGCGCAGACGTGTCATGCAGTGCGTCACTGCGGCTACGTTCTCTGCCCCACCGATTGCCGCGACGATCGACTGTGATATTGCTGCAAAATTTTTAGACATGAGTAACAACTCTCTCGGATTCATAGGGTTATGAATGTTCTTCAGAAGCCCTGGCCTCTGGGAAACCGCTTTTTTTTGAAACGTTATGCTTTTTTGTGTAATGCTGTGAAACGGTAGGTAACCGGTTTCATACGAGAATGTGCAGTTCTATTCATGACTTCAATAAAAATCTGCAACGCTGTTTTATTTTTGTGATGGCGATCTCCCGCTGACGTTCAGCCGGGCTGAATTCATCGCAAAACGCAGGGAATGTGTAGAATGGCAGATAATTTTTCTTTTTTTGGGTGCGGCTGATGTCAACAATGCAGGACGTGGCTAATAAAGCAGGAGTTTCCAAAGCCACCGTTTCCCGAGTGCTTTCCGGTAAGGGATATGTGAGCCAGGAAACCAAAGATCAGGTGTTTAAAGCGATTGAAGAAGCCGGCTACAGGCCGAATCTGCTGGCACGAAATCTGGCAACCAGCAAGTCAATGTGCATCGGACTGGTGGTCACCAATACCCTGTATAACGGCAATTATTTCAGTGAGTTAATCTCACAGGCCGCCAAAAAACTCGATGCCAACGGACGTCAGCTGATCCTGGTCGATGGCAAACACAGCGCTGAAGAAGAACGTGAAGCCATTCAGTTTCTGCATGATTTGCGCTGCGACGGAATTATTATTTATCCGCGCTTTTTATCTGTCGATGAAATGGATGACATCATCGATAAATATAATAAGCCGGTAATGGTAGTGAACCGTAAATTACGAAAACATCAGAGCCACTGTATTTATTGCGATCACAAAGGTTCAGGTCTTCAGTCCACCAGAGCACTGATTGAGCGTGGTCATCGTAATATTGCTTTTATCACCGGCTCGATGGATTCCCCGACCGCGATTGAACGCCTGTCAGGTTATAAAGAGGCGCTGTCGGCAGCCGGTTTACCGGTAAATGATGCGCTGATTATTCCCGGAAAATGGACACCCGCCAGCGGAGCCGCCGCCGTGGAAGCCCTGCTTGCGGGCGGTCAGACGTTCAGCGCCATTCTGGCCAGTAACGATGACATGGCGATCGGCGCGATGAAGAAACTGAACGAGGCCGGAATTGCCGTCCCTGCCGATGTTTCGGTGATCGGGTTTGATAATATCCCGACCGCGCCGTTTCTTATTCCGGCGCTGTCGAGCGTGAAAGATCCGGTCAGCGATATGGTCAGCGAAGTCATCAGCCAGATTATTTCCATGCTCGATGGCGGCTATTTGTCCGACCAGAATAAGTTTGTATCAGAACTTATTTTGCGGGAATCAGTGACGAGCGGACCTTATCTTAAACCGCGCTGACGTGGTAGACTCACACCGTTAATTTATTGTTTTAACAAAATTATTATTGAAATTACTTATAGGGAATAGTTATTCAAACTG
This sequence comes from Rahnella bonaserana, assembly GCF_019049675.1. Classification (GTDB taxonomy): domain Bacteria; phylum Pseudomonadota; class Gammaproteobacteria; order Enterobacterales; family Enterobacteriaceae; genus Rahnella; species Rahnella bonaserana. Next base: position 586,506 of record NZ_JAFMOW010000068.1, on the reverse strand, counting down.
CTGTTTAGATGGAGTTAAACGATGAGTGAAATGATTCACAAAAATATTCGCAATCCAAAGTTTTTATCAGAGGATGATATTTGTCGCCCTGTCAGTGCAGGCGCAATGACAATTCAAAACTGTGCCGTTATGCGCCCGCTTCCTTGCATTGTGATTCTGGTTCACGGCGTGAATGATGTCGGTGAGGCTTACCAGGATCAGGATACCGGCATCTGTGCCGGGCTGAATACCCGGCTGGGGCGTCAGGATCTTCATCCGCATGAATGGAAAACGCACGAATTCATGATTTCCGACGCCGATGACAATGTCGCGAAGCTCACCTGTAGCGTGCAGGATCACACCTGTATCGGGGTCGCTAACCGCTCACCGGTGATCCCGTTTTACTGGGGTTATAAACCGGTCGACCATGAAACCTGGGAGCAGGATCAGAAGCAATACCGAAAAGACTTACTCGAAAAATATAATAACGCTGACCTGCCTTACGATACCTACCGTGAAAATGACGCAGTCAAAATTCGACAACACGACAACCAGAATATCGACAATCTCAATAACTGGCTTGATCTGACATCCGCCAAAGGCGGCGGCACTTTTGCAAATGCCACCACCTGCATTCCTGATATGTTTGGTCCCGGTGCATCCGGCCGTATTTTAGAAGCCGTCGGGTTATTCAAATCCCGCAGTGATCTCGAAAATCACGGTGACTGGAGTCATCCGATTTATGAAAATCCGCACCGGATTTATCAGGCTTATGCCGCACGCCGCCTGGCCGATCTGATTTTAGATATAAGACAAAATCCGTTAACCCAGAATGACACAATTAATATTGTTGCCCACAGTCAGGGCACGATTATTACCATGCTGGCCAATATGTGGGTGCAGGCTGAAGGCGCAGCGCCTGCCGACTGCGTAGTACTCAATCATTCACCCTATGCGCTGGAGAACCGCTGGCTGGAAAACGCCATGCCCGGAAATCAGCAAACCCGTCAGGGACGGCAAAAAACGCTGAGCAATTTTTGCCGGCTTATGTCACAGAACCCTCTGTACCAGCCGGGAGCAACCTCTCATGACAGTGCCTATCTTCAGCAATTGCACGACATCGGCTGTATTTCATTAAATAAATCACTGTGGAACGACCCGCTTTATAACCGCAATAATTTCGGCAAGGTATATAACTATTTCTGCCCTAACGATCAGGTCGTGTCCATGTCACCCATTCAGGGATTCGGCTGGCGTGGGATCCCTGACAAAATCAAAGCTCAGTCAGGCGATAACCTCTATCAGCGTGTTTTCTGTAAAGACGTCGTCGTGGGCGATAAGACAGCGTTTCATTTTGAGATGCCTGCGCGTCAATCTGATGATTCCGCAGATACCGGTTATTCATTTACCGACGTCACCGTCAATGCCCCGGTTTTACCCGATCCGTTTGTCTTTAAGCTGATGGCACAGGGCAAAGGTTATAAGGCGGCACTGAGCGGTAACGATCCTAAAATTGCTAAATCCGCGATGAAAGCTGAACGGTTCCCTGCCGAATGTATTGATGTACCCGCCTCCGCACAATTTCAATATCTGGATAATGGTGTGGCGCTGAATGAAGCCCAGCTGGAAGAGCTGAGAAGCCAATATCCCTGGGATATTGTCAGCGGTATTTATCATGAACTTAATGGTTATTTCCGCCAGCTTGTACTGTTACGCCGGATGACAGATAAAGAACTGGACCGTGCAATAAAAATGGATACCACGTTCAGTCAGCACTCCTCCATTGTAACCAATATTGAAGTGGCGCAGAAATCTACCGCGTTTGATCTGGCCATCGGGCAATGTCAGGCATTTGAATATCAGGAGTTCTGGGAAGGATTGTTATTAAAAGCTGACTGGCGTCGTGAAATGAATCCGGATCCCAATGTGAAGGCTTATTATCGGGATGGGCTTTTACCCTTCGATGATATAAAAAAATTTATGAATCACCCGGAACTCCCTAAGGGTATGCCACTTGGTGAACTTGGTGTAATGAATGACTACGGAGCCCGGGAAAAACCCAATGTTCTCTGTACGGGGACTACCAATGTATTGCAATGGGAAATGCCAAAACCTTTGCTTGTATAGGGAAATAATAATGAAGCGATTAAAAGTATGGGAGTTAATGCTGGCTATCAGTTCAATAACAGGCTGTGATGCAACACCGACAACTCCGCCAACACAGGTTGTTTATCGGTTTGATGACCACCGTTATCTGGAATTAACGGGATACCACTGCCAGGGTGGCTTGCGCTATATAGATTCTCAAAGGGGTATTCAACACCAGATTTATGATGTTGACACTGGCTACAGAATCTTCATCCCTAAATTTACTCATCCTTCGCAACGTTATATTGCAATACCATCTTATGAATCTGGGGGCTTCGCTATTTCAAAGGACTTTGGTCACACATGGGATGCGGCACGTTTCGCCCCCGGCACCGGCGCAGTCCAGTACGGAGCTGATGGCCCGCAACGCGAAGAAATTGAATCCATCACTGTCGTCAACGATCAGGGCTATGTGCTGACCAAACAGGGCGACCTTTATATGAGTTCAAAGCCCTTTGATGACCCACGGCTTGAACCCGGTGGAAGTGGCATTGATTATACATTCACCAACAGCCGCGGGCAGGCTCAAACTAATCATATCAGGCCAGGATATGGGGGTGGAAAATGGGGTGAAAATTATGTTTCATGGAATTCATTGCAGGGTACACCACCCAGAACCATTTTCGCTTACCGAACGAATTTCCAGAACATCCCCAACAAAGTGCCTGAGGTGAAAAATTACACCGGCTGGGATCGTATGCGGTGTGATCCGGATTTGGGGTTGCCAGCAAAATGAAGCTCTCCCAAAATCTGTTCATCCTGTCTGGTCTATTAGTGATGACGGCTTGTGATACAGCGGCCGCAGCCCCACCCACGCAAATCGTCTACCGGTTTGACGCTCACCGTTATCTCGAACTGGAAGGAAATCATTGCGAAGGCGCGTTGTGGTACATCGACATAACAAGAAATATACGGACTGAAGTGGTCCATCGTGACAACCCAATATTTCGGATTTCATTTTTTAAATTTGTCCATCCCTCTGAAAAATACATTGCGATTCCCTGGGATGACTTGTCTGGTTTCTTGATTTCAAAAGATTATGGCCGCACATGGGAGGGATCACGTTTCGCCCCCGGCTCCGGCGCAGTCCAGTACGGAGCTGATGGCCCGCAACGCGAAGAAATTGAATCCATCACCGTCGTCAACGATCAGGGCTATGTGCTGACCAAACAGGGCGATCTTTATATGAGTTCAAAGCCCTTTGACGATCCCCGGCTTGAACCCGGTGGAAGTGGCATTGATTATACCGTTGCAAACAGCCGTGGACAGATGCAAACCCATCATATCCGCCCCGGATATGGCGGCGGTAAATGGGGCAATGAATACGTTTCGTGGAACTCATTCGCCGGACCAAAACACTGGACCATCGATACTTACAGAGCCAATTTCCAGAACATCCCCAACAAAGTGCCTGAGGTGAAAAATTACACCGGCTGGGATCGTATGCGGTGTGATCCGGATTTGGGGTTGCCAGCAAAATGACGCGTGGGGGAATGTTCCCCCGGCACGTCCTTAAGCTTTCCGTAAACGTGGTTTAAATTACCCGTTAAACACCACCGATTAAGCCTTTTCCGAATTGTCGTTTATCCCTTTGCCCTGCATTGTGCGCGTGAACATGATCCACCGTCATGACGGGACACAGGAAACAAAAATGAAAAAATCTGGAATGGTTGTTCTTTGCGCAGCACTGCTGGCTGCGAGTGTCAGCGCCTTTGCTGAAGGCCCGCGTCAGCCGCCGGTTAAAGAGCCGCAGTTGGTACATAAAACGCACAAGCCGGTTGTTCATCATCAGCCTGCGCATCACAAAGCTAAACCGGTGCCGGTTCATCACAAGGTGAAACCAAAGCCGGAGATGAATAAGCCCGAACATCGCGGCTAAACAATTTCATGACAAGCCGCACACTGTTGCGGCTTTTTTGCATGCTGATTAAACACGTGTAACGCCTGAACGTTGTGTGCCTTTTTATTAAAGTTACTTCCCCGTCTGCCGATAACTCCCGTGCTATTTAAAACCCAAAGAGTGAATTGCACTTAAGGCCGATCTTTTTGCTAAATATGCTTAAATTTAAGCACGTTAGAAGCAAAATTTGACGAAGTAAGAATTATCTTATGCTAACGTTTCATCCGCACATCACAGCAAAAATGCGTCGGGACAGGCGCACTATTTAGCCGGACTTTGATACGGAAGGATCCCCGTAAAGGCGGCAGGCTAGCAGGCAAAATAAAATGAGCGAAGATTCTGATGTATTGTATCGGTTGCTGGTTCAGCGCGTGGAAGACTACGCGATTTACATGCTTAAACCCGATGGCATTATTGCGAACTGGAATGCCGGTGCGCAGCGGGCAAAAGGGTATACGCCTGAAGAAGTAGTCGGAAAACATTTCTCGTGTTTTTACACCGAAGAAGACCGCAAAAGCGGCTGGCCGCAGCACGGCCTGGAAACGGCGCGCGAAACGGGCCGATACGAATCCGAAGGCTGGCGACAGCGCAAAGATGGTTCCCTCTTCTGGGCGCATATCATTATTGAAGCGTTGCGTGAGGCCGGTGAAATCATAGGTTTCGCCAAGATCACCCGCGATGTCACTGAGCGTCGTGAAGCCGAACAGGCGTTACTGCAGGCCAAAGAACTGGCTGAAACCAACAGTGAACAACTGGCCTCCCTCTCGCAATTTCTGAATACGGTCATCGCCAATATTCCGTCATCCGTCATTGTTGAGAATGCGGTTTCCCGCGAGATCTTACTGGTTAACCGTCAGGCAGAACGTTTACTGGGCATTTCACGTGAAAAAATGCTCGGTAAACGTCCGCAGGATTGCATGGGCGTCGGACTGAGCACTTTTATCAATAAGCAGTCGGACGAATGCCTGCGCGCGGAAGGCGTTCACCGCAGCGAACAGCAGTTGCTGACCGCCATCGGCGACCGCACGTTACAGACCACCAGTTCGGTGATCCGCGGCAACGATCCGCAGACCAGTTACGTGATGATGATCGCCGACGACGTGACCGACCAGCAGGCCGCGCATGCCCGGATTCATCACATGGCGCATCACGATAATCTGACCAGTCTGCCGAACCGTATTCTGTTTAGCCAGCGTCTGAGCGAAGCGTTGCAGCGTGACAGTTATACCCACAGCCACACCGCCACGCTGTGTCTGGATCTCGATAACTTCAAAAACGTCAACGACGCACTGGGCCATCAGATTGGTGATGAACTGCTGCGCGCTATTTCCAAACGCCTGCGCATGACGCTGCGTGATGACGATACGCTCGCGCGCATTGGCGGCGATGAATTTGCCGTGGTGCTGCCGGGGCTGAAAGACATTTCAGCGGCGCATCAGATTTCCAAACGACTGATTGAATCAGTGCGCCCGCCCGTGATCATCGACGGTCATTCGCTGTCTGTCGGTCTGAGCATTGGTATTGCGCTGGCAGATTCGGCAGAAAATACCCCGGATCAGTTGTTGCGTTGCGCAGATATGGCGCTGTACGAAGCCAAACGTAACGGCCGTAACCGCTACGAAGATTTCCGTCTCGAAATGGATGCCGCCGCCCGCAAACGCCGCGTGGTGGAAATGGATTTACGCGATGCAATTACCTGCAATCAGCTGCGTCTTTATTATCAGCCGATCACCGACGCGCGTCATGATGCCGTCATCGGATATGAAGCGCTGATGCGCTGGCAGCATCCGGAAAACGGGCTGATTATGCCGGTCGATTTCATTCCGATTGCGGAAGAAACGGGGCTGATCCACAGTCTTGGCTCATTTGCCTTGCACGAGGCCTGCCGCGAAGCCACCACCTGGAAAGGCAATCAGACTGTTGCGGTAAACCTTTCGCCGATCCAGTTTAAAAACAGCGGGCTGGTGTCTGTGGTGGAATCTGCGCTGGAAGCTTCGGGGCTGGATCCATCGCGTCTGGAAGTGGAAATCACCGAATCGGTGTTGCTCGACAATACGCTGGGCAACATCAGCATCCTGCGCAAACTGAAGGCGCTCGGCGTGCGTATTGCACTGGACGATTTCGGCACCGGCTATTCATCACTGAGTTATCTGCGTTCGTTCCCGTTCGACAAAATCAAAATCGACCGGTCGTTCATTAATGATATGCAGGACAGTCGCGAAGCACTGGCGATCATCCGGGCAATCACCGGCATGAGCCGCAGTCTGGACATTCAGACCACGGCAGAAGGTGTGGAAACCGACGAGCAGTTCCGGCGTCTGAAAGAAGAAGGTTGTACGTTGTTTCAGGGATATTTCTTCGGACGGCCTCAGCCCTCAGAGTCAAGACTGGTTGGGTTTGCACCCCTCTGATGATAGGTATTAGACAGGGGTTTTGTCGGGGATGATCGGGGGATAAGCGACGTATAACGCTGTTAATTCTGACGATAGCCACAAACAAAGACCGTGGGTTGCCACCCACACTGGCCCTAAGAGGCGCCTGTCGCCGCGCCTCTTAGGAATCTCCGGCTCTTTCACTGCGCGCTCCGCTCGCTGGCTATGTTTCAGGTATTTCAGCGACAGGCTGGAAATCTTGCCGCTTCGCGATTCCTTCACTCGGTCCTGGAGCCTCTGGTCTCCAGGCCGCTCCGTTCAGCAAGATTTCTGAATCGCCCGCACGATCTTAAATTCAGGGGCGGATTATTTAGGGTTTTGCCCTGCACGCTTCTCTGCGAAAACCTCACCAGCACTCACGATCTTGCAGAAGAAACCACTGCCCGCGTCCTCTCCGGCCTGCGAATTATTCCTTAATACCCCGCCCGACCCTTTCCTTCTTTGGTGAAGCAACGATATAGCGAACCATTAGCTAAGTTATTCCGCTTATTTGATCTACTTCTCATACCGAGAAATCACGCACCATTACGATCCGTTAACATTATTTTAACGCACTACACTTGTGCATATCAGCGAATTATCAACACCTTATAAGCTGTAAAACGTTCTATCCTTTGAAGCGGGTGATTTTTTATACATTTGAAATTAAAAACAAATCCTCCGTTTTGCACAACTTTCTCATGAACCATTACAAAATTGGTTCGGAAAATGCAAAGGACTGACTAACGATTTAATTCCCAGCGGGAAACTGAAATATGACAACACACTCCGTGGCGCAATCTCCTTCTAACGGCACCTCGAATTCAGCACTGGAGCAGCTGCGCCATCTGATACAGCAGCATCCGGATCAGACTCAGCCACTGCCGGCAGAACGCGATCTGATGCAGAGGTTTGATGTTGGCCGCCGTGAAATCCGTCGTGCGCTGGATGTGCTGGAAGAAGAAGGCCGCGTGTGGCGCAAGCAGGGAAAAGGCACGTTTATCGGCCCGAACGGTCCTGCGCAGCCGCTGAGTTTGCAGGCATTACCTAAACAATCGAACTTGCAGGAAGTAATGGAAGCACGTTTGCAGCTCGAACCGGGGCTGGCGAAATATGCCGCACTGCGCGCCACGCCGGAACAGATACAGCTGATGCGACGTTTGCTGGACAAAGTGAAAACCATGTCGCGCGGCGATCCGGATCAGATTGAACTGTGGGACAGCGCATTTCACCGCGCGATTGCCGATGCCGCCGGTAACCGGTTGTTACTCGGATTGTTCGATGCGGTCGATGCCATCCGCCGTGACCCGAGCTGGCTGGCGGTGCGTAACGCCGCACGAAATCAGGAGCGCCTGAACCGTTACGACGATCACCACGAGCGCATCGTAGAACACATTGCCGCACGCCAGCCGAAAGAGGCCGCCAGAGTCATGCGCGAGCACCTTCTGGCACTGCAACAGGCGTTTCTTTCCACCCTGAATGATGATGACGAGGATTTTACTGATGACTGACCCGGCCGGACCCGTCACGCCGCTGTTACACATCAACGACCTGCGGGTGCAGTTTTCCGGTTCCCCCGCGACCGTGCTCGATGGCATTTCCTTGCAGCTGGAAGCCGGAAAAACGCTGGCGCTGGTCGGGGAATCCGGTTGCGGCAAAAGCGTGACGTCGCTGGCGCTGATGGGATTATTGCCCGCCAGTGCCAGCGTGTTGCAGGGCGATATCCGCCTTAATGACACCTCGCTGCTCGGACTGTCCGAGCGTCAGTATGCCGACCTGCGCGGTCAGGAACTGGCAATGATTTTTCAGGAACCAATGACCTCGCTCAATCCGGCGCTGACACTCGGCGATCAGCTGGCTGAAGCGGTAATACGCCATCAGGGTGCGGATAAAAAACAGGCGCGGATGCAGGCACTTGAAATCCTGAAAAAGGTGCAAATCCCTGCACCGGAATTGCGGATGGACGCGTATCCGCACCAGCTTTCCGGCGGTATGCGCCAGCGCGTGATGATTGCGATGGCGCTGATCAACCGTCCGCAACTGCTGATTGCCGATGAACCGACCACCGCGCTGGACGTCACCATTCAGGCGCAGATCCTCGCCCTGCTCAACCGCATCCAGCAGGAAACCGGCAGCGCATTGTTGCTGATCACCCATGACCTCGGCGTGGTGGCGGAAGTCGCCGACAGCGTGGCGGTGATGTATGCCGGACAGATCGTTGAACAGGGACTGGTGGACGATATTTTCAATAATCCGCAGCACCCTTACACCATCGGGCTGATGGGATCGATGCCGTCGCTGGCCTCGCGCCAGGGCGCGCTTTCCACCATTCCCGGCGCTGTGCCGCTGCCGAAAGATATGCCGAAAGGCTGCCGCTTTTCGACGCGCTGTCCGTTTGCCGATGTGCGCTGCCATCAGGAACGACCGGCCTTGCGCCCGCTGCATCAGTCCTCACACCAGGTCGCCTGTTTCTTTGCGCCGCTGGAAAACTATTTTACGTTGTCCGCCGAAGGAGCCTGCGCATGAGCCTCGCACCCCGCCCCATTCTGGAAGCCGCCGGACTGACCAAAGTCTTCAAAGGCCCTTCGACGCTGTTTACTAAACCCAAAATCGTGCAGGCGGTGGATCGCGTTTCGCTGCGCGTCTGGCATGGCGAAACGCTGGCGATTGTCGGCGAATCAGGTTCGGGCAAATCGACCCTTGGCCGCCTGTTATTGCAGTTGCTCAGCGCGACCGACGGGGACGTGTTTTATGAAGGCGAAAACCTGAAACAGTTTTCGGCTGACCAGATGAAAAAACTACGCCGCGACCTGCAAATCATTTTTCAGGATCCCTTTGCCTCGCTCAACCCGCGCATGACGGTAGAAGAAATCGTCGGCGAGCCGCTGTGGCTGCACAACATCGTCAGCGGCAAAGCGGACCGTCAGGCAAAAGTGCGCGAACTGCTGACGACCGTCGGCCTGCCCGCCGCATTCAGTCACCGTTATCCGCATGAGTTTTCCGGCGGTCAGCGCCAGCGTATCGGCATTGCGCGTGCGCTGGCGTCATCGCCAAAACTGCTGCTGGGCGATGAGCCGGTTTCTGCGCTCGATGTGTCAGTGCAGGCGCAGGTAGTCAATCTGCTGGAAAATCTTAAACAGCAGTTTGGCCTGACGATGATCGTCGTCGCGCACGGTCTGGCGGTGATCCGCCATATGAGTGACCGCGTGGCGGTGATGTACCTCGGGCAAATCGTCGAACTCGCCAGCACCGATGACATTTTCGACCAGCCGCTGCATCCCTATACCCAGGCGCTGATTGCCTCCGCGCCACAGCTCGCGCCGGGGGTGAAACGTCCGGTGCCACTGCTGCAGGGCGATATGCCCAATCCGGCCAATATGCCCACCGGCTGCCGTTTCCATACCCGCTGCGCCTACGCCACCGACGAATGTCGACTGGTTGAACCTCAACTTGAAACCGTTACTGATAACCGCATGGTGGCCTGCCACCGCTGGAGCGAACTGCAACGCGACCGCACCTCGGTGCTGGTTCCGCCGCCGTCCGCTGCTTTCACCTTACGGCGTGCGCTGTTTGAACAAGCAAGCCAGACGCGGCTTTCACTTTCCATCCCAACCTCAACCCAGGGAACCCGACCATGAGATTTGCACCCCGCTTAACCGCCTGCCTTCCGGCCTTAATGTTGCTGACATCTGCGGGCCTTGCCCATGCGGAAAGTACCCTGCGTATCGGCCTTGGCAGTGATCCTGACATGCTGGATCCGGCCACGGCGCGCACCTATTACGGGCGTTTCGTGTTCAGCGCCATGTGCGAACGCCTGGTGGATGTCGATCAGCATCTGCAAATCGTACCGGGTCTGGCGAAAGACTGGGCCTACAGCGAAGACGGTAAAACGCTGACCATGAATTTGCGTGAAGGCGTGACTTTCCAGGATGGCGAAAAATTCGATGCGCAGTCGGTCAAATACAACATCGAACGCTATCTGACGCTGCCGGGTTCTTTGCGTAAAAGTGAGCTGTCCTCGGTTGAATCCGTGGAAGTCACCGCGCCCTACACCGTGGTTTTCCATCTGAAAACGGCGGATGCCGCGCTGCTGATGCAACTGACTGACCGCGCGGGCACCATGATGGCGCCGGAGGCGACCGCGAAAGGCAACGTGGCGGCGCATCCGGTCTGTTCCGGCCCGTACGAATTCGTCAGCCGCGTTCAGCAGGACCGCATCGTGCTGAAACGGTTTGAAAATTACTGGAATAAAGCGGCCTATCACTTCGATAAAGTGGTGTTCCTGCCGATCCCGGATGCGTCCGTACGCCTCGCTAACCTGCGCGCGGGTGATTTAGATCTCACCGAAGGTATTGCCGCCAGTGATACCGCCACGGTGAAAGCCGACAGTAATCTGCAACTGGCCAGCACCACCGGTCTGGGGTACATGGGGCTGACGATTAACATCGCCAACGGCACCGCCAATACCAATACTCCGCTGGCGAAAGATGCCCGTGTGCGCCAGGCGCTGTCGCTGGCAATTGACCGCGACGCACTGAATCAGGTGGTGTTCCAGGGGCAGTACACGCCGGCGAATCAGGCCTTCTCGCCTGCCAGCCCGTATCACGCTGACATTCCGGTGCCAAAACGCGATATCGAAAAGGCCAAAGCGCTGCTGGCCGAAGCCGGTGTGAAAACGCCGCTGACCATTGATTTCCTGGTCGCCAATAACCCGACCTCCCAGCAGGTTGCGCAGGTGCTTCAGGCGATGGTCAGCGAAGCGGGCATTAACCTGAATCTGCAAATGACTGAATACGCCACGCTGCTGGATCGCCAGCAAAGCGGTGAATTCAAAATGAGCATGTCCGGCTGGTCAGGACGCCCGGATCCGGACGGCAATATTTTCTCGTTCCTCAACACCAAAGGTGGCCTGAACGACGGCAAATACAGCAATCCGCAGGTCGATCAGTGGTTGCAGGAAGCCCGTCTGACCAGCGATGTGGAGAAGCGTAAAGCCCTCTACAAACAGGTCGTCGTCCAGGAAAACCTCGACGATCCGCTGGTGTATCTGTACTTCGAACCGCGCATTTTCGGTATTAACAAGAAAGTGACCGGTTTCGTGCCTTACGCCGACGGGCTGATCCGTTTGCAGGGTCTGGCGCTGAACAAGTAATTGCCTGAGGAAAGACGATGTTAGAACTGGTGGTGAAACGGCTGATTTCAGCCATACCGACGCTGTTTCTGGTCACGCTGATGGTCTTCTCCCTGCAGAAATTACTGCCGGGCGATCCGATCACCGCGATGGCCGGCGAGGAACGGGATCCGGCGGTAATTGCGCAGTTACGCGAGCAATATCATCTGAATGACCCGATCCCCAGCCAGTATTTCCACTGGGTCGGCAACGCACTGCGCGGTGATTTCGGCACCTCGTTGCGCACACAGGAACCGGTATTACAGCTGATTGCCAGCAAACTGCCGGTGACGCTGGAACTGTCGCTGCTGGCAATGATTGTCGCACTGGTCATCGGCATCACCATGGGCGTGCTGGCGGCGGTCAACAAAGGCACCTGGATAGATAACGGCACTAATTTTCTGGCGCTGTCGGGGATTTCGATCCCCCATTTCTGGCTGGGTGTGCTGCTGATTATGCTGTTCTCAGTGAAACTGCACTGGCTTCCGGCGTCCGGTTACGTGCCTTTCTCAGAAGACCCGCTGCAAAACCTGAAAACCATGTTGCTGCCTGCAGCGGTGCTCGGTACCGGACTTTCTGCCACACTGATGCGCCACACCCGTGCGGCGATGATCGCGGTGCTGAAAGCCGATTACATCCGTACCGCGCGCGCCAAAGGGCTTCTGCCGAAAAAAGTGATCATGAAACATGCGCTGCGCAATGCGCTGGTGCCGATCATCACCCTGACGACGTTGCTGTTCGGCGAACTGCTGGGCGGCGCGGTGCTTAGCGAGCAGGTTTTCACCATTCCGGGCTTTGGCAAAATGATTGTCGATTCAGTGTTTAACCGTGATTACGCCGTGGTTCAGGGCGTGGTGATGGTGGTTGCGGTCGGTTTTCTGCTGATGAATCTGCTGGCCGACGTGCTGTATGTGCTGGTCAACCCACGTATGCGGAGAGCCTGAGATGAGCGTTTCTGTGATTTCCGTGACAACGTCACTTCCTGCACGCGAACCCAGCCGCGTGCTGCGCAAATTTTTGCGTAATAAAAGTGCGGTGACTGGCGCGGTACTGGTCGTCACCTTCGCCTTGCTGGCTTTACTTGCGCCGTGGATTTCACCCTTTGATCCGATTAAGGCCGATTTCATGGCCGTGCGTAAAGCGCCATCCGCCCTGCACTGGCTGGGTACCGACGAACTGGGCCGCGACATTTTATCGCGCCTGTTCTGGGGGGCGCGCACCTCGCTGATGGCAGGTTGTGTGTCGGTGATGATTGCGATTGTGATTGGCGTGCCGCTCGGCCTTATTGCGGGTTTCTGGCAGGGCTGGCTGGACAGCGTGATTTCACGCGTGGTGGAAGCATTGCTGTCATGTCCGTTTCTGGTGCTGGCGATTGCGCTGGGTGCATTTCTCGGCCCGAGCCTCGGCAATGCAATGATCGCCATCGGTCTTTCTGCGATGCCGATTTTCGCCCGCCTGACGCGAGCGCAGGTGATGAGTATCCGCAATGAGGAATATATCGAAGGCGCGCGGGCGATTGGTCTGCCCGACCGCTGGATCCTCTGGCGCTATGTGCTGCCGAACGTGCTGTCACCGATTCTGGTGCAGGCAACACTGGCCATTGCCTCGGCGATCATCACCGAAGCGAGCCTGTCGTTTCTCGGCCTCGGTCAGCAACCACCGGACGCGTCCTGGGGGGCGATGCTCAATACTGCACGCAGCTTCCTCGAGCAGTCGCCGTGGATGTCGATTTTTCCCGGTCTGGCGATTTTCCTGACCGTACAGGGTTTCAATTTGCTGGGTGACGGGCTGCGTGATGCGCTCGATCCGCGTTCTGAATAAAACATTTGCCGCTTTTTTAAGGAAGAAACATGTCTGAGAATTACGATTTTAACGTAGCTTATCCGACCCTGCGTCCGTCAATGATGGGTGCCAGTGCGGTGTGTGCTTCGCAGCCGCTGGCCGCGCAGGCCGGTATGAAAATGCTGATGCTGGGCGGTAACGCTGCCGATGCCGCCATCGCCACTGCTATCGCGCTGACCGTACTCGAACCCAGCGGTAACGGCGCAGGCAGCGACGCGTTCGCCATTATCTGGGACGGTAAAAAAGCGCACGGGCTGAACGCCTCAGGCCGTTCACCCGCAGCGTGGACACCCGAATATTTCGCGGACAAAGGCTTAGATGCCGTACCGACTTACGGCTGGGACGCCGTCACCGTGCCTGGCGCAGTCTCGGGCTGGGTGGCACTGGCAAAACGCTTCGGCACCTTGCCGCTGACCACGCTGGCTCAACCGGCGATTGATTATGCCCGCAACGGCTTCCCGGTATCACCGCTGATTGGCCGCCTGTGGCAAATCGCGGTCAAAAAGCTGCATAACCAGCCGGGCTTTATGGCATGTTTCGCGCCCGAAGGTCGTGCGCCGAAAATCGGGGAAATCTTCCGTAATCCGGCGCTGGCGGATTCATTAGAGCTGATCGCCAAAACCGAAGGCGAAGCGTTTTATCGCGGCGAACTGGCCGAAAAAATGGTGGCGCATTGTCAGGCTCACGGCGGCGCGCTGACGCTGGATGACCTGGCGAATCATAAAGCCGACTGGGTGGAAACCATGCAGCAGTCTTTCGCGGGCGGCTCGGTTCACGAACTGCCACCGAACGGTCAGGGCATCGCAACGCTCATCGCGCTGGGGATCCTCGACAAACTGGATATCGGCAGCCAGCCGGTGGATTCGGTAGAAACCACGCACCTGTGTATTGAAGCGATGAAACTGGCGCTGGCGGATTTGGATCAGCACGTCACCGACAGCGAGCATATGTTCTTCGATCCTCAACTGTTCCTGAATGATGATTATCTGGCAGAACGCGCGAAACTGATCGACCGCACCAAAGCCAGCGACGTGACCTACGGCGCACCGCGTCCGGGCGGCACCGTCTATCTGACAGCGGCCGATGCCAGCGGCATGATGGTCTCTTTCATTCAGTCGAATTACATGGGCTTTGGTTCCGGCGTCGTGGTGCCGGGCACCGGTCTCAGCATGCAAAACCGTGGCTGCGGATTTACGCTCGACACGGCGCACGCCAACTGTGTCGCACCAAACAAGCGCACGCTGCATACGATCATTCCCGCCTTTGCACAGGACGCCAAAGGCAAACCGCTGATGTCATTCGGCCTGATGGGGGGGCCGATGCAGGCACAGGGACATCTGCAACTGGCGTTGCGCGTGATGCTGTATAAACAAAATCCGCAGGCGGCCATCGATGCGCCACGCTGGCGGATCAACGGCGGCCGTCAGGTGGCCATCGAATCGACGTTCAGTCACAACACGCTGGCTGCACTGCGCGCGATGGGTCATGAGCTGATCGTCGAAGACCCGCTCGGCGGCCATTCGTTCGGTGGCGCGCAGGTGATTGTCACCAATCCGGCAGGCGGCTATCTGGCAGGCACCGAATCACGCAAAGACGGTCAGGCGCTGGTGATGTAAGTTTTGGTTTTACTCTGCACCGCGAGTGTGTTTTGCCCTGCTCCTCCCCCTGCAAAGGGGGAGGACGTTACCCCCGCCTTTGTGACCTCCCTTCCAAATCTACGCTAAATCTATGTAATTCGATCCCATCGCTATAAAAAATTGAAACAGCGTTCTATAAATGGAGTGTTGAATACTTTGCACTTTTATATGGAGAACGAATGTATGACCAGTCCACTGTTTCATGGCGTGATCCCACCTGTTGCGACAATCCTGAATGAGAACGAGCAGCTTGACCGTCCGGGCATGGCGCGTCTGATTGATTTTGTCATTGAAGGCGGCGTTAACGGCCTGTTTTTCCTCGGCAGCGCGGGGGAATTTGCCCATATGTCTCAGGCGTTGCGTCATGAAGTGGCAGAGTTTTGCACGAAGCACGTTGCCGGGCGCGTGCCGGTGCTGATTGGTGCTGCGCATCCGGGAACGGCAGAAACGCTGGCGTTCGCACAGCATGCGAAAAGCGTCGGTGCAGACGGCGTGGTGGTGGTGAATCCTTATTACAATCCGGTGACCGAAGAGGCGCTGTATCTGCATTACCGCACGATTGCTGAAAGCGCGGGTTTACCGGTCATCATGTACAACTACCCAGGGCTCACCGGCCAGCCGTTGCCAGTGAGTTTGATCAAACGCCTGGCACTGGAATGCCCGAACATTGTCGGCCTGAAAGACACCGTTGACAGCCTGAACCACATCCGCGAAACGATACAGGCCGTAAAACCTGAGCGCCCTGATTTCGCCGTATTCTCCGGGTACGATGAATATCTGTTCGGTACGTTGATCCTCGGTGGCGACGGCGCCATTCCTGCCAGCGCCAATTTCGCCCCGCAACTGACCTGCGGGATTTATCGCGCTTTTAAAGAGAAAGATTTTGCCAGCGCCGTCGGACTGCAACAAAAGCTGTCATTCCTGCCGCCGCTCTACACGCTGGATACGCCGATTTACAACGTCATCAAATACGCCATTTCACAGGTCATCCCTGAAATGCCGGTGTATTCACTCAAACCGGCGTTGCCGCTGAGCAATGACAAACAGAAAATGGTGCGTGAGATTTTGAAACAGGCTGGCGTCAGCGTCATCTGCTAACCCGCCTCAGACCTCCTCCTTCGCAGAGGGAGGAGTAAACCCGACACAGTTGCCTCAATCTAAATCGAAATCATTACTATTCCGCTTTAATATTCGTTACTCTATTCCCATGATTTACCAAGCCGAATGACTTCATAACGCAATGATGCAAACATTCCTCGACAGTTTCCGCGAAACGCCTGTGAGCTGGGTCGCAGACACTTTCAAACCGATGTCGCCGCTGGTGACTAACGCCGTGCCGATGTCGCATCTGACAACGGTGGAAGGCTGCGCCAGCGTGCTCAAACGCTATCTGGACGCCAATGCGGCCGATGCCGCGAAGTGCGATACGCGCCGGGCACGGATCTCGATGTGGTCACAATGGTATTTCGCCACCCTGCTGCCAGCCTGGGTGATCGTCTCATTGCGCCATGGCTGGCAGTTACCTATCGCCGCTGAAAATGTCTACCTGTGTATGCAGGAAGAAGGCTTACCGGCGCAGATTTATCTGGATGGCGAAGGCGAAGCGCTGACATCCACCGAGCCTATGGCGCGTTTCGATGTGATGATCGAGCAGCAATTGCGTCCGGTTTGCGAAGCGCTGGCCGAATTCTCCGGTCTGAAACCGGGCATTTACTGGAGCAATGCCGCGATACGCGTTGGCTGGGGCGTAAAACAGGCAGAACTGGCCAATGCCGATATCTCTGACGGTATGCAACTGATGGAATCGCGCGAGCTGCGTTATGGCGGCAAAAATCCGTTATTCCAGCCGCTGCGCGCGGAAGATCCCTCCGACCCCGACAGCCCGCAGTACCGCAAACAATGCTGTCTGCGCTACGATCTTGCCGATCACGCCATGTGTCCTTCCTGCCCGTTATTGCTAGCAGAGCGGAAATCCGGCAAAAGACGCAAAACTCTCGCGGAGTAATTTGCAGATCTGCCAGCCACTTACAAAACCTGAATAAACTTAGCGTAAAAAATGATTGGATCTTAGCAGCGGATAATTATAAGAATTGGGTTATATAGACCAACGAGGTATTTATCATGACTATGAAAACACCGAAGAGCTGGCCCTCCGCTCTTAACTCGCTGGCCTCAGAGGTGATTGATTCTCTGGCGCAACCCGTTAACCGCGTATGGAATACGTTAACCGGCAAGCAACAACCGCTCAGAGCAAGGATTGTTCATCGCTACGCGATTCCGTCTTCCCGTACGATCAGCGTCACGGAAGGATTCTTCGGGTTTATTCCGGTGGAATCTTATGAGAACGAACGTTTTATTCTGGAAGTCGCTTACGCTGACAAACAGTATCAGGTAGAAGTCCCGCGGGCTTACTACCAGAAAAGCAATATCGGCGACGGCATCGACATCCACACGCTGTAATCGCTGTGCGTTAACAGGCTGCTCCTTTCGAGGCGCAGCTTTTTTTATGCCAAAAAACCTGCCTGACCCCACACTTCCCGCTTTTATTTTGTTCAATTCATGAAAATTATTGACATAATAATCACCGAAATTTAGAAAATTATTTACATCTTATTTTGCCCGCCCTTTCCTTTTTCTTGTGAGGTTTATGATGACCCGCCAGGTTTCTCCCGCAATGCCCAGCGCCAGCCAGTCACGTCGCGCGTTAATCGCCGGTTCGGTCGGCAATTTTATTGAATGGTATGAATTCGGTGTCTACGGCTATCTGGCGACGATCATCGCCGGTAACTTTTTCACGCTGGAAGGCCAGACCGGCATGACCGGTTTACTTCTGACATATGCATCATTCGCTCTGGCATTTTTCTGCCGCCCGGTTGGGGCGATTATTTTTGGTCGCATCGGTGACCGCATTGGCCGCAAGCCGACGCTGATTGCCGTCGTTCTGCTGATGACAATCGCCACGGCGATCATTGGTTTACTGCCGACGTACGCACAGATTGGCGTGGCTGCGCCTTTACTCTTAACGCTGATGCGCATGTTCCAGGGCTTGTTTGCGGGCGGTGAATTTGGCGGTGCAGTCTCCCTGATGACCGAGTTTGCACCGAAAGGTAAACGCGGTATTTACGGTGCGTGGCAGTCTTTTACCGTATCGTTGGGTTTGCTGACCGGCGTGGCGCTGGTGGCAATTTTAGTTCAGACACTGCCTGAAGCGCAGATGAAAGACTGGGGATGGCGTATTCCGTTCCTGCTGGCGCTGCCGATGGGCCTGGTGGCGCTGTATCTGCGCCTTAAACTCGACGAAACGCCCAACTTTGTCGCCAGTAAAAAAGCCGAACCTAAAGTGCAAAAAACGGCGGCAGAAAAAGCCTCTGCCATTGCGACCGCGAAGGCCATCGCACTGGGGATTGGCCGCATGATGGGCTGGTCTGCGGGCGGTTATACTTTCCTGGTGGTCATGCCCTCTTATCTGCAAACCTCGCTGCACGCCACGTTTTTACAGGCGCTGGTGGCCACCGTGCTGGCGAACGTGGGGTTCGCGCTGGCTATTCTGCCTTCCGGCTGGCTGAGCGATAAAATCGGCCGTAAAAAAGTCATGATGATCGCCGTTTTTGCAGTGATTGTGCTGAGTTTCCCGCTGCTGCATCTGCTGCAAAACCCTGAAAGCAGCCTGCTGGCAAAAGGCATTGCAGTGCTGATTGCCGGTGCGACGATCGGGATGATTGCCGGTCCGGGTCCGGCGATGCTGGCGGAAATGTTTCCGACCCGCGTGCGTTATACCGGTCTGGGATTATCCTATTCATTGTCGAACGCTGTGTTCTCCGGCTGTGCGGGCCTTATCATCACCGGCCTGATTAAAGAAACCGGCAATCTCGATATTCCGGCGTATTACGTGGTCGCCACCTGCGTGGTCAGCCTGTTTGCACTGATGTCGTTGCGCAAAGACGACCATTTACGCGATCTGGACGAATAACCATGAGTGACACTCATTTGCAGGCGCGACTGAACGCATTACAGGGCAGCTTTTCTCCGGCGGAAACGCGCATCATCACGATGATCCGGCTCGACCCACCGGGCGTCGCCAAAATGGGGGTGACGGAGCTGGCAAAGTACGCACAAACCAGCACCGCCACGGTGGTACGCACCAGCAAACGGCTCGGTTTTACCGGCTATCCGGCGCTGCGGCTGGCGTTAGCGGCAGAATCTTCCAGCCCGATGCCTGTCGATATGCCGCTGGCTGCGAATATCGGCGAGAACGATTCCCCCAAACAAATCCTGCAAAAGCTGCTGGAATTTGAAGTTAAAGGGGCGAATGAAACGACGCAATTACTGAGCGCGGCGACGCTCGAGCAGGCTGTCAGTGTTCTTTCGCAGGCCAGACGGATTGATATTTACGGTGCCGGTGCGTCGGCGCTGGTCGCGCAGGATTTCTGCCAGAAACTGCGGCGCATCGGCGTTGTTGCCCAGACTTACGGAAGTACCGATGAAAGTCTGGTGAGCGCCTGTCAGCTTGCTGCCGGGGACGTCGCGCTGGCAATTTCTCACTCCGGTAAGACCGCCGGAGTGGTGGAAGCCCTGTCACAGGCCAAAGCCGCCGGCGCAACCACGCTGGCGATCACCGCCAATGGCCGTGCTGCCCTCGCCCGCAAAGCCGATGTTGTGTTGCGAACCAGCAATCGGGAAATGGGTTTTCGTGCCGCCGCAATGGCCAGCCGTACCAGCCAGTTACTGATTATCGACTGCCTGTATATCGGCGTGGCGCAGCGTCTGCCGGGCGCGCGTGAGGCATTGCGCAAAACTCACGATGCGGTACAACAGTACCGCCGCTGATATTCTTCCGTTCCGCGGCGCGCCTTCTATACTTCATAAAACACTCCGGTTTATGAGGGCATGCATGTTCACCCATCGTTTGGTATTCCCTGCCAGCGTCCTGCGCGGACGCGGCGCCATTAAACATCTGGGCGCGATGTGCGGGCGTTTAGGCCAGCGGGCAATGTTAGTGGGCGGCAAACGCGCCATTGCCAGCGTCGAGGCGAAAGTCGCCGATCAGCTTGAGCAGCAGATGGTCAGTTATCTCGGCAGTGAAATCTTCGGCGGAGTGTGTTGTCAGGATGAAATCAACCGGCTGGCCGACGTATTCCGCACACAAGGTGTGGAAGTGATTATCGCCACCGGCGGCGGTAAAGCGCTGGACACCGCCAAAGCGGCAGGCGTGGCCTGTAATATTCCGGTGGTAACATTACCGAGCATTGCGGGCACCTGTTCAGCAGTGACATCGCTGGCGTTCCGGTATCATCAGGACGGTGAATTCCGCGACATGATGCCGTTGCCCTGCGGCCCCGCAGCAGCGGTCATCGACGCAGATTTACTGGCGACCGCCCCGCTGCAATGGCTCTCGGCGGGTATCGGCGATACGCTGGCAAAATGGTATGAATATCGCGCCATCAGCGATCTCAGTCAGCTCACCGGCCTGGCGGGTGTCGCCAGAACCAACAGTGAACTCTGCTATACGCTCATCGAACACTTCGCTGCCGACGCCTGTTTCGCGGTGCAAGACGGCAAAGCCAACAACGCTCTCGAACAGGTGCTCGACGCTATTTTCCTCTACGCCGGACTGACTTCCATCATGAGCAACGGCGCACACACCGGCGCTTCGCATGCATTATATGAAGGTTTCACCGCCTGCCCGAAAACCCGCCACCTCGCCCATGGTTTGCTGGTCGGCTACGGAAACCTGTGCCTGCTGGCTCTGGAAAAACGCAGCGACGAGGAGTTACTCACGGCTATCGCCCTCGCCCGCGCCAGCGCCGTTCCGACACAGCTTTCGCATATCGCGACAGGGCTGACCGATCAGGATCTGGCGGTGATTATCGACCGGAGCCTGAGCACGCCGGATATGGCGAACATGCCAGGCGATATTACATTTGAAGATGTCAGGAAGGGAATTGAGAGGGTTGAGGTGCTCGGGGCAAAAATTAATTAGTTTTTTTGCGCATGCTGTGCAAACTGGCCTTAAGGTCAAGGTCATGGGCGTCGTCCCACACCGACCAGAGACCCGGTAACGCGCGGGCCTCTGGACTCCGCGCTTTTTTCACTGCGCGCTATCGCAGGTAAAAGGGACATGTCCTGTTGCATCAGTGAGTGGCGCAAATCCAGGTGCTTCGCACTGCCTTCTCTCGGTCTTCGAGACCAGAGGCTCGAAGACCGAGAGAAGGAACCGCGCAGCGGCAAGATTTCCAGCCTGTCGCCGTGCTATCTGAAACATAGCCAGCGAGCGGAGCGCGCAGTGAAAGAGCCGGAGATTCCTAAGAGGCGCGGCGATAGGCGCCTCTTAGGGCCAGTTTGGGTGGCAACCCAAGGTTTGAATTTGAATTTGAATTTGAATTTGAAATTAAAAACCTAAACGGGATTTAAAGGCCCCCTTTAACTCCCCCACTTTTTGTTTTATCAGCTGCCTCAGCCTCAGCGAGGCCTGCGATGCCGGCTGGTCCCGCCTGCTCAGCAGAATCACCTCAAACGGCAGCGGTTCTGCCACCGGCACAATCTTCAGCTGATCGACATACCGCCGGGCGGTAAAGGTATCGACCACGCCGACACCGCCGCCGGCCAGCACCATATCGGCGATCACCGAGTAGGTTTTGATGAACAGCGCAGAATGCGGCATCAGGCCGTTTTCGCGCAGGACGCGGTTGAGCACCTGACCCAAGGGATCCTGCTGCTGCAACATCAGCAGATCGTTTTCACACAGCCACGCCAGTGAGACCGGCCCTTCAACGTCCGCATCTTTTGGCAGCAGCGCCACCATATTGCCCTGATAAATCGATTCGGCGACCAGTTCCTGCGTGGCCTGCTCGCCGAATGCCAGCGCGAAATCCATTTTGTATTGCAGCAAATCCTGACTCAGCGTGTTGAAATGTCCGGTCACCAGTTCGACGCTGCCGCCGGGCGTCTGACGGCGAAAATCCACCAGCACCGGTGCCATCACACTGTGCCCCAGCGCGTGCGCCGAGCCGATACGCACATGCTGGCCTTCGCCCTGTCGCAGCTGTTCCGCCAGTTCGCTGATGGCCTGTATATGGCTGAACAACGCCTCGACCTCCGGCATTAACCGCCGCCCTTCCGGCGTCACGATTAATCCCTGCGGCGTGCGGTCGAACAACGTAAAACCCAGTTGTTGCTCAGCGTGATTCAGTACGCGGCTGACGTTGGGTTGCGACACGTTAAGCAAACGCGCCGCGCCGCTGACGCTGCCCGCCTGTAAGACAGCCTGAAACACTTCGATATGGCGTAAGCGCATTCCTGCCCTATTTCTGCGTGGTTGCTAAGTACGAGAAGGCACTTAACAGGCTGATAATTCCGGCAACGGTCGGGCTGTGATAGCCGACAGTGACCGCATCAAGACGCTCAACGCCCGGAATCAGGCAGAATAAATCCGCCAGCACCGGTCTGGCGGTCATCAGCTCGAGATGATAGGGAGCACTGAATCTTGCGGCAGTGAGCGGCGCAGGTTTGCTGACGGCAATCGTTGCCTGTTTGCGGATTTTTGCGCAGGCGATAGACGGACTGTCAGACTCAGCCGCATTGGCGGAAATCGCGCGTTTGACGCAGACGTATTGGGATTCAGGGTAATAGCGGCGGATCCAGGTTTCGAGGTGATCGTCGCCCGTCACCAGCCATAACGGCACATTCAGTTCCGCACCGGCAGCGGCGTATAAATCGCTTTCGCCCACTACGTTGCCGTTAAGTTTGACGCGGTAAAAAGCGCGGCCATTAATGGTATGCGCCAGTACGCCGTTTTCGCCCGCGGCGGTGTGATAGCCGACAAACATCAGGCCGTCGTATTGCTGTTGTTGCAGCCCTTCCACCATCGACAATCCGCGCGGTTTGCCCTGTACCAGACGGGCACGCGGATCGATTTTATCAGCGCGCAGGTTTTGCATCATCGCGTGGCTGTCTGCCACCGTCACTTCCATCGCACCACCGGCAAATGCGCCGTCGATGGCGGCGTTGACTTCCCCTTCCATCAGCGCGCGGGCGGCGTCGTAATCGGGATTTCCAGGGCTGCACTGCTCCGGACGCATGACGCCGGCAATGCCTTCAATATCCGCAGAGATAAATACTTTCATCAGTCGTTCCCTTTTTGGTTTGGTTACCAGACGGAGGCTAAACCCACACCCCATCCCAGCCTTCCCCTCGTGAGAGGGGAAGGTGCCAGGCTAGTTCGCCAGATTATCTAATATTTCACTCAACCCCAGCCGGTAATGTCCGTCGAATCCGCAGACGGTTTCTGCACTCATCAAGGCATCAATAATAGCGTGTTCTGTGGCATCTGCCGCCAGCGCCAGTAAAGGTTCCAGTTCGGCATCCGGTAATGTGACACCGTCACGTTGGGTGGAAAACGCCAGCGCGATATCCCCTGAGCCATGCCCCCAGTAACTGCCGAGACGGCCTAACCCGGCACCGGCGCGTTTGGCGATGCGTCCGAGCTGGCGGCTGTCGAGATAATGGTCGCAGGCCATCACAATAATGATTGAACCCGCATCAGCCTGCGGGGCCAGTTGCGTCTGGATTTGGGCGACAGCGTCTCCGGCACGTACGCCATCGAGGGTCAGTTCAGAGAGTTTGCCAAAGTTCGCCAGCACCAGTACGCCTAATGTCGCGTTAAGCGTTTCACACCAGCGCGAGGCCGTGCCGATCCCCCCTTTTAATCCGAAGCAGCTCATGCCCCGTCCGGCACCCACGCTGCCACGGGCGAAGGTTTTTGTCGCGCCGTCGAGTGCGGTCAGCGCATCATCTTCACTGACGGCCATCGCCTGAATATCGTTTAAATAAAAATCGTTGCACTCGAGGATAACAGGATTGATGGTCGAGTCCGGGCGGCCGATTTGCGGAAACTGCTGGCAGCTGCGTTTTACCAGCGCATTGAATAATGTACCGGTGGCGAAGGTATTACTAAGCAGCACCGGCGTTTGCAGTTCGCCCAGCTCCATCACCTGAATCAGCCCCATCGGTTTGCCGAAACCGTTTAGCACCGCCACGCCGCACGGCAGCGGTTTTTCATACAAATTGTCGCCCGGCGGCACAATGGCGGTGACGCCGGTCTGCACATCTCCGGCGGCCAGCGTGCTGTGTCCGACCGTCACACCCGCAACGTCAGTCAGTGAATTGCTGGCGCCACAGGGAAAACGCGGGCGGAATATCTGGCGCGTGGTGCGCCAGCGTTGCAGCAAAGCAGACAGCGCCTGCTGCTGAAATTCATCTTCATGTTGTTGCGGATGCATCAGTTTTCCGTTTCAGCTGTTCAGTGACTGTTACTTTTTCAGTTTAGGATCCAGCGTATCCCGCAGCGCGTCGCCGAGCAGATTAAATGCCAGAACCGTGAGAAATATCGCCAGCCCCGGGAACACGCTGACGTTCCATTTGCCCGCCATCATCATATTGCGGCTCATCGCCAGAATATTGCCCCACTCCGGCACATCCGGTTCCGGCCCCAGACCGATAAAACTCAGGCTGGCGGCCGTCAGAATACTGGTGCCGATACGCATGGTGAAATAGACGATCACATTCGACAGCGTACCCGGCAGAATATGGCGCAAAATCACCACCCTGTCCGGCGCACCAACGCAGCGAACCGCCTCGACATAAGCACTTTGTTTAATCGATAACGTGGCGGCTCGCACGATGCGGGCAAATACCGGCACGCTGAATACCGCGACCGCGATGATCACGTTGTTCAGCCCCGGACCGAGAATAGCCACGACGGCGATTGCCAGCAACATGCCCGGAAAGGCAAATAAGACGTCGGAACCGCGCATAATCAGCATGTCGAGCCAGCGGCCATAATATCCGGCCAGCAGTCCGAGCAATACACCGGCGATCATGCCGAGCGTCACGGAAAAAATGCCGACGTAAAGAGATATGCGCGCGCCATAAATGATGCGGCTGAGAACATCGCGACCTAAGTCGTCGGTGCCAAACCAGTGCTCCGGCGTGGGGCCGACACCGAGCGCCATCCAGTCCGGCGTCATCGGATCAAAGGGTGCCAGCCACGGCGCGAATATTGCCACAAGCACCAGCAGCAGGATAAATCCGCCGGACACCAGCGCCATCGGATGGCGAAGAAACGTGTGGAAAAAGTCATACCACGGCGAACGGATATCGTGGTTTTGCGAGGCTACCGCAGCCGGTGTAGTTTCTTCCAGCACAGAGACAGGATCGGTCATGAGCAGCTCCTAACGCAGACGGATTGCCGGATTGACCACCGCATAAAGCAGGTCAACCAGCAGGTTTATCAGAATAAATTCAAATACAAACAGCATCACCAGCGCCTGGATTACCGGCTGATCCTGCGTCTTGATCGATTCAATCAGTAACCAGCCGAGGCCCGGCCAGCTGAACACACTTTCGACGATAATCGAACCGCCAAGCAGAAAGCCAAACTGTAAGCCAAGCATGGTGATTATCGGGATCAGCGCATTGCGCATGATGTGTTTCCACGTCACCAGGCGCGAGCGTAATCCTTTGGCGTTGGCGGTACGCACGTAATCCTCCTGCGCCACATCGAGAAACGCCGAGCGGGTGAAACGCGCCATCACTGCCGCCACCGAAGAACCGAGGGTGATCGCCGGTAAGATAATGTCGGCGGGCGAATTAAAACCGCTGACAGCGAAGATCCCGAACGGCATAGCGACAAACTGAATCAGCAGCAATCCGAGCCAGAACGGCGGCATGGAAATTCCGCCGACCGCCATGCTCATCAGTGTCCAGTCCTGCCATTTTCCACGTTTGAGCGCAGACACCACGCCAATCACCAGCCCGAGCACCACCGACCACGCGAAGCCTGCCAGCGCCAGCAGCAATGTCGGCATAAAACCGCTTTCAATCACACTGAATACCGGCTGACGGGTTCGGTAAGTCGTGCCGAGATCGCCGTGAACCATGCCGTTCAGCCAGTGCCAGTACTGCGCAGGCAAGGGATCGTTGAGGCCAAGCAGTTGCCGTGCTGACTCAACCGCCTCAATCGGCGCATCCTGACCGGCGTAAATACGCGCAGGGTCACCCGGCAGCAGCTTGATAAAGCCAAAAACCAGTAACGATACCACCAGTAAAACGGGGATCATTTCCAGTATCCGGCGGATAAAGTAGGTCAGCATAAAAGTGATTCCCTGAATTCGGTAAACTCCCTCCCCTGCGAAGGGGAGGGTTGGGGTGGGGTATTAATGACAACTCTGGATCTGGTGTTGCCTGCTAAACCCCCTCCCAGCCTCCCCCTTCGCAGGGGAGGAGCAAAAAATTACTTGAATTGTGCCTGATTAAAAATCAGCGAGCCGTCGGCCAGCATGTAGACGCCGGAAAGGGATTTGCTTTTACCGACCAGATTGTCCGGTACGCCGAGATAGGCCACCGGTGCATCGGCCCACAACAATTTTTGCGCGTCGGCATAAGCCGCTTTGCGTTTTTCGATGTCAGCGGTTTGCAGACCGGCGGTGATCGCCGCATCCACCTGTTTGTTGCTGTAATAAGAGACGTTATACGCCGACGGGATCCAGGATTCGGTGGCGAACAACGGACGCAGCGCCCAGTCTGCATCGCCGGTGGAGGCCGACCATGCGCCGTAATACATTTCCACTTTCGCATCTGCCGGTTTTGGAGTGCTCCACAGACGCTGCGTCAGCGTGCCAGAATCCATCGGCACCAGTTTGACGCGCACGCCAATCAGGGAAAGCTGTTGTTTCAGGAACTGCGCGCTGCGGATACGGTCGGTCTTGTTCGAGCTCCACATTTCAACGTCAAAGCCCTTTTCATATCCGGCTTCTTTCATCAGCGCTTTGGCTTTGGCGATGTTGTAGCTGTAATCCGGCGTGGTTTGTTTCTGATAAAACTGGACATTTTTCGGCAGCGGCGAAGTGGACGGCGATCCCAGACCGGCGAAACCGACTTTCAGCCACAGATTGCGGTCGATAGCGTAGTTAATCGCCTGACGGACGCGCACATCCGAGAACTCTTTTTTCTGCGTATTAAAGGCGATGTAATACAGGTAGATGCCCGGATCCTGCGCGATATCCAGCTTCGGATCGCTTTTCACGGTTTCCACCAGATCGGACGGCAACGGGTAGACCGCGTCCACGCCGCCGGATTTCAATTTTGCTACCTGTGTGGAATCTTCCGGCGTCGGATACAGCGTGACGGAATCCACTTTCGGCCAGCCTTTCTGCCAGTAGTTGTCGTATTTCACCAGCTTGACGTCTTTACCCTGCTGCCATTCGACAAACTTGAACGGGCCGGTGCCGACCGGATGCACACTCAGATCCTGCTCATTGGGATATTGTTTCAGGGATGCCGGGCTGTGCATGGCCGCAGAAGGATGCGCGAGGGTGTTGATCATCGCGCCGAAAGGCTTGTTCAGGGTGATTTTCACCTGATACGGGCTGACGGCTTCAACGGATTTAATCATGCTGAACAGCGAGTTACGTTTCAGGTGACTGGCAGGATTGGCCAGACGATCAAGGTTAGCTTTGACAGCATCGGCGTTGAACGGTGTACCGTCCTGGAAGGTCACGTCGTGGCGCAGATTGAGGGTGAATTCGGTGGCATCGCTGTTACTGGTGTAATCGGTCGCCAGCACCGGCACGACGGCCATCTTGCTGTCGAACTGGAACAGGCGTTCAAAGATGCCGCTCTGAATGGAATAACTCAGCGTATCGGTGGTGTCGTGCGGATCGAAACCGGTCACGTCGGCATACATGGAAATACGCAAATCTTTGGCCTGAGCCGACGCCGCGAAACATAGCGCCAGTCCGGCGGCAAGCAGGCTCTTACGCAGTAAAGTCGAATGCATGGTGTTCTCCTGTGTGTCCCAAAAAAGAAAGTTGAGTTATCCCTGTGCGACCCAGTGATGTTCACTGACGCGGGAATATTTGAGTTTTTCTATCTGTATACCCGCCGGATGCACCGGCGATTTCACTTCCACATCATCGAACTGATGCAACGCACGCTGCGTCGGATCCGCCACCGGCACCGAACTGAGCAGGCGCCGGGTATATGCGTGTTGAGGATTGCTAAACACGTCGTCACGCGGACCAATTTCGACAATCTGCCCGCTGTACATCACCGCAACGCGGTTGGCGATACGCTCCACGACGGCCATATCGTGCGAAATAAACAGCCACGCCACGCCGGTATCGCGTTGTAAATCCATCATCAGATTGACCACCTGCGCCTGAATCGACACATCCAGCGCTGACACCGCTTCGTCAGCAATAATCACCTGTGGTTGCAGCGCCATCGCGCGGGCAATGGCGATACGCTGGCGCTGGCCGCCTGAGAATTCGTGCGGATAACGCCGCGCATGGGAAGGTTCCAGCCCGACACTTTTCAGCAGCTGATTGACCACCGGCGTGGCGTCGGCCAGCGACTTTTTCAGGCCATGCAGTAATAAAGGTTCTGCTATGGAAAACCCGACAGTCAGGCGCGGATTGAGTGAAGCGTAGGGATCCTGAAACACCATCTGGATCTGACGACGCACCGCCTGAAACGGCGTGTCGCGCATCAGGGTAATTTCTTTGCCTTCGAGATGAATACTTTCGGATTCGCTGCCAACCAGCCGCAAGATTGCGCGACCGGTGGTGGATTTGCCGCAGCCACTCTCGCCCACCAGCGCCAGCGTTTCGCCCGGCCAGATGGAGAAGTCGATTTGTTCGACGGCGTGCACTTCTTTGGTCACGCGGGACAAAACGCCGGAACGGATCGGATAACAGACGCGCAACCCGCGCACATCCAGCAGCGGCGGCGCAGCGTAATTGGCGGTTTTCTGTTCGTCATCCGCAGGCAGAGTGTTAGGGAGATCACCTGCAACCGATTGCTTTTCGGGTGAAATATTTTGACCGGTTTGGGCGGCCAATAACGGGAAACGGCGCGGCCATTTCAGCCCCTGCATATCGCCCAGTTTCGGCACGGCGGCCAGTAATGCGCGGGTATAAGGATGCTGCGCGTTGGCGAAAATCTCGTTCACGCTGCCCTGCTCCACCACTTTGCCCTGATACATCACCACCACGCGATCGGCGATTTCCGCCACCACGCCCATGTCATGCGTAATAAACAGAACCGACATATCAGTGCCCTGTTGCAGGTCGCGCAGAATTTGCAAAATACGCGCCTGCACCGTGACATCCAGCGCGGTTGTCGGTTCGTCGGCAATCAGCAACGCCGGATCGCAGGCCAGCGCCTGCGCAATCATCACGCGCTGACGCATGCCGCCTGAAAGTTCGTGCGGGTAACATCTGAGGATGCGTTCGACGTCAGGAATACGAACCTGTTTCAGCAACTCGCGGGCTTTATTCAGCGCCGTGGCTTTACTGGCGATGCCATGGTCCCGCAGTCCTTCGGTCAGCTGATCGCCGACGCGCAGCACCGGATTGAGCGAGGTCATCGGCTCCTGAAAGATCATCGACATTTCCTGACCACGCAGCTTGCGGCGTGATTCTGCTGACAACGCGGTCAGCGCATGACAGGTGCCGTTACGGCCAAAAAATTCGATACTGCCCGCGTCAATGTGCGCCGAATCCGGCAGCAGCCCCATGACGCTCAGTGAGGTCACGGACTTACCGGATCCGCTTTCGCCGACCACCGCCACCACTTCACCTTTATTCACCGAGAAGGAAACGCCTTTCAGCGCCTGCGTTTTGCCTTGCCGGCCGGAGAATGTCACCGACAAATCGTTAATCTGCAAAATGGGCACTGTCATCAATAAACGCCTCCTTAATAGGCTGAACTGTTAAAGCCAGACTTCACCGTTTTCATAGCGCAATGCCGGTTCGGCGTCCTGCGCCAGCCAGATTGGCCCGTCGAGATCGACACGTTCCGCCTGCACCGCCACCGGCAGCGCGGCTTCCATCGCAATGGAAGAACCAAGCATACAACCGACCATGATCCGCAAACCGGACTGCCGCGCCACGTCAGTCATCGCCAGCGCTTCGGTCAGGCCACCGCATTTGTCGAGCTTGATGTTGATCATCTCGTAACGGTCGCGCAGCCCTTCAATATCGGCACGCTCATGACAGCTTTCGTCGGCGCAGACTGGAATGGGATGCAAACAACGCACCAGATCGCTGTCATTACCGGCAGGAAGTGGCTGTTCGATCATCGCCACATTGAATTCATGCAGCGCCTCAAACACACTGCCGAGATCTAAACCGAGCCAGGCCTCGTTAGCATCTACCACCAGCGTGGCGTGAGGCGCAGCCGCGCGGATAGCCGCCACTTTCCCGAGAATCTGCTCACGGTCGAGTTTGATTTTCAACAACTGCGCGCCAGCGGCGACGGCCACTTCTGCCGCTTTCGCCATGTTTTCCAGCGAATCCAGGCTCAGTGTTTCCGCGGTAATGACGGAAACAGGCTTCGGCATATCAAGCAGTTGCCACAGGTCTTTGCCCTGTTTTGCCGCATCGAGACGCCACATTGCACAATCGAGGGCATTACGCGCCGACCCCGCGGGCAACGCCTGCTGTAATGCCTCCCGGCTCAGCCCCTGCTCCACCTGCGGGCGGATCAGCTCGAGTTGTTCGCACACGCTTTGCGGCGATTCCTGATAACGGGCGGTCGGCGTACATTCTCCGACTGCGGTAAATTCACCGTCGGTCAGGGAAACGCGCACCACCGTGACGGCAGTGCGTGTACCACGGGAAATCGCAAACGGCTTTGCCAGCGGCAGTTCAACGGACTGGAAAGTCATCTGAGTCATCAGCCGTTATCCTTAATCCATTGCGCGATATTTTTGATACCGAAACGCACCGGATCAGTGGCAGGCACGCCAAATTCTTCGCTGATTTCTGCCAGCGCAATTTTTGCTTCTTCTTCACTGACCGCCGAGGTATTCAGCGAGAAACCGGCGATTTTGACCTCCGGGCTGGTCAGGCTGGCAGCGGCCAGATTGGTATCAAGGCACTGACGCAGCGTTGGCATAAACTGATGGGGCAGATGGCGCATGTGCGGACGACCAAGCTCATGACACATCACTAATAAATGTGCCTGAGCGCCGTGGATAAGCCCCATGCTCACGCCGGCAAAAGACGGGTGATACAGCGAGCCCTGACCTTCAATGATGTCCCAGTGATCGTCGTCATTGGCCGGAGACAGCGCTTCAACCGCACCGGAAATAAAATCGGCAATCACCGCATCAATCGCAATGCCTGCCCCCGCCACCAGCACACCGGTCTGACCGGTTGCGCGGAAATCGGCTTTTAAATCCAGCTCACGCATGGCCGCTTCCAGCGCCAGCGAGGTATACATTTTGCCAACGGAGCAGTCGGTACCGACGGTGAGAATACGTTTGCCGCTGCGTTTTTTGCCGGTGCCGGTATCAAGTTCCGGTTGCATATGACGCACGTCAAACAGCTCTACGTGATGTTCTTTAGCCAGCTCAACCAGTTCAGGGATGTCGTTCAGCCCCTGATGCAGGCCGTTGGCAACGTTAAGCCCGGCGCGGATCGCCGCTTTGATCGAATCCAGCCAGTGTTTCGGTAATTTGCCGCCGGAGTTCGCTGTACCCAGCACCATGGTTTTTGCGCCCTGCGCTTTGGCCGTTTCGATGTCGAGTTCAGGCAAGCCCAGTGACACAGAATCCGTCGCCAGACGGATTTGCCCGACGCAGGCTTCAGGGCGCCAGACGTGAATGCCGCGCGCGGTTTTCGCGGCCAGCGGATCCATCACATCACCAAGGAATAAAAGATACGGCTTTGGAATTTGCTGCATGTCAGTTTCTCCGGGATTCTTTTTTTAATGAGTTTTAATAAGACACGGTCAATATTCCACGGGAGAAAGCGGCTGACGAATACTTGTTTGGCTTTGGGGTATAACCTGCGGCTATAGGTTTAGCTGCATGAATTTATTGTGGTTATTTGGAAATGAGGAACACGGTCAGGGAGGGACAAATGACAGGCACAAAAAAAGGCAGAGCCAATGAAACTCTGCCTTTGCGATTACCTTTTTCAGACACAGAATGGGGTAATAATTTAGTTCACTAACTTAGAAGCGGTAAGTCAGTGCGACAGCAACGATGTCATCAGAGCTTACGCCCAGTTTGTTGTTGTCATCGATCTGGTTGATCATGTAGTCAACATAGGTGTACATGTTTTTGTTGAAGTAGTAAGTCGCACCGATTTCGAAGTATTTAACCAGGTCTACATCGCCGATACCGTTTTCAACATCTTTCGCTTTAGACTGAACGTAACCGATTGACGGGCGCAGACCGTTTTCGAACTGGTACTGTGCAACTAACTCATAACCCTGAGTTTTGTTCGCGTAGCCGCCTGGGATTGGTGCCAGATTACGGGTTTCGTTATACATTGCAGACAGATAAATCTGGTTAGCATCGTATTTCAGAGCGGTTGCCCATGCAGACGCTTTATCACCGCCGCCGATAGCGGAGTCAGTTTGTGCATTAGTACGGTCAGATGAAGAACCTGCGATAACAGCACCGATGCCGGAACCTGCGATATCTTCATAATCGATGGATGCGCCGTAACCGTCGCCGTTCGCTTTAGTAGATGCACGACCGTCGCCTTCGTTTTTACCCTGGTATTGCAGGGCAATGTTCAGGCCAGTGACCAGACCGAAGAAGTCCTGGTTACGGTAAGTGGCCAGGCCGCCTGAACGACCTACCATGTAGTTATCAGAGTTCGCGGTATCACCACCGAACTCTGGCAGCATATCGGTGAAGCCCAGTGCGTCGTAAACCACACCATAGTTGCGGCCGTAGTCGAAAGAACCGAAATCTTTCACTTTCAGGCCAGCAAAGCCCAGACGGGTTTTGTTACCCAGGTCGCCCTGAGATTCTGCGTGGTTAGCCTGAATGTTATATTCCCACTGGCCATAACCGGTCAGTGTGTCGTTAATTTGAGTTTCGCCTTTAAAGCCCAGACGCGCATAGGTCATGTCGCCGTCAGAACTTTTGTCATCGGAGAAATAATGCTTAGCGGTTACGCGACCGTAGAGGTCCAGTTTGTTACCGTCTTTATTATAAATCTCAGCTGCATTCGCGGTAGAACCCACTGCAATTAAAGAGACCGCTAAGGCCAACACACTGCGCTTCATCATTATTTAAGTTTCCTTGATTTTTTTATAAAGGAGTTCTCATGCCCGTTCTTTTATAGGACTGAAATATCGGGCTGTGAGTATTTGTACATGTTTTAAAATGCGTCTGTCTGTAAAACGATTTGAACCTTAACACTGAGCACGAAAAGTTAAAATGGAAAAGTTCGCCTCGATAAGTCTTTTTTAGGTAAAGAGTTGTAACATTATGTTTCTATCATAAGACGCTAACCCCCTGATTATATGCGGTTTTCGCATAACAATTTGCACCACCACGGTGCAATGCACCATTTGCGTGCAAATTGTTTGCAGGTTTGTAAAGTAGTTGCAAGCGAGATCACCTTTATCAAAAGGTTTTTAACTGTTAACAATCGTTAAGGAATTCGTGCTATCTGAAAAGGCATTGCATTTAAATAGTGCATAGCATGGTAATTATTTTGATGTGAAGCTCGTTATCTAATAAATAGAAAAAGCAGCCATAAGATTTTTGTACTACGCAATTTTTTAGCGTTTAGGATTATTAATAAAGATATTGAACAAAATAAAACCAAATTCAGAGAGAAAATAATTACCTGCGTGATTGAATTGAACGTAGTTGAATATTATAAATTGACCGCATTGAGTTATTTTTATTCAAAACGGGCTTAAATTAAAAAAGGGAGAGATTAAAGGCAACAGCCTGCCTGAAGGGGAACTGGACATTTCGGGGAGTAATTTACTGTCGGGTGACGATTTAAACCGCAATCCGGTCCTCCCCGTTACCAGGGAGGACGCTGAAGATTAGCGGAACTGCGCGGCGTGAAGTTGTGCGTAACGGCCCTGCTGAGCAAGCAGAGACTCATGCGTGCCCTGTTCAACAATACCTTCTTTATCGACCACGATAATGCGGTCGGCATTCTGAATCGTTGCCAGGCGATGAGCAATAACCAGCGTGGTACGCCCCTCAGAAAGTTCCGCCAGTGACTGCTGGATGGCCTGTTCGGTCGCCGTATCCAGTGCAGACGTCGCTTCGTCGAGGATCAGGATCGGCGGGTTTTTGAGGAATATCCGCGCGATCGACAGACGCTGTTTCTGACCGCCGGAAAGCTTCACGCCACGCTCACCAATCACGGTGTCCATCCCCAGCGGCAGCGCGTCAATTACGTCATCAAGGCGTGCGCGACTGGCGGCCAGGCGAATTTCCGCTTCGCTGGCATCCAGTTTACCGTAAGCAATGTTCTCGCGAATTGTGCCTCCAAACAGAAACACATCTTGCTGCACAATGCCGATGTTATGACGCAGCGAGGTCTGGGTCATGTCGCGGATATCAATGCCATCGATGGTAATGCTGCCGCTGTCCAGCTCATAAAAACGGGGCAGCAGCGAACACAAGGTGGTTTTCCCCGCACCGGAAGGCCCGACGAACGCCAGCGTCTCACCGGCATTAATAGACAGCGTGATGCCGTTGAGGATTTTTCCGGCGGGCGTGTAGCCAAACGTCACGTTGTCGTAATGAATGTCGCCACGCAGATGGCTGACGTTCTGCGCGCCGGGGCGATCCACGATATCCGGGGCGGTATCGATAAGTTGCGTAAAGCGTTTAAAACCGGCAATCCCTTTCGGATAGCTTTCCAGTACCGAGCTGATTTTCGCCACTGGCCGGAAAAACACTTCCACCAGCAGCAGGAAACCGACGAATCCGCCGTAGGTCAGCTGGTCGTTAATCACATACCAGGTTCCGGCGATCATCACGATGATCTGCACCAGACGGGTACTGAGGTAACTGAGCGTCAGACTTGCGGTCATGATTTTGTAGGCTTTCAGCTTAGTGATGCGGTAGTTATTGTTATCCGACGCAAACAGCTTTTGCTCATGATCTTCGTTGGCAAAGGCTTTCACCACACGGATACCACCGATGCTTTCTTCTATACGTGCGTTGAAATTACCCACCATCCCGAACAGGCGCCGCCAGGTGTCGGTCATCTGCGCACCATAACGGCTGACCATCCAGGTCATTGCCGGAACAATAATGATGGTCATCAGCGCCAGCTGGACATGTACCGTCGCCATCAGGATAAACGCACCGATAAAGGTCATCACTGCGATGAACACATCTTCCGGGCCGTGATGCGCAATCTCCCCCACTTCTTCCAGATCTTTGGTGACATGGGTAATGATGTGGCCGGTTTTAGTGTTGTCGTAATAACGGAAAGACAGTTTCTGTAAATGGCTGAACGCCTGAGCACGCATGTCAGTTTCAATCCCGACGCCCAGTGCGTGTCCCCAGTAGTTCACAATCGCCATCAGTAAGGTATTGATCACATAAATCAGCAGCAAACCGACGGTCGCGCCAATGATCAGCACCCAGTCGTGTGCGGGCAGCAACTTATCAATAAAGGTTTTGATCGCCATCGGGAAACCCAGTTCCAGCAACCCGGCCAGAATGGCGCATCCGAAATCGAGGAAGAACAGCTTTTTATAAGGAACGTAATAAGAGAAGAAACGGCGGAGCATCAGGCATCCTCACAGAAACGACCCGAAGGCGGGCAAGTCCGTCAGTCTAAATGAAAATGGTTATCGATAAAGATAATTTTAGACCCGCCCCGCCGGAAGACCGTTTTCACACAAGTTTGCGTACACCGTTCAAAATTACGCTAAAGGCTGCATTCAGTGCCTGCCAGGCGATTTCCTCGGTGATCGCTTCGTAGGTCGCCAGCACCGCCACAAAGGTGGATTTCTGAGTCGCCAGCAAAGATTCATATTCTCCCGACCGGAAACTGCCTTTACCTTTTTCAATCTCCCAGGTCAGCTGAAGTAAGGCTTCAATCTGCGGAACGGCACTGTTTGCCACCGTATTCCAGTTTGTCCCCAGTGAAGCTTTTGCCGCATTGATTGCGCTGTCTCTTAAATCGAAAATATCACTCATCCTGTTCACCCTGAATATTATTGTGATGTGCCTGTACCATTTTCTAATACCCCTTCATACGTCAGCATCGACTGCATAATCACAGCAACCTGTTTACGCTGAAGAGTGATATACGCCGGAGAATCCTGCTGCGAACAATGCTGCCTTTTATATTTAATCTGATAGAAGATATTTCTGAGGCCAGATATCTGCTGATCAATAGCAGGATTGTTATTTAAGATTTTGGTGCGGGATTCAATCAGCGCTAAATCCGTTTCAGCGGAATTAAAGAACGCACTGTCGGGTTCCGAAAGGGGTGAAATCAGCAAAAGCGGTTGCCCTGCGACCACGGGCGCCGCCTGACAGGCGACAACCGGCGAGGCGGCTTGCGTATTGTCAGTCATTGCCTGCGCAGTCCAGGCTACAAATTGACGGTCGGCTTTACTCTGGAAGTCAGTAATTTGTTTATCTAAAGCAGGGTCATACTGATGCGTGGAACAACCGGTCATCGTCACCGCGACAATAAATATCGCGATCCCGGCTTTCATTATTGATTTCAAAATGCCTCTCCTGTGACTGATTCCGAAGGTGGACATTATTCCATTGTCCCTGCCATCAGAAATTAGTCACAAGAGAAGACTGGCGCAATAAACCGGTAAATCATTTTCGATAAAACAATCAGGTCATTTTTATCATTAAAATAAAAAACCTGTGGATGATTATTTTAATTTCTGGCTGGCTTGCCATCGCGTACCATTATCATTGATAACGTCGTATTCCACTTTATCTGACAGGTTTTTCCCTGCCGGAATTTCCACCCGCTCTGAAGTGAAAGGCGCCACCATCACACCGGATAACTCCGTCTCTCCCGAGCGAAGTGAAGAAAGCGTCAGGTGCCACGGCGTCGGATTTTGTATCAACAGTGTTTTACTGCCCGCCTCACGGTCGATGCTGAACTGCAATTTCTGTGCATCACTTTCCTTAAGCTCCCCCACTTTTTCCGGCCTGACAAACACCTTCATGCGGATTTTTAACGGCAGCACGACGCGTTTTTCACCTTTATGCTGCGTTTCGGTATTTGGCGGAATTTGATAAATATTCAGCCAGTAAAGACTTTCGCGATCCTGTGGCAGACTTCCGGCTGAAACCATCAACAGCCGGATATTGCGCATTTCCCCCGGTTTCATTTTAAATACCGGCGGATTGATCACAACCGGCGTATGGACCTTATCCGGGCTCACCGTCGGGTCACCGTTATCCGTCCAGACCTGCACTACCACCGGTTCTTTCTCTGAATTCACTAATGACAGTGATTCCGCGATGCTTCCCGAGTTGAACACCACGCGGGTCTTTTCTGCATTAACCACCGCGCTGGCGTGAAACGCCGTGCAACAGAGCATAATCCCCGCCGAAACGGTAACTTTATTGAAAACTGACCACCACTTGTAACTGCGCATTGACGCTCCCCGCTGTCACTGTTTCGCCACTGATTGCCTCCAGAGACGCCGTAAAATTTCCGGTGTACGTTGTGACACCGTCCGTAGAATCGCCCTGACTGGTGGTCAGATCTTTATAGGCGTACCAGCCGCCCGCATTTCCAGTCGCGGTAGTTGTTTTCGACAACAGATTCAATGCCGTGCCACTTTCGTTATAAATACGAATCCCCACACCGGATGCAACACCAGAGCTACCATAATTGGTATCAAGTAAATAAGTCACACCGTTAGTTGACGTCAGGCCTAAATTACTCGCGGCTGTAACCGCTGTAGCCTCATTAACTAAGAATCCCATCGCAACATTGGCTGATGTCGTTGTAGATGCACTCACACTGGATACGGCTGTATCTTCACAGCTTAAAGTTATACTAAATGACTGTTGGCTGACCTCACCATTAACTATTTCCGGGACACTGATTGAGGGCAATATAACTATGGTTGGATAATCTTTAACAGAACACATTGCTCCCCTGACAAATGTAACCCCCCGATAGAGTGAAAAGGCACCAGGCCAATTTGCATACCATCCGGAAGTTCCACTGCCGCCATCGGATGAGAGACCATCAGCAAGTGAAGCGCTAATCCCTGGCCCTTGAAATGCAATATATCCAGCCGGGCCAGCATAACTATAATAATACGCATTTCGGGAGTTAGTAGAATTCCTATAGTAAGTTGTATCGTTGATTTTAAATAGTTCAGCGTATACATCACTGAAAGCACTGGCTGGAATATAAATATAAGTACTATCTTGCACCCAGTCGTCGGACGTCAACGTTCTTGACTGCCAATATTTTGAGAAGTAATTTCCAGTTTTAACGTTAGTCAGACGAATTGCAACATTTGCCATGGCTGTATAATAAGCCCCCTCAACTTCTTCCGTTTCGTATCGACCGCCAGTGTCATCATCACCATTCGTTGCGTAGAATTCCAGCAGGGAACCTGCATCGGCAAGTGCACAGCGATATAATATTTGGTTGGCAGCATATCCCGTACTGTAGCCACCGGTGAGGAACGTTGCCGTACTACTTGCGAGCAGTGTTCCGGAAGGCGTGAAGGATGAAGTACTTAAACTAATCGTTGCGGGGAATCCCAGATTGCCTGAATTAGCATCTGATCCCCCGGACCAACTCGTGGCAGTATATCCCGCAGCAATAATTTCACTGGATAACCATGAGGTGCTTGTAACTCTGTAACAGGTAGCATTAGATGGAATGGATACCGTTAACAGCATAAGCATAAAAAAAATTTTTAATTTAAGCATAAGTTTATTCCAGAATCACATTTCACATGGCAAGGTTAACTGAACAAATTCATTATCTTCAGTTGCTGCTGGCAGCTGATAATTAATACGACATTGTTCTAAATCACTTTCCCCCCAGGAAACAAATAACACTCCTGAACGCTCGTTAATTCGTGCATAAATTTGCCCTGCCTGTCCGACCATGCCTAAATTCGTACCGTCCTTATCAGTTACATCTGCACCCATCGGGATCATTCGATTATTTTTCAGCGTTGAATTAATCAATACCTGCTGGCCAAACACGGTTTCAAAATTAATCTGCACGATGGCTCCGGCATAGGGTACAACACGCTGGCTTCCTCCCTGAATATCCACTTTGGAATCTAAGCCTTTAGGATCCAGACTTACCTGGTTATAACGGTAAGGGGATAAAGACGGCATAATGGCGTAGCCAAAACTGTCTATTTTTGCGCCCTGAGCGTTTTTAATCTCTGCCCCTTTGGCGCCTTTGGCTTTCACCAGCGCAAACGTATCACTGACATAAGGTCCGTAGGTTACTCCCCCCGGATGAATAAGCAGCGTACCCGATGAACCCAATCCATACTGTTTATAACCCGTGCCCTGCGAATAAGATCCCCGGAACGTTCCTTTAGAGGTATTTTGTTGCAGTGAACCACCCCAGGTCATTTTATTACCGTTTTCCTGGTAATTTTCTACACCGCTGTATACAGAATAAGAAGAATTACTTTTCTCACCGAAGCTGCCCGATACGCTGGTAGTCGCGGACTCAGAGCTTTTATTTTTCGCCACGTTGAATGCTACATTCGAACGTGAATCCCCCCAGTCCAGCGGCATTGAGAAACCGATTGAAATGGTGTTCTCTGTATATTTCTGACGATTATCACTGTTATCCACTTCACTGTAGTAGTTGCTGCGGGTACTGTAACTGGTGCGCTGTCTGCCAATGTTGATGTTATAACTGATCTTTTTAAAGCTATTGCTGTAGCCCAGCTGCATCTGAGTAATACGTGAATTATTACTGTAATAATCTGAAGTGCTGGCATTCAGCGAAAGTGACCCGAACGTATTAAAACTTTGGGCGATGGTCGCGCTGAACTGATTTTTCTGATTCAACGTATCCGAATAGTAAGTGGTGGTATTTTCAGCGGCCCGCCTTACACCCAGCACATCCTGCAAATCACGGAAACCTTTAGTCGAGTAGCGGTATGCCGCCAGCGTCAGATTAGTGCCGGTTGTAAAGGTTTTGCTGTAACTGGCTTCCGCACGCCAGCCGGATTGGGTTTTATTATTTTCAGCGACGGCATATGAATAAGTGGTATTGAGTCCGATAGTCCCAAATTGTGTTGCCATGACGCCACCCAGCAAATATGCCTCGTAGTCTTTCGCCAGACGAATACCGGCATTACCCGTGAATCGATTGCTTATCCCCCGTTGCAGGACACCTTCTACAAATTCATTATCCACACTGTAATACTGCCGCACTTTCCCAAGGGCAAGTTCATAGTTCCATGAGCCAGGGCGAATAGAATCTGGCACCGCAGAATAGGGAACGGTAAAAGAGGATGTCTGCCCGTTAGCTTCAATGACCGTGACCTGAAGATCGCCCTGGCCTTTGGTATTAGACAAATCGTCGATAATAAAGGGACCTGGCGAAACCACGGTTTCATAAATGGTTTTTCCGAGCTGGCTGACCACAACGCGCGCAGTGGTACTGGCAACGCCGCGAACTTCTGGCGCATAGCCGCGTTTACCCTGAGGCATCATTCGGGTATCACTGGCGAGTTTGACGCCATT
Organism: Rahnella bonaserana; assembly: GCF_019049675.1. GTDB lineage: Bacteria > Pseudomonadota > Gammaproteobacteria > Enterobacterales > Enterobacteriaceae > Rahnella > Rahnella bonaserana. Next base: position 545,900 of record NZ_JAFMOW010000068.1, on the reverse strand, counting down.
GAAAGACAGGCTGCCAAACAGGCTGCTGTTGGTATAACTGTCACCCAGCGTCACCAGGGAATTAATTGATGGCAGAGGTCGCTGTGCATTGGTGCGCACGCTGGTCCATTTATGACTGGTGCGACCGTTATTATCGGTATAGCGCAGATTTGACTGATTTCTTAATTGCCAAAGACCAATATTGGTGCCGCTGTTCAGTCCGCTCCACAGATTTTTAGTTTTATAACCACCGGTGCTACTGGTCTCATAATAGTTGGTATTGTGCTTAACAAATAACCCCAGGCCGCCGCTGTCCCACTGAGATACCGGAATATAACCGCGTGGCTGACGGTAAAGTAAGCTCTGCGGGATCAGCAGTTTCAGTTTCTGCGTTGACTGTTCCAGTTCCCATGATGAGGCTTTTGAGAGATCGGAAAACCACATACACTGTTTACCAACAGGTATTAAGCTGACTGCGTCCACTTTTAACTGAATCAGTTTTATATCTTCAGCATTCAGGCAAGGCTGAACAGCGACATTATCACCCTCAGATTTACGGCTAAAGGTGATCTCAGTATTTTCTTTAACGAGCTTATTATTGACATAGAGATCTACGCGATAGGTTCCCGCATCCGCCGAGACAATTTTTTCGTTAAGTTTATCCAGATTCACTGATACGCCAGAACCCTGCAGCAAGCTGGGATCAAAATAGAAATCTTCCGCTAACGCCACGGGACTGTAATTAGAGAGAATACATAAAGTTAATAGCGATGGCGTCAGTATTTTATGATTAGTGACTAATTTCATATTCGTGGCTCATCCTTGCACCCTGATCATTGAGATAATCAACAATAACTGTCGCACCTTTAATATCCTGGATTTTTTTGAACAGAACGCTTCCTTTAGAAAACGGTGCAATCATTTCCGCTTTTTGTTTATAAATCTGTTTTCCGTGTTTAATTCTCACATCAATCACTGATGCATAAAATGGAGAGTGATTTTCAATATTGATGACTGTCCCGCCATTTTTTAATTGAGAAGTGACATTAATTTCATCAAAAAATGTTTTACTTCCGGAGGCAATGGCAACGGGTCTGTAAAAAACCTTCACACGGTTTTTTAACATGATTAGCATTTTATTCTTTTGTTGAGCACTTACTTCACCCGCATTCACCGGGGGTATTTGCAGAAAATTAAAGTAAAAAACAGATTCCCGGTCCTGCGGCAAATTCACGCTGCCATTAAAGGCAATACGGAGCACCTGTCCGCCGTTTGCTGCAATTCGAAAGAGTGCCGGCGAAGCAAAAAACGGAGCCTTACCTGTTGTGGGTGTTGACTCAGTATCTCCATCATCCAGCCATGTTTGCACCGCATAAGGAATGATATCTTTATTACGAAATTCAACGTCTACTGAAGCGTTATCTGAGGGATAAATAATCCGGTTGCCAATCATAGTGACACTGGCAGATGCCATTACAGAGAGTAGTGATAATATTAACAACAGAAATAGACCAGTTGTTTTTCTAATCAGATTGCGATTATTAAACATATGAACATTAAACTTATAATTTTATCGGATATTAGTAGCACGCCGAATGATATAAAATAAGATGGCAGCGTTCTGCCATCTTGCGATTATTTAACGATTACTGATAAGTCACTGCATATTGCAGTGAAGCCGCAACAGTACCTGCTGTAGCAACATCAGTCGCATAATATTGAGCGGTATATGTCGCGGTCGAAGCAGTGTCACCTGCAGCTAAAGTCAGATCGCCTTCGGCCGTATAGGTTGAACTTAAGTCAATCTCAGTGCCTTTAGTATCCAGAATTTGAACTGTTACGTTTTCTGCTGTACCGGTATTACCTAAAGTGCCATTGGTCGTTTCAACCAAATTGCCGACAAATACCGTGCTAATAGCTGTTGAGTCAGTACTACCTGTGCAACCACTGACACCCATTTCGAACGTCGTCGCGCCCGCTACGTCACCTGACGCAGATAAATCAGACGTTGAGACAGTAGGTAATAAGATAATTGGCGCAGTGTCATTACCATTTACGGTCAATGAACAGGTTTCATCAGTGACTTCACCCTGAAACGAAATAGTGTTATCAGATACAGCAGACGCTGTCATTGAATAACCCGCCACCAGCAAACCACAAGCCACTAAAATTTTCTTATTCACGCGTCTTTTCTCCGTTAGATTAATTTCCTTCTGGCAGGTCCCATCGCCGGGTACGCTGCCAGTGCTAGTCACTATAAAGTCACGACCTTTTTCGGCAATCAATCTCGTCAAAAACGCATAAATTAGTGAATTATTCTTCTGATATGAGTTATTTCATGCACTAATCCACTAAATTGATGTAGATCCGTTTTCCTGCCAGAGAAATAATCTGCAATTTTCATTAACATCTCGAAAACATATTCCAGCCTTACGATTTCTTAACTAGGAATATTCTAAATATAATTAAACGCTCGCCTATAAACTGCGCCATTAAGATGATTAACAGATCGCAAAATAATCATTCGGCGTGTTATTTAACCGGAAAATATCAATTACCACCCGATTAAATATTTTCAGAATGATATTTATGTCAGTACTGAGTAAATATTGATGTCGCTCAAGAATCACTAAAAACGTTCAAAAGGGAAAACCATGGCGACAGTGATGTGCTTTAGACAAGCAGATGCGAGATAGAAGATGGAAATCATGAGAGATGAAAATAAAGCGGATTGACCTGATGGTGAAGATACAAAGAAAAAGGGGCACAAGGCCCCTGTCTGACACGCTCAGGAAGTGATTTTATCAATATCCACCGGCCTGCCGTAAAACCAGCCCTGTCCGACAATGCGGGGATATTCTTTCAGGAAGAAGTCCGCCTGATGCTGTTCTTCTATTCCTTCCACAATAATGGTCGCACCGGTCTGGGCGAGCATTTCCAGCATCATTTTCAACATTTTGAAACTGACTGACTGGCTGCCAACAGAATCGGTGAAGATCTTGTCAATCTTAATAAAATCAAACGATAACTTGCTCAGATAATCCAGATTGGAATAACCGGTACCGAAGTCATCCAGCGCAATGCGGTAGCCGTAATCTCTCAGCCGGGCTAATGACTCTTTGAGCAGCCGATGGTCTGCCGTCGAACGTTCCGTGATTTCTAAGACGATTTGCTTACGGTGAAGCCTGCTTTTATCGACCTCTTCTTCGAGAAACATCCTGAAATCTGCCTCAGTCACATCCGCGGTAGTGATATTAATACTCACAAATAGAGCTTTATTCTCCCGCAGGAGTGGTGCGATTTCTGTCAGCGTCCGCGTGACGACAGACCGGGTGAGCGCCCTAATCTGATGTGTCGACTCAGCCAGTTTGATGAACACATCCGGTGATATATTGTCGCCGTTTACCTCTTTCCAGCGGGCCAGCGCTTCGTACCCAATCACCCTGCCGGTATCAATATCCACAAAGGGTTGATAGTTGATATAAATGTCATCCCGGCTGATCGCCATCCTGAGTTTATTCTGTAATGAACGGGTATTACTGATGTATTGCAGGAGTGCGAAGGTAAACATTCCACCGGCTGCTAATGCTGCCAGAATAATAAAGACAGTCGCCGTGGCTGAAAGAGAGAAAAGTCCGATCTGAGTATTTCTGGCCATCACGCAAATATCATATCGATTACTGCATTCCGTGAACCGGGCTTTGTGCCACCACGCAAAACCCTGGATTTCGTTAACATCCCGCACCAGTCCATCGGTGTCGCCAAACAGCCTGAAGACATGGTCGTGCCGGTGGTTGATCAGCACGGCACCGAAGCCGTTGTATGGAACATAAATGTCACGAAATGCAGCCGGTGTCGGGAAAAGCAGAACGTTCTTCGATTCCATCATATCGGCGGTGATCCGCGGGTCGACAATGCCGCTGAAGGATGTCCATATGCGCTGACCATAACGGGTGATGGCATCGGGCACCGACATCGTCACCGGCTCCGGTAAACGCCCGCGCATCGCCGTACATTTCAGCTGGTGATCACGGGTATAGCCAATGTCTGAGATAAATACCGAGGTAAATGAGAGATAACGAATTTCATCAAGAAATTTATCACTGCATGTTTCATCGCGTATGGCATTCACTTTACTGACGATTTTACCGGACTCATCAGCAACTTCCAGTCCGCGCGTCATGATGTGTCGGGCATAGGAAGCCAGATAGTCGCGATCATACGTCGCGATGACGAGATGTGTGACAATCAGGATAAATGTGGCTATCAGCAGTGTACCCGACAGGAATAATAAAGGCTGGCCAACAGATTTTGCGGTTTTCATGGTGTGCCTGAAATGAAAGTGTTGATGCAATATTATTTTAAAGAAACCGGCGGATAGTCGCCAAATTTGCTTCCGGCAAGTGCCATGAACTGACTGAATGCCACATTATTACTCACTTTCAGTTTATGCATAATGATGTGCTTCACCCGACTGATGCGTCGATATTGGGTTTTCATTTTCGTCGCAATTTCAGTAATGCTCATTTGCTGGCTGAACATAATCAGCACTTCCCATTCATAGTCACTCAGCATTTCGAAATCGTAACGAAGTTTTCTGTCTTCGTAAAAGAGTACGCTCACCATACTCGTTGCGTTAAGGATTTGCGCTGCAGAAGCGCGGCAGCCTTCAACACCTAATTGTTTCATATAGATAGCATCTGCATTACTTTGAATCAGCAAAGCAGGAATTTCAATTTCAGTATGAATAATCATATCAATGGCGGGGAATTGCGCTTTAAGTTTTCTTAAGCAATCCAGGCCTTCAATAATAGACGTATTGGCATCATAAACCTCACTGAAAACCACATCTAATTTTCGTAATTCCAGCAAAGACTTGAGGGATAAGAAATTAGAAAGTGCCCCTTCAATAATAATGTCACCCTCTTCCCTCAGGATCTGCGACATTACATCGCTGACCATAGAAAGTGGCTCCATAATTGCCACTTTCTCTCTTCTTTTCCACGCCATTAATTATTCCTTACTTTGATTAATTCCTCGCTTTATTTTATCAAGCCACTTTTGGAAATTTGATCTGGGAATAAATTTTAAGATTAGGTTAATAATTTCGAAAAAACCAGCGACCGTGGGCAATATTCTGAATAATGTCAGTTGTTTGTATTATTTCAGGACAAAAATCTGCCGGGATCCTGACAAAACAAAGTTTAAACAAGATAGCAATAGATTAGCAACTAAGAATATTCTTATTGAAATTAAACCAGAGAGAATTTTTTTCTGAGCAAGCTGGCCTCAGCAGGCCAGTTTGGGTGTGAATCTTGACAGTGAGCGGGTCGGCTGACCCCTCAGCGAATTAACTCAGAACAACTCCCTTTGCCATATGTACAGCTCTGTCGCACATATGGTCAATCACGTCTGCATCATGGCTCACCAGAATCATGGTCAGGTCACTGCTGGCTTTAAGGTCATTGAGCAGGTTAAGGATTTCTGCCTGCACTGACATATCGAGCGCTGATGTGGGTTCATCGAGCAGCAACAGCTTAGGTTTAAGCAACAGCGCCCGCACGATCGCCACGCGCTGACGCTGGCCGCCGGAAAGCTGATGCGGATAACGGTGCATCAGCGCCGGATCCAGCCCGACCTGTCGGAATCCTTCGGCAATCTTTTGTTCGATATCCTGCTCTTTGAGGATTTTTAATGGTTCAGCCAGCGTACGCAGCAACTTGTGTTTTGGGTGCAGCGAGGCGTACGGATCCTGAAACACCATCTGTACGTCACGGCGCAGACTGCCGGTGAACGGCTTGCCGGGTTTTACTTTATGATCAAGCAGCGTCAGGCCGCCGTCCCAGTGACCGTTCAGCCCTGCCAGTACCCACAAAAGAGAAGATTTACCACAACCGGACGGCCCCACCAGCCCGAAGCACTCACCTTTATTAATCGTCAGGTTGACGTTATGTACCACGGTGCGGACTTCTACGCCCTGACGGTGGGACACGCTCAGCTGATGCAGTTCAGCAATTGCCTCACTCATGATTCGGCTCCTGTTTTAAAGAGGCCAGCAGCGCGCGATCCAGCACCGGCAGGCGTTCGCCGTGGGTAAACTTGCTCGGTCTGCACGACCATAACGTGTGGGTATACGGATGCGTGGCATGTGCCAGCTGATCCGCAGGCAGTTCATCGAGCAGTTCGCCTTTGTACATTACCAGCACGCGCTCGCAGTAGTGCGCCACCTGTTGCAGGTCGTGGCTGATCAGGATCAGTCCCATGTTGCGCTGTTCGACCAGACGCTCGATTAAGCCCAGCACCTGTTCGCGCATGTCAAAATCCAGCGCTGACGTCGGTTCATCGGCAATCAGCCACTGCGGATCGTTGATCAGCGCAATCGCCAGCATCACGCGCTGGCCCATCCCGCCGGAAAGCTGATGCGGATATTGCTGTTGCAGAAAAGCCGGATTGGGCAAACCGACGGCATTCAACATGTCGGCTACTTTTTCCTGACGCTCTTTACGCCCGAGACGGGTATGCAATCGCAGCGGTTCTTCGACCTGCTTGCCAATTTTTTGCGTCGGATTCAGCGCATGTTTCGGATCCTGCATCACCATCGAAACACGGTTGCCGCGAAGTTTGTTCCATTCGCGTTCCTTTAACGTCGTCAGGTCGTGATCGCCCAGCGTCAGTTGCGAAGCACGCAGCTGACACGGATGCGGCAGCAGCCCCATAAGCGCGCGCGCGGTCAGGGATTTACCGGAACCGGATTCGCCAACCAGCGCCACGCGTTCCTGCCCGACGCTGAGTGAAAGGGATTTCACCAGTTCCAGCGGACGTTCCCCCGGCAGGTAAATGGTGAGATCTTTCGCGACAAGTTTGTCGGTATTTAAGGAATCAGTTGCCATGTCGTGGATCCATTTTGTCACGCAGGCCATCGCCCAGCAGGTTGAAAGCCAGACTGGCAAACAGAATCGCCCCGCCCGGTGCAGCGGCGACCCACCACTGGTCGAAAATGACTTTACTGCCTTCGGCAACCATCGAGCCCCATTCCGCGGTCGGCGGCTGAATACCCATGCCGAGAAAGCCCAGACCGGCGGATGCCAGAATAATGCCGCCGAGGCTAAGCGCCGCGCGAACCACCGCGCTTGGCAAACACAGTGGAAGAATGTGGCCGAACATCAGGCGCAATCCGCCGATGCCCTGCATACGCGCGGCGGCCAGATAATCACTGCGGCGCAGTGCCAGGGTTTCCGCTCTTGCCTGACGTGCAAACGGTGGCCAGCTGGTAAAGGCCAGCGCCAGCGCCCCGTTCATCAGGCCGGGACCGAGAATAGCCACCAGCGCCAGCGCCATCACCAGACTGGGCAATGACATCACGATGTCGGTCAGACGCATCAGAATGCGCTCGAACCAGCCACCGATATAACCGGCGCTGATGCCGATCAGCAGGCCGACCGGAATGGTCAGTACCAGAATCAGTGACACCAGCAGCAGCGTCGGACGCGCGCCGTAAATCACACGGGACAGCAGGTCGCGGCCAAAACCGTCGGTGCCCAGCCAGTGCGTATGTGAAGGCGGCAGTAAGCGCAGTTCGATATGCTGAATGTTCGGATCAAAAGGTGCCAGTAAAGGGGCGAGCAGCGCGGTCAGCACCAGAATGGCGACCAGCACCAGACCGACGCTCAGCGTGGTAATACGACGCGCAGGCTTCCAGACGTGAGTCTCGATTTCGACCTGCGCAGGTTGTTCAGGGATCATTTGTTGTGTCATAAGCAAAAACTACCGGGTCCGCGGATCGAGCAAATAAGTAAGGGCGTCAGCCAGTGCGTTCAGCAGCACGAAACAGGTACCAATCAGCAGCGTCGCGCCAAGGATAGCTGGCGTATCTGCCGCGAACAGCGCGGTAGTCAGATAACGTCCGACGCCCGGCCAGGCGAATACGGTTTCGGTCAGTACTGCGCCTTCGAGCAGGCTGGCGTAAGAAAGCGAAAGCACGGTGATCAGCGTTCCAAGCACATTCGGGAAGACGTGGCAGAGTAAAACCCGCGCCCTGCCCGCGCCTTTGGAACGCGCCAGAATCACGTATTCTTTGTTCATTTCACCGAGCATGGAGGCGCGCAGCAGGCGGGTAATGCCCGCCATCGACAACATCGCCAGCACGGTCACCGGCAGCCACAAATGGCTGATGGCGTTGTAGAACATCTCGCGGTCACCGGAAAGCCAGGTATCAATCAGCACAAAACCGGTGCGCGGCGTCATGGTGTACATATACAAGTCGTCCAGTCGTCCCGGACCGCCCGCCCAGTGCAGCACGGCGTAAAACAGCAAAAGACCGAGCAGGCTCAGCCAGAATATCGGCACGGAATACCCGAGCAGCGACACCATTCTGGCGACGTTATCCAGCCAGCTGCCCGGTTTCCAGACCGCCAGCAGCGCCAGCAAAATGCCGAGCGATCCGCCAAGCAAAATGGCACAGGTGGCCAGTTCGACGGTCGCCGGGAATGTCCGCATTAAATCGCTGGCAACAGGCTGCGCGGTGATGCGGGAAATCCCCATATCACCGTGCGCCAGGTGATCCAGATAACGGGCGAACTGTACCGGCACCGACTGGTTGAGACCTAAATCACGACGCACCTGCGCATAGGTGGCTTCACTGGCGTGATCGCCCGCCACCTGAAGTGTCGGGTCAATCGGTGCCAGATGGGAAAGTGTAAAGGTGAACGCCAGCAGGCCGAGCAACGTCAGCGCCAGCGAAATCACGCCGGTCAGCAGACGGCCTGACCAGCGCCAACCCTGCCGGACGAATCCGGCGGGTGTTGAACTGTCTGTCATTACTTGGTGACCTTGCTGTAGAAGACCATGTCAGGGTTGATGCCCTGCACATAGCCCTTGATGTTGTCACGCACGGCAATCAGGCTTTTGGCCTGTAACCCGATGACAAACGGTGAGTTTTTCTGCACTTCCAGCTGCAGCTGACGATAATCTGCCACGCGTTTAGACTGATCCGGCTCGGCAATCGCCGCCAGCGTCAGTTTATTGAGCGCAGGAATCGACCAGTTGGCGCGCCATGCCAGCGTTTTGCTGCCATCTTCCGGGTTGAAAGCAAACGCGGAAGCATTGGTGTTCGGGTCAAAATAGTCCGGGCCCCACGAAGACATATAGGCGTCGTAATCGTGCGATTTCACTTTGGTGGAAATTTGCGAGCTTAAACCCGGATCCAGTTTTACCGTCACACCGCCCTGCGCAAAGCTGGCCTGCAACGCCTGAGCAATGTCCAGATACGGCGGCTGGTTGGCGGTAGAGAGCGTGAAGCTGACGTTGGTCAGGCCGGCTTTCGCCAGAATCGCTTTCGCTTTGCCCGGATCATAGGTATATGGCGTGTCGTTCAGCGCGCCCAGATAACCTTCCGGCAGGAAGGCCTGATGCACCTGGAACTGGTTTTTCATCAGGTCATGCGCGATGTGGTTGTAATCGAAGAGATAACGCGCCGCTTCCCAGAACGCCGGATTCCCGAGCGCCGGAGAGGCTTTGGCGTTGAACTGCATGAAATACAACGAGGCGTATGGCACGGCCAGCGGTTTGACACCTTTTTTGCCTTCAAGCGCCGCCATCTGGTCTGAACCCAGATTACGCGCCATATCCGCATCGCCCTGCTCAATCAGCAGACGGCGCGCAGCCGGATCCGGTACGTTTTTAATCAGAATGGTTTTCAGCTTCGGCGCGCCTTCAGGAGACGTCGGGTTAGCGGAGAGGATCACCACTTCATGCGGAATGTAGTTACGGATCTGATACGGACCGGAACCGGCAGAATGGTTGCTCAGCCACTGATGACCAAGGTCGTCGGCCGTCGCATTAGTTTTCACCAGTTTGCTGTCAACAATCGAGGAAACCGGCGCTGACAGCAGGCTCAGCACGAAGGACGGGCTGACATCGGCGGTCCAGCTGACTTTCACATGCTGATCGTCGATTTTCGTCAGGAAGGTATCGACGTTTTTATCGGTCCAGCCGAGCTGGGTCAGAATGAAAGAAGGCTCGAGATTGAGTTTCACCACGCGCGACAGCGAGAAAATCACGTCGTCGGCAGTCAGCGGATTACCGCTGGCAAAGGTCGCTTTTGGCGACAGCGTAAACGTCAGGCTGCGGTTATCTTTGCCCGCTTCCCAGGAGCTTGCCAGCGTCGGTTTTAAATCAATCGGATTATTAGGATCGGACTGGACCAGACGCTGATAAATATTGTTGAAAGCCTGAACCGTGGTCAGCTCAAAGCCCTGCGCCGGGTCAAAGCTGGAGGTGTCATCAATGGACTGGGCAATGACCAGCGTGTCCGGCGGTGTGGCGGCCTGAACCGCGAAAGTAGCCGCAATAGCCGTAAACAGGACGGACGGTAATAAAGCTTTCATCAGGTCAGACTCTCCAAAGTAGCGAAATTGCTAAAGTTTTGTTGAGTGTAAAGTTTCTTCAACTTCCCAGAAAGTCTGATAAATACTATCGTTATGCGAATTTTGAATAACGTTATCTGATTGGTTATTAAAGCCGCAGGACGGGCTCTGGCGGGGCATTGTTACTGTACAAAGGGCGAGGCGACAGGGCAAAGTACAGACGCCGGTACGGCTGCCATCAGCGGCTGATTATACGGGGGACCTGAGTGATTTCAGCAGCCAAATCCTGCGTTTTTGGCATACACTTCATTCCTAAATTTCATACTGAGTTATGTGGCGCAGATCACATCTTAATTGTATGATGAATGCATCATTCAACTGGGTGAAACACCATGAGCAATGCAACTTCTCTGGCATTCCAATATATCCGGGCATTTATTCTGATTTATCTGTGTTTATTCGCCGGGAATGCCATTTCATCTCTACTGCCGCTGACTATTCCGGGCAGCATTATCGGAATGCTGATCTTATTCGCCCTGCTTTCCACACAAATTCTGCCGTTTAAATGGGTTAAACCCGGCTGCAACGTGCTGATCCGCTATATGGCGCTGCTGTTTGTGCCTATCGGCGTCGGGGTGATGAACTATTACGAGCAGCTGCGCACGCAGTTCGGCCCGCTGGTGGTGTCCTGTCTGGTCAGTACGATTATCGTGTTACTGGTTGTCGCGTATTGTTCCCACTATATCCACGGTGAACGCGGCGTGGTGACAGACAAAGCGGAGAAAGAAAATGATTGATATTTTGTGGTCGCTGCCGCTGACCCTGCTGGTCTTTTTCGCCACCCGCAAACTGGCCATCAAACTCAAAATGCCGCTGCTGAATCCGTTACTGATGTCGATGGTGGTGATTATCCCGTTGCTGCTGGTGACCAATATTCCTTACGCCCGTTATTTCGCCGGCAGTAAAATTCTCAATGATTTGCTGCAACCGGCCGTCGTGGCTCTGGCGTTTCCGCTTTACGAGCAACTGCATCAGATCCGCGCCCGCTGGAAATCCATTATCAGCATCTGCTTTATCGGCAGCATGGTGGCGATGACCACCGGCACCGCCATTGCATTATGGATGGGGGCAACGCCGCAGATTGCCGCCTCGGTCCTGCCGAAATCCGTTACCACACCCATTGCCATGGCGACCGCCCAGTCGATTAACGGCATTCCGGCCATCAGCGCGGTCTGCGTGATTTTCGTCGGCATCCTTGGCGCAGTATTTGGTCACACGATCCTGAATATATTAAAAATCACCACCAAAGCTTCACGCGGACTGGCGATGGGCACCGCCTCACACGCCCTCGGCACCGCCCGCTGCGCAGAAATGGATTATCAGGAAGGCGCATTCAGCTCCCTGGCGCTGGTCATCTGCGGGATCATTACCTCCCTCCTCGCCCCGTTCCTGTTCCCCGTCCTTCTCGCCCTTTTCGGTCATTAAAAAACGTACTCATCTTCCCCTAAATAGTTCGTGCCGGATCAAAGCGGCAAGTCTGTAAGTCCCGATGAGCTGACAATAAGTCAGTGATTCGGGCGAGCAGACGCAGCCAACGCAGAGACAATTCGAAGCAGGACGAGTAAAGATTCCTCTAACTGTTTCGGATTGTATCAAGGCGGTAAGTCTGTAAGTCCCGATGAGCTGACAATAAGTCAGTGATTCGGGCGAGCAGACGCAGCCAACACAGAGACAATTCGAAGCAGGACGAGGAAAAAGTGTATGTCGCCAAACCTTAGAAAGACGACATACAAAGCTGAAAGTACCCGGTTTAAGTACAGTCAGAAAAATGCCTGCCTGCCCGCATTTTTGCGAACTGGCAGCAGATGAGGAAGAGGGTAAAACAGGCGCGCGATGCTGGCGCGCCGGGGGATTACGAGTTCATCTGGAACAGCGACATGCCTTGCATGGAGCTGTAGGTCTTGTACGACGCCTGAAGTGCCACCTGTTGCAGCGTGTAGGTGGAAATCGCTGAAGTCCATTCGGTATCGACCAGATTGCTGAGCTTGGTGGAGTTCGTCACGTCGCGGTTATCGCCCAGCGTATCAAGGCTGTCGAGCTCACTCATTTGCGTACCGAGCTCAGAGCGCACGGACAACACGTTGTTGAGTGAGTTGCTCAGGCCACGGTTAGCTTTATCAATAGCGTCGGAATATTCGGTATCCGACGTGTAATCCGCTGAAGGCGTTTTCAGTGCAGTCAGCGCGCCGTCAATGGTCTTGAAGATGTCCGATTCGCTGGCAGAACCATCAGGCTCTTTCTTCGCATCACCGGTTAAGGCGTTGAAAATCTGATTACCGTTATGGTTGATAGTCATGGTACGGCTGGCGTCAACCTGCTGGGTGATCGCCGTGTCTCCGCCGGAATAGGTCACCGCACCGGTGGTCGGATCCTGCGTGTAAGGCGCGGTATCACTTTTATAACCGGCAAAGATGTAGCGCCCGTTACCGTCGGTGCTGTTTGCCATATTCACTAACTGCGATTTCAGACTTTCCAGCTTGGTGGCCAGAGAAGAACGGTCGTCATCACTGAGCGAGCCATCACCGGCCTGCACGATCAGCGTCTGCGCATCCTGAATGGTGGACGTCACGCTCGACAGAATCGATTCTTCCTGACTCATGCTCTGGTTAGCAAAGGTACGCGCAATAGAAAACTGGCTGTTTTCAGACTGCGCCTGACGCACCAGCACGGCCTGTGAAGCCGCCAGCGGATCGTCAGAAGGCTTACTGACTTTGGAGCCGGTAGACAACTGTAAACCGGTCGCCTGGAAACGGTTCTGCCCATCCAGCACCGCATCCATGTTTTGTTGGTAAATTATATTGGTACTAAGGCGCATGGCATCAGTTCCTTATCAGTTCAAAGATCAGCGAAGATTAATAATGGCGTCAAAAATGGTGGATGCGGTCTGCACCACCTGCGCGTTAGCCAGATAATATTGCTGATAACGTTGCAGGTCGCCGTATTCCTCATCGAGGTTTACCCCGGAAATAGACTGCTGTTGCGTCGTCAGTTGCGTCACGATATTGCTTTGTGCGGTATTGGTGGTCGTCAGCGTCGCCACCTGGTTCCCGACGTTGCTCACCAGACTGGCGTAAGCGCCGGACAGCGTTGACTTGCCTTCCACCACTTTAGCGGTCTGCAAATTCAGTAATTTCTGCGCGTTGGTATTATCACTCACACCGCTGTCTGCTGCGCTGGCAGCGGCAATCAGTGAGGAGTCGGTAATAGCCACACCCATACTTCCCGCCACGTTGCTGACGGTTTTGACGGTGAAGCTGTCATTGGTGGATGGCGTGCCGGAGACGGAAACCGATAACCCGTCGAATTCCATGGTCGGATTGCCGCTGCTGTCAGTGCCTGCCGTTGGCGTGATTTTGGCGCCATCGGATACGCGGGTCACATCCCAGCTGGTACCGTTATAGGCCATGGTGTAATCGCTGGCTTTTACCGCAGTGGTGTCTTTGTATGCCACGCTGACATCAGCGGTGCCGGTGTTTTTGGTGTTACCTACGGTTGTAGCGCCGGTATAAGAGAAGAAATCTGTCCCTGCGTCACCGTTGAGGTCAAAACCGGCTTTGTTGGTGCTGTTGAACGCGTCGGAGAAGGTCAGCGCCAGTTGCCCGAGCTGGTTAATGGCCGGTTCGAGGTTGTCTTTGCGAAATGCCAGCGTGCCGCCGAGAGATCCGGTGGTCAGACGGCTTTCCTGAATTTCAGAAACGGTGCCGTCAGGCTGGGTCATGCCAACAGTCAGTTTGGACGGATCTTCGCTTGAAGCCACCGCCACGACCGTTTTAGAGTTGCCGCCGCTCACCAGTGGCGTGCCGTTAGCAAAGGAGACGTTGTACGTATCGCCGTCCTGCTGAGTCACGGTCACACCGGTAATGTTGTTCAGCTGGCTGACCAGCTGGTCACGCTGATCGAGCAGTGCGTTAGGTTCCTGACCGGTGCTGCCACGGGTTGCCGTGATCTGCGTGTTCAGTTTGGCAATCTGCGCCGCATAGGTGTTGATCTGATCAACGTTTTGCGTGATCTGCTGATTCACCGCCGTGTTCATGTCGTTCAGGTATTTCGCTGAACTGTTGAACTGCGCGGTTAAGCCCTGCGCTTCGCCCAGTACCGCCTGACGTGCCGAGCTGTCGCTGGCATTGCTGGTCAGGGTTTGCAGGCCTTTGAAGAAGGTGGACATGGTGGCGTCGATGCCGGTGGAGCTGTCGCCCAGCAGGTCATCAATCGAGCTTGCCTGATCCAGTTGTGTTGAGAGCGCGCTGCCGGTGGCGCTGGCGCCAAGCAACTGAGTCACCACAAAGGAATTGTATTCACGGTTCACACCCGTCACCGTCACACCGTTACCGATGTAACCGGCAGAAGTGGAGTTGCCGTTACTTTGGGTGATGATCGCCGTCTGACGGTTATAGCCCGCCACACTGACGTTAGCGATGTTGTTCCCGGTGGTACTGAGCGCGGCCTGCGCTGCGTTCAGTCCGCTCATTGCGGTATTAATTAAGCTACTGGACATGAGTGACCTTTTGTCTGCCGGTGACTTTTTTTACCACCGTGTAATTAAGGGAACTGAATCGGGGCTTTCCCCTTTTCCCATTCTGATCTGGTTATCGGCCTGCACCGCCAAAACTTGAGAAAAAAAACGAGGATTTGGGGATCTAAAAGATATCTTTTAAATCATGGCCATACGCCTTAACCGCCTGCTCGCCTGCCCCTTTAATTTTCTGAATAACGCTGACCAGTTTGTCGGCATAATTCGGGTCGGTGGCATAGCCTGCTCGTTGCAGTTCATGCGCGGCTTGTTCAGGGGTATTGGCGGAGGCGACCTGGGCGTAACGCGGGTTGCTGGTCAGCAGTTTGATGTAGTCGCTGATGGCTTCCACGTAAGAACCGTAAACGCGGAAACTGGCCTGGACTTTTTTCGCCACGCCGTTGGTGTATTCGGTGGTAGTGATATTGGTGGTCGGGCCGTCCCAACTGCTGCCCGCTTTGATGCCAAACAGGTTGAAGCTGCGTTTGCCATCGGAGGTCGGAATTTCGCGCTGTCCCCAGCCGGATTCCAGCGCGGCCTGCGCCATGATCAGCTGATGTGAAATCCCGCTGTCTTTACTGGCCACCTGCGCCGGAATACTCAGGCTGGACACAAACTGTCCGCTGTCGGCAGGTAAAGGCGCACCGCCGGTGGTCCGGTCCGGAGCAGACGGAATGACTTTACGCAGATACTGTTCCATCGCCTGCACCGGCATGCTTTTCAGCACTTCACCGTCAAGCGCCATCGGCACCGTACCGGACAGTTCGGATGGCTGTTTAGAGCCGCCGGTCAGCTGTTCCACCATCATATCGGCCATGCCCAACCCTTTGTCGGACATGTCCTGCGCAATTTGCTGATCGTACATCGATGTATAAAGTTTGGTGGACTGGTTGTCGAGGATCCCCCCCTGCGGCAATGCCTGACGCATACTTTTCAGCATCATCTGGACAAATACGCCTTCAAACTGTTTCGCTACTTCTTTGAGATGCGCCTGCGGATTTTGCCCCACATCCCGCTTCAGTTTGTTGAGGGAATTGGCATCGTACGCCGCTCCTTGCGGGTCGAAAGCACCGGACATCGACATCAGATCGCTCATCAGATAATTTCCAAATCAGCACGCAGGCAGCCGGCTGTTTTCATGGCCTGCAGGATGGACATCAGATCGATAGGCGTGGCGCCTAACGCGTTCAGGGTACGGACCACGTTGTTCAGGCTGGCGCTGGAGCGCACCTGCTGAATAGAACCGCCGGACTGACGCACGGAAATATTGGTGTTAGGTGTCACGACGGTCTGACCGCCACCGAACGGTGTGTTTGGCTGGCTGACATCGTTCTGACGATCTACCACCACAGAAAGATTGCCCTGAGCGACCGCACAACTGTCGAGCGTCACATCACGGTTCATGACCACCGAGCCGGTACGGGAGTTGATGATGACTTTCGCATCCATTGGCCCGACGTTGACTTCGATATTTTGAATCTGCGCCAGAATGCGCACCTGAGAAGTGTTACCACGCGGCACGATAACCTGAATATTACGGGAATCGAGCGCTGACGCCGTGCCCATCCCCTGACGGTTGATGGCGTCGCTGACCTGCTGCGCCAGATTGAAATCTTCATCATTAAGTTGCAGGTTGATCACGCCTTCCGTGCCGAAGGTACTTGGCAGTTCGCGCTCGATGGTCGCACCGCCGGTAATTCGACCGCCGGACACCTGGTTAACCGTCACGCTGCTGCCACCGGCAGACGCACCCGCCCCACCGACCAGCACGTTACCCTGTGCCAGTGCGTAAACCTGGTTATCCACGCCTTTCATCGGCGTCATCAGCAAGGTGCCGCCGCGAATACTTTTGGCGTTACCCATGGAGGAAACGACGACGTCAATCGCCTGACCGGCGCGCGAGAATGCCGGCATTTTGGCGGTCACCATTACAGCGGCCACGTTTTTTAGCTGCATGTTGGTCCCGGCCGGAACGGTTATCCCTAACTGGGACAACATGTTGGTCAGGGTCTGAGTGGTGAACGGTGTCTGCGTGGTCTGGTCACCGGTTCCGTCGAGGCCGACCACCAGGCCGTAGCCGATCAGGGCGTTATCACGCACGCCTTGTACCGTCGTCAGATCACGAATACGGTCGGCGGATGCGGGCAGTACCACCAGGGCGGACATCGCCAGACAGATAACACCGGAAAGTAGTTTTCGCATGATTGCCTCGTTATAACGGCGATAAGTTTAGGAAGAACCGCTGCAACCAGCCCATGTTCTGCGCTTCATTGATGTAGCCGTTACCCACGTATTCGATGCGCGCATCTGCCACCTGCGTGGAGATAACGGCGTTTGAACCACTGATGGTGCGCGGGTTGACCACACCGGAGAACCGGATGAATTCGGTTCCCTGATTAATTTCGATTTGTTTTTCACCGACAACTTTCAGGTTGCCGTTAGCCAGCACTTCCGCGACCGTCACGGTCAGCGTGCCGCTGAAGGTGTTATTCGCCGCTGCGCCACCTTTACCGGCGAAGGTATTGCCGCCGGACATATCCAGATCGGCGCGGGCATTGCCGAACAGCCCTTCCAGATAACGCGGCGTAGTGGCCGCACCAAAGGTGGTTGATCCGTTGCGGCTGGCGTTCGCCGAGGAGCTTTTGCTCGCACTGACGTTTTCCTGTAAGACGATGGTCAGAGTATCCCCGACGTTACGTGGACGGCGGTCTTCAAACAGAGGCTGATAACCATAGTTCATCGGCTGAACGGACTGGAAAATCGAACCGTTAGGCACCGGCGGTGCGGCGGGCGCAGGGGTCGCTGTGGTGGTTCCGGGTACCAGCGGGGTATGCGGCATATACGCGCAGCCGTTCGCCAGTAACGTGATTAACAGCGGCAGCACCAGCTTGCCTGGTCGGTCTGTATAAGAAGTCATTACCGACGTTATTTTTTTGCTCACCACAGTTTCGCCTTAAAAAAATCGACCTGGTAGGGATCTGAACCGGTTCAGGACTGATGCCGTCAGGCCCCAGTCCTCTTGTTTTTTGTGGCTGCCCGAACCTGCGACAGCCACTTTCACTTTGTTATTACGTACAAAAAGAAATGACGTACTAGAAAGTTATGACGTACTAAACACTTACAGCTGCGAAAGTTTCTGCAGCATTTCATCCGAAGTCGACACGGCTTTACTGTTGATTTCGTAAGCGCGCTGCGTCTGGATCATGTTGACAAGCTCTTCCGCCACGTTGACGTTCGAGGTTTCGACATAACCCTGATACAGCAGGCCGGCACCGTTAAGTCCCGGAGTACTTTCGGTTGGCGCGCCGGAGCTCTGGGTTTCCTGATAAAGGTTTTCACCCATGGATTCCAGACCGCTGTTGTTGATGAAGGTGCTCAGCGTCAGCTGGCCGACTTGTTGTGCCGCCGTCTGGCCCTGCTGGGTCACGCTGACGATACCGTCACGACCGACCGTCATGCTCAGCGCATTGGTCGGAATAGTGATCGCCGGGATCACCTGATAGCCGCTGGATGTCACCAGCTGACCGTTCTGATCCACCTGGAAAGAACCGTCGCGGGTATACGCGGTGGTACCGTCCGGCAGCTGCACCTGGAAGAAACCTTCGCCTTTGACAGCGATGTCTTTACTGTTGCTGGTCTGCGACAGGTTGCCCTGCGAGAACAGACGTTCAGTCGACACCGGACGCACACCGGTACCAATCTGCAAACCCGATGGGAGGTTGGTCTGCTCAGAAGACTGCGCACCTGGCTGGCGGACAGTCTGGTAAAGCAGGTCTTCGAATACCGCACGCTGGCGTTTAAAGCCGTTGGTGCTGACGTTCGCCAGGTTGTTGGCGATGACGTCCATGTTGGTCTGCTGGGCATCCAGACCGGTTTTCGCAATATACAGCGATGGGATCATGTCATTACTCCTCTGCCATCATCAGCTCATTGACAGCAGATTGTTGGCACTCTGTTCATTTTCATCGACGCTGTGGATGACTTTCATCTGCATCTCAAAGCGACGGGCGTTGGCAATCATGTCAACCATGGTCGACACCGGATCCGCGTTACTGCCTTCAAGTGTTCCCGGCATCACGTGAATGGTCGGGTCGGCCTGTAAAGCGGCACCACGCGCCAGCGCCGTGGCCGGGGTCGGACGGAACATGCCGTCGTCGCCACGGGTCACTTCGCTGTTCGCGGCTTTCACCAGCTTGAGCTTACCGAGCTGCCCCATGGTGTTCGGGTCAGCGCCGGCTTCGAGCACGGCGATAGTGCCGTCCGCAGAAATCGTGAGCTGTGAATTCGGCGGAACCTCGATCGGGCCGTTGTCCCCCATTACCGGATGACCTTGTACGGTCAGCTGGTTAGTCGGTGACACCTGCATGTCACCGTTACGGGTATAAGCTTCAGTGCCATCAGGCATCTGCACCGCAAGGAAACCGTCCTGCTGTAAAGCCACATCCAGCGGACGGCCGGTGTAGTTAAGTTTGCCTTGCGTCATATCAGCGCCCGGCGTGGACGCCGTGACCAGCGTACGGGTCGGCAGGCTTTGACCTTCCACCGGCACCGCGCGCATGGCTAAAAGTTGCGAGCGAAAGCCGGGTGTATTGGCGTTAGCAAGGTTGCTTGACGTGACCGACTGCTGAACCAGTGTCTGGCTCGCGGCGCCGCTCGCGGTGTAGATAGCGTGATCCATAGTGCTGCCCTGTTCTCAAAGTAAAAAAGAGCGTCTTAACGCAGGTTAACCAGCGTGTTCAGGATGGAGTCCTGAGTTTTGATGGTTTGCGCATTCGACTGATAGTTACGCTGAGCAACGATCATGTTCACCAGTTCGGCACTCAGATCGACGTTGGAAGATTCCAGCGCGCCACTGGTCATGCTGGCGAAACCACCCGCACCCGCCACGCCGTTCACGGCCTGACCGGAGGAAGAGGTTGCCGTCCACACGTTGTTCCCTTCAGATTGCAGACCTTCCGGGTTAGAGAAGGAGCTCAGGACAATTTGTCCCAGCAGCTGCGTTTTCTGGTTGGAGTAAGTTCCGGTGATGGTGCCGTCATCATTGATGGTGTAACCGGTCATCTGACCTGCGGCGTAACCGTCCTGCGTCAGGGAACCGATGCTGTCGCTGCCGGTGCTCTGCTGGATACTGCCGGTGAAGTTCAGGCCAACAGACTGCGGCGTCACGGTGCCGTTGGTGGAGGTATTCATCACGATTGGCAGAGAACCGTTGGCGTTGACCGTACCGTCAGCCTGGGTTGCGCTGGCGAGTGCGCCGCTGGTATCAAATTTCAGCGTACCCATTTTGGTGGCGGCAGAACCGGCCACGCTGCTGTCGAGGGAGTACAAATCCCAGGTGTTAGACGCGGTTTTCACGAAGTACACGTTGTTATCGTGCGCGTTACCCTGAGAGTCATAGGTGGTGATGCTGTTGACGTAGTTGTACGTGGTGTCGTCGTTAGCATTGAACGTCTTCGCCGCCGGAATAGCCGTGTCGGTAGAGTTCAGGTTAGCGACCATGGTGGCTGCGGTAGTGGCTTTCGCACTCATCATGGTGGTCGGAACGCTCAGCGCGGTAGGCTGCGCACCGGCGGCGATGGTCGGTGGTGTACCCGTTGCCGGATAACCCGTCACGCTCAGACCCTGCGCGTTCACCAGATTGCGGTTAGCATCAAGGGAGAACTGGCCGTTACGCGAGTAATAAACTGTGCCGCTGCTGTCGGCCAGACGGAAGAAACCGTTGCCGCTCAGAGCCACGTCCAGGCCACGTGAGGTGTTGGTCGTGGTGCCATCGTTAAAGTTTTGCGTAACAGCCGCGACTTTAACGCCCATGCCTGCCTGAGAACCGGCAAACATATCGGCGAATGAAGCGGTCGCTGTTTTGAAACCCACGGTGGCGGAGTTGGCGATGTTGTTACCGATCACGTCCAGGTCGGTGGATGCCGCGCTGAGACCGCTGACTGCTTGTGAAAAGCTCATGTTAGCTCCATTTACTGTGTGTAGTGTTTTCAGCTCCTCTCCCTGCAAAGGGGGAGAGAGCGGTCTTAGTGTTTCGCTTACAAGATCTGGCGAACTGAATCGACGGAAGCGGTTCCCCGCACCCCGAGATCCAGCGCTGTGGTGCCTGATGAACTGGTGGTGACACCATTGACCAGCGCATAGTTAAGCGGTGTCGCGACCATTTGCTGACCGTTGTTCAGGGCATTGATGCTGAAGGTGTAGCCGCCATCCGGTGCTTTGGTGCCATCGTCCTGCGTGCCGTCCCAGGTATAACTGTGAACACCGGCGGTCTGACCGCCCAGCGAGATGGTTTTCACCACTTTGCCGGTAGAATCGCTGACGGTGGCCGTGGTGGTATCCGAGGCTGTTTCCAGCTCGAAACCGAATGGTGTGGTGCTGACGGTGCCGTCTGTATCGCTGCCGACCAGAATGGCGCTGCCGGAAACCATCACGCCGTGACCAATCAGGGAGCTGGCCTGTACGGAAGAACCGCTGGTGATTTGTCCCGAAATGCTGCCGAGTGTGGTATTGAGTTTTTCAATCCCGCTCACGGTGCTGATCTGTGCCAGCTGGCTGGTCAGCTGACTGTTATCCATCGGGTTGGTCGGATCCTGGTTTTTAAGCTGTGCAACTAACAGCGTCAGGAAACTGCTGGATAAATCATCGGCAGAACTGGCACCTGTGGTGGACGAACCGCCGGAACTGGTGCCGGTGATCGTGGTGTTGTCTGTGGTGTCATTAATCGACGTGGTTATGGCCATGGTTCGCTCCGCTATTGCCCCAGAGTGAGGGTTTTCATCATCAACGACTTGGTGGTGTTAAGCACTTCGACGTTGGCCTGATAACTGCGGGAAGCGGAGATGGTGTTCACCATTTCGCTGACCACATCTACGTTTGGCATCTTCACATAGCCCTTGGCATCCGCCATCGGATTGCCCGGCTGGAAGACCAGGCGATCCGGAGACGGATCATCAACGACCTGCGCCACTTTCACGCCGCCCGTTTCCTGACCAGGTGCCGCATCCACCTGAAAAACCACCTGCTTCGCTTTGTACGGCTGGCCATCAGGGCCGGTCACACTGTCGGCGTTGGCCATGTTACTGGCGCTGACGTTCAGGCGCTGAGACTGCGCGGCAAGCGCAGAACCGGCGATATCAAAAATACCGAGCATTGACATGGGTTATTATCCTTGCAGCACCGACATCATCCCTTTGATTTGGCCGCCGAGGACGGTCAGATCGGTCTGATAGCGCACGCTGTTATCCGCGAAATTAGTACGTTCACGGTCCATATCGACCGTGTTACCGTCGGCTGATGGCTGGTCAGGGATCCGGTACATCAGATCCATATCTGCAGGCTGGACGTTCGAAGCCGGAATATGGCGATCGGATGTCAGCGCTAAAGACATACCGCTGCCACTCGCGCGCCCCTGCTCCATCACCTTCTGCAACTGACTGGCGAAATCGATATCGCGCGCCTGATACCCTGGGGTGTCGGCGTTGGCAATATTGGCTGAAAGTATTTCTTGCCGCTGGGCACGCAGGTTGAGCGCTTCCTGTTGGAACTGTAGTGCGGCGTTCAATTTGTCGAGCATGCGCCCTCCGCAAAGTGAGATTTTGGAGTCGACAGCATAAATGCGAGTGTCAACTGCCTATCGTCTGAATAAGCGCAAAATCGTCCGCTATTTGTTCCTTTAGGAATTGAAAAGTACGCGTAGACTTGTCGCCAGTAGTAAGTTGGCACAAAGGTAAATTGCGTATGAACAGGCAGAGAATCCGTCGTTTGGGTATCACACTGGGCTGCATCTTTCTGGGTGCGACATCCGGTGCGGTGAGCTATGCACAGTCTTTGCCCGTGAAAAACGAGCAGGTCAAAAACGTGCCAGCTTCGGCACACAGCGATACACTGCTGTCTTCGCAAATCCAGCAGTTCTTCCGCCAGCAATATGCGCAAAGCGGAATGCAGGTGACGGTGCTGATAAGCACTCCCGCGGCGCGGCAGCCACAGTGTTTGTCACCACAATTTATGCTTTCGCCTAACAGCCGTACCTGGGGCAATGTTTCAGTCGCGGTGAACTGTAACGGGCAAAAGAGTTACGTGCAGACCAAGGTGCAGGTCAGCGGCACCTACTGGGTCGCGGCGAAGAATGTGCCGTCAGGTGCGCATCTGGCAGAAACGGATTTGCAGCAAAAAACCGGACGTTTGGATTTGTTGCCACCGAAGGCCATTCTCGACAGCAAACAGGCGATTAACGGGATTACGCTGCGCAATATCAGCATTGGTCAGCCGTTAACGCTTTCGATGTTACGGCGTCCGTGGATGGTACATGCAGGACAGGAAGTGCAGGTTCAGGCAACAGGCAGCGGATTTAATGTGTCGGGTTCCGGAAAGGCGATGAATAATGCAGCAGCGAATGACTCGGTGCGGATCAGAATGCCGTCAGGCGTGATTGTGAACGGGATGGTCGGCCCGGACGGCTCTGTGACAGTGGAGATTTAGCCCTGTATTGCAACTCCTTTTAGACAAGAAGTTGCAATAAAGACTAAAGTTATTTCGCCACATGTCGATAACAAACGTATCAGAGTCGTCTCACGACGGCATTTTTAGGGTTTTTGTGTTAATTAACCGCCCTGAATACCCTAACCGGAGAAAAGATTATGGCTATCGATCGCACGCAAGGTGTTTCACCTTTAACTTCGATCCAGCAGCGCGACCCTTCTGAAGCTTCTGTTCAGACCGCGCGCAAAGAAGGTACTGTTTCTGGCACCACCACCAGCGGTACGGCGGTGACCCTGAGTTCAGCGCAAGCGTCTCTGACTCAGTCCAGTGCTCAGGACATCAACACGGCACGTGTCGACGAACTGAAACAAGCTATCCGTGATGGCAAACTGACCATGGATACCGGCAAAATTGCCGATGCTTTGTTGCAGGACACGCAGGATTATCTCAAAGGTCTTTAAACTGAGGCTTCAGGATTAAAGACGATAGTTGGAAGGTATTAAGGCCCGATGAAGAACTTTATCAAGACCATGACTACCTTGGTTGAAACGTTGCAAGCTCTGGATCAAGTGATTAATCACGAACAAACGATACTTTGCTCGGGCCGCGTTAATGGTGCTGCCCTGCAACATATCACCGAGCAGAAAAGCTCACTGTTAGCTACGGTAGACTATCTTGATAAGCAGCGTCGTCAGCATGACGAGCGCCTGAAACAAAATGCGCCTTACTTAGATCCACAAGGGCACCGTCAGCCGGAAATCACGGCAATGTGGGAAGAAGTCGTGCAACTGACCAGTAAGCTGAGTCAGATTAACCGCCATAACGGCATGTTACTGGGCAAACAGATTGTCTATAACACCGAGGCTTTGGCTATCCTCAATGCCAGCCAGACGCAGAAATTCTACGGACCGAACGGGCAGGAAACCGTGTCGGGGCAAACCGTACGCAAGATCTCTGTGTAGAGCATAACGGGGGGAACGCTTTCCCCTCAGCACTTCTTCCGCACTCTCATCCAGATACGCGATATCTATACCAAACCCGCCAGCCGCTCTAATGTCGCCGGGTCTTTTTCGACCAACTTTATCAGCAAAATGGCCTGCCGGTTAGGTTTCGCTCTGCCCTGCTCCCAGTTCTGATAGGTTGTCAGTGCTGTTTGCAGGTAATAAGCAAAAACCGCCTGCGAAATATTCAGGGGGTATAAGATTGCGCGGAGGACCCGCGCAGTTTGAATGAGGCAGAATTCTTTAACTCAGGCCGGGCACATCAAAGCCGGGAGTGACCGACAGCAGCATCCGCACCTGTTTCACCAGTTCGCTCATACAATCATCACGCATTCCGTAATTGTTGAGCTCTTTTTCCAGGGCAAACAAATACTGCGCGTTGGTGCCAAGCGGGCCACTGGCCTGAGCAATCAGAGGGGCAATAACCTGATAATCGGTATCCGCTTCATACTGAGGGTGTGAGGAGTCCATGATAAACACCAGCGCGGTCACCGTGCGGCCATCATCGAGCTCTAACTCGCACCAGGTCGGACGATAGCAGCCGGTCAGCATTTCACGCTTCCACAGCAATTCGAGTTCTTCGTGAAGTTTGTCTTCCGGCAGACGGAACGCCAGCCCGGTGGTCTGACCGCCATCACGCAGCGCCAGCATACGGCCCGGTTGCGCATGAGTTCCCCGCCCTGAAGTCAGACGTAAACAGAAAGCACGGTGATAGCCGCGCAAAATGGCAGGCCGCGCCTCTTCGGAATCGAAAACCGGATTCCACATCAGCGAACCGTAGCCAAAGATCCAGACCGGGCTGTTATCGGGGCGACGCGCCAGCGTACAGCTCAGTGAGGCGGCACGTTGTTCAGGGGTCAGGAGCATCGATTCGTCAATGCTGCCAAATGCTGTTTTACAATCTGCGTTACGCAGGAAATCTCGAGTTAACATTCATTCCCCCTTCGGTACGACTTACTTTTGAACATGCCATGCTGTTGACGCTGTGTTCTCCGCTATCGTGGTTTTGGACTGATCAAGTTATCGGACGGTTTTCGCCTTAACTTGAGGCGCTGGCAGGCTTGATTCGGAATTTTGTTATCACCCTGCCTGATGAAACCTTATTCGTTTCTTTCGTTGCAATCAAGATTGAGAGCGATCACAAAACGAAAATAAAATGATTATTTTATGAACATTGTAAGAACATTGACATTTAAGAGGGAAATAACACCAAAACAGACAGAATAAATGCGGGGGATGTGAGAGATAACGGGTCAGGC
Organism: Rahnella bonaserana; assembly: GCF_019049675.1. Taxonomy (GTDB): domain Bacteria; phylum Pseudomonadota; class Gammaproteobacteria; order Enterobacterales; family Enterobacteriaceae; genus Rahnella; species Rahnella bonaserana. Next base: position 520,249 of record NZ_JAFMOW010000068.1, on the reverse strand, counting down.
GTCCCCCGACCCGCGGCGGATATCAGGATTTTTTAGGATGCCATTTGTCGTCATCGCCTTTTTTATAGCTGTGTTTTACCGCGGCCCACGCCACTTTATGCGCGGTCTCTTCGCGGGAATCATCGCCCTGACGATCTTTTGGCTTTGCATACTCATCCCAGGCGCTGTTAAAGGCTTCTTTATAAATGTCCTGGGCATGTGCCGGCAGGACATTGCGAACAGAGTCAGGCAACGCTGAGCGGTTCTGATAAGGCATAACTTACTCCTTTTTCATGACGTTCATGATCGTTACATTTTAAGTGTGCGCTGCGGGCACACAGGCCTAAGTCTAGCTGCTAACCTCAAAACACTCAGCCAGATTATTCCAGATCTCAGCCATCAGACGTAAAAACGCCAGATTCATCCGATTTTTCATGTGGGTATAGGGATGATTTACAAAAATTGACGGATCATCCACATAAAACCATTATTGAAAATTAACTTATTGTTTTTATGTATTTTAAATAATTAACAATGAAAATTAAGTTGAGTGTAAACTGACATTTTTTTGATTCATGCAATAAAAAACAGCTGTCATATCAGTTTTTATTGATGAGTCATGATAATAAACTGTTAACAGATTAATTTATCTACTATACTTAACGAGTTACAACTTTATGCTGCTATGCATTTTGCTTACAACCGACAGACAGGCGGTTGTAAATTCGTGAGTGTTTATAAGGAGAATAATCATCATGGTGTCTTCACAGGAACATCCAAAAGTAAAAACCCGCCATCAGGAATACTCCCTGATTTTCCCTATTGCTGCACTTATCGTTCTCGTCCTCTGGGGCAACAGCAGTAATTTTGCCTCAGTCGTCGGCATCAATTTAATCGCGCTGGTCGGTATTCTCGCCAGCGCCTTCAGCGTGGTACGTCACGCCGACGTACTGGCACACCGTCTGGGCGAACCTTACGGCTCACTCATCCTCAGCCTTTCAGTGGTCATCCTCGAAGTCAGTCTGATTTCGGCCCTGATGGCGACAGGTGACGCCGCTCCGGCGCTGATGCGTGACACCTTATTCTCTATCATCATGATTGTTACCGCAGGTCTGGTTGGCGTTGCGCTGCTGCTCGGCGGCCGCAAATTCGCCACGCAGTATGTCAATCTTGGTGGTATCAAACAGTATCTGATGGCGATTTTCCCGCTGGCGGTGATCGTCCTCGTTCTGCCAGCCGCGCTGCCCGCTGGCAACTTCTCCACGCCACAGGCGTTGTTCGTCGCGGTAATTTCAGCGGCGATGTACGGGGTGTTTCTGCTTATCCAGACCAAAACCCACCAGAGCCTGTTTATTTACGAGCATGAAGACGAAGGCGAAGAAGACGGCCATGGAAAACCGTCATCGAAAAGTAATCTGACGCACACGCTCTGGCTGATTGTCCATCTGGTGCTGGTCATTGCGGTCACCAAATTCAATGCCAACCCTCTGGAAAGTCTGCTGACCGAACTGAACGCGCCTGCGCAGTTCACCGGCTTCCTGGTCGCGTTGCTTATCCTTTCACCGGAAGGTCTGGGGGCACTGAAAGCGGTACTGAAGAATCAGGTACAGCGCGCCATGAATTTGTTCTTCGGTTCCGTGCTGGCGACGATTTCACTGACCGTTCCTGCGGTCACCGTGATTGCCACTCTGACCGGTCAGGACCTGATTTTCGGCCTGGCGCCAGCCAACATTGTGGTCATGCTGGCCGTCATGATCCTGTGCCAGATATCGTTCTCGACGGGGCGTACCAATGTACTTAATGGTACTGCGCACCTGGCGTTGTTCTGCGCGTATATGATGCTGATAATGCTGTAATAATAAGACCTTGGGTTGCCACCCAAACTGGCCTTAAGGTCAAGTTCAAAACCTTGGGTTGCCACCCAAACTGGCCTTAAGGTCAAGTTCAACACCTTGGGTTGCCACCCAAACTGGCCTCAAGGTCAAGGTCGTGGGCGTCGGCCCACACCGACCAGAGACCCGGTAACGCGCGGGCCTCTGGACTCCGCGCTTTTTCACTGCGCGCTATCGCGGTTATGACGGACATGTTCTGGTGCATTGGTGAGTGGCGCAAATCCAGGTGCTTCGCACTGCCTTCTCTCGGTCTTCGAGCCTCTGGTCTCGAAGCCGCTCCGTTCAGCTGAATTTTGAGCACGCCAATCAACTTTTCTAAAAGATGAAAAACAGTCTGCCGTTGATTTTAAGGTCGTGCGGGCGATTCAGAAATCTTGCTGAACGGAGCGGCCTGGAGACCCAAGGCTCCAGGACCGAGAGAAGGAACCGCGCAGCGGCAAGATTTCCAGCCTGTCGCAGTGGTCACTGAAACATAGCCAGCGAGCGGAGCGCGCAGTTAAAGAGCCGGAGATTCTTAAGAGGCGCGGCGATAGGCGCCTCTTAAGGCCAGTTTGGGTGGCAACCCAAGGTCTTGTCGGTGTGGGCCGACGCCCACGACCTTGAATTTGAATTTGAATTTGAATTTGAATTTGAATTTGAATTTGAAGTTGAAGTTGAATTTGAAGTTGAATTTAAGGTTAATCAACCTCAACTTCAACCTCGCCCTCAGAGCTCCCCTTTCTTCTTCTTGTTCCTGATCACCAGCCAGCTGATCAGCGCCATCACACAGCCGATAAAGATAAACCAGATGCCCAGCATCAGTTGGGGTGCCATTTCTCCCGGCGGGGTCTCAGGGCTGCCGACCACTAAACCGTGGAGGGTGGCAACAATGCCGATCACCAGCAAAATCAGGCTGTTGCGAAGTAAACGACGGGCTACGGTCATGGGTTGTCTTGGGGTGGCCATCAGATGCGTCCTTGAGCAATAAAAAAAAGATAAGGGCGCATCATAGCGCCCTTCGTTTTTATGTCAAAACCGTCAGTTCATAATCCGTGAAGGTCAATCAGCGACGATTACGTACCAGCTGATAACGACGGGTCAGATATTCCACCGGCGCGCTCCAGATGTGTACCAGACGGCAGAACGGGAACAGCAGGAATAAGGTCATCCCCAGCACCAGATGTATGCGAAAGATAAATGCCACACCGTCCAGATGCGCGGCCGCACCGCCACGGAATGTCACGACTGACTGCGCCCAGCCAACCAGTTTCATCATTTCACTGCCGTCCATATGCTGCGCGGAGAAAGGAATGGTGCTCAGTCCCAGCGCACATTGCACCACCAGCAGAATGATGATCATGATGTCGCCAAAACTGGAGGTCGCCCGCACGCGCTCGTTGCTCAGACGGCGCCACACCAGCATACCGCCGCCGATCAGCGTCATCACACCGCACGCGCCGCCCGCCCACATCGCCATCTGCTGTTTCACCGGCACCGGCAGGAAGGATTCGTACATCCAGTGCGGCGTCAGCATCCCGAAGGCATGACCGGCGAAAATGCCGAGGATACCCACGTGGAACAACGGCGAAGCGATGCGCAGCGTTTTCTTCTCCAGTAACTGGCTGGAGCCCGCGCGCCAGCTGTACTGGCCATAGTCGTAACGCAGCCAGCTGCCGACCAGGAATACCGTGCCGCACAGGTACGGATAAATATTGAAAAAGAAGTTGTTGAGGAAGTCGGTCATTTGCGTGGTTCCCCCGCAGGCGTTTCATCAAGGTTCAGATACTGTGGTGCGACCGCACCGGCAAAGCGTTTCTGGTGCGCGGCTTCTTCACCCGACGCACAACTTTGCTCACCGAGGAACTTGATTTGCTCCTCTTCCCATACCGCGTCCAGCGCAGCAGGCGTGTCATCACGGGCTTCCTGTTTAATTCCTTCGCGCACCGTTGCGGTGGCGATATCACTGCCGGACAGCGCCAGCAGTAAATCAAACAATTCGGCGTAATGGCTGTCACGCTCCTGCAAACGGGCACTCAGTAAAGCCAGGATCGGCGCGATATCCCGCAGGCCCTCGCGGGCCTGATGTTCGTCACGCGCGGTAAGATATTCCAGATACAACGGCAGATAATCCGGCAACTCACGGCTGTCAATCTCCAGCCCGGCCTCGCGGTATTGCTCCATCAAATCAACCATCGCCTGACCACGGTCACGGGATTCCCCATGCACGTGTTCGAACAACAGTAACGATGTCGCGCGGCCACGATCGAACAAACCGGTATACGCCGACTGCACATCCAGCAGATCCCTTTTACAGAAATCTGTGATGTACAGCGCCAGATCCAGACGCTGTTCTGCGTTCAGTTCAGCAGACTGGGTGACCGCCTCGAGAAGCTCCATCTTGTGTTCCCACAAGTCTTCGGACGGATAATCCAGCAGCAGGCCGATGATGCGTAAACTGTTCATTAGCCTTTCCTTTCTGTTTTCGCGCCGATGTCGATGGCATCAATGCGTTTGCTGTTAAACAGGTTGAATTTGCTGTCGCTGCCATGACAACCGTCACCGAAGCTAAAACCACATCCTTTAGCTTCCGGGAAGGCTTCCCGCGCCTGTTCACGATGGCTTGAAGGCACCACGAAACGGTCTTCGTAGTTGGCGATCGCCAGATAGCGATACATTTCTTCCGCCTGCGCCGCAGACAATCCAACCTGTTCCAGCGCGCTGGTGTCCGTGATGCCATCCACCGTTTCAGCACGTTTAAAGTGACGCATCGCCAGCATACGCTTGAGCGCTCTCAGCACCGGTGCAGTGTCACCCGCCGTCAGCAGGTTCGCCAGATATTGCACAGGAATACGCAGGCTCTCGACGTCCGGCAGCACGCCGCTGTGCGGTAAGGCACCGGCGTCAGCAGCAGACTGAATCGGAGACAGCGGCGGCACGTACCAGACCATCGGCAGCGTGCGGTATTCAGGATGCAGTGGCAGTGCCAGCTTCCATTCAATCGCCATTTTATAGACCGGCGACTGACGCGCAGCGTCCATCACAGAAAGCGGAATGCCGTCCTTTTCAGCCTGAGCGATCACTTCAGGATCGTTCGGATCCAGGAAGATGCCCATCTGGCTTTCGTAGAGGTCTTTATCGTTCTCAACTGACGCGGCTTCAGCGATACGGTCGGCGTCATACAAAACCACGCCAAGGTAACGAATACGACCAACGCAGGTTTCGGAACAGACCGTTGGCTGGCCGGCTTCGATGCGCGGATAACAGAAAATACATTTTTCTGACTTGCCGCTTTTCCAGTTGAAGTAGATTTTTTTGTACGGACAGCCGGTCAGGCACATGCGCCAGCCGCGGCATTTGTCCTGGTCGATCAGCACGATGCCGTCTTCGCCACGCTTATAAATCGCACCGCTCGGACAGGTCGCCACACACGCCGGGTTCAGGCAGTGTTCGCACAGACGCGGCAGGTACGCCATAAAGGTGTTTTCGAACTCGCCGTACATCTCTTTCTGCATGTTGGCGAAGTTCTGATCGGCTGAACGTTTGCTGAACTCGGTGCCCAGATCGTCTTCCCAGTTCGGGCCGCCGGTAATTTTCTTCATACGCTTGCCGGTCAGCAGCGAACGCGGACGGGCTACCGGCTGATGTTTGCTGTCTTTCGCGGTGTGCAGATGCTGATAATCAAAATCAAATGGCTCGTAATAATCATCGATTTCCGGCATGTGCGGGTTAGCGAAGATTTTATGCAGCAGGTTGGCTTTGTTGCCCATACGCGGCTGCAGTTTGCCGTTGATTTTGCGGATCCAGCCGCCCTTCCATTTTTCCTGGTTTTCCCAGTCGTGCGGATAACCCAGACCGGGTTTGGTTTCCACGTTATTGAACCACGCGTATTCCATCCCTTCACGGCTGGTCCAGACGTTTTTACAGGTCACGGAACAGGTGTGGCAGCCAATGCATTTGTCGAGATTCAGCACCATGCCGACTTGTGAACGAATTTTCATTTGGCTTTCTCCTGTTGCACGGCGTCCTGCACGTAGTCATTGCCTTCATCGTCTAACCAGTCGATGCGGTTCATTTTGCGCACAATCACAAATTCATCGCGGTTAGAACCGACCGTGCCGTAGTAGTTGAAACCGTAGGCCAGCTGCGCGTAGCCGCCGATCATATGGGTCGGTTTCGGGCAAACGCGGGTAACGGAGTTGTGAATACCGCCGCGCTGCTGACTGATTTCCGAGCCCGGAATATTCACGATACGTTCCTGTGCGTGATACATCATGGTCATCCCCGCCGGTACGCGCTGGCTGACCACCGCACGGGCGCTCAGTGAACCGTTGGCGTTGAAGGCTTCGATCCAGTCGTTATCTTCGATGCCCAGTTTTGTCGCATCGTCTTCACTCAGCCAGACAATCGGGCCGCCGCGACCTAAGGTCAGCATCAGCAGGTTGTCGCTGTAAGTGGAGTGAATGCCCCATTTCTGGTGCGGCGTCAGGAAGTTCAGCGCCATTTCCGGATTACCGTTCGGTTTCGCATTCAGCAACGGCTGCGCCGCGCGGGTGTCGATTGGCGGACGGTACACCAGCAGGCTTTCACCGAAAGCACGCATCCACGCGTGATCCTGATAAATCTGCTGACGGCCGGACAGCGTGCGCCACGGGATCAGCTCGTGTACGTTGGTGTAACAGGCGTTGTATGAGACGTGTTCATCTTCCAGTCCGGACCACGTCGGGCTGGAGATGATTTTGCGTGGCTGTGCCTGAATATCGCGGAAACGGATTTTTTCGTCTTCTTTATTCAGCGCCAGATGCGTATGGTCGCGGCCGGTATTTTCACTCAGGGCCGCCCAGGCTTTCACTGCCACCTGACCGTTAGTTTCCGGTGCCAGCGTCAGGATGACTTCTGCCGCATCAATCGCGGTGTTAATCATCGGCTGGCCTTTGGCGGTGCCATCCGGTTTGGTGTAATTCAGTTTTTTCAGTAAACCGACTTCGCTGTCGGTATTCCAGCTGATGCCTTTACCGCCGTTACCGAGTTTTTCCAGCAACGGACCCACCGACGTGAAGCGCTCGTAAGTATTCGGATAATCACGTTCAACGGCCATCAGATGCGGTGCGGTACGCCCCGGGATCAGGTCGCATTCGCCTTTTTTCCAGTCTTCCACGCCAAACGGCTGCGCCAGCTCAGCAGCGGAATCGTGCTGGATAGGCAATGTCACCACATCGGTTTCGACGCCAAGATGACCGACGCAGACGCGGGAGAATTCTTTGGCGATGCCTTTGTAGATTTCCCAGTCGCTTTTCGAATCCCATGCCGGGTCCACAGCCGCAGACAACGGATGAATGAACGGATGCATATCCGACGTATTCATGTCGTCTTTTTCGTACCAGGTCGCGGTTGGCAGAACGATGTCGGAATACAGACAGGTGCTGGACATACGGAAATCAAGCGTCACCACCAGATCCAGTTTGCCTTCGCCGCCCTGCGCCTGCCATTCGACTTCTTCCGGCATCACGCCGCCCTGAATGCCTAAATCATCGCCCTGGATACCGTGTTCAGTACCCAGCAGATATTTCAGCATGTACTCGTGGCCTTTACCGGAAGAACCCAGCAGGTTGGAGCGCCAGACGAACAGGTTACGCGGGAAGTTCTGCGGGTTGTCCGGTTGTTCTGAGGCGAAACGTACGCTGCCTTCTTTCAGCGCCGCCACGGTGAAATCTGCCGGAGATAAACCGGCGGCTTTCGCCTGTTCTGCGATGCGTAACGGGTTAACGCTCAGCTGAGGCGCAGACGGCAGCCAGCCCATGCGCTCGGCGCGCACGTTGTAATCGATCATGCTGCCTGTGAATTTGGATTTATCCGCCAGCGGGGAGAGCAGTTCCTGCGGCGCGACGGTTTCGTAACGCCACTGGCTGGAATGGTTGTAGAAGAACGAGGTGCTGTTCATCTGGCGTGGCGGACGCTGCCAGTCGAGGCCAAATGCCAGCGGCTGCCAGCCGGTTTGCGGACGCAGTTTTTCCTGTCCGACGTAGTGGGCCCAGCCGCCGCCGCTCTGACCGACGCAACCACAGAAGATCAGCATGTTGATCAGGCCGCGGTAGTTCATGTCCAGGTGATACCAGTGGTTCATCCCGGCACCGACGATGATCATCGAACGACCGTGGGTTTTGTTGGCGTTATCGGCAAATTCATGGGCGATACGCTCGATGTTCTGCTGAGAAACACCGGTAATTTTCTCGGCCCAGGCTGGCGTATACGCTTTGATTTCATCATAGCTTTGCGCGCAGTTTTCATCGTTCAGGCCGCGTTCAATGCCGTAGTTCGCCAGCGTCAGGTCATAAACGCTTGCCACCAGACCGGTGCTGCCGTCTGCCAGTTGCAGGCGTTTGACCGGCAGTTTGTGCATCAGGATTTCATCCAGCGCTACGCTGTTGAAATGCTCACTGACCGCGCCACCGAAGTACGGATAACCGACGTTGACCACTTCATCGTGATCGTCGAGCAGGCTCAGCTTCAGGCTGACGTCTTTATGATCTTTCCCTTCGCGGGATTCCAGATTCCACTGACCTTTTTCGCCCCAGCGGTAACCAATAGAACCTAACGGTGACACCAGTTCGCCGGTGTTTTCGTCAAAGGCGATGGTTTTCCACTGCGGGTTATTTTCCTGACCAAGATTATCCACCAGATCAGACGCACGCAGCATACGGCCTGCCGCATAGGAACCGTCTTCGCGGGGTTCGAGCATCACCAGCATCGGCATGTCGGTATAGCGACGCACGTAGTCAGTGAAGTACTGGCTTGGATTATCGATATGGAAAGATTTGAGGATCACATGGCCCATTGCCAGCGCCAGTGCGCTGTCGGTGCCTTGTTTCGGTGCCAGCCACTGGTCGCAAATCTTAGCGATTTCGGCGTAATCCGGCGTAATGGCGACCGTTTTTGTGCCTTTGTAACGCACTTCGGTAAAGAAGTGAGCATCCGGCGTACGGGTCTGCGGAACGTTAGAACCCCAGGCGATAATATAAGAAGAGTTGTACCAGTCTGCCGATTCCGGCACGTCGGTCTGCTCGCCCCAGGTTTGCGGAGAAGCCGGTGGCAAATCGCAATACCAGTCGTAGAAGCTCAGACACACACCGCCGATCAGCGACAGATAACGTGCGCCGGACGCATAAGACACCATCGACATCGCCGGGATTGGCGAGAAACCAATGATGCGATCCGGGCCGAAAGTCTTGGCGGTATAAACGTTGGAGGCTGCAATCAGCTCATTCACTTCCTGCCAGCTTGAACGTACAAAACCACCGCGTCCGCGTGCGGCTTTATATTCTTTGGCTTTTTCCGGCTGATTAATGATCGAGCCCCAGGCATCCACCGGATCGCTGTGTTTCAGTTTGGCTTCACGCCACAACTGGATCAGCTTTTTACGCATCAGCGGATATTTCAGGCGATTGGCGCTGTAAAGATACCAGGAATAGCTGGCACCACGCGGGCAACCACGCGGCTCGTGATTCGGCAGGTCCGGACGGGTGCGCGGGTAGTCGGTCTGCTGGGTTTCCCAGGTGACCAGACCGTTTTTAACGTAAATCTTCCAGCTGCATGAACCGGTGCAGTTCACACCGTGGGTGGATCGCACCACTTTGTCGTGCTGCCAGCGGCTGCGGTAGCCATCTTCCCAGTCACGATTGGTATCCAGCGTCTGGCCATGGCCGTCAGCGAAAGGTTCAGCTAGCTGTTTGAAATAGCGAAACCGGTCAAGAAACTTGCTCATCCGGAACTCTCCTGTGCAAAGGCTTATTTGCGCTTTGTCATTATGTGAATGGCGGGGAATACAACTTCATTGCTCGTGCCCGAAGTAATTGGAATTGCAGCAAGGCAGCAAACGAAGGAATCCCGATGAGCTGACACAAGTCAGTGATTCGGGTGACTGAGTGCTGCTAACGCTGCTGCTATTTCAAGTACAAAGGGGAAATTGGCCTCAGGGTATGCACGCGCGGGAGCGGCCTACTTGATTGCGATCAAGGCCGCTCCGTCGTGTATTTTTTTACATAACGATAAATACCCCCAAAGAGGTATTAGCGAGAGGATTTCTATCTTATTGATTTACAATATTTAATTTTAAAACGGGTAAGGCATTTAACGCAGGAAGAAAGGATATGGAAAATGAGGGGTATTTCAGAAAGCAGCCGGTTTTCTTTGAGAAAACCGGCTGTAAGTCAGAGGAAATCTTTGGCTTTATTCAGCAATGAGGCTTTGGTGATCACGCCAAGTAACCGCCGCGATTCGGCATTTTCCAGCACCGGTAAACGTTCGAGCGGCGAGTTGCTGAACATCGCCCACGCCTGTTCGTAGCTGGCTTGCTGGAAAATCGTCGTGAACTCCTGTTCGATAAACGGGTCAATCGGGCTGTCGGATTTCACGCTGCCATCAATAAGACCAGCCGCCACCACGTTAGTCGGCACCACGCCAAGAAAACGCTCTTCCCGATCCACCACATACACATAACGCGTGCGCTGTTTCAGCCCTTCGCTGACCACTTCAGACAGCGAAGCATCAACGTACATTTTCGAGCACGGCGAAATCAGCGAGGCAACGGTACTGTATTCAAAGGCATTTTTCGCTGCAAACCGTGCATTGTGCCGCGTCAGCACCGGATAGGTTCCGCCGACTTTAAGACGTGAAGCAACCACATAAGAGATCGCCGTTGCCAGCATCAGCGGGAACAGCAGCGAACTGTTGAGGGTCATTTCGAACGCCATCATGATCGACATCAGCGGCGCGTGGCTGGTCGCCGCCAGCAGCGCACTCATGCCAATGGCCGCATACAGGCCGACCGGACCGGGATCAAACCCCAGCCATTGCAGGAAAGTACAGACCAGCGCCCCACCCGCCGCACCAATCAGTAACGATGGCGTAAACAATCCGCCCACCGCGCCGGAACCGATGGTGATGGCCGTGGCGACAATTTTCAGGATCAGCAGCACCAGCAACGATGTCTGTAAATCGCCGTTGTTAAGAATTAAGTCGATCACCTCAAACCCGTTACCGAGCACCAGCGGCGACATCATTGCAATCAGCCCGACACCCAGCCCGCCGAGCCCGAGACGCAGCGCAGGGTGCGAAATGGGTTTCATCCACTGACGGACTTTATCGATAGACGAGAGGAATAAGGGCCCGAGAATACCCGTCGCCACGCCAATAATCAGCACGGTTAATGTGGCACCCAAAGACGGAGTGAAAGAGACAGAAGAATAGAGATAGAGCGGCGCGTAATCCGTCAGTGAACGCACGGTGAGCACGGCAACCGACGCCGAGATAAACAGCGGGATCAGCCGCTGCACGGCAGTGACGCCAAAGGCGATTTCGGCCACAAACAGCGCACCGGCAAACGGGGCGTGATACACCGCCGCCAGCCCGCCAGCAGCGGCCATCGCGATAATGTCCGACTGATGAACGCCTTTAAAACGTGAAAAGCGCCCGAGCAGACTGCCGCTCAATGCCGAAAGCTGCACCATCGCCCCTTCCCGACCAATTGAACCGCCGCTGGCGATACTGGCCAGTGACGACAAACCACGCAGCACAGTGCTGATAACCGGAATGCCCGGCAAACGCTGATCAATCACATCCAGATAATCGGGCATCTTGCCGTGTTTGTTTTCGTAACGCAGCGCCAGGATCAGGATAAAACCCGCAATCACGCCACCGGCGGTGGTGATCAGCGGCCAGATGAGTTTCGGGTATTCGTTGAAAGCTTTGGTGATGTCACTGCCGTCCGTGAACATCAGGCCGTTGACCCCCGAAATGGCGCCGCGAAAAGCGATCGTTACCAGCGCGGCGACTATCCCGGCAGGAATGGCAATCAGCAGGTTTATCAGATCGCTCTTTTGCAGGGATTCAGGATTAAGGGCTTTCAGCGTCATAAAATCTCATCATGGAAACAAGGGGCGCGGATAAGAGTATCAATTTACAACAGAACTGTGAAAGTTTAGGTCATCGGTGATGAGAACAGAGGGAGGCCGTGCACTGGAAGCGGATTACCCCCAGCGGTCTGCAAAGGGAGCAGATCAGACACTCTGTGGGTTTGCTGTACCCCTCCCCCTGCGCGAAGGGGGAGGCTGGGAGAGAGTTTTAGTTAGTGGGCCAAAAACTTCTCGAGGAACTGTTTTGTGCGGGCGTGTTGTGGATTCGAGAACAGCTCTTTCGCGGGTCCCTGCTCCACGATCCGGCCCTGATCCATAAAGATCGCCCGGTCCGCGACATCACGTGCGAAGCTCATTTCATGGGTCACGATCACCATGGTGCGATGCTCGAGCGCCAGTGCGCGGATGGTGTTCAGCACTTCGCCGACCAGCTCCGGATCCAGCGCAGAAGTCGGTTCATCGAACAAAATCACTTCCGGATTCATCGCCAGCGCGCGGGCAATAGCCACTCGCTGCTGCTGACCGCCGGAAAGGCGTCGCGGATAGGCGTTTTCTTTGCCGTTTAATCCGACCTTTTCCAGCAACTGACGTGCGGTGGCAATGGCCTTTTCTTTCGGCTCGCCCTTCACAATCACCGGACCTTCAATGATGTTTTCCAGCACCGACCGGTGCGGGAACAGGTTGAAGTTCTGGAAGACAAAACCAACCTGTTTGCGCAGTTCGCGCACTTTATCTTTTTGCTTGCTGATTGGCTTACTGGCATCAATTTCAATATTGCCGACTTTGATGGTGCCGCCATCCGGCTCTTCCAGCAGATTAATACTGCGCAGTAACGTGGTTTTACCGGAACCGCTCGGCCCGATAATCGCCACGACTTCTCCGGCGTTCACCTGCAAATCAATACCGTGTAACACCGTCTGCTTGTTGAACTTTTTAGTCAGTTGCTTTACGTCGATAGTACTCATGAAGGCTCCTGATCCTGACGGTTAACACGGTCTTCCAGACGGTTTTGCAGGAAGGATAAAACGGTTGCCAGCACCCAGTAGATAACGGAAGCGGCCAGATACATGGTAAAGACTTCCAGCGTGCGCGAGGTAACCAGCTGCGCCTGACGAAACAGTTCCGGCACCTGAATGGTGGCGGCCAGCGAGGTGTCCTTCACCAGACCGATAAAGCTGTTGCCCAGTGGCGGAAGTGCCGTTCGCGCGGCCTGCGGTAAAATCACGCGGCGCAGCGTCTGCCACGGGCTCATACCAATACTTGCTGCCGCTTCCCACTGCCCTTTTTCGATGGACGAAATCGCCGCTCGCAGGGTTTCAGAGGTATACGCCGCCGTGTTGAGTGACAGGCCTATCATCGCCGCCGGAATAGGATCCAGCTCGATACCAAATTGTGGCAGACCGTAGTAGATCATAAACAGCTGAGCGATCAGCGGCGTGCCACGGAAAACCGACACGTAAAAACGTGATAACCATGACAGCGGCCAGAAATGCGAAAGGCGCATCAGCGCCAGTATGAAGCCCAGAATTAACCCGAACACCATCCCGCCCAGACTAAGCTGAAGCGTAAACAGTGTCCCTTTCAATAAAAATGGTGCTGAATCCAGCACCAGTTGAATACTTTCTTGCATCTAAGACCTTTAGATTTTCTGGATCTTTGAGATATTCACATATGCTCTAAATAAATGAACTTGCATCAAGGCAGCAAGTGCGCGAGTCCCGATGAGCTTACACAAGTAAGTGATTCGGGCGAGCAAGCGCAGCTAACGCCGGGGCAAGTTCAGTTATGACGAGCATTATTTTGTGACGTCAGCGCCGAACCACTTCTGTGAGATCTTCGCGAGCGAGCCATCTTTCTGCATTTCAGCAATCGCTTTGTTGATTGCGGCCAGCAGTTCAGGGTTGTCCTTGCGGATCGCTACGCCGGATTCCTGACGGGAGAACGGTGCGCCTGCAACCGCTAAGGTATCACCGGTTTTCTTCACCAGATCCAGTGCAGCCAGACGGTCAACCAGAATCGCGTTGATACGGCCTACGCGCAGATCCTGATATTTGGTCGGGTCATCATCATAAGTACGGACATCAACACCTGGCACGTTCGCACGCAGCCATTGTTCATAGTTAGTACCCAGACCCACGCCGACTTTTTTGCCTTTCAGATCTTCAGGTTTGGTAATCGAGCTTTCTGCGCCCTTCTTCACCAGCGCCTGAATACCGGATACGGTGTATGGCGTAGAGAAATCGTATTTTTTCTGGCGCTCAGGAGAAATGGTCACCTGGTTGATAACCACATCAATACGCTTGGATTCCAGTGAAGCCAGCATACCGTCCCATTTGGTCGGTTGCAGTTTAGCTTTCACGCCCATGTGCTGTGCCAGCGCATCAGCGAACTCCACTTCAAAGCCGGTCAGTTTGCCGTCTTCACCCTGGAAACTGAACGGAGGATACGTGCCTTCAAGACCGACGATCAATGTGCCGCGATCTTTGACTTTCTTCAGTAAACCTTCATCCGCAAAGCTGTTGCTGATAAGCCCGGTGGATAATGTCACGGCCACTGCCCCGAGGACTAAACGACGACGTAACGCTGAAAAACCCATATTCACCTCAATTATTGTTCATTATAAAAAGTTATATGCCTTACTGATTTGCGCACAGTAGCACCGGTCGCATCAGTTATCAGGAATATAATTCTATAATCTTAGCTCAAAAAAGCATAAGCGCATTTTAGGCGATCAAACTTGCGGATGATATGCAAACAGTGCCGGTGCGCCACCGGTATGAATAAACAGGATCGGGCCTTCATCAGGGAATAAACCGCGCTCTATGCCGTCGAGCAATCCGGCCATCGCTTTGCCGGTATACACTGGATCCAGCAGCATGGCTTCCTGTTCGGCCAGCAATTTTACTGCCGCCATACCTGCTTCATTTGGTTCACCGTAACGCGGAGCAAAATACTCATCCCACAAAATAACCGGCGGCGCTTTGTCATCTGACTGAAGGTTATCAAAGTGAAGTTCATCAAACTGTAGCGATGTTGCCACTTCACGGGCAATGGCTTCCACTTTAGGACGTTGGTCCTGCGCACTACGTGACACCGTCACGCCAATCAATTGGGTGTCCGGCATTAAATGATGCAGTGCCACCGCCAGCCCGGCGTGCGTACCGGCACTGCCGGAAGCCACCACGACGGCGCTGAAATCAACAAAATTGGCTGAAGACTGCTCGGCGATTTCGAGCGCGCACTGCACATACCCCAGCGCACCCAGCGAATTCGAGCCGCCGACCGGCACAACATACGGACGGAACCCTTGCGCTTCCAGACGTTCGGCCTGTTCTGCCAGCTGCGCCATCGGGTCATGCAGTGCGTCGCACATCACCACTTCCACATTAAATAAATCGAGCAGAAGACGGTTACCGTTGGTCAGATAATTGGCTTCGGTGGTGCCAATTGGGTTTTCCAGCAACGCCACGCATTTCAGACCCAGTTTGGCTGCCACGGCTGCCGTCTGACGCACATGGTTAGACTGGATCGCACCGGCGGTCACCAGCGTATCCGCGCCTTCTGCCAGCGCAGCGGCAGCCAGATATTCCAGCTTACGCAGCTTGTTGCCGCCCAGCGCCAGCGGGGTGATGTCGTCGCGCTTAATGTAAATGTCGCGTCCGGTGAATTCCGAGAGACGATGAAGTTTCTCCAGCGGCGTCGGGCTGCTTAAGAGTTCGAGACGGTCAAAGGCTTCCAGCCGGGTTTTAAGCAATGAAATTTTAGCAGGCACAATGTTCCCCTGACGCACAGACGTGTCGCCGTGCGAAGTCGTTATAGTCGAAGTTGGGTAGAGTCTGAAGAATGGTAATAAAGTCAGTATATGAAGAATTTATACTTTGCGCAGAGCGGGATGCAAGACAAAAAAACAGGCCCCCGCAGGAGCCTGTTTGTGTGTTGCGTTATGCAGATTTCTGCCAGGCCAGATACTGGTCGTATTTGCGCAGGGCAATACGGTAGTTGTCATGGCCCGCCACCGGCAAATCACTGATGATCCGCTGGTGGATACTGTCCCCGGAAAGTTTATCCAGAGGATAGTTATTGGCAGAAAGGATTTCATCCAGACGGCGGAGGCGGACAACGTACTCGCGCACCGTGCTGTGATTCATCTCAGTCTGTTCGAACAGATATTGCTTAAACGCCATAATGTCGAAATAAGACGAATGGCTGTTACAGCTTATCTCACTGCAAAAACGACACAGTGCGGTCAGTTCCTGCGACAGGTTGTGCCACACGTCATCATCAATAGGCTGGTCCATCTTGGCGATGGCCTCTTTATTGATGATTTGCCCGCGAAACACCAGTGCCATCCTGTCGAGTTCTTTCGCACACTGTGAGCAGTGAGTCTGACTGTGTTTAAAATCTTTAAGATAACGGCTTAAAGGCCTTGTTTTGATTCCCGCTGGCATAAATTTATTCCTGATAAGGGATATAAAATGTATAACCGGCCAGGAAAAAGCGGATCAGTGGTCGTTTGCCAGGCGCGTGCGCAAGCGCTTAATCGCCTGACTGTGGAGCTGGCTTACCCGGGATTCCCCGACATCCAGCACCGCCCCGATCTCTTTTAAATTCAACTCTTCCTGGTAGTAAAGCGTAAGTACCATCTTTTCCCGTTCTGGTAACGCATCGATAGCTTCCATCACCCGGTGGCGTAAATTGCCCTCCAACAGATGATGTAACGGGTTGGCCTCTTCGTGCCCTTCCATCAATGCCTCGGCAGAATCGCCGTGCTCTTCACGCCATTCGTCATAAGAAAACAACTGGCTGCTGTTCGTATCCATTAATATCTGCCGGTATTCCTCAATGGGAATATCCAGCGTCTGCGCCACCTCTCCTTCACTCGGTGGTCGCCCTAATTTTTGTTCTGCGCTATGCATCGCCTGAGACACTTCGCGCGCGTTACGTCTGACGCTGCGTGGTACCCAGTCGCGGCTACGCAATTCATCAAGCATCGCACCGCGGATACGCTGGACGGCATAAGTGGTAAACGCCGTTCCCTGCATCGCATCAAAACGCTCAACCGCATTTAACAGGCCGATCCCTCCCGCTTGCAGTAGATCATCAAGCTCTACGCTGGCGGGAAGCCGCACCTGCAAACGCAGGGCTTCATGGCGCACGAGCGGAACATAGCGCTGCCACAAAGAATTTTTGTCTATCACGCCGTCGGCGGTATACAGATCGCTCACTGTCGTAACCTGGCAAATTGAGGGTCAGTATCATTGTGCCAGTGCTATTTGCTGTTCAATCGGCTGAATAAGGCCAGAAAAGCGCGGTTATTTTGATTATGTCTCGCACATTCTGTTTTTGACTGCCCATCACGACGCGCAAAGGATTGTATAAAAATCAACCATAACATAAAGATTATCCTAAATTATACCAGCGAATGGTTTTCATTTATCCCAGAGAATCGTAAATTTTAGTTAAAAAAAACCCCGCCGAAGCGGGGTTTAAGCTGTTTATGACCGGACTGCGTAATTTGTCTGCGAAGACAATTATTGCAGCAGGGACAGTACAGACTGAGGAACCTGGTTAGCTTTAGACAATACTGAAGTACCCGCCTGCTGCAGGATCTGTGCTTTAGACATTGCTGAAACTTCTGTTGCGTAGTCAGCATCCTGAATACGGCTCTGTGCAGACTGCAGGTTAGTGGTGGTGTTCGCCAGGTTAGTGATAGCAGAATCGAAACGGTTCTGAATCGCACCCAGTGAAGAACGGAAATCATCAACCTGGCTGATAGCTTTGTCGATAGCTGCCAGCGGATCAGTGGTAGAAGTTTTGATAGAAGTCAGCGTCTGAGTTTGCAGGTTTGCGCCAGACAGGTCAGATGCTTTATAGGTTTTGGTATTTTCACCAGAACCGACAGTCACAACTTTAGTCAGACCATCAGTGCCACCCAGAGTCACGTTTGCACCGGTCACAGTAGCGCCATCTGCATCAGTGTAGTTCACTTTATCAAGAGTCACTTTACCGGCAGTATCAACAGAAGCTGAGTACAGTTTGTTATCAGTACCTTTAACCGCATAGGCAGTGTCGCCTGCAGCATTGGTAACCTGATAAAGTTTAGCGCCAGAAACAGCGGTGACAGAAGCATCAGTCATATCGATAGCTTTGTTAACAGTTACAGCAGTCTGTGCAGTGGTATCAGTTGCTTTAACAGAAGACTGATCTGTGATCTGGGTACCCAGTGTAGTTACGCCAGTGCTGTTATCGATAGTGACAGAATAATAACCATTTTTAGTCGTATCAGTTGAAGCAGCCAGTTTCGCGTAGTAGCTTCCGTCGTCTGCTTTAACAATACTTGCTGTTGCTGTTGCATCGATTGCAGTTGCAGCAGTTGCCAGAGCGGTGTTATCCAATGTTACACTTGTAGGCACAGTAGTCAGTGCTTTACCGGTTGACACGTTGGCAGTTTGTACGTTCAGACCGTTCAGACCCAGGGTGTTAGAGTCAATTTTCTGCAGGTCGATGTCGATGGTTTCGCCGTCGTTTGCGCCAACCTGGATAGACATAGTCTGGTTTGAAGCCAGTACTTTTACGCCGTTGAACTGAGTCTGACCTGATACACGGTCAATTTCGTCCAAACGGGAAGTGATTTCGTCCTGGATTGACGCCAGGTCAGAATCGGAGTTGGTGCCGTTAGCAGCCTGAACCGACAGCTCACGAATACGCTGCAAGTTGTTGTTGATTTCGCTCAGTGAACCTTCAGTGGTCTGCGCAACGGAGATACCGTCATTGGCGTTACGTGAAGCCTGGGTCAGGCCGTTGATGTTAGAAGTAAAACGGTTAGCAATCGCCTGACCAGCAGCGTCGTCTTTTGCGCTGTTGATACGCAGACCGGAGGACAGACGCTCGATAGCGGTGCTCAGCGCGGACTGGGATTTGTTCATGTTGTTCTGAGTCATCAGAGACAGCGTGTTGGTATTGATAACTTGAGCCATGAGTGTATTCCTTCAAATCTGGTTAAGGGTTCGGGCTTATTGCCCACGGCGTTCATCACCGTCCAAACTTGTATCGGCGCTACACCCGCAACCTTTAGAATTATTTCTCAAAAAAGATCGATTTCTTACTTTGAGAATTACCCTTCCTTATACCGCCTATTCACGCCATTACTTTTTGTTGCATTCCATTAAACTTTTTCTCCGTCGTGCCGATAGGGCTTAAAGACTCTTTTATGCCTAACGTGGTTTGAGTTGCAGTAAAGCGGCGAGTGAATCCTCCCTTAAGCTGATATTTATCAGTGAAGGCGGTGAACAAAGCATGTGCGGCTGCAAATTCAGATCTTCAAGGCAATCAAACGGTAAAGGATAATTATGGCTACTGTATCTACAGGCACTGTTTCTTCATTAGGTATCGGCTCAGGTTTACAACTTTCTGACCTGCTGGATAGCTTGACGACTGCAGAGAAAGCGCGTTTAACCCCGATCAGCACAGCACAGACCAGTTACAGTGCTAAACTGACAGCATATGGCACGTTGCAAAGTTCCTTACAATCCTTTGCGGATGCGACGGCTGCGCTTAACAGTGCGGATGTCTACGCGACAACTACCGCAACATCCAGCAATACTTCCGCGTTTACTGCCACCACCGCGGCAGGGGCGGCAGCCGGTAAATATACGGTTAATGTGACGCAACTGGCGCAGGCGCAAGTTTTAGTTTCTGGCACCGCCACTAACACCAGCACTGCGCTGGGTGCGACTTCCACCTCAGGTACTCGTACCCTTTCGATTACTCAGGGTGATGGAAAGCCGGTCACGATCTCTCTGACCGATGCTCAGACATCGTTAGCTGGGCTGCGTGATGCAATTAACGGCGCAGATGCAGGCGTAACAGCCAGTATTTTAAAAGTGTCTGACGGCAGCTATCAGCTGATTGTTTCTGCTGACGATACCGGTACTGATTCCCAAATGACCCTGAGTGTGACCGGTGATGACACACTGAATGCTTTTATTGGTTATGACTCAGCAACAAATACCGGCGGCATGACGCAAAACGTTGAGGCAAAAAATGCCCAGTTAAGCGTGAACGGTATTTCTCTTGAACGTCAGAGCAATGAAGTCACTGATGCGCCAGAAGGTATTACGCTAAACCTGCTGGCGACCACCGACAGTGCAGCAACGCTGACAGTGAAAAAAGATACCAGCGATGCAAGCACTAAAATCCAGGCTTTTGTTACTGCCTATAACGCATTGCAGACCACATTCTCAAACCTGACAAAATATACAGCGGTTGATAGCAATACCGACGCACAAGATACGAGTAACGGTGCGTTATTAGGTGATAGCGCAATGCGTACTATCCAGACTCAGTTGAAATCGGCAATTTCATCCGCATTCAACTCAAACGGTATCAGCACTCTCTCAAGTTTAGGGATTACTACTGACCCTGATACCGGAAATCTTGAAGTGGATACCACCAAGCTTGATGATGTTCTGGCAAATAGTACCAGCGACGTAAAAACCATGTTGCTTGGTGATGGTTCGACGACCGGTGTGATAACAAAACTCAATAACCTCAATGTCAGTTTCCTCGATACAGACACGGGTACCATTGCTAACGCAAAGACCTCGGTCAATACCACACTGAAAAGCCTCACTGAGCAGTACAACAAGGTTAATGACAGCATCAATACCACCATCGCCCGTTACAAAACGCAATTCACGGCACTTGATGTCTCAATTCAGAAGCTCAACAGTACGGCTGATTATCTGACGCAGCAGTTCGAAGCCATGTCCTCATCAAGTTCAAGCTAGTAAGGAAACTGATTATGTATAACGCTAAAGGAACTCAGGCCTACGCACAGGTAGGTCTTGAAAGTGGCGTCATGAGCGCCACACCATACCAGCTGGTCACCATGTTATTTGACGGGGCGCGCAGCGCCCTGATCCGTGCCCGTATTTTTATCCAGCAGGGCAGCATTGCCGAAAAAGGCAAATCATTGTCTATGGCGATCAATATTATCGACAGCGGATTAAAAGCCGGATTAAGTCGTGAGAAAGGGGATCCTGAATTAGTGGATAACCTGGAAGCGCTTTATTCCTATATGGTCCGTCGTTTGTTGCATGCCAATTTACACAACGATCAAGAGGCCATCACGGAAGTGCTGGCCTTGCTTGAAAACATCGCCGATGCCTGGCGGCAAATCGGCCCAAACTATCACCCGTCGCAGGACCAATATAATGGATCAACATCAGTATCTGGTTAATGAATATCAACTGATCCTGTCTTTAAGCGAGCAGATGTTGCGGCTGGCGAACGAAGAAAAATGGGATGAGCTGGTCGAGCTCGAAGTCAGTTACGTTAAAGCAGTAGAAGCAACGACTAAATTGCCGATGTCAGAACAGACATCGATAATGGTTCAGAATGATATCCGCCGTTATCTGCGTATCATTCTGGACAATGAAAATGCGGTTAAAATATTATTACAGGCCCGGATGAAAAAACTCACCGAGCTTATTGGCCAGTCGGCAAAACAACAACAAGTGAATATGACTTACGGAAAGATTGATCTCCGTACGATCGCATTTGGCGATCGCCAATAATTATTAATATCTGCAAAACGTAAAGTTAAGTTTGTTTTATTTTTTTCAATATTTCTTGTGCGAAAAGTTTTCAGAGGCAGAGAGCGCCTGGCTGCCAGGGCTGGCACTCTCTGGTCTTCTCTTGTGACACACGTACCATCCGGCAGCCTGTTTGTATCAGCATAAGCGGGAAACTTTATATCAGGCAGCAAGCAAAACATTGCGGTCGTCTTTTTTCGGGCATCATCAACATGGTTCGTAAAATAAAAGTGACACCAGGGATAGGAACTATTTCACTGCTTATTCAGCACAGTGAACTTTTTATTCATGATGTTTATATTAATAAGCCACAGTTGATCCTTGTTCAGAATGGCAGTCTTTCAATACACTATCAGGAACAACAGGTTACGCTGCAATCCGGCGAAATGCTGGTCCTTAACAGCGGACAAACCCTGAGCCTGACACACCATCTTTCCGATAACGGCCCGTTTAGCTGCGCCATCATGGCGTGGGATCATCAGTTACTCAACGATGCAGGACTCCATGCCACAGGCTTCAGTCCGCCGCTTATCTCTGTCGAAAACTTGCAGGTTATTCCGCATATCCCCACCGCCTTTAAACAAAGTTTCACCGACACGCACAGCGCCATTCTCTGGCATCACGGCCTGCCCGCAGCCATTACCCGCCACCGCATGATCGAACAACTCTTATGGTTATCACAGCTCGGCGTGCGTTATTCGCTGCAACACCCTGAAACCGTCACAGAACAGGTACGCGAACTGCTGATCAATAATCTGCATAAATCATTTACAGCGGCAGAAGTGGCCGAAAATTTGATGATGAACGAGGTGATGCTGCGAAGGCGTCTGGCGGCAGAAGATTGTGTCCTGAGAAATCTGATGATTGATGTACGCATGACCCATGCCCTGCGGCTTTTGCAATGTACAGATCTGGCGATTTCGCATATTGCCCATCAGGTCGGCTATGAAAGTGCTTCACGTTTTGCGGAGCGTTTTCGGAAACGTTTTGGCTTCGCCCCGACCGCCATTCGCGGACATTTGCGCCCTCTTTCGGCGCATACGCAAGGCACAATCGAAGAAATATAACAATTGACACCAAAGCGCCACACAATAAAACCTTGAGTAACATCACACAATAATTGATTACCAGATGTTAACGGAATATCATACCCGCCGTCATTTTTATCCATATTCAGGGGTTGGTTGTGCACGTTTGGTGGGAAGTTATTAAGACGATTTACTGGGGCGGCCTGGGCATTGCGGTGCTGTTTACCCTTCTGGTGAGCCGTGACACGATTAAAATAAGATTGTTAACCTCCGGCATTATCGGTTTCACCTGGCCGATGAGCCTGCCCGTGGTGATGTTGTTCTCTCTGTTCTGACTGTTTTGAACACTTCGCGGCTTCGCAAGACTGATGCCAAAAGAAAACCCGGCCTGACCTGAAAAGGTCTAAACCGGGTTCTGATTAAGTTTTGAATAAAGCGCTGTTTATTGACGGGTCTGGCAGGCTCTTTACGGGTCATAGTCATAACTGAAAAGAACCGGTCATAACCCAAAAGCTTATTTACGCGTCTGAACCCAAAAGCCGTGGATCAAGCCCGGCAGATAACCACACAGTGTCAGAACGATGTTCAGCAGAAACGCACCGCCAAAACCATTACCTATCAGCACGCCCAGCGGCGGCACCAGAATGGTGATTAACACTCTCCAGAATCCCATACTTATCTCCCTTTGGTTATCATTGACTTAATGATAGACCATTGCCGTGCACCCCGGACATCAGATGAAACCTAATTGATCAGTTCAAGCATGATTTCTACGTCACGGCGTGCTTTATCCAGCAACTGTACATCCCCGTCGCGATACTCCGCGTCGGTGACCTGATGAATCTGACGCATCTGCCATCTCACCTGATTTTTTTGTTCTTCGGTCATGCTGCGGCACATCACGATGATAAAATTTCTCAGCATCATTTGTTGCATGGCAGTTTCTTCGGCGTGTTTGTTGACCGTCATGACCAAATCTATAACATGTTTTTCTGCCATTGCGGGATCCTGCCGGGTTCAGTGAATCAGTCAGGTCAGATTAGCACGCGGGCATTGTTGCTAACGGCTGAGCTGATAGGGTTTGACCCGCTATTTCACCGTGTAGATTTTAAACGGACAAATGACGATGTTTTCCATTGATCCAGTTTTTCAGCGTCTGGCGGCCTCTCCTTTTCGCCAGCGCTTCCATCTTGGCCCGAAAGAATACGGGTATTGTCAGGATAAAGGTGCGGCAGATATCAGTCGCCACGCTGCAGATTTCGTTGCCAGCCGGCTTGCGCCATCCGAACCGCAAAATGATGGGAAACAGACACCTATGCGCGGCCATCCGGTATTTATCGCGCAACATGCGACCGCAACCTGCTGCCGTGGATGCCTGGAAAAATGGCATCACATCCCCGCGCATACCGAAATGTCAAAAATACAGCAAGATTATACCGTTACGATAATCATGCACTGGCTGAATATCGAAATGCAGCGCCCTGCTCCGGTCGCTAAGCCGCGAAAACCTAAGCAGAAAAAGCCCGATCACGGCGATGAATCACAACAACTCAATTTGTTGTAAGAGGAATGTCACACTCAGAGAAAAATAAAAAGTGACTTTCATCACATATTTTTAGCTTTCACCAGCCAGTCCCGCATCGTGCTCTATAATTTTAAGGAATTTAAAAAAGTGTCACGGGTAGCCCTTAGTGCACCCTTTCAGCAGTGCTTCTTGTGCAGTCTTTGAGATGGTCTTTTCCAGGTGAAACGAGTTTGAAACTTGTTGTCAGGATAATTGCCCACATTGGGAAAAGGAGCATGTATGTCTGAGTATCATTATTTACTGGTTGGAGGAAGTCGCAACGGACAACGGCATGTCGATAAATGCCATCAGTTTTCGTTGTGCTTCTGGGAAGATGCATCTAAGCACGCAGAGCGCGAATTTTACGGTAAGCAAAACGAGCGCTACAAAGTGAATCCGGAAAAAGGGGCTGACGGGAACTGGTATCTCGTTGGCTATTGCGGAAATTGTTCGAAAATCAAGGCAGATGAATTAACAACTCAGGCGCAGACCAAGCACGTCAAGCCCCTGATGTAACCCGCAACACATTATGATGAAGTCATCAAACCCCGCCCGTTTCGCGGGGTTTTTGCTTTGTATGTCCGCCAGACATTTTTGTGCTCAGTTACGCTGCCATACCCTGAATGTTTCTGGCAAAGAAAGCGACGTGACCACCCAGCGTAAAGTGCGCTTCATGATGCCCCAGCCGGCCCAGGGGTGCGATGCGCAGGATTTCGCCTTCAAATTCGCCGTCCTGAATGCTGGTGATCATGACATCCAGCTGGTAACTGGCCGGATGAACGCCCACCGGAAACGTAAGTAATTTTACCCGGTCGCCAACCTGAAAACGTGTAAGCAACGGCAACGGCGCCTGTTCAAACAGATCCTGATCCATATGTGACTCCTTGTTTTCCAGTGAGATTAATTAAAGGATAGAATATGTCACCGCGTCCTGCCGGATACCGGCGTGAAGCACTTCTCTCTTTCAGCATTTATTGTGCTTATAAACATCATAAGGATTGGCCGTGAAAAAATTAACGCCACAGCAATGCATCATACTGACCGGTTTTACCGGCATTCTGCATGGCGAATTTGAGTGGTTTCACGAGGATTTGGAAAAACGTCTGGGCCGCGAAGTTCAGACGTCTGAACTGGGGTACCCGGAATTTATGCAAGAATGCCGGAGTCTCTACGAAGAAGATTTTAACAACCTGATGCCTGATTAACTTTTTATCCTGTAAATAAGAAAGGCCGGACAGTGTTGCCTGTCCGGCCTCTGATTTTTTAGGTTTAATGTGTTGAAGTTTAGGGTTTTATAATTCCCCGAATGAAGTTTTCATTCACCCGGATCACATTCCCGGTCTCCACATTCATGACCTGATATTGCACCGGCGTAAGCTCATCCAGCACAGCGATAACTTCAAATAAACCTGGTGTAAAAGTAAGCGTGACAAAAACGCCAACAGGATAGACAGCCATATTTTTATCCTTAGAATCAATTTCTTATATTTTACTTCTTCACACCCTGAGTGATCATGCGCCTTCTATTAATCACACAGAGTTATTTCATTGTATACATTAATCACATCGGATAAATGTTACTGAAATGAATTAGGTATAACGTATAAAACGAGCGCACTGGTTGAAAATCAGACAACTCTGGCAGACGTTTCCAGAACATCATTAAATTTTACAATCTTCCTCCGCCAGTGCAGCGTTCAGGCCACAGTTCCCTCCTTTGCTCCCTTGTTTTTGGTGTAATTCCGGTTAAGAATACTTGTCCATTTTGTTGCAATGAGAGCCCACGCTGTGAGTGCCCAGATTTTTGAAACCGATGCCACCCACCCGCATTTAACCCGGCTTATTGCAGAGCTGGACGCGTATCAATACCCGCTTTATCCGCCTGAATCCTTTCAGGGGATTAACATTACTGAGCTGGATGAAGGTGAAATCACCTGTTTTATGGCGAAGGTGGATGACGACTGGGCCGGGTGTGCCTGTTTGTACATTACTCGACAGGGCCTGGCTGAAATGAAACGGGTTTATGTGAGTCCTTTGTTTCGCGGGCAAGGTATCGCATCACTGCTGATCGCCGCAATGGAAAAGAAACTGAAAGCGCTGGGGCACCGGGAGCTGTTTCTGGAAACGGGAGTATTTCAGGAAAAGGCCATTACCCTGTATGAGAAACTGGGTTATTCGCGTACGCAGCCATTTGGGGATTATCAGCAGGCACCGGATCCGCTGAGTGTCTATATGATGAAAGCGGTGGCGTAAAGCGTTACAGGCAGGAAAACAAATATCTCCATAACGCTGCCTTCTGACAGTGTTATGGAGACGCGAGAAGCCATTACATCAAGACGTTGCTTTTCGTTGCAGTGAGATCATTGGAAGGAATGGCCCACTTTTTAAAGGTGATGACAAAGTATTCTTTGCCCTTGGTGATTTTCGCACCCCGGTCACCGCATTCCAGCGCGAGTTTAAAAAACTCATCACTGTTAATATTAAAAGCCAGTTCGACTTTTTTCACTATACCGGAATTAAGCAGGTCTTCGGCTTCGTGCAATGATTTGGCCTGAATGACTGACATAAATACCTCGTGAGAACGGATTGGATTGGTGTTTGCCCCAATAGGTTATTTCACTTTTGTTTCGTAATTATGACAGTCCTGTGAATATTAAGAATTTTGCCCATTCATTGCACAAAAAATGTTCATTACGTGCAATTTGTCACATCTAGCTAAGACGGAAATGTTTGTCCGGCACTGGCGTATCCGGCAACTGTGTCTGGTTGTTCATTTCAAGCAGGTTAATCTCGATATTGGTACACATTGCATCCATCGGCAGGTGGTTATTGGCATAACCAAATGGCATTTCCAGCTCTTCGGCCAGCGTGTCCAGCGACAGGAACGAGTACGAAATAAAGCCTGACACCAGCAACGTCATGTAATGCAGATCAACGACCAGCGCGAACGGCAACAGACTACAGAACAAATAGACCGTGCGGTGCAGCAACAGACCGTAAGCAAAAGGGATTGGCATGCTGACGATGCGCTCGCACCCGCCGACTACCTGAGAAAGCTGTAAAAGCGTGGTATCCATGTGCGCATACACGACATCTGACAGCTCGCCGGTACGGCGACGTTCAGCCAGCCATTGAGACAGACGCAGCTGCACCATATTGGTCGGGGCGCGACGCGAAAGAATGTCTTGCGCATCCTCACCCAGCAAACGTTCAAGATCCGGACGCGGATCGCTGTGGCGCAGCTGATGTTTTAGGCTGAAACAAAATGCCAGCAAGAGTGCCGTTACACGTTGCGCCTCCCCCGGACAAACGGCCATCACCTGGCTTTGCAACGTACGGCAGGCAATCAGCAACCCGCCCCATAGCTGCCGCGCTTCGATATAGCGTGAATAGGCCACACTATTTCGAAAACCCAGGAAGATAGCGATGGAAACCCCGAGCAGGCTGAAAGGCGCAAGCGTGAGCTTAACACCCAGCGTCTCGTACCAGGGCAGACTGAGGATGGCAGCCAGTGACATCAGTAAATTAAGACTCAGGCGGAACAAAATACTGGGCAGGACTGAGCCATGCCAGGCGAACAAACGCAAGAACCAGTGACGGGGAGGACGGATTATCATTTTGTGCAGGTGCTTTAAGCAGGTGAAGCGATTTTTTTTGCGATTCTTGCAAATAAACCCGCACATGCAAAGGACAATTTTGTGACATCGGTAACATTTTTTCTTGAAAGCACTAACATCACATTACACTGTAATAATAACGTAACTAAACAATTTGCAACAATTCTCCCCCGCCCCTCACGTTGTGGTTACTTCGTGCCGATAATAGTATTGAGCAACGATGAGTATATTCCCTGAAGGGTGTTCATTTGCCGCTGTAGTGGTTCAACTGCCGCTCTGGTTGGATCACCGGTTCAGTAAATGGCGACAGTCCACGGCGACCTTCCAAATACAATGAAGGATGAGGGCTTTGACAATTTTACTTATTACTCTGGTTGTCTTTATTCTGCTGGCAGCGCTGGTGGCATGGAGAGTAATGAAATCAGCGGCTAAAGACGCTGAGGACAATTATTAATCGTTTTTACCGACTTTTTTCAAATACGTGTTTTGAGACATTCATTTTCAAAATTTAAACCACTGTATTGGGTGGAATTAAATCATTTTCATTCCCAAATACAAATAAACTGCCCCTGCGAATCCTTTCGGATTACAGGTTCAATTTAGTTAATGGTATTGAGAAATTTGAAAAAATAACTTAAACCGACATATTCATCACATCCTGATACGCCGCCACCAGTTTGTTTCTGACCTGAATCCCCAATTGCAGTGAAATCGACGATTTTTGCAGATCGACCATCACATCGTTCAGGCTGACGCCGGGAACGCCCATCTCGAGCTTTTCAGATTGCAGTTTCGCGTTGTTCTGCGTTTCGCTGATCTTACCTAATGCCGCTTTTAATTCGCTGGCGAAACCGGCTTCTGAAGCGGTATCGGTCTGCGGTGCCGCGCCTGCCTGGATCGCCGTGGCCTGCATCTGCTGTAAAACGCTCTCAATGCCTTGAATTGACATGTTTTCTCCGTCTTTCGGGGTGTCACGGTACAAATGGCCTATTTCATGGAATGACACCCTATCACATCAGTTTTTTCCTAAACGCGATAATTGAACCTAAAAACCATGGCTTATCGGGCCATTAACTTTGCCTTGAGGGGCAAATAATGGCTCACCTAGAAAATAGGCCTGCCTTTACGGAGGACTGAAAAATGTCACGCTTCAACGATTGCGCCACCTGGGAGTCTGTTTTGTTAAGAGACAACATGAACACCACCATCCAACAGCTAAATAGGGATCTTGTATGAGTTCCGCAATAGCCGGCGCAGAAACCCCTCGAAGCGGTTTTACTGCGTTGCTTAATCGCCTGCGCGCCAACCCAAAAATTCCTATCGCCATCGCTGCTGCGGCCGCCGTGGCTATTGTTGTTGTTATGATGCTGTGGGCCAAACAGCCTACTTATAAGGTGTTGTTTAGCAACCTCGGTGACCAGGATGGCGGCGCCATCGTCACCCAGCTGACTCAAATGAATATTCCTTATCAGTTTTCTGATAATGGCGGCGCGCTGCTTATTCCTGCCGATAAAGTGTATGAAACGCGTCTGAAACTGGCGGCTGCCGGTTTGCCAAAAGGCGGCGCAGTCGGTTTTGAACTGATGGATCAGGAAAAATTTGGTATCAGTCAGTTCAGTGAGCAGATCAACTACCAACGCGCGCTGGAAGGTGAACTCTCCCGCACCATCGAAACACTCGGTCCGGTGTCCAGCGCCCGTGTGCATTTAGCTATTCCTAAGCCTTCCCTGTTTGTCCGCGAACAAAAAAATCCTTCAGCTTCCGTGACCCTGAATCTGCAACCGGGCCGCGCGCTGGATGACGGTCAGATCAACGCCATCGTTTATATGGTGTCGAGCAGCGTTTCAGGATTGCCCCCGGCTAACGTCACCGTCGTTGACCAGAGCGGTCACCTGCTGACGCAGTCCGACAATAACGGCCGCGACCTTAACGCTTCCCAGCTGAAATACGCCAACGAAGTGGAAGGCCGCCTGCAACGTCGTATCGAATCCATCCTGCAACCGGTGGTGGGTAACGGTAATGTTCACGCGCAAATCACCGCGCAGATTGATTACGCCAGCCGCGAACAAACGGATGAGAATTACCAGCCGAACGGTTCACCGGATAAAGCGGCGGTGCGTTCACGTCAGTTAAGCACCAGTGATCAGATTGGCGCTTCTGCTGTTGGTGGCGTGCCGGGCGCACTGAGCAATCAGCCTGCACCGGCTGCAACCGCGCCGGTGACCAATCAGCCAGCGGCTAATAATGCCAACGGCACACAGAATCAGGCCGGTAATAACGCGCAGAACACTGCCAGCAATACCAGTTCTTCCGGTCCTTCTAACCGTCGTCGTGATGAAACGACTAACTATGAAGTGGATCGCACTATCACTCATACCCAGCACAGCGCCGGTGCGGTTCAGCGTCTGTCTGCGGCAGTCGTCGTTAACTATCAGGTCGGTACGGACGGTAAAGCCAAACCGCTGACTGACGATCAGCTGAAGAAAATTGATGATCTGGTGCGTGAAGCGATGGGCTTCTCGCAGGAACGCGGCGATACGCTGAACGTGGTGAATACACCGTTCAATGAAGCGGCAGATGACACCGGTGAATTGCCGTTCTGGAAACAACAGGCGTTCTTCGATCAGTTACTCAATGCCGGTCGCTGGTTACTGGTGCTGATTGTGGCCTGGCTGCTGTGGCGCAAGATGGTTCGTCCGATGCTGCGCAAACAGCAGGCAGAAAAAGATGCCGCAGCTGCAGCCGCTCTCGCAGCGTCCTTGCCGCAGCCTGAAGGCAGCAAACCGGTCAAACTCAGCAACGACGAGCTGGAGAAACGTAAGCGTTCACAGCAACGCGTCAGCGTCGAAGTGCAGACTCAACGTGTTCAGGAGCTGGCCGATAAGGATCCTCGTATCGTCGCCCTGGTTATCCGCCAATGGATGAGTACCGAACAACCATGACTATGACCGGAACCGAAAAAAGCGCCATTTTGATGATAACCCTGGGCGAAGACCGCGCGGTGGAGGTGTTCAAGCACCTCTCCCCTCGTGAAGTCCAGCAAATCAGTGGCGCGATGGCCAACATCCATCAGATTTCTAACAAGCAACTGGCGGAAGTCCTTAACGAGTTTGAAGACGAATCCGAGCAGTACGCGGCGCTGAGTGTGAACACCAGCGAATACCTGCGTGCCGTTCTGACCAAAGCGCTCGGCGAAGAACGCGCCTCGAGCTTGCTGGAAGACATTCTGGAATCGCGCGAAACCACCAGCGGCATGGAGACACTGAACTTCATGGAGCCGCTGATGGCGGCCGATCTTATCCGCGACGAGCATCCGCAGATTATCGCCACCATCCTTGTCCACCTCAAACGTGGTCAGGCGGCGGATATTCTGGCGCTGTTCGACGAGCGTCTGCGTAACGACGTCATGCTGCGTATCGCCACCTTCGGCGGTGTCCAGCCGGCAGCGCTGGCGGAACTGACCGAAGTGCTGAACAACCTGCTCGACGGCCAGAACCTCAAACGTTCGAAGATGGGGGGTATTCGTACTGCGGCAGAAATCATCAACCTGATGAAAACGCAGCAGGAAGAAGCGGTTATCGAAGCGGTTCGCGGTTACGACGGCGAACTGGCACAGAAAATTATCGACGAGATGTTCCTGTTCGAAAACCTGGTGGATGTGGACGACCGCAGTATCCAGCGCCTGTTGCAGGAAGTCGAAGGCGAATCGTTACTGGTGGCACTGAAAGGGGCGGAACAGCCGCTGCGCGACAAGTTCCTGCGCAACATGTCCCAGCGTGCAGCCGATATCCTGCGAGACGATCTGGCGAACCGCGGCCCGATGCGTATGTCTCTGGTCGAGAACGAACAGAAAGCCATCCTGCAGACGGTTCGCCGCCTGGCAGAATCCGGCGAAATGATGGTTGGCGGCGGCGAGGATTCCTATGTCTGATAACCCGATGTCCGACAAACCTGCGCCGCAAAAGAAAACTTCTGAAGAGCGCAATGCCGAACGTATTAATGCATTGCCATGGCAACCGTGGAGACCGGGCGACCTTGCAGTTCCTGTTTTCAGCAAACCCGATGAACCTTTGCTGGCTGACAGCGAAGAGGAACCGGACAACACACAGCCCAAACTTCAGGTCGATCAGAATGAATTGCTGAATCTGCAACGTCGCGCTGAACAGCAGGGTTTCCAGCAGGGTCTGGAAGCCGGGCAAAAACAGGGCTACGCCGCCGGTTTCCAGCAAGGTCAGGAAGCCGGACAGCAACAGGGTTTACAGGAAGGTCAGCAACAGCAAGCCGTGCTGACCGAACACTGGCAGCATATGGTGTCGGATTTCCAGCAAACGCTGGATGCACTGGACAGCGTGATCGCCTCGCGTCTGATGCAGATGGCGCTGACCGCCGCGAAACAAATCATCGGTCAGGCGCCGATCTGCGACGGTTCTGCCCTGCTTAATCAGATTCAACAGCTGATCCAGCAGGAGCCGATGTTTAAAGGCAAACCGCAGCTGCGTGTAAATCCGGCCGATTTCGAGCGCGTAGAGCAACAACTTGGCGCCAGCCTGAGCATGAACGGCTGGCGTTTGCTGGCCGACAGCCAGATCCACAGCGGTGGCTGCAAAGTCAGCGCGGAAGATGGTGATATGGACGCGTCACTGGCTACCCGCTGGCATGAGCTGTGCCGTCTTGCGGCACCGGGAGATCTCTGATGACCGCCCGCCTGAGCCGCCTGCTGAAAACGCTGGATGACGCGGAAAAACGCATGGCCCGCACGCCTTCGGTTCGCCGTTACGGTCGCCTGACGCGGGCAACGGGTCTGGTACTTGAAGCCACCGGCCTGCAGTTACCGCTCGGCGCGACATGCCTGATTGAGCGTCACGACGGGCCAACGGTGCAGGAAGTCGAAAGCGAAGTGGTCGGATTTAACGGACAAAGTCTGTTCCTGATGCCGCTGGAAGAAGTCGAAGGAATTTTGCCGGGTGCGCGGGTTTATGCCCGTATCGCCGCGGATGGTCAGAGTGCAGGCAAACAATTGCCGCTGGGTCCGCAACTGCTGGGCCGGGTACTGGATGGCAGTGCCAAACCGCTCGATAGTTTGCCGCCGCCGGACACCGGCTATCGTGCCGCACTGATCACGCCGCCGTTTAACCCGCTGCAACGTACACCGATAACCGATGTTCTCGACGTCGGCGTGCGCGCCATTAACGCCCTGCTCACCGTGGGTCGCGGCCAGCGTATGGGTCTTTTTGCCGGTTCGGGTGTAGGTAAATCTGTGCTGCTCGGCATGATGGCGCGTTACACCAAAGCCGACGTGATCGTGGTCGGGCTGATTGGCGAACGTGGCCGTGAAGTAAAAGATTTTATCGAAAACATTTTAGGTGATGAAGGTCGCGCCCGTTCGGTGGTTATCGCCGCACCGGCTGACGTTTCACCTCTCCTGCGTATGCAGGGTGCGGCCTATGCCACGCGTATCGCCGAAGATTTCCGTGACCGCGGTCAGCACGTGTTGCTGATCATGGATTCCCTGACTCGTTATGCGATGGCGCAGCGTGAAATCGCGCTGGCCATCGGTGAACCGCCGGCCACCAAAGGCTATCCGCCTTCCGTGTTTGCCAAACTGCCTGCGCTGGTTGAACGCGCGGGTAACGGCATCAGCGGCGGTGGTTCGATCACCGCATTTTATACCGTACTGACCGAAGGCGACGACCAGCAGGATCCGATTGCCGACTCCGCCCGCGCGATCCTTGACGGGCACATCGTGTTATCACGCCGTCTGGCGGAATCGGGACATTACCCGGCGATTGATATCGAAGCATCAATCAGCCGCGCCATGACATCGCTGATTGATGACGCGCAGTACGGGCGCGTGCGTAATTTCAAACAACTG
Organism: Rahnella bonaserana; assembly: GCF_019049675.1. Lineage (GTDB taxonomy): Bacteria > Pseudomonadota > Gammaproteobacteria > Enterobacterales > Enterobacteriaceae > Rahnella > Rahnella bonaserana. The sequence goes on along the minus strand of NZ_JAFMOW010000068.1, from coordinate 486,814 downwards.
TTGTCCAGCTACCAGCGCAACCGCGATTTGGTCAGCGTCGGCGCTTACGCCGCAGGCAGCGATCCGATGCTCGACCGCGCGATCAAACTGTATCCGCAAATGGAGAACTTCCTCCAGCAGGACATCATGGAACGCAGTACCTACGAAGACGCCTGTCTGGAACTGAACATGTTGTTCCCGGGCTAACTTTTTAACCGATAAAGGTAAATCAGATGGAAAACGCATCACCATTGATCACCCTTTGTTCTCTGGCGCAAAAAGCGCTGGATCAGGCCACCAGTCATCTGGGGCAAATCAGGCAGTCACATCTTCAGGCTGAAGAACAGCTCACCATGCTGCTCAATTATCAGCGTGAGTACCGGGAAAAGCTCAATACCACCATGACCGGCGGGATTGCGGCGAATACCTGGCAGAACTACCAGCAATTTATCGGCACGCTGGAAGTGGCGATTGACCAGCACCGCAAACAATTACAGCAGTGGGATCAGCGGCTCAACGCCGCCGTTAACCAGTGGCAGGACAAGCAGCAACGGCTCAATGCCTACCAAACGTTGCAATCCCGGGCCAGTGAGCAACAGCGTTCCCTGGAAAACAAGCTCGATCAAAAGCAGAACGATGAGTTCGCCCAGCGCAGCGCACACAGGAAGAAACAATCATGAATCTGAATATTTTGCCTGCTGCCGTGAACACGGCAAAGACCACCGCGAGCGCGGCGTCCGGCAGTTCCTCAACGGCAACCGCTTCCGGTGCTGACACATCAGTGATCAGTGATGCAACAGCGACCTCTCCGGCCGGTTTCGCCAGCCAGCTTGAAGCGCAGCTTGGTTCGAAACTCGACCCTAAACTGACCAGCACGTTAGCCAAACTCGGCCAGCAAATTTCAGCCAAAGGTGAAACCGTCGATAAAGCCACGCTGACTCAGGCGGTCACCACCGGCGAGAACGACGGCAGCCTGATGCTCGATGAAAGTGATTTGAGTAAAATGATCGCCGCCATCCAGGTATTGCCGAGCGGCAGTCTGAAAGGCAGCGATGCATCGGCGGTAAAAAACGCCGGGCTGAGCGATAAAGATAAAGACAGTCAAAAAGACGATGCTAATACACTGCCGTTGCAGGCACTGTTCGCACAGTTAGCCGCACAGCAACAACCGGCACAGCAGGTGCAAACCGCCAGCGCCGTGGCAACGCAAACCAGCAGCGATGACGCCACCAGTGCAGACAAAAAAGCCTCGCTGCTTTCCGGGCTGACGGCCTCTTCTTTACTGACCGGTGATGGCAAAACTGCTGTGACGGATACCGATCCTAAAGCGGCAGCTGCTGCGAATGCGACGACAGCATCATCGCAACATGCCGCCAGCAAAGCCACGACTGCCAATACGCCTGATTTCAGCAGTGCGCTGGCTTCAATGAGCGCCGCCAGCGGCAATGCCGCAGCGTTACAGCAGAACGACAACAGCGCGCTGGATCACAGCACACAGTCACTGAATCAGCTGAACACCGCCGCCGTTGCCGTTTCTTCTGCGCCGGTGTCCACCACACCGACGACAACCACAGCCGTTACCGCCCCGTCTACCCCGCTGCTCAACGCGCAGCTCGGCACGCCGGAATGGCAGCAGCAACTCGGTCAGCAGGTGATGATGTTTAACCGTCAGGGACAACAAACCGCCCAACTTCGCCTGCATCCTGAAGATTTAGGTTCGATACAAATCAGCATGAAGATTGAAAACAATCAGGCGCAACTGCACTTTGTTTCCGGCCACAGCGCCGTGCGTTCTGCGATTGAAGCCGCGTTACCTGATCTGAAAACGGCGCTGGCTGACAACGGTATCAGCCTTGGTCAGAGCAGCGTCGGCAGCGACAGTTCGCAGTGGCAACAGGCACAGCAACAGAGCGGGCAGTCCGGTTCACAACAAGGCAATGCAGCCAGCTGGGCGGCATTTAATGGCGGCGGTACGGCATCTGCCAGCGACGCCCTGCCGGTTCCCGCCTCTATTGCACAGCGGATCGGTGGCAACAATAGCGTGGATATCTTCGCATAATCGTTACCTGATGTTTCAGCCCTGCCTGCGCGAACTTAATTCAAACGGCAGAGCTGACCTTATTTTTCCCGCCTATTCTGACTATTGAACAACAGGATAAGCGGGATAATCATTGTCAGAATTGACTCAGCAGCTTCGCGGTTCCCTCGCAACTCTGCTCATACTTACAGGAAATCGCCCCATCCATGTCTGACTCTGCTCTCTCGGCGTCGCGTAAGAAAAAGCGCCCGTTAATGATGATTCTGCTGTTACTGATTGCCATCGGAGCCTGTGGTGCAGCCGGTTACGCCTGGTGGATGTTGCACAAACAACAGTCCGGAAATGGAGCACAGACGGCGGAAGTCAAAAAGAATGAACCGCCTGCGGCCCCGATTTTCCTGGCGCTTGACACCTTCACCGTTAACCTGCAAACGCCGGATAACGACCCGGATCGCGTGCTGTATATCGGCCTGACCCTGCGTCTGCCGGATGAAAAGAACCGCGCTACGCTTAATGAATATCTGCCTGAAGTCCGCAGCCGCCTGTTGTTGCTTCTGTCACGTCAGAAAACGTCTGATTTAGTCAGCGAAGCCGGTAAACAACAGCTGGTTCAGGACATCAAACAGGTTCTGGATGCGCCACTGGTCAAAGGTCAGCCACCTCAGGTGATCAACGACGTGCTTTTCACTGCTTTCATACTGCGATAAACAAATTATGGGCGACAGCATTCTTTCACAGGCCGAGATCGACGCGCTGCTCAATGGTGACAGTGACAGCGCACCCGATAATACGGCAACCGCACAGGCCGCCGCGTCTGATGACGGTGTAAAACCTTTTGACCCCACGACACAACGCCGCGTTGTTCGTGAGCGGTTGCAGGCGCTGGAAATCATTAACGAGCGATTTGCCCGTCATTTCCGTATGGGGCTGTTTAACCTGTTGCGCCGCAGCCCGGACATCACCGTAGGGCCAATCAAAATTCAGCCTTACCACGAGTTTGCCCGCAACCTGCCGGTACCGACGAACCTCAACCTGATCCACCTGAAACCTCTGCGCGGCACGGCTTTGTTTGTGTTTGCGCCAAGCCTGGTGTTTATCGCGGTGGATAACCTGTTCGGCGGCGATGGCCGTTTCCCGACCAAAGTCGAAGGACGCGAGTTCACCCATACCGAACAGCGCGTCATCAAACGCATGCTCACCCTGGCACTGGATGCCTACGAAGATGCCTGGAGCGGTGTTTACAAGCTGAGCGTGGAATATGTCCGTGCGGAATTGCAGATTAAATTCACCAACATCACCTCTTCACCGAACGACATCGTGGTAACGACGCCGTTCCACGTGGAAATCGGTGCACTGAGCGGTGATTTCAACATCTGTATTCCGTTCAGCATGATCGAACCTTTGCGTGAGTTGCTGACCAATCCGCCGGTTGAAAACTCACGTAATGAAGAAAGTCAGTGGCGCGAAAACCTGGTCACTCAGGTTCAGCAGTCCGAGCTGGAACTGGTGGCGAATTTCGTCGAAATTCCGCTGCGCCTTTCGCAGATCCTTAAGCTTCAACCGGGCGATGTTTTGCCGATTGAAAAACCAGATCGTCTGATTGCCCATGTCGATGGCGTGCCCGTGCTGACCAGCCAATATGGCACCTTAAACGAACAATACGCCCTGCGCGTTGAACATTTGATCAACCCAATTTTAAATTCTCTAGATGAGGAACAGCCCCATGAGTGACACCAATAAACCGTCTGACGCCGGATCGGATAACGTTGACGATTTATGGGCTGATGCGTTTAACGAACAACAGTCTGCGGGCGGCGCGAAAGCGTCAACTGACGGTGTTTTCGCCGCGCTGGGTGCCCAGGACGGAACCGGCAGTTTGCAAGATATCGACATGATCCTCGATATTCCGGTGAAACTGACCGTGGAATTAGGTCGTACCAAAATGACCATCAAAGAACTGCTGCGCCTTTCGCAGGGTTCCGTGGTGGCCCTCGACGGTCTGGCCGGTGAGCCGCTGGATATCCTGATCAACGGCTATCTGATTGCGCAGGGTGAAGTGGTTGTCGTCGCCGATAAATACGGCGTACGCATCACCGACATCATCACGCCATCCGAACGTATGCGTCGTCTGAGCCGCTGATGAGCCAGAATACCGCGACGGATTCACCGTACATTTCCGGCCCGGTAAACCATGCCACCGCGCAGGCAACGCCTCAGGCAATGCCCGCCGGTTCGGTGCTGACGCAGGTCAGTTCCGTGCTTGGCGGCATTCTGTTGCTGATCCTGTTTATCGGCTGGGTGGTGAAGCGCGCCGGTTTCGCGCCACAGTCTAAAAATAACAAGCTGCTGAAAGTGACTGCCAGCGTGCAGGTCGGCCGCAGCGAAAAAGTGGTGATTGTTGAAGTGGATAATACCTGGCTGGTGCTGGGTGTGACTGCGCAAAACATCACCCCGCTGCATACCCTGAGCGCGCCGCCGGTTGAACAGACGCCGGATTCAGGCAATCCCAATAACGCGCCCGCTGATTTCCGTCAGCTGATGCAGAAAATGTTGAAACGTCCGGGAAAGCAGGCATGACTCTGTCCGTCGTGAAGAAAATAATGAAATCCCCTCTTACCTTTTCCCTGCCGCTGCTGCTGTTAATCAGCCCGGCGGCGTTCGCGCAACTGCCCGGGATCATCAGCCAGCAGATGTCCAACGGCGCACAAAACTGGTCACTGCCGATCCAGACGCTGGTGTTTATCACCACGCTGACGCTGTTACCGGCAATGTTGCTGATGTGTACCAGTTTCACCCGAATCATTATCGTGCTTGGCCTGCTGCGAAATGCGCTGGGTACGCCCTCTGCGCCACCGAACCAGGTATTGCTGGGACTGGGTCTGTTTCTGACCTTTTTCGTCATGGCGCCGGTATTCGACAAAATTTACAGCGATGCCTATCAGCCGTTTACAGAAAACAAAATCACCATGCAGGAAGCGATGGACAAAGGCGCTCAGCCTTTACGCCAGTTTATGCTGCGCCAGACCCGTGAAAGCGACCTTGCGCTGTATGCACGACTGGCTAACATCCCTCCGCTGGCCGGTCCGGAAGCGGTGCCGATGCGTATTTTGCTGCCGGCCTACGTGACCAGCGAACTGAAAACGGCGTTCCAGATTGGCTTCACCGTTTTCATTCCGTTCATGATTATCGATCTGGTGGTTGCCAGCGTGCTGATGGCTCTCGGGATGATGATGGTGCCACCGGCCACCATCTCGCTGCCGTTCAAGCTGATGCTGTTCGTACTGGTCGATGGCTGGCAACTGCTGCTCGGATCACTGGCGCAGAGTTTTTACAGTTAATTCAAAACGCAAAATTTAATGGGCGTCAGCGTCGCAGCCAGTTTGTTCGCCGCCAGCGCGGAGCACCCGCAGCGTACATAAGTACGTGAGGAGTGCGAGCACTGCCGGAGGACAAAATGGCAAGTGAGCTAGCCCAGGCAGGTTCGCATTTTACGAGAATCTTATGACTCCTGAATCGGTAATGGCATTAGGCAATGAGGCGATGAAAGTGGCATTAGCCGTTGCTGCGCCTTTGTTGCTGGCGGCGCTGGTGACCGGACTTATTGTCAGCCTGTTGCAGGCAGCGACGCAGATCAACGAACAAACGCTGTCTTTCATCCCTAAAATTCTGGCCGTGGTGGCGACTATTGTTATCGCCGGTCCGTGGATGCTGAATCTGCTGCTCGATTACATGCGCACGTTGTTTTCCAACCTGCCGTATATCATCGGGTAATCTATGGTTTCCTTCGACAGCACCCAGCTCGCCGGATGGCTGAGCATGTATTTCTGGCCTCTGCTGCGAATTCTGGCGCTGATCAGCACTGCGCCGATCACCAGTGAAAAGTCAGTCCCAAACCGGGTAAAACTCGGTCTGGGGATGATGATTACCTTCCTGATTGCCCCCTCTCTGCCACCGGTGGACACGCCGATATTTTCCACGCCTGCGCTGTGGCTGGCGATGCAGCAAATCATGATTGGCACGGCGTTAGGCATCACCATGCAGCTGGCGTTTGCGGCTATTCGTATGGCGGGTGAGATTATGGGTTTGCAGATGGGGATTTCTTTTGCCACGTTTTATGACCCGAGCAACCGCCTGAACACCCCGCTGCTGGCGCAGTTTTTAAACCTGCTGGCGGTGCTGTTGTTCCTGACGTTTAACGCGCATCTGTGGCTGATTTCGCTGCTGGCCGACAGCTTCCATACCCTGCCCATCAGCCATAATCCGGTCAATGCAGAAGGGTTTATGGCTGTCGCCAAAGCCGGCAGTATCGTGTTCAGCGGCGGCATGATGCTGGCATTACCGATCGTGACATTATTGCTGACACTGAACATGGCGCTCGGCCTGTTAAACCGCGTCACGCCACAGCTTTCCGTTTTCGTTATCGGTTTCCCGCTGACCCTCAGTATCGGTATTCTGGCTATCGGGCTGATGATGCCGATGCTCGCCCCGTTCAGCGAGCATCTGTTCAGTGAGATCCTGGATAAGATCGTGCTGATTATGAATCAGCTGGCGATGGATTAAGCATCTTAACGACGGGTCAGCAGCGCCATTACTTCGTAATGCGCGGTATGCGGGAACATATCGAAAAGCTGGACGCGCAGAATGTGATAATCCGGCAGTAACGCCAGATCCTGTGCCATGGTTTTTGCGTTACAGCTGGAATAGAGAATAGTGTCGGGCGCCATGTGGCTCAGGTACTCACACAACGCTTTGCCGATGCCGCGACGTGGCGGATTCACCAGCACCAGATCCGGCACCTCGCCTTTGCCGGTCGCAAAACCGGTAGAATCCAGCGCCTGAAATTCAACATTTTGCAGGCCAAGACGTGCCGCTGATTCTTTTGCACAGGAAATAGCTTCGGCGCTGATTTCGATACCGGTCAGTTTCATCTGCGGCGTTGCGCAGTGCAGACCAAAACCGCCCACGCCGCAGAACAAATCCCACATGCTTTGAATATCACCCCGCGCCCTCACCCAGTCACGCGCCGTGGCATAGAGTTTTTCAGCCACCACCGGGTTGGTCTGGAAGAAACTCTGCGGACGGATAAACAGCGGCACATGGTTAAACTCCTCTTCCAGACGCTGTACGTCCGTCAGCGGAATTTCGGTATCGCCTTCGAGGATCGCCATATGTACCGGCTGGATGTTGGCGGAAATCACCCTGAGCTGCGGCAACTGTTGTTGCAGCCACGGCAGCGCGGCGTGCAGTTGCGCCAGTTTGGTTTCCGAACGCAATACGAAACGCAGCATCATGCCGCCGTCTTTCTGGCTTTCGGTCAGTAACAGGAATTTGAGCTCACCACGTTTACGCGCGACGTTATAAGGCGTAAGTCCGGCGCGTGCAATAAAGGTTTTGAGGACAGAAAATACCGCGGGAAAACTGGCCGGATACAGCGGACATTCGCACAGATCGACCGGCGTACCGTCGCGGTGCAACATCCCCAGTAAAGGACGTTCAACGCTGCCGCTGACCACCATTTTGGCTTTATTACGAAAGGCACTTTCCGCGCCGGTGACCGGTTCACACCATTCACCCACCGGCAAATCTGACAGCAAATCACTGAGATCCTGCTGCTTGTCGGTTAACTGTTGTGAATAAGGTTTGTCGAGCCACTGGCAGGAACGGCAGGTTCCTGCGGTGTAAAGTGCGCAATGCATGAAAAAGTCCGGTCAGATTATGCGAAAAAAACTGGCGCGCAGTTTACCACTGCGCGACGGGAAAGGCTCACTTACGCTTTGGCTATTTGTGACGAGCTGCTTTTCTCGTTCGCCTTTTTACGCGAGAAATATCTGCGGCTGCTGGCAGGCGCATACAACAGGAAAAGCACCACGATATCGGGGATTTTTTGCATCAGCAGCGCGTAGAGAAATTCGCCCTGGGTTTCGACGTTAAAGCGAAAGATGCGTGGTCCGAACCAGTCAAATGACGCCAGCAGCATGTAACCGACCACAATCACCTGACAACCGATAAACGCCCGGCGCCCCCAGCGGCGGCCGCGCATCATGGCATAGGCAGCACGACATTCGACCAGAATAATCAGCAAGCTGGCCAGCATGATGAAACAGTTCAGCCAGGACTCTGCACTGACTTCGATAAAACTCATCAGCCCTGAAAAGCCCATCGCGTCGAACAGTAATATGAATTCGAGTAAGCGCGTCGCGACAATTGCCGACGCACCTATCATCACGGGAACAGGGATAAATGCCAGTTTCATAAATCCGTTTGGGCTCTCCATTTACGTTCAGGGCGGAATACATCCGCCCTGAAAATTATCTTAAAATTTAAGCTCGTTGAGCGCGCTGTATTTCTTTACGCCGTTGTTTCTCGGCACGCGCCATAAACCACCAGGCAATCATGCCGATGATGCCAACCACCAGCAGGATCAACGTCGCCAGCGCGTTTATTTCAGGGTTGACGCCCATACGTACGCTGGCAAAGACCAGCATCGGTAACGTGGTCGAACCCGGTCCGGCGACAAAACTGGCAATAACCAGATCGTCGAGCGACAACGTAAACGCCAGCAGCCAGCCGGAAATCAGCGCCGGTAAAATCATCGGCAGCGTGATAATAAAGAACACTTTCAGCGGCGCTGCACCCAAATCCATTGCCGCTTCTTCAATCGACCGGTCCAGTTCACGTAAACGCGCAGAGACCACCACGGCAACGTACGCGCTACAAAACGTCACGTGCGCCAGCCAGATGGTGAACATGCCGCGCTCCGCAGGCCAGCCAAAAGCATGCCCCATCGCCACAAACAGCAGCAGTAATGCCAGACCGGTAATGACATCGGGCATGACCAGCGGCGCGGTCAGCATAAAGGCAAAACCGGTTGAACCACGAAACCGCTGAAAACGCACCATCACTACCGCTGCCAGTGTGCCGACAATCACCGCCATGGTGGCAGCCGCGGTGGCAATGGTCAGACTGGTCCCGACCGCACTTATCATCGCGGAATCGTGAAAAAGCTGAGTATACCAGCGGGTAGACCAACCCGCCCAGACCGTTACCAGCTTGGAGCTGTTAAACGAGTAAATAACCAGCATCAGCATCGGGGCATACAAAAACGTAAAGCCGAGCACCAGAATAAGAATTCGCCACGGCGAACGGACAACCGGTAACTGATTCATTCTTTGTCTCCCAGCTCTTTGTTTTGGTATTTCTGGAACCACAGGATGGGCATGATCAGCAGTAACAGCATGACCACTGCCACGGCTGAAGCCACCGGCCAGTCGCGGTTATTGAAAAATTCCTGCCACAGAACACGACCAATCATATTGCTGTCCGGGCCGCCGAGCAGTTCCGGGATCACGTACTCCCCTACCGCCGGAATGAAGACCAGCATGGAACCGGCAATAATCCCGCCTTTGGTCAGCGGCATAATCACTTTGAAGAAAGTTTTCATCGGACGAGCACCCAGATCCTGCGCCGCTTCCACCAGCGAGTAATCCATGCGGGTCAGCGCGGTATAAATCGGCAACACCATAAACGGCAGATACGAATACACAATGCCGATATAGACCGCCAGATTAGTGTGCAGAATCACCAGCGGCTGATCGATAACATGCAACCAGAGCAGCACGTTATTCAGCACGCCGTTATCTTTGAGGATCCCAATCCAGGCATAGACGCGGATCAGGAACGATGTCCACGACGGGAGGATCACCAGCAACAACAGAATATTACGCGTCGAGGTACGGCTGTGCGCCACCGCCCACGCCAGCGGATAACCGATCAGCAGACAAAACAACGTGGAAATCGCCGCCACTTGCAGGGATTGCAGATAGGCATCGATGTACAGCGGGTCCTGCGTCAGACCGATGTAGTTGGCGATGTTAAGCGCGATATCCAGCATGCCGTCTGACCAGGTGACCAGATCGGTGTAGGGAGGAATAGCCCGCGCCATTTCTGCAAAACTGATTTTGAAAACAATCAGGAATGGCAGCAAAAACAGCAGCAGGAACCAGACCAGCGGCAGCAAGATAACCAGTTTGCGGCCATGGCGTTGTTGCAGACGACCGGTGAACGCTTTAAATCCGCCCGGAGGTTTACTGGCCGGCGCTTCGGAGATTACAGACATTTTCATCCCCCTTAAACAGTCAGCACGACACAGCTGTCGGCTTCCCAGCACAGGCGCACTTCGTCGCCCCAGGTTGGCATGCCTTTGCGGAAACGATGACCGTTCTGCAATTGCGCGGTGATCATCTGCCCGCTGTGCAGCCGGACGTGGTAAATCGACAGGTCGCCGAGATAAGCGATGTTTACCACTTCACCGACCGCAAAGTTGCAACCGTCTTCCGGCACCTCCTCGCACAACATGATTTTTTCCGGACGTAGTGCGACAAACACCGGCACACCGTCGACCACGGAGACATCCGGATCCACTTTCAGCGGGTGTTTAAGCCCCGGCGACGTCAGTACCAGCGCATCATCCAGACGCTCTTTCAGCACGCCCTCGAAAACATTTACAGAGCCGATAAATTCGGCGCTGAAGCGGCTGGTCGGATGCTCGTAAATTTCTTCCGGCTCGCCAATTTGCACGAACTTACCGCGGTTCATGATGGCAATACGCCCGGCCATGGTCATCGCTTCTTCCTGATCGTGCGTAACCATGACGCAGGTCGCGCCAACGCGCTCAAGAATATCCACCACTTCCAGTTGCATGCGGTCACGCAGCTTTTTATCCAGCGCGCCCATCGGTTCGTCGAGCAGCAATAATTTTGGCCGTTTTGCCAGACTGCGGGCTAACGCCACACGCTGACGCTGTCCGCCGGAAAGCTGATGCGGCTTACGTTTAGCGAATTCCTGCATGTGAACCAGCGTCAGCATTTCTGCTACGCGGCTTTTGATTTCTGCCGACGGCAGTTTGTCCTGCTTGAGGCCGAACGCGATATTTTGCTCGACCGTCATGTGCGGGAACAAGGCGTAAGACTGAAACATCATGTTGATCGGACGCTGATACGGCGGCACCTGCGAAAGATCTACGCCATCCAGGACGATTTGGCCCTGCGTAGGCTGCTCGAAACCGGCCAGCATACGCAACAGGGTCGATTTCCCACAGCCGGACGCGCCGAGCAGTGCGAAAATCTCGCCTTTATAAATGGTCAGGCTCACGTCATCAACGGCGGCCTGGCCATCAAAAGATTTGGTCAGATTACGGATTTCCAGCAAAGGCGTGAAACCCTTCTGGGACTTAGGCTGCGGGCGGGGGATAGCGTCGTTCACTCAGAGAAATCTCCGGTATCAAAATGAAGCAATTCAAATAAGCATAACAGTCAGGGGGAAAAGTGCCTGATGTGTATGCCCAAAATACAGCCGGAAGCAAAACGTCAGCGGCCCCGCCATGATTCTGCGGAGCCGCTTACGATTGAACCCTAAATAATTCGAGTTACAGGAAGGCGGCAAGTGAGCGAATCCCGATGAGCTTACACAAGTAAGTGATTCGGGTGAGCGAACGCAGCCAACGCATCTGTAGCTTGAAGTATGACGGGTTTATTTGCCGGTTTTAACCTTGGTCCATGATCTTGTGATCACACGGTCGATCTTCGGATCCTGAACTTTCAGGGTGAAAAGCTTCGCCTGAACGTCTGCCGGTGGATAAATGCCCGGGTTGTTACGCACGTCTTCGTTCACCAGTGGCGTCGCAGCTTTGTTGCCGCTGGCGTAGTAAACGGTGTTACTGATTTGCGCGATAACTTTTGGTTCCATCAGGTAGTTCAGGAACTGATAGGCTTCATCGAGATTTTTGGCATCCGCAGGAATAGCAAATACGTCGAAGAAGGCCAGTGCCCCTTCTTTCGGAATGCTGTACGCCACGTTTACGCCATTTTTCGCTTCTTTCGCGCGGTTAGACGCCTGCATCACATCCCCTGCCCAGCCGATAGCTACGCAGATATCGCCATTCGCCAGATCGTTGATGTACTGGGAAGAGTGGAAATAACGAATGTTAGGACGCAGTTTCAGCAGCAGATCGTTGGCCGCACCGGTGTAATCGGACGCTTTGGTACTGTTCGGATCCAGATGCAGGTAGTTGAGCACTGTGGCGTAAATTTCCGCCGGTGCATCAAGGAAGGAAACACCGCAGCTTTTCAGTTTCTCTAAGTTTTCAGGTTTGAGGACTAAATCCCAGCTGTCGACCGGCGCATCTTTCCCCAGAACCGCTTTCACTTTATCGACGTTATAGCCGATTCCGGTGGTCGCCCAAAGATAAGGAATTGCGTATTTGTTGCCCGGATCGTGCTGCGCCACCATCTTCAGCAGATCAGGATCCATATTTTTGTAATTAGGCAGTTTGCTCTTGTCGAGTGGCTGGAAGACGCCTGCCGCCAGCTGACGCTCAAGGAAACTGGCCGATGGCACCACCAGATCGAAACCGGTGCTGCCTGCCATGAGTTTGCCTTCCAGCACTTCGTTGGAATCAAACACGTCGTAAACCACTTTAATGCCGGTTTCCTTCTGGAAATCAGGCACGGTATTTGGCGCGATATAATCGGACCAGTTATAGATGTGCAGCGTTTTTTCTTCCGCAGACGCTGTGACGGACGCAGCCATAACCAGGCCGGCGACAACACCCGATAACCACTTTTTACGCAGGGTGAACATCCGTTACTACCTCCAAGACAGGGGAATATAAAATTGAATTTGTATCACTGGAACGGATACAAAACCTTTCACACTAAAGCCAACTGCCGTCCACGAATGTGCATAGGCATTCAACGTTGACGCATACGCTGCCTGCGAATTAACCGTTTGGTTTTACGACGTAATCACGCGTGATGCAGAGTCAGAAGCATAGCGCCTGCAACACCCGCGCACCAGCCTCCTGAAGCAAAACCGGCGTTTATCGATTAATTATGCAGATTTAGTCTATACCGTCTGGCATTTTGCCTTTTAACAAAGTGAAATATCTGGCAACAATGGCACCCTGCCAGCATAACTTATGGCGAAAGCGAATAAAGGCAGCGGAGCCGCAATAAACACGGCTCGCAGAAAAGGATCTTCACAGGGGAAAATGTCGTTACAGAAATAACCGCCATCAGGGAAATGGCAGATGACACAAAAATCAGTGCAGCAAAGGTAAATTCACGGAAGTGACCGGCGTACCTTCTTCTTCATCACCCAGGAACAGCAGGTCATTGGCGTGCGCTTCGAGAATAATCATCGACATCTGCTCTTCTGCCTGTTGCAGGAAGAAAGCAAACTGCTCTTCGGTCACGCCGACCGCAATAGTCAGCGACTGGCAGACAATCAGTTTCGGCAGATTATCATCCTGAATATCGACAAACGCTTTGATGGTCAGCGAGCTGGCATTAATTGAGCTCAGGTCAGCGACCAGCGGGATGAGCGCCGTCGGTTTTACTTCGGCCAGCGCAGAGAACAAAATAACGTTGTCTACGATATCGAGTTTGGCATCAAAAATGCCATCAAAATTCTGCATATGCGGCAGATGGAGAGCCTGACAGGAATCACACTCGAAAAAAGAGATGCCCAGCTGATCCAGCCAGCGCCGGAGCTGCGCTAAATCAGGGACGATGAGCGAATCCATAGAATGCCTCACGAGTTCAACACAACGGAAAAAACAAACCCTTCGTAACGCTATCGGCATTACGAAGGGGTCATAGCTTACGGAATAATGCCGGTAAGCGCTACAATCAATACCGGATTGATGGACATTAGCGCGGCTAAATAAGAATTAGCCGCCGGATTTCAGACGAAATCCGGGACGTGCCCGCTGCTCGATGTAATCAATCATCATACCGGCGATATCCAGCCCGGTCGTCGTTTCGATACCTTCCAGCCCTGGCGACGCATTGACCTCCATCACCAGCGGACCCCGGTGTGCCCGCAGAATATCCACACCGGCGACGTCGAGCCCGAGCGTCAGTGCAGCTTTTACTGCAATTTCTTTCTCTTGTGACGTAATTTTTACATGGGTCGCCGTGCCGCCGCGATGAAGGTTAGATCGAAAATCACCCGGTTTGGCCTGACGCTCAATCGCCGCCACCACTTTCTTCCCCACAACCAGACAGCGGATATCGCGCCCCTGCGCTTCGCTGATATATTCCTGCACCAGAATATGCGCGTTCAGGCCACGAAATGCGTCAATCACGCTTTCCGCCGCCTGACGGGTTTCCGCCAGCACCACGCCGATGCCCTGCGTGCCTTCCACCAGTTTAACCACCAGCGGCGCACCACCGACCAGCGCAATCAAATCCGACGTATCATCCGGAGCATTGGCAAAACCGGTAATCGGCAAATCGATACCTTCGCGGGCCAGAATCTGCATAGAGCGCAATTTATCCCGCGCACGGGTAATCGCCACCGATTCATTAAGCGGAAAACTGCCCAGCATTTCAAACTGGCGTAAAACCGCGGTGCCATAAAAAGTGATCGCAGAACCGATACGCGGGATCACCGCGTGGTAAATATCGAGCTGACGTCCGCGATAATGCACACTGGGCGCGGCCGGATTAATATTCATATAGCAGGAAAGCGGGTCAATAATGTCTATCTCATGCCCGCGGGATCCCGCTGCTTCCTTCAGACGTTTACACGAATACAAAGACCCGTCACGGGAAAGAATTGCAATTTTCATCCGACACTCCGTCGCCGTTTTAGCGTTTTGCCCAACCTTGCTTATGCAACGCGTCCAGCATAAACGGACGCTGTTCCTTTTTCAGCGTGCGCATAATCAGGTCGCTCCAGGTATCGCGACGCGCATTGCTGTCCCGTTGCAGATAATACTCGCTTAATTGTTCGTCGTACTCTGCCAGTACCGCTTTATCCAATGGCTGATAACTGTTTTCGTGAACCAGCATAGACTGTGGCATACGTGGCTTCACCTGATGATCCTGCGCTGGCGTACCGATGCAAAAACCAAACAGCGGCATGACAAATTTTGGTAATTTCAGCAGCGTGACAACATCTTCGACCTGATTACGGATCCCGCCAATAAATACGCCACCCAGACCGAGCGATTCTGCCGCCGTCATGGCATTTTGTGCCATCAGTGCGGTATCCACGCAACCCAGCAGCAACTGCTCGGCCAGCCCGAGTTCTGCCTCAGGATTAATTTGCAAATTACGGTTGAAATCGGCGCAGAAGACCCAAAACTCTGCCGCACTGGCGACATATTTCTGGCCGCCAGTGTACTGGACTAACGTCTCACGAAGCGAAGGATCGGTAACGCGGATAATCGACGAGCATTGCAGAAAGCTGGAAGTCGACGCGGACTGGGCCGCGGAAATAATAGCTTCGCGTTGCTCATCCGATACCGGTTGGTCGGTAAAAGCACGGATGGAGCGATGTGAGCGCAAAAGATCGATAGTCGGCGTCATTAAAAAATTCCTGAGCGTTATAAGTAAGTAGAAATCTGTGCCAATCATTCATGCAGTGAGCACCGTTTGCAAGGTTTGCGGCATCAATTGGTGCAACAATGTGTGGCAGCCAAAAACAGTTGCAGGTTCATTTGGATAGGTCAAAGGTATCGGACTGACAGGTAATTCCTGCTTTTTTTTATGGTTTGCAACAGGCATAGTAGCGACATCAAAAAGGTGATGTGGATTACAAAAAAATCACTCCCCTTTCATTTTATCTTGCTGGTATTAACAAAGGAGTCTCCATGTTTGCAGTAATTTTCGGGCGTCCTGGCTGTCCTTATTGCGTTCGTGCTAAAGAGTTGGCTGAAAAACTGACTGAAGAACGTGATGATTTCAACTTCCGTTACATCGACATCCACGCGGAAGGCATCACCAAAGCCGACCTGGAAAAAACCGTAGGCAAACCGGTTGAAACGGTTCCTCAGATTTTCCTGGATCAGAAACACATCGGCGGTTGCACTGATTTTGAAGCCTATGCGAAAGAGCATCTGGCGCTGTTCAGCAACTGATCCGCATAAAAATAAAGACATACACACAGCAGAAAGGCGCTCAATGAGCGCCTTTTTTATGGCTTCAACATCATCACCTGTCAGTGTTGCCGGAACTGCCGGTAAGCAATGACCAGCAGTTGTACGAGCATGGCTCCTAAAACACACCAAAATATCGCGCTGGTGGCATAAGCCAGTTCCTGAACAAGCGGACGAACGCGCGGATAAAAGGCCATGCGTAATAAGAAACAGACAGGTATGGACACCAACCCTCCGACAAAGGACGAAAATATCGCCGAGTCGCGGGAAATCAGTGACGTTACCATGCCGGGGACTAAAAATAATAGCAGGCCATATTCCGGGCCCGGCGCTACATTTCTAACAATAATCCAACTATTCTTTAATAAGAGAAATATAATTAAGAATATTATGCAACAAATTAAGGGCGCGACCACTTTTCGCCAAATTGCCATTTTACTTCCTCCTTAAAGTTGGCGAGATTTCACAGGTTATCTGCAGCATAAATGTGTACGTTCTTACCTGTCAGAGCCTTCTGGCTCATTTCCCTGAAGTGTCACGCAATCCCGCGAAACACAAAAAAAGCTTTCGGAACATTTATACGGGCATTTCTCTGGCTGAACTGGCGTTCTGTGACTAAAATGACGCCCGAAACCCAATTTCCACTTCACCGGGCTGTTCAGACAGTGCCAGCCGGAGTAGGAATTTTCCGTTTCTGAATTTATCCTTTACATTCTCCTATATCAAGAATTTGTTGGTAAACAATAAGTTATCCTTGTGAATATAAACGTCGCTAGTTTGTTAAACGGGAATTACATCCTGTTATTATTTGTGGTTCTGGCACTCGGTTTGTGTCTCGGAAAAATTCGTCTGGGTTCTGTCCAGCTCGGAAATTCTATTGGCGTATTAGTGGTTTCGCTGCTTTTGGGTCAGCAGCATTTCAGCATTAATACCGAAGCCCTGAACCTCGGCTTTATGCTGTTTATTTTCTGTGTCGGTGTGGAAGCCGGACCGAACTTTTTTTCGATTTTCTTCCGCGACGGCAAAAATTATTTCATGCTTGCACTGGTGATGGTCGGCAGCGCCATGTTACTGGCTCTCGGACTGGGGCGCTTGTTCGGCTGGGACATCGGCCTTACCGCCGGTATGCTCGCCGGTTCCATGACCTCAACGCCGGTTCTGGTCGGCGCGGGGGATACGCTGCGCAACACCATGGGCGGTAATAATCTTCTCGGTTCTGAGCTGGATAATCTGAGTCTCGGTTACGCCCTGACTTATCTTATCGGACTGGTCAGCCTGATTTTCGGCGCGCGCTATCTGCCGAAACTACAACATCAGGATTTACCGACCAGCGCCCAGCAAATTGCGCGCGAACGCGGGCTGGATACTGACAGTAAACGTAAAGTCTATCTTCCGGTGATCCGCGCCTATCGCGTCGGACAGGAGCTGGTGGCCTGGGCGGATGGCAAAAACCTGCGCGAACTGGGTATTTATCGTCAGACCGGATGTTATATCGAACGTATCAGACGTAATGGCATTCTGGCGACACCAGACGGCGACGCGGTATTACAGGTCGGCGATGAAATCTCACTGGTGGGTTATCCGGATGCGCATTCGCGCCTGGATCCGAGTTTCCGAAACGGTAAGGAAGTGTTTGACCGCGACCTGCTCGACATGCGCATTGTGACCGAAGAAGTGGTGGTCAAAAACAACCACGCCGTCGGTAAACGTCTGAGTCAGCTGAACCTGACCGATCAGGGCTGTTTCCTGAACCGCGTGATCCGCAGCCAGATTGAAATGCCGATCGACGACAGCATCGTACTCAATAAAGGTGATGTTTTGCAGGTTAGCGGCGATGCAAAACGCGTGAAAAGCGTGGCAGAGCGTATCGGTTTTATCTCCGTACACAGCCAGCTCACCGATTTGCTGGCTTTCTGCGCCTTCTTTATCGTCGGCCTGATGATTGGTCTTATCACCTTCCAGTTTAAAAACTTCAGCTTTGGTATCGGCAATGCGGCAGGCCTGCTGTTCGCCGGTATCATGCTGGGCTTCCTGCGGGCCAACCACCCTACTTTCGGCTATATCCCGCAGGGTGCGCTGAATATGGTGAAAGAGTTTGGCCTGATGGTGTTTATGGCGGGCGTCGGCCTGAGTGCCGGGGCAGGTATCAATAACGGCCTAGGCGCGGTTGGCGGCCAGATGTTGCTTTCCGGCCTGATCGTCAGCCTGGTGCCGGTAGTGATCTGCTTTCTCTTCGGGGCGTATGTCTTGCGCATGAACCGCGCGCTGTTGTTCGGCGCCATCATGGGCGCACGAACCTGCGCCCCTGCGATGGAAATCATCAGTGATACCGCACGCAGTAACATTCCGGCACTGGGCTACGCAGGAACTTACGCCATTGCTAACGTATTACTGACACTCGCCGGTACATTGATCGTTATCATCTGGCCAGGGGCATGACGTAACTCGTTGAACTGTAATGTGTCAAAAAAAAATCAATAATTTTTTTAAATTTTTGCCACATAGAACGAACTTTTAAAGTGAGCAGTAGTCTTAATTAGTGCCACTGCTTTTCTTTGAAGTCCCCAAATTTGGAGAGCCCGTCAATCCCGCCTCGTTAGGTTCAAGATTGCCGGGTTTTTTCTTTTCTGCTTTATGAACAACCGTCTACAACCCCACCACTTGCTCAACCTCATGCTGAAACACATAAGGGTCGGACAGCAGTTCAAACTGTTCATCGTCCTGATAGGTCAGGGCAACATGATAGTCTTCACCAGCAAACGCTTTCACCGCGTCGATGTCCTGCCAGTAGGTTGCCAGGAAAAAATGCTCCCAATTGCCTTGTGAAACTCTTTTAATCAAAGCGCCCAAATTGCCTTCGATACCCTGAGAATGTTGTACTCCGGTCATTTGCAGATGTTCAGCAAATCCTTCTGCGTGTTTTGCGGGCACACATCCGTGCCAGGTTCTTACAATCATGTCTTCATCTCCTTAATGGTCGTCACATCAATAACATAACGAAGATTTAGCACGAGATGAAGAGCATAAAGACAGATGCTATTGCTTATTTATCATTCTCAATCACCCGCACCAGCGTGCCATCGATATCAATCATCACTCCCATCTTCATCCCGTCCGGATGAGTTTGAGGCAGATGGACGCAGGGACGTGAATGGGGATCTTCGCCGATACCTGCGGCCGTAAAGGCAGCGAACATGGCATCGGCATCATCGACGCGTATACAGCAGCTGAACCAGCTTGTCTGCGGATCAAGATCTGTGTGCAGGAAGAATTCCAGCGTCAGGGTTCCGCGGGTCATGATCAGCCAGCCGTCATCGACATAGGTCGTGGTGAAGCCAAAACTGCCATAGAAATCTTGTGTCGCGCTGAAGCTTCGTGAAGGAAGATTGGGTGTGGCGAAATCGGTCATAGCGGCTCTCTGTCGTCGGAGGATGTCGTTAAACGTTCACGCCATCATGCCTGAGCCATTAATGTGAAGAAAGGAAGAACTTAAACGAAAATCCCCCACCTTTCGGCAGGGGATCCAGACACATGAGACGCAGGTGCCCTCAATAAGGGCAGCGTCGGTTTATCAGAACTGATAAACCAGACCAACAGCCACAACGTCATCGGTATTGATGCCGGCATCGCGGGTCAGACGGGTGTCGTCCATCAGGTTGATTTTGTAATCAACGTAAGTAAGCATGTTTTTGTTGAAGAAGTAAGACGCGCCAACATCAACATATTTGGTCAGGTTTTGGTTGCTGTAACCCGGGATATCACGTGCGTGAGAGTGAACATACGCGATAGACGGACGCAGACCGAAGTCGAACTGGTATTGCGCAACAGCTTCAAAGTTCTGCGCTTTATCCGCGTAACCGTAAGCGGTGCTGCCTGCTTTACCGAAGCGGTTTGCGTTGTAGCTCTGGGTGTACATCGCGGCCAGATAGATGTTGTTCGCATCGTATTTCAGACCACCGCTGTAGGCCGTTGCTTTATCGCCGTTACCAATGATTGCCGGATTGTTGCGGCCATTTTGCTCGTTGGTACGGTCGGAAGCCATCATAGCGGCTGCCGCGCTGAAACCTTCGCCCAGGTCATAAGACAGGGACATGCCGTAGCCGTCACCGTTTTGAGCCAGAACGTCACGGCCGTTGTTGGATTCGGTCGCGCTGCCGTTTTTGCCCTGATACTGAACAGCAACGTCCAGGCCATCAACAACACCGAAGAAATCTTTGTTACGGTAGGTCAGCACGCCGTTAGCACGCTGGAACATGAAGTTGTCTGCACCGTAAGTATCGCCGCCGAACTCAGGCAATACGTCGGTCCATGCCGCGACGTCGTACATCACGCCATAGTTACGGCCGTAATCCAGTGAACCCCACTGGCCGAATTTCAGACCTGCAAAACCAACACGGGTGAAGTTGTTATTATCAGCGCTTTCCGCAGAATTCAGGGCGGCCTGATATTCCCACTCACCGTAACCGGTCAGTTCGTTATTAATTTGAGTTTCACCGCGGAAACCAAAACGCATATATGACTGGTCGCCATCCGTGCTGTCATCGCTGGAGAAATAATGTAAGCCATCGACTTTACCGAACAGATCAAGTTTGTTGCCGTCTTTATTATAAATTTCGGCAGCGCCAGCAGTGCCGGCCATCATCAGAGCAGGAATTACCAGAGAAAGTGCGCGTAATTTCATCATCAATATCCTTGATTATTTGGAAGCTATCTAAATTGCCATCCGGCAAGTTAATTCTCAGCCCGCCGTGAAGTTATATTTCTTCTTAGGGTCTGGAACTGATGGGCGTCAAAATAATCCAGGATAAGTTCCGTTGCAACCGGAAAAAATTTGGAATAGTTTTCGTTTGGTATTTGTTTAAGTTTAAAAAATCATCACACATTAATAATAAAACCTTAAAAAACAGATAATTAATAAGACTTACCCCCTCCTAAGATTACTATTATCTGCGCACTAATATCTGATGATAATAATGATTTCACTGCGGGACTATGGCATGAAAACATAACCTGGATATTGAAACACCTAATGTAATGTTTTGTATATCTGCGGAAGCAGGGTTGCAATTTTATCCAAAAAAAAGCCTCCGCAATGGAGGCTGATGCGTTTATTTGTACAAATGTTTATTACATTATACGTTCGAGATGTTGATCTTTACCGCCTAAACGTCCGTCGGTCTGACTCCATTCATTTTGGTACGCCTGATAGGCAAATACAAATGCCTGATGCCCGTCTTCAAATAACTGATCCGGGCGTTTATGCCAGCCAGAATATGCGTCGTAACGCAAAATTTCATAGCCGCCTTCTACCGGATGGAAAAGGTAAGTGTAATGTTCACAATATTCCGGTGCGTAAGGAATATCTTCTCCCGCTTCCAGTGTAATAAACAGGCCGCCCAGGCGTATTTTAATCATTGATATCCTTTTTCATTACCCATAATTTAGTCGTCTGTGTAGCCGTCACATAGGCGATCTCAGCCACCTGATGCATCCCCTGCCGTTGATAAAATCCGATGGCAGGCCGATTACTTTGCAGTACGTCCAGCCAGAGAACCGGTTGCCGGTGTTCTCTGGCAACGCGTTCTGCAGCTGCGAAAAGTTTCGCCCCAAGTCCCCGCGAGCGGCTTTCAGGCAAAAAATACAGTTTGCATAGTTTTGCGCCAGCCTCGGTCGGCGCGACGCTGTCGGGCTGAGTATTAAAGTCGAGCCGCGCAAATCCGACCGCCCCGCCGTTTTCCTCCGCCACCAGCCAGCAACTGTGCGGACTGTTCAGACTGAGGCGCATCACGTCATCACCAAAATCATCTGCCAGAAAAGCATCCAGCTCGTCACTATTTTGTCACAAGCTACCAAAATAATGGCGATAGGTCTCGCACGCGAGACGCTGTAATACGCTTAAATCGGCATAAACGGCCTCACGAATCTCCATTTCATTGCTCTCTCATAAAATAATTCACTACACTATTCAGGCCAAAATGAATTGGCAGTTAAGACTATTTTTATAGGAGTCATTCTCATGACGCAAAATATTTACGATGATCAGGCCTTTTTCGATGGCTATGCCCAGCTCGGACGCTCGCAGTTCGGGCTGGACGGCGCCCCTGAATGGCCTTCCCTGAAAGCATTGCTGCCGGACATTAAAAACGCCCGCGTGGTGGATCTCGGTTGTGGCTACGGCTGGTTTTGCCGGGCTGCACGTGAAAGGGGCGCAGGTGACGTTCTCGGCCTGGATGTCTCGGAAAAAATGCTGGAAAAGGCCCGTGCCATGACCCCGGATACGGCTATCCGCTATGAAAGACGCGACCTGGAAACGTTGATCTTACCCGAAGCCGCTTTCGACCTTGCCTACAGTTCCCTGACCCTGCATTACATCGACGCCCTGCCCGCGCTGTTCCGTACTGTTTATCAGGCGCTGAATGCAGGTGGTCATTTCGTATTCTCAGCAGAACATCCGGTATATACCGCGCCTTCTGAGCCGGGCTGGAAGCTGAACGGACAAGGTCACAAAACCTGGCCGGTGGACGGTTATCAGCGCGAAGGCCAGCGCGTCACCAACTGGTTTGCAGATGGCGTGATTAAGCAGCACCGGAAGCTCGGCACTTATATCAATTTGTTGATTGAAGCCGGATTCGTTATCCGTCATCTGGATGAATGGGGCCCTTCTGCTGAGCAAATTGCCGCTTATCCCGACCTCGCTGAGGAAGCCGAGCGACCAATGCTGTTCCTGATGTCAGTGCAAAAACCGCGTTAACTCTTAACCGCTAACTTCCCCTCGTTCAGAAATCTTTTCTTTCATTTTTCCAGTCAGGCATCGCTGCCGGGAGGCTCGTCCTCCCGCCTGCTTAAGGCTTCCTTAAGTTCTTCTGTTTACACTTCATTTCATCGCGAAACTATACCGTTGCTCAATGACTGCGGATATTCAGACGACGTCCACTTTACCTCTGTGGCGACGCAATTTAACGTATCCGGCGTTTATGAAGGTTTTGTGACGGATTGATAGGAATTTTTTGAAGGCTATTTTGGCCTGTTTATTCGAGGGTAGTTTAATGGAACAGCTGAACCATCTGGTTTTTCTCTGGATTAACGCTACGCCGGCCTCGCCGGAGACGCTGATCAAGTTTGCCTCATTTCTGGCAAATGATCTGATCATCATTGTCCCCCTGATGATTGCCGGATTATGGCTTTGGGGGCAGCGCGAGAACATCGGCCAGCAGCGTGTTCTGGTCAGCAAAACAGCCATTGCCCTCCTTTTTGCGATGGCGACAGCGAAGTCGTTATCTTTGTTATTCCCTCATGCACGCCCTTTCGTGGAAGGCTTCGGACATACCTTCATTCAGCACGCCCCTGACAGTTCGTTCCCGAGCGATCATGGCACCGCCATCTTCACCTTCGCCCTGTCATTCCTGTTCTGGCATCGCCTGTGGTCCGGCGCATTACTGATGGTGACCGCTGTGGGCATTGCCTGGTCACGTGTCTACCTGGGCGTTCACTGGCCGCTGGATATGGTCGGCGGTTTCCTGGTGGGAATGCTCGGCTGCCTGTTTGCACAACTGGTATGGAACCTGTTCGGTGAACAGATTAACGCGCTGATGTGCAAGGTTTACCGCTTCGGATTTGCCTTCCCGATTAAGAAAGGCTGGGTGCAGAACTAACAACGGAAACAACCCTCTGAATCATTCGGGTTGCATCAAGGCGGCAGGTGTGTGAACCCCCGGAGCTTACATCAGTAAGTGACCGGGGTGAACAAACGCAGCTAACGCAGGGTCAGCCTGAGGGATGACGGGGTTTTATTTCCCAAAAATACTTGCCCATAGACCGCTGATTTTCATCATCACGAAGTCCCAGATACGGCCAATAAAGCCGGTTTCCTTCACTTCCTGCAATGCGACCAGCGGACGCTGTTCAATCACTTTCCCGTCCAGACTGAAATCTACTGTCCCTACCACCTGATTTTTCGCCAGAGGCGCTTCAAGCTGTTTATTGGTCAGATTAAAGCTGGCTTTGAGATTCTTCAGCTGGCCTTTCGGCATGGTCAGCGACGCATTTTCTGCGACACCCAGCGGTACCATTTTTTCGTCACCAAACCAGACGCGCTGGCTGGTAAATGCATCACCGGCTTTAATCGGCGTCAGCGTCTCATAAAAGCGGAACCCCCAGGTCAGCAGGCTTTCGCTTTCGCTGAAACGGATACGGTCGCTTGGCGCGCCCATGACAACGGCAATCAGCCGCATGCCCGTTGAATCACTGGCCGAGGACACCAGATTATAGCCCGCGCCTGAGGTGTAGCCGGTTTTAATCCCGTCAACGTTCAGGTTTGAGCTCCACAACAGACGGTTACGGTTAATCTGTTTGATATGGTTAAAGGTAAATTCTTTCTCTTTGTGCAGTGCATATTCGTCCGGCGTATCACGGATCAATGCCTGTGAAAGCAGCGCCATATCGGTGGCGGAGGTGTACTGACCATCCGCATCGAGCCCGTGAACCGTTTTGAAATGCGTGTTTTGCAGTTTCAGCTGTTCTGCGTAACGGTTCATCAGATTAACGAATGAATCCTGGCTGCCCGCGACGTAATCGGCCAGCGCGATACTGGCGTCGTTACCCGACTGAATGACGATACCTTTATTGAGTTCGGATACCGGCACGCGGTCGCCGGGTTTAAGGAACATCAGTGAGGAGCCACGCAATACCGGATTGCCGGTCGCCCAGGCATCATTGCCGACAGAAACCAGATCGTCAGATTTAATTTTGCCGGATTTGATTGCCTGCCCGACCACGTAGCTGACCATGATTTTACTCAGGCTGGCCGGATCAAGACGGGCATCAGGGTTAGATTCGGTGATGATTTTTCCGCTGTTGTAATCCATTAACACCCAGGATTTGGCGTTAATCTGAGGGGCGACGGGGCCGTTATCCGCCTGTGCGGCGGGAAGCGCCAGCAGGAATATTCCACTGCCCAGCGCGTAAATGAAAGTCCGTTTGAATTGGGAAGAAATTGTCATAGGTATCAGCGCTTTTGTCCGGGTAACTGAAATTTATCTTATCTTTCAATCAGATTGTGCAACTCTGTCAGGTGTAAAACCTACTGCTTTCCGGGTCGGGAATAAACCTAAATAGTGTAAAGATCTTAAGAATAGTAGAGTTTTCCGCTGGTTGCGCAGATTCAACTGGCGATAAAAACAGCAGTCAGTGCTTGACCATTTCACGCATGTGCGGCAGTTTGGCATAGCAATGCATATAAAATATCTATAACAATAAACGGTTTATTCACAACGGGACGTCAACGTTTTGAACTGATGGCAGGGGCAGAAATGGCAGGTTTGATTTTTAAAGCGCTGATCGGCGCGCTGGTCGTGATCCTGATCGGAATACTCTCGAAAACACGTAACTATTACATTGCCGGTCTGGTGCCATTGTTTCCCACCTTCGCCCTGATTGCCCATTATATTGTCGGCACTGAACGCAATATCGAGGCACTGCGTACGACCATCATTTTTGGTCTGTGGGCCGTCATCCCCTACATGGTGTATCTGCTTTCTTTATATTTTTTCATTGCTTCGATGAAATTACCTTACGCTCTGATTGCCGCCGTCGCCTGCTGGTCGCTGGCCGCCTGGGCACTGATTAGCCTGTGGAGCCGTTTTCACGCTGGATAAAACGCTTTATTAAGTTTACGTGGCAATTCGGTCACAAAAAACTCAACCCCAAAAATTGCGCTACGCTGAATGAAGACTGTCAGATGAGGGAATCTGTACCATGGATCTCGCAATTTTTGAGCTCGACCATACCCTGATTTGCGATGACAGCCACAACCTGTGGCTGCACTGGCTGATTTCTCAGGGTTATGCCTCTTCGGATGAACTCACTCATTACCGTCTGCATGCCCTGCCTGCGCAGTTTTCCCCGCACAACATCGCGCATTACAGTGATTACCTTACCCGTGCCTTTGTACCGATGAGTGGCCTGAGCTGCCCGACCGTGGCGAACTGGGTTCAGCGGTTTATTCACCGCGATATCCTGCCACGTGTTTATCCTCAGGCACGTGAAAAGCTGGAGTGGCACCGGACTCGGGGGGATGAAATCCTGATTATTTCGGCTTCTGGCGAACATCTGGTGAAGCCGGTGGCCAGGCGTCTCGGCGCACATGCAGGTATCGGGCTGCAGGCCGGCGTCAGCAACCAGCGTTTCAGTGGTGCAGTGGAAGGCAAACTGACGTTTCATCAGGGTCGCGTCGACCGTCTGAAACTCTGGCTGGAAACCCGCAGGTCCCCTGCTTACCAGCAAATATTTGCCTACTGCCACACGTTATACGATCAGCCTTTGCTGGAATTCGCCGACGTATCAACGGTCATCAACGCCAGCGAAGCGCTGCAAAATATCGCGGCCGCACAGGGCTGGCATTCTCAGCACTGGTCGCGTTATCCGCATCTGCAACAGGCCGCCTGCTGAGGAAAGAGGTTTTCCGCTATAAACCAAAATCACGAATAAATGCCTCGCTTTCACGCGCTATTTCATCACGGACAAACTCGATGAATTGTGTCAGTGCAGCGGAACGCCGTTTTCCCGCTGGTGATTGCAACTGTAACGTTCGCTGATTCAGCTGTTCAATGTTGACCGGTTTGACCCGCAGATTGTCGCGGCGCGCTTTGTACATAATTGAAAAATGGCTGCATGCCGCAATCGCGCCGGGGGTATGCACCATAAAATCGTATAACACAGAGAAACGGTTACAGCTCACCGCCGGTTCGAGAAAAACTCCGCTCATCCTGCATGACAAATCAAACAGCTGACGGATGGTGCTTCCCTGCTCGGTCATCGCCAGCGGATAGGGATGCAAATCCGTCAGCTGCACATGGCTTTCAGCCAGCGGATGGTCCGGTCGCATAACCATCCGCACCGGCGCCGGGAAAGAAGCCATGATATCCACGCCCCGCTCGGCCACCAGGCTGAACTGCAGGGCGAAATCCACTTCGCCGTTATGGATCATTTCTGACACTTCCACCGCCGTGCCGACATTGAGATAAAACATCACGCCGGGGTGATCGTGCCTGAACTGTGAAAACAACTGCGGCAACAGGTCAAACGCCAGACCGTCGGTGCAGGCCATGCGGATCACCGTGCGACGTACCGCATTCAGCCCCTGAATTTCCGCTATCGCATGTTCCATATCCATCATGCTTTTACGCACGTGGTTTTCCAGTATCTGCCCGGCGTCATTAAGTACCATTCCGCGCGCATGGCGTTCAAACAGCGGTGCGCCGATGCGCGCTTCGAGACGCTGGATCTGACGGCTGATGGCAGAAACGGCGACGAATAATTGCTTACTCGCCCCGCTCAGTGACCCCGTATTCGCAACCGCCAGAAAATAGCGGATCTCTGAACTTTGCATGACCTTATTGCCTCATAACTGTGCAGATGAGCATTACAATAAAAGCAACGCTAAGTTGCAATTATTATTATTGTGGCAACGCTTGCACAGCGCTTAGAGTGAAACTGCTAAAAAAACCAACAATAAATCCTCAAAACAATTACAAGCAGGTTTCATATGACAGCGGAAAATATCGTTGAACAGGCGTTAGCCTGGTTCGATCAGGGTGAATATAAACGAACGCTGGCACGCAGGGTCGCTATTGCGACTGAAAGCCAGAGTAATCAGCGCGACGCAGAACTGGCGCGCTATCTCGATGAAGAGATCAAACCGGCACTTTCCGCGATGGGTTTCAGCCTGCTCAGCGTGGAAAACCCTCATGCCGCCAGCCGTCCTTTTCTGATTGCCACGCGCATTGAAGACCCCGAACTGCCTACCTTACTGAGTTACGGTCACGGGGATGTGGTGTTTGGTGACGATGAAAACTGGCGTCAGGATTTATCGCCATGGGAGCTTAAAGAAGAAGGTGACCGCTGGTACGGACGCGGCAGCGCCGACAACAAAGGCCAGCACAGCATCAATATTGCCGCGCTGGAGCAGATTTTCAAAGTACGCGGCGGTTACCTGGGGTTTAACTGCAAACTGCTGTTTGAAATGGGCGAAGAAATCAGCTCTCCGGGGCTGGCTGAACTTTGCCGTGATTATCATGAAGAACTGAGCGCCGATATCTTTCTGGCTTCGGACGGTCCGCGTCTGAGCGCAGAACGCCCGACATTATTTCTCGGCTCACGGGGCGCGGTGAATTTCCGTCTGACGATTAACGCACGCGACAACGCTTATCATTCCGGCAACTGGGGCGGTTTACTGACCAATCCGGGTACGCAGCTGGCGAATGCGCTGGCGTCGCTGGTCAATCAGCACGGTCAGTTACAGGTTACGGCACTGAAACCGCCTGCGGTCAGCGAGGCTATTCGTGAAATTCTCAGTGATGTGGATGTGGGGGGTAGTGCCAGCGATCCGCAAATCGATCCGAACTGGGGCGAAGCGGGCCTGACGCCAGCGGAGCGTTTATACGCGTGGAATACGCTGGAAGTGCTGTCGTTCCTGACCGGCAATCCGCAGCGCCCGATGAACGCTATTCCCGGCCACGCCACGGCGGTCTGTCAGCTGCGGTTTGTGGTCGGTACCGACTGGCAGAACCTGGCGGAACACGTGCGCGCACATCTGGATGCTCACGGTTTCCCGCAGGTCGGTGTGGAGTTTGTACGCGGTTCACCGGCCACCCGTTTTGATCCGACCGATCCGCTGGTCGGCTGGGCGCTGGATATCATGCAGCAGACAACCGGTAAAAAACCGGCACTGCTGCCCAATCTGGGGGGATCGCTGCCTAATGATGTCTTTGCCGACATTCTCGGTTTGCCGACGCTGTGGGTTCCGCACTCTTATCCGGCTTGCGGCCAGCATGGCGTCAACGAACATATGCTGATTTCCGTGGCCCGCGAGGGTCTGGCCATCATGACTCATCTTTTGTGGGATCTCGGTGAAAGCGGTACCCGCTTGCTGGAACAGCATCTTGCCCACGCCGGAGGTGCCCAATGAGCCAGTTAAGCGCCGCATCTCAACACGCAGGCACGGCGGCAGAAAAGCCCAGCCTGATGAAAACCCTGTTCGCGACCTGTATCGGCAACGCACTGGAATGGTTTGATATCGCGATTTACGGCTTTTTCGCCAGTTATATCGCCCATGCGTATTTCCCGACGTCCGACCCGACCGTCTCCCTGTTGCTGGCATTTGGCAGCTTTGGCGTGTCATTTTTGATCCGCCCGCTTGGCGCCATTGTTCTGGGCGCTTACGCCGATAAACACGGTCGCAAAGCCTCGTTGCTGATGTCCATCAGCCTGATGATGGCCGGCGGCCTGATTATCGTCATCACGCCGTCTTACACCACTATCGGCATGGCGGCACCGCTGCTGATACTGGCCGCCAGGCTGATTCAGGGGTTTTCCGCAGGCGGGGAATTCGGCAGTTCGACGGCGTTTCTGGTGGAACATTTCCCGGAGCGTAAAGCGTTTATCGCCAGCTGGCAGTTCGCTACGCAGGGTGCCAGCACGCTGCTGGCCTCGGCTTTCGGGCTGGGATTATCCGCCGTTCTGAGCGAAACGCAGTTACAGGACTGGGGATGGCGGATCCCGTTTATTTTCGGCCTGCTGATCGGTCCGGTCGGGTTGTATATCCGCCGCCATATCAAAGAATCCGAAAGCTTCAGTAAAGCTGAAAAGACCGCCTCTCCGCTGAAAGAAATTGTGCGTTCACAGAAGGGGTTGTTCTTTACAGCCATCGGTCTGATGGTCGTGTCTACCGCCATTAACTACATGCTGAACTATGTTCCGACGTACGCGACCAAAACGCTGCATCTGCCTGCTTCTGCCGGATTCAGTGCCACGCTGGCAGCCGGAATTATCCTGACCGTCGTCACGCCGTTTATGGGTCTGTGGGCGGAGAAAATTGGCCGCCTGCCGCTGATGTGGGGCTCATTGATTCTGTTGCTGCTGACCATTTATCCGGCGTTCTGGTTGATGCTGCAATACACGTCGGCGATGTCATTGCTGCTGCTGATTAGCTGGCTGGCACTGCTGAAATCGGTATATTTCTCTACCGTGCCTTCGATGATGGCAGATTTGTTCCCGATAACCACCCGCGCCAGCGGCATGGCGATCAGCTACAACGTTGCGGTGACTGTTTTCGGTGGTTTTGCACCGTTCATCTGTACGCTTCTGATCTCCGCCACCGGCAGCAGTCTGGCACCGGGTTATTATCTGATGGTTGTCGCCCTGCTCAGCGTCTGGTCACTGTTTAAAGCGCAAAAAACTCAGCGCTGATTTCCTCACAATGACATTCAGCGACAGAACCTGCTGTTGCTGAGTGTTACTTTTTTCACTTCGCTTAATCACTGGCCGTGGCCTATAGTCTTAGCCAGAAAGATGTACGCCTTCTGTTTTCCCGTATTAAAAACAAGGAGTTCCGGATGCTCACCCTATGGGGCCGCGAAAATTCAAGCAACGTGAAAAAAGTGCTGTGGCTGCTCGATGAACTGAATGTGACCTTTCAGCACATCAATGCCGGCGGCGTGTATGGCAAAAACAATGAACCGCTTTATCTGTCACTTAACCCGAACGGGCTGGTGCCTTGTCTGCAGGACGACGATTTCGTGCTATGGGAATCCAACGCTATTCTGCGCTATCTGGCAGAACGGTCTGGGAAAGAAACCTTCTGGCCGGACAATCTGCAACAACGCGCGGCGGCAGATAAATGGCTGGACTGGTGCAGTAACTCGCTGACCGTGCCGTTTCGTCAGGTGTTCCTGACGCTGGTGCGCACGCCGGAAGCAGAACGCGATATGTCGGTGGTCGCGGCGGGTATGGCGGCATTTGAGAAATACTGGGCAATTGCCGACGCCGTGCTCGCGAAGCAAAAATGGTTCTCCGGTGAACAATTCGGCATCGGGGATATTCCGGTTGCCTGCTACGCCGATACCTGGTTCCGCCTGGATATTGAACGTCAGTCGCATCCGAATCTTGAACGCTGGTATCAGCAACTTCAGCAGCGTCCGGCCTTCTGTAAACGCGTGATGCTGCCCCTGAGCTGACCGGTCTTCGCGTCGGTTAATCCTGCAATGCAAAAGGCGGTCATTTCTGACCGCCTTTTCTCATCAAATGACCTCAGCTTTGCGGTGCAATTTTCAGTAACTTGCCATCGCTCTCATCCGTCAGCACATACACAAACCCGTCGCTGCCGACCTGCACCTCGCGGATACGCTCTTTACGATCGCTGAGCAGCCGTTCTTCATGGGAGACTTTATCGCCCTCAAGCGTCAGTCGGATCAGGGATTCCCCTGCCAGCGCGCCGACGAAAAGCGAGTTTTTCCACTGCGGGAATTTCTGCGCGTTATAGAACGCCATTCCGCTTAGTGCAGGCGAAATCTCCCAGTAGTAAACCGGATCTTCCGCGCCCGCCAGCGTCGACCCTTTCGCTTCAGGGATTGGCTGACCGGAATAGTTAATCCCAAACGTTGCCAGAGGCCAGCCGTAGTTTTTCCCCGCCTGCGGCAGATTAACTTCATCGCCACCGCGCGGTCCGTGCTCGGTTTCCCAAAGCGCGCCGCTCCACGGATTAATTGCCAGCCCCTGCGGATTGCGGTTGCCGTACGTCCAGATTTCAGGCTTTGCATTCCTGTCGTGCACAAACGGATTATCCTGCGGTACGCCGCCTTCCGGCGTCAGGCGCAAAATCTTGCCCTGTAACTGATTGAGATGCTGGGCGTTGATGCGCTGATTGTTATCGCCGCTGGAAAGAAAGATATTGCCCTTATCATCAAACGCCATGCGACCGCCAAGATTGATACCGCTTTGCAGGGCCGGTTGCTGAATGAAAATCACTTTAAAATTGCTCAGCGCTTTATTATCCGCCGACAATGTACCGTAGCCGAGCGCCGCATGAGGTTCGCCCTTTTCACCCGGCTGCGCAAACGTCAGATACACCCGACGATTGCTGGCAAAATCTGGCGATAAACGCACATCCCACAAACCTGCCTGTCCGCTGACCCAGACGCGCGGCACGCCTTTCAGCGGCGCCGAAAGTTCACCCTCCGGTTTCCACAGACGCAACTGCCCGCTGCGTTCGGTGATCAATGCGCCCTGATTATCGGGTAAAAAGGCCAGCGACCAGGGATGATCCAGTCCTTTCGCCAGCTCCGTCACTTGTGCGCCAGTCGGGGGTGGAGGCACAGGGGATTTCGGTGCGGCACCCGCCTGACCGGTCATCAGGGCAAGGATAAAAACAGGCAATAATGTGTCGCGGAAAGAAAAGGACATAAGGCTTCTCCCGGAGGCTGTATTGGGGTGAACGTTCGACGTAAATATCACAGACAAAAACTCAGTTTAGGCCATGTGCCTGTTTTTGCTCACAGGCTGCGCATCCACTATAACCAACAGGAATAACAACGGGGCTAAATATAATAACAACAAAGCATTCCCTCTTTCGTAACATACCGGTAAACTGCCCCGACAGAATAGACGTCTGGACAGACAGACTTCTGTACATCCTCAATTAAAAATGACACCAGAAAAAATCGCGTCCGACGGACCTCTTTAGTCACCAGAGCAATATAATGAGAGCAGTATAATGAAAAAAATATCCGCATCCTTGCTGGCATTGAGCCTGTTTTCAGCTGTACCCGCCTTCGCTGCCGGTGAAACGCCCGCCCCCGTTCCGGCGGCCATTGCCCAACACAACGGCCCTGTCCGCATCGCTATCGTGCGCAATCTTGGTTCTGACGACAACACCACCCAGTTTCTGGCCGGTGCCATCAAACAAGGCCGTGCGCTTGGGTTTAAAGTCGATACCTTCCTGAGCAACGGTGATGACGCTAAATTCCAGGATTTCGTCAATCAGGCCATCAGTCAGAAATACGACGGCATCATCCTTTCTCAGGGGCGCGGACCTTATTCCGAAGCGCTGGTTAAACGCATCGCCGCGGCAGGTATTGCGGTTTCTGCCTTTGATACTGAAGTACCGGAAGATATTCCGGGCGTGACGGTCACCCGTCAGGACGATGCTTCGCTGGCAAAAGCCTCTGTGGGTCAGCTGGTGAAAGATTTCAACGGTAAAGCCAATATCGTCAAATTGTGGGTAGCCGGTTTCCCGCCAATGGAACGTCGCCAGAAAACTTACGAAGCCATTCTGAAAGAGAATCCGGGTATTCATCAGCTGGAGTCTATCGGCGCGGTGTCTTCTGACGTTCAGGGCGATACCGCAAACAAAGTCGGCGCGATACTGGCGAAATACCCGAAAGGTCAGATTGATGCGATCTGGGGTGCATGGGATGCGTTCAGCCAGGGTGCGTATAAAGCCCTGAAAGAGAATGGCCGTACTGAAATCAAACTCTACAGCATTGACGTGTCGAATCAGGATCTTCAGCTAATGCGCGAAAAAGGCAGCCCGTGGCAGATGACCGCCGCTGTCGATACTCAGCTGATCGGCGCCGTGAACCTGCGTATCGTGGCACTGAAAATTGCCGGCGAGAAAACGCCTGCCACTTACGAATTTCCGGCGCAAACCATCCCTCAATCCCTGCTGCTTAGCCAGCCGGATGGCGTCAACGTGACCGGCCTGAGTAAAATCATTCCAGGCTGGGGAAAATCTGAAGATTTCAGCGCGCCGTGGTTTGCGACGCTGGAAGCAAAATACAAAAAGTAACCGCCTCACAGACCTCCCGGTAACGGGAGGTTTTTACTCCGCTGTTCAGTCCTTCGCCCGTTTGTTCCGCTCAACTTTTCCCCGTTTGCCCCGCGCGATCACAGAAATAAAGAAACATAATTTCAGAAACAAAAATCTCAATAGCCCCAACGCCTTGTAAACGTTAAAACCTGTACTCTCCCATTTCATACGGACATTGAAGCAATGAGTACTGAGATCCTTTCGGTCAAGGAAAAGATTGGATATGGATTAGGCGATGCGGCCAGTCATATAATTTTCGATAACGTCATGCTTTACATGATGTTCTTTTATACCGATATCTTCGGCATACCGGCCGGTTATGTCGGCACCATGTTCCTGCTCGCCCGCGCGCTGGACGCAATTTCTGATCCCTGTATGGGATTACTGGCCGACCGCACCCGCACCCGCTGGGGGAAATTCCGCCCTTACGTACTGTTTGGCGCCATTCCATTCGGTATTGTCTGCGTCTTTACCTACACAACGCCAGAGCTCAGCATGACCGGCAAAATGATTTACGCCGCCATCACCTATACGCTGCTCACGCTGATGTACACCGTGGTGAATATTCCGTACTGCGCGCTGGGCGGCGTGATCACCTCTGACCCGACACAGCGTATTTCGTTGCAATCGTACCGCTTCGTGCTGGCCACCGCCGGCGGGATGCTGAGTACGGTGCTGATGATGCCGCTGGTGAATTATATCGGCGGTGAAAACAAGGCACTCGGTTATCAGGGCGGGATCGCGGTACTGGCGATTGTCGCCGCCATCATGCTGGCGATTTGTTTTGCGACCACCAAAGAGCGTATTGATCCGGGTAAACCGACCGGCACCATGCGCGAAGATTTGCGCGATATCTGGCACAACGATCAGTGGCGCATTGTCGGCCTGCTGACCATCCTCAATATTATGGCCGTCGCGGTTCGCGGTGGCGCCATGATGTATTACGTCACTTATATTCTCGGAAATCCGGTGCTGTTCGCCTGGTTCCTCGGCGTCTATTCCGTCGGCAACCTGTTCGGCAGCGCACTGGCTAAGCCACTCACCGACTGGAAATGCAAAGTCAGCGTGTTCTGGTGGACCAACGCCATTCTGGCGGTACTGAGCATGGGTATGTTCTTCCTGCCGGTGAACGGCAGCGTGCTGATGTTTATCTTCATCTTCGTCATCGGCGTTCTGCACCAGCTTGTCACTCCGATCCAGTGGGTGATGATGTCCGACACCGTCGATTACGGCGAATGGAACGACGGCAAGCGTCTGACCGGTATCAGTTTCGCCGGTACCCTGTTTGTGCTGAAACTCGGTCTGGCACTGGCCGGCGCGATGATCGGCTGGATGCTGGCGGGTGCCGGTTATCAGTCCGGTGCCACGACTCAAAATGCGGCCACCATGACCAGCATTATCGCGTTATTCACTCTGGTTCCGGCAGTCTGCTATCTGCTGAGCGCCATCATCTGCAAACGCTATTACATTCTGCGCACCCCGCTGCTGCGCCGCATTCTCGATGAAGTGGCTCAGGGCATCCGCCGTAATCAGCAAGAGTTTATGAAATGAATTTGTTTTTTAAAAACTGAAATTGATTTAACTGAACATGCCCAAAATCATTCGTGCTGAATCAAGGCGGCAACTGAGTAAATCCCCGGGAGCATACACAGGTATGTGACCGGGGTTGGCGAAGGCAGCCAACGCAGAGTCAGTGCGAAGGATGAAGGGCTAAAGGAGGAATTCATTATGAAGATCAGTGACGGTAACTGGTTAATCCAGGACGGTCTCACACTGACGCACCCGCTTCAGGTGTTTGAAGTACAGCGTTCCGGCAACGAAATGGTAATTTACGCCGCGCCGAAAGATGCGTCAGAGCGCGCCAGCCAGCTGGATTCACCGCTGTTTACGCTGCGATTTTTCTCGCCGCAAACCGGTGTTATTGGTGTGCGTATTACTCACTTTGATGGTGAAACAGATAAAGGCCCGCACTATCCGCTGCTGCAATCCGACACACCCGAATTGCGGTTTGAAGACAACGAGGAATTCGCTGCTTTGCACAGCGGTGACCTCTGCGTACGCGTCACCAAAGGCAATAACTGGACGCTGGATTTCCTGCGCAATGGCCGCCGTATAACAGGCAGTGTCGCCAAGTCTAACGGCTATGTGCAGGATGCAAACTCGCAAAAAACCTACATGATGGAACGTCTGGATCTCGGCGTCGGCGAAACGGTCTACGGTCTGGGTGAGCGTTTCACCGCACTGGTTAAAAATGGTCAGACTGTCGAAACCTGGAACCGCGATGGTGGCACCAGCACTGAGCAATCCTACAAAAACATTCCGTTCTATCTCACCAACCGCGGCTATGGCGTGCTGGTGAATCATCCTGAATGTGTCTCTTTTGAAGTGGGATCAGAGAAAGTCTCTAAAGTTCAGTTCAGCGTGGAGGGCGAGTATCTGGAATATTTCGTCATTGATGGTCCGACGCCAAAAAAAGTGCTCGACCGTTACACCCGTCTGACAGGCCGCCCTGCGCTGCCGCCCGCCTGGTCATTTGGCCTGTGGCTGACGACCTCCTTCACCACTAATTACGATGAAGCCACAGTGAACAGCTTTATCGATGGCATGGCGAAACGTCAGTTGCCGTTGCATGTTTTCCACTTCGACTGTTTCTGGATGAAAGCCTTCCAGTGGTGCGATTTCGAGTGGGATCCGCAAACCTTCCCGGATCCGCAGGGCATGTTGCAGCGCCTGAAAGCGCGCGGGCTGAAAATCTGCGTGTGGATCAACCCTTACATCGGCCAAAAATCACCGCTGTTCCATGAAGGCAAAGAAAAAGGCTATCTGCTAAAACGGCCGGACGGTCGGGTGTGGCAATGGGACAAATGGCAGGCCGGAATGGCCATTGTCGATTTCACTAATCCACAGGCCTGCGAATGGTATGCAGGACATCTGAAACGTCTGGTGGATATGGGCGTGGACTGTTTCAAAACGGATTTCGGCGAGCGCATTCCAACCGACGTGGTCTGGCATGATGGCTGTGATCCACAAAAAATGCACAACCATTACGCGTTCGTATACAACAAACTGGTATACGAAACATTGCAGGACAAACTCGGCGCATCGGAAGCCGTGCTGTTCGCCCGCTCAGCATCGGTCGGTGCCCAGCAATTCCCGGTTCACTGGGGCGGTGACTGTTACGCCACCTACGAATCGATGGCAGAAAGCCTGCGCGGCGGGTTATCTATCGGATTGTCTGGCTTCGGTTTCTGGAGCCACGATATCGGCGGATTCGAAAATACTGCTCCGGCGCACATCTACAAACGCTGGTGTGCTTTCGGTCTGCTTTCAAGTCACAGCCGTCTGCATGGCAGTAAATCCTATCGTGTACCCTGGGTCTATGACGATGAGGCCTGTGATGTTGTGCGCCAGTTTACGCAGCTTAAATGC
The DNA here is from genome assembly GCF_019049675.1 of Rahnella bonaserana. Lineage (GTDB taxonomy): Bacteria > Pseudomonadota > Gammaproteobacteria > Enterobacterales > Enterobacteriaceae > Rahnella > Rahnella bonaserana. Next base: position 449,785 of record NZ_JAFMOW010000068.1, on the reverse strand, counting down.
CGCCTGATGCCGTATCTGTATCCCGCGTCTTCACAGGCGGCCAGCCACGGAACGCCGGTCATGCGCGCCATGATGCTGGAATTCCCGGAAGATCCTGCCTGCGACTATCTCGACCGCCAGTATATGTTGGGTGATGATTTGCTGGTTGCGCCGGTCTTCAGCGAAGAAGGCGACGTCGATTTTTATCTGCCGCAAGGGCGCTGGACGCATCTTCTCAACAACGACGTGGCAGAAGGTTCGCGCTGGCATCGTCAGCAGCATGGCTTCGACAGCCTGCCGTTGTATGTCCGTCCGAATACCTTGCTGGCGCTCGGCAGTAACGACCAGAAGCCGGATTACGACTACAGCCGGCAGACCGAATTCCACCTGTTTGAGCTGGAAGACGGTGCGGTGGCAGAAAGCGTCATTACGGACCTGAGCGGGAAGACAGTCTTCACCCTGCGTGCTTGCCGCAACGGCAACAACATTAGCCTGACCAGTGAAGGCAACGCGCCTGACTGGACCCTCTGTTTGCGCAATATTGGTCACATAATCGGTTTCAGTCAGGGTACGTTCTCGGCTCAGGCGCTGGGTGTGGTTCTTACCCCAGAAGCAGGGTGTCGCGAATTAAGTATTACGCTATAAAAATTATCATTATCCTGCCCCACGGTCTTTATTGATCGTGGGGCTATTTATTAACTCACTACCCTCTGCATAACACCGCCCCTCACTATTCTAAAATACCTCATTACTTTACTACTCAGCCTATTTTACGTGTACAAAAAACAGATTAAGAAAAATAATAATCAAGACGGAATAAGATATTCAGAAAATAATCAAACGCGGTCAATTCCGTCCTGTGGTGTACTACAGGACATGGATGAATATCATTTATGAAGAAAGAAATTAAAATGCAATGATTAATTTCGGATACATAAAACCTGTCTGAATATATAGCCCACGTTATTTAAAGGATAATAAAATGAAACCTCTTCTGTATTCCTCAGTGTTGCTCGCCTGTGCAGCGGGATTACCAATATCTGCAGCACAAGCCGCTGATGCACAAGCCAACGTCGACTGTAACTTCAGTCATATGAAGCCCGATGATGCCATTTTGATGCCCGATATGCCGGGCATGGCAATGTCGCATGATTTTGTAGGTAATCGCTCAACGGATGCCTTTTCTACCGCCGAAAGCCTGTTGCTCCATTCCGGTACGACCTGCGACAACGCCGCCGACAGCACCGGCTACTGGGTGCCCACCATGTAATTACCCGATGGTGAAATCGTCAATCCGACTTATATCAACAACTACTATCAGGCTGACAATGTCGAACAATACCCGATTAGCGGATTTCCCCATGGTCTGCAACTGCTGGCCGGTGACCACCGGGGTTCAGGACCCAATCCGCGGGTGAGTTTTTTGTGCGCCAACGGCAACGGCTACACCAATACAGCAGATCAGATCTGCGGGTTACGTTCCAAAGGGGATGCGGTGCAGTTCAACATCGGGATCATGTTCCCCGACTGTTGGGATGGTAAAAACCTGAAAGCCAAAGGCACCAAAAATGCAGTATACAGCGACAGTAATGGCCAATGTCCCGCAGACCATCCGGTGAAACTGGCGAAAGTGAATATGAACATCGCCTACGTTTTACCCCAGTTAACCTCTCTGGATGTTAGCAAAATTCAGCTTTCGCTGGACCCTCAGATGATCGACGGCCAACTGACACCGCTGTGGGGGAGCATTTATACCGCACATGGCGATTTCATGAACGCCTGGACTGATGATGCAGCTAAATTCATGGCTGAACGTTGTATGAATTACACTATGGATTGTGGCACAAACATTCCTTACAGCTATTCCGATGCTGAAGCAGATACTTATGTCAGTAACCAGAATGATGCTGATACCAATTATGGCACTGCGCCCGTCTTATTAGTGCAAGATGACTGGCGTAATTCCGGGCGAGACCAGAACAAACAAATACTGGCATTAATGAAATTCAAGATCCCTGCACTTCCTTCAAATATTGAGGATTACCCTGGTGTTACCTTCCAGTATAAAATACGCGTATACAATGGCAATACCAGTGATAATACGGGAGTCTCTATCTTCTTCTATCCTACCGACCCTGATTCATGGGAAGAAATACTGTAACCTGGAATAATAAACCGTCCTTTAAATACTCCGCAGACGGCAGTATTTACATGGATAATATTCAACAATTCCGTTATGTAGATGTCGACAGTGCCGTTCGGGCAGCCATCGCAGCAGGAAAAACCGAAGTAGCATATTACATCGGTGGCGAACGAAATGGCCGGACGATCACCGTTAATTCAAAAGAAAGTGGTAAAACCCCGGTCCTGATGTTAACCGGTTATCAAAAGGTGATTGAACCTTAATAACATCGATTCACTTGTCTGCTCAAAATAACTTTTTGAGCAGACATTATCTGGCACAAAAAAATAAGGATATAACATGACTAATATCAGTAACTGGATTGAAAAAGGTCAGATAGTATCTCAGTCTGATGCGATTTCCGGAGAGAGAGTTAATGTATTTGCAATTAACCCTGATGAAGACTTTGAAGCCAGTATCTTGTGTCCTATCCCTGAGGATAGGCTCGATATGTATTCATGGCCAAAATACCTCGCAGATTTTATAAATGGACGTGCAGATGTGCATTTGAAAGCCGGTGAGCGAAGTGAAAACGGGGAACTGAATACACTCGGAAGTAGTTACCGTAATTTCATCTGGGTTCCCGCAGAAGACAGCGAGCTGAAAGTATTTACCACCTGTCCATACCTCGACAACTGGATATCAAATCAAAACATTTCTTCAGCAGGAGATTTGCCATCAGGAACAACTGTTAAAATCATTATCGAAAGTGCGTCTGGAAGAAAAAAATATGAGGAGTTAACCTTAAATATTAATTCCCAAAACAATACTATGTATGACTGGCCATCTAGAATAGCTAAAAAAATCAACCAGGAAAGCAACTTCCTTAAAGCTGGCGAAAAAAAATAAAGAAACCAGTCTGATAAGCCCCCTCGGTTCGAGCTACAGGAATATTATCTGGACTCCTGCCAACTCCGATCTTCTTGTTAAGTTGGAGTATAACTATCCTGAGGAATTTCTTAAAGATATAGAAAGTACATACTCAAAAGTTAAAAATGCAAACCTTTCATCGCCGATCCCCAGTTCGAGTGATGTTGCACATTGGTATTCTCTGTTTAATAACGGTAAGTTTTCTGATATTACCTATCCGGATAAAAACCAAAAAGTGACAAATAGTACGCCTTTGTACTCTCATTTATCCCGTACTAAATCAATAGCAAGCTATTTAGTTAAATCATCAGTGCAAGATGCAAATTATATAAACATGGCTTTTAGCGCACTTAATTTCTATGCGTCCCAAAAATACAATATAAGCAGCTGGTGGGACAGGCAAGTTGGACTTGCGAAGGATGCAGCTATTAGTGCAATGTTGATTTGTAAAATGATTCCAAAAAACAACCTTTCAGATGTGTTTTTACCTTACATAATAGAAACCACGAATACAACTATGGGCGAAACGGGGGCTAATCAGGCTGATTTCGCTACCATACAATTATTTTGGAGTCTAGCGGGATGGGAAAATACACAAGAGGATAAGTACATTCAGTACATGCTGGCGTCTTTGTCAGCAATGAATGAGCTATGTTACATTGTCGACCGCACCGGGGTTGAACACGGAGAAGGAATTAGCAGTGATTACTCAATCAGCCAACACAATCCGAAGAATGGTACAGTTTATTGTTCACAATTATATACATGCTCCTATGGAACAGTATTACTGTCCAATATTTTCAGTTTTATTAAAAACTTAAGTGGCTCACTGAACTTAGCTGAAGATGCAATTAGTAATCTGATTGATGAACTCACGGAAGGTCTGGGGTGGCATACCTACGCCGGAATGATCGATATACATCCTCAGGGAAGAGCGATTAGTCGCGGTACCATGAGCCAATCGGGATGGGCTAGCTGGACTGATATCCTCATGCCATATTGTTCTTCTGCTAAACAACCTGCGCTGTTGGAGCTGAAAAAACGTTTACAGACGAAGGATGAACACAACAATAATATCTTTATCGGGGCCAGAGCCTTTTGGGTAAATGATTATCTTGTGAATTTCTCAGATAAATTCTGTTTCTGGAATAAAGCGATTTCTACCCGTACAGCGGGTTCAGAGACCGGGAATGGCGAGAATACTAAAGGATATTATATCGGTAATGGCAGTTATTGGGTCACTTCAAAGGGTAATGAATATTATAATATTCAGCCGGTTTGGGATTGGGAAAGAATACCGGGCACGACAGTAGAGTTGCATGCCTACCCTGGTTATCCAACCTGACCTAAAATGGAATGGGGTTCCGGAAGTTGGGGAAGTCATGATTTTGTTGGTGCTATCAGTGATGGAACAACGGGCGTGCTGGCAATGACGCTATCTAAAGTTCATATCTCCGGCGCCAGAAAAACAAATATTGTTAGTTCTTCACAAGTAAATTGTCTGGCAACCTGTATCGATACGTCTAAAACGTCGAATACTGTACTCACGAGCGTTGCTCAGGATCTTTTTTGCGGGCAGGCGGTCATTACATATTTTGACAGTACACAACAAGTTGTTTCAGATAACGAAAACATTACCAGTAAAACTATACTGTCTGTAAGTCATAATGGTCTGACCTATGATTTTTCAGAGTATCCTGGACAAAATATTACTGTTAAAACGGCTAATCAGACGGGGCGTTGGTCAGATATAAACACGTCAGGAAGTACAACGCCCATTACACAGAACATTTTTTCAGTCTGGATAAATCACGGCAAGAGCACAAGTGAAAGCTATGGTTACAGGATATATGCGCATGATGAGATGAATATTGATGATATCCTCACCTCCAGGAGCGAAAATCACCATCTCATATCATCGAATGACAAAAAATTGCTGGCAGGAACAATTTATCAAATTGATCCCGGCACAAAATTTTCTCTCTATGGGGGTATTACTTTGGAGCCTTTATCTGCCACTTCTTTCGTGGCAAAAGCTGATGACTCTGAGCTAAAAATTACCAGTACAGATATTTCTCAAAAAGGAAAACAAATTGAATTCAATGTTTCATGGCAAAAGAACTTTTCCATGGTAACTCAAAGAGTTTGTTTCCCTGTACAAACTGGAAATGAGGCAGGCAGAAGCACCACATTAACGATTAATTTCCAGTAATAATAACAACTCCCTTAGCCTAAACATTGGCTAAGGGAGTATCAATATTCTTCTGAATTATGTTTAATTACTAGCCAGGCACCCTGCATAAACGGTTGATAAGATATTTTATCGTGTCACGATACTCTTCAGATACCTTGATAAACACTTTCACCATGAATACTGCGGTATTCCTTTGGCGTCATTTCGTAGCCTTTCTTGAACACCGAATAAAAATATTGCAGCGATGGATAGCCACACATCTGCGAGATCTCATTAATTGATATCGACGTCGCCGCCAGCAGGTTACGCGCGCGATCAAGTTTTTCTTCGTGGATCACGCCATGAATAGTTTGCCCGGTTTCATCTTTAAAACGTTTTTCCAGATTGGAACGAGACATGCCAATGGCGTCGAGAACCTGTTCAACCTTGATGCCCTTACAGGCGTGATAACGGATGTAATGCATGGCCTGGATGACCGCCGGATCGCGTAAAGAACGGAAATCTGTTGAACGGCGCTCAACCACTTTCACCGGTGGCACCAGAATACGCTGTAACGGTAAATCGCGCTGATCCAGCAACTGATGGAGAAGTTTTGCCGCCCGGTATCCCATCTGCCGCGTACCCTGAACTACGGAAGACAGCGCCACGCGCGACAAATACCGCGTCAGTTCTTCGTTATCAATGCCAATCACACTGAGCTTTTCCGGCACCGGAATATTCAGATGCTCGCAGACCTGCAACAGGTGCCGCGCGCGCGCATCCGTCACCGCGATAATTCCGGTTTGCTGCGGGAGTGTTTGTATCCAGTCGGCCAGCCGGTTTTGCGCGTGCTGCCAGTTTTCCGGCGCGGTTTCCATTCCCTGATACACCACGCCCTGATATTGCTCTGCTGATACCAGTTTTTTGAAGGCATATTCGCGTTCCTGCGCCCAACGCTTTCCGCCCGCATCCGGTAAACCGTAAAATGCGAAGCGGTTGATGCCCTTCTCTTTAAGGTGCATAAAGGCCGCTTCAACCAGCGCGTAGTTGTCTGTGGCGATATAATGTACCGGCGGATAATCCTCTTCCTGATGATAAGAACCGCCAACGCCGACGATCGGAACGTTAAGATCCTTAAGCAACGTCTCGATTTCCCTGTCGTCAAAATCGGCAATGACACCGTCGCCAAGCCAGTCTTTAATATTATCTATGCGGCAACGGAAATCCTCTTCAATGAAGATATCCCAGTCGCTTTGTGAGGCCTGCAAATACTCACCTACTCCTTCTACTACCTGACGGTCGTAGACTTTATTAGCGTTAAATAACAGAGTGATCCGATAACGTTTCTCAAACATGCCTGTCTCTCACCGGTTTCTAATAGACTAAGCCTCATTCATTGCGCTAACTGAATGAGGCTGATTGCGTTGGTCAATAGCACACCGCAATGGCTTAGGTTGATTTGGCATAGTGATTATGTGAGGTTCCTCAGGTTTTCCCTCACCGCTCTTCATAATCACCGCCACAGCGGCGGATTTATGCGCGTCTTTTGGTGGCAGAATCCATCCACACCGCCAGCAGCAGAATCGCGCCTTTAACGATGTACTGCCAGAACGTAGGCACGTCCAGCATACTCATGCCGTTATCCAGAGACGCCATAATGAATGCGCCCATTACGGCCCCCGCCACACTCCCTACCCCGCCCGCCAGGCTGGTTCCGCCAATGACGCAGGCGGCAATAGCATCCAGCTCAGCAATATTTCCCGCCGATGGCGAACCTGCACCCAGACGTGAACTGAGGATCAACCCGGCGATTGCCACCATCAGACCGTTTATCGCAAATACCGCCAGTTTGCTGCGCTCAACGTTAACTCCGGATAACCGCGCTGCTTCAATGTTGCCACCAATGGCATAAATACGACGACCAAAAGAGGTGCGGGACGCCATAAACATGCCGCCGAGCATCAGCGCGACCAAAATCAGTACCGGTGTCGGCACGCCGCGATAATCGTTAAGCAGATATATCGCACCCAGCGCAATGATGGCCGTCAGCGCCTGACGGGTGACATCATTTTTTGCCGCAGTTACCGGCAGCCCGAGAGCTGCACGCTGTTTGCGCCGCCGCCACTGCCAGCCAATAAACAGCGCCAGAGCCACTGCACCAATACCGAAGCCGAAAGAATCCGGCAGATAGCTTTGACCAATCAGCGACATCGCGGGCGTTGTCGGTGACACCGTGGTCCCGCTGGTGATGCCGATCAGAATGCCGCGAAACGCCAGCATCCCGGCCAGCGTGACGATAAATGATGGCACTTTGCGGTACGCCACCCACCAGCCGTTCCATGCGCCAAGCAATAATCCGAGCGCCAGCGTCACCACGATGGTCAGTGGCAACGGCCAGCCGAGCCAGACGTCAAAAATCGCCGCCACGCCACCGAGCAACCCCATCATAGAGCCGACGGACAGGTCGATTTCAGCAGAAATAATCACGAATACCATGCCGACGGCCAGAATGCCGGTAATGGCGGTCTGGCGCAGCAGATTAGATACATTACGCGCGCTGATGTACGCGCCGTCGGTGGTCACGCTGAAAAACACGATAATCACCGCGATGGCCGCCAGCATGACAAAAACCTGCAGGTTGATACTTTTTAGTTTTTTGACTGATAGCATGGCCTCTGACCCGTTCTCATTGACGGCGGCGGCAGGGGTTCCTGGCTGGGGAAATTTAGACATAAGCTTCACTCCTCAATGCGGCTTCCATGACCTGTTCCTGACTTAAATTGTTATTTTCCAGGCAGGCTTTCACCTGCCCAAGATGCATCACCACGACGCGATCACTCAGCCCGAGCACTTCGGGTAACTCTGATGAGATAACGATGATTGCCATCCCCTGTGCCGCAAGCTGGCCGATCAGTTTGTAGATTTCATGTTTTGCCCCCACATCAATTCCGCGCGTGGGTTCATCAAGAATTAAGATTCTGGGTTTAAGCAGCAGACAACGCGCCAGGATGGCTTTTTGTTGATTGCCGCCGCTGAGCCTTCCAATTGCCAGCTCGGGAGAGGAGGTTTTGATTTTGAGTTGTTTTACCGATTCGCTGATGGTGTGCTGTTCCTGTGCTTCGCGCAGAACGCCGCCACCGCTGAACTGGCTCAGGGCTGCCAGCGTGATATTGCTGCCCACCGCCATCATCGGCACGATGCCGTCACGTTTTCGGTCTTCCGGTACCATCGCCAGGCCACGGCGCATAGCATCGCGACAATCAGTTATCTGCACTTTCTGACCTTCCAGCCAGACCTCTCCAGACCAGCGCCCGGGATAAACCCCGAACAGACACTCCATCATTTCTGTTCTGCCTGCACCGACTAAGCCTGCGACGCCCAGCACTTCGCCCTGACGCAGGGTAAATCCGGCGTTATCCACCCGCTTTATGTGGCGGTTCACCGGATGCCACGCGGTGAGGTTTTCAATACGCAAAATTTCATTGCCAATCTGCCGCTCACGCGCAGGAAATAACTCCGTGAGTTCACGGCCCACCATCATGGCGATGATTTCTTTTTCTGACGTTCCGGCCGCATTGCATGTGGCGATATGACGTCCATCACGAATGACACAAAGCTTGTCGGAGATAGCTTTCACTTCGTTCAGTTTGTGAGAAATGTAAATGCAGGCGATATCGTGATGGCGTAAATCGCGAATAATATCGAGCAAAATAGCGGTTTCGCTTTCAGTGAGAGACGCCGTGGGTTCATCAAGCACCAGCAAACGCACCTGCTTGTTGAGGGCTTTAGCAATTTCAACCAGTTGCCGCTGTCCTAATCCCAGTTCGCCCACCAGCGTGTGCGGGTCAATATCGAGTTTGACCTGCGCCAGCATGCGCTGACAACGAAGGTACATTTTATCGGTATCGAGCATGCCAAAACTGCCCCATTCGTTACCCAGGAACATGTTTTCCAGCACGCTCAGCTGTTTCACCAGCGCCAGTTCCTGATGAATTATCGCAATCCCTTTTTGTTCTGTATCACGAATCCCTTTTGCCGTAAGTCTTTCACCTGAAAAATAGATTTCCCCGTCAAAAGATCCGTGAGGGTATATTGCGCACAGCACTTTCATCAATGTCGATTTTCCAGACCCGTTCTCTCCGCACAGGGATAACACTTCGCCCGCGGCCAGTGTCAGACTAATATTATCAACCGCTTTTACCGCACCAAATTTCTTGGTAATATTTCGCATATCCAGCAGGGGTAATTTTTCATATTGTTCTGGCATCTTTACCTCCAGAAAAAACAACACCTCAAAAAGAAGCGTTGTTTTTCTAGAAAAATATTGAAAAATTAGAGATCAGATTTCTTATGGAAACCGTCAGCTACTACGGTGCTATCAATATTATTTTTATCCACCTGAACAGGTGTTAATAAATACGAAGGCACTTCTTTTTTACCGTTATTTAATGTCGCATTAGATTTTGGCGTTTCACCTTTACCTAACTGCACGGCAATTTCGGCAGCGTCATTAGCCAGTTTAGTGATAGGTTTATAAACGGTCATGGTCTGTGTGCCGGCTTCAATGCGTTTAATTGCCGCAAGGTCGGCATCCTGACCCGAGATCGCCACTTTACCCGCCAGACCCTGCGCAGATAACGCCTGAACCGCACCACCGGCGGTCGCATCATTGGAAGCGACGACGGCATCGATTTTGTTGTTATTCGCGGTCAGTGCATTTTCCATAATCTTCAGGGCATTTTCTGGCAACCAGCCATCCGCCCATTGATCACCCACCACTTTTATCTTGCCGTCTTTAATTAACGGATTGAGCACCTTCATCTGACCGGCGCGGAAAAGCTTGGCATTGTTATCTACCGGCGAGCCACCCATCAGGAAATAGTTGCCTTGTGGTACGCGTTCAACCAGGCTTTGCGCCTGAAGTTCGCCCACCTTTTCATTATCAAAAGAGATATAAAAATCAATGTCGGCGTTGTTAATCATGCGGTCATACGCCAGCACTTTTATGCCTTCCTGTTTGGCCTCGGCAATCACATTACTTAGCACTTGTCCGTTATACGGAATGATCACCAGCACATCGACGCCACGGTTGATCATGTTTTCAATCTGCGCCATCTGAGTTTCTTCATTACCATTCGCAGACTGAACAAAAACATCTGCACCGAGAGTTTTGGCTTTAGCCACAAAAATATCACGGTCTTTTTGCCAGCGTTCTAAACGTAAGTCATCAATAGCCATACCAATTTTAATTTCTTTCGCCAACCCTGACTGGCTGAAAAGCACTAATGCGGCACAGGCAGAAAGAATTATTTTATTCATTTTCATCATGTCAGACCTTTTATAAGAATAAGTAGAGGCAGATACAGAAGAGTTCGTACAGCAATGACACAAGGATTGTTGTCGCTGGATAATTAATCGGCAATTGCAGATTTTAATCACTCCATTATGATTTTTTGTTTATTTCAGGAATTATGATGGGGATCATGGTTTGTCTGTAATACGCGCACGATAAGACTTTTTATTATCGAGGCATCGTGGAAGTTGAATAAAAACCCAGAAGAAAACGGCTTATTTATGCGATCTACCGCACACTTAATAATTCTATTAAATTGAGTGTGAAATAACGTAATTGTGGGATTTAACATCTCCTCCGAAGATAGAGCCTCAGCCTCCCAGTCCCGCTGGGCCCGTTTTCAAGGAGTTTTCAATGCACGCATATTTCGACAAGCTTGACGCCGTTCGCTACGAAGGTGCTAACAGCACTAACCCGCTGGCATTCCGTCATTACAATCCTGAAGAAGTAATCCTCGGCAAAACGATGGCTGAGCATCTGCGTTTCGCAGCCTGCTACTGGCACACATTCTGCTGGAACGGCAATGATATGTTCGGCGTGGGCGCATTTGATCGCCCGTGGCAACAACCCGGCGATGCGCTGGAGCTGGCGAAACGCAAAGCGGATGTAGCTTTCGAGTTCTTCCAGAAACTCAATGTTCCTTACTACTGCTTCCACGATGTCGATGTCTCGCCGGAAGGCGCAACGATTAAAGAGTACGTGAATAATTTTGCCGCGATGACGGATGTTCTGGCGCAAAAACAAGAATCCAGTGGCGTAAAACTGCTGTGGGGCACCGCAAACTGCTTTACTAACCCACGTTACGGTGCGGGTGCGGCAACCAACCCAAATCCTGAGATTTATACCTGGGCTGCAACGCAGGTGGTTCATGCGATGAACGCCACCAAACAGCTGGGCGGCGAAAACTATGTGTTGTGGGGTGGCCGTGAAGGTTACGAAACCCTGCTCAATACCGACCTGCGTCAGGAACGCGAACAATTAGGTCGCTTCATGCAAATGGTCGTTGAGCACAAACACAAAATTGGTTTCCAGGGTACCCTGCTGATTGAGCCAAAACCGCAGGAGCCGACCAAGCATCAGTATGATTATGACGTTGCTTCGGTTTACGGGTTCCTGAAACAGTTTGGTCTGGAAAAAGAGATCAAAGTAAATATCGAGGCAAACCACGCGACGCTGGCAGGTCATTCCTTCCATCATGAAATTGCCAACGCCATTGCCCTCGGTATCTTCGGCTCCGTCGATGCGAACCGCGGCGATCCACAATGTGGCTGGGACACTGACCAGTTCCCGAACAGCGTGGAAGAAAATGCGCTGGTGATGTATGAAATCATCAAAGCGGGCGGTTTCACCACCGGTGGTCTGAACTTCGACTCTAAGGTGCGTCGTCAGAGTACCGACAAATATGACCTGTTCTACGGCCATATTGGTGGCATGGACACCATGGCGCTGGCGTTGAAAGTCGCGGCCCGTATGATTGAAAGCCGTGAACTGGATAAACACGTTGCACAGCGTTACGCAGGCTGGAATACCGAACTGGGTCAGCAGATCCTGCAAGGCAAAATGTCTCTGGAATCCCTGAGCAACTACGCGCAACAAAACGCGCTGGCACCTCAGCACCAGAGTGGTCAGCAGGAACGTCTGGAGAATCTGGTTAACCGTTATCTGTTTGGTTAATCTTGTAAAATAAGCTGACGCCCTGCCCGCTTTATGCGGAATCGCAGGGCGTAAATCTTTCTGGAAACGGGTTAACAGATAAGGGAAAAATATGTATCTCGGAATAGATCTCGGTACGTCTGGCGTCAAAGCCATTTTGCTTAGCGAAGAAGGTCGGGTGGTCGCCAGCCACAGTGAGGCGTTAACCCTTTCCCGTCCCCGTCCTTTATGGTCTGAGCAAAATCCGGCCGACTGGTGGGCTGCAACCGACCGTGCGGTTTCTGCATTGTCTAAGCAACATGCACTGCAAAGCGTAAAAGCCGTCGGTCTGACGGGCCAGATGCATGGCGCCACGGTTCTTGATGCAAAGCATCAGGTTCTGCGTCCGGCAATTTTATGGAACGATGGCCGCAGTTTCAGCCAGTGCGGGAAACTGGAAGCGGATGTCCCTGACTCCCGCCAGATAACCGGCAACCTGATGATGCCCGGTTTTACGGCACCAAAACTGCTCTGGCTACGTGAAAACGAACCAGAGTTGTTCGTGAAAATAGATAAAGTATTACTGCCCAAAGATTATCTGCGCTGGCTGATGACCGGCGTTTTCGCTTCTGATATGTCTGACGCGGCAGGCACGATGTGGCTTGATGTGGCGAAACGCGACTGGAGCGACAAAATGCTCAGCGCAACCGGCCTGGAGCGCAAACACATGCCGGATCTGTTCGAAGGCAATCAGATTACCGGTCAGTTACTGCCGGAACTCGCTTCCCGCTGGGGAATGGATTGTGTGCCGGTAATTGCCGGTGGCGGCGACAATGCTGCCGGCGCAGTGGGAGTCGGACTATACAAAACGGGTCAGGCGATGCTGTCCCTGGGTACTTCCGGCGTGTATTTCGCGGTCAGCGACGGATTCCTGAGTAATCCGCAGCAGGCGGTACACAGTTTCTGCCACGCGCTGCCGGACACCTGGCATCTGATGTCGGTGATGCTCAGTGCTGCATCCTGTCTGGACTGGGCCGCCAATCTGACCGGCACCGCCTCAGTGGGTGAACTGATCACTCTGGCTCAGAAAACTCAACCGGCGGACTCTCCGGTCTGGTTCCTCCCGTATCTCTCCGGTGAACGCACGCCGCACAATAATCCGAATGCCAAAGGAACGTTGTTTGGTCTGACACATCAGCACGGCCCTGCCGATATTGCCCGCGCGGTACTTGAAGGTGTGGGATTCGCCCTGGCAGACGGTATGGACGTGCTCCACGCAACCGGTCTGAAACCGCACAGCATCACTCTGATCGGTGGCGGTGCCCGCAGCCCTTACTGGCGGCAAATGTTGGCAGATATCAGCGGTAAGACGCTGGAATACCGCACCGGCGGCGATGTCGGTCCGGCATTGGGCGCAGCACGTCTGGCGCAAATTGCAATGAATGCAGGTAAACCGCTGGAACAGTTCCTGCCGGAGCTGGCACTTGAGCAAGTGCACCAGCCAGATGCAGAACAACATGCTGCCTATGTGGAGCGAAGAAAAGTGTTCAGGGAGTTATATGTGAGGCTCGAGGGGTTAATGTAATTGCCCCTTACAGGGGAGATTTAATCAACATTAGATCGAGAAGATTTCGGTTTCTCAAGTGCAGCGGTCACCTGACGCGCAGTGCCGAAACCGACCAGAGGGGAAAGGCTTTTCCCCTCTGAACTCCCCTCGCTTTTTCAAACACGTGATCCGCGCGTTGACTATGTTTCAGGTATCGCAGCGACAGGCTGGAAATCTTGCCGCTGCGCGGTGCCCTCTCTCGGTCCTGAAGCCTGAGGTCTTCAGGCCGCTCCGTTCAGCAAGATTTCTGAATCGCCCGCACGATCTTTAATTCAAAAGAGGACTCTTTTTCATCTTTTAGAAATGTGGATTGGCGTGCTTAAAATTCAGCTGAACGGAGCGGCTTCGAGACCTGTGGCTCGAAGACCGAGAGAAGGAAGTGCGAAGCACCTGGATTTGCGCCACCCACTTATGCACCAGAATATGTCCTTCATACCCGCGACAGCGCGCAGTTAAAAAAGCGCGGAGTCCAGAGGCCCGCGCGTTACCGGGTCTCTGGTCGGTGTGGGCCGACGCCCACGGTTTTGAATTTGCAGTTGCAGTTGCAGTTGCAGTTGCAGTTGCAGTTGCAGTTGCAGTTGCAGTTGCAGTTGCAGTTGCAGTTGCAGTTGCAGTTGCAGTTGCAGTTGCAGTTGCAGTTGCGGTTAGAAATTACAGGTCAAGGGTAAATCCCCTTGAAAGTTGTCTTCTTCCTCGGCTCCGACATAATCCCCTCCAGCGCTTCAACGCATTTCAGATAATGCGGTGTTTTCTTATGCGCCAGCACGGCATCATTATCCTGATAGGCTTCGTAGATAAAGAATCGGGTCGGCACCTTCTCGTCCTGCAACACATCAAACCTTAGGTTTCCCGGCTCTTTCACCGCACCTGAATGATTGGCGTGAAACACTTCCAGGAACTCATCCACCTTTTCCGGCTGAACATTAATTTCCACCAGTGTCACTTCCATGGTTTACCCCTTTTCGCTAAGGAACAATTCGTATGCGTGCGCTACGCTGGCGTTTTCATGTACCACCGCTTTCACGGCTTTCAGCATGGCGACCGGCGATTCGGACTGGAAGATGTTACGCCCCATATCCACACCGGATGCGCCCTGATCTATGGCTTTAAAACACATTTCCAGCGCTTCGCGTTCAGGCAGTTTTTTACCGCCCGCTATGACAATCGGTACCGGACAGCCCGCCGCGACGCGCTCAAAACCTTCATCGACGTAATAGGTTTTGATGATGTTCGCCCCCATTTCAGCGGCAATGCGGGTTGCCAGCGAGAAGTAACGCTGGTCACGCGCCATGTCTTTTCCGACGCCGGTTACTGCCATGGTCGGCATGCCGTAGCGCATCCCCTGATCGACCAGCTGAATAATGTTTTTGATCGACTGATGTTCGTATTCACTGCCGATATACACCTGCGCAGCCATTGCTGCGACGTTCAGGCGCAGCGCGTCTTCTATCGCGACAGCGACGGTTTCATTGGAAAGCTCGGTCAGAATCGAGTTACCGCCTGAGGCACGCATCACCACTGGCTTATTGACCGCCGCCGGAACCACGCTGCGCAGCACGCCACGGGTACACATCAGTACATCGGTATGGGCAAACAGCGGCGCAATGTTGATATCGATACGCTCAAGGCCAGTGGTCGGGCCCTGAAAGTAGCCGTGGTCGAACGCCAGCATCACCGTACGCCCGGACTGCGGATTGAAAATACGCGCCAGTCGCGACTGCATGCCCCAGTCCAGCTGACCGCTGCCTTTGAGGAAGAACGCATGATTATCCTGTGGAGTGCCGATGCCGAAGTTCTTACCGTCTCTGATATCGTCCAGATCTGCCATTTTCCTTTCTCCTTAATCGTCAGAAGTCATATTTGCCAATGTTGTCTTTGGTGAAGACCACGCGTTCCGGCAGTAATACGATGCCGTTGCCTTTGGCCTCATACTGGTAGCCCTGTACGCTGTTCGGCACCACTTCCACCGTTCCGACGTTTGGCACATCCAGTTTGTCACCCACGTTGAGTTCGCCTTTTTTCAGTAACTGATCGGCGACGTAAACCGAAATTTTGCCCTGACTGACCACGTCCCACAGACCGAACTGTTTGACCGTGCCGCGCTCAACATACGGGCGCATGACGTTTGGTGTACTGAAGCCGACGATGGTCACGTTGGTGCGTTTGAGGTTTTCCGCCGCCTGTGCGGCAGCCGGTAAGGCATTGGCGTCCGGCGCAATAATGGCGTCAAGATCGCCATAAGATTTCAAAATTCCTTCGGCGGTTTGCAGCGATTTTGTGGCGTCGTTATAGCCGTACTGCGTGGTCACGATTTCCCAGCCCGGATGTTCTTTGGCGATTTTGGCTTTCGCCTCTTTCACCCACTGGTTTTGGTCAGTCACCGTCGGGCTGGAATAGAAAAACGCCACTTTGGCTTTTTCTTTCTTCACCTGGCTGGACGTCATGTCTACCAGCATCGACCCGAGCTGTTGCGGCGTGCCCTGGTTGATGTAAATCGAGCGGCATTCTGGTTTGGTGTCAGAATCCCAGGTCAGCACTTTCACGCCGCGTTGCATGGCGCGTTTAAGTGCGGGGCACAAGCCATCCGGTGATACAGCCGCGACCACAATCGCGTTGTATCCCTGATTGACGAAGTTGTTGATCATCTGCACCTGCCCGGAAACACTCGGTTCGGTCGGACCGTCATAAGTCACGTCCACACCCAGTTCTTTGCCCGCAGCCGTCGCGCCATTGCCGCCGCTGGTGAAATAACCGACACCCACAAGTTTGGGGATAAAGGCGATACGTTCAGCCGCCTGCGCACTCAGGCAGGCGAGGCTTACGGCACTGGCAATCAATAAGGTTTTCATTGTGTTGGCTTTCATCATTAACCCCGGCTTATTTAGAAGACGTCAAGGAAGGAGAAGGCGCAGACCAGCGCTGGCGATAACGCTGGAAAACACTGCGGATAAGACCCCGGTTGAGGCTGGCGGAACGGCCAATGACGACCAGGATCAACAACGCGCCGGACAGCGCACTGGAAACCTGGCTGGAGACGCCGACCATCTGCAAGCCCTGCTGGAGATACCCGATCAGCAGCGTCGCCAGCGCTGTGCCGAGAATGGAACCCGAACCGCCATAAATATTGGCACCGCCGAGCACGACCGCTGTGATAGCGGGCATCAGTAAAGCGTTGCCGAGATCAGAACGGGCTGAGCCGAAATAAGACGTCATCAGGATGGCGGCGACCGCGGAGGCCAGCCCCGTCATACCGTAAAGGGCAAACACCGTACGGCTGACCGGCAGTGCGCCATAACGTGCCACACGGGCATTCTGGCCGATGAGGAAAACGTTGCGGCCGGTACGACTGCGGTGCATCAGCAGCCAGAAAAACAGCGTCGCCAGAAGGAATATCATCAGCGGCATTGGCAGGCCCAGCACCAGCTGATTGGCAAAATTGGTAAACGCATCGGGGAAATTACCGATACCCTCGAAACCCGTCGCGCCCGCCAGTCCGGAAAGCAATAAGGCACTGCCGCCGAACAGATAGAGCGTGCCCAGCGTGATGACCAGCGGATTCACGCCGGTATAGAGAATCAGCGCGGCATTGAGCAAACCACAGGTTGCGCCCAGCGCCAGCGTGAGGATGATCGCCAGTGCCAGCGGAACGCCAGCCTGACAAAGTACGCCGAGTGCGATAGCGCACAGGCCGATGGTCGAACCGAAGGAAATGTCGATGCCGCCGCTGACAATCACCAGCGTCAGCGGCAATGCCACAATCCCGATGGTGATGAAATCGCTGGTACTGAACAGCAGCGTATTCGCATCCAGCATGCGCGGATTGGCAAAACCGAACAGCAGGATTTCGATAACCAGCAGTGCCAGCAGCGCGGCCTCCCAGCCATATTGTTGGAGTTTGTTCATCACACTACCCCGCTCTTTTTGCCGGTACTTAGCCGGCGTGTGAGATTTTTTTGCTGCTGAGATTTTCGTTCAGCGGGTTTCTTCTGAGACGGCGGACTGGCCGCCAGGAAGCGTGAATACTTCTGACGCCGCAGGTTTTTCTCCAGCGCCTGTCGCAATCGGCCATCGAAGACCAGCACCGCCAGCAGCACCAGTCCGGCAATAAAATCGTTCCACCAGGCCGGAAGGCGTAACAGCACCAGCACGCTGTCGATTTGGGTCAGGAAATACGCCCCCAGCACCGCGCCGATGATTGAACCGGTACCGCCCAGCAGGCTGATCCCGCCCAGTACGCAGGCGGCGATGGCTTTCATTTCCAGCCCGCTGCCGGTCTGGTTAGGCACGAAGCCGATTTGCGACGCGAAGACAATCCCCGCGATGGCTGCCATCATGCCGTTGATGCCGAACGCCAGAATTCTTACGCGATTAACGGCCACGCCAAGCTGACGCGCGCCCTGCAAGTTGTCGCCCACCGCGTAAAAACTGCGGCCAAATGCGGTGCGGCTGAGCATCCAGAACATTGCCACCAGTAAAACAATCACCAGCCAGCCAAGCGATGAAACGCTGAGAAACACCGGTTCGGACAACGATTTCAGTCCGGCAGGTAAGCCTTCAATCCATTTGCCGCCGGTCATCAGCAACATCAGACCGCGGTATAAACCCAGGGTGCCCAGGGTGGCGACAATCGCAGGAATGCGCAGCCAGGCCACCAGCACGCCGTTGAATAATCCCGCCAGCAATCCGGCGCCAAGTGTTGCCAGGCAGGCCAGTGGCAGGTTCATGCCGCTGTTAAGCAAAACCCCCAGCGTCACGGCGCACAGGCCGGTAACAGAACCGACGGAAACGTCAATATTGCGGGTCAGCATCACCACCGTTGCGCCCATCGCCAGCAACATCAGAATTTGGGCGCTGCCGAAAATCATGCTCAGCGTCTGAAAGCTGAAAGACTGGCGATCCATCACGCCGAGCAGGGCAAAGAGCGCAATAATCGCCATCAGCGCAGTCAGTTCACGGTTATTTTGTATCCGCTTCAGCATGAGGATCCTCCGGTTGCCGCGCTCTGGGAGTGATTACCAAACGCGATGTGCATAATGTTGCTGACGTTGATATCGCTGCCCTGCAACTCCCCGCTCATTTCGCCCTGATGCATGACAAAGACCCGGTCGGCCAGCCCTTCTATTTCATCCAGATCAGAAGAAATCAGGATCACCGCCACATTCTGTTCAACGACATTACGCAGCAGCTGATAAATATCCGCTCGCGCAGAAACATCCACACCGCGCGTCGGTTCATCGACGATCAGTACCGCGGGCTGGGCTTCCAGACATTTAGCGATCAATAATTTCTGCTGATTCCCGCCGGAAAGCGTGCGGGCAGTTTGCGACCCGTCGCGATATCTGATACCCAGTGCACGGTGATAACGCTCAAGCACCGCCGCCTCACGTTTGATATTCAGCCACCAGCTCTGCCGGTTAAAAGTCAGGGAGGTCGTGTTCCAGCTCAGCGGCGCATCCAGATAAAGGCCCGACGCCTGCCGGTCTTCCGGCAGATACACCAGCCCTTTTTTCAGGCGTTGTAAGGTGCCCAGCCCGCTGATGTCTTGCTGCATCAGGAAAACCTGACCGCTTTGTGCTTCCCGCAGGCCATACAGGGTTTCAGCCAGTTCGGTTCGCCCTGCCCCGACAACGCCTGCCAGCCCGACGATTTCCCCGGCGCGGGCGCTGAATGAAATATTGATAAAGCCTTCACCGGTGAGGTTTTGCACCTGCAATACCGGCTCGTTTCCTGACGGATTACGCCGTGCTCCCGGCAAATCCAGCCAAAGTTTTTGTTCAGCAGGCAGCGCCGTTACCTGTGCCTGCGGCGTGATAGCAGCAATCAGCGCATCGTTATCCAGCGCCGAAAGCGCGCCGCTGAGCGCAATTTTACCGTCGCGCATTACGCTGACCCGGTCGGCAATGGCGCGGATTTCCGGCAGCTTGTGCGAGATGAACACCACACCGACACCCTGCGCCGTAAGATGGCGAACCTGGGTAAACAGCCGGGCAGATTCAGCAGGTGTCAGGGAAGCTGTCGGCTCATCGAGGATCAACAGTCGTGCATCACGCATCAGCCCGCGCAGGATTTCCACCAGCTGCTGATCGGCGACTTCCAGCGTACCCGCCAGTGAACCGAGAGGCAGATTGCAGCCCAGTTCAGTGAGCGACTGTTGCAGTTTTTTCTCGCTGGCCTGATGTGCGGGCAGACGAAAAAGAATGTTTTCACGCACGCTGAGGCTCGGAAACAGCATCGGCTCCTGCGGCACCAGATAGATACCCGCCTGATGCGCTTTTGCTGGCGTCAGCGCCACCAGCGGCGCGCCGCTGAGGAACATTTCACCACGATCGGCAATCTCGACACCGGCGATGATTTTCATCAGTGTCGATTTCCCCGCGCCATTCCCGCCCAGCAGTGCATGGACCTCACCGCGTTGCAGGCAGAAATCGATATCTTTCAGCACCGCAACACCAGAAAAGCTTTTACTGACACCACTGACCTGCAACAGCAGTTCAGTGGCTGGCGCGCCTGCTGATGAGTTTTCGCTGGACGGCATAGGCTGGCCTCGGGTGAGATACATTAAATGAACAAATGTATTTATTGTTTAACAATGTTCATAAAGCTAGTCTGTGGTGACGCGGAAAACTTTTGCCCTGATCACAGTTTGTTCAACTCATATACTCTGCGTTATGATTCGGGCAGTAATCATTTGAAATTTGCCAAACACATCACAGTTAACAACATTTCGTTAACGAACAATTGATCTACATTTTGATAAGTGTTCACTATGAATGACAAAACAACGCTTTCCGATTTGACTAACCATCCGGAATTCAGCATGGGTGAAGAGGAACTGCTGGCACGCACCGCGTGGTTCTATTACCACGACGGCCTGACCCAGAATGAGATTGGTGAACGGCTCGGACTGACGCGGCTTAAAGTGTCACGTCTGCTGGAAAAAGGCCGGCAATCCGGGGTGATCCGCGTACAAATCAACTCGCGCTTTGAGGGCTGTTTGTCGCTGGAAAACACGCTGCTTGAGCGATTTGGTTTGCAGCAGGTTCGTGTGCTGCCCCAGCTTGCCGATGGTTCCCTGAGCGCACGTCTGGGCGTCGGCGCGGCGCATATGCTGATGACGATGTTAAAGCCTGCGCAATTACTGGCCGTGGGATTTGGCGAAACCGCCATGAGTACCTTGCAGCATCTGAGCGGGTTCATCGCCTCTCAGCAGATCCGTATGGTGACCCTTTCCGGCGGAGTCGGTCCTTATATGACCGGCATCGGACAACTCGATGCCGCCTGTGGTGTCAGCATCATTCCGGCACCGCTGCGGGCTTCATCAGCCAGCGTGGCGGCCATATTTCGCCAGGAGCGCAATGTACACGACGTGATGCTGGCGGCCTGTGCTGCGGATATTGCGGTGGTCGGTATTGGTTCGCTCAATCAGAAGCAGGAAGCGACCATTTTGCGCTCCGGTTATATCAGTGAAGGCGAGCAGTTGTTATTTGGCCGTAAAGGCGCAGTCGGCGACATTCTCGGATTCTTTATGCAGCGCAATGGTGAGCTGGCAGAAAACATGGCGATCCATGACGAACTGATTGCCGTAGCGCCGGACGAACTGGCGAGCATTCCGACCGTATTAGGCGTGGCGGGCGGCGTTGAGAAGGCTGAAGCGATTGTCGCCGCACTGAAAGGTAAACGAATAAACGCACTGGTTACTGAAGAGAGCACAGCAAGAGCCATGCTGGCGTTGCTCGGCTGACCCGCAGGGAGTGAGGGGCGTGGCGGTCAGGTAAACGGTGCCCGATAAACTGGCACGAGAGAACATCACGATGACCTCTACCCCGAACTCTGACGACGATCGTAGCTATTTAATGGCACTGGATGCCGGTACCGGCAGCATCCGGGCGGTAATTTTCAATCTTGAAGGTGAGCAGATTGCCGCCGGACAAGCTGAGTGGATCCATCTGGCCGTGCCGGATGTCCCCGGTTCAATGGAGTTTGATCTGCAAAAAAACTGGCAGCTGGCCTGCCAGTGTATTCGTCAGGCGCTGCATGAAGCGCATCTTCCTGCTTCCGCTATCCGTGCCGTCGCCGCCTGTTCTATGCGCGAAGGCATCGTGCTGTACGACAAATCCGGAGAACCTATCTGGGCGTGTGCCAATGTTGATGCCCGCGCCAGCCGTGAAGTCTCCGAATTAAAAGAAATCCACGATTTCGAATTTGAACGTGAAGTCTATGAATGCTCCGGCCAGACGCTGGCGCTGAGCGCAATGCCGCGTCTGTTGTGGCTGGCGCATCATCGTCCGGACATTTACCGACAGGCTGCCACCATCACTATGATCAGCGACTGGCTGGCGTATATGCTCAGCGGCGAGCTGGCGGTGGATCCGTCCAACGCGGGGACTACCGGCATGCTGGATTTAGCCACCCGCAACTGGCGCCCTGAACTGCTGGATATGGCCGGTCTGCGCGCCGATATGCTTTCTCCGGTGGCAGAAACCGGCACTCGTCTCGGATATGTCACTGCCCGCGCCGCGGATGCCTGCGGACTGAAATCAGGTACGCCGGTCGGTATGGGAGGGGGCGATGCGCAGCTTGGCACGCTCGGCCTCGGGCTGGTGCGCCCCGGCCAGACCGCGGTTCTTGGCGGGACATTCTGGCAGCAAATCGTCAATCTGCCGCAGGCGGTCACAGATCCGGAGATGAATATCCGCGTTAATCCGCACGTCATCCCCGGCATGGCGCAGGCTGAATCCATCAGTTTCTTCACCGGCCTGACGATGCGCTGGTTCCGCGACGCGTTTTGTACAGAAGAAAAAACCATGGCGCATCGTCTTGGCGTTGATGCCTACAGTTTGCTGGAAGACATGGCGGCACGGGTGCCTGTCGGTGCCTGGGGCGTAACGCCGGTATTCTCCGACGCGATGCATTTCAAGAACTGGTATCACGCCGCCCCGTCGTTCATCAATCTTTCCATCGATCCGGAGAAGTGCAACAAACCGGTACTGTTCCGCGCACTGGAAGAGAACGCCGCCATCGTCTCGGCCTGCAATCTGGATATGATCGCTGCATTCTCCGGCGTAAGAGCCAAATCGCTGGTGTTCTCCGGCGGCGGTTCGAAGGGGAAATTATGGTGTCAGATTTTAAGTGATGTGACCGGCGTTCCGGTCAATGTGCCGGTGGTTAAAGAAGCCACCGCGCTGGGTTGTGCGATTGCCGCGGGTGTCGCGGCAGGCGTGTATTCGTCTCTTGCCGACACAGGAGAAGCGCTGGTGCGCTGGGAACGGGAATATCAGCCGGATGTGGCGAACCATGCAAAATATCTGGTGCAGAAAGCCAACTGGCAGGAAGTGTACGCGGATCAACTGGGGCTGGTGGACCGGCAACTGACGACGTCGATGTGGAAAGCGCCAGGACTTTAGGGATAATTTCGGACTGCTCCCCCCTGCGAAAGGGAGGAGTAATTCAAATCTGGCGTTATTTGACACTCGCCATCGGCGGGTCCATCGCCACTTTGCCTTTCACTGCTTTGTTTTTCACTCTCCTTGACCACATCGCTGTCAGGATGGGCACCAGTACAGAGGTGACAATAACCGAGGTAGCGACCAGCGCCGTGGCAGCAGGAGCAATAGGTTTGAACTGCGGGACCATTTCGGCAATCAGTACCGGCGTCGCCACGGCGGCACCCGCGGAGCTGGAGGCGGCAATCCCTGCTGTGCCGTCACCGCCACCGATGAATTTGTCAGCCAGGATCAGCGGGATGCCGGTGATCACAATGACTGACACACCCAGAAGCACGCCTAACAGACCGGTTTGTGCAATGACAGTCAGGTTGATGGTGTTACCGAGGGCGAAGGCGAAGAACGGGATCAGCGTTTGCACCGCTTTGCTAAAGAACTCGCGCAGTTCAGGATCCAGATTGCCTAAGCCGAAACCGACCAGGAATGGCAGCACGGCACCAACGAAAACATGGGGCTCAAAGGACGCAATCCCTGCGGTGCCGAGGATAACCATCGTCATCAGCGGGCCGGACTCCAGAGACATCAGGACGAAAGCGCCCGCCTCTTCTTTTGTCCCGTATTGCTGCATTACTGACGCATACAAACCGCCATTGGTCATGTCCATCGACGCGACCAGCGCCAGAACCGACAGCCCGGCGAAGAAGCCAAACTCCACACCATTTTCAGGCATGAAACGCGAAACCACCGCCGCGACAATCCAGGCCACCGCGATTTTCGTGACCACCAGCGTGCCGGACTTGCGTAAAACAGTTCCGGTCGCACTCAGTTTGATCGAGGCTCCCATGCAGAAGAACCACACGGCCAGGATCGGTACGGTGCCCGTCATCAGTCCGTTAGTGAAAGAGCCAAAATACTTGCCCGAATCAGGCGCGAAGGTATGGCACAGCGCACCCAGAAAGAGAGGCACTAACATCATCCCGCCAGGGATTTTTTCTATCGCTCGTTTAATGTGCATGTTTTTCACCTGATTAAATGTAACGGACCACTGAATGCCGCTACGTTATCCATTTATCAGGTGTATAAAAGTGATTCACTTCATAAAATGAAACGATGTTTCTATTTTTTAGATCGGTAGTTTTAATAATTTACACCGTCAATATTTAATTTCTGAGCGCAATCACATTTTCAGTTTTTATTATCCTGACTGAATCTTTTAAAAAATAAAAAACCCGCAGCAGTTACCTGTGCGGGTTGGGAATTGCAGGATTAAAGTCAGCTGATTGACGTAGTTCCGAAAGCCTGGCGCCAGTCGGCATCAAATTTTTCAACTGCCGCCTGCACCGCAGGTGTATCGAGCAGTTGTTCCGCAACATCAACCGGAAGAGTGATTGACTGGCAACCGGCCAGCAGGCAATCCATCGCCTGTCGTGGCGTTCTGAAACTGGCGGCCAGCACTTTTGAATGCGGCGCATGAAGATTGAGCAGGGTCTGCAACTCTTTTACGACGGCAATACCATCACCGCCCTGCGCGTCCAGACGGTTAACATAAGGCGCGACATATTCAGCGCCAGCCAGTGCCGATAACAGCCCCTGGCCCGCCCCGTAAACTGCGGTGCCGAGAGTCGGAATATTCATCCCTTTCAGTTTTTTAATCGCAGCCAGACCTTCACGGGTTACGGGGACTTTTACCACTAAACCTGAAACGCGCTGCGTCAGTAACAGCGCTTCGGCTACCATCTGTTCAGCGTCAGAGGCCATCACCTGCGCGAATAATTTGCCATTCCCGCCCAGCGCATCCCGCAATGCAGGCAACACTTCCCACAGCGGTTTACCTTCTTTCGCCACAATGCTGGGATTGGTCGTCACCCCCTGCAACGGCAATATGCGTGAAAGACGTTTGACCGCAGCCACATCAGCAGTATCGAGATACAACTCCATAACCTCTCCTTAAAACTTGTGAGCAAATGCAAAGTTCAGTGAGTGTACGCCTGCAAGCAGAAGGTTTGTTGATCATCATCAAAATCACTTTCGAATGAAAGCATGTAAATTACGAAAGAAGAAAAAGACACAAAGGAGTGTCGAGATGATTTTCAATGTGCAGCGTTATTCCACACATGATGGTCCTGGGATCCGTACGGTCGTGTTTCTTAAAGGCTGCTCCCTGGCATGCACCTGGTGCCAGAACCCGGAAAGTCGCTCCGCCAGCCACGATATTTTGTTCGATACCCGCCTGTGCAGCAGCGGCTGTGACTATTGTGCGCAGGTATTCCCGCATGCAGTCAGCGTTGAGGAGGGCAGGATCAGCGTCCGGCAGGAAAATTTTACTGCGGCAGATTTATGCCAGATAGAACAAACCTGCCCTTCCGGCGCGCTGAGCGTGTGCGGCAGTGAGGTGGATGTTGATGCACTGATGCAGCAAATTTTGCGTGATAAGCCTTTTTATCAGCGTACCGGCGGAGGCGTAACGCTTTCCGGTGGTGAACCTTTTATGCAGCCGCAAACGGCACGCACGTTACTGCAACGCTGCAAACAGGAAGGCTTACACACGGCAGTGGAAAGCTGTCTGCATGTGCCCTGGAAATACATTGAACCCTCTCTTGGTGCACTCGATCTCGTGCTGGCGGATTTAAAACATGTCGCCAGTGAACCCTTTAAACGCCTGACCGGCGGCTCGGTAAAACGCGTGATGGATAATTTTCATCGGCTGGCCGCTGCCGGGCAACGGCTTATCGTGCGCGTTCCGTTAATTCCCGATTTCAATGCTGACCGAACGTCCATCCGTCAGATTGTGGATTTCGCAGCGGCAGAAACCGGCTGCGAAGCCATTCACTTTTTGCCGTATCACACACTTGGCATCAATAAATACGCCCTGCTCGGGCAACCTTATCTGGCTCCGCGCCAGCCATTAAATGACCCTGACCTGCTGACGTTTGCCGAAGAATACGCCGCACAAAAAGGGCTATGTTCACAGTTAAGAGGATAAGAATAATGACCCAGCTGAATCTGATTACCCTTTCCGCCCGGATCCGCTCACACAAAGAAGCCCTGATCCATATCGTAAAACCGCCGGTCTGTACTGAACGGGCGCAGCATTACACGCAGATTTATCAGCAACATGCCGACAAGCCGCTGGCCGTGCGTCGCGCACTGGCGCTGGCTGAACATCTGTGCCAGCGAACTATCTGGATCAAGCATGATGAGCTGATCGTCGGTAATCAGGCCAGTGAAGTCCGCGCCGCGCCGATTTTCCCGGAATACACCGTCGGCTGGATCGAAAGTGAAATAGATGCGCTGGCGGACCGGCCGGGTGCGGGGTTTGCCGTCAGCGAAGCCAACAAAAAAATTCTGCATGAAATCTGTCCGTGGTGGCGTGGTCAGACGGTTCAGGATCGTTGCTACGGGATGTTTACCGACGAACAGAAAGCGCTGCTCGAAAGTGGGATCGTGAAAGCTGAAGGCAATATGACTTCAGGTGACGCGCATCTGGCGGTGAATTTCCCGCTACTGCTTGACCTCGGCCTTGAGGGTTTACGTCATAAAGTCGACGAACGCCGCAACCGCCTTCAGCTAACGGACTGGGCAGATCTGCATAAAGAACAACTTCTGAAGGCCATTGATATCACGCTGAACGCCGTGAGCAGTCATATTCTGCGCTTCGCAGAGCTGGCACGTGAAATAGCCATGTCGGAAACCCGTGAGAACCGCCGGGCGGAATTACTGACAATGGCAGCGAACTGCGAAGTGATTGCCCACCGGCCACCGGAAAATTTCTGGCAGGCACTGCAGTTATGCTATTTCATTCAGCTGATTTTGCAGATTGAATCCAACGGTCACTCCGTTTCGTTCGGGCGTATGGATCAGTATCTCTATCCGTTCTACCGTCGTGATGTGGAACTGGAACAGACGCTGGAACGCAGTCAGGCCATTGAGCTGCTGCAAAGCTGCTGGCTGAAACTGCTGGAAGTGAACAAAATCCGTTCGGGCACACACTCAAAAGCGTCGGCGGGTAGCCCGCTGTATCAGAACGTCACCATCGGCGGTCAGACTTTGCATAACGGCGTGGCCGCCGATGCGGTCAATCCGCTGTCTTACGCGGTGCTGGAATCATGCGGACAACTGCGTTCGACCCAGCCGAACCTCAGCGTACGTTATCACGCCGGAATGAGTAATGATTTCCTCGATGCCTGCGTACAGGTGATCCGCTGCGGCTTTGGGATGCCTGCGTTCAACAACGATGAAATCGTGATTCCGGAATTCATCAAACTGGGCGTCGAAAAGCAGGATGCCTATGATTATGCAGCCATTGGTTGTATCGAAACCGCCGTCGGCGGCAAATGGGGATACCGCTGCACCGGCATGAGTTTCATCAACTTTGCCCGCGTCATGCTGGCAGCGCTGGAACAAGGTAAAGACGCGAAAAGTCATACCCGCTTCCTGGCCCAGGAACGCGGTTTGTCGCAGGGTAATTTCGATAACTTCGATCAGGTCTTTGCACAGTGGGATGAACAGATCCGTTATTACACCCGCAAATCTATCGAGATTGAATGCGTGGTGGATACGGTGCTGGAAGAAAACGCGCAGGATATTTTGTGTTCCGCGCTGGTAGATGACTGTATTGAGCGCGGCAAAACCATTAAGCAAGGCGGCGCGAAATATGACTGGGTATCCGGTTTGCAGGTTGGGATTGCCAACCTGGGTAACAGTCTGGCGGCGGTGAAAAAACTGGTCTTTGAACAAGGGACTATCGGTCAGCAGGAGCTGGCTGACGCGCTGGCTTCCGATTATGAAGGACTGGACGGCGAACGCCTGCGTCAACGCCTGATTAACGGCGCAGAGAAATACGGCAACGATCATGACGGGGTGGATAATCTGCTGGTGCGCGCGTATCAGTGTTATATCGACGAGCTGTCGAATTATCACAATACCCGCTTCGGACGCGGCCCGATTGGCGGCACGTATTATGCCGGCACGTCGTCAATTTCCGCGAATGTGCCTTTCGGGGCAGCCACGACAGCAACGCCGGATGGTCGCAAAGCCTTTACCCCGCTGGCTGAAGGCGCAAGTCCGGCATCGGGTACCGATCATCTCGGTCCGACCGCTGTATTTAACTCGCTGGGTAAATTGCCGACTGAAGCGATTCTAGGCGGGG
The DNA here is from genome assembly GCF_019049675.1 of Rahnella bonaserana. GTDB lineage: Bacteria > Pseudomonadota > Gammaproteobacteria > Enterobacterales > Enterobacteriaceae > Rahnella > Rahnella bonaserana. Next base: position 421,398 of record NZ_JAFMOW010000068.1, on the reverse strand, counting down.
TATTGCTGAATCAGAAGCTGAATCCGGCCTCGCTGGAAAACGAAAATGACCGCCAGACGTTAATGCTGATGTTGCGTACGTTTTTCGAAGAGCATCGCGGCTGGCATGTTCAGTACAATATAGTTTCCCGCGAGACATTGCTGAAAGCCCGTGAAGAGCCACAGAACTATCGTGACCTTGTGGTTCGTGTGGCCGGATATTCCGCTTTCTTTACGGCCTTATCGCCGGAGGCTCAGGATGATATTATCGCCCGTACTGAACACTCACTTTAATGTTCTCAACTGATTTTTCTTTTTTTTGGGCGGTTCCGGCCGCCCTTACTTTCGGGCGATTATGAACGACAGACAACAAATTATTCTGCAATGGGTAAATGACAAACAACGTATCAGCGTTTCTGAGTTGTCACAGATTTGCCAGGTTTCCGAAGTCACGATCCGCCATGATCTGACCCAACTGGAACAGCGTCATTATCTGCGCCGCGCCCACGGTTTTGCCGTCGCGATCCAGACTGACGACGTGGACACCCGCATGATGTCTAATTTTGCGCAGAAACAGAAACTGGCGAGATTTGCTGCATCATTGATTCAGGACGGGGAAACGGTATTTTTTGAAAGTGGCAGCAGTATCGCCCTGCTGGCGCAATATCTGGCTGACAAAAAGAATCTGACCGTGATTACCGTCAGCAGTTATGTGGCGTCATTATTGAAAAGTATGCCGTGCGACGTCGTTCTGCTGGGCGGAATGTATCAGAAAACCAGTCAGACCGTGGTCGGTCCGCTGACCAGACTGTGCCTGCAACAGATGAATTTCAGTAAGGCATTTATGGGGATTGACGGCTTCACAGTGGCGACGGGTTTTACCGGTCGCGACATGTTGCGCGCCGATGTGGTGAACGCGGTGGTAGAGAAAGGCGCGGAAAATATTGTCCTGACTGATTCATCGAAATTCGGCCAGATCAATCTCAATCCGCTCGGCCCTGTCAGCGCGTTCAGCCGGGTGATCACTGATGACAAACTTACAGAGGAGTACCAGCAACAGCTTTCTGCCGCTGGCATTCAGGTCAGCCTCGTTGGCTGACCTTTGGCATCAAAAGGTTTACTGCCCATAATAGGCGTTTTTTCCATGCTTGCGAAGATAGTGCTTATCTAATAGTTGCGGCTGCATATCCGGCAGCTGCGGCGATAACTGGCGCGAGAAAATCCCCATATACGCGATTTCTTCCAGTACGACGGCATTATGCACGGCGTTATCTGCATCGGTTCCCCAGGTAAACGGTCCGTGTGAATGCACCAGAACCGCCGGGATATCCGCCGGTGACAGGTTTCTTTCCGCAAAGGTTTTGACGATCACTTCGCCGGTTTCCCATTCATAACGCCCTGCGATCTCCTCTTCCGTCATCCGGCGTGTGCAGGGAATATTGCCGTAGAAATAATCCGCATGAGTGGTTCCCCAGGCCGGAATGTCCAGACCCGCCTGCGACCAGATGGTCGCGTGGCGTGAATGCGTATGAACAATACCGCCCGCTTGCGGGAAATTAAGGTACAGCACCCGATGGGTATCGGTATCAGAAGACGGCTTTTTGCTGCCTTCTACGATTTTGCCGGTTTCCAGTTCCACCACCACCATGTCGTCTGCGCCCATGTGGTCGTATTCCACCCCTGACGGTTTAATCACGACCAGCCCGAGCGCGCGGTCCACTGCGCTGACATTTCCCCAGGTAAAGGTCACCAGATTGTGGCGCGGCAGTGCCAGATTGGCCTCTAATACCTGCTCTTTCAGTTGTTTCAGCATCTTGGTTCCCTCATATTGCGATGCTTTATTGTCTGGGGCGCGGAGGTGTGCAGGTATGGGGCAAATCGCTAAAGAGTGCGTACAGATCTGCTGCAAACGCAAAAGTGCCAGGCGGGCGAGATTTGGGATGAAATGTCACCAGGCTTTAGTCTTTTGTGCTCCGGTGAAGCTGCGCGCTGGTGAATTAAGATTATTCACCTAGTTTATGAATGGTGGTTTCACTATTTTAATTCAACGGATGCAAAAGTGCGTCCGGATGATACGAAATATAAATAAAGGTTCCGAACAGCCAAAAAATTTGTAAGTAGTGTGAAGGATTACAAGGTGAAATTCGGTGAGAACGCTGCAACTTACCTATACTTATAAATGATGCTGAACGTTAATCCTTTGAGGAAGATAACTATGATGCTCGTAAATAAACGCGTTGCCAGTATTGCACTGGTTCTGACTCTTGCGATGTCTGTTACCGCGTGCGGTAACTGGTCTAAACGTGACCGTAACACGGCAATTGGTGCCGGTGCCGGTGCATTGGGTGGTGCGGTTCTGACTGATGGCAGTACTTTAGGTACATTAGGTGGCGCAGCAGTCGGTGGTATTGTGGGTCATCAGGTCAGCAAATAAAAAACAAAATCAAAAAACAGTAAGACGCTGCGCTGTCGACCGGCGCAGCATCTTGTTTACATGAGCCTTGTTTACCTCAGCCGCCAGCCAGCTTCACTTTCATTCCTTTCGCTTCCAGCAACTGTTTCAACAGGTCACGTTTATCGCCCTGGATCTCAATCACGCCCTCTTTCACCGCCCCGCCGCAACCACATTTCTTTTTCAGTTCTGCCGCGAGCTTTTCCAGCGCTGCATCGTCAAGATCAACGCCTGTGATCAGACAAACGCCTTTGCCTTTACGACCGCTGGTCTGGCGCTGAATACGCACAATACCATCACCTTTCGGGCGCGCGACGACGGCTTTCGGCTCATCAATCCTGCCGCTGTCGGTTGAATAGACCAGACGGCTGTTATTGTCATTACTCATAGATTTCCCTCTTAACGCAGTGATGCGCGGATATCACGCAGGGTCTGCGCCGGATCGGCTGACTGCGTAATCGGACGGCCAATCACCATATAATCCACACCCGCGGCCAGCGCTTCCTGCGGTGTCATAACGCGACGCTGATCATCCGCTTTGCTGCCCGCCGGACGAATGCCCGGCGTCACCAGTTGGAACGCCTGCCCCAGCGCGGATTTGAAGCGCGTCGCTTCCTGAGCGGAACATACCACGCCGTCCAGGCCACAATCGCGGGTCAGACGTGCCAGACGCTCAGCGTGATCCGCAGGTGAAAGTGTAATACCTAAATCGGCCAGATCACTGCTTTCCATGCTGGTCAGCACGGTCACCGCAATCAGCAGCGGGGCATCTTTACCAAAGGGTGCCAGCGCTTCACGGGCGGCGGTCATCATGCGTGCACCGCCGCTGGCGTGCACATTCACCATCCACACACCCAGATCTGCCGCAGCGGCAACGGCACGCGCGGTAGTGTTAGGAATGTCATGAAATTTCAAATCCAGAAAAACGTCGAAGCCGCGGCTTTGCAAATCTTTGACCATCTGCGGACCAAAATGCGTGAACATCTCTTTGCCCACTTTCAGGCGGCAATCACGGGGATCAATCTTATCGGCAAACGCCAGCGCTGCGGATTTATCGGCATAGTCAAGTGCGACAACAATCGGTGATGTATTTAAGTCATTGTTGTTAATATTATTTTCAGACTTCATATCGTCAGCCTCTTGTGTAAATTCAAGTCAGTAAGGGGAAATAATTTTTTTGCCGCCCGCATTTTACATGGCAAGACGCTGAATTCACAGCTACACATAATGTGACAGATTTATTAAATTTTTGTGAATCACTAGACGATGTAACAAGGCTGGCATAGCTTGTTACTTTTACTCTAAGGAAAGGCTGAAAAATGAGTGAGATAACAACCCTGACCGTTAAAATCCCGGTTGAATTGAAAGAATTAATCAAAAACGCCGCTGCTGAAGCGGAACATTCATTAAGTGCAGAAGTCGCAGCACGCCTGGAACAGAGTTTTAATCCCGCCGCACCAAAAAGCAAAAAGGCCGCCAAAGCGACCGAACACGAGATTGATAATCAGCATCTGGCTGAAGACAGCGAACCTGCGCTGACGGCCAAAGAAATCAAGAAATTACGCACCTTACTGAGCACCCGTAAGACGAGCAGCAAGAAGAAGTAACACTGATAATCAGAACAAGACAGCCGGAGGGACAGCGAGTCAAAAGATCACTGTCCGTCCAGTCCTCTGATAGGCTTGATCGTCGCCCAGCCACGGCATGACGGGCAATGCCAGTACAATGAATGCGCGGTGAAGCCGCATTTATGGCACCGGTAACGCGGTTTGGTACGGATTTGCTCGCCGACCATGTCGCGCAGTAAGACCAGGCTTTCCTTCGCACGTCCCTCTTCTGCATCAGCCAGATGGTAATCCATCAGATGATGAAACACGCGCATAGTCGGATGACGTTGCAACTGGCGGTTAATGTAGTTCTGCGCCGTTTCACGCCCTTCCTCATTATGAATGATTTCAGCCAGCATCAGCTCAGCGGCCGCGCCGGTATTCTCATCCACACAACGTTTGAGGAACTCCGCCCAGCCGAGCGTATCTTTCAGGTTCTGGTAGCATTCCTGAAGCATTGGCAAGGCTTCGCTGACCAGCTCTTTATCCTGCTCCAGCACGCGCTGCAAGGCTTCCGTCGCTTTACGGTATTCACCCTGCGCCAGTAAAATCCGCCCTTGCATGATAGAGACGCGGGCGCAGAGTTTATCCGCAGTCGCCGCTTTCTTCAGCAGTCCCATCGCTTTATCAAAATCATCGGCAACTATCGCCTGTAAGGCCAGTTCGCACCAGAAATGCGCAATTTCTTTACGGCGGTTTTCTTTGCCCAGTTTGACCAGCCGCTCAGCCACGTCGATGGCATTTTGCCAGTCGCTGGTTGCCTGGTGGATGATCAACAACTGCTCAAGGGCAAACAGCTGGAAATCCTGCTCTTTAACCAACTGATTGAACATGTCTTCGGCGCGGTCATAAAAACCGGCAGCCATGTAGTCACGTCCCAGTTGCTGAACGGCAAGCAGGCGTTGTTCGAAGGTCAGTGAGGCGCTTTCCATCAGCGACTGGTGGATGCGGATTGCGCGATCCACTTCGCCACGGGAGCGGAACAGGTTGCCCAGAGTCAGGTGCGCTTCGACTGTGCTGCTGTCCTCTTTTAACATCTCAAGGAACAGGTCGACCGCTTTGTCCTGCTGATTGGAAAGCAGGAAGTTAACCCCCGCTACGTATTCACGCGACAGGCGGTTAGCATTTTCCTGTTTATCCTGCTGAGAACTTCTGCGCCCCATGTACCAGCCATAGGCGGCCGCAACGGGCAACAACAGAAACAGCAGTTCTAACATAGAGGATTATTCCTTGCTGACATCATAAGATGCTGCTGGCGGCGTAACGACAGCCGCAGGCTCAATTTGTTGTTCAAGACGTTTGATTTTACGTTGCGCGCGCCCCAGTGACAGACGGACGCGAAGATAGAACAACCCGCAAATGACCCAGCCGAGGATAAAACCGGTGGCAAACAACACAGCAAGCAGTGTGGAAACGCGATAGTCACCCTGCGCCAGCAAATAGTTGAAGGTCACAGTCTGATCGTTATGGGCACCCAGAGTGATAGAAATCACAACGATGACCAGCAAAAATAAAAAAATCAGCAGATATTTCACATTCGTTCCTGTAATGCCGGATGTTCCGGATGAATTATGCCAAAAACTCTCGTCCCGACCTAATAAGTTAGCATTTCCGAACAAAGCTGGGAAATATTGCAGCGGCTTTAAATGCAGTCTGTATCAACTTCGACCAATTTTGATGAACATATCCGAAGTTGCGCTTATCACTGCAATCAGGCCAATGAGATGTATATGGGGATTAAGTAGGTGGAATTAAAGGGGCGCGGCGAACGCCCCCCTTTTGGTGACAAAGGCTTACAGGTTTTGTCCGATCATTCGCGCTCGCGAATTTCCTGATTTTCTGCCGGCGGTGGCGTCAGCGGGCCGACATATCGCTCCGTCAGCCAGCAGCCCAGCGTCACCAGTATCCAGCTGATCCCCACGGATGCCAGCAGGTCGCGCGGCCAGTGCATACCCAGCATCAGACGACTACCCATGACCACCATCGCCCACACCATCAGCACCGTGACCGTTTTGTAGTGCTTACGGCGCCATAACAGCCCGATGCCTAACAGAGCCCAGGTAGCGGCAAACATGGTATGACCAGAAGGAAACGCGTAACCGGTATCGTTCTGCCAGCTTTTGTTCAGCCAGTGCGGAATTTGTACGTCATCACCGAGAATTTCTTTCACCTGTTTGCCACGCAATTTGCTTTTCTGCGCATAAAACTCACTGACGTTCATTTGGTGATCGGTACCCAGCCACGCCACATAAGGCCGCGGCTCACGCACTTCGCCCTTGATAAAATCTTTGACGTATTGCCCGACCAGCAGCGAGGCCACAATAATCACCCCCAGCCCGATGGCGGGTTTAAGACGAAAGCGCAGGCACCACAGGAACCAGCCGCAAAGAATGACCGTCGTGAGAATACCCCAGGGCTCGCTCACCGTTTCCGTCACCCAGAACAGCGGGCGCAATAAGGCAGGATTTTGTCCCGGCACCCAGAGCCAGCCGCTTATCCATACCGCTGCGGGCATCAGCATTAAAATGACAGCCCCGAGTGCGGTGCGTTTGGCGATATCAAACATAGTTGTCCTTTCCGTCAGTCGTAAAAAAGAGTTGGAGTGTAGCAACGTTGTCACCGCATCACATTCTCAACGCTTCGATTGTTGAGGATGCAGTTATAATTCATATCTTATGAACTAATCGTTCAAATATTCCCGCTAAAATGAACAGCAAACTGTGGCAAAATGGTGCCCTGGCATGATGGAAAGGCACCGATTCCCTATCCACAGGCCGCATCCGAACGTAGGATGCGCATCAACAAGTAAAATACTCACTGTGAATAAAGACTATTTGTGGTTTTTTTGGAGCATAAAATGCAGCTGAAACGGGTGGCAGAAGCCAATCTGCCAACACCTTGGGGCGATTTCCTGATGGTGGGTTTTGAAGAATTGGCCACCGGGCACGACCACCTGGCGTTAGTTTTTGGTGACATCAGCGGTGAAACACCCGTTCTTGCGCGAGTTCACTCTGAATGTCTGACCGGTGATGCTTTATTCAGCCTGCGCTGCGACTGTGGTTTCCAGCTTGAAGCAGCACTGAATCACATTGCTGAGGAAGGCCGCGGTATCCTGATGTATCACCGTCAGGAAGGCCGTAACATCGGCTTGCTCAATAAAATCCGTGCTTATGCGCTGCAGGACAAAGGCTACGATACCGTCGAAGCTAACCATCAGCTTGGGTTTGCCGCTGACGAGCGTGACTTCACGCTGTGTGCGGACATGTTCAAATTGCTCGGCGTTGATTCCGTTCGTTTGCTGACCAACAATCCGAAGAAGGTCGAAATTCTGACTGAAGCCGGAATAAATATTACCGAACGTGTCCCGTTGATCGTGGGCCGTAACCCGGAAAACGAACGCTACCTGTCGACTAAAGCGGCCAAAATGGGTCACCTGCTCGAGAAGTAAGAGTTCTATAGTCCGATGAAAATATTAAGGGCACCTTAAGAAGGTGCCCTTTTTTAATGGCAGAAGACCAGGTTTACAGCATTTTGCGGATCACGTAATGCAGAATGCCGCCGTTCTGGAAGTACGTCAGCTCGTTGCCGGTATCGATACGGCAACGGGCATTAACCGTTTCTTTATGGCCGTCCGCGTAAACGATATGCACCGCCACGTCCTGCCCTGGCGTCAGGGTTTGCAATCCGCTGACACTGATCTGCTCGTCGCCGGTCAGTTTCAGCGTTTTACGGGTGACGCCCTGCGGGAATTCAAGCGGTAGAATCCCCATCCCGATCAGATTCGAACGGTGAATACGTTCGAAAGATTCGGCGATAACCACCCGTACGCCCAGAAGACGCGGCCCTTTTGCTGCCCAGTCACGGCTTGAACCCGAACCGTACTCTTTACCCGCAATCACCGCAGTCGGCACACTTTCATGCTGATAACGCATCGCGGCATCGTAAATCGCCAGTTGATCCTGCGACGGAATATGACGGGTATAACCGCCCTCGACGCCCGGCACCATTTCGTTTTTGATACGGATATTGGCAAACGTCCCGCGCATCATCACTTCGTGGTTACCGCGTCGTGAACCGTAAGAGTTGAACGCTTTTGGTTCGACACCATGCTGTTTAAGATACAGACCCGCCGGACTTTCCGCCTTAATATTACCGGCTGGCGAGATGTGGTCGGTAGTGACAGAGTCCGCCAGAATCGCCAGAATACGGGCATCTTTGATGTCTTCGAGTGCATCCGGCTCGGCTTTCATATCGCTGAAGAAGGGCGGATGGCGGATGTAAGTAGAATCTTCCTGCCAGGTGTAGGTCGGCGTGCCATCAACCTGAATCGCCTGCCAGCTGGCATCACCGTTGAAGACTTCGGCATATTCTTTGTGGAACATTTCCGTCGTCACCTGCCCGACCGCGTTGGCAATGTCATTGGCGGAAGGCCAGATATCTTTCAGATATACCGGGTTGCCGTCTTTGTCCTCTCCCAGCGGATCGGTCGTCAGATCGACATTCATGTTCCCCGCCAGTGCGTAAGCCACCACCAGCGGCGGTGAAGCCAGCCAGTTGGTTTTAATCAGCGGATGAATACGTCCTTCGAAGTTACGGTTACCGGAAAGTACCGCCCCGACGGTCAGATCACCGGCTTTAATGGCCGATTCAATCGGTTCAGGCAACGGCCCTGAGTTACCGATACAGGTCGTACATCCATAACCCACAAGATTAAATCCGAGTTGTTCCAGATACGGCATCAGACCGGCGGCATTAAGATAATCGGTCACCACTTTAGAACCCGGCGCCAGCGAAGTTTTCACCCAAGGTTTACTGGTGAGGCCTTTTTCTGCGGCATTTTTAGCGAGCAAACCGGCCGCCATCAGCACGCTTGGATTCGAGGTATTGGTACAAGAGGTGATGGCAGCAATGACCACCGCACCGGTGGTCAGGGCATAATGCTGGCCGTCCAGTGTGAATGTCTCTTTATCGCTGCGCCCTGCTTTATTGTGACCCAGCTCCAGTTCCGTTGCCGCTTTAAACGCTTTAGGGACATTGGGCAGCGCCACGCGATCCTGCGGACGTTTAGGCCCGGCCAGGCTTGGCTCGACTTCCCCCATGTCCAGCGCCAGCGTACTGGTAAAGACCGGCTCATCACCGGCATTACGCCACAAGCCCTGCACCTGAGAATAGGCTTTCACCAGTTCGATTTGCTCGTCGCTGCGGCCACTGAGTTTCATGTAGCTCAGGGTGACGTCATCCACCGGGAAGAATCCGCAGGTTGCGCCGAATTCCGGCGACATATTGGCAATGGTGGCGCGGTCGGCCAGCGGCAGGTCAGCCAGTCCGTCACCGTAGAATTCAACAAATTTGCCCACCACGCCGTGTTTGCGCAGCATCTGTGTGACCGTTAACACCAGGTCTGTCGCGGTGATGCCTTCGCGTAATTTACCCGTGAGTTTGAACCCGACAACATCAGGGATCAGCATGGAAACGGGTTGTCCGAGCATTGCTGCTTCTGCTTCGATACCGCCGCAGCCCCAGCCTAAAATGCCCAAACCGTTGATCATAGTGGTATGCGAATCGGTGCCGACCAGTGTGTCGGGATAGGCGACCGTTTTGCCATCCTGTTCTTCGTGCCAGACAGTTTGCCCGAGATACTCAAGGTTGACCTGATGACAGATACCGGTGCCAGGCGGGACCACACGAAAACGGTTGAAGGCTTTTTGTCCCCAGCGCAGGAACTGATAGCGTTCGTTATTACGCTCCATTTCCAGCCGGACGTTTTCGTCAAAGGCCTGATCATCACCGAATTCATCGACCGTTACGGAGTGGTCGATGACCAGATCAACCGGCGATAAGGGGTTGACCTGTTCGACATTGCCGCCAAGCCGTTTGACCGCCTGACGCATCGCCGCCAGATCGACCACAGCAGGGACACCGGTGAAATCCTGCATCAGAACACGCGCCGGACGGTAAGCAATTTCCCTGTCCGCATGGCCGGTTTTCTGCCAGCTGACCAGTTCCTGTAAATCACTTTCCGTGACGGTATCGCCATCAACATGGCGCAACAGATTTTCGAATAACACTTTGAGGGATTTGGGCAGACGCTGGATATCACCCAGCGTTTTGGCTGCGAGTGGCAGGCTGTAGTAGTGGAACTCCTTGTTCTGGACCGCCAGCTTATCCAGACTGTTCTTGCGAATAGACGACATAGCTTCTCCTTTAGCGCTCAGCGTGGCCGTAAGGAATAACCCGCTGGCTTATAAGTGCATAGTTAAAGATAACACAAATAATTGTTAACATTCCGATAACAGCTCAAAGTGTTCAACAGGCAAAAAAAATCCCGCAGCATCATCAGAGGCGGCGGGACTGGCGGTCAGCAAAGAAAATGTTGCGGTTTATTTCACCGGCAATTTGATGTCTTTAAACATCTCTTCAATATCTTCGTTTGAGCGCAGGGAAATGGCGGTGTCCACCACATCACGCGTCAGATGCGGTGCAAAGCGCTGAATGAAATCGTACATGTAACTGCGCAGGAAGGTGCTGCGGCGGAAACCGATTTTAGTGGTGCTGTAGGTGAAGATATCACGCGCATCTACGGTGACCAGATCCGGATCCTGCACCGGATCCACCGCCATACTGGCGATCACCCCAACGCCGAGCCCCAGACGTACATAGGTTTTGATAACGTCGGCATCGGTGGCGGTAAAAACAATGCGCGGCGTCAGACCTGCACGGTTGAACGCGGTATCAAGCTCTGAACGGCCGGTAAAACCGAAGGTATAAGTGACGATAGGATAAGCGGCCAGTTCTTCGATGGTGACTTTTTCTTTGCCCGCCAGCGGATGATCCGGCTGAACCACCACCGCACGGTTCCAGTGGTAGCACGGTAACATCACCAGGTCATCGTACAGATGCAGGGCTTCTGTCGCGATAGCGAAATCGGCATTCCCTTTGGAAACGGCTTCAGCGATTTGAGTCGGAGAGCCCTGATGCATATGCAGCGAAACGCGCGGGTAACGCTCAATAAAGCCTTTAATCACATTCGGCAGAGCATAACGCGCCTGCGTGTGCGTGGTCGCCACATACAATGAACCTTTGTCGGGATAGGTGTGCTCACCGGCCACGGCTTTAATGGCATCAACTTTAGACAAGACTTCACGGGCGATACGGATAATTTCCTGCCCGGCGGGTGTGACCTGCGTCAGATGTTTGCCGCTGCGCGAAAAAATCTGGATCCCCAGTTCATCTTCCAGCATGCGAACCTGTTTACTGATACCCGGCTGCGACGTGTACAGGCCTTCTGCCGTCGAACTGACGTTCAGATTGTGATTAACAACCTCTACGATGTAGCGCAGTTGCTGCAATTTCATATCTCATACCACCCTGGTTTCAAACCCTGTCGCCATCCCTGTTCATCCGTTGGCTGAACAGACTGGAAATGATTTTTATATCGAATACCGGAAGTCTGTGAACGCACCGTTTTTATGCCCCAGACGCATTAACTTATTACTTAAGTGCATAAGAATAAATTTTATATAACAATTATATCAATTATTAATGTCATGTATACCCGAAGAACATAACGATAATCGCGGCCTGTCTCAGACTGATAATAAAAACACGCAGAACTCAGCGATGATAGATCTTAATGCAATAAAAAAACCAGCCCGGAGGACTGGTTTTTTACAACTGCGCAACAGAATGCAGTAATTCGGTTATCGCCTAAATAATTCAAATTGCAGGAAGGCGGCAAGTTGAAGTATGACGGCGATAATTATTTTTTGCCTTCGACCCATTTACCGTCAACAAAGAACGCCGTCCAGCCAGTGGCTTTACCGTCTTTCTCGGAGGAAACGTACTGCTGTTTGGTCTTGCGGCTGAAACGTACCATCGATTTATTGCCTTCCGGGTCTGCGACTGGTGCATCGGCCAGATAGCTCAGTTTTTCCGGCAGACGATCTTTAAAGCGTTTCAGTTCTTCCACCAGCGGCGCACGGGTTTCGCGCGATTTTGGGAAAGTGTTGGCAGCCAGGAAGACACCGGCCGCACCATCACGCAGAACGAAATAGGCGTCTGACTTCTCACACGGCAATTCTGGCAAAGGAACCGGATCTTCTTTCGGCGGTGCAACGTCACCGTTACGTAAAATCTTACGGGTGTTTTTACACTCGTCGTTGGTACAACCCATGTACTTACCGAAACGTCCCATTTTCAGGTGCATTTCAGAACCACATTTTTCGCACTCAACAATCGGGCCGTCATAGCCTTTGATGCGGAACTCACCCTGCTCGATGTCGTAGCCATCGCATTCCGGGTTATTACCACAGACATGCAATTTGCGCTGATTGTCGATGAGGTAGCTGTCCATCGCCGTGCCGCATTTGCCGCAACGACGTTTTGCACGCAACGCATTGGCTTCGGCTTCGTCGCCTTCCAGAATGTTAAGCACTTCTGCATCAGCAATCAGGTTGATGGTGGTTTTGCAGCGCTCTTTCGGCGGCAATGCATAACCGGAACAACCCAGGAACACGCCGGTGCTGGCGGTGCGGATCCCCATCGGACGGCCACAGGTCGGACATTCGATGCTGGTCAGTACCATTTGATTCGGGCGCATACCGCCTTCTTCAGGATCTTTCTCGGCGGTTTCTAACTGTTTGCTGAATTCACTGAAGAATTCATCGAGAACCGCTTTCCATTCCGCCTTGTTATTGGCGACCTGATCCAGACCGTCTTCCATGCGTGCGGTGAAATCGTAGTTCATCAGTTCGCGGAAGTTTTCTTCCAGACGATCGGTGACGATTTCACCCATTTTCTCGGCGTAGAAACGGCGGTTTTCAACGTGAACGTAACCGCGGTCCTGAATGGTCGAAATGATCGACGCATAAGTGGACGGACGGCCAATGCCACGTTTTTCCAGCTCTTTTACCAGAGACGCTTCGCTAAAACGCGCTGGCGGTTTGGTGAAGTGCTGAGTTGGCAGCAGTTGTTGCAGTTCCAGTTCCGTGCCGACTTCTATCGCCGGTAACGTTCTGTCTTCGTCGCCTTTACGCAACGCAGGCATCACTTTGGTCCAGCCATCGAAACGCAGCGTACGACCTTTAGCGCGCAGGGAATAATCACCGGCTTTAACCGTCAGCGTAGTGGAATCGTACTGGGCTGGTGTCATCTGACACGCTACAAACTGGCGCCAGATCAGCTGATACAGACGCTGTGCGTCCGCTTCCATATCTTTGAGCTGTTCGGAAACAACCGCCACATCAGAAGGACGAATCGCTTCGTGCGCTTCCTGAGAGTTCTCTTTGTTGCTGTATTGCAGCGGGGCTTTCGGCAGATATTTATCGCCGAAATTCTCGCCAATATAGCCACGTACCATTTCCACCGCGTCCTGGCTCAGGTTAGTGGAGTCAGTACGCATATAGGTGATATGACCGGCTTCGTACAGACGCTGGGCCATCATCATGGTTTTCTTCACACCGAAGCTCAGACGCGTACTGGCCGCCTGTTGCAACGTGGACGTAATGAACGGCGCACCCGGTTTGCTGCTGGTCGGTTTGTCTTCACGATCAACAACGGTGTAGCGCGCTTTCTCAAGCAGCGAAACGGCTGCATGAGTCTGTTCTTTATTGACCGGCTTGAACGGTTTTTCCAGGTGATGCGTCACTTCCATTTGCAGCGCAGTGTCTTTCTTCGCCAGCAAATCTGCATGCAATTCCCAGTATTCTTCCGGAACGAACGCTTTGATTTCTTTCTCGCGTTCCACGACCAGACGCACTGCCACGGACTGAACACGGCCAGCGGATAAACCACGGGCAATTTTCTTCCACAGCAGCGGGGACACCATGTAACCCACCACGCGGTCCATAAAGCGACGCGCCTGCTGAGCATTCACACGATCAATATTCAGTTCGCCGGGTTCTTTAAAGGCGTTCTGAATCGCGTTTTTAGTAATTTCGTTGAATACCACGCGGCTGAAACGCTTGTCATCACCGCCAATCACTTCCCGCAAATGCCAGGCAATCGCCTCTCCTTCGCGGTCAAGGTCGGTTGCGAGATAGATGTGGTCAGCTTTTTCCGCTAACGCTTTTAACTCAGCAACAACTTTTTCTTTACCCGGAAGTATTTCGTATTGGGCAGCCCAGCCATGAAACGGATCGACACCCATGCGATTAACCAGCGCAGTTTTCTCATCCTTTTTTACTTTTTTCTTTGTTTTTTCTTCGGTTGAGGCGGCGGTCTTTTTAGCAGCGGATCCACTGGTCGGTAAATCACGGATATGACCGACGCTGGACTTAACCACGTAGTCATTTCCTAAATATTTATTAATCGTTTTGGCTTTTGCCGGGGACTCAACTATTACGAGAGCTTTGCCCATAATTACCTTTACCTGAATGATTCTTCATCAGCTGAAGAAGATTTTGTCTAGTTATGCCGCGGCACAATATCACGTCTTTTTTTATATTGCGGCAGTGAGTCAGAACGTCAACCTATTTCTTTCAAACAAGGCGAGAACTGACTTCCAGAGGTTCAAAACACTGATTTTGCGAGGGATTAACCAGACAGGGCTCAGCAGAATGCGCCCGTTTTTAAGTCAAATAATGACCAAGCGTAAACAAAACATTCCACCTGAAGCCACAAAATCCCACACTCTACCTGATAAAAATCGTCACGCAAACTAATTAACACCTAAACGCTCTTTTCGCCAATTCACGTAAACCCTTTACTGTTTCGCACAATTAATAATCAACCGTCCGGGCGGATTACCCACAGCAGATTTGCGGTTTTCTCCGTGGCGGGATTACAATAACGTCAGCAATTATAGTGGGGAGTAAATATCATGCACGAAAATACATCGGCAATTAGTCGTGAAGCTTTACTGATCGAAGCGAATAAGGTTATCCGTGAGCATGAAGATTACATGCACGGAATGCTGGCGACAGAGGTTGAGCAGAAAGGCAATGTGCTGGTTTTCCGCGGAGAGTTTTTCATGGATGAGGACGGTTTACCGACCAGAAAAACCACGGCGGTATTTAATATGTTTAAACACCTGGCTCATCTTTTTTCAGAAAAATACCATCTCGAAGACTAAGCATAAAAAAGACTAATAAAGGTAAGCGTTCCCGATAAACTCTTGCAGTAAATCGGGACAGTAAAAAAGGGACATCAGTCCCTTTTTTACTCTTCATGCTCGGCCAGAACGTCATGCTCCGCCAGAACGATTCATGCCCTGCCAGTTTCGCGTTACAGCAACGGTTTCTGGCTGCGCTGCAACCAGCGCAGGAACAGACGATCCGCGCTTTCTGCTGCGCTGCCGGTAAACCGGTCCATCATGCGTTTACGGCGGCTGTAACGCACCGCGATCACTTCATGATTTTTCATTTCGGCAATCAGCAAATCGTCACTAGTACCAATCGCATCAATCAGACCATTTTCTCGTGCCTGGGTACCGAACCAGTGCTCACCTGTCGCTACCGCATTAATATCAAGTGAAGGACGGTTTTGATGTACAAACTCCTTGAACAGAACATGCGTTTCGTTCAGGTCTTCACGGAATTTTTCGCGCCCTTCTTCGGTGTTTTCACCCAGCAACGTCAGCGTGCGTTTAAACTCACCCGCCGTATGCAACTCAATATCAATGTCGTTCTTTTTCAGCAGACGGTTAAAGTTCGGGATTTGCGCCACAACACCAATGGAACCAATGATGGCAAACGGTGCGGCAACAATACGGTCTGCCACGCAGGCCATCATATAACCGCCGCTGGCGGCCACCTTATCCACGGCAACGGTCAGTCGGATCCCGCTCTGACGCAGGCGAACCAGTTGAGAGGCAGCCAGGCCATAACCGTGTACCACCCCGCCAGGACTTTCGAGGCGCAACAGCACTTCGTCTTCCGGTGTCGCCACCGCCAGCACCGCCGAGATCTCTTCACGCAGCGAAGTCACTTCATGAGCGTCCATACTGCCTTTAAAATCGAGCACATACAGGCACGGTTTGCTTTTCGTGCCACCCGTTTTTGCCTGCAGTTTTTTCTGTTTAGCTTCCGCTTTATCTTTTTTCTTCAGTTCCTTGCTACGAATTTTCTGCTCAGCCGGATTCATACGCGCACTGCGCATTTCACGTTGCATTTCGCGATATTGCTCGCCTAAGTCGATCAGCTGTAACTCACCTTTACTGTGAGATTTACGGTGACGAAGGCCAACCACCAGAATTACCAGCGCGCCGATGGCGATCACTACGGTCACAACTTTGGCCAGAAACAGCCCATAAAGAGAAAGTAAATCCACAAAACCGCCTTATCTATGTGGTCATAAAACCGTGGTCAGAAAGATGTTGAACATTCTAGTCAATCGCCGCCGCGACGTCTTGTTTGAATATGACATTGTCAATCGTACGTAAAACTGAGTGCGTCCGTGTTCCAATTTTGTTACAAAAGAGCTGTCCGTTTTTCGGTTAATCATTGAAACTCATGCCCATTTGAGGCATATAACCGGTGATCACTGCCGAAATACCCCAAATTTTCACCAAAATGTCGGACTCCGGTCGAGCGCCACTTCTCCCGTTCCCTGCATTTTTTGATATTAAGAGCGCCAGATGTGATGACGGCCATTTGCCGCTACATCGCGCCCCGTATGAGAGGACTGACTGTGCATTACCATCCTAAATCTGATTTGCTCAACAACCGCATTATTCTCATTACCGGTGCCGGCGACGGCATTGGTCGCGAAGCTGCTCTGACCTATTCCCGCTTTGGTGCGCAGGTGATTTTGCTGGGGCGTACTGAGAGCAAGCTGGCCAGCGTGCAGCAAGAAATTGCGGCGAAAAATCTGCGCCCGGCTTTCATTTATTCTCTGGATTTACTGACCGCCAGCCAGCAGGATTGCCAGCGCGTTGCCGATCAAATCGCACAATGGGTACCGCATCTCGACGGCGTATTGCACAACGCCGGTTTGCTGACAGACATCACGCCAATGGCGCAGATTAAGTTGCAGGACTGGATGAACGTTATGCAGGTCAACGTCAATGCGACCTTTATGCTGACGCAGGCCTTACTGCCGTTAATGCTGAAATCCGCCAGTTCTTCGCTGGTCTTCACCACCTCCAGCGTGGGTCGCGAAGGTCGCAGCGGCTGGGGTGCATACGCGGTATCCAAATTTGCTACCGAAGGCATGATGCAGGTGCTTGCCGAAGAACATAAACATACCGGTCTGCGCGTGAACTGTATCAATCCCGGCGGCACACGCACCAGCATGCGGGCCTCGGCGTTCCCCGATGAAAACAAAGATAAGCTCAAAACACCGGCTGATATCATGCCGTTGTATCTTTACCTGATGGGCGATGACAGCCGCCGTAAAACCGGTATCAGTTTTGATGCCCAGCCGGGGCGTAAAGCCGGTCCGGCAGAATAATCACGGAGTCACTGATGACCGAAGATCGCCACAAGCAGCGCCAGCAAAAGCTGAAAGAACAGGTTGATGCACGTATTGATGCTGCCAAAGAACAACGCGGCATTTTAATTGTATTTACCGGCAACGGTAAGGGCAAAACCACGGCGGCCTTTGGTACCGTCACCCGTGCTGTCGGACACGGCATGCGTGCGGCGGCGATCCAGTTTATCAAGGGTGAATGGCCGAACGGTGAGAAGAATCTGCTTGAGCCGCATGGCGTGGAATTTCAGGTGATGGCAACCGGTTTTACCTGGGAAACGCAGAATAAAGAAACCGATACCGAGGCCTGTCAGGCCGTGTGGCAGCACGGAAAACGCATGCTGGCCGATGCCTCGTTAGATCTCGTGGTGCTTGATGAACTGACCTACATGGTCAGTTTCGGCTATCTGGATTTACAGGACGTGGTGGATGCCCTGAATGCCCGTCCGGCGCACCAGACTGTGATTATTACCGGACGGGGCTGTCATCGTGATCTGCTGGAAATGGCCGACACCGTCAGCGAACTGCGGCCGGTAAAACACGCCTTTGACGCCGGTATTATGGCGCAACAGGGCATCGACTGGTGATCTCCTGTTTTGCGGGTTAAAGCTCTATCTGGCATTCCGCCAGCGTTGCCATTTCGTTATGAATAGCGCAGGCGGCATCAATCAGCGGTAACGCAAGCGCAGCGCCGCTGCCTTCTCCCAGCCGCAGATTCAGATCAAAATACGGCCGGAGGCCCAGCGCTTCCATTGCCAGTGTCGCGCCCTGCTCTGCCGAAAGATGCGAAGGAATGAGATAGGGTTTGAGCGCAGGTGCAATCTGACACGCGGCCAGTGCCGATGCGCAGGAAAGAAAACCATCCAGCACCAGCGGAATACCGGCAGCCGCCGCACCAATCATTGCACCTGCCATCGCCACCAGTTCAAAACCACCTACTTTTGCCATCACATCCAGCGCATCAGACGGGTCAGGCTGATTAACGGCAATAGCTTTTTCAACCACGCTGATTTTATGTGCCAACCGGTCCGGCGGCAGATTCGCGCCCAGCCCGACGGTTTGTGCAGGCTGAGCGCCGGTCAGCACCGCCACCATCGCCGCTGCGGGCGTGGTGTTTGCCATACCGAGTTCGCCCACAGCCAGCAGCGATAAACCGCTTTCAGCTTTGGCGATTACCCGTTCCGCACTCCAGACCAGTAATGACTCAGCCTGTTCACGCGTCATTGCCGGACCGGTGGCAATATTGCCGGTCCCCTGCGCGATTTTATGGTTGAGCGTGCCGGGGATATCCGGGCCGATTATTCCGCAATCAATCAGCGTAACTTGCGCGCCGGCAGCCCGTGCCAGCACAGAAACTCCGGCTTTCCCTTGCACAATATTCACAGCCTGAATGGCCGTTACGACCTGCGGAGACGGCGTGACACCTTCCTGCCATACGCCGTGATCGGCCGCCATCACCAGCACTTCTTTGCTGGGAAAATGCAACGGCTGATTGCCACGAATTGAGGCCAGCTGGACTGCCAGTTGTTCCAGGCGGCCAAGGCTGCCCAGCGGTTTGACCAGACTGTCGAGCCGTTCTGCCGCTTTCTGCGCGGCCTGCGCATCGGGTTCAGCAATCTGACGGAGGATATTTGCCAGCGAAGCCATCGGGTTTTCCTTACTTGTTTAAAAAGTTAAATACCGCTGTCGTTAAAACGCTGAATCACACAGGCGCCGTGACTGAGGTCAATTTCACACAGGCAGCCCTGCTTAAACGGGAAGCGCCACATGTCGGAAGGCGCCAGTTTGAGCATCATCGCCAGCAACAGGCTGAGCGATCCCTGATGTGCGACGATCGCTAACCGGCTTTCCTGCGGGCGAAGATGCAGCTGCTGCAAAGCCTGGCGGATACGCCGGGTGAAATCTGTAAAAGACTCGCCCTGCGGGACATCGGCCTTTTGCCAGTCCTGACACCATGCCTGATAACCTTCAGCCTGTGAGGCTTCCAGCTCCTTGTGATGGCGCATTTCCCATTCGCCAAACGCCATCTCCTGTAACAGCGGCTGAGTTTCCATCGTCAGCTCGCGCCCGTGAGCAATAATAGCCGCCGTGTCCCGGCTGCGGCGCATATCTGTGTGGATCAGCGCATCGAGCGGCACAGACGCCAGCTGGCGGCCGACGTGCTGCGCCTGCTGCTCACCTTCGGCAGTCAGCGCAATGTCGCTGCTGCCGCAAAAAAACCCCTTAACGTTAGCCTGAGTTTGTCCGTGCCTTATCAGATACAGTTTCATGATTGTGTCCTTTATCTCAGTGCCATAGCAGGAAAAACAGGAAGACCAGTTCGCTTAATTCACATGCTGCGCCCAGGGTATCACCGGTCTGCCCCCCAATGCGGCTGGCGACAAAACGCCGGAAACCTAAGACAAACACCAGCGTCATCAGCAATGCAAACAGGGATGATAACCCGCCAATCAACAAGACCAGCGCTGCCATCAGCAGCAATGTGATATAAAACCGCCCTTCACTGATTTTACCGATAAATAAGTTGCCCATTCCCGACTCGCGGGCATAAGCCTGACGGTACATCATTACCGCCATCATGCCCCGCCCGACAACCGGCGTGACGATAAGTAACGCCAGCACCGGCAATACGTCAGCGCTCATCTGATAGATCAGCGCTGTACGCAGCACAACGGCCACAATCAGCGCCAGCGCGCCATTTGTGCCGATGCGGCTGTCGCGCATGATTTCCAGGATCCGCTCACGGCTGCGCACGGAAAACAGACCGTCGCAACTGTCGGCTAATCCGTCGAGATGCAGACCGCCGGTCAGCATGATATGTGTGATGACCACGGCGACTGCCGCGACAAGCGAGCCAACGTGTGGGATGAAAATCCACCCTGCCAGCGCGGTCAGCAGACCAATCACCAGCCCGACCAGCGGAAAACAGACAATCCCGCGGGAATAGTCTTTCAGTTCAATGCCGTCGCACCATCTTTCCCTGACCGGAATGCGGGTAAGAAATTGCAACGTCGCCAGAAACAGACGCAAAAAACCCATAATCAATTCCCTTTCTGAATGGTTTTATTCCGATGTTTTCACCGGTAACGGAATACCGGAGACGATCAGGTAGACATCGTCCGCTGCAGAGGCCAGTTGCTGATTCACCCGACCGGCGATATCACGAAAACGCCGCGCCAGCTGGTTGTCCGGCACAATGCCCATGCCCACTTCGTTGGTGACAATAATCACTTCAGATTCAGGATGTTGCGCAGCTTCCATCAGTTGTTCAACTTGCGCAAAAATATGCCGCTCTATGGCGTCAAAATCCATATTTTCCGGGGATGTTTCACCGGCAATATCAAACAAAAGATTGGTGATAAGCGTCGTAATGCACTCGATAATAATGGTCGGAAACTGCGCCTGATGCGCACGCACGACGTCTCCCAGATCGCGATAGCTTTCAAAAGTATGCCAGTGAGCCGGACGTTGTTGCTGGTGATAGCGGATCCTCTCCGCCATTTCTGCATCGGTCACGATTGAGGTGGCGATATACAGCACCTCGCCGCCACGTTTTTCAGCTATCTGCTCGGCAAAACGGCTTTTGCCGCTGCGGGCACCGCCGGTGATCAGCATCATAATCGGTTCCTTGCTTTCCGTTTGTTAATTCAATATTCGTCTGAAATGACGTTATGCCCTGAATTTTGAGCAAAAAAAACCGCAGTCACTGACTGCGGTTTATGAGCATAGACGCAAGTGCCTCGCTTGTCAGCGATTAACCCCGTTTTGCCGGTCCGGTTGTACGACGTGCCGGAGCAACCTGAGTGTGGCGCTTAACAGCACGACGGATCTGGTTAGCTTTCACACGACGACGGTCACGTTCAACCGGCAGTTTGCTGACGGTTTCTTCGGTCATATCAACCAGTGTGCGCAGATAGTTGATGTCTGGCAGATCCAGCTCTTTATAGCCGCCACGAGGCAAGCCTTTAGGCAGATTCAGATCACCATAACGTACACGGATCAGACGACTCACCTGCACGCCAACGGCTTCCCACAAACGGCGAACTTCACGGTTACGCCCTTCTGTCAGGGTCACGTTGTACCACTGGTTCAGGCCTTCCCCGCCCTGGAATTTGATCGAGCGGAAGGCCGCAGGACCGTCTTCCAGCTGCACACCACGGCTCAGTTGTTTGATTTTTTCATCATCAACCTGACCGAACACACGTACGGCATATTCACGCTCAACTTCACGGCTCGGGTGCATCAGGCGGTTAGCCAGTTCACCGTCGGTGGTGAATAACAGCAGGCCGGAAGTGTTAACATCCAGACGACCTACCGCAATCCAGCGTGAACCGCGCATTTTTGGCAGGCGGTCAAAGACGGTCGGACGGCCTTCCGGATCGCTGCGCGTACACAACTCGCCTTCCGGCTTGTAGTACGCCAGCACGCGGCAAACGGTGTCCTGCGATTCCATCACTGACAGAACGTGGCCATCAAGACGAATTTTGGTGCCGCCGGTGACTTCCACGCGGTCGCCCAGTGTGGAAATCTTACCGTCAACGCTGACGCGGCCAGCCTGAATCATTGCTTCGACTTCGCGACGTGAACCATGACCTGCACGCGCAAGGACTTTTTGCAGCTTTTCGCTTTGCCCTTCGGTGCTGTCCAGTGCGTTCTTCGGCTTCTGGTATTTCACTTCTTCTTCGTCACCGTTTTCATCAAACAGTGTTTCAGCTTTAGGTTTGGTACCACGCGGTTTCAGCGGCGCGCGAGGTTTTTCTCCGCGGGCATTTTCCGGACGACCCGGTTTGCCTGTACGTGGTTTTTCTATACGGGAGTTTTCGGTGCGTGAATCGCCGCGGCCTGCGTCAGAACGTGGTTTGTCTGAACGCGGCTTGTCGCTGCGTGGTTTATCTGTACGTGGTTTGTCAGTACGTGGCTTTTCGCCGCGTTTTTCAGCCCGTGACGGTTCCGGACGGCTTTTTGCTGCGCCGGAATTTCTGCCACTTTTTGGCTTGTCACCAGATGGACGTGCCGGTTTGGCTTTATCGCTGGTGTGCTTCTGGGAATTATACTTCTCGCTCATTGAGCAGCCTCATTTGTCGCCTTCACAGGCGTCGGGGGGAGCCGGCAGCATGACGTGATTCGCCATCTGCCCGCCAAAATTCAGTTATTGCGTAGTGATACAACGACTTACAAAAAAGTCAGCCCGCCATTATACACATTTATCGGTAATTTGTATCCCGCTAAGGACTTTACGGGCTGATTATTTTTCAAACAAAATGCAAAAAATGTCTCACGGAAAGATCAGCGGAAAGGCGCCGGATCCCCCGCACCTTCACGAATCACTTCCGGTGACGCTTCGGTCAGGTCAATCACCGTCGTCGGTTGCTGCCCCAGGGATCCGCCATCAATGACCAGATCCACCAGCTTGCCTAAATGATCTTTGATGTCTTCCGGATCAGATTCTGCAAAGTCATTGCCCGGCAGCATCAGCGTGGTGGACATCAGCGGCTCACCCAGTACGTCCAGTAATGCGACAGCAATCGGGTTTGACGGCACGCGCAGACCAATCGTTTTACGTTTCTCACTCATCAGGCGACGCGGCACTTCTTTGGTCGCTTTGAGGATGAACGTGTAGTTGCCTGGCGTGTTATTTTTGATCAGACGAAATGCCGAATTATCAACGTAAGCGTAGGTGGACAGCTCAGAGAGGTCACGGCACATCAGGGTAAAGTTGTGGTTTCCGTCTAACTGACGGATGCGGCAAATGCGCTCCATCGCGTTCTTTTCTTCCAGACGACAACCCAGCGCATAGCCTGAGTCCGTCGGATAAACGATCACATTCCCCTTGCGCAGTAATTCAACCGCCTGATTAATCAGACGTGGCTGCGGATTCTCGGGGTGAATATAAAAATATTGACTCATTGTTCCCTCTTAATTCTTCTTCTGCGGTCGGGCTTCAGACCGGTTCAATTTCAGGCTGTTTCCCGGCGACCGGCCAGTGTTGCCATACCGGTTCAACGCCTGCGGGTAGCCAAAGTTTGCGCCCCAGCTCAATCCACGAACAGGGCTGATGGAAATCAGAACCCTGCGAGGCGAGCAGATTATAGTCACGGGCGTAAGTCGCCAGTTGCGCACGCTCATTGGGGGCCTGCTGACACTGCGCGACTTCCATGGCATCGCCGCCCTGTTCTGCAAAGAACGCGAGCAGGCGTTTCAGCCATTTTGTGGACAAGTCATAACGCCCCGGATGGGCGACTACGGCCTGTCCGCCAGACTGATGAATTGCATCAATCGCTTGTTCTATTGTACACCACTGTGGCGGAACGTAGCCGGTCTTGCCTTTAGCGAGGAATTTTTTGAACACCTGGGCGATATTGTCAGCCACACCGAATTCCACCAGATAGCGGGCAAAGTGCGCCCGGGTGACGGCACCGCCGTCGGCCAGACGCAGCGCGCCTTCCCATGCACCTTCGATACGCGCTTTTGCCAGACGGCGGCCCATTTCCTGCGCACGTTGCTGGCGCAAATCGGCCTGCACTTTCAGCAGTTCGATCATCGCCGGATGCGAAGGGTCGATGCCCAGTCCGACAATGTGAATTTCATGGTTTTCCCACAATGTAGAAATTTCAACACCGTTCACCAGTTGCAGCGGCAGCTGATTTTCAGCAATGGCCTTTGCCGCCCGCGCCAGCCCTTCCGTGCTGTCGTGATCGGTGATCGCCAGAATGCCCACCCGCATTTCTACCGCACGCGCGACCAGTGCTTCAGGGGATAAATAGCCGTCCGAAGCCGTGGTATGGCTGTGAAGATCGTAGATCGTGAATGCAGTGCTGGTGGTCTGATCGTCTGCTGAAGATGAAGTGTTTATGGGTAAAGTCGTCGTCACGTGGGGAATTAACCTGTTTTGAATGCAGCACTCATCATAACGCGTTAGTGCTTCTCACGTTAGGGATGATTTCCCCCCTGATGCTACGCACTGTAACGGTGCGATAACACTTTTTGCATAATACAGCCGCACTAAAGGGGGGAAGTGCATGAAAAAGAGGGTTGACTTTACATCGCTGAACTAGTTTACTAGTACGCAAGTTCACGGGACAGTTCAGCAATGAACAACGTGACAAACCGATTCAGAAAGCTTACGTTTCAAAGACGTTAGCTTCATAAACAAACAAGAGTGTCTGATGATGAAAACACACATGATGGCGGTTCTCAGCGGGTGGCGTACTTCCCTTTGGCGGGCGGAATAATCACGCATAGCTGTCATCAGACGCTGCAAGATTTCCGAAGCCCGCATAATGCGGGCTTTTTTGTGGCCGTCTATTTGAAATCCGTTTTACAGAAACGTTGAGAAAATTTCAGGAAGCAAAATGACTATTCAGAAACCACGATTAGAATTGCTGACCGCAGAAGGATGTTACCGCGGCGACCCGACGGCCATTTTCCACCAACTTTGCGGCGCGCGCCCGGCCACACTGCTGCTCGAGTCCTCCGAAGTGACGAGCAAAGAAAACCTGAAGAGCCTGTTGATTGTCGACAGCGCCCTGCGCATTACCGCGCTGGGTTCCCGGGTTTCGATTCAGGCACTCACCCCCAACGGCGCTTCTTTACTGTCACTGATTGACGCCGCGTTACCGGCTGAAATTCGCAATGATGTCCGCCCGAACGGTCGCGAACTGAGCTTCCCGTCTATTGATCAAATGCAGGACGAAGATGCGCGTCTGCGTTCGCGTTCTGTGTTTGATGCACTGCGCAGCATTCTGACTTCGGTTGAAACGCCTGCTGATGAGCGCGAGGCCATGTTCCTCGGCGGTCTGTTTGCTTATGACCTGGTCGCCGGTTTTGAAGATTTGCCACAACTGCCTTCTGACCAGCGCTGCCCGGATTTCTGTTTCTATCTTGCAGAAACCCTGCTGGTGCTTGACCATCAGCACCGCTCCTGCCGTCTTCAGGCCAGCCTGTTTACGCCTTCCGCTGAAGAGAAACAGCGCCTGCACGAGCGTCTGGAACAGTTGCAACATCAGCTGCAGTTACCGGCGCACACCATTCCGCATCAGAGCGTGCCGGAAATGCAACTGAGCGTGAACCAGAGTGATGAAGTGTTCGGTGCCGTTGTTGAGAAAATGAAAGTGGCGATCCGCGCCGGTGAAATTTTCCAGGTCGTGCCTTCACGTCGTTTCTCACTTCCGTGCCCTGCCCCGCTGGCCGCGTATGAAACGCTGAAAAACAATAATCCGAGTCCGTACATGTTCTTCATGCAGGACAACGATTTCACGTTGTTCGGCGCATCGCCTGAGAGCGCGCTGAAATATGACGCGACGAATCGCCAGATTGAAATCTATCCGATTGCCGGAACCCGCCCTCGTGGTCGCCGTGCTGACGGCTCGCTGGATTTAGATCTCGACAGCCGTATCGAACTGGAAATGCGTACCGATCATAAAGAACTGGCTGAGCATCTGATGCTGGTGGATTTAGCGCGTAACGATCTGGCACGTATCTGCGAACCGGGCAGCCGCTACGTTGCCGACCTGACCAAAGTTGACCGTTACTCTTTCGTGATGCATCTGGTGTCCCGCGTGGTCGGCACACTGCGTCATGACCTTGATGTGTTGCATGCTTATCAGGCCGTTATGAATATGGGCACGCTGACCGGCGCACCGAAAGTACGCGCCATGCAGCTGATTTCGGGTTCCGAGCAGACCCGTCGGGGTAGCTACGGCGGCGCGGTAGGCTACTTCACCGCTCACGGTGATTTAGATACTTGCATCGTGATCCGCTCTGCGTATGTCGAAGACGGCATCGCTACCGTGCAGGCCGGCGGCGGCGTAGTGCTGGATTCCATCCCGCAAGCTGAAGCCGATGAAACCCGTAATAAAGCCCGTGCAGTGCTGCGCGCCATCGCCACCGCCCACAATGCGAAAGAGGTATTTTAAGATGGCCGATATCTTACTCATCGATAACGTCGATTCCTTTACTTACAACCTCGTCGATCAGCTGCGTTCAAGCGGTCACAATGTGGTGATTTACCGCAATCAGATCCCAGCTGACGTGATTATTGAAAAACTCAGCCAACTGGAAAAACCGGTGCTGGTGCTTTCTCCGGGTCCGGGTACGCCTTCCGAAGCAGGTTGCATGCCTGAACTGCTGAAACGTCTGCGCGGCCAGCTGCCGATTATCGGCATCTGTCTGGGTCATCAGGCGATTGTGGAAACCTATGGCGGGTTTGTGGGTCAGGCGGGTGAAATCCTGCACGGTAAAGCGTCTTCAATTACGCATGACAACGAAGCAATGTTTGCCGGTATGAATAACCCGCTGCCGGTGGCCCGCTATCACTCGCTGGTCGGCAGCCAGATCCCCGACGGTCTGACCGTTAACGCCCGTTTCGGTGACATGGTGATGGCAGTGCGTCATGAAGAAGATCGCGTTTGCGGTTTCCAGTTCCATCCGGAATCCATCTTAACTTCACAGGGCGCCCGTCTGCTTGAGCAGACACTGGCCTGGGCTTTGGCGTAAGGAGAACTGTCATGCAAACGCAAACTATTCCCGGCATTCTCGAAAATCTGTTTCGCGCTCAGACGATGACGCAGGAAGAAAGCCAGCAGTTATTTACCGCCATCGTGAATGGCGAACTGGAACCGGCGCAGCTGGCCGGTGCATTAATCAGCATGAAAGTGCGTGGCGAGCAACCGGCTGAAATCGCCGGAGCAGCTAAAGCCTTACTGGCACACGCCGAACCTTTCCCGCGCCCTGATTACCCGTTCGCAGACATCGTCGGCACCGGTGGCGACGGCACCAACAGCATCAACATTTCTACCGCCAGCGCCTTCGTGGCGGCGGCGTGTGGCGCTCGTGTTGCAAAACACGGTAACCGCAGTGTATCGAGCCGTTCGGGCTCGTCGGATTTACTGGCTGCTTTTGGCATACGTCTGGATATGCCTGCGCAAGAATCCCGTGCAGCACTTGATGACCTGAACGTGTGTTTCCTGTTCGCACCGCAATACCACACCGGCTTTCGCCATGCGATGCCGGTACGAAAAACGCTGAAAACCCGCACGCTGTTTAACGTGCTGGGCCCGCTGATTAATCCGGCACGTCCGCCGCTGGCGCTGATTGGCGTGTACAGCCCGGAACTGGTGCAGCCGATTGCTGAAACTTTGCATGCGCTGGGTTATGAACGTGCGGCAGTGGTTCACGGTGGCGGAATGGATGAGGTTGCTATCCACGCAGCCACACAAGTTGCCGAGCTGAAAGACGGTAAAATCACCACTTACGAACTGACGCCACAAGACTTTGGTCTGGATAATTATCCGATTGAATCCTTGCTGGGCGGCGAGCCGGAAGAAAACCGTGACATTCTGGCACGCTTATTACAAGGTAAAGGAGATCCGGCCCATGAAGCCGCGGTAGCCGTCAATGTGGCGATGTTACTGCGTCTGTTCGGTCAGGAAGATTTAAAGCAAAACGCACAACAGGCTTTGGCCGTCATGCGCAGCGGTGAACCTTACCAGCGCGTGCTGGCATTGGCAGCAAGAGGATAAGTGATGCAGCAGGAAACCGTGCTCCACAAAATTGTTCGCGATAAGGAAGTTTGGGTCGCGGCACGCAAAGAACAACAACCACTGGCCAGCTTTCAGAACGAAATAACTCAGAGCCAGCGTAATTTCTACCATGCCCTGCAAGGTGCAAGAACCGCCTTCATTCTGGAGTGCAAACAAGCCTCTCCGTCGAAAGGCAAGATCCGCGAGAATTTCGATCCGGTAGAAATCGCCAACGTTTATAAAGATTACGCTTCTGCCATTTCGGTATTAACCGATGAGAAATACTTCCAGGGCAGCTTTGATTTCCTGCCACTGGTGAGCAAAACCGTCACACAGCCAGTGCTGTGCAAAGATTTCATTATCGACCCGTATCAGATCCATCTGGCCCGTTTTTATCAGGCCGATGCAATTTTACTGATGCTGTCAGTGCTGGATGACGATCAGTATGTTCAGCTCGTCGCCGTCGCTCACAGCCTTAACATGGGCGTGCTGACCGAAGCCAGTAATGAAGAAGAACTGGATCGCGCTGTTAAGCTGAAAGCTAAAGTGGTAGGGATCAATAACCGCGACCTGCGCGATCTATCCATCGACCTGAACCGCACCCGTGAACTGGCACCGCGCGTGCCGCATGGTGTCACCGTCATCAGCGAATCGGGCATTAATACTTACGGGCAAATCCGTGAGCTCAGCCGCTTCGCGAATGGTTTTCTGATTGGCAGCGCGCTGATGTCGGAACAAGACTTGTCCGCTGCCGTGCGTCGTGTGCTGCTCGGCGACAATAAAGTGTGCGGTCTGACCCGCGCGCAGGACGCCAAAGCGGCGTACGAAGCCGGTGCCATCTATGGCGGTCTGATTTTTGTCGAAACCTCACCGCGTTTCGTGACACAAACGCTGGCTAAAGACGTGCAGAACGGCGCACCGCTGAAATATGTCGGCGTGTTCCGCGATGATGCCGTCAGCAATGTGGCACAAACCGCACAGGCACTGGAACTGACCGCCGTGCAACTTCACGGCGATGAGAATCAGGCATATATCGATGAACTGCGCGAAACGCTGCCGGAAGCAGTGCAGATCTGGAAAGCGCTGAGTGTCAAAGACACATTGCCAGCCCGCGATCTGAATCATGTAGATCGTTACGTGCTGGACAATGGCAAAGGCGGCACCGGTCAGCGGTTCGACTGGAGCAAACTGGCTGGCCAGGATTTAGGCAACACGTTACTTGCCGGTGGCCTGAGCGCTGATAACTGCGTCGAGGCCGCACAACTCGGTTGTGCAGGACTGGATTTCAACTCAGGTGTAGAAAGCGAGCCGGGCATCAAAGATGCCGAAAAAATTACCGCCGTATTTCAGACATTGCGGGCGTATTAAGCCGCACGCAATGACGCAAAAATTGACAGACAGGACGGAATAACATGACTTTACTTAATCCCTACTTCGGCGAATTTGGCGGCCAGTATGTTCCGCAAATTCTGATGCCTGCGCTGATCCAGCTGGAAGAAGCCTTTGTCAGCGCACAGCGCGACCCGGAGTTTCAGGCTGAATTTATTGATTTGCTGAAAAACTACGCAGGTCGTCCGACAGCCCTGACCTTGTGCAAAAACCTGACCGCGGGCACCAAAACCAAGCTTTATCTAAAACGTGAAGATTTGCTGCACGGCGGCGCTCATAAAACTAACCAGGTGTTGGGTCAGGCATTGCTGGCAAAACGTATGGGCAAAACAGAGATTATTGCTGAAACCGGTGCCGGACAGCACGGCGTGGCATCGGCTCTGGCCTGCGCCCTGCTCGGTCTGAAATGCCGCATTTATATGGGCGCCAAAGACATTGAGCGTCAGTCGCCAAACGTGTTCCGTATGCGCCTGATGGGTGCGGAAGTGATCCCGGTACATAGCGGTTCATCCACGCTGAAAGATGCCTGTAATGAGGCACTGCGTGACTGGTCCGGCAGCTATGAAACAGCCCACTACATGCTGGGCACCGCAGCAGGCCCGCATCCATATCCGACTATCGTGCGCGAATTCCAGCGCATGATCGGCGAAGAGACCAAATCCCAGATGCAGGAACGCGAAGGCTGTCTGCCGGATGCAGTGATTGCCTGTGTCGGCGGCGGTTCCAATGCCATTGGCATGTTTGCTGATTTCATCGACGATACCAGTGTGAAACTGATTGGTGTTGAACCGGGCGGTCTGGGCATTGAAACCGGCCAGCACGGCGCGCCGCTCAAACACGGTCACGTCGGTATTTATTTCGGCATGAAAGCGCCAATGATGCAGACGTCAGAAGGTCAGATTGAAGAGTCCTACTCGATTTCAGCCGGTCTGGATTTCCCGTCCGTTGGCCCGCAACACGCCTTCCTTAACAGTATCGGCCGTGCAGAATATGTGTCGATTACCGATGATGAGGCGCTGGATGCCTTTAAAGAATTGTCCCGTCATGAAGGGATTATTCCTGCACTGGAATCCTCACATGCGCTGGCTTATGCGTTGAAACTGATCAAGGAAACGCCAGAGAAAGAACAAATCCTGGTCGTGAATTTGTCAGGTCGCGGCGACAAAGACATTTTCACCGTACACGACATCCTGACTGCCCGGGGAGAAATTTAATGGAACGTTATCAGCAATTATTCAAACGTCTGGAAAGCAAAAAAGAAGGCGCGTTTGTTCCTTTCGTTACGCTGGGCGATCCGGGCGTTGAGCTTTCACTGTCCATCATCGACACGCTGATTGAAGCCGGTGCAGATGCGCTGGAACTGGGTATCCCGTTCTCTGACCCGCTGGCTGACGG
This sequence comes from Rahnella bonaserana, assembly GCF_019049675.1. Classification (GTDB taxonomy): domain Bacteria; phylum Pseudomonadota; class Gammaproteobacteria; order Enterobacterales; family Enterobacteriaceae; genus Rahnella; species Rahnella bonaserana. The sequence continues at coordinate 390,650 of NZ_JAFMOW010000068.1, read as the reverse complement.
CCCGACGATTCAGAATGCTAACCTGCGCGCTTTTGCGGCAGGCGTGACGCCGACACAGTGTTTCAACATGCTGGCACGCATCCGTGAAAAGCATCCGGACATTCCGATTGGCCTGCTGATGTACGCCAATCTGGTGTTCCATAACGGTATCGAAACGTTCTATCAGCGTTGCGCTGAAGTAGGCGTCGATTCTGTGCTGGTAGCCGATGTACCCTTTGAAGAATCTGCGCCGTTCCGCGCCGCTGCATTGCGCCACGGTATTGCGCCAATTTTCATCTGCCCGCCCAATGCGTCTGATGATTTGCTGCGTGAGATTTCTTCTCATGGTCGCGGCTATACCTATCTGCTTTCCCGCGCTGGCGTGACCGGCACGGAGAAGCGCGCGCTGACGCCGCTGAATCACATGGTTGATAAGCTGCGTGAGTACAATGCCGCGCCACCGTTGCAGGGCTTTGGTATTTCCGAACCTTCACAGGTGAAAGAAACGCTGGCCGCAGGGGCAGCCGGTGCTATTTCCGGTTCAGCGACGGTGCGTATCATCGAAAACAATCAGCATCAGCCTTCTGAAATGCTGGCTCAGCTTTCGCGTTTCGTCAGTGAAATGAAAGCCGCGACCCGCGCTTAATCCTCTCTCAAACAGAACCTCAGTCATACAGGGACTAAGGTTCTGTTTCTTTTAATTTCTTACTTTTTTTTGCCCCGTTAAATTTGTATTACCCATTTCAATAATCCAAACTAAAATTACTCTGCAGATCAATGATACCGTATGTGAGAGAGATATCATCTGCTCAGCTAACAGGTTGTTTCTTTTGGTTTTATAACAAATCATGGAGAGTTATTTTATGAAGCTATTCAAAACATTGTCCGCATTCTGCATGGCAGCCGTTGTGGTCATGGCTGTTGCCGCTTGTGCACCGACTAAAAAATCAGAAGGAACCGGTGGTTACATCGATGACACTGTCGTCACGACAAAAGTTAAATCAGCCCTGCTGGCCGATAAAACGATTAAATCCACTGAGATTAGCGTCGAGACCTTTAAAGGCCGCGTGCAGTTAAGTGGTTTTGTGACCTCGACAGCGGATGCGAACCGCGCGGTAGAAGTGACGCGTGGCGTGGCAGGTGTACGTTCGATTGAAAATGATATGCGGGTGAAATAGTCCGCTAATACAGCAAACTGAAATGTGAAGAGGCGCCGAAGCGCCTCTTTTTTTGTGTTCTTTTTTTAAATCAGAAACGATAGCCGACGCCAAACATAAAGACCCACGGATCGATCCGGGTGTTGATGTTTTGCTGCTCGCCACCGGCTTTGAATTTAACTTCCGTATCAATATCCATCCACCACACAGACATGTTGATTAACCAGTTGTCATCCAGGTTGTAATCCAGACCCGCCTGCGTTGCCACGCCCCATGAATCTTTAACGCTTAAATCAGACAGCCCGGCATCGCGTCCGGTCTGGTTGAAATCCGTATCATAGAAAGTGGTGTAGTTGATACCCACACCGAGGTACGGGCGAAGTTTGTCCTGCCTGTCACCGAAGTAATACTGCGCCATCAGAGACGGCGGCAATTGTTTTACTTCTGCGATTGTCCCGGTACTTTGCAAACCGACTTTGTGCTGGAACGGCGTCGCTGCCAGCAACTCCATGCCGATATTGTCGGTGAACATGTAGCCCAGAGTTAAGCCCATCTGAGTGTTGTTGTTGATGTTAAATGACCCCAGACCCAGCACATTATCCGATCCTTCTGTCGGACGTACCGTGGCTGTGCCTACGCGAAAAATCACATCCCCCGCCTGATGTGCGCTCGCGACTGCCGGAAATGCCGCTGCTGCGACTAATGCCCAATATGCTGCTTTCATTGTCCCTTCCCTTTGTGTGGATTATTTATCAACCGCGCGAATGATACCTACTCTTTGGTATGGTTTGATCAATGCGAGATCACATCTTTAAAACAAAAAGTAAGAAAATGCATCTTCCGCAAAGCGATCTAAATCTATAAAAACAAAGGAATTGATCTACATCAAAAATGAGGAGATTTTGTAGATTTGTTAACGGGTGTAATTTCAGTTGCTAAAAAAAGTGACGCTGCGTAATTTGCATACACATGTTGGTTTTGGTTTGGTGCCGTAAGGAGTCGGTAGCTTCCCAAGATGAGCGAAATTAACAATCCTTGTATGACCTGTGGCGCATGCTGCGCCTATTTCCGCGTTTCATTTTATTGGGCCGAATCTGAAGAAGCTGGCGGCATTGTTCCTCAGGCTTTCACAGAACAAGCCACCCCTTTTCTGAGCTGTATGCAAGGCACGAACAGCAAGACGCCACGTTGTATAGCGCTGGAGGGCGAAGTGGGACAATCGGTTTCCTGCTCCATTTACCTTAACCGCCCGACACCTTGTCACGAGTTTGATCAGTCAGGTCTGAATGGCGTTGCCAATCCGGCCTGTGATCGCGCCCGTGCACACTATGGTCTGCCACCACTCGATGTGGATTTACCGGCAATTGATCTCAGCCTCCTTAGCCTTGTGCAGGCAGAGATTCATCAGGCAGACTGACAGGAAATCAGCGCAAAACTATCGGCGGAGTGTATTTAAAGGGTACAATCACCGCCTTATTGATTTTTGCTTTTTGCCAAGGAGCGTCCATGTCTATCACGGCCAGTACGTTGTACCGTGACAGTTATAATTTTATGCGTAATCAGATGAGTAGCGTTTTGGCGCTCTCGGTTCTGGCCGCATTGATTACCGTCATATTGAGCTGGGTTTTAAGTCCTTCCGCTGAGCAGATCGATGCTATCGGCCAACTGATGAACAACATGACCGGCATGAGCGTCGGCGATATGATGGGTTATATCGAACAGCAAATTACTCCGGAGCAGCAAAGCGCCATTTTCCGCTATAGCCTGGCAGCACTGTTTTCCACGCTGGCCGGTAACGTCATTCTGGTCGGCGGCGTATTAACGCTTATTCAGCTGGTTTCTCAGGGCGTACGCGCCAGTGTCGTTCAGGTGCTGACCGCTTCCCTGCCGGTTCTGCCGCGTCTGGCTATTTTGCTGTTCATTTACAGTGTGATGTTCCGTATCGGGCTGGCACTGCTGTTTGTCCCTGCTTTCCTGATTGCGATTGCGTGGGCGTTGTCCCCGGTTATCGCCTGCAAAGAGAATACGGGTGCCTTCAGGGCGATGCGCCTGAGTACGCGTCTGGCCTTCTCAAATGTACGTCTGGTGGCCCCGGCGGTAATGTTGTGGATTGTGGCACAAGTGGTTCTGATGCTGTTTGTCGGCGTTCTGAGCGCACTTAATCCGATGATTGGCGCCGTCATTCTCGGGGCAGTCAGCAATATCATCAGTGCATTTATGCTGATTTATCTGTTCCGTCTTTACATGAAATTACATGCATAATATAGACATACGTTTTTAAGGGGCGCTCAGGCGCCCTTTTCTTTTGTCCGTGAAATGATTCCGGTATAGTCATCCCATACATAAAACATGGAATGAAGTATGAAGCAGCTCCTCGATTTTCTTCCCCTGATTGTCTTTTTTGTGGTTTATAAGCTTTACGACATCTTTGTCGCATCAGGCGCGTTAATCGCTGCCACCGCGTTAGCGTTAGTGATTACCTGGGTTCTGTACCGTAAAATCGAGAAGATGACATTAATCACCTTCGCGATGGTGGCGGTTTTCGGCACGCTGACCCTGGTTTTCCATAATGATGAATTCATTAAATGGAAAGTGACCGTGATTTACGTCCTGTTCTCCGGCGCACTGCTGATCAGTCAACTGGTGCTGAAAAAGCCGTTAATCCAGCGTATGTTGGGTAAAGAGCTGACATTGCCGGATCACGTGTGGAATAAACTGAACATCAGCTGGGCGATCTTTTTCCTGCTGTGCGGCCTGGCGAACATCTATGTCGCCTTCTGGTTACCCCAAAATATCTGGGTCAACTTTAAGGTCTTTGGCCTGACCGTCCTGACGCTGGTATTTACGCTGTTAAGTGGTATCTATATTTACCGGCATATGCCGGATGAAGAAAAAAAATAAGCATTCTTTTGCACGGGCCTTTCTTTGAAAGGCCTTAATCTTTAGACAGTGTGAAGCCCAATAAATGAATGAAAAACATAGCTTACCCAATGGTGAAATGGTGTTGCGTACGCTGGCAATGCCCGCTGACACCAATGCAAACGGTGATATTTTTGGCGGCTGGCTGATGTCACAGATGGACATGGGCGGCGCGATCCAGGCGAAGGAAATCGCTAAAGGTCGCGTCGTGACCGTTCGCGTTGATGGCATGACATTCCTCAAGCCGGTCGCGGTCGGTGATGTTGTGTGCTGTTATGCCCGTTGTATCCGTACCGGCAACAGCTCGATTACCATCAATGTTGAAGTCTGGGTGAAGAAAGTCTCTTCTGAGCCAATCGGACAGCGTTACAGAGCCACTGAAGCGGTCTTTACCTATGTCGCCGTGGATGACGAAGGAAAATCGCGTCAGTTACCGGATGGACGCAGTAATTTCAGCGTTGATTCAGACGGTGTTTCTCAGGACTGAGTCATTTCCTGAAACGCTGAAAAACGAAAAGGTCGCCTTACGGGGCGACCTTTTTTATTGCGCTGAATGTCAGAACCCGCAGCAGGTGTTACTCCACGCTGCTGCCACCTTTGATTTTGAACACCAGATTAACAATCAGGTTACTTGCCGCTTTAGGCTCATAACGCCATTTGTTCATCGCCTGCTTCACTTCGCGCTCAAACATGTTGCGCGGTTCGGCTGACAACACGCGGATATTCTGCACGCGACCGTCGCTGTCTACATCAAATTGCACCCGTACACGACCTTCGATACGCAGGGCCAAAGCTCGTGCCGGATAACCAGGCTGTCCGCGCTGCAGAGGGCGCGGCCCGCTGTCACTTTTTGCATTGGTTGACGCTGGCGGCTGACTGAACGGTTTGTTTACCGGCTGACTGCTGGTTACCGGCGCGGTTTGCACAGTTTGCGTCGGTTTTTCTACCGGACGTTCAACAGGCTTAACCTTCGGTTTCACCACGGGTTTTTTAACCGGCTTCGGTTTTGGTTTCGGTGGTTCAGGGATCACCACGGCTTCTGGCGGAGGTGGTGGCTCAGGCACCACCTCCGGCTCAGGTTCGGGTTCAGGTGGCGTCGGTTCGGCCTGAGGCGGCGGCGGAGGTGGCGCAAAGTCAGCGGGATTGACCATCGTCACGCTCATCACTTTTTGTTCCTGCGTCGGTAACTTGATCGACTCACCGACTGTCATATACAAAACGCCGGCGATAACAGCGACATGCAAACTGACAGCTAACGCAACCGGAATCGTAACCTTGCGGATAAATCTAAACTTTTTTAGCGGCATAATGATTCATTTTCCCCGTGAAGCCGCAAGTTTAAATGTAAATAGCAATCATATTCAACACCGAGATGACAACTATTCTCAAATAACCTTTGCTTTGATCCTACGCAAAGCACTTTCCCCCGGCTTCAGGTTTAGCTATGTTAATTCTGTAAAACGCTCTGACAGCATCCGGATGCTGCAAATTGCTCTGTAAAATCCAATTAAAGGTGACTCATGCTTTACGTTATTTATTCTGAAGATGTTTCGGATTCACTGGAAAAACGTGCAGCAGCCCGCCCTGCTCACATCGAACGTCTGAAAAAATTGCAGGAACAAGGCCGGGTATTGATCGGTGGCCCGACTCCGGCCATCGACAGTGAAGATCCGGGCGCTGCCGGAATGACCGGCTCCGTACTGATTGTTGAATTTGAAACGCTCGAAGATGCCAAAGTGTGGGCCGATGCAGACCCTTATGTCGCGGCTGGCGTTTATAAATCAGTCACCGTTAAACCTTTCAAACGCGTATTCTGATATTTCGCGGGCAGCCTTCGGGCTGTCCGTCGTTTCTGCAGCACTGTCCTCCCCCCTGCTTTAATCAACTTTACTTTTGCTTACGCCAGCTAACTGTCTAACTCTACGGATAGCAACTCATTTACCTGCGCAATTATTTTCTCAATAAGCGAACGGAGAACCGGATATGCAATGTCCTGTATGCAAAGAAAGCCAGCTGGTGATGTCTGAACGTCAGGGGATCGAGATCGATTATTGTCCGGACTGTCGTGGCGTCTGGCTGGATCGCGGTGAGCTGGACAAAATCATCGAGAAGTCCGCCGCGCATCAACAGGCGGCTCAGGGACAAGCTCCTCAGGAACAACGGCCTCAGCCTGAACGTTATGTAGAGCGAGACCGCCGCGACGACAACCGTCATCATGGCAATTACGATAACCGGGGTCATTACTCGTCGCATAAGCCCTACAAAAAGAAGAGTTTTCTTTCAGAGCTGTTCGACTGATTCCTGACTGCCAAAAACTTTTGCGTCATGACGATGATGTCATGGCGCGATTTCCCCGAATGTCGTCACATTGCTTTCATCGCTTCTGTGTTAGGATGCCTACCCCTGCCCACGAGGTATATCCTATGTCATTCTTCGACGGATTGAAGTTTCTAACCAGTACGACCACGAAGGTCACATGCCCTGAATGTGGTTACGTTTCAGAACAGATGACCGCAAAAGTTCGCAAAAACTCGACGCTGGTTTGCAAAAAATGCGGCGCACTGTTTCAGCCGAAATCCCGCTAATCAGGAATTCCATTCGTAATTTACGGCATATAATGACAAACGCTGGTGCTGCTGATGGTGGATCTGGCGAATGCGGTAGATGTGACGATAGCGTCTTGACTGACCTTCCAGCCAGCGGCTTCTGCGGCGCTGAGTCTGGCGTAGCATACGCCACCGGCCAACTTCATTTTTACTGCGTTTCATTCACTTATGTCCCGTGATGCCCGTCACTGCTTCTTTAACGGAAGAGTTTCTTTTACAGAAAGTGTCTTAAGCGGAAAAACTGCGGGGTCATTATAGGCCGATGACGTTGTGATCCAAGTCTTGTTTTTTCCTTCTTCCCCGTTATCGTCTAACCTTGATGTCAGAGCAGTGACATTTTTATTATCGGATACAGATTTAAGAGGTAGCTGATTGATTGCTGGAGTAAAGTTAGTTAAAAAAATGCCCCTTTCACGTACACTCACGCCGACGGCTTGCGAACAGGATTTTTCGCCTTTATGACAACATTTTATACGGTAATCAGCGGACTTCTGGTTTTCGGTTACTGGTTACTGATTGCCGGCGTGACTCTGCGTATTCTGATGAAACGCCGGGCCGTTCCTTCAGCAATGGCATGGCTGCTGATCATCTACATCATTCCTCTGGTCGGTATCATTGCCTATCTTTCGTTTGGCGAATTGCATTTAGGCAAACGACGTGCAGAGCGTGCTAAAGCCATGTGGCCTTCCACGGCGCGCTGGCTGAATGATCTCAAAGACTGCAAGCGTATTTTCGCTACGGAAAACAGTGAAATTGCTGCGTCTCTTTTCCAGCTTTGTGAACGCCGTCAGGGGATTGCGGGCGTCAAAGGCAACCAGCTGCAACTGCTGACCACCAGTGACGACGTGCTGAAAGCCATGATGCGCGATATCGAACTGGCGCGCAGCAACATCGAAATGGTGTTCTATATCTGGCAGCCTGGCGGTCTGGTGGATCAGGTCGCTGAGTCGTTGATGGCCGCTTCACGCCGCGGTATTCATTGCCGTCTGATGCTCGACTCCGCAGGTAGCGTGGCCTTCTTCCGCAGCCCTTATCCGGCCATGATGCGCAATGCCGGTATCGAAGTGGTCGAAGCCTTACAGGTAAATTTATTCCGTGTATTCCTGCGCCGTATGGATTTGCGCCAGCACCGTAAAGTGGTGCTGATCGACAACTATGTCGCGTATACCGGCAGTATGAATATGGTCGATCCGCGTTTCTTCAAACAGGATGCTGGCGTCGGTCAGTGGGTTGATCTGATGGCGCGTATGGAAGGCCCGGTCGCCACGACTATGGGCATTGTGTATTCCTGCGACTGGGAAATTGAGACAGGCAAACGTATTTTGCCGCCGGAACCGGATCTTAATCAGATGCCGTTCGAGCAGGAAAGCGGCCATACCATTCAGGTGATCGCCTCAGGTCCGGGCTTCCCGGAAGATATGATCCACCAGGCACTACTGACCGCCACATATTCCGCCCGTGAACAACTGGTGATGACCACGCCTTATCTGGTGCCAAGCGATGACCTGCTGCACGCCATTTGTACGGCCGCACAGCGCGGGGTCGATGTGAGTATCGTTCTGCCAATGAAGAACGATTCGATGATGGTCGACTGGGCCAGCAAAGCCTTCTTTGGCGAGTTACTGGAAGCCGGCGTAAAAATTTATCAGTTCGAAGATGGCCTGCTGCATACCAAAAGTATTCTGGTAGACGGGCAGCTCAGTCTTGTTGGTACCGTGAATCTCGATATGCGCAGCCTGTGGCTGAATTTTGAAATAACACTGGTCATTGATGACGCCGGATTTGGTGACGATTTGGGTCGTGTACAGGAAGATTATATTGCCCGTTCGCATCTGCTGGATGTCGAAGCCTGGCTTAAGCGTCCCTTCTGGCATCGCATCGTTGAACGTTTGTTCTACTTTTTCAGTCCGCTGCTGTAAAAGCCGCGACGGGCATGATGTAATACGCTCAGTAGCGGCTGGTTTCAGCCTGAACACACTTATTTGTAAACGAGAATGATATGGACCTTAATAATCGCCTGACCGAAGACGAAACGCTTGAGCAAGCCTACGACATCTTTCTGGAACTGGCCGGAGATAATCTGGATCCAGCGGATATCCTGATCTTCAATCTGCAATTTGAAGAACGCGGCGGCGCTGAATTATATGATCCCGCAGAAGACTGGGTTGAGCATGTGGATTACGATCTGAATCCTGACTTCTTCGCTGAAGTGGTGATTGGTCTTGCTGACGCTGAAGATCAGCCGATTAATGATATTTTTGCCCGTGTTCTGCTGTGTCGCGAAAAAGATCACAAGCTGTGCCACATTCTCTGGAAGGAGTGATTCAGGGAAGGCGGTTAAAAAAAAACCTGCCATTGGCAGGTTTTTTTATGCTTTCCGTCTGAGGATATTGATCAGAGCGGATCGACTTTCAGGCAGGATACCGCGTGGCGGAAACTGCCTTCCAGCAACGGACGGGTGATCGCGCATTCAGGTCCGGCAATCGGGCAACGCGTACGGAACACGCAGCCTGACGGCGGATTGATCGGCGAAGGTAACTCCCCTTCCAGCAGCTGAATGGTCTTGTTGCGCTCTTTATCCGGATCCGGCACAGGCACTGCAGACATCAGGGCACGGGTATACGGATGCTGAGGATTGTTGTACACCTCATCATAAGTCCCCAGCTCGACGGCATGCCCGAGGTACATCACCAGTACGCGATCGGAAATATGCTTCACCACCGCCAGGTCATGCGCGATGAAAATCAGCGACAAGCCCATTTCGCGCTGCAACTGCTGCAACAGGTTAACAACCTGTGCCTGAATAGAAACGTCCAGAGCAGAAACCGGCTCATCACAGATAATCAGTTTCGGTTCGAGGATCAGGGCACGGGCAATGCCGATACGCTGACACTGACCGCCAGAGAATTCGTGCGGGTAACGGTTAATCAGGTTAGGCAACAGCCCGACCTTTAACATCATTGCCTTCACTTTCTCTTTAACCTCAGTACGAGGCATTTTCGGATTATAGGTTTTCAGCGGCTCTGCAATAATTTCGCCGATCGTCATACGTGGATTCAGAGACGCCAGCGGATCCTGGAAAATCATCTGGATATCGCTGCGGGTCTGGCGCCACTCATTATCAGACATATTGAGCAGATCTTTACCTAACCAGGCAACGCGGCCATCGGTCGCTTTGACCAGACCTATCAGCGCACGGGCGAAGGTCGATTTACCGCAACCAGATTCGCCAACAACCCCCAGAGTTTCACCTTCATACAGGCGCAGCGTGACACCATCAACCGCTTTCAGGGTTTTTGATGGCTGCCAGAACCACTGTTTGCCGTCTTTGATATCGAAATGGACTTTCAGATCAGCCACTTCAAGCAGGACTTTTTTCTCAGGTGCGTTGGTGTTCATTGCCGCGCTGTTCATTACTGTGTTGTCAGTCATACCAGTTCCTCCAGCGGCTTGTAGCAGGCGCGCAGGCGACCATCACCGAAACGCTCAAGCGGCGGTGCCGATGAGCAGATATCCATCGCATGCGGGCAGCGAGGCTGGAAAGGACAACCTTTTGGCAGGCGCAACAAGTTTGGCGGGTTGCCAGGAATGGTGAGCATCGCCCCGCCCTCGGCATCCAGACGCGGAACCGCGTTCAGCAGGCCGATAGAATACGGATGACACGGATCGTAGAACACATCGCGCGCACGACCATATTCCATGGTACGGCCGGCATACATCACCAGCACTTTATCGCAGATACCTGCCACCACCCCCAGATCATGAGTAATCATGATGATGGCGGTGTTGAACTCGGCTTTCAGCTCATTCAGTAACGTCATGATCTGTGCCTGAACGGTCACGTCCAGCGCGGTCGTTGGTTCATCAGCAATCAGCAATTTTGGACGGCACAGTAATGCCATCGCGATCATTACGCGCTGGCGCATGCCGCCGGAAAATTCGTGCGGGAACATTTTCATGCGCTTGCGGGCTTCCGGCATTTTTACCGCGTCCAGCATGCGTACGGACTCTTCAAACGCTTCGCGACTGCTCATTTTTTTATGCAGGATCAGGACTTCCATCAGTTGCTCACCCACGCGCATGTACGGGTTAAGAGAGGTCATCGGATCCTGGAAGATCATCGAAATCTGTTCTGCACGCAGCTTGTTGAGCTGCTGCTGTGGCAGGTTCAGGATTTCACGGCCGTTAAATTTCGCAGAACCGCCAATACGGCCGTTGCTGGCCAGCAGTCCCATCAGGGCAAATGCAGTCTGTGATTTACCGGAGCCGGATTCGCCCACGATGCCCAGCGTTTCACCGGCACGTAAGTCGAAGTTCAGGTCATTTACCGCAGTAACGTCACCGTCCGGTGTCTCGAAAGTCACGCGCAGGTCTTGTACGTCCAGCAGGATCGGAGGAGCTTTACCGTCAACCGCAGCGGGCGATGCAAAAGTGGAATGTTCAATGGTGCTCATGGTTGCACTCCTTAACGATCTTTCGGGTCGAGGGCATCACGCAAGCCATCGCCGATAAAATTGAAACAAAACAGAGTTACAACCAGGAAGCCTGCCGGGAACAGCAGTAACCAAGGTGAAACTTCCATCGAGTTGGCGCCATCACTTAACAACGCGCCCCAACTGCTCAGCGGTTCCTGCGTCCCTAACCCAAGGAAGCTCAGGAAAGATTCAAACAGGATCATGCTTGGTACCAGCAGCGATGCATACACCACTACGACACCCAGCACGTTCGGGACAATGTGACGCAACACGATATTTCGCGTATTCACACCGCTCACCAGCGCCGCTTCGATGAATTCTTTACGTTTCAGGCTAAGGGTCTGGCCGCGCACGATACGCGCCATGTCCAGCCAGGACACCATCCCGATCGCCACGAAGATCAGCAGGATGTTTTGTCCGAAGAAGGTCACCAGCAGGATAACGAAGAACATGAACGGGAAGGAGTTAAGGATTTCCAGCAGACGCATCATCGCTGAGTCAATTTTACCGCCCAGATAACCGGACAATGACCCGTAAAGCGTACCGAGGATCACCGCAACCAGAGCTGCCGCTACCCCCACCATCAGGGAAATACGCCCACCGATCGCCACACGCACCAGCAAATCACGGCCAGATGAGTCTGTACCGAAAAAGTGATGTGAAGCCATATCAGGGGCGGCTGACATCATATTCCAGTCAGTATCATCGTAGGCAAACTGCGATAACATCGGCGCGAAAGTCACAAACAAGGCGATAAACGCCAGTACGATCAGGCTGGTTACGGCCGCACGGTTGTGCATAAAGCGGCGTCGCGCATCCTGCCACAGACTGCGGCCTTCAACTTCCAGTTTCTCGCTGAAGTTTTCGACGACGTTGCTATTTTTCTTACTTAACATCATTGACGTACTCCGGCATTAATAACGGATTTTCGGGTCGATGACGGCATAAAGCACGTCGACGATCGCATTGAATAAAATGGTCAATGCGCCCACTAAAATGGTCAGGCTCAGAACCAGTGAATAGTCACGGTTTAAGGCACCGTTAACAAACAGCTGGCCAATACCTGGCAATCCGAAAATGCTCTCGATGACCATCGAACCGGTGATGATACCTACGAAGGCCGGCCCCATGTAAGACAATACCGGCAGCAGCGCGGGTTTCAATGCGTGACGCAAAATGATGCGACGCAATGGCAAACCTTTAGCACGTGCTGTACGGATAAAGTTGGAATGCAGAATTTCGATCATTGAACCGCGGGTGATACGCGCGATACTGGCGATATACGCCAGAGACAGCGCCACCATTGGCAGGATCATATATTTGGCGCCCCCACCGTTCCAGCCACCACCAGGCAGCCATTTCAGCGTGATCGCAAATATCAGCACCAGCAACGGCGCCACCACGAAACTAGGTATGACCACCCCGGTCATCGCGATGCCCATCACCGTGTAATCCCATTTGGTGTTTTGGTTCAGGGCGGCAATAACGCCCGCACTCACGCCAAACACAATCGCCATGATAAATGCCGCCAGACCGAGTTTCGCTGAAACCGGGAACGAGGCCGCAACCAGATCATTAACGGTGTAGTCTTTATATTTGAACGACGGGCCGAAATCGCCTTTCGCCAGCTGTTCTAAATAGTGGAAATACTGCTTATACATAGGGTCATTGAGGTGATATTTCGCCTCAATGTTCGCCATCACTTCTGGCGGGAGATTACGCTCACCCGTAAAAGGGCTGCCCGGTGCGAGACGCATCATAAAAAATGAAATGGTGATCAGAATGAATAGCGTCGGAATCGCTTCCAGACAGCGGCGTAAAATAAACTTTAACATTGCCCGTACCTGTTTCTAAGCCTGTCACTACAGCTTTATAGTTTTGGCTTGGTCACGGCGACCATCAGATGCTCGTCGCCGTGGTGGCTCTTTGTTTTCATTCCGAAATCCGGAATAAAAAACATTACCTTCATCAAAATAGGATGAGCAAGGCAGCTCGGGGATGCCTTGCTCTGATATCCGTAACTTAGTGTTTGATGATGTACAAGTCTTTCACGTAGACGTTATCCTGTGGATCTTTACCGGTGTAACCGCCAACGTAAGGTTTCACCAGACGCGCGTTCACGTAGTAATAAACAGGAACAATGGCTGAGTCTTTATCCAGCTGGGTTTCTGCTTTCTGATACAGCGCCGCACGCTCTTCATCAGTTTTCGCTGTCAGAGTGTCCGCGATGTCTTTATCAAACGCCGGGCTCTTATAGTGAGCAGTGTTGTTACTGCTGTCAGACAGCATGGTGTTCAGGAAGGAAGAAGGTTCGTTGTAGTCAGAACACCAGCCCGCACGTGCCACATCGAAGTTGCCCTGATGACGGCTGTCGAGGAAGGTTTTCCATTCCTGATTAACGAGTTTCACGTCAACACCCAGGTTTTTCTTCCAGATAGCGGCAGCAGCGATAGCCAGTTTCTTATGCAGATCTGAAGTGTTGTACAGCAGATCGAAAGTCAGAGGCTTAGCAGAGGTGTAACCTGCTTCGGCCAGCAGTTTTTTAGCCTGCTCATTACGTTGTTCCTGAGTTTCTTTGAACCAGGCTGGCGGAGTCAGTTTCGCGCCATCGGTGTAAGGAGGGGTGTAACCATAGGCTGGCAGGTCGCCCTGTGCTTTTACTTTGTTCACGATGATATCGCGATCCAGACCCAGTTTCAGAGCTTCACGAACGCGTGAATCGGTGAACGGCGCTTTCTGGTTGTTGATTTCGTAGTAATAAGTACACAGGTACGGGTCAACGTGAACTTCGGTTGGGATTTCTTTTTTCAGTTTCTGGAACAGTTCGATCGGCATGTTGTTATAAGTCATGTCGATTTCGCCGCTGCGGTAGCGGTTAACGTCTGTTACTTCAGAAGAAATTGGCAGGTAAGTGACCTGATTGATCACAGTTTTTGCGTTATCCCAGTAAGTCGGGCTACGTTCCAGAACGATACGTTCGTTAACGGTCCAGGTTTTCAGTTTATACGCGCCGTTGCTCACATAGTTTTCAGGCTGGGTCCATTTGTCGCCAAACTTCTCAACTGTTTTTTTGTTTACCGGCTTCATCGCGGTGTGAGACAACATTTTAACGAAATAAGGAACAGGTTCGGTCAGCGTCACTTGCAGGGTGTGGTCATCCAGCGCTTTTACACCCAGAGTATCCGGGCTTTTCTTGCCAGTAATGATGTCATCGATGTTTTCGATGTGACCATATTGCAGGTAGCTTTCGTACGGGGATGCTGTTTTAGGGTCAGCCAGACGCTGCCAGCTGAAAACGAAATCTTCAGCAGTGACAGGATCGCCGTTAGACCATTTTGCTTCCGGACGCAGGTGGAAGGTCCAGACTTTAAAATCTTTGTTTTCCCAGCTGGTTGCTACGCCCGGAATAACGCTGCCGTCTTTGCTGTCGGTATTCACCAGACCTTCCAGCAAGTCACGGATTACGTTCGATTCCGGCACGCCTTCAACTTTGTGCGGATCGAGAGACTGAACTTCTGAGCCATTGTTACGAACCAGTTCTTGTTTGGCTGCCAGAGTGACACCTGCCGGCACATTAGCGGCAAAGGCATTATTCACAGACACCGCGCCAACCGCAGCCATAATGCAGGCAGCCAGCAGATTTTTTTTTGTGATGTTGGTCATTTTTATTCAACTCCAGTTTTTATTATGAACTTGCACGCCTAAGTGCAAGATAAACCCTTGCTGGGTCAACGGATTTCAAGAGCAGGAACGAATTGCTCTTGAAAAGCCCCATGTAGTTACCACCCGCAGATGGCTGTCCCCTACTACTGCATGTGTTATCTGGTAAGTCCGTTAAACCTCTGGCTGTTATTCGCCTTGTGGTTTCTGAGATCGTTAAGGATGATCCCCCTCCATTTGATTCACCCCGTGCGCCACAAAAGAGTGTTCTGTGGCAAACCGGGCAATCACATACTGTTATTCCTGCACTTAACAATATTATTTTCTTATTCACCCGACTTAAGGCGACAGAAAATCCTTCGCCATTAAATGCGAACCATCAAATTATTAAGAAGAAGATCTGAAGATTTGTTTAGCTGATCATGAAAATTCAGCATGAGGCAGTCTGATGTCGTCAACGTAATGCCTGGTTTTCTTTTTGCAGAAAACACTTGAGGATAAACTTGCAGTAAGCATTGCGGCACGACACTCTCCAAAAACAAATAAAATGGCTTCAATCTTTTTATCACTAGCAAGATTCGTACTCACCGGGAGCATTGCTCTGAACAAAAATCCATTTTTGAAGGCGATTTGAAAATTATCAGAACCCTGTTACGCGCGCCAATAAATTTTGCAAATTTGTTACGCAATTCTCTTTTACTCGTAACAGTCTTTAAAGCAAGTCAATCAGGGTTCCGGCAAGAAACACCATTAACACATTGGTTTTAAAAAAATTTATAGTGAAATTTCTCACCATAGCCGTACCGGAGACTGTTCAAGAACTCGCCTGATACAATCAGTTAACATTGTTAGATTTATAAGAATAAACACCTGTTAACTGCTGTGTTAACACTAATAACATCTCGATACAGCCTGCACAAGCCTTACAGAATGATGTGGGCAAATTAGCGTCAATACGGGCAATAAACAACAGTAATTAGCGAATAATTAGCTAAGTTTATTTAAAGAAATGAGGACTTGGATTGAAAAGAGGAGTGAGACGAGGGTTTGCGCCACATTAGGGTGCAATCGCTCTGAATTAAGTCATTAGCTGCACTATAATAAGGCATTCGATTATAAGAGTAGGTAATAATTATCACGAAAACGCTTAAGCGTTTCCGTGATAATTTGGCCGCTAATAGATTAAAGAAGGCCAGGGAAAATCGCTTTTATTCCCGTCACAATAAATTCAATGCCCAGTGACATCAGCAACAATCCCATAATACGGGTGAT
Source organism: Rahnella bonaserana (assembly GCF_019049675.1). Taxonomy (GTDB): domain Bacteria; phylum Pseudomonadota; class Gammaproteobacteria; order Enterobacterales; family Enterobacteriaceae; genus Rahnella; species Rahnella bonaserana. The sequence continues at coordinate 374,582 of NZ_JAFMOW010000068.1, read as the reverse complement.
GACGTTAATGCCGGTTTGCCCCAGCAGGCGCACCAGCAAAGGCGCCGCCCTGAACAGCAGCCAGCAGCAGAATGCGAAGAACATAATCGCGACGGTAAGACCCAGCAGATTTGGCCAGCTGTGATAACGAGAACTCCAGACAATTGTTGAACTGATTGCACCGGGCCCTGCCATTAAAGGCAATGCAAGTGGAACCACACCGACGTTTTCGCGGATCGCCGTTTCTGACTTTTCCTGCTTGTTCTGTTTATCTTCCCCGAGCTTTCCGCTGATCATCGACATCGCAATGGTCACCACCAGGATCCCGCCGGCAATACGGAATGAATCAATTGAAATGCCGAACAGGTGCAGAATCGCATCGCCAAGGAACAGCGCGGTCGACAATATAATGGCCACCGACAGGTTGGCCGTCATATTGGTTTTGTTACGCCCTGCCGCCGCCTGATAGCTGGTCATGCTGATAAACACGGGCAAGATCCCCACCGGATTGACCAGTGCAAACAGCCCGACAAAGAATTTGATATAACCAGAAAAATCTAACAAAGATTGGCTCACGCAGAACTCCGCACAGTTACGCCGGTAGATGAAGGTTTTGATGGGCGCTAATGTACTGGAATCGCAGTAAAGGCGCCACGCCGTTTCATAGTTTTTATCACCAGATTTCCAAATAAAGGCAGTGAATAAGACTTTTGTTAAAAATCAGTTTTTTTATTGATAACTTTAGATACAAAACTGTATTATCCATGGGCTGATTTGATAATTATTCTCAACAAATCACTGCTGAAAGGTGTCAGCTACGGTATTTAGTGATCCAGATCAAATTACGCCTGCCTACAAATAGGTAAGCTTTGTGCATAGTCACTCAACGTTAGTTTGCAGAACAAATATTCGTCAAGCCACGTTGAATGAGGAGTTATCTACTACCTTACGTGCTTCACTACTGGAAGCTCTTTAAGCAAATAAAGAGACAAAGACAACACTTTGAGAATCATAGAGTTAATTAGTTTCTCACGGTGACTGATAGCAGGTCTATACTAGTCTTTGGCAGGTTATTTACTAAAAGAGTTTAACTTTATCAGGAGAGCATTATGGCTGTAACAAATGTCGCTGAACTAAACGCACTCGTTGCTCGAGTCAAAAAGGCACAGCGCGAATATGCCAACTTCACTCAGGAACAAGTAGATAAGATTTTCGCTGCCGCCGCCCTGGCTGCTGCCGATTCTCGAATTCTGCTCGCCAAACTGGCTGTTGAAGAATCCGGAATGGGTATTGTCGAAGACAAAGTGATCAAAAACCACTTCGCCTCTGAATATATCTATAACGCTTATAAAGACGAAAAAACCTGTGGCATTCTGGGCCAGGATGACACTTTCGGTACCATCACTATCGCTGAACCTATTGGCCTGATTTGCGGTATCGTCCCTACCACCAACCCAACTTCTACTGCGATTTTCAAAGCCCTTATCAGCCTGAAAACACGTAACGGTATTATCTTCTCTCCACACCCACGTGCTAAAAATGCGACCAACAAAGCGGCAGACATCGTTCTGCAGGCTGCTATCGCTGCTGGTGCGCCAAAAGACATTATTGGCTGGATTGATGAACCAAGTGTAGAACTTTCTAACCAACTTATGCACCACCCTGACCTGAACCTGATTCTGGCAACCGGTGGTCCGGGCATGGTTAAAGCAGCATACAGCTCCGGTAAACCAGCAATCGGCGTGGGTGCAGGTAATACCCCGGTCGTTGTTGATGAAACTGCTGATATTAAACGTGTTGTTGCTTCCGTTCTGATGTCTAAAACCTTCGATAACGGCGTCATCTGTGCGTCTGAACAATCCATTATCGTGGTTGATTCTGCTTATAATGCGGTTCGTGAACGTTTCGCATCTCACGGCGGCTACATGCTGCAAGGCAAAGAGCTGAAAGCTGTTTCAGATATCATTCTGAAAAATGGTGGCCTGAACGCGGCTATCGTAGGCCAGCCAGCGACCAAAATTGCCGAAATGGCCGGCATCAAAGTGCCAGCTCATACTAAAGTGTTAATTGGTGAAGTCAGCGTTGTTGACGAATCAGAACCATTTGCACATGAAAAACTGTCCCCTACCCTCGCGATGTACCGTGCGAAGAACTTCGAAGACGCGGTAGCTAAAGCTGAGAAACTGGTAGAAATGGGCGGTATCGGCCATACCTCTTGCCTGTACACAGACCAGGATAACCAACCAGAACGTGTGAACTATTTTGGCAACAAAATGAAAACCGCACGTATCCTGATTAACACCCCGGCTTCACAGGGTGGTATCGGTGACCTGTACAACTTCAAACTTGCTCCTTCTCTGACGCTGGGTTGCGGTTCCTGGGGTGGTAACTCCATCTCTGAAAACGTCGGTCCTAAACACTTGATCAACAAGAAAACTGTAGCGAAGCGAGCAGAAAACATGTTGTGGCATAAACTTCCAAAATCTATTTACTTCCGTCGTGGCTCACTGCCAATCGCACTCGAAGAAGTGGCTACTGATGGAGCAAAACGCGCATTCATCGTCACTGACCGTTTCCTGTTCAATAACGGCTATGCAGACCAGATCACCAGCGTTCTGAAAAGCCACGGTATTGAAACAGAAGTGTTCTTTGAAGTGGAGGCTGATCCAACGCTAAGCATTGTGCGTAAAGGTGCTGAGCAAATGAACTCCTTCAAACCAGACGTGATTATCGCGCTGGGTGGTGGTTCTCCGATGGACGCGGCTAAAATCATGTGGGTTCTGTACGAACACCCGGATACTCAGTTCGAAGATTTGGCGCTGCGCTTTATGGATATCCGTAAACGTATCTACAAATTCCCAAAAATGGGCGTGAAAGCGAAAATGATCGCCGTCACCACCACTTCCGGTACCGGTTCTGAAGTCACTCCGTTTGCAGTTGTTACCGACGATGCAACAGGTCAGAAATATCCGCTGGCTGACTATGCTCTGACTCCTGATATGGCTATCGTAGATGCCAATCTGGTGATGAACATGCCTAAATCACTGTGTGCTTTCGGTGGTCTGGATGCCGTAACTCACGCACTGGAAGCTTACGTTTCTGTACTGGCTAATGAATATTCCGACGGTCAGGCTCTGCAGGCACTGAAACTGCTGAAAGAAAACCTGCCAGCCAGCTACAACGAAGGGGCTAAAAATCCGGTAGCACGTGAGCGTGTTCACAATGCGGCAACTATCGCGGGTATCGCGTTCGCTAACGCCTTCCTTGGGGTTTGTCACTCAATGGCCCATAAACTGGGTTCAGAGTTCCACATTCCACACGGTCTGGCTAACGCAATGCTGATTTCTAACGTCATCCGCTACAACGCCAACGACAACCCAACTAAGCAGACTGCCTTCAGTCAGTATGACCGCCCACAAGCGCGTCGTCGTTACGCAGAAGTGGCTGACCATTTAGGTCTGAGCGCTGCAGGCGACCGTACTGCACAGAAAATCCAGAAACTGCTGACCTGGTTGGATGAAATCAAAGCGGAACTGGGTATCCCAACCTCTATCCGTGAAGCAGGCGTTCAGGAAGCTGACTTCCTGGCAAAAGTAGACAAACTGTCTGAAGATGCTTTCGATGACCAGTGTACCGGTGCTAACCCACGTTACCCGCTGATCTCTGAACTGAAACAGATTCTGATGGATACTTTCTACGGCCGCGAATTCAGCGAAGAAGAAGCAACAGAAGTTGTTGTTGCCGCTCCTAAAGCTGAAAAGAAAACCAGCAAAAAGTAATCTGCTGAGTTTCTGATAGTCAGAAAGTAAAAAACCCGCTGAAAGGCGGGTTTTTTTATGGCTTCAGGATAATCGAAGCAAAATCTGATAATGCCTTAAGTAGCTAATGCATCCAGTCCTCAGTAAAAACTCTGGGACTCACTCTGGCTTGTCTTCGCCCGCAGTATCAAATGCCGCCATCGCTTCTTTATAGTGCTTCCGGCAGACGGAAACATAACTTTCGTCACCACCTATAACGACCTGTGCGCCATCGTGTAAAGCGTTTCCCTTCTCATCCAGCCTCAGGTTGCGGTTAGCCTTGCGCCCGCAGTGACAGATGGTTTTAAGCTCAACCAGTTTGTCCGCCCATGCCAGCAAATATTCACTGCCTTCAAAAAGCTCACCACGAAAATCGGTCCGCAGACCATAACAAAGCACCGGCACGTCCAGATCGTCCACAACGTCGGTGAGTTGCGATACCTGCGCCTTAGTCAGGAACTGGCATTCATCTATCAGAACGCAGCTCAGACGCTGTGAGCGGTTCTCCTGGGCTATCAGATTGAATAGTTCAGTGTCCTTATTGTAAAGCTCTGCCGGCGATGACAAACCGATACGGGAACTCACTTTACCGACACCAAAACGATGATCGAATTCTGCTGTTAACACCAGCGTGCGCATACCACGTTCTTGATAATTATATGAAGATTGCAACAGCGAAGTGGACTTCCCGGCATTCATCGCCGAGTAATAGAAATAAAGCTGAGCCATGAAGGCGTGACCCCATAATGTAAATGGATGGCATAAATTTTCGGCGTGGATTGTACCACAGGCCTGACAATCTATAACAACGCCTGACCCGCGCAGTTATCGGGTACAGTTCAAAGAATCATTACATTTGAAAAAATCACAGAAACTTACAATCAAAGATTATAATTGCAAGAGTCGATAACCCGTAATCGTTAGACGGCAATACTCCCAGACATGGCTCATGTTATATACCAGCGCCGCTTTATTGGTTTGTCTATACAATATCTGACTGGGTGGACACACAGAAAAGTAAAAAATTTAGTATCCCGCTGCGAAGCCGCATCCCCAATTTCCCCTACCTTTACATTAGTTAGCTTCACTTCTGCTTTAATTTTGGGAACATTCGCATGCTTATAAAACTACTTACGCATCGCAACAATAGCGCACAAACGTGTATTGAAATTAGGGTTATAGACCTCAGATTAATAGTGTGAATTGCCCTACCTATATTTTTAGGACAGATTCACCATTTGCTTTAAATGCGTAAATTAAGGTCAGGCAAACAAATTGGCTATTGCAGAATACTGAAGAGCATTCTATTATTAGCCAAACGCCCCCCACCAATATAATTTGAGACTAGTATAATGAGCGAAGCATTAAAGATTCTGAACAACATCCGTACTCTGCGCGCGCAAGCAAGAGAATGCACTCTGGAAACTCTGGAAGAGATGCTGGAAAAATTAGAAGTTGTTGTGAACGAGCGTCGCGAAGAAGATTCTCAGGCAGCTGCTGAGATTGAAGAGCGCACTCGTAAACTGCAACAATATCGTGAAATGCTGATTGCAGACGGTATTGACCCTAACGAACTGCTGCAAACTATGGCTGCGACTAAAGCCACTGGCAAAGCAAAACGTGCAGCGCGTCCTGCTAAATACAAATACGTTGATGAAAACGGCGAAAACAAAACCTGGACTGGCCAGGGCCGTACTCCAGCTGTAATCAAGAAAGCAATCGAAGAGCAAGGTAAATCACTGGACGATTTCCTGCTGTAAGTGCCCTTATTAACATTATTGTTAATACTAAAAAGCCCATCTTTATGATGGGCTTTTCGTTTTCTAATTCCGCAGACAGATGCTTCTTGACGCTAATACAAACGAAACAGGTGCATCTTAAAAAAGCATTACATTCAGACTGCTATAGGACTTAACTGATTCAATAAAAAAAGGCTGCATGAACAGCCTTAAACATTACACAATTTAAACCTAAATTTCAGACCTGATAGAAATCCCGATACCAGTCAACAAACTTCTGTACGCCCTGCTCTACGCTGGTTTCAGGCGCAAAACCAACGGCCTGCGACAATGGCTGTGTATCCGCGCTGGTCTCGTGTACGTCACCTGGTTGCATTGGCAGCATATTTTTATCTGCCTCCATTCCTAATGCTTTTTCCAGCGCACTAATATATTCCATGAGTTTTACCGGATTGTTATTGCCGATATTATAAACACAATAAGGCGCGGAACTGCTGGCCGGTGATCCCTGTTCCACAGTCCAGTTAGGATCAGGTTGCGGAATGACATCCTGTAAGCGAACAATGGCTTCTGCAATATCATCGATATAAGTAAAGTCTCGACGCATTTCACCGTGGTTATAAACGTCAATACTCTGTCCCGCCAGCATTGCTTTAGTAAACTTAAACAGTGCCATATCAGGGCGACCCCAGGGACCATATACGGTAAAGAAACGTAATCCGGTCGTTGGTAATCCATAAAGATGTGAATAGGTATGAGCCATTAATTCATTGGCTTTTTTCGTCGCTGCATACAGTGAAACCGGATGGTCAACAGAATCATCGGTTGAGAAAGGTTGCTTTTTGTTCAGGCCATAAACTGAGCTGGAAGAAGCATAGAGCAAATGCCCGACTTTATTATGGCGACAACCTTCCAGAATGTTTACAAACCCTACAAGGTTGGAATCAGCATAAGCCAGAGGGTTTTCGATGGAATATCGGACACCAGCCTGCGCGGCCAAATGGATCACTCGTTCGAAACACTGCCCGGCAAACAATGAGGCCATGCCTTCACGATCGGCTAAATCCAGCTTAATAAACTCAAAGCCGTCTTTATTTTCCAGCTGAGCAAGCCGCGCCAGTTTCAGGCTGACATCATAATAATCATTCAGATTATCGATCCCGACAACCGAATGACCCGCTGCTAACAAACGCTGCGACACATAGAAACCAATAAAGCCCGCTGCGCCGGTAACCAGATATTTCATGAAAACTCCTTACAGAACCGGATTGATTGAAGCACCGCGGCCAATGCCGTAGTAAGTAAACCCGCGTTTCTCCAAACGTTCAGGATCGAATAAGTTCCGACCATCAAAGATAACCGGCTCCTTTAATGCTTTTTTGATCACATCAAAATCAGGGGCACGGAAGTTCTGCCATTCAGTACAAATAATCAACGCATCGGCATTGTGCAACGCGGATTCTTTAGTGCCCATTAATTCTAAATCTTCGCGATGACCATAAATACGCTGTGTCTCATTCATTGCTTCAGGATCATAAGCTTTGATTTTCGCACCAGCAGCCCAGAGCTGTTCCATTAATACACGGCTTGAGGCTTCACGCATGTCATCGGTATTAGGTTTGAAGGACAGCCCCCAAAGAGCAAAGGTTTTACCTTTCAGGTCATCACCAAAGTGGCGCTGAATGAAAGTAGGCAATTTATATTTTTGCTGATAATTGACCTGTTCCACCGCCTGCAGAAGTTTCGGCTGATAACCGATGTGCTCCGCGGTCCGGATTAATGCCTGAACATCTTTAGGGAAACAGGAACCGCCATAACCGCAACCTGGATAGATAAAGTGGTAACCGATACGGGAGTCAGAACCAATCCCCTGACGCACTTTTTCAATATCAGCACCCAGCATTTCTGCCAGATTGGACATTTCGTTCATGAAGCTGATTTTAGTTGCCAGCATACAGTTGGCCGCATATTTGGTCAGCTCAGCACTGCGGATATCCATCAGGATCATACGGTCGTGATTACGGTTAAACGGTTCGTAAAGCTCACGGATAGGATCGATGGCATCAGGATTATCTGTACCGATGACGATACGCTCAGGGCGCATACAGTCAGCGACCGCAGCACCTTCTTTCAGGAATTCAGGGTTGGATACGACATCAAAAGTGATATCCACGCCGCGTTCTTTGAGTTTTTCGCTCATTACCGCACGCACTTTATCGGCAGTCCCCACCGGCACGGTAGATTTATCGATGACCACTTTAGGTTCGGTCATATGCTCGGCAATGGTGCGCGCCACAGCAGTCACATATTTAAGGTCGGCAGAACCATCTTCATCTGGCGGAGTACCGACAGCGATAAACTGAACGGTAGCATGGGCAACACCTTCAGCCGCATTGGTGCTGAACAGCAAACGCCCTGCTTCGTAATTGCGTTGTACCAGAGGAGTTAAACCTGGTTCAAAAATTGGGATCTGCCCGTTCTTCAGGTTTTCCACTTTTTTTGCATCAACATCGATACACAAAACTTCATGCCCGACTTCAGCAAGAACCGCCGCCTGAACAAGTCCGACGTAACCAATACCAAAAACTGTTACTTTCATCAGCGAATTCCTATTTGTTATTTTTTAAACAACGTGAAACAGACAGCCAAAATTCCGGAACGCATTATACCAGTTTCAGCCGCAAGTTCGCCTGCAAAGGCATATTTTGCATAAGATAGGTCTTAGAAGAATGAATTAAAACGAAGACTGGTAATAACACGCCGAAAAAATGCTCAATGTTTTTAAGGCATTATTATCAATGACATTAAGTCAGTTCACTCTGTGGACAGCATTAATCTCAGACGTCCACCCGCTCCCCATACCTGACACTGCCACGCATCGCATTTCTGACTGATTTGATTAGAATATGTCGCACCCGTCGTGCCCAGCGGAACACCGTTACTGAGCTGGATCATATTGGTGCCGGTATTGACGTTGGCATGCAATCCCGCAGAAACCAGAATGAGATTTTTAAAACCGGCGTGATAATAGCCCAGCAGCAAAGGAAATTGCCCTTCCAGATTAGCCTGTCTGAATAAATGATTGACTTGTTTAAGCAACGTTGACATCTGCGGTAACCGCTGTTGCTGATTACTCAAATGCTCACGTAATAAGCTGTTAAAAATAGCCCGCAATAATAATGCCGCCAGAACGCCATTCTCATTGGCGCGGGTCACGTCAAGACAATAAAACCCAAGGTCTTTGGATGAAAGCGCGGCAATATCGAGCACCAGGCCCGGGCGATCCGCCGTTGTCAGCTGCCGGTAATTGATGCGGCAACTGGCCAGCGTCTGCTGGACCGGCGGTTGCAGTTCCTGCAATAACCGCTGGGCTTCATTGGGATTACGGCACAGCGCTTCCCAGTCCTGTACCAGCGAGCTTTCTTCCATCGCCTGCGAGGAAAAAAGCTTTGGGTACAGTGACGAAAGCAGCGCCTCACGTAAACGTTGCAGATCGTTAATCGGTTTAAGCAGAACATCTTCGACGCCCAGCCGCAGCATAGAAGCGACATCGGTCATTTTGTCAGTGGCAGAAATCACCAGCACCGGGATTTTGTTGCCCTGCAATCGCAGATTTTCGACAAACTCCATCCCGCCCATTTCTGGCATCGCTAAATCACAGAGGATCAGGTCAGGCGGGTAGTCTTCGAGCAGGGATAACGCTTCAAGACCATTCTCAGCTTCGGTAAAGGTGGCACCCAGGGAACTTACGTAGCCAGCAAGAATAGATCGGAAAACGGCTTCGTCTTCAACGATGAGAATATGCTTGCTTGTAAGTGGCTTGTCCATCAGGGTCCCCCAGAATTTCTTATTCTAATAGTGGCTCATAAAGCCTGTTTTTGCTTGGCAGAATTGTCAGATTCGACCAAAGACGTTTTAAGCCATTCAGAACTGTCTATTTTTAATCAGGGGCAACAACTGTTCTCTTTGCTTTTCAACCGCAAGCCGGCCCGCCTCAATGGCTTCTTCCGCCCGATGAAAGTCCAGCGTCGAAATCTGCGGACAATACGGCTGGATCAGCACATCCGGCGGGTCACCTGCCATACGGTTACGCTTAAGCCGGTTCTCCAGCACCTGAATAGAAGTAGACATGATCTCCATCGCCGAAGGACTGACATTTGGCTTTCTGGCATTTGGACGGGTTAAGCGCTGGCGGATTCTGTCACGCCAGCTGACTTCTTTCTCAGTATTTAGTGCTTCTCCGGTCGGTTGTACGGTAAGCAAATCTTGCTGCATCAGATGTGCGTCATGCTGGAGATCGACAGCAATCACAATATCGGCACCCAGAGCCCGGGTCAGCGACACCGGCACCGGATTCACCACGGCGCCATCAACCAGCCAGTAACCGTTATGCCAGACCGGTGCCAGCAGGCCAGGCATACTGCATGATGCGCGAATAGCCTGATGCAAATCGCCTTTAGTCAGCCACAACTCACGTCCGGTACTCAGGTTGGTCGCCACGGCACCAAACTTCTTCGAGCACTTTTCAAATTCATCGATGCGTATCAGTTGACCGACGGCATTGAAAACTCGTTCTCCGCGCAGTAAACCTCCGCGCCGCCATGAAAAATCCATCAGCCGCAGCACATCCCAGTAACTGAATGAACGCACCCAGCTTTCTATTGCCGGTAATCTGTTACTGACATACGCGGCGCCGACCAGCGCACCGACCGAGCAACCGGCCACCACATCGACTTCGATATCCATTTCTTTCAGGGCATTGATCACGCCAATGTGCGCCCACCCTTTTGCCGCTCCCGACCCCAGGGCAAGACCGATGGTGACTTTTCTGCTCATCTGATGACCTTAATATTTCGCATATCTTAAAATTGGGCCGGGAAGCGCGTTGTCACCCGGCGAGTTTGTTAGGTAACATAACACTTTGGTGCATTCAATAGCGCTGACCGCGCGCCGGATGTCGATACTCTGCCTATTCAGGAGTTTGTGTGTCTGAACTTTGCCCTTGTGGCAGCAGCTTTTCTTATGAAGAATGCTGCCAGCCCTACATTATTGAGAATAAAGTGGCGCCTTCTCCGGCAGCATTGATGCGCTCGCGCTACACGGCTTATGTTTTGAAAAATGCGAGTTATCTGATCGCCACCTGGCACCCGGACTGTCAACCAGAGCAATGGCGCGACAGTTTACAGGAAGGCTTTACCAGCACACACTGGCAAGGACTTCAGGTGATTAGTGAAACCGGCGGGCGTGACAATAATGAAGGCTTTGTCGAGTTTGCTGCGCGGTTCACAGAAACCGGCGATGAACACATTCACCTCATCCATGAACGCTCGCGATTTCTTCGTTTAAAAGAACGCTGGTACTATATTGACGGAATTAAGCCGCAGACAGGTCGCAACGATGCTTGCCCGTGCGGTTCCGGCAAAAAATATAAGAAGTGCTGCGGTAAATAATTCAACCGTAATATTGATAAGTCTTGGACAGGATCCACACCCTCATGCCGCAACAGAACGTACAAACCAAGGTGTTACGCACCATTTGCCCTGACGCAAAAGGTCTGATCGCCAAAATTACCAACATTTGCTACAAGCACGAACTCAATATCGTGCAGAACAACGAATTTGTGGATCACCGAACCGGCCGCTTCTTTATGCGTACTGAGCTGGAAGGGATTTTCAACGACACCACCCTGCTGGCCGATCTCGACAGCGCGCTGCCAGCCGGCTCTGTCCGTGAGCTGAACAGCACCGGACGTCGCCGCATTGTTATTCTGGTCACCAAAGAGGCGCATTGTCTCGGTGATCTGCTGATGAAAGCGGCCTACGGTGGTCTGGATGTTGAGATTGCTGCGGTCATTGGCAACCATGACACCCTGCAGACGTTAGTTGAGCGTTTCGATATTCCGTTCCATCTGGTCAGCCACGACGGTCTGACCCGCGAACAGCACGACAGTGCGATGATTGCGCAAATCGACCAGTATCAGCCAGATTACGTGGTTCTCGCGAAATACATGCGTGTGCTGACGCCGGGCTTTGTGCAGCATTATCCGCATCAGGTGATCAACATTCACCACTCGTTCCTGCCGGCATTTATCGGCGCGCGTCCTTACCATCAGGCCTACGAGCGCGGCGTGAAACTGATTGGTGCCACGGCGCACTACGTGAATGACAATCTGGATGAAGGCCCGATCATCATGCAGGACGTCATCAACGTGGATCACACTTATACTGCCGAAGATATGATGCGTGCAGGCCGTGACGTTGAGAAAAACGTGCTCAGCCGGGCGTTATATCGCGTGCTGGCGCAGCGTGTATTTGTTTACGGAAATCGCACGGTTATTCTGTAAACCTCATTCTGGCGGTGCTTTTCGTTCAGAGAAGCACCGTTAAGAACAAAAAACCCGCAAACAAACTTTTTTATCGCTTTCAGCGCTTTACACCTACGAATCATTTGGTATTATGCGCCCCGTTCGCAGCTAACCGCTGTAACGATAAATCATCCATGTAGCGCATGATGATTTAAGGCCAGGAAGTATGTAGTAAATGCCACAAAAAATTGTGGTGGGGTTCCCGAGCGGCCAAAGGGAGCAGACTGTAAATCTGCCGTCATCGACTTCGAAGGTTCGAATCCTTCCCCCACCACCATCTTCCAGACTCATCCCTGAGTCACTTCTTAGTAAACTTTCCTGTATGCCCCATCAAATCTGAACAAAATGTCCTGCTGATACCTCCTGATATTGCCGTTGCGGCGGAATAAAACCGTTATCGCGCACCGGGCTTTTCAGCTCATCCACCTGCATTTGCCGTTTAAGCATTCTGCGTGAAGGATCCGGCACCGGGACTGACGCCATCAGTTTTTTGGTATAAGGGTGTTGAGGATTATCAAATATTGCCGCACGCGGCCCGATTTCCACGATTTCCCCCAGATACATCACCGCCACGCGATGACTCACCCGCTCGACCACCGCCATGTCATGCGAAATAAACAGATATGAAAGATTCATGCTTTCCTGTAAATCAAGCAGCAGGTTCACCACCTGGGCTTTCACCGAGACATCCAGCGCCGACACCGATTCATCAGCCACAATCACTTTTGGATCCAGCGTCAGGGCGCGCGCAATGCAAATGCGCTGACGCTGACCACCGGAAAACTCATGCGGAAAACGGCGCAGCATGTCCGGTGACAATCCGACCTTTTGCAACAGGGATGCCGCCTTCTCTTTCGCGTCCCTGCGGTTATGCAGTTTGTGTTGCAGCATCGGTTCAATCAGCGCGTCGCCAATTCGCATGCGCGGATTAAGGCTGGCAAACGGATCCTGAAATATCATCTGAATTCGCTGCCGCATTTGCAAAATGTCGCGTTTACCCAGATTAATGACATCAAAACCGTCGAAATCAATCGCACCGCTGTGCGGTTTCAGCAGACGTGTTACCGCGCGGCCGGTGGTGGATTTACCGCAACCGGATTCTCCGACCAGCGACAACGTTTCGCCCTGAAATAAATCAAAGCTGATGTTTTCCACCGCATGAACCGCGCCTATCTGACGGCTGAAAATGCCGCCATATACCGGAAATCGCGCGCTGAGGTTTTTCACCGATAACAACGGTGTCAGCCCTGAATCTATGGTTCCCGCCACTTCCTGCGGCACACTGGCTTCGCCGGTTTGCAGATTGATTTGCGGAAAACGCAGCGGCCAGTCGCGTCCCTGCATCGACCCTAATTTTGGCACCGCCGCCAGTAATGCGCGGGTATAAGGATGTTGCGGGCGGTGGAAAATATCTTCCGTCGCCCCGCTTTCCACCGCTTCTCCGCGATACATCACCAGCGTGCGGTCAGCGATTTCCGCCACCACGCCCATATCATGCGTGATGAACAACACTGCCATCCCTTCTTCTTCCTGCAACGTCTTAATCAAATCCAGAATCTGTCCCTGAATCGTCACATCCAGCGCGGTCGTGGGTTCGTCCGCAATCAGTAATTTCGGCTTCAATGCCAGCGCCATGGCGATCATTACGCGCTGGCGCATACCGCCGGAAAACTGATGCGGATATTCATCAAAACGCGCTTTGGCATTCGGAATACGCACCTTTTCCAGCAACCTCAGGGTTTCAGCCCGCGCTTGTGCAGAAGACATTCCGCGATGCCGCTTCAGGCTTTCAGCAATCTGGCGACCAATACTGAAAGTCGGATTGAGCGACGTCATCGGTTCCTGAAAGATCATCGCCATCTCATTGCCGCGGATATCGCGCATCTGTTTGTCTGACAGCCGCAACACGTTGCGCTGATTGAGCCAGACCTCACCTTCAATACGGCTGCTTTGCGCTTTAAGTAAACGCATCACCGATAACGACGTCACGCTCTTGCCTGACCCGGATTCACCGACAATCGCCAGCGTTTCACCGGCATAGACGTCAAACGACAAATCACGCACCACCGGCAGCCAGTCGTCCTCGCTGGGAAATGAAGTGGTCAGATGCTTCACGCTCAGCACGGGCTGACGTTTTTCCTGCTGTCCGGCAGTCTGATTCATCTTATGGCTCCTGAATTATTTGCTGCGCGCGGAAATCTGCACCTGCGGCGTATAGCTGAAATCCCGGTCAAACGGGAAGGTCTTGCGTGCTTTGCGGTTTCGCGGCAGGCGCTCTACAAACTGATCCACCACACCGTTAGACAGCGCCATCAGATTTGGACTGGCAATCGGCGCCAGTTCCGGCGACAGATAACCGGATTTCACCACCACGATATCGGCGCTATGCAGATCGAGTTCCAGCACAGTGAAATCGCTGATGTTGTGATACGGACGACGACGGGCGGACACCACCACATCAATTCCGCCAGTGCGCAGAACCGCCTGACGGTCAGAAGGTGTCAGTGCATCGAGCAGGAAAACCACCTCAAAATCACCTTTCACCTGCGGGCTGGAATGATCCAGCGAAGCCCCTAACGTCAGCGTCAGCACTGATCCCACGCCAGCGTTGAATGCCGCGTCCGTTGCCGGTGCATCGGCAATACCTGCCACGATCGTATTTTGCGCATACTGTTTGATAAGCTCCTGCAACACATCTGCACGATCGCCCACGCCGCCGCCGGTCGGGTTATCGCCGGAATCGGCCAGCACCACCGGGCGAGTTTCACAGGCAATCGCGTTTTTCACGCAGGCTTCGACGGTGTCCGTCTCACAACCAAAAACGAAATCTTCTCGCGCGTCCCAGTACGCCTGCGCCAGTTGCGTGCCCTGCTGTTCCAGCGCTGCACGGTCAGTGCCGGTCATGATCACCGCGGCAGTAGCACGTGGCTCATCTGCCCAGACATAACCGACCATCAGCGAGCTGTCCCACACGCCCTCCACTTCATCCATTTCCGGCAAACGGGCATACAAGCTTTTCGCCGGTTCATCTTCTGTACTGGTGCGCTCGCCCGGTAATACCACCGGCACCGGCACCCACAGCAAGGTCGGTTTCACGCCAGTTTGCAGATGTTTCACCAGCATGGCGACCGAACGACGCATGGTTTCCTCCACATCAATATGCGGGGCGGTGCGGTAGGTCGAAAACATATCAATGGCATCAATTATCCGCTGCGAGACATTGCCGTGCAGGTCATAACTGACGCTGATCGGACAATCCGGACCGACGGCTTTACGCGCCGCAGCAATCCAGTCGCCTTCCGCATCTTCCAGCCCTTCGACATACATCGCGCCGTGCATCGCCAGATATAAGCCATCAAACGGTTTTTGCGCTTCCAGTCCCGCCAGCATTTCCGCTTTGAATTTATCGTACGTCGCGCGGGCTACCGGGCCACCGGCAATGGCACGGGCGTGGATGGTCGGCAAAAACGTCGCCGGGTAATCCTGCAAAAATCGAAAACGCGGGGACGCCAGTAACTGGGCGTCACGCACGACGGTGAAATCCTTTTCCTCATTCAGCACCGGGTTATAAGTGCTGCATTCAATGTGGATACCGCTGACAGCTATACGCATGTTGATGATTCCTCAGACAGGCTTCAGACCGACCAGAAAGCGATGTGCAGCAATACTCGCCGCCGCGCGCGCCCAGGTGTCGTCATTTAGGGTAAAAGTGCGAACCGGCGTTTTTCCGGCATTACCCGGCAAAACATTGGCTTCGATAGACTGATGGACAACCGTGCCGAACAGCCCGGAAAAATCTGCGTCCTGATGAGCGATCAGGATCAGGTCCGGGTCATTAATTTGAATCAGATGGGATATCGCTAAACCGAGCGCCGAACCGGCACGGTGCAGAATACGCACCGCTTCGCTGACACCCTGCATCGCCAGCTTTTCCAGGCCACCGATGGTGGTCGCATCAAGCCCGCCGTCTCTGGCCATTTCCGCAATGGCATTCAGGGAAGCCAGCGTATCCAGACAACCGCGCTTGCCGCAGCGACAAGGCAAACCGTTCATTTCCAGCGTGCAGTGAGCGATTTCCCCTGCGCCGCCGTGCAGGCCGCGATGCAACTGGCCGGCGACAAAATGCGCGCTGCCGATACCTGCGCCATGACTGACCAGCGTAAAGCTGCTCAGATCCCGCGCCTGTCCGAAATTTTTCTCACTCACCGCCAGTGCTTTGGCGTCATTTTCGATGGCCACGTCCATGCCGGTTGCCTGAGATATCAGGCGGGCCAGCGGCACATCGCGCCAGCCAAGCAGCGCCGACTGCACGCAGGTGGACTGATGTTCATCAATAAGGCCGGATAATGTCACACCCAGCCCGACCAGCTTTTTTGCCGCTTCGGGATGCGGTTGCAGCAATCCCGGTAACGCGGTGGCGATGTTTTCTGCCAGACGTTGCGGACTGGGATCAGCGTCGAAAGACACGCGCGAAAGGATTTCGCCATGCAGATTAATCAGCGCCATCTGCGCCGGATTTTGCAGCAAAGAAACGCCGGCAAACCATGCGCCATCAGGATGAACCACCAGCCGTACCGAAGGTCTGCCCTGTCCGTTCCCCGGCACGGTTTCCGCTTCGTGCAGGAAACCGGCGTCAATCATTTCACGCACCACGCCGCCAATCGCCGCTTTGCTCATTCCTGAAAGCTGCGCCAGTTCGGTACGGCTCAGACCGCCGGATGCATTGACGGCACCCAATATCTGACGTTGCAAAGTTGTTAGCATATTCGTTTCGGCGCTCTCAGTTTTCGGTCATCTGCATTGACATTAAACGGTAGAAATGGATATATCAATGCCAATTAGTTCACAAAATAAACTAAATGTTGGCATATAAGTATTTCATATGAACTATTTGTTAAATCTCTTTGTTAAAACAAACTGTCAGTAAAACCGGCGATTGACCGAACCGGCAGAAGCAGCCAGAGCCACTTAATCCGATTTTCACGCAGAGGGCAGAACATGAAGATTACCCGTTACATCCGGCGTCCCATGCAGTTAACGTTGCTGAGCAGTGCACTTCTGGCGGCGTTTTCGCTGCCGGTTTTCGCCGCCACACTGAACGTGATGCAAAACGAAGCTCCGCGCAGTATGGATCCGGGCAACCAGACCGCGACCTTTACCGGTACCGTGCTGGATCCGATGTATGAAGGCCTGCTGCGCATGTCGCCGCAGCTGAAACCCGAAGCGGCGCTGGCGACTTCCTGGAGCAGCGATGACAGCGGACTGGTGTGGACATTTAAACTGCGCAGCGGCGTCACCTTCCATGACGGCACACCGTTTAATGCCGATGCGGTAGTCGCCAACTTTGCCCGCCATCTCGACACAAAACGCGGTCTGGCGGCCAGCGGACGTCTGCGCACCTTCCTCGACAGCGTGACCAAAACCGACGATTCCACCGTTGTCTTTAAACTGAAAAAACCTTATCCGGCGTTCCTGAATTTACTGACGACCGGCGCCTGTCTGATGGTCAGTCCGGCAGCCGATAAAACCGGCACGCTCGACAGCAAAGCCGTCGGTACCGGGCCGTACAAAATGGTGCAATACAAAACCGGTGAATTCGTGCTGGAAGAAAAATATCCCGGTTACTGGGGCGACAAAGCCGCCGGTCCGGATGACATCAAATGGACGTGGAGCGCCGAACCTTCCGTCATGAACATGGCGCTGCAGGCGGGCGAAACTGACGTGATTAACCCGGTGCCGCCGCAGTTTGCCCGTGTACTGAAAAACAATCCGAAGTTCGACCTGCATGAAAGCCCGGGCGCCTCCGTATTCTGGGTGGCGCTGAATACCGATCTCAAACCGCTCAGCGACGTCCGCGTGCGTCAGGCGTTGAACTACGCCACCGACCGTGACGGTCTGGTGCGCGCGATTATGTCCGGCTTTGCGCAACCAGCGAACTCTCCGCTGGCGCCGGTCACCGCCGGTTACGACAAAAGCCTGAATCCATATCCGCTGGATCTGGCGAAAGCCAAAGCTCTGCTCAAAGAGGCCGGTGTCGCTGACGGATTCACCATGTCGATTGCGGTGCAGGGTCAGGACGCCCGTATCGGTCAGGTGCTGCAAAGCATGTGGGCGAAAATAGGCGTGAAACTGGACGTGAAAATCATGGAAAGCGGCGTGTGGACCAAAGCGGCATTTGCCGATCAGGCGGGTAAAAAAGCCGATAACACCGGTGCAGTTCTGGCTTCCTGGTCTTCCGGTGCAAACGGCGCAGACCTGCAACTTCGTCCGCTGTATTACAGCAAAAGTTTTGCACCGGGCGGTGCGAATCTCGGTTTCTTCAGCGATCCGAAACTGGATGAGATGTTAGACAAAGCCGCGTCAACGCTGGATGAAAATACCCGCAACGCGATTTATGTCGATGCCCAGAAAGAGATTAACCAGCAGGCACCGCAGGTACTGTTGTATTACCAGAATGATTTGTATGCCACCGGCAAAAACATCTCAGGTGTCACGATGATCCCGGGCGGCCAAATTGTGGTGAAAGATGCTCAGAAGAAATAAACGCATTCACAGTGGGAAATAGCCATGAAAGCCTATCTTGCCAAAAAACTCATCGCCTTCCCGATCATCCTGATCGGGGTTTCGATGCTGATTTTTGTGTCCATCCGCGCGCTGCCGGGCGATCCGGCGCGTCTGATGGCCGGGCCTGAAGCCACGCAGGAAGCCGTAGATGCCATGCGCGTGCGCCTCGGGCTGGATCAGCCGCTGGTCACGCAGTATCTGCATTTTGCCGGTGATGTTTTGCATGGCAATCTCGGCGTCTCCTTGCAGTCACAGCAACCGGTGACGCAGGAAATCGGTGAACGCATGCCTTACACGCTGATGCTGGCGGTACTGTCATATTTTCTGGCGGTGGCGATTGGCGTGCCGGCGGGCATGATAGGCGCGGTGTATCGCAACCGCTGGCCAGATTTTGGCGTGATGTTACTGGCGATTGCCGGTGCCTCTATCGCCAACTTCTGGCTGGGGCTGATGGCGATGAACACCTTCTCGGTCAATCTCGGCTGGCTGCCTTTACTGGGCGCTACGTCATGGAAAAGCTACATTCTGCCTTCCGTAACGCTGGCCGTTTTGCCGATGGCGGTGATGGCGCGCATGACGCGTTCCAGCATGCTTGATGTGCTCTCGGAAGATTATATCCGTACCGCCCGCGCTAAAGGGCTGTCGGCGACCACGGTCTATTGCAGCCATGCGTTTCGTAATGCGCTGATCCCGATTGTCACCATTGTGGCGCTCAATTTTGGCAGCCTGATTGGCGGCGCGGTGGTCACAGAATCTGTCTTTAACTGGCCGGGCATTGGCCGCTTACTGGTAGATTCCGTGCGTTATCGCGATTATCCGGTGATTCAGGGCGTTGCGCTGGTCGCGGTCTGCGGTGTGGTGGTAATGAATCTGCTGGGTGAATTACTGATCGCTTTCCTGAATCCAAAAATAAGGTTCGATTAATGTCTGCCATTATCACGCAATTACCCCGTCGCAAACCGCGTACGCTGCGGTTTTTCCGCTGGTTGTGGCGACATCCGGCAGTGTCCATCGGCGGCTTTATCGTCAGCCTGATCGTACTGATGGGCCTGTTTGCCCCGCTGATTGCCCGTCATGACCCTTACGCTCAGGACCTGATTAACACCCTGCTTTCCCCGGATGCCGGTCACTGGTTTGGCACTGATGATTACGGGCGCGATATTTTTGCCCGTGTCATTTACGGGGCGCGCATTTCTATTATTGAAGTGGTACTGAGCGTCGGTCTGGCAATGATTATCGGTATTCCTCTCGGCATTATTGCCGGTATGGCAGGCCGTTATACCGATATGATCATCATGTGGTTTATGGATATGCTGTTCGCGTTTCCGGGCATTGTGCTGGCAATTCTGGTGGTCAGTATCCTCGGCGGCGGTCTGGTGAATCTTTTAATCGCCATATCGCTGTTCGCGATCCCGGTTTATGCGCGCCTCAGCCGTAACCTGACGCTCGGTTTAAAGCAGATGGAATATGTCGAAGCGGCGCAGGCGCTTGGGCTGTCGAATTACCGGATCATCGTGCATTACATACTGCGCAATGCCATCGGGCCTATCATCGTGCAATCGACGCTGACCGCCGGTACGGTCATTCTTGCCGCTGCCAGCCTGTCATTTCTGGGGCTTGGCGTGCAGCCGCCGATGCCGGAATGGGGTACCATGATGAGCGATGGCCGCAACTTCCTCGGCATTAATATCTACCTTTCGCTGTTCCCGGGTCTGGCCATTATGCTGACCGTGCTGGGTTTTAACGTACTGGGCGACGGGCTGCGAGATTTACTGGACACACGCTCATGACTTCTGCTGTTTTTTGCGCCGATATCGGCGGTTCATTTATTAAGTTTGGTGTTTCACGCCATCCCGGCGAGATGGAAGAATGCGGCAAAGTCCCGACGCCGGTTTCTTCATGGGACGATTTTGTGCAGGCGATGCAAAATCTGATCTTCAAATTTGGCGCGGATTTGCCCGCTGGTACACCGCTGGCGATTTCTACTGCCGGACTGGTTTCGCCACAAACCGGCGAAATGCTGGCAACCAATATTCCGGCATTTACCGGACATTCGCTGGCGAGAGATCTCAGCGTCGCGCTTGCACGTCCGGTCACGGCGGCGAACGACGCTGACTGTTTTGCCCTCGCCGAAGCTCACGCGGGCAACGCACAGCATCAGCCGGTGGTCGTCGCCATTATTCTCGGCACTGGCGTCGGTGGCGGACTGGTGATCAACGGTCAGCTGGTGCGCGGTCACGGCGGTGTCACGTGCGAATGGGGTCACGGCGCCATCACCCGCACAGAGCTGATGATTAATGGCGAGAACTACTCCGTTCCGCGGCTGAAATGTGGTTGCGGTCAGACGGGTTGCCTCGACATGCTCGGTGGCGCTCGCGGGATGGAGCGTTTGCATCAGCATTTTCACAGCCAGGAAATTACCAGTCTGGAGATTGTGACTGGCTGGCTGAACGGCGATGCCAACGCGGCTCTCACCGTCAACGCCTGGCTTGAACTGGTGGCCGAACCTCTGGCGCTGCTGGTCAATATTCTGGGACCTTCGCGGATCGTCGCCGGTGGCGGACTGGCTTCTGCCAGAGAACTGATCGCCGCGCTGGATGTAAAAGTACGCGGCGGCGTTCTGCACAAATATGAACAAACGTTGTTGGTACCGGGGAAATTCCTGACCGACGGCGGCCTGGTCGGCGCATCGGTGATGGGAAGGCTGGAAAGTTAAGGTGTTGCCCTCTCCTACGGGATGAGGGCAACGTGCCGTTTCAGCTCGCAACCAGCATCGGTTCCAGAACCGGTGCGGTTTGCTCGAAGACCAGCGACAGCAGAATTTTCTTCACCGCCATCGCTTCCTGCGATAACGCCAGCGTTTCTGAAACACAAAGTGAAAGCGGAACCTGAATCGCCGGGCTGCTGATGCAAGACATCCAGGCTTTCGCAGGACCGGTCATGGCCCTGGCGGCGGATTCCGGCAGAATGGTGACGCCAAGACCGCTGGCGACGGCCGCAGTCAGCGTGGCGGAAGATTCAATTTCGCCGATGATATTCGCGCTCAGGCGGCGCAGAGCCATGGCGTCATCCACAAGACGGCGGGTCACATTATGCGAGCGCGGCATGAACAAATTCATTTTTGCCACATCGCTCAGCTCGACATATTTCCCCGGATTTATCACAGAATGCGCGCCAACAAGATACAAATCTTCTTTCATCAGCGGCTGGCTGCTCAGTCCGGCAGTCATATTGGTACCGTAAAATACCGCCATATCCATACGACCGTTGAGTACCAGATCGCCGAGCGCCGTGCCAAAATTTTCATTCAGATACAGCAAAATGCCCGGATGCTGTTTGCGCACCGCCTGTAACAGTGGCACCGCCAGCTGAGAGGCGGCGGTACCTGGCGCAAGCCCAACCGAAACCGGACCGCTCAGTGACTGACCGGCATTGTTAACTGCGCTGTGGATCTGGTCGCACTGGCGCAAAATTGCCTGCGCATGCGAATAAAGAATATTACCTGCTTCAGTGGGAGTGACGCCGCGCTTGGTGCGAATCAGCAATTGTTGCTGCAGTTCTCCCTCCAGTGTCGCCAGTTGCTGGCTCAGTGCCGGTTGGGCGATGTGCAGAACATCAGCGGCCTGCGTCAGGCTGCCGATATCGACGATTTTCACAAAGTACTTCAGACGTCTGAGATTCATCTCTGTCTCCATCTTGCGCGAAAAGGGATAACCCTGGACTGGTGTTATAAATGTCAGCGTGTTGAAGATATATTTTCAGCACAAACTATTAGCTGGACTGATAAAAGCAAGATTTACGCCAATCTCCGGCACAATGATAAAAATCCCGGCTTTAAGGCGCTAATGCCACAAAATATAAGAGAAAACTATTACGCAGACATGCCGCGAATCCAGCGATGATGTGACAAATTAAGGAAATGAAATGCGCTGTAGAGGAGGGATGCACCAATATCATGCATTCTTATAGGTCATCCTTATAAATTAGCAGGGTTAATAACAAACGCAGCTATAGCACACATTCTTAGACGATTTTGACGTAATGGCTGGTAAGACCTTTGTCTATCAAGGCGAGGATTTCCTTTTGTTACATCCGCTTTTCCGGGATATCTCGCAAAACGAGCAATGACTTTTTTATGTCCTTGCCATCGCCTTTCGACGTATATACCTTTGCACTATATTTTTCAGGCGAGTATTATTTAAGCAGGTTTTCGGCTTAAACAACTTACTGAGGAATAACGACATGCCTAAAGGCACCGTATTTTTAAATAACAGGACGCAAAGCGTACGTATTCCGGCAGAGTGCCGTTTTCCAGACGAGGTAAAAATCGTGACGATAAGAAAAGTAGGGAATTCACTGGTTTTAACGCCAGCTGATAATACATGGGATAATTTTTTCCTCAGCGAGCTGCGCGTGACGGACGATTTTATGGAAGAACGCGCCTCACAGGAGCAGTCTGAACGGGATACCTTTTAATGCTGACCTATCTGCTGGATACCAATATTGTCATTTATATACTCAAACGCAGACCGGTAAGCGTGCTGGCGAAATTCAACCAGCACGCCGAACAGCTGGCGATTTCAATGATCACCTATGCTGAATTACTGCATGGCATTGCCAAAAGTAGCAGCCCGACTAAAAACAAACTGGCGGTCGAGGAATTCGTCTCTCATTTGCGTATCGTGGACTATGACAAGAAAGCCGCCGCACATTACGGACATATTCGCGCCTGCCTCGAAAAATACGGCAATCTGATTGGGGTGAACGATATTCATATTGCCGCACAGGCACGCAGCGCAGGTATGGTGATGGTGACGAATAATATGAATGAGTTCAAACGCGTTGACGGACTCCTGACGGAGAACTGGGTTGGCCCTTCTTTAACTGCGCTTTGAACCTGCCGCTTTTAAAAACGCAATCAGCAGCGGATGCGGTTTCACACGCAGTAAAGACAGCTCCGGATGCCCTTGTACTCCGGGATAAAACGGGTGGTGTATGAACTCAATGCCATCAGCAATTTGTCCGTTGCGTCAGTCAGACGAGCTGCCGTGCTATTCCGTGCGATGCAACCACGCTAAAACGCTATCACTACTCAGTTTAATCGCGAAAACGTGGAGCGCAAAAACAGGCCCTTTTGACTCTATTGTCAACAACTTGACCAAAGTATCAGCAAACGAACGCATTTATAGAGTTTCCCCTTTGACATGCCACGGGGCAGTCGCTATTATTCGCCCCGTTCCAACGATTCCTCTGTAGTTCAGTCGGTAGAACGGCGGACTGTTAATCCGTATGTCACTGGTTCGAGTCCAGTCAGAGGAGCCATATTAGAAACGCCCGCTTAAGGAAACTTAAGCGGGCGTTTTGCTTTGGTGTTTTCACTACCTTCATCTGCCTGACGGGTCGCCTCCGGCTTTAAAATTCGTTATCATCCGCTCCCACTCTTCCTCCTGGTACCCTGATGTCAGTCATTATTGATACCTTTATTGCCCCGCCGTGCCATGAAACGATTGAGATCCTCTTTCAGGACGAGCATCTGGTGCTGATCAATAAACCCTCAGGATTACTTAGTCTCTCGGGAAAAAACCCGCAAAATCTGGATTCTGTTCATCACAGGCTGGTAAAGCTATTCCCCGGCTGCACCCTGATACATCGTCTGGATTTCGGCACTTCGGGGCTGATGGTCATCGCTCGCAATAAAGCGATGAATGCCGCCCTGTGCCAGCAGTTCAGCCAGCGCGCCGTGACCAAAATCTACAGCGCACTGCTCTGCGGACATTTGCCAAATGATGAAGGAGTGATAGATGCGCCGATTGCCAAAGATCCGGCGCTGTTTCCACTGATGTCTGTTTGTGCAGTCAGCGGCAAACCTGCCCGTTCCGGCTATCGGGTGGTGGAACGCTTTTATCAGGAGCGGGAGGACGGAACGTCACTGCCACTAACCCGGGTACAGCTGACGCCGGAAACCGGGCGCACTCATCAGCTTCGCATCCACTGCCGGCAACTGGGGCATCCTATTTTAGGCTGTGACCTGTATGGCGGCCGCCTGCTGCCCGGTACAGAACAGACTCCGCGGCTGATGCTGCACGCCAGTGAACTGCACTTTGTTCATCCCGTCAGCCTGGAGCGGATCGAAGCCCGCAATGCCAGCCCGTTCTGAAAACGAAAGTCTCCGTAAAGCCCTTATCCACTCAGTTACCCGCGTTAAATTCTCCTTCACTTTGCAAAAGCGTTTTTAACCTGACGGTTGACGCTGTAGTCTCAGTAGCGGTTTTATTTAGCTGTACGCCAAATGAACCCCGCTTAACCGATTTAATTAATAAAAGTTTAATAACTATAAAGTTTAGAAATCTGAGGAATAGACAGGACAATTATGGACTCCATGCTCACCGCCCCCCGCCCCGATGAGGAGATAATTTCACATAGCCGTGCCCGCCGGGCTGCCTGGGGCAGCTTCGTTGGCGCAGTCGTAGACTGGTTCGATTTTTTACTTTACGGCATCACCGCAGCCCTGGTGTTTAACAGCGAGTTCTTCCCTCAAATCGACCCGGCAATGGGCACACTCGCCGCATTTGCTACTTTCGGCGTCGGCTTTCTCTTTCGCCCGCTCGGCGGCATTGTCTTCGGCCATTTCGGCGATCGTCTGGGCCGCAAACGGATGCTGATGATGACCGTCTGGATCATGGGCATCGCCACCGCCTGTATCGGTATTCTCCCCTCTTTCGCGACGATTGGCTGGTGGGCTCCGGCGCTGCTGGTCACGTTGCGCGCTATTCAGGGCTTTGCCGTCGGAGGGGAATGGGGCGGCGCAGCTTTACTGGCCGTTGAAAGTGCGCCCTCCGGCAAGAAAGCCTTCTACAGCAGCGGTATTCAGATGGGTTATGGCGTCGGCCTGTTACTCGCAACCGGCCTGGTGTCTTTGATAAGCAACCTGACAACGGATGCACAGTTCATGAGCTGGGGCTGGCGTTTGCCGTTCCTGTTCAGCGTTGTGCTGGTACTCGGCGCGCTGTGGGTGCGTAACGGCATGGAAGAGTCTGTCGAGTTCGAACGCGCTCAGGAAGAGCAACCCAAAGAAGCAAAAAAACGCTTACCGGTATTCGAAGCACTGTTTCGCCATCCCGGCGCATTTCTGAAAATCATCCTCCTTCGCCTGTGTGAATTGCTGACGATGTATATTGTCACCGCGTTCGCACTTAACTATTCGACCCACAATCTGGGGATGTCGCGTGAACTGTTTCTGAATATCGGACTGCTGGTCGGCGGTATCAGTTGCCTGACCATTCCCCTGTTTGCCTGGTTTGCAGACCGTTACGGGCGGCGCCGCATTTACATTACCGGCGCACTGGTTGGCGCACTGAGCGCCTTCCCGTTCTTTATGGCGCTTGAAGCCCGATCCATTGCCGGCATAGTGATCTTCTCGCTGCTGCTGGCAAATATTGCCCATGACATGGTGGTCTGCGTCCAGCAACCGATGTTCACGGAAATGTTCGGCGCGGGTTACCGCTACAGCGGAGCGGGTGTGGGTTATCAGGTCGCCAGTGTGGTGGGCGGTGGATTTACGCCGTTTATTGCCGCTGCGTTGCTGAATTTCTCCGGAGGCGAATGGCATTCTGTCGCGATCTATCTGATGGCCGGCTGTGTGCTCTCGGCCCTTACGGCGATGTTTATGAAAACGGCTAAACCACACTAAGCCAGAAGTCATAAAAAAAGCCCGCTTAATAATGAAGCGGGCTTTTTAGCATTTGAAACAGGGTTACACCACCCGCAACTCGTCATAAGACACCATGACATGCTCCGCAAATGCCGGGCGCTGTGTGAGCTTTTGATAATATTGCTCAATCGCCGGATACGACGGTCTTTCTATTGCGATATCAAAGTAGCGGAACAGACTGTGACCAAACTGAATATCGGCCAGCGAGAAGGCATTTCCGGCAAGATAACCCTGTTGTGCAATCTGCGCCTCGGCAATCACCAGTTTCTTATTCAGGTTCTGCAATGATTTTTCTAACGCCTGAAGATCCTGATCTTTGGCGGCAGTTCTCACCACCATCCAGAAGACCGGTGCAGTGAAGTTCATCGCAACACCGATTTTTGCCCATTCCGTCCACTTATCGATTTGAGCCCGCCGCTCACCATCCTTCGGCCAGAATTCGCCAGCGCCATATTTTTCTGCCAGATAACGCAGAATGGCGCCGGTTTCCCACAACGGCTGGCCCTCGCCATCACGGATCACCGGAACCGTGCCATTAGGGTTCATCGCCAGAAATTCCGGCGTGTCATTGCCACCATATTTATGGCCAATGTCAAAACGCTCATACTCAAGCCCCAGTTCCCCGATACACCACATCAGCGCCTGGACATTTGACGACGTTTTTCTGCCCCATACCCGAATCATTCACTTTCTCCTGTTCGTTCATAAAAGCGCCATCCGGCTTTTCTATCCTAATAAAACATTGGCGGCACGGGCCAGACAAGCCATATTTAGAATGAATGATGACGAACGAAGCACAAAGGAAAACGTATGGATAACAAATCCCTCACCGCTTCACAGGCGATTGAGAAGCTCGAAGAGATGTACAACAGCTCTGTGGCCGCATTGCGGGTGGCGATTAAAGATTTCATCGTTGAGGGGACGCTGCCTGACATCAGTGCGCGTGCCGCCGGGCTGTTTGTTTACCCGGAATTACGTGTCACCTGGGACGGTGTAACGCCCGCTAAAAATCCGACCCGCGCCTATGGTCGTTTTTCCCATCCAGGCCGTTATGCCAACACCATCACGCGCCCTGAATTGTTCCGTCACTATTTGCTCGAACAGCTCTCCCTGCTGGAAGATGAATATGACGCGGTAATTGAAGTCGTCCCTTCCCAGCAGGAAATCCCCTATTCCTACGTGATTGACGGCTCTGATCTGATGCTTGACCGCTCAATGAGCGCGGGTCTGGCGAAGCATTTTCCGACCACGGAACTCTCGCAAATTGGCGATGAAACCGCAGATGGCCTCAGTTATCCCGGCGATATCTTCCCGCTGTCGCACTTTAATGCCCTGCGGGCGGATTTCTCGCTGGCGCGCCTGCGTCATTACACCGGCACACTTATCGAACACTTCCAGCCATATGTACTTTTCACCAACTACACCCGCTACGTGGATGAATTCGTCAGCTGGGCGTGCGCGCAGATTGCCGATCCTGAAAGTCCTTACGAGGCGCTGGCCTGCGCGGGCAGTGTGTTCATTACCGCTGAGACGCAGAATCCGGAACAGGCAGTGTCTGATCTGGCCTGGAAAAAGCATCAGATGCCAGCCTATCACCTGATGGCCCGCGACGGCTCAGGCATTACGCTGGTAAATATCGGCGTGGGTCCGGCGAACGCCAAAACCATTTGCGATCACCTTGCCGTCTTACGGCCGCACGTCTGGCTGATGATTGGTCACTGCGGCGGATTGCGTGAAACGCAGTCGATTGGTGATTACGTTCTGGCACACGCTTATCTGCGTGACGATCACGTTCTGGATGCGGTTTTACCGCCGGACATCCCAATTCCAAGTATTGCCGAAGTGCAGCGCGCGCTGTACGACGCGACCAAAAAGATGAGCGGGATGCCGGGTGAGGAAGTGAAGCAACGGCTGCGCACCGGTACGGTTGTGACTACCGACGACCGTAACTGGGAATTACGTTACGCCGCGTCGGCACTGCGCTTTAATCTCAGCCGTGCCGTAGCCGTCGATATGGAAAGTGCGACGATTGCCGCGCAAGGTTACCGTTTCCGGGTGCCTTACGGCACGTTACTGTGCGTATCGGATAAGCCATTACACGGGGAAATCAAACTGCCAGGCCAGGCGAACAAATTCTATGAAGGCGCCATTTCTGAGCATCTGCAAATTGGCATCTGCGCTATCGACCTGCTGCGCGCCGAGGGCGATCATCTCCATTCACGCAAATTACGTACATTTAATGAGCCGCCTTTCCGCTGAAAACCGCGCCGAACTCCCCTGAATAGTTTGTGTTGCAGGCAGGCGGCAGGTTTGATCATCCCGATGAGCTTACATTAAGTCAGTGATTCGGGTTCTTAAATCCAGCCAATGCATCTGCGGCATGAAATATGACGGGGAATTAAGGATTTCCACAAAAAGACTTTGCATATTGTAGAGTCTTTTACCATCATAAATTAAAACGCTGTTCTACTTTATTCCACACTGGAACTCTCTTGCAAAACGTCATTGTCTCTTTGCGCAAAGCCATCGAGCGCACGCCCTGGTATCCGAAACGGCGTTCTTACCGTACGTTGTTCTGGCGCGAAATAACGCCTCTCGCCGTCCCTATCTTCTTCGAAAATGCCTGCGTCCTGCTGATGGGCGTATTGAGCACTTTTCTGGTCAGCTGGCTGGGTAAGGAAGCGATGGCGGGCGTTGGCCTGGCCGACAGCTTTAACATGGTGGTGATTTCTTTCTTCGCGGCGGTCGATCTGGGGACTACTGTCGTCGTTGCCTTCAGTCTGGGTAAACTCGACCACGAACGTGCCCGCGCGGCTGCACGTCAGTCGCTGGCGATCATGACCGTTTTTGCAGTGCTTCTCGCCATACTTCTGCAATTTTCCGGGCATGTGATTATCGACATGATCGCCGGAAATGCAGAGCCGGAAGTCAAAGAGCTGGCGCTTTCTTATCTGCAAATGAGTAGCTGGAGTTATCCGGCAGCGGCCATCGCGCTGATAGGTTCCGGTGCGCTGCGGGGTGCGGGTAACACCAAAATCCCGATGTTGCTGAATGGCGGGATGAACATCCTCAATCTGGTGATCAGCAGCGTACTGATTTACGGCTGTTTCGGCTGGCACGGTCTGGGCTTTATCGGCGCTGGTCTGGGGCTGACTATCGCCCGTTATATCGG
Organism: Rahnella bonaserana; assembly: GCF_019049675.1. Classification (GTDB taxonomy): domain Bacteria; phylum Pseudomonadota; class Gammaproteobacteria; order Enterobacterales; family Enterobacteriaceae; genus Rahnella; species Rahnella bonaserana. Next base: position 345,256 of record NZ_JAFMOW010000068.1, on the reverse strand, counting down.
TGCAATTGCGGTCATTTTTGTGCTGATGGTGGGTTTCAATCCTTCGCTGAAAATCTCCCTGAAGAGCTATTTCCTGCCACTGAATACCAACATTTTGCGTGAAGTGCTGGGCATCGGTATTCCGGCCAGTATCGAATCGGTGCTGTTTAACGGCGGTAAATTACTGACGCAGGTTTTTGTCGCGGGTATGGGCACCAATGTCATTGCCGGTAACTTTATTGCCTTCTCGATTGCCGCACTGATCAACCTGCCGGGGAATGCGCTGGGATCAGCTTCAACCATCATTGTCGGTACGCGCCTGGGTAAAGGGCAAATTGCTCAATCCGAGCGCCAGCTGCGCCACATTTTCTGGTTATCCACGTTCGGCCTGTGCGTGCTGGCGTTCCTTTCCGTGCCGTTTGCCGGTTTGCTGGCGCGGTTTTACACCAATGAACAAGATGTTATCGACGTCGTAAAAATCCTCATCTGGCTGAACGCCGCCTTTATGCCTTTCTGGGCCGCTTCATGGGTATTACCTGCCGGCTTAAAAGGCGCTCGCGACGCGCGTTTCACGATGTACGTGTCAATGCTCGGCATGTGGGGTTGTCGTATTGTGGTCGGCTATTTCCTCGGTATTGTTCTTGGCTTTGGCGTGGTCGGCATCTGGCTGGGGATGTTCCTCGACTGGATCGTGCGCGGTATATTCTTTTACTGGCGCATGGCGAGCGGTCGCTGGCTGTGGAAATACCCGAAATCTAAAAGAACCGAATAGTTTTAGCTGCTATGCCCGCCGGTACATCCGGCGGGGATGGCCTATTTTTCCGTACAACATTTCGACTTTCAAATCTCCTTTCTGCACACAATGTTCGAGATAGCGCCGGGTGGTGGTTTTACTCAAACCGGTTTCACTGACCACTTCATCCACTGAATAGCAGCGCCCGGCATCCTGGATAAAGATGCCTTCCACCAGATTCAGCGTATTTTCCTCGATGCCTTTATTGCCCGCTTTCAGCGTAAAATCCTTCGCCTGTAGCTGGTAAAGGCTGTCTACGTTTTGCTGATCCACCACTTTCCAGGCACGCTGCGTCTGGCTGAACTGAATAAAACGCTCCAGGGATTGTTGCAGCCGGTTCCACGACACCGGCTTCAAAATATAATCAAAAGCCCCACAGCGGATCGCCTGACTGCACGTATTCATGTCGCTGGCCGCGGTAATAAAGATCACCGAACAGTTGGTCTTTTTGAGCAGATCATTTTCAATTAACGAAATTCCCTGACCGTCAGGTAAATAATTATCTAGCAGCAGGAGCTGCGGTCGTTTTGCTTCTATAAGCTCTTTGGCTTCACTTAACGTAGAGGCTACGCCCGCCAGCCTTAACCAGGGATGATTATCTATAAGCTCGGCATAAAGTTGTGCCAGCCGGTTTTCATCTTCCACAATCATTACGTCAATCATTTCCGCTTGCATCATCTACTCACTTTCGTTTTTTCCGGTTGAAGGTACGCTGCTGTATTACCTGGAACCCCGGTACCGTTGGGGATAAAAACAGAGAAAACAGCGCCGGTTGGCGAATTGTCAGAAACCTCAACATTGCCGCCAGCATGGCTGACATAGCTGGCGACCAGATGCAGACCCAGGCCGTGATCACCGTCCGGCTTTGAAGTCACACCCATTGAGAATATTTCTTCCCGCCGTTCCTGCGTAATACCCACTCCCTGATCTGCCACTTCAATCACCAGTTCATTTTTGCTGCAAACGATATACACCTCGACGGGTCCTGCCTCGCTACCGCGCAGCAGCGTAGCTTCAATGGCGTTATCCAGCAGATTTCCGATAACTGACATCAGCTCAGTTTCACTCAGTGCTGCCGGCAACAGGCTAATCTCACAGGCCGGATCAAACTCCAGCACGACACCTTTCTCACGCGCACGGGCATATTTTCCCAGCAGCAATCCGCACAGTCTGGGTGAGCAAAAACGCGCCGAGACAAAATCCAGTATTTCCTGGGCATTTTCTGATTGTGCCTCAATGTAGCGGATAGCCTCGTCATATCGTCCCATATGCAATAAACCCGCGAGCGTCGCCGTCCAGTTAAGCTGCTCATGGCGCATGATGCGCAGGTTATCGGCATAACGTTGCACCTGACTGAGCTGGATGCTGAGCCGGTCGATATCGCTGCAATCGCGAAAGGTAATCACCCACCCCTGCAGTTGTTCCTCAAGCATGATCCTTACCCGGCTGGCGATGACCGTCAGGTTATTGAACAGACAGATCTCATCGTGAATATCTTTTTCCAGCATCACCTGCGGGTTGAAAAAACTGACTGGCGCGATGACCTGCGAAAGCGGACGACCGCGCAATTCACGCGACGGCGTATTCAGATTGAGTAATTTTTTCGCTGCCTGGTTGATCACAGCCACGCGGAACTGGTCATCAATGGCGATCACGCCTTCGTAAATTGATTCCATCAGGGCTTTTTGCTGACGCACCAGCAGGCCGATTTCTCGCGGCTCCAGCGAGAACATCTGCTTTTTGATTGAGCGGGAGAAAAACCAGGAGAAGGTAAACAGCGCCAGCAGCAAAGTGGCTGCCCCCAGTAAAATGCTGATCACTTTCTCAAGCGTCAGGCTGTTAATGTGGCTGGTCAGATAGCCGACCGAGACGATGCCGATCACCTGATTTTCAGCATTACGGATGGGGGCTTTGCTGCGCAATGATAATCCGGCACCTCCCAGCCTGATGGTGGTGGTACTTTTACCGGTCAGCACCTCCTCGTTATCTCCACCCACCAGCGTTGTGCCAAGCCTGTCGGCATAGATAGAGTGAAACAGATGCATCGCTTTCCCGTCGCCGATCACCATATAACTGGCATCACTGTGCGCAGAGATATTCTTCATTAAACGGTTAATTGCTGAAATATCCTTATTTTCAACTGCGTTAATTAATGAGGGAATAAGTGCAATTTCGTCTGCCTGAACTTTGGCACGAATACCCATATCTTCATACAACTGCCTCTGAATATCCTGATAGTAATAAATACCCACTATCGAAAATAGCGCCATAAATAACACCACAAGATAAGTAAAAAGCTTTATCTGAAAGGAGGGTCTAAACCGCATCAGGTAACCTGTAAACAGACAGTGATATTAATAACAGTGCGGCGATATTATCACCGTGCGGTATTCCAGTCAGAATGGAGAATAAAAGTTGCGATGCATGCCGCATAACACAACCCGCCACAGCAAGCCACCGGTGGCGCAACACATGATTCACAACAGCCATCTCACCATTTATTAACAGTAATATTATAATTACAAATAACACCATAAAAACCACGAGCAAATAAAAAATCGCGAGGCATTAAATTAATTAAAACCATAAAAACCTTTCACTCCTTTAAAATACTGTTTCTAATTTGCGGCACCTCACATATTAGCGAGCAATATCTCTCTTACACTCCCTGCACAAATTGACACAGGGGATTCATCATGAGTACAACCGACGACACCTATTCTGTTCCCGCGGGTTCTTCACCTGCAAAACAGCTCTCATTAAAAGAAAAATGGTGGCACATTCTCGACACCTGGAAAATCGGCATTATTCCACTGCCTTTATTTGTCATGGCTGGCGTACTGATCGCCATTGATTGCCTTGATGGAAAACTGCCCAGCGATATTGTGGTGATGGTCGCCACTTTAGCGTTCTTTGGTTTCGCCTGCGGTGAGTTCGGCAAGCGCCTGCCTTTCATCGGCAAGATGGGCGCGGCGGCGATTTGCGCCACCTTTATTCCTTCCGCACTGGTCTATTACGGCCTGCTGCCAGATGTGGTAGTGGAATCCACCACCAAGTTCTATAAAAGCACCAACATTCTGTACCTCTATATCTGCTGCATTATCGTGGGCAGCATCATGAGTATGGATCGCAAAGTGCTGATCCAGGGTTTCATGCGCATCTTCTTCCCGATGCTGTGCGGTGAAATCATCGGCATGTTAACCGGCATGGGCGTCGGTCTGGCACTGGGCATGGAACCTTTCCAGATTTTCTTCTTCCTGATCCTGCCAATTATGGCTGGTGGCGTGGGTGAAGGTGCGATCCCGCTGTCCATCGGTTACGCCGCAATCCTGCATATGGATCAGGGTGTGGCGCTGGGTCGCATTCTGCCTATCGTCATGCTGGGTGGCCTGACGGCTATCGTTATTTCCGGTTCACTCAATCAGTTAGGTAAACGTTACCCGCATCTGACCGGCGAAGGCCAACTGATGCCGACGTCCAAAAATGCCACCGCTGACAGCAGCAAACTGAGCAGCACCGGCGGTAAAGTCGATGTCACCACCATTGCCGCAGGCGCGTTACTGGCCGTTCTGCTTTATATGGTGGGCATGCTGTTACACAAAGTGATTGGTCTTCCTGCACCTGTCGGCATGCTGTTTGCGGCGGTTGCGCTGAAACTGGCGCACGGCGTTTCACCACGCCTGCTGGAAGGTTCTCAGGTGGTTTACAAATTCTTCCAGACATCCGTCACCTATCCGATTCTGTTCGCCGTGGGTGTGGCAATCACACCGTGGAATGAACTGGTCGCCGCATTCACCCTTTCGAATCTTTTGGTCATTGTCAGCACCGTTGCGGCGCTGGTCGCTACCGGCTTCTTCGTCGGTAAGAAAATTGGTATGCACCCGATAGATGTTGCCATCGTCTCCTGCTGCCAGAGCGGTCAGGGCGGAACCGGTGATGTCGCGATCCTGACCGCCGGTAACCGCATGCAACTGATGCCATTTGCCCAAATCGCCACCCGCATCGGCGGCGCGATCAATGTCTCCGTATCCCTGCTGGTGCTCGGCAACTTCCTCGTCTGAGGCTATGTAAATCTCTTTAAATCAGGATCTAATATGAAACTGGCAAGCTATCTCTATCAGGGGCGTAAGTCCTACGGCATCGCCACCGACAACGGCATGATCGACCTTGGCCGTCATCTCGGTAAGCGTTATCCGGACCTCAAAGCCCTGCTGGCAGGCAATGCGCTGTCGCAGGCTCAGGAACTGGCCGCCCTGCCCGCGGATCTGAATTTCGCCGACATCACGTTTTTGCCGGTGATTCAGAATCCGGAGAAAATTCTCTGCGTAGGCATGAATTACGCCGAAAAGCGCAAAGAGTTTGATCAGCATAATCCGGCACCGACACTGTTTGTTCGGTTTGCCGACTCTCAAACCGGTCATGCCTCCCCCATCATCAAACCGAACCGTTCCGTTGAGTTTGACTATGAAGGTGAACTGGCGGTTGTCATCGGTTCTGCGGGCGAGAATATCGCACGCGAAGATGCCTTATCACATGTTGCCGGATACAGCTGTTACATGGACGGTTCCGCCCGTGACTGGCAGCACACGTGGTTTACCGCCGGTAAAAACTGGCGTCAGACCGGGGCATTTGGTCCGTGGATGACCACCGCCGATGAGATCCCTGATCCGCACACGCTGGCAATCCGTACCTGGCTCAATGGCAACATGGTGCAGGAGGACAACACCCGCAGCATGATCCACAAAGTGGCCGAACTGATTGAATACATCAGCACCTTTACCTCGCTTCATGCCGGTGACGTGATCATCACAGGTTCACCCGGCGGTGTCGGCAAAAAACGTGTGCCACCACTGTTTATGAAACCTGGTGATCGCATCGAAGTCGAGATCGAAAAGATTGGTCATCTGAGCAATATCATCGTTGCACAAGAGCGCCGGGAGATCCCCGCGCCGGCAGTGCACTGACCTGATAAACGACAACATTAAGCCGGGCATTTTGCCCGGCAGGTGACGCATCGTTTTTTACAACACCGACTATCAGGAAAGCATTATGTTCAGCCGTGACGAACCGGACTTTAACGTCATTTCTGTCAGAAACTCTGCGCCAGGTATGCTGGAAAATATCCGCACCTTGTTGCAGCAAAACAACTTAGGCATGGATGACGATATCGAGCAGTTCGTGGTGGCCTGTTCCGGCCGCAGGGTAATCGGCTGCGCAGGTCTGGTCAGCAACACCATTAAATGCGTCGCCGTCGCTTGCGACTGGCGCGGTGAAAATCTCAGCGCACGATTACTCGGCGAAGTTGAAAACCTGGCGGTCCAGCGCGGCAATTTCCATCTGTTTCTCTATACCCGCCCAGGCAATGCTGAACGTTTTCGCGGTTGTGGCTTCTATCCGATAGTGCAGTGGGATGATGTGGCCGTACTGATGGAAAACACGCCGGTGGGCATCAGTCATTACTGCCGTTCGTTGCAACGCCATCTTCACCCAGGTCGTCGTATCGGTGCGGTCGTGATGAATGCCAACCCGTTTACCCTCGGTCATCGTTATCTGACAGAACAGGCGGCCGCCACTTGCGACTGGCTGCATGTGTTTGTGGTAAGCGAAGACGTGTCGTATTTCCCGTTTCAGGAACGTCTGGAAATGGTGCGTAAAGGCGTCGCGGATTTGCCTAATGTGACCGTGCATGCTGGTTCTGAATACCTGATTTCCCGCGCAACCTTTCCCGGTTATTTCCTCAAGGAAGCCGGGCTGGTGAATCAGGCATGGAGCGTGATGGATTTGCTGATTTTTCGTCAGTACATCGCTCCGGCATTAGGCATTACCCACCGCTTTGTCGGCAGTGAACCTTTCTGTCCGGTCACCCATCAGTACAACTGCGACATGCATGACTGGCTGGAAACGCCCGCCCGCTCGGCCTCACCGCCACTCAGCGTTATCGAATTACCACGGAAACGCCATGCCAGTGGCAGAGCCATTTCCGCATCCGAAGTGCGCGCATTGCTCAAAACGCACCAGTTTGCACGAATACGCGACATCGTTCCGCCCGGCACTTATGCGCATCTCGAGCAGCATTATTGTGTCACTGCGCCGGCTGAAACGACGCACGACGACGCACTCACTATTTCACCCTTACTTTGTTAACTGCAGGAAAAACGAATGAAAATTGTGAAGGAGGCGCTGGCAGGCACGGTTGAATCCAGCGATTTGCTGGTAAAGATCGCCCCGGCCAGTGAGCTGACTGTGATCATCAACAGTGAAGTCATCAAACAGTTTGGCGACCAAATCCGAAGCGTAGTGAATGAAACACTCAGCGCGCTCTCGGTCACTGAAGGTTTACTGATTATCGAAGATAAGGGCGCGCTTGATTGCGTGATCCGCGCCCGCGTACAAAGCGCGGTAATGCGTGCTGCACAGGCCGAAGAGATTAACTGGGAGACATTACGATGAAGAAACTGCGCCGCAGCATGCTGTTCCTGCCCGGAGCCAGCGCCGCCATGCTCTCTACCGCGTTTATCTATCGCCCGGACTCCATCATGTTTGATCTCGAAGATGCTGTTTCCCTGCGCGAAAAAGATACCGCACGCATTCTGGTATTTCATGCCCTGCAACACCCGATGTATCGCGATATTGAAACCGTGGTGCGCATCAATCAGCTCAGCACACCCTTTGGCCTTAATGATTTAGAGGCCGTAGTGCGGGCGGGCGTGGATGTCGTACGTTTACCGAAAACCGACTCGCCGGAAGATATCTTTGAGCTGGAAGCACATATCGGGCGCATCGAAAAAGAGTGCGGTCGCGAGGTGGGTTCCACCAAAATTATGGCCGCCATTGAATCTGCCATTGGCGTGATTAACGCCGTGGCCATCGCCCGCTGTTCACCGCGCCTGATCGGCATCGCGCTGGCCGCTTTCGATTATGTGATGGATATGCAAACGGAGCGCGGCGACGGTACAGAGCTGTTTTATGCCCGTTGCGCCGTGCTGCACGCAGCCCGTGCGGCGGGTATTGATGCCTTCGATGTAGTGTATTCCGACATCAATGATGAAGCCGGTTTCCTGCGTGAAGTGGAACTGATCCGCAAAATGGGCTTCAACGGGAAATCCCTGATCAACCCTCGTCAGATTGAGTTGCTGCATAACGCTTACGCGCCGACCCGTGAAGATGTGGATTATGCCAAACGGGTGATTGCCGCCGCCGAAGAAGGTGAACGCAAAGGGCTGGGCGTGATCTCACTCAACGGCAAGATGATTGATGGGCCGATCATTAATCACGCGCAGGTAGTGCTGGAACGCGCCAGCGCGTCTGGCATCCGCCGCTAGCCCTCAAATTTGCACAGGAATATCAATATAATGAGTCATTTAACTGAAACTTTGCACAGCGAACATCCGCAGTTAAAGCACCTGGTTGCCTTTGACGGTGCGCACCGGACGACACCTTATCTTTCTGATCCCGATGCCCGTTTGCACCGTAAACTTTGCTCGTCGCTGGAACAGGCGATTGCCCGCTGCGGCCTGAAGGACGGGATGACCATTTCCTTCCACCACGCGTTTCGTGAAGGCGATCAGGTCATTAATAACGTTGTCGCGATGCTTTCAAAACTCGGCTTTAAAAATCTTACGCTGGCGTCCAGCTCGCTGATGTCCTGCAACGATGCGCTGATTGAACATATCCGCAGCGGCGTCATCAGCCGTATTTATACCTCAGGAATGCGCGGCAAACTGGCCGATGCCATTTCTCACGGGCTGATGGAAGAACCGGTGCAAATTCACTCCCACGGCGGGCGGGTAAAATTACTACAGGATGGCGAACTGAACATCGATGTCGCATTTCTCGGCGTGCCGTGCAGCGACGCATTCGGTAACGCCAACGGCACGCACGGAAAATCCTGTTGTGGTTCGCTGGGTTACGCGATGGTCGATGCGCATTTCGCGAAAACGGTCGTGCTGCTGACCGAAGAACTGGTGCCCTTCCCTAACATGCCAGCCAGCCTGATGCAGGATCAGGTGGATTACATCGTCAAAGTCGATCAGGTCGGTGATCCTGCCAAAATCAGCGTCGGGGCCGCCCGCGTGACCAGCAATCCGCGAGAGCTGATGATTGCCCGCACGGCCGCTGAAGTCATCGAATATTCCGGCTATTTCAAACCCGGATTTTCAATGCAAACCGGATCCGGTGCAGCGGCCACGGCCTGCACCCGTTTCATGGAAGAAAAAATGGAACGCAACCAGATAACAGCCCGTTTTGCCCTCGGCGGCATCACCGGCAGTCTGGTGGATTTACATGAAAAAGGCCTGATTGAAACGTTGCTCGATACGCAATGTTTTGACGGTCAGGCCGCGGCGTCTCTCAGCCGGAATCCGCAGCACATCGAAATTTCCACCAACGTCTATGCCAATCCGGGAGCCAAAGCGGCCAGTTGCGATCAGCTGGATATCGTTATTCTGAGCGCTCTGGAAATCGACACAGATTTCAATGTCAACGTGATCACCGGTTCCGACGGCGTGATGCGCGGTGCATCCGGCGGGCATTGCGATGTCGCCAGTGCCGCCAATCTGACCATTGTGGTCGCGCCTTTACTGCGCAGCCGCATTCCGACGGTGGTACGTCGGGTCACGACCCGTGTGACACCGGGGGAAAGCATTGATGTACTGGTGACCGATCACGGTATCGCAGTCAATCCTGCGCGTCCGGAGATCCGCCAGCGGCTGGAAGACGCCGGGATGAAAGTGATGGATATCGAAGCGTTATACCAGCGCGCCATTTCTCTCAGTGGTGAGCCGAAACCGATAGAATTCACCCACCGCATCGTCGGCGTGATCCGCTATCGCGACGGCAGCGTGATCGACGTCGTTCATCAGGTCAGAGAGGACGCATAATGACTATCGTGACGCCTGCACAAGCAGGCGTCAGTCTGGAGGATTTGCTGGCAGCAAAGGAACTGCGCGCCAGACGGCAAACCGACTGGCTGACTCAATTCTCACAACCGCTGATTTCACTCACGCTGGTGACACCGGGACCGGTGAAAGATTCTGTTGCCTGGCGCGGGGTAATGCGCGAGGCGCTGCAACAGGCCGAAGTCATGCTGCGTCAACATGGCTGGCCGGTGCTGAAACAGGAGGTTTTCTGGCTACCGACGGGTGCGGAAGCGTTCTGGGGTGTGAAGCATTCTGCCCCTGAAGTGAAAGCGGCTACAGTTGCGCTGGAGCAATCGCACGCCCTCGGGCGTTTATGGGATTTCGATGTTATCTGTCCGCAAGCGGGCGTGGTGGGCCGCCGTTCGCTGGATAACGCCAGCCGACGCTGTCTGGTTTGCGACGGCCCGGCCCATGCCTGCGCCCGCTCGCGTAAACATCCGCTACCTGAAGTGATGACAAAAGTGGAGGCGCTGATTGATAGCTGGCATCGCACACTCTGAGCCTCTTTCTGCGACCTGTATCGCCACGCTGGCGGCCGACGCGCTGCGAAGTGAAGTCTGGCTGACTCCGAAGCCAGGGCTGGTGGACAGCATCAATAACGGCTCGCACAGTGACATGGATTTACCGCTGTTTTTACGCAGCATCGACGCTATTACGCCGTGGCTGCATCAGTTTTACGCCCTCGGTCAGCAGGATTTTCTGCAACCCCGGCAGGCAATGCTGATGCGCATCCGCCCGACCGGGATTGCCTGCGAACAGGCTATGTTCTGCGCAACACAGGGTGTGAATACGCACAAAGGCGGTATTTTTTCGCTGGGACTGTTATGTACGGCGGCTGGCAGGATACACGCACGCCGCCAGCCACTGACCCGTCGCGGGATGTGTCACGAAGTGGCTGCCATGACGCAAGGCCTGATTGAGCGTGAACTGCAAAGCTGTCGCCAGCCGGTGACCGCGGGCGAAAGACTGTTTGTGACTTACGGTATGACAGGAGCCCGCGGCGAAGCACAGAGCGGATTCCTGACCCTGCGCCGTCATGTTTTGCCTTACTGGTATGACGAAAATAATACTGAGCGCCGCAGCCTGAATGCCCTGCTGCGTCTGATGGCGTATAACCCTGACACCAATCTGGTATCGCGCGGTGGCCTGAACGGGCTGTATTTCGTGCAGAATTATGCGCGCAGGTTGCTCAAGAAAGGCTGGCAGAAAGAGGATTTGCAGGAGATGGACAGGCAACTGATTGCCCGCCATCTCAGCCCCGGCGGCAGTGCTGATTTGCTGGCGATTGCCACCGTACTGATGGCCTTTCCTCCATGAGCCTGATGCCTGAAATAAACCTGATACTGGTACCGGGCTTGCGTGACAGCGAAGCCGGACACTGGCAAAGCCTGTGGCATCAGTTAAATCCGCACTGGTTACGCATCCGTCAGCGAAACTGGGAACAGGTTGATCTCGAGGCCTGGATCGACGCTATCAGCCGCGAGCAGAAAAAGGTAAATGCCCCGCTGTTGCTGGTGGGTCATAGTTTTGGCGCACTGGCCAGTGTGGTATGGGCGAACCGGCATCCGCAACTTACGGCTGGCGTGGTGCTGGTCGCGCCTGCGGAACCGATGCGTTTCGGGCTCGACGACGAGATATTACCGCGGCCGCTGGCGGTGCCGGGGCTGATGATTGCCAGTCACACCGATCCGCTGCTCTCATTTGCCCGTGCGCAGTTTTGGGCGCAGGCATGGGGCTGTGAACTGGCCGATATCGGCGAGGCCGGACATATCAATGTGGAATCGGGATTTGGTGACTGGCCCTGGGGGCGGGCAAAACTGGAGACGTTTGCCGCACAACTGGCGGCAAACAGTTCTCGTTGAGTGCGGATTAGCGCACTCAGGGTGGCGCTACTCAACAATGCGGGTTTGTGTTGCCGGCGCAGGCTGAGATTGTTGGCAACACAGGAAAACCATCACCAGCAGCGGGATCCAGCCCAACGCGATGCCCAGCGTGATTTTCATCCAGACATAGGTTTCCGGTGAGGCGTATTCCATCAGGATGGTATTCAGCAGACGCGAGACAATGCCTGCCAGATAAACACCGCCAAACCACCAGCCGGAACGGTTAATGTCATGCATGCGCCTGACTCCAACCGCCAGCAGCGGTAAAGCCGTCGCCAGCGCAAACAGGGTATAAGCGACGCCCGCGTAGAAAACGCTGTAGGGATTTCCCACCAGCGTGAACCCGAATGACACACCCATTGTCAGTAAAATAATTATCAGCAAATTGCCCAGCGCAAAGGTCCAGAACTCCTTGCGGCTTGCACGTCCCCGGAAATCTACATACTTTTTCCAGCCCTGCACATAACACTGCCATAACGTCATTGCTTCACTTCCTTTTGCTGTTCAGTCGTTTGCCTAAATAGTCCGGGGATTTAACCGGTTTATCACTGGCCGCGCAACTGCCTGGCCAGACTATCGAGCTGGTCGGCTATCTGATTAAGATCTTTATCCTGCACACCCGGCGCACTGGCGGAGTTTCTTACCACCAGTCTGGCAGGCAGCACTTTGGAAGGCATCGCATCATTGTCTTCAGCCAGCAGATGCTCAACCGCCTCTTTACTTTGCAAATCGAGATCCAGCGATACCGTGGTCAGCGCCGGATGGAAGAATGCACTGTCGTACGTATCGTCGTAACCTACGATAGAAACCTGCTGCGGAATAGCCACATTATGCTGATGTAACGCGCTGATCACACCCAGCGCCATCTGGTCGTTCCCGACAAGTATGGCGGTAAATTGCGGTGTTTCGCGCAGCATCTGTAATGCACTGTAGTAACCACTTTTTGCGCTCCAGTCACCGTGGATAACTGTCACCGGCGCAATGCCCTTTTCTGCCAGCGTTTCCTGCCAGCTTTGCAGCCGCAAACGTGAGGAAACCGAATCGACCGGCCCCGCCAGTAAGGCAAATTCCCGGTGCCCCAGATTCAGTAAATATTCTACGCTGGCACGTGAGCCGTCCGCCGGATTGAAGCAGACATTGAATACCGGACTGGTTGGGTCGACATCCAGAAACAGACAAAGAACGTCGCGGTTATTTTCATAAATTCGCTCCGCTTCGGCGCTTTCCAGCGGGATATTGATGATGACCTTTTCGACGCGCTGTGATTTCAGCTCATTAATAGAGTCCTGAATGCTCTGATTTACGTCTTCATCAATCATTGAAATCAGCACCTGATACCCCGCCTGATGGGCATATTTCTTCACCGAAGCGGCAATCTGTGACGGCGCGTGCAAGGCCAGTGATGTCGTCACCAGTCCGATGGTAAAGCTCTGTTTTCCCACCAGTTGCTGCGCCAGGCGGTTTGGCACATAGCGTAATACTTCAATGGCTTGTTCGACCTTAAGACGCGTGGCGTCTGAGACATTGGCCGACTTATTTAAAACCCGCGAAACCGTCTGATACGAAACACCGGCGTAGCGGGCAACATCCTCTAATGTCGAACTTTTTGATTTCATTCTTTCCCCAGACCGCAACCCGTGATTTTGCATAATTCTATGATAATCGAGCCAAAGTACGGGATCTCATTTAAAAGTTCAATCTGCACACCTGCAGACTGCATAAGTTATACGTTAACATTGCATATAATCGTGATTTACATCACTCACAGTTTATAATTAACGCATAAGTTGTAGACATATATCACATTTCACAATATGTAAAATTGATCATTATTGTTTCTGGGTATCTTATACATTTCGTAAATGTGAACGTCATACAATCATAAGGAAAAAAAATGAAACACAACTTACGCACTCTGGCTGTGGCGGTTTCGCTCGCCATCACAGCAGGTCCTGCAATGGCAAATGATATTGATTTTCATGGATATCTGCGTTCGGGGCTGGGTGTTTCTGGCGGTGGCGGTCTGGAGCAATTCCAGAAAAATAAAGTCGGGCGTCTTGGCAACGAAGACGACACCTACGGCGAAGTTGAGCTGGGCAGCGAAGTCTACAAAAAAGATGACGTGAGTTTTTATGTCGATTCGATGGTCAGCATGGTGTCTGACGGTTCGAATGATGATGAAAGCACCCTCAATGACGATGCGCAGTTTGGTCTTCGTCAGCTTAATCTGCAAATCAAAGGGCTGGTGCCGTGGGATAAAGATGCGGTGATCTGGGGCGGGAAACGTTATTACCAGCGCCACGATTTGCACATCATCGATACCAAATACTGGAATATTTCCGGTGCCGGTGCGGGTATTGAAAACCTGAAACTGGGCGAAGGTGCGCTTTCTCTGGCGTGGATCCGCGGCGATGCCAATGACGTGGATTACCGCGTGGATGGCAACAACGACGTGAACATCAACTACATCGACGTGCGTTATGCCGGCATCAAACCGTGGAGCGGCGCGTGGATGGAAGTCGGTGCCGACTACGCCATGCCAAACCTTTCCCACGATCAGAAAGAATATGGCGGCCTGTATGATGCGGACAACGGCGTGATGTTGACCGGCGAAATCAGTCAGGACATGTGGGGCGGCTACAACAAACTGGTTTTGCAGTACGCTAACAAAGGTCTGGCACAGAACATGATTTCACAAGGTGGCGGCTGGTACGATATGTGGAACTACACCAATGACGCCACCGGTTATCGCGGCATCATCACCGGCCTTATCCCCATCACCAGCAAGTTCAGCCTCAACCATGTGCTGACTTACGGCCACGCAGAAAACATCACCGATTACACCGACACCACGGAGCTGGTTTCTCTGGTGGGTCGTGCGCAATACCAGTGGACCGATTATGTGCGGACCATCGGCGAAGTCGGTACCTTCTACCAGAAAGATGATTACAAGAACGGTTCGAACTATAAGCAAGGCGGTCAGAAATATACGCTGGCAATGGGTCTGGCGGCAGGTCCTGAGTTTATGTCACGCCCTGAATTGCGCGTATTTGCATCCTATCTGAATGATTCAGAGCATGGCGATACGTTTGACGATCATACTAAAGCGGATACCTGGAACTTTGGTGTTCAGGTGGAAGCCTGGTGGTAAATTTCCTTCATTCTTGAAGCTGTTGCTGCGTTGGCTGCGTTTACTCACCCGAATCACTGACATGAGTCAGCTCATCGGGATTCGTTCACTTGCCGCCTGGCTACAACTCCAATAATTTTGGAAATGTGAAGTAATATTGTATAAATAAATATCCTCATTGTGATAAAGCGACAGATAAAAACTTAATTTCTCTTGTAGGGGATCGTTACGTTTTTTCTCCGCACAGCAGCATCATTATTCTTATTGATAAAAAGCAGAAATAATAAAGGCAGCCTTGTGTCGGGCTGCCTTTATTTACCCTTCGTATGCACTTCATTCTAAACATTATTTCATTCTTTATAAGATTTTCATGAAGATAATTTCATCATTCATCTGACCTGCACGCAGCCTCAGTATTCTTACTGCTGAGGCTGACAAAAAACAGCACCTGGAGAGGTGAAATTAAAAAATTGCCCCCCCTTTTTAATACGCTAATGACTCCTTACTAAATCCGCGCCATCCCTCTAAAGGATATCCAACATTACATAATAAGAATGACTTATTTTTAGCCATATTAGCAATTACAAACAGCCATTCTCTCAAGAGCGGAAGTATATTCTTACGGTGTTGAAGTCCGAAACGTTCCCGGATGAACAAAATAATATACTTTAACTTTATAAGGAAATAAATTATGTGGTCCAACGATCCTTCAGTCAATATCGAAATCACTGAAAATATATCAGGTTGGTTTGTGCAAAAATCTCTTCCCTCAAATGACGGCGGATTTTTCATTAGTTGGTTAGATAACGATAATGGATTTTCTCTGAGAATGCAGAAACTGGATGTACTAGGTAATCTTCAATGGCCAGTGGGCAACCCCAGTACGGAGGGTATTTTGGTTTACCAACGATATATTGAGGATTATACCGTCGATTACGGTCTGACTCTGGATAATTCAGGGAATGCGGTTGTCGGCATTGATTCAGGCTGGGATGAGCAAGGCGCTATTCGCCCTGGCGGGAAAGCCATTGCCTGTAAAGTCTCGCCATCAGGGGAATTGCTCCTGGGCGCAGAGGGTCTTGTTATATCTCCACAAAATGATCTCGTTAATATTGTCAGTTGTAAAGCGACTACAGATGGTGGCGTGGCCTTTGGCTGGACGTTTGATGCTAGCAGGATCCTTCGCGTTGTCAAAATGGATGAAACGGGTCAACTGGTTTGGGGAGATGGGCAGATTTATGCCGCCGAAAGCATTACTTTAAATCTGGGTTCCCTGGAGCCAACAGAAGATGGTGGGGTTATTTTCTCCCTGTCGTATAACACTCCTCAGGAGCCATTTACAAATAAAGTAGGCGTCCCTCAGACGCATGATATTGTTGCGGGCAAACTCAATGCAAGAGGCGAGTATGCATGGAATCAGCAGCCTAAGATTATTTATCTGCACAGCACGCAGGATTTAGGCATTTCCTATGATGATGGCAATTCATTCGTCACACAATCGGACGGAAAAGGAGGCGTAATCTATTCATATGGATTACAAGACAACGACAATCAATGGCAAGTAAAACTTCAACATATTGATTTTCAGGGTAATAACCTTTACGAAGATATCCGTGTTGGGGTCACAGACGATACGACGCGGGATCATCAGGAACCTTATCTCGGATATAACACAACGACCGGCAATGCTTATGTTATGTGGACATCCACAACTCAGGACATTGAGGCACTGACAGGTTTACACGCTCAGTGCATAGACATTTCCGGTACTAAAAAATGGGGTAATTTGGGTCTTGAGTTGTCCGGACAAATATCAAATTCTTTAAGTGCGCAATCAGTCGGCATGCTTCCATTTGAAAATAGTGTTCTGGCATCCTGGATCCCACCGATTGATCCGACGATATTCCAATATATACGAACAGCCATGATCAGCGATGACGGGGCTTACCTGTGGGCTGATAGAACCGTGGATGTTAAAACTGAGGCCACGGAGACTATCCGGGCATCTGGCTCAGTCAGTATAGAAAATTACGCGGCCTTCGTCTGGGAGGACAATGAAACAAAAGTAAAAGCTCAAAATATTAATCCTGACGGGACTTTGGGAGTTGAGGAAATTTAACCCCGGCTAAATAAGCGTCCTGACAAAGGCAGCCATTTTCAGGCTGCCTTTATTTTATGAGCCTATTTTCACTGGCTTTTCAAACCAAACTTCTCAGTCATTAATTTCTTCAGGCTGTCGGACTGCTTACCAAATATCGCATGCACTTCCTGGCCGATGATCACCACACCAATCGCACCGGTCTGCTGGATAGCGCCGGAATTTACGCGCTTGAGTTCTTTTACCGTCACGCGCAGACGGGTAATACAGGCATCAACATTAACAATATTATCGCGCCCGCCGAGTGCCTCAATCAATGTTGTTACGTCTGTGGAGGGCGGCACCTCATTTTCAGGGGTTTTATTCTTCGCAGAGAATACATGCATAAAGTCTTTAATATTTACCATAATCAACACTCTCTTTCAGGAATGGAAAAAACGTGCAACCGGATAATCCTGATTGCACGTCGGTATTAAAGAAGTGAATTAATAAATAACGGGAATACGACGCGTCAGGATTTGATAACCAAATGCAGGGAGCGTCAGTTTGCGCGGCAATGTGCCGCCGTGGATCATGTCGCTGTAGTCCCCCGTCAAAGTGATTGTCTGGCTCTGCGCCGCGTAGTTTTGCAGAAAGATAAATTCACTTTCACCGTCAGTGCGCCGCGCCGCCGTCATCCCTTCCGGCAATGTCGCCTCCAGCGCCCGTGGCAGCTTCATTTCTTTGGCCAGCGCGGTATAGAAATCGGCATGGAATTGCGGGTCATTTCGTGAAGCCAGGTAATATGCCTGCCCTTTGCCAAACAAATTCACCGTCACGGCTGGCGTTCCGGCATAGAAATCATCGCCGTAGGTCGCCAGCGCGGCCGCGCCTTCCAGGTGGATCACCTCGCATAATTCGCTGGCGCGGTACGGACCGTTCAACCCGAGCGCATTGCCTTCGACGCCGCTGACGCTGTTGTGCTGGTCGTCGGTCAGGCTGTCGATTTCTTCCGACCAGATACCGAGCACCGGACGCAATGGTCCCGGGAATCCGCTGAGGAAACACAAATCGCTTTCGTTAACGATGCCGCTCCAGTAGGTCGCGACGAAGCGGCCACCGGCCTGCACAAACGCGGTGATCCGCTCGCCGACGCCTGCACGCACCATATACAGCATTGGCGCAATCACCAGCTCGTAGCCGCTTAATTCGCAGTCGGCGTTGATCACATCTACCGCAATGCCCTGCGCCCACAACGCACGATAATGTCCGGCGACGGTGTTTTCATATTCCAGCCCCTGATTGCGCGGGCCGAGGGAATCGTCCATCGCCCAGCGGCTTTCCCAGTCAAAGATAATCGCCACTTTTGCTTCCACACGGCTGCCCGCTACCGGTGCCAGCGCGGATAAGATCCCGCCCAGTTCCGACACTTCGCGACCGACGCGGGTATCTATATGCCCGACGTGATCGACGACCGCGCCGTGGAATTTCTCTGAAGAACCGCGGCTTTTACGCCACTGGAAATACTGCACCGAATCCGAACCGTGAGCGACCGCCTGCAAAGAAGACAGAATATGCATGCCGGGCTTTTTCAGTTTGCTGACCGGCTGCCAGTTGGTGAAACTTGGCGTCGATTCCATCAGAACAAACGGCTGGCCCTGTTTCAGCGTACGCATCAGGTCGTGATACATCGCGGTATACGCCGCCAGACCGATATCATCTTTACGGGTGTGCCACATCGGGTAGCTGTCCCACGAGATGAAATCCAGTACGCTGGCAAGTTTCCAGTAATCGTAATCGTAGAAATATTCCATGAAATTGGTGGTTGCCGGTAACGCCGGATTCTCCGCTTTCAGCGGGCGGATTTCTTCACGGCAAAAACGCGTGACCTGATCGGTGTTAAAACGACGCCAGTCGAGATTCAGGCCGTGAACGCCGCTTTCGCCTTGCGGTGATGGCGATTCTATCTGCGCCCAGTCGCTATACGTGTGGCTCCAGAAGGTGCTCCACCAGGCTTTATTCAACGCATCAAGCGTCACGTAACGGGCTTTCAGCCAGTCGCGGAAACGGGTCTGACAGTGGTTGCAATGACACTCGCCGCCGTACTCGTTGGAAATATGCCAGCCGATCACCGCCGGATGATGAGCGTAACGCTTCGCCAGCGCGCTGTTCATCAGCTGTACTTTTTCGGCATACACCGGTGAACTCATGCAGTGATTGTGACGCCCGCCGTGCAGGGCTTTCACGCGGTCGCGCCCGACACGCAACACTTCAGGGTATTTTTGCGACATCCACGCAGGCCGCGCGCCGCTTGGCGTGGCGAGAAATACCGAGATGCCGTTTTCATGCAACCTGTCCAGCACCTGATCCATCCAGCCAAAGGTGAAATGGCCTTCTTCGGGTTCCAGCGCCGACCAGCTGAAAATCCCGACAGACATGACATTACAGCGAGCCTCTTTCATCATTTCGACATCGCGGATCAGGACATCAGGGCTTTCCAGCCACTGTTCTGGGTTGTAATCCGCGCCATGCAACAACCCGGAAATCTTACTGCTCAGAAGAGGAAATTTCGTCATGCTTGGGTCCTTAGGAACTTTAAGAAATATAAACTCCCCGGCCAATGAAGCCGGGGAAAAAGGCATTAATTGAAGACGTTGATGGAAGGAAGAACCTGACCGTCACAGCTGAACAACGCCTGATTTTCGCGGGCGTTGCCCTCTTTCCAGTGATCGTTGATGTAGGTCATGCCGGCAGGTGTCGCCCAGCCTGCGCCGTCAACGGCGATCCAGGTCGGTTCCCAGTAGAACAACCCTTTGCCACGATGATCCGGCACGGCGACGAGACTTTTTATCATGTCGCTGAGAAAGTCAGCCTGCCCCTGCACCGTGGCAGGATAGCCGCCGTCTTTGGCTTCTTTTTCAGTGAAGCTGTTTTCCGCGGCGTCACAGTTTTTGGTGGTGTAGCCATAAGCCACTTCGACCACGATGACGTCTTTGTTGTAGCGTTTGCTGATGTCATCCATATTGGCCTGCAGCGCAGAAATCGGGCCGTTCCAGTAGGTATAAAACGACAGGCCAATCACATCGTAAGGCACCTTGCGCTGAGTAATTTCATCGAACCACCAGCGGAAGGTATCGTTCTTGGTGCCTTCGGCCAGATGCAGCATGATTTTGATATCAGAAGGATTTTTTTCATCCGCACGGACACCGGCAATCGCGGCATTCAGCAGCCCGGCCAGGCGATCAAACTCGCCACCGCCCGCGCCCCAGCTTTTGCCCTCCGGCCATAAAATCCCGCCGTTCATTTCATTGCCGACCTGCACCATATCCGGCACGGTGCCCTGCTCGCGGAATCTGGCGATCACCTCGCGGCTGTAATCGTGAATGGCGGTTTTAAGCTGCGGATAATCCATTTTCTCCCAGCGTTTCGGTTTGAACTGTTTACCGGGATCGGTCCAGAAATCGCTGTAATGGAAATCAAGCAGGATTTTAAAGCCCTGCGCTTTGGCACGTTTCGCCAGCTCCAGTGTGGTGGCCAGATCGTTATTACCGCCGCCGTACGGATGCCCCTGCGCGTCTTTCGGATCCACCCACAAACGCAGGCGCACGTAGTTGAAACCGTTCTGTCTGAGGATGACCATCGCATCGGTCTGCTTGTGGTTCTGATCAAAGAACTTGCCGCCGTGCTTTTCCACATCAATCAGCGTTGAGATATCCGCGCCTTTGATGAAATCCGCCGGGACGTTGGCAACTTTTTTAATCACCACATCCTGCGCCACCGCGGAAAATGACATCGCCAGCAGCACGCAGGCCATTGCGCTTTTGTTGAAAATCTTCTCAGAAAAGAAAGTCATCGGATTATCCTTTTGTACTGCCAGCCGTCAGGCCGGAAACGAAGTATTTTTGTAAGGCGAGATAGAAAATGGCGACCGGCACGGCGATCAGCACCGCACCCGCGGCGTACATGGTGTAGTTCGCGCCCATTTTCTGCGCCACCAGGTTGTACAGGCCAATCGGCAAGGTGTACTTATCGGGCGTGCGCAAAATGGTGCTGGAGAGAATGAAATCGCCCAGCGGGCCGGTGAAGGAAAACAGCGCAATCACCGCCAGAATCGGCTTCGATAACGGCATGATGATTTCGATGAAAATGCGGAAATTACCCGCACCGTCCATCCGCGCCGATTCATCCAGATCTTTCGGAATCGCGTCGAGATAGCCTTTCATCAGATAGGTGTTCATCGGGATCATGCCGCCGACGTAAATCAGCACCAGCGCCAGATGGCTGTTAATCAGGCCGAGTAACTGCGCCAGCACAAAGATGGCGATCAGCGCCGAAAACTGCGGGATCATCTGCAATAACAGAAATAACATCAGCCCGTCTTTGCGGCCTTTAAAGCGAAAACGCGAGAACGAATAGGCGGTGAAACTGACACAAATCAGGGTCAGGATCATGGTCAGGAAACTGATTTTCATCGAGTTCCAGTACCAGCCCACGTAATTCACTTCACCGTTAAACAGGTCTTTGTAATGCTGGAACGAAACGTTCTCCGGAATAATCGACGTGCTGAGCAGGCTGTTACCGGCATTCAGCGACGCCCCCACCGTCCAGATCAACGGATAAATAATAATCACCGCCACAATCAGCAACAGGAAATAACTCAGCCCCAGGCGAATAAACCGGTTTCTTTTAATACTGCTGTTCTTACTCATATTCCTTCTCCCGGTTACGCCATATCATCTTGTTTAAAGGAATTGGTTGAACGGAATTGCCACAGCGCAATACCGACCACAAATATTGACAGCAAAATCGTTATGGTCGCGGCGATGGCATATTGCGAAGATGACATGGTGAGTTTATAAATCCACGACACCAGAATATCCGTTCCGCCCGCATTCGAGCCAGCCACCGCCGGCCCACCGTTATTAAACAGATAGATAATATTGAAGTTATTAAAATTGAAGGTGTATTGCGTAATAATAATCGGCGCAATGGAATATAAGACCAGCGGCAGCGTAATGGTTTTCAGTTTCTTCCAGGTGCTTGCCCCGTCCATTGTCGCGGCTTCATATAAATCGTGCGGAATGGCCTGCAATACGCCAGTGGTCATCGCAAACACAAACGGGAAACCCAGCCAGGTTTGCATCATAATCAGCGCGGTTTTGGTCCAGAACGGATCGGTCAGCCAGGCTTTAGGTTCAATGCCTAATGCGGCCAGAATGCCATTGTTAATCACGCCAAAGGAGTCATTGAACATGCCGGCAAACACCAGAATAGTGACGAATCCCGGCACCGCCCACGGCAAAATCAGCACGGTGCGGATCAGCGCCTTAAAGCGTACATCTTTCTGGTTCACCAGAATCGCGAGCATCACGCCTACCGTACATTGCAGCGTGGTCGCCAGCACCGTCCAGACCACCGTCCATTGCAATACGTCCAGCAACGTCGAGCGCCAGATATTGAGCGTGAAGATATTAATAAAGTTTTTGAACCCCACCCAGTCGACTAATTTAGCCGGTGGCGTGTGATATAAATTGTAATTGGTAAACGCAATCGAGAAACCGAATATAATCGGGAAGACCACCACAAACACCAGCAAAATAAAGCCCGGTGTAATCATTAAATAAGGGAAACCTTCACGCAGCAGTAAATGATATTGCTTGCGCACGCTGGGTAATTCCATGCCCTGATCGCGACGTTTGCCGTTTGCCCAGGCATCACGCAGGCTCCAGTAATAAAAGCCTGCACCGAACGCACCAATTAATACGCTGATAATGCCTTTGGCTAACAGGAATATCGAGTTATCACGCGGCACTTCTTCGCCCAGCGTATATAAGCCCCATAATCCCTGACGCAGGAAATCATAGAACACGCCGGCGAAACAAATAAGAATGATAAAAAACAGTATTCCCTTGGCCCATTGCCGGTTATAGAACTGCCCAAAACCGGGGATCAGCGCCACAGCCAGCGCCACCGGTGCATGGCGGCTGGCGGAAAGTGGTGCCTGGTTTTCCTCATGAAGACGCATAGACACAAAGATGTTCCTTTCACTGGTGAGGGCGTGAATTCACGCCCTCTTGTCAGACGTACAAAGTGTTTAACCGGATTAAGGTATTTAACGGATTACTCGTTGCTGGCTTTCGCCGCCTCGATTTGCATCTGGATATTTTTCACCGCATCGTTCAGCGCAGCATCAACCGGCTGTTTGCCGGTCACACCCAGCTGGATACCGTTATTCGCCGGGCCCCAGATTTCCTGCATTTCCGGTACACCCGGCATCGCCGTGGCGCGGGTTGACTGTTCG
Source organism: Rahnella bonaserana (assembly GCF_019049675.1). Classification (GTDB taxonomy): domain Bacteria; phylum Pseudomonadota; class Gammaproteobacteria; order Enterobacterales; family Enterobacteriaceae; genus Rahnella; species Rahnella bonaserana. The sequence continues at coordinate 322,175 of NZ_JAFMOW010000068.1, read as the reverse complement.
GCTACCGCGTTGGCTTTCTCATCGTTTTTAATCATCGGATCGTTAACCAGCGCCGTCAGTGCCGGGATTTCTTTGGTCACTTCGTAACGCACCTTGGCGTATTTCGGCTGATTGATGAAGGTAATGAATTTCTCTGCCAGCGGTTTTTGCTTGCTGTAGGTCGATACCGCATAGCCTTTCACGCCGAGGAATGAACTCATCGGCTTGCCGTTTGGCAACAGCGGCAGCGCTTTCACACCATAGTTAATGCCCGCGGCTTCATAGGGCTGGAACGCCCACGGGCCGGTGATCACTGCAGCGGCTTTCTTTTCGGTAAACAGCGAGTCGATGGCGTTCAGCCCGTTATCGCCCACAATCCCTGCCGGGAATAATCCGTCGGCATAGAATTTTTTCAGGTAAGTAATAGCTTCGACGCTGCCCGGTTTGTTCAGGCCGATATCTTCAACGTTGATTTCGCCCTTTGCATCCTTACCAAATATGTAGCCGCCCATTGAGGCCATCGCACCGTAGGCGTAATACACTTCGTCAAACTTGGCGAGCAGGCCGTATTTGCCTTTCGCCCTTTCGGCTTTCGAGAGGGAGTAATACTCGTCGAGGGTTGCCGGAGCCTGTGGCAGCAAATCTTTGTTGTAAATCAGCACCAGTGTTTCCACCGCTTTCGGCACGCCGTAGGTCTGGCCTTTCAGCTGAAATGCGTTAATCGCCGATGGCGTAAAGCTGTCGGTAAACGCTTTATCAAGGGTCAGCGGTGCCAGTAATCCCTGTACCACCGCCGTTCCCAACTGGTCATTGGGGATCACGACGACGTCGGGACCGATACCTGCCGGACCATCCAGACGTAATTTCTCCGTTTGTTGTGCATAAGGCGTTTCCTGCACAACGACTTTGACGTTGTTCTCTTTTTCAAAATCTTTCACCGCGTCGGAAATACCGGAAGATTTCTTAATATCTTCCCAGATAAGTAACTGTCCCTCTGCTGCCCGGACGGCCTGACTGCTGAGACTTAATGACATCAGTACCAGGGCAGTAAGGTGTGTAATTTTCATTGTTGCTCCTGAATGTGAAGGTATAACATTTTTGTAGGATAAGCAGCGACATAAAATCCATCATCAACATTAAAAACCCTTTATAACCTGATTTATTGATGGTTAATGCCGTCATAAAAACTATGTTATACGTTAAACTTACAGACCAAAAATCACTACAAAAAGATGCGCATTGTGTGATCTTCTCTCCAAAAATCGAACCCGCCCGTGCAAACGTTTACACAAGGTGGTTATAGTCCGAAACATCAGCGGTATGAATTCTTTATGAGGTCAAACATGTCCAGCATCAGACTTAAAAATGTGGTCAAGCGTTTCGATAAAACAGTGACGTTGCATGGCATCAATATTGATATTGAAGACGGCGAGTTCACCGTTTTCGTCGGGCCGTCCGGGTGTGGGAAATCCACCCTGCTGCGCATGATTGCCGGGCTGGAAGATATTACGGAAGGAGACGTTTACATTGGCGAGCAGCGGGTGAATGACGTAGATCCTTCGCGGCGTGGCGTGGCGATGGTGTTTCAGTCTTATGCGCTGTATCCGCACATGACCATTGCTGAAAACATGGGTTATGGCCTGAAAGTGAACGGCGTGCCGAAAGAAGAAATTCGTCATCAGGTCGAGATGGTCGCAAAAACCTTGCAGCTCTCTCATCTGCTGGACAGAAAACCGAAACAGCTTTCCGGCGGTCAGCGCCAGCGTACAGCAATCGGTCGTGCCATTGTGCGTAATCCTCAGGTGTTTATGTTCGATGAACCGCTGTCTAATCTCGATGCCGAACTGCGTGTGGATATGCGATTACACATTTCCAAACTGCATCAGGAACTGAAAACCACCATGGTCTACGTGACGCACGATCAGACCGAAGCCATGACGCTGGCCGACAAAATCGTGGTGATGAATTACGGCAAAGTTGAGCAGATGGGCGCACCGATGGATTTGTACTACAACCCGGTGAATCAGTTTGTGGCCGGATTTATCGGTTCGCCGAAGATGAACTTCCTGCCTGCCGAAGTCATCAGCTGGCAGCCGGAGCGGCTCGACGTGCGCCTGACGCCGGAAAAAACCCTGACGTTAGCGCTGAGCACCAGTGAACTGGCGGCGGGCGATAACGTGACGCTTGGTATCCGCCCTGAACATCTGCTGTCGCAGGAAACCGAAAACATGCTGGAATTTAACTGCGAAGTGGTCGAGCGGCTGGGCAACAGCACCTATCTGTTCGGTCAGTGTTACGGCACCGACGGTTTTAAAATGCTGCTGCCGGGCGACATGGCGTTTAATCCTTATCAGAGCCTGACCACCTGGTTTGACGCCAGCCGCTGTATGGTCTTCAGCGAAGACGGTCTGCGCATCAGCGCGCCAAGCCTTTCCCACCTGCATTAATTTATTCAGACCGCCCTTCACGGGCGGTTTTACCAGTATCTTTTAAACACCCCTTCAACCTTCAAACTCATTCACACCGCTTCCCCTGTGCAGGGCTTTTGCGCCGCAGGTGGCTTGATCCCCTTGCCTGATGCGCTGCCTTCCGTTGATCAGGATATTTGGCGCGCCGGTCAGAAAAACCGACCTCACTGCGCATAGCGGACATAAAAAACCGTGACCGGTCAGGACGGCACAATGACCATCAACTTTAAAATCATATTCTCCCTCTCTTAATGTACCGCCGTGCGTTGTGGTATCTCCGGTGACGATTAATGGTTGCTTCATTTTTAATTCCCTTTATTTATTAAGTCTTCCGGGCGCTATAATAGCACCGGTTTAAAAAAGGATATCCAGCACAAGGAAATAAAAACATGGCCGGTCATGTCATTTCACTCGCGAAAGAAATTTTTAATCCTGTTAATAGTCAAAACCGTTATTTACTTCACTTATTTAATTCTGACGTTATTGCTGATATTGAATCATTCACCGGATATGACGCCTTAAGCACGCCTTATTACTACGTTATCCGCTTCACGTCACATCAGAAGGATATTCCCGACGCAAGCCTGTTAAAACAATACGCTTCTTTCGAGATGCGCATACCGGATCCGGCCTGGTCTGCTTATTTACCCGGTTCAGCATACTGGAAAAAAAACCGGCAGGTCGAAGGAGTCATTACTGCATTTCAGCGGATCAGTACCTCCGCAGACGAATCCCTTTATGAAATAACTTTATCTCATCCTATGGCTCTGATGAATAATACGCGGCGCTCCGCGATTTATCAGGATATTTCTGTACCGGAATTAGTGAAACAAATACTCAAAGAGCATCATTTCGAAGGTTACGAAATTAATTTTGATGATCTGGCGTGGGTTTATCCCCGCCGTGAAATGATCACACAATGGGGGGAAACGGATTTACAGTTTATCCGCCGTTTGCTTTCTGAGGTGGGGATCTGGTTCCGCTTTGGGAAACACCCGCAGCATGACGACATTGTCATGATGGTTTTTGCAGACAGTCAAAGTCAGTACCTGTTTAATCACGCTATCCGCCTGTATAACGAGGCCGGAATGTCAGGCAATGATTATACGATCCGCGAACTGAAATCCCGTCATCACGTCGTCCCGGCCAGCGTGATGACAAAAAACTACTATTACCCGCTGCGCAACTATGACACCACCACAGAAACCATAGACGTAACCCGCACTGACGAAAAAACGCAGGGTACGCAGTACATTTATGCGGACATACATCAGATACCCGGAGACAAGTACTCGCACGGGCGCGGCCAGACCGCTGAGACCAGCGCTTTTTATGCCCGCATTCGCCATGAACTTTTACTTAATGAACAACACCAGCTGACAGGGATAACTGACAGCCCGCAGATCATGCCAGGCACTGAATTAGTGATTGATGGCAACCTTTCCGAAGCCTTTAAAAACAGCTTTGTCGTTACGGCCATGACGGCGACCGGTTCGCGCAAAAATGCGTACAGGTCAGAATTAAGCGGCATTCCTTACAGTGAAGATGTGTGCTTCCGGCCTGAACGTCTGCCGCGCCCCTGCATTTCCGGCACTATTCCCGCCCGTATTTCAGCGTTAAAAATCAATGACACGTTAGCGCACATTGACGCCTTTGGGCGTTACCGCGTGAAGTTTCATTTTGATCTACAGGATGGATGGAAAAAAGGCTACGAAAGCCTGCCGGTCAGGCTGGCCCGCCCTTATGCCGGTGATACTTACGGTTTCCATTTCCCGTTGCAGGATAATACCGAAGTCGCCATAGCCTTTGAGGGGGGCGATCCTGAACGGCCATATATAGCCCATGCCCTGCACGACGCAACAAACCCCGATCTGGTCACCAGCCGCAACAACTCGCGTAACGTGATCCGCACACAGCGAAATAATAAATTGAGGATGGAGGATAAGCGGGGTCAGGAACATATCAAGCTTGCCACGGAATATGGCAAATCGCAGGCGAATTTAGGCCATCTGGTTGACGCCTGTGGAAAACAGCGCGGGGAAGGTTTCGAAATCCGCACGGATAAACACGGCGCGTTACGTGCGGATCTGGGGCTGCATATCACGACAGAAGCACAGCCAAAAGCCAGCGGCCAGCAGCTGGACATGGCCGCGACGGTTGCACAGCTGCAGGCGGCTTTACAGTTAGCGCAATCCCTTGCGGCCAGCACCACGGCCAGTGATACCCCCGCCACCGACACCGGCAAACAACAGGCATTACGCCAGGCGGCTGACAAGCTGGCCGGACCGGTGATCGCACTCTATTCAGATGCAGGCATTGTCCAGACGACGCCAAAAACCGCACAAATCAGCGCCGGTGAAAACGTGATCACCACGTCGCATAAAGACACCTCGTTAAATGCCTTTGGCCGCTTTACGGTCGCGGCAGCGGAATTGTTTTCCGTCTTTGTGCGCAAGGCGGGGATTTTGCTTACCGCTGCGGGCGGACCGATCCACCTGAAAGCGCAAAAAGATGAAATCAAGTTAACGGCATTCGGGGACGTGATCACCACCAGCTCAAACGGGCGCATTTCTTTCAATGCTAAAAATGAGATCGTCCTGATGTCCGGCGGCGCGGGCATTCGTATAAAAAACGGAGTGGTTGAGGTGTTAGCCCCGCAGGGCATTCTTTATAAAACGATGGATGTCCGCTATCTGCCTGCGGCCAGCATTCAGGAGGCGTTACCGGTGTTTAAAGACGGCGAATTATCGCAGCAGTTTTTACTCTGCGCAGCAGGCGAACCGGATCACCCCCTTGCCAACCAGAAATTTATGCTGATTAAAAATGGCGTACAAACTCAGGGCATCACAGACGCTGACGGCCATTCACCCTTACTGAACCCGTCAGAACTGGAAAGTTGTTCGTTAAAACTCATTCACGACAAAAAAGAATAAGGAAATCATCATGACAGACAGCACAGAAAAAAAGACACCACCGCGCCCGCCGGTCTGGCTGGCGACCGGCTGCATCGGCGTGCCCACGGATGCGGGACCGTCAATGTACATAACTAAATGCGAAGTCCCGCGTCCCATGCCCTGCATTGTGATTTTGGTTCACGGCGTTAACGATGTGGGGGAAGCCTATCAGAATCAGGAAAAAGGCATTATCGCGGGCCTGAATCAGCGATTAGGCCGCAATGATCTGACGTGTCACGAATGGTCAGAGAAAGAATTCCAAATCAGGGACGCAGACGGAAAGCAGCAGACATGTACTGACACCGATAACAAACAGCGGGAAGTATTATCGGATGTGGCGTCCCCCGTTATTCCTTTTTACTGGGGTTACAAGCCGGTCGATCATGATACCTATGTGGCCGATCAGGAAGACTATATAAAGCAAATGCAAAAGACTTACCGCAGCCCCGAAACGCCGCTGCCGTATGACGCTTTTCAGGAATATGACAAATGGATAATTAAAAAACATGACAGGAAAAACATTGATAATTACGCCAACGTGTTAGACCCAAACTTTGCCAAAGGCGGCGGCACCTTTGCCAACGCCACAACAAATATCCCGGATATGTTCGGACCAGGCGCAAACGGGGCAATGATGGGTATACCCAAAGCCATGAGCCAGAACAACGCGCCGGACCGCACACACCCCATCTATGATAATCCGCACCGGATTTATCAGGCATTTGCCGCGCACCGGCTGGCCGACCTGATTATGCAAATCAGGCGAAACCCCACGACGGCAGAAGATGCGATCAATATCGTCGCCCACAGTCAGGGGACAATCATCACCATGTTAGCCAATATGATTGTTAAATCTAAGGATTTAAATCCCGCTGACTGCGTAATTTTCAATCATTCGCCCTATTCACTTGAAAACCGGATCATGGAAATGGGCTTGCCGGGTAATCAGCAAACCACCGCCGCCCGCGAAAAAACGTTTAAAAACTTCTGCGCACTCATGCGCACAAACGCAAGGTATCAGGACGGCGGCGACGGCCTGCACAGCGAAGCGGATACCCAAAAGCTTTACGATACGATTTGCATTAAAAAGGCCGGGCCGTGGTATCAGGATCCGCGCCACCGGCGTAATAATTACGGCAAGGTTTATAACTACTTTTGCCCGAATGATCAGACCGTATCCCTTGAACCGATACAGGGTTTCGGCTGGCGTGGCGTCCCTGACAAGATAGCCAACACCATCCCCAACCTGCGCCAGCGGGTATTCGCGCAGGATGAATTAGTGGGCGTGAAAGCGTCCGGCCCGTACCGGTTTGCGGGGCCAATAACGCAGGGTAAAGGCGTTTACACCGGCGCGGCGCACTGGTTTGCAAACGCTTCATACTCGTTTAATGATGTGACGGTGACGGGGGAAGAACTGCCGGAGCCATTTATTTTTGAATTGCAGGGGCAACGCCACCAGGGGGACGAAAAATACCGTTCAAAAATGAGCGGATCGGATATTGAGATCGCCAGTGCCAATCTTGCCAGTCAAACCACAATATCAGAACGGCGGGAGGTTCCCCCCTATGATCCTTTTGTTCAGATGCAGGCGGGACACTCTTTAACAATGAATGAATGCCGTATTCTGAGCGCCTATTTGTATCCGGCAGGGCAAGCCGTTGTAGAAAATGCGGCGATCATTGATGTTAACGGGGAAAAATATTTTTCATACCATCGGACAAAAACACCGGAAGAAATCAAAAAAGAAATCGACAAGGCACAATCCACGGTATTAAGTCAGCACTCATCGATTGTCATGAGTTATAAAGCGCCAGCCATGGCAATGGCTTACGATCTGGCTATCGGTCAGTGTAAATCTCACGTTATTGAGGATGGCCGTTTCTGGCGGGATTTATTACACCGTGCGGACTGGCGGCGGGAATATAACCCCAATGATGACACCGCAGAATATTACCTCAGCGGAAAGTTAAACAAAGATTTAATTAAAAAGTTTATGAACAATCCAGACGAGTATTTACCAAAAGGTATATTTGAGGTAGTTAATGATTACGGCCCCCGCACCCGTATTCATGCGGCCCGCTATCCTGCAATCCATAACCAGGAAATCCCTGTTTACCAGTGGCCGATGCCGCCCACGCTGACCGAAAAGGAATTAAAAAGAACATGAAAATGATTTCACGCATTGCCACCAGTCTGGCGGCTTTATTGATGATTGCCAGCGTCAGCGCCAGCGCCCCCCCTGCGCAGATTATTTACCGTTTTGACGATCATCGCTATCTGGAATTAGTGGGTTATTATTGCCAGGGGGCTTTAAATTATGTCGATACAAAACGCGGAATAAAATCAGAACTTTATAGCCAATTTTATCAGGCTTTTGGTAGTAAATTTATTCACCCATCTGATAAATATATCGCGATCCCATCTTGGGAGGTGGGAGGTTTTACAGTATCAAAAGACTATGGGCAAACATGGCAGGTTGCACCAATAAGTGATGGCAGACCAAACCGAAAAGATGTGATTTCATTCACTGTCGTTAATAATCGTGGATATATGCTGGTAAAAGACGGGCGTTTATACGTGAGTTCAGCGCCGTTTGATGATTTGCGCGTCAGAAAAGGAGGGGCGGGAATTGATTATATTATAGACGGGGAAACAAAACATCTTAACCCGCTTTCCGCCGGACCTAGTTGGGGCTTGGATTTTTTCAAAGAAAAGGATATGCCTAATTTAATTTATCAATATCTTTCAAACTGGCAGGATTTCCCGCAAAAAGTCCCCGAGGTAAAAAATTATCAGGGATGGGATCATATGAAATGTAATCCAGGTTTGGGGCTGGAGGATAAATGAAAATAAGTCCACGTTTTTCCGCCGGTCTGGCGGCGCTTTTACTGGTTGCCGGATGTTATAGCCGCACCAGCGAAAAACCGGCGCAAATTATTTACCGTTTTGACGATCACCGCTATCTGGAATTAGTGGGATTTTATTGTCAGGGAGCTTTAAATTATGTCGATACAAAACGCGGAATAAAATCAGAAGTGCAAAGCCAATTTTATCAGGCTTTCGGGGAAAAACTCATCCATCCCTCTGAGCGTTATTTAGTGATACCGCATTGGGATGCACGTGCATTGGCAGTATCAAAAGACTATGGGCAAACATGGCAAACAGCATCAATTTCAGGAAACTACTTCCCAAGCAGTAAAGAGGCCGAATCAATTACCGTTGTTAATGATCGTGGTTATTTGCTGACAAAAGACGGGCGGTTATATGTGAGTTCAGCGCCGTTTGATGATTTGCGCGTCAGAAAAGGAGGGTCGGGAATTGATTATATTATAGACGGGGAAACAAAACATCTTAACCCGCTTTCCGCCGGGCCTAGTTGGGGCTTGGATTTTGTCAAAGAAAAGGATATGCCTAATTTAATATATCAATATCTTTCAAACTGGCAGGATTTCCCGCAAAAAGTCCCCGAGGTAAAAAATTATCAGGGATGGGATCATATGAAATGTAATCCAGGTTTGGGGCTGGAGGACAAATGAAGAAACTCCCACGCATTGTCCTGGATTAGCCCTTCCGATCTTACCTGCCGCCCCAGCCGGGCGGTTTTACCCTCCTCGGCTTCATTCCCCTCTTCAAATGTAAACCGCATTGATAATCGTTATCGTTTCTTTTATTGTTAGCGCCTCTTCAGGGAAACGTAAAGGAATCGGAAGAAGATGAATTTTCAGCATAATATTTTCACCAGGCTCTGCGGCAAACGGCTCGCGGGCGGATTAGCCGGGCTCACGCTCGGTGTGATAAGCGTTACCGCACAGGCTGTCACCGTGACAGATATTGCCGGGCGCACGGTGACTGTGCCGGATGATATTCAGCGCGTGGTGCTCGGTGAAGGCCGGTTGTTCTTCGCCCTCTCCCTGCTCGAAGGCCAGAAACCTTTCGACCGCATTGTCGGCTGGCAGGGAGATTTCCGTAAGCTTGATCCGCAAACCTACGCGACCTATCAGGCGAAATTCCCGCAAATCGACAAGATCCCGCTGATTGGCAATACCAGCGCCGACAGTATCAGTCCGGAAAAAGTGCTGACGCTGAACCCGCAGCTGGCGATCTTTGGTTTGTCAGGCCACGGTCCGGGCAAAGGGAGTGAGCTGGTGAACCAGCTACAGAAAGCCGGCGTTCCGGTGGTGTTTGTGGATTTCCGCACCTCGCCGCTGAAAAACACCCTGCCGAGTATGGAGCTGCTGGGCAAAGTACTGAACCGCGAGAAGCAGGCGCAGGACTATATCCGCTTCTATCAGGACAACATCAAACGCGTCACCGATGTGACCAAAGACATTCCTGAGCAGGACAAACCGAAAGTCTTTATCGAACTGCGCGCCTCAACGGCCGATGAATGCTGCCGCTCCGCCGGTAACGGCAATATGGGAGATTTTATCGATCAGGCGGGCGGCGTGAATATCGCCAAACCTCTGCTGCCGGGCCCTCTCGGTCAGGTGAATCTGGAAAAAGTGATTGCCGCACAACCTGATGTGTATCTGGTCAGCGGTGGCGGTAAACCCGCAAAAGCCGGCGATCCGCCGCCTGCCGGCTTAGTGCTGGGCGCGCAAACGACGCCTGAACAGGCGAGCGCCAGTCTGAAACCTCTGCTGGCGCGTAAGGGCATCAGCACCCTGAAAGCTGTTGAAGATGGCCGCAGTTTTGGCATCTGGCACAATTATTACAATTCCCCTTATAACGTGCTGGCTGTGCAGGTCTTCGCCAAAGCGTTTTATCCGCAGAAGTTTGCCGAACTCGATCCGCAGCAAACACAAAAACAACTTTATAAACAGTTCCTCGCCGTCGAACCGACCGGCACTTACTGGACAGAGTAAAAGGGACGCTGCCCCGGGCTGCCGGGGCTTTTTATCTCACGGAGAGAAGAAATGGTTAAGGTTAAATTTACACCGGCGGTTAAAGCCGGGCTGCTCGCACAACTGATTGCTGCCGCGATGCCGGTAATGGCGGAAGACGCCAGCGAAGTGAAAGAAAAAGAAGATCAGATGGTGGTGACTGCCTCCTCCATCGAACAAAATCTTAAAGATGCCCCCGCCAGTATCAGCGTGATCACCCGCGAAGATCTGCAAAAGAAACCGGTACAGAACCTCAAAGACGTGCTGAAAGATGTACCCGGCGTGCAAATCACCAACGAAAGCGATAACCGCCAGGGCGTCAGCATCCGCGGGCTGGGCAGCGGCTACACCCTGATTCTGGTGGATGGCAAACGCGTGAACTCCCGTAACGCGGTATTCCGCCATAACGATTTCGATCTGAGCTGGATCCCCGCTGAGTCTATCGAACGCATCGAAGTGGTGCGCGGGCCGATGTCATCCTTATATGGCTCCGACGCGCTCGGCGGCGTGGTCAACATTATTACCCGCAAAGTCGGCACAAAGTGGCACGGTACGCTCAGCGCTGACACCACCGTTCAGGAACATCGCGATCGCGGCGACAGCGGCAACGGTAACTTCTTCGCCAGCGGCCCGCTGGTGGATGATTTACTGGGCGTGAAAGTTTACGGCGCACTGGGTAAACGCGAGAAAGATCAGGCCAGTTCCGCCAGCGGCAGCACCGGTCAGCCGCGTATCGAGGGCTATACTTCGCGCAACGCCAATGTCGAATTCTCACTGACGCCGGATGAAGATCAGGACATCACCTTCGGTTACGGTATGGACCGTCAGGATCGTGATTCCGATACGCTGGATAAAAATCGCATCGAACGCGAAAACTACTCACTCGGCCACAATGGCCGCTGGGGCTTAGCGAATACCGAATTGCGTTTCTACGGTGAAAACATCGAGAACAAAAACGCTGAAACCATCACCTCGAAAAACAACTCTCTCGACGGCAAAGTCGTGGTCCCGCTGGGCGATTACAACCAGTTCCTGACGTTCGGTGGCGAATACCGCAACGACAAACTGGAAGACGGCGTGAACATGAAAAACGGCGGCAGCACGCAGGCTAATCAGTACGCGCTGTTCCTGGAAGATGAGTGGCGTATGTTCGAAAATCTGGCGCTGACCGGCGGCGTGCGCATGGATGACCACGAAAACTACGGCGTCAACTGGAGCCCGCGTGCCTATCTGGTATACAACGCCACCGACACCGTGACGATGAAAGGCGGCTGGGCGTCAGCCTTCAAAGCGCCTTCTCTGTTGCAACTCAGCCCGGACTGGCAAAGTGCCTCCTGCCGCGGAAGTTGTAACGTCGTAGGCAGTAAGGATCTGAAAGCAGAAACCAGTGAAAGCGTGGAATTCGGCCTGTATTACGCCGGTCAGGAAGGCTTGCTGGAAGACGTGACCGCCAGCGCGACGGTGTTCCAGAACGACATCGACGACATGATCACGGTTATCCGCACCGCCAACCGCAGTCTGGCACCGACCTATCAGAACTTTGTCGGTTTCGACGCCAGCGGCAACCCGATATTCCAGTATTACAACGTCAATAAGGCGCGGATCCGCGGACTTGAAACCGAGCTTGGTTTACCGCTTACCGACCAGCTGAACCTCAGGCTGAATTACACCTACAACGACGCCCGCGATCTGAGTAACGGCGGTAACAAACCGTTGTCCGAACTGCCGTTCCACACCAGTAACGCGACGCTCGACTGGAAACCGCTCGATGCCTGGAGCTTCTATCTTTCCGCCAACTATAAAGGCAAAAGCCGCACCGTCACTGACGGCAACGCCACGCCGGGCGGATACACCATCTGGAACACCGGCGGTTCGTATGCGGTGAATAAAGCGGTGAAAATACGCGCCGGGGTGCTGAATCTGACCGATAAAGATCTCAACCGCGACGACTATAGCTATAACGAAGACGGCCGCAGATATTTCGCAGCGATCGATTACAGCTTCTGACAATAACCTCCGGCCGGGACACTTCACGTCCCGGCTGTTTCAGTGCTATATCTCTTTATCATTATTTCCAGATAAGGGATTTCCATGCCACTGCAATGCCTCATTCTTGATGATTACCAGAACGTTTCCCTTTCACTGGCTGACTGGCACTCACTGACGCCGCAGGTGGAATGCCGTGCGCTGACAGAACATATTGCTGACGAAAATACCCTCGCCGAAAGCCTGAAAGACGCAGAGATTGTGGTGATTATGCGTGAACGGACACCGTTCACCGCCGCGTTGTTTGCCCGTCTGCCCAAACTGAAACTCCTGATTACATCAGGTATGCGCAATGCGTCGATAGATCTCGCTGCGGCAAAGAAGCATGGCGTGACCGTTTGCGGTACCGGCAGCGGACAGGCCGCACCGGTTGAGCTGACCTGGGCGCTAATCCTCGGACTCGCGCGGCATCTGGTGACCGAAAATAATGCGCTGCGCCAGAACGGCCCGTGGCAAACTACGGTCGGTTTTGACCTGAACGGCAAACGGCTTGGCCTGCTGGGTCTGGGGAAAATTGGTCAGAAAGTGGCGCAGATAGCGAAAGCGTTTGGTATGGATGTGTGTGCCTGGAGCCAGAATCTGACCGCAGAACGCGCTGCCGGACATGGCGTGACGTTATGCGCATCCAAAGAAGAATTGCTGCAAACCAGCGACGTGGTATCCATTCATCTGGTGCTCGGCGACCGCACGCGCAACTTGCTGGGTGCGCAGGAACTGGCACAGATGAAACCGTCTGCCTTGCTGATTAATACATCGCGCGCGGCGATTGTCGATCAGCCCGCCCTGCTCGACGCATTGCAAAACGGTGTAATAGCCGGAGCCGGTCTGGATGTGTTTGATACCGAGCCACTGCCGGCAAATCATCCGTTTCGAACGCAACCCAACGTACTGGCGACGCCACATCTGGGCTACGTTTCTGACGGTAACTATCGGGTCTACTTCACCGAAGCGGTCGAAGATATTCAGGCCTTTCTGGCTGGAAAACCGGTGCGCGCTTTGGATTAAGGCTTAATCCTGAACGTAAATCACAGGCGTAAAAAAACCGGGCATCAACCCGGTTTTTGTATTGAGCAGCGCCGAAATTACTTGGTTTCGTGGGCTTTGATTTCGCCCATCGCTTTCAGCTTTTTGGACATTTCACGACGTTCTTTCGACAGGTCTGCATTGCGGATGATGTAATCATCAACGCGATCTTCATAGTCGCCGCGCATGCTGGCAATGATCGCCTGAATTTCGTCGATGCTCATTCCTGGCTTGATGTAATCGCTCAGGTTGTCGAGCAGCAAAACACGTTTCTGGTTGTCACGGATTTTCTTCTCGTTGTCAGCAATTTCGCGTTGTAATTTGTTTTTACGACGGAAAATGCGCACAAACTCCAGAACGTCCTGGAAACTCGGCTTATTGATATTGTCCATTTTAACACCTTCGATTAAGTTACACAGATTCAGTGACTGACTTGTCGCATCCCGTTTTGCCACCTGAAAGAATAGCGTAGCAAACAATGGCCTGCGAGCTCAGATAATCGTCCAATGGCTTCATCTTACCCGTTTTACGCCACAGACAAAAATCCCTTCATGCTTTCGTTGTTTTAACGCTGTTTATTTGAGCTTCTTCTTTCTGCATTGTCATGGTGATGAGGTCGCCCATAGACTTCAGTTGTTCCGCCACCTGCGCGCTCAGCCATACATAACCGTAGACCTGCGCTTCCAGATGATTTGCCGCGTTCATTTCTGCCATCAACGCTTTCAGTTCTTCAGCAGATTCATTGAGCTGATGATTGATGGTCAGTTCATCACCTTTCGTACCGTTCATCAGCATCAAACTGAGTTTTTCCAGCGTGCTGAGCATCAGCAACTGCGCACTTCGCAAGGTGCGGGCGTTGAGCATCAGGAAGTGGCTTTCGCGTGAACTCCAGTAAGCGTCGGCCAGCAGTTCCAGCGTACACAGCAGATTGCGACTCAGCGTCTGGATCGCATCAAACACTTCACGCGGAATATGTGATTCTTTACTGGCAGGCGCGAACAGTGAACGCATCTTGATCATCTGGCTCATAGACGTTTTCATTTTACCGTGCAGATGCGGACGCTCGAGCATGTTCGGCGACAACCACGCGCTGTAGAGTTTATTCAGCGACATCAGGTAATCGGCCATCTGTATACGCCAGTGAATAAACGCACGCTGCGGATAAATACTGGCGAAAAGCAGCGCCAGCAGGGAACCGAAAATCACATCGCCGGAACGCCACAGCGCGGTATTCATATCACCCGGCCCTGCGCCACAGACCACCGCCAGCGTAATACCAATCAGCAGCGCCATATAAGGGCGTTTACCGAGGGTCAGATAGCCGCTGACAAACATCACCACTGCGCACCACACCATCATCAGCGGAAAGGAATACAGTTCGAGCCATAAAGCAATCAGCCCTGAAGCCGAGCCTAGAACGGTTCCGCTGATACGCTCAAGCACGCGCTGAACGACGTTTCCCCAAAACGAAATCGGCCCCATCACCACGACCATGGTGATCAGCGGCCAGGTGCCCTCGGGGATTTCAGTCAGACGCACGATCACAAAAGTCAGCAAAAACGCCACGGCGATACGCAGCCCGTGAGTAATGCGGTAATTACGGTAAATGACGTTATCCAGCGGAGAAATTTTCTTGTCGAGACGCACGTTATGCCTGCCGTAAGGCTAGAATTCAAATTAGGCAGTAGTTTAGCCGAGTTGCCACAGGCATTCACCCCGGTTATGTCAGGGTTTTGGTGGATTGTTTGTGTAGAGCACGCCATTTTGACGATGCGTTCCATGTATGCGCTATTGCATATTTTTATGCTCCCCGCTGAACAAAGGTATCTCTCAATCATCTCTGCCGCATTCGCACTATAAATTCGTCAATCATCAAAGCCCTGCTTTGAAGCGAAAATCAGTCAGGTAATAGCAATCCTGCACAGACAACGGATTACTCTTAGTATTTATTTAATTGATTTTTATCAACAAAAACATTGAAGAACCTACCTCATTTCAATAAATGATATATAAAACTCCCTTTAGTTGAGACTTAACCCATAATCCATACTAATCCATTTAACTAAAATTAAATAAAAAGCACACAAAAACCTACACAAACAATACACAATTAACAATTTATTCACTATCATGCATAACATGCTATCGAATCAATTAACCTTGCTAGTTACAAGGTTGTTTAGAGTATCTGTCCGAACACTTTGATTATCAGTCGTTATCAGTGATAGGCCTTTTTATATAGAGTCTCATAAAATGAATAATATCGTGTTGAAACGCCTTCCAGGCTTGGATGGTTTACGTGGCTTGCTAGCGATCGGAGTCGCCCTATCTCACTCTTATAGCCATTTTACTGGATGGCATACTGGGTATGACATTTTCCATAACCCAGACTATGCAGTAGATATTTTCTTCATTTTGTCTGGAATCGTGCTTTATCATTCTTATTGTGAAAAAATAAAAAATAAATCTATTACTCCGGGTGGATTTATCCTTACCCGTTTCTTCAGATTATATCCACTCCATATAATCGCTGTAATACTCATACCAATATCACTGTACATTTCTAATGGTGTTTTTTTTCCAGAATGGGTAGGGCAAATTACTCCTACGAATGTAATTGGTGACCTTACTCTCACGAATTCTCTGGGCATAGGGTTTATACCTAAAACAAATATCCCCAGTTGGTCTATTTCTGTAGAGATGTTCGCAGGTACAACTGTGCTTCTTCTTAGCTGTACAAAAAGGTATATCCCATGGCTTCTTTTAATAGCCGGTGCAGTGTTGAGCTTATATCTACAGATGGATGTTAAAGGTGCGTCACAAGCAAAAATTCCACTTCTTAGTGATGGTGTGCTACGCTGTATTTACTGCATGTCTGCAGGAATTTGCGCTTATATTACCGTAATGAAATTCAGAGGTTTCATAAAAAAATATGAATCTTTTTTCATTTGGTTTGTCTCTGTTTCGCTAATGTTCATGATGATCGTCTTATTCGGACTCAATCTGACACCAAGCATTTATCTACCATTGACATTCATCGTTGCATTCGCTATTGCGACCCTACCACTTCTTAACTTTGACATAACGAAATTTTTAGAATCGAAAACATTAGTTTACCTGGGTAATACATCATTTTCTGTTTATATCATGCATACTCCTGTCATTTATCTTATGTTAGGTTTTAAAAGTCAGAATTTATACGAGAATGTCTTTTTCGCTACACTGGCTGTAGGGATAACTGTTTACATTTCAAAATTAACGCTCAAGTACATTGAATTGCCACTTTATAATTACGGAAAATCTCTTATTAATCGAAAAGTAGCAAAAACATGTCCTGATAACGACAAAAGCCCTGCATAGGGCTTTCATCTCAATCATTATCCAGGATGAATGCACCCTCCTCCCTTACTCTTCTCCCTTCCTGTCGTTTTGCAATGAAATTCGCTAACCCTTCAGCGTAGAAGTATACAAATACTCTTGCGCACAACCAAAAGGCTAAAGAGAACTTGTTTTTTTCAATTTTTCCATTAAATCAGGCGCTTGAACATTCTTACAGTGTGTACCTGTATAGCAAGCCAGACCACAAGAACATGTAAAAAAGGAGCAAAACCCTTCGAAAGATCCGTAAGGTTGACTTCATAACTACATGCTGGATAACATATAGTAATATGTCTCATTAAAAACAATTATGTAGCATGATGGCAACGTTCCTTTTAGGAAATTTTAAATAATGACATTGCAGAAGCTCAGGAAGTTAAACAGGAAAAAGAATATTTTCCTGAAAAAAGTCAAACTCGACGCCCAATTACTATTCCTGGATAAAATAAAACGTCGGGAACCGGCACAATTCTCAGAGAAGATGAATATCGTCATGCTCTGCAATGCGTTTGGGATTGGCGACGCGATTGTCATGAGCGGCCTGGTCAATGCCCTGCATCAGCAGGGGCATAACATCACCATGCTGTGTGAAAAAAGAACGGCGTTTATTTTCGAGCATTCACCGCTTGTCGACAGTGTGATTATTTTTGAAAAAATCAGTGATCTGAAAAAGGTACCGGTTAAATCCTATGACCTGCTGATTGATATCAATGATAAAAACCATTTAAGCCCCCTCAGATTTAAAATAATAAAATCACTGAACCCGAAAACTGCCCTGACGCTGAACCAGAAGCAATACAAGATTTACGATATATCAATTGATTACCATCAGCCGCATAAGCATACCAGCTGGCGTCACAGAGCCGTTCTTAATACGCTGGGCTACACGGATGCAGTCTGGAAATATGCGCTGACGATCCCGGCTGACATTGAAGCCTCAACAGCACAATTTTTAAGCACGCTGAGTCCGGGAAAACTCGTGGTAATTAATCCTTATTCCACTGAGCAAGCCCGCGATATGTCACCGGCTCAGCTGGCTGAAATAACAGATTATCTGGCTAAAGACGCTAAAAATACGGTGGTGTATATCGGCACGCCGGCCCAGCTGGCAAAAATAGATACTGCTTCAGGAATTAAATTTTCATCCCCTTCTTTCCTGCATGCTGCTGCACTGATTAAAGCCGCCGATCTGGTTATTTCCCCCGACACTTCCGTGGTGCATTTGTGTAAGGTTTATAATAAAAATCTTATCTGCTTATACAACAACAAAGTTTATGGTCAGGGATATCAGAACAATATTGTGTGGGGGCCGGATTATGACAAAGCCATTCAGATTTTGTCACCGGGCAAGCGCGTTGATCAGATAACCACCGAAACCCTTATCGCCGCGCTGGAAAAGTCAGGCTACTGAGGTTCCTGGACCGCACGTTTCCCTGCCAACATTCAGTATCTTCCTCAGCCATGGTATTCTCTGTGGCAGTGATTTCCCCTTTGCTTTGCACGCGTGATTCGCAGAAGTATCACGCTGGCGTAAAGTGCCTTCGACTGAATAAGGCCTGCTTAAACAATGTCAGATAAACCGCAAAAAACCTTCTACTTTCATGACTATGAAACTTTCGGCAAGAATCCGGCGCTGGACAGACCGGCGCAGTTTGCCGGTGTCAGAACCGACGAAGATTTCAATATCATTGAAGAACCGCTGGTCATTTATTGCCGCCCTTCTGATGATTATTTGCCGGAACCGGAAGCGGTAATGATCACGGGTATTACCCCGCAAATCGCGCTGGAACGCGGCGTGATCGAAGCTGAGTTCACAGCGCAGATCCATAAAGCCTTCAGCGTACCGGGCACCTGCATTGTCGGATATAACAATATCCGTTTCGACGATGAAGTCAGCCGTAATATCCTTTATCGTAACTTTTACGACCCTTATGCCTACAGCTGGCAAAACGGCAATTCCCGCTGGGATTTGCTGGACGTGATGCGTGCCTGTTATGCACTGCGCCCCGAAGGCATCAACTGGCCGGAAAATGATGACGGTTTTCCGAGTTTCCGCCTCGAACATTTGACCAAAGCCAACGGCATCGAACACGAGAATGCTCACGACGCGATGGCCGACGTGTACGCCACGATTGCGATGGCGAAGCTGGTCAAACAGGCACAGCCACGATTGTTCAGCTTTTTGCTCGAACACCGCAGCAAGCATAAGCTGAATACGCTGATCGACATTCCGGCTATGGCACCGCTGGTGCATGTTTCCGGTATGTTTGGTGCCGCGCGCGGCAATACCGCGTGGGTCGCGCCGCTGGCCTGGCATCCTGAGAACAAGAACGCGGTGATCATGTGTGATCTGGCCGGTGATATGTCGACGCTGTTGGATCTTAATTCTGATGAAATGCGCGAACGTTTGTACAGCCGTCGCGATGCATTGCAGACCGGGCAATCTCCGCTGCCGATTAAGCTGGTCCATATCAATAAGTGTCCGGTGCTGGCCCCGGCAAAAACGCTGTTGCCGGAAAACGCCGAACGTCTGGGCATTGATCGTCAACGCTGTCTTGAGAATTTGCAGTTGCTACGCCAGAACCCGCAGGTACGCGAAAAAGTGGTCACGATGTTTGCTGAAGCCGAGCCATTTACGCCATCCGATGACGTAGATGCGCGTTTGTACGACGGTTTCTTCAGCGACGCCGATCGCGCTGCCATGCGTATCATTCTGGAAACCCGCCCGGAGAATCTCCCCGCGCTGGATCTGACCTTTAACGATTCCCGCATCGAGCCGTTGTTGTTCCGTTTTCGTGCGCGCAACTACCCTGCCACGCTGACGGATGCCGAGCAAAAGAGATGGATGGCGCACCGGCAGACGAAGCTCACTGACGAACGTTTTCAGAATTATGCGTTAGAGCTTGAGGCGCTCTATAACTTGCATGAGGGGGATGTTGAGAAGATGGCGCTTCTCAAGGCGCTGTTTGAATATGGGAAGAAACTGGTGGGTTAATTTTTGGGGATTCCCCAAAGGCCCCTTTTTGATTTGCTGAAAATTTCGGTTTTTCAAAAGCAGTGAGTACCCATCGTTAAAAGCTGACCGAGTAAATTTCGGTTTCTCACGTGCAGTGATCACTTAATTCGTTGCGCCGAAACCGCCCAAAGGAGGGAAGTGCTTTCCCTCCTTTGGATTCCTCCCCGCTTTTTTACTGCGCGCTATCGCTGGCACGACGGACATATCCTGTGGCAATAGTGAATGGCGCAAAATGTCATCGCTATGCGATTCCCGAACTTCAGGATTCGAGCCTCTGGTCTCGAACCGTTCATTCGGTGCCATTTTTGATCGCGCCAATCAACATTTCTAAAAGATAAAAACCGTTTGCCTATGAATTTAAGATCGTGCGGGCGGTTCAGAAATCTTGCTGAACGGAGCGGCTTCGAGACCTTTGGCTCGAAGACCGAGAGAAGGTACCGCGCAGCGGCAAGATTTCCAGCCTGTCGCAATAGCACCTGAAACATTGTAACAAGCGAAGCGCGCAGTGAAAAAAGCGAGGAGAGTCGAGAGAGGAAAAGCACTTTCCTCTCTCGTCGGTTTCGGCGCGAAAAGCTGTATGACAACCGTTGTTGAAAAACCGAAACTTTCACTAAGCTACTTTAAAAGCCTCTTTTATAGAGGCTTGCTGCAAAGTAGAGCCGCCATTGCAGCGGCCATCTGCAAAGAAAGTTTCCTGCCCTTTTCAAAGGGCAAAAATCAGGCTTCCGGCGCAATCTCCCCGCTCATCTGCGGCGGTTGCTTGCGAAACGCATTGGTGATGAACGCCAGATACCCAAGGCCAATCGCGGCCCAGACCAGGCCCAGTGTCATCGAGCTTGCTTCCAGATTCAGCCACAGCGCACCGACTGTCAGCGCACCAATCACCGGCAGGATCAGGTAGTTGATGTGGTCTTTCAGCGTACGGTTACGTTTTTCACGGATGTAGAACTGTGAAATCACTGACAGGTTCACGAAGGTGAACGCCACCAGCGCACCGAAGTTAATCAGCGCAGTCGCCGTCACCAGATCAAAGGTCACCGCAGACATCGCCACAACGCCGACCAGCAGTACGTTGAACGTCGGAGTACGCCATTTCGGATGCACATAACCAAACAGTTTTTCCGGGAACACACCATCGCGGCCCATCACGTACAGCAGACGGGAAACGCCTGCGTGCGCAGCCATGCCAGAGGCCAGAACGGTCACGCAGCTAAAGCACAGAATGACGGACTGGAAGAACTTACCTGCCACGTACAGCATGATTTCAGGCTGTGATGCGTCCGGATCTTTAAAGCGCGAAATGTCCGGGAAGTACAGTTGCAGGAAGTAAGACACCACGACGAAGATGATGCCGCCAATCAGCGCGGTCAGGAAAATCGCTTTCGGGATGACTTTACCCGCGTTCGGTGTTTCTTCAGACAACGAGCTGATACCGTCGAAGCCCAGGAACGAGAAGCACAAAATGGTCGCGCCGGTAATCATCGGCACCACATGCGCATTCTCACTGAAGAACGGTTTGGTCGTCGCCAGTGTACCCATGCCCTCGCCCATGTAAACGCCACGAACTAACAGACCCAGGAACACCACCATGATGGCCACCTGCACGACAACAATGATGCTGTTCAGGTTAGCAACGACCTTGATCCCTCGCAGGTTGAACGCAGTCATCATGCCGACCAGCGCCACCACGAATATCCACGACGGCACGCCCGGGAAGATGGCTTCCAGGTAAATTTTCGCCAGCAGGATGTTGATCATCGGCATGAACAGGTAGTCCAGCAGTGATGACCAGCCGACCATAAAACCGACATGCGGGCTGATGGCTTTTTGCGCGTAAGTATAAGCAGAACCGGCAGACGGGAAACGCTGCACCAGTTTGCCGTAGCTCACGGCGGTAAACAGCACGGCGATCAGCGCGAAGATGTACGCGGTCGCGACGTGACCATCGGTCAGGCCGGAAACGATGCCGAACGTATCAAAAATGGTCATCGGTTGCAGATAGGCAAGACCCATCATCACAACCTGAACCAGTGTCAGGGTTTTACGCAGTTGTACACGCTGAGTGGCCGGAGCGGCAGATGCATTAGCAGACATGGTTCAGCCCTCCCTGGATTGCAGACACCGGGCGCTTAAACGCCTCTGAAAGCAACGTACAGGGAAAACTTCGTGAGTTATTACCAGTAAACGGGGGATAGATCTTCACGTCGCTGAACGCGGAGGTGAAGGCTGTGCGAATGTGGCCGCAGCTGAAAGTAGCACCGGCGGGCACCGGTACAGGTTTGAAGTATTGCCCCATATTACATTTCCTCATAGTGGCGACCGTTTTTAATTTGGGATCGCACACGAACCTTGTTATCTATCCGGATCTGGGTCCGGCCTCTGTTGAATTAGTTTGGGTACTGCATATATAAAAAAAATAACCGGCGCCTTTAAGCGTCGGTTATCTGCAGTGCGGCGTATTTTGCACAAATCACGCATAAATGACAACATTCAGAGGCGTTGAGTTACAAATTCTTTTCCAGCGATGAACATGATGCGCGTATTCGTTAACCGTCTTAAGCGTTACGTAACATCCAGTCTATCTCCGTTTCCGTCACCCTGCGCTCAAACTGCAACAATTCGTCTGATTTACAGGTGTGATAAACATGTGAAAAACGCTCACCGAGGATTTTTTTCAGCGCGGGCTGATCGTCAAAATCAGTTAACGCATCACTCTGGCGGATAGGCAGCGGAATACCTTCCTGTTCCAGACCGTTACCCGTCACCGGTTCAGGTAACGGCAGATCGTTATCCAGACCGTGCAACATGCCCGCCAGTACAGTGGCGACCACTAAATATGGGTTAGCATCAGCACCCGCCACGCGGTATTCCACACGGTGATCGGCTGTTCCGCCGCATGGCACACGCAATGCAACAGTACGGTTATTATGACCCCAGGACGCCTGCGTCGGGACATACATGCCCGGCTGGAAGCGACGGAAGGCATTAACATTCGGGGCCAATACCGCCATCGAGGCAGGCATTAAAGCAATCATTCCGGCGAGAGAGCGTTTCATCAGCTCAGAATCTTCGCCGCCGGCACCGGCAAACAGGTTTTTGCCGTTGTCATCGAGCACGCTGAGATGGATGTGCATCCCGCTGCCCGCATATTCATCGTAGGGTTTCGCCATAAAGGTGGCGTCCATATCGTGATTTTCTGCCACCAGCCGCACCAGACGTTTGAGCATCAGGGCGTAATCACAGGCGCGCAGAATGTTTTCGCTGTGGTGCAGATTGATTTCGAACTGGCCGGGAGAAGATTCCGCTACCGCGCCATCCGCAGGTAAGCCCTGAATATGAGCCAGGCGATCAATGTCACTGAGCACATCGGCAAAGTGATCCAGATTATCGACGGAATAAACCTGAGTATGCATGCTGCGTTCCTGCGTCCCCGGCGTACACGGCGGCTGAATGTAACCTTCCGCATCGCGCTGCCTGTCGAGCAGATAGAACTCCAGCTCTACCGCTACCACCGGGAACAAGCCCCGCTGGCGCAATGTTTGCCAGATATGGTTCAGCACATTGCGTGGTTCAACGTTAAAGGGAGTGCCATCTTCGTCAAGCATGGTCAGAAGCAGCTGGCCAATATGTTCAGGATCGGAAGCCGATGGCGTTAAGGTGCCGGGAACCGGAATACAGGTGCGGTCGGGTTCGCCCAGCTCCTGGCCTAAACCGGCTTCTTCCACGACATTACCGAGAATGTCCATGGCGAAAACCGATGCCGGGAAATAACAGCCTTTTTCGAGTTTACGGAGCGCTGAGACGGGAATGCGTTTGCCGCGGAAGGAGCCATTGAGATCGGTGAGCAGGACGTCGACGTGAAGGGTTTGCGGGTGACGCTCCAGGTACTGAGTTACTTCATCCTGGAACGCGCTACTTCGCTCTTCAGCGTGCTTAGCGAGGGGTTCGCTAATCTCTTTCTTGATTTCGTTCATCAGTTCAGTCGCTTGCATAGGTTTTCCGCCATTTGCTGGTTTCCGGCATATCAGGCACCACCATGATGCCAGCCGGTTATCTTTACCGGGTCATTACCCTGTTCAACGCAGTGCTCTCATGTCTTTTAGTTCCTCATGGACTTGCTCAAACTTTTTATGCTCAAACCGTTTATTGCTCAAAATAACGGCCATATGATTAACCCTAGCCTTAACATTAATTATTTGCAACACCTACATTTTCGCAACATATCCGTTTGAAAAGCACCCTGAGCGCTGCTAAATTGGTCAATAACAGGTCAATATTCTGAGCAGTAACGTGCGGGGAGGTGCGTGCTGTCAGCAAATTCATCTACTCAACGAGGCGGTATTATGGGCAATATATTTTCCACGCCATCCACGGGAAAAGAGACGCGCTACAGACCGGTCATTGGGGTAGTAATGTGTGAAAACACTGTTGATGAAAACCCGGCCCTGACTGTCCATGAAAAATATCTGGACGCCATCTTTAATGCAGACGCCCTTCCGGTCTGTCTGCCGCATGAACTGGCAGCACGCGAAGGCGCGATAGACCAGATTCTGCGCGGTCTGGACGGCATCTTCCTCACCGGCAGCCCCAGCAATATTGAGCCCCATTTGTACGGTGAAGAAGGTGTCGAGGAGCTGGCCGATCCCGGCCGCGACCGCCTGAGTTTGCAGTTAATCCGTGCCACGCTGGACAAGAAAATTCCGCTTTTCGCCGCCTGTCGCGGAATGCAGGAACTGGTGGTCGCCACCGGCGGCAGTTTGCACCGTAAAGTGCAGGAGGTGCCGGGCTACAATGATCACCGCGAAGACACCACCTTACCGCACGACGAGCAATACGCTCTGGTTCATCCGGTGCATATCGAACCCGGCGGCCTGCTTTCAGAATTGTTACCCGATTATCAGCAGTTTCAGGTGAACTCCCTTCACGGTCAGGGAGCCAACCGTCTGGGCGAAGTCCTGACCGTGGAAGCACGCGCACCGGACAATCTGGTGGAAGCCGTGAGTGTCCGCAATCATCCGTTTGCCCTTGGTGTGCAGTGGCATCCGGAATGGCACAGCATGACAGATCCCGTATCCCGCCAGCTGTTTGACGCTTTTATCGCTGCCTGTCGCAAAGGCCATCAGGCCCGGAGCGCACGAGAGGAATAAACGGATGAGCGAAGTCAGTCTGGCGCCTGGTCGCCGGCTTTCTGAAATTCGCCAGCAACTCGGAATGTCCCAACGCAAAGCCGCCGAGTTGTCTGGCCTGACACACAGCGCCATCAGCACCATTGAACAGGACAAAGTCAGCCCCGCCGTCAGTACATTGCAAAAGCTATTGCGCGTTTACGGGCTGTCACTTTCAGAATTTTTCGCCGAGGAACATAAAAGTAACGAGCCGCGGATCGTGATTAATGCGGCAGATTTAATCGAAATCGGCAGCCGCGGCGTGTCCATGCGCATGGTCCACAACGGCACGCCGAACCCTACCGTCGCCATGCTGCTGGAAACCTATCAACCCGGCAGCACAACGGGTGACAAAATCAAACACCAGGGCGAGGAAGTCGGCACCCTGTTAGAAGGAGAAATCATCTTAACCGTCAACGGTCAGAGTTACCCGCTGCGTGCGGGGCAAAGTTACGCCATTAACACCGCGAACCCTCACAGTTTCAGTAATATTTCGACGCGGATTTGCAGGATTGTTAGCGCACATACCCCTAATACCTTCTAGTTGTCATCGATTCCGGGCGAGGCAACGGGAACCCAAAGAAGGATGTCACCATGAGTGCTCAAACAGGAAGTCCCCGCGCTGTCGGTGTGCCGCACACCGACAGCTATTACGCCAGCTCCGTCAACGACCACGCACCGTGGCCGGAACTGACTGACAATATTGAGTGCGATGTCTGTATTGTCGGTGCCGGTTATACCGGTATTTCTTCTGCTTTATACCTGTGCGAAGCCGGTTACGACGTGGTGGTGCTCGAAGCCGCCCGCGTCGGCTGGGGCGCCAGCGGACGAAACGGCGGCCAGGTCGTCAACTCTTACAGCCGCGATATAGATGTCATTGAGGAACGCTACGGACGTCAGACCGCCGATATGCTCGGCAGCATGATGTTTGAAGGCGCGAATATTATCCGTCAGCGCATCGACCAGTACGCCATCGACTGCGACTACCGTCCCGGCTGCATATTTGCCGCACTCAGTGCGCGCCAGCTGGCAAAACTGCGCGACCAGCAAAAGTTGTGGAACCGCTATGGTCATACTGAACTGCGTCTGCTGGATGAAACTGCTGTGCGCCGGGAAATCGCCACCGACCGTTACGTTGGCGGGCTGCTGGATAAAAATGGCGGTCATTTACACCCGCTCAATCTGGTGCTGGGTGAAGCCGAAGCAGTGCGCCGTCACGGCGGGCGTATTTTTGAAGGCTCGGCGGTCACACGCATCGACCACGGCGAACCGGCGTTAGTGCATACCGCGAAGGGTCAGGTAAAAGCCAGATATGTGATTCTGGCGGGCAACGCCTATCTGAGTCAGCAGCTTGCACCGCGTCTCACGCGCCTCAGCATGCCTTGCGGCTCGCAGATTGTGGCCACCGAACCGCTGTCCGATGACATGGCCCTTTCGCTGTTGCCAAACAATTACTGCGTGGAAGACTGCAATTATCTGCTCGATTATTTCCGCCTCACCGCTGACAACCGGATGTTGTACGGTGGCGGCGTGACCTACGGCGGTAAAAATCCACCCAATATCGATTCGGTGATCCTGCCAAAACTCAACCGCACCTTCCCGCAACTCAAAGGTGTGAAGATTGATTACCGCTGGGGCGGCAATTTCCTGCTGACGCTATCGCGCCTGCCGCAGTTTGGGCGGCTGGAAAATAACATTTATTACATGCAGGGCGACAGCGGGCATGGCGTGACGCTGACGCATCTCGCCGGGAAGCTGATTACCGAAATGCTGCGCGGTGACGCCGAACGTTTCGATGCGTTCGCCCGTTTACCGCACATGCCTTTCTTCGGTGGCCGCAACTTCCAGGTACCCTTTACCATGCTCGGCGCGGCCTATTATTCCCTGCGCGATCGTTTAGGCGTGTAGAACCTCAATCCCCGCAGAACTTCTGCGGGGAGAATAACTGCAACAAACGAATTTTCAGCCTTTGCCCGCGACCGGGAATTCGCTGTCAGTGCTCACTTCGGGCAACTCATTCAGATCTGGCTCGATCCCCTGCGAAATATAATCTTTTGCCGCAATCGACTGCTCATTGCCAGCCGCATCGCGGATCAGCACATGTTTGATCGCCCCGTCTTTCATCACCTCACGGTGTACACCGGTATATTCACTCATTATGGTTTCCTTTTTTAAAAACTGCGCATGGACATCGCTCATCTTTAAGCATAGTTTTTTATTCTGAAGTGCAACTAATAAAAATCCTAAATGAGCCCAGCAACGCGCTCATTTTCCTGATAAATTAGAGTGCTTGTCACTGATGACGAAACCGTACGCCCCCGCACCACTCATGCCTTACAAGGAGAACGCTCTTGGACGCCAGCACGATTAATACTCTTTTCTTTATTGGCGCCCTGTTAGTCGCAGCGAGCATTTTGCTCAGTTCGTTCTCTTCTAAGCTTGGCATCCCTATTTTGGTCATTTTCCTCGCCATCGGCATGCTCGCAGGCGTCGACGGAATTGGCGGTATTGCCTTCGATAATTACCCCGCGGCTTATCTGGTCAGTAACCTGGCGCTGGCAGTTATTTTGCTCGACGGCGGGATGCGCACCCGCGCCTCTTCCTTTCGCGTGGCACTATGGCCCGCGCTGTCGCTGGCGACTGTCGGTGTACTGATAACCGCCGGTCTGACCGGCCTGGCTGCCGCGTGGCTGTTCAATATCAATCTGATGCAGGGTTTGCTGATTGGCGCGATTATCGGCTCGACCGATGCGGCGGCGGTGTTCTCACTTATCGGCGGTAAAGGCCTGAACGAACGAGTCAGCGCTACACTGGAAATTGAATCCGGCAGCAACGACCCGATGGCGGTATTCCTGACCATTACCCTGATCGACATGATTTCCAAAGGCGAACATGGCTTGAGCCTGATGTTTGTGGTGGATGTCGTGCGCCAGTTTGGTCTGGGCATTGTTTTCGGGGTTGGCGGCGGCTGGCTGCTGCACAAGCTGATCAACAAAATTACGCTGGCAGCCGGACTGTATCCGTTACTGGCGTTCAGCGGCGGTTTGCTGGTTTACGCCGCCACCATGGCCCTGGAAGGCAGCGGCATTCTGGCGGTGTATCTGTGCGGCCTGATGCTCGGCAATATGCCGATCCGCAACCGTCACGGCATTTTGCAGACTTTCGACGGGCTGGCGTGGCTCAGCCAGATTGGTATGTTCCTGGTGCTCGGTCTGCTGCTGACGCCGAGCGATCTGCTGCCGATTGCTATCGCAGCGCTGGCGCTCTCGTTGTGGATGATCCTGCTGGCGCGTCCGCTGTCGGTGTTTGTCAGCCTTATCCCGTTCAAAAACTTTACCCTGCGCGAACGCTTCTTTATTTCGTGGGTCGGCCTGCGTGGCGCGGTACCCATCATTCTGGCGGTGTTCCCGATGATGGCCGGGCTGCCTAACGCCACGCTGTATTTCAATGTCGCGTTCTTTATCGTGCTGGTCTCTCTGCTGCTTCAGGGCACCTCTCTGGGTTTCGCGGCGAAAAAAGCCAAAGTGCTGGTACCGCCACAGCCCACGCCGATTTCCCGCGTCGGACTGGATATCGACGTGTATAACGACTGGGAACAATTTATCTATCAGCTGGGCTCGGACAAATGGTGCGTCGGCGCGGCGTTACGTGACCTGCAAATGCCGCAGGCAACACGAATTGCGGCATTATTCCGCGGCAAAGAAATGCTGCATCCGACGGGCAGTACGCGACTAAAAGAAGGCGATATTCTGTGTGTAATCGGACAGGAAAAGGATCTGCCGGAGCTGGGTAAACTGTTCAGCGACAGCAATAAAGTGGTGCTGGATGACCGCTTCTTCGGTGACTTTATCCTGCAGGCAGACGCGCCGCTGGATGCGATTTCACAGCTTTATGGTCTGAATCTGGAAGAGGGTGTCGATCAGTCGCAAACCCTGGGACATTTCGTGATCAGACTGCTCGGTGGCGAACCGGTGATCGGTGACCATATCGAATGGGACGGGCTGACGTGGACGATCGCGGAAATGGACGGTAATCAGGTGAGTAAAGTGGGCGTGAGAATTGTGACGCAAAAGGCTTAAATTCCGTACCCCTTCCCCTCTCACGAGGGGAAGGCGCTAAATCAATACAGCGTTACTGAGCAGCCTGCGGGTCTTTATCGTAGTCTGAACAGCTCTGGTAACCTTTGTTCATGACATGACCGGTGTCGTTATAGCTAACAAAGTAGGTCTGAGCTTTACCATCACGCGGAGCAACCGCATAAGTCTGGCAAGTCCCTTTAGCATGGATAAGCGTGGCTTCAGTCGATGGCGGCCCTGCAATCGCACGAACCTGAGATTTGGTCATACCGACTTTAACATCGCTGACGACCGGCTCTTTGACGTAGCTTGCTGCGCGATCGTAAGTCTGACACCCTGCTAATACAGAAACAGCTGTAGCAACCACAAGTAACATTTTCTTATTCATAAACTTCTCCTCCTGAGTACTTTTTGTATTGTTAAGCATAGAGGACATAAAGGATTTCGCCAGCCAATATGACTTTTATATGTTGATTGCTACAGATTTTAAGTTTTTTCTGATAACCACCGCCCTTGCCTGCTCCCGTCTTTATCAATTCTTTCTCAACTCTTTTTATGTTTCCAAAAACAGGATTTTCAGGTTTTTTTGTTCTATACATGAAAGAGGTAAGCCATTGATTGCGCGATAAGGAGCCATGCCTGATGCTGTTGGACCGACGCCGGTTTGTTACTTTGCTGGGCGTGCTCGCCCTGATGCCGATGCCACATATGGCCTTCGCGACTGCCAGAGAGGTTGCTATGGATACATTGCTGATTAATAAACCCGACGGCGGTGTGCCGAATAACGCATTGCCGGTGCTGATTTATCACCGTGTCATTCCCCCCGATACCGCCGATAATGCCGAATACCTCGAACATCTTTTCCGCACCAACGGCTGGCCGCCGCAGTGGCGTTATCCGGTGTATACCTTTACGCATTTTCACTCCAACACTCATGAAGTGCTGGGTGTTTATGCCGGTAGCGCAAAGCTGCAACTGGGTGGCGAGCACGGCAAGATCATCGAAGTGAAAGTCGGGGATGTACTGTTGCTTCCGGCCGGGATCGGCCATAAACAGATTTCCGCTGATGAAGATTTCATGCTGGTCGGCGCGTATCCGCCGCAAGTGAAAGCTGACCTTTGTCATGATGAACTGCCGCAACTGGCAGCACGCACAAAAGCGGTAAATGCCGTACCGCTGCCTGCAACAGATCCGGTAACCGGACACAGTGAAGGCAGCATGCTGGTGTGGCATCAGAAATAACCGGCCGCCTGAGAGATAAAATGGCTTTCAGAGTGGCAGTTTCATCACCGTCACCTGCTCGCCGGCCTGCTCGCGCTGTTCGGCTTCCTGCCAGCCCAGCCGGGCGTACAACGCCTGCTGATCCGGTGTATAGAGCCACAAAGCGTCAATGCCCGCCGCTTTCGCTTTCTGAATGCAGGCTTTGACCAGCGCACTGCCGATGCCCTTTCCGCGCATACCGGCACAGGTAAACACTTCGCCCAGCCAGTATTCCCGCCCCGGGTGGTCATCCAGCTCATAACGGATCACACTGGCCGTTCCGGCAATCGTCTGTTTATCCGCGAACGCCACCAGCGTGAATTCCCGGGTGTCGTTGCTTATCCGCGTCCGCAACCGCTCACCGATCCGCGCCGGTTCCGCCCAGTGAGCGAACGACGACCATTCTTCGTTGAGCAGTTGTGAAATCGCGGGAATATGCTCCGTATTTTCTGCCAGCGAACAAATCTCCAGCCCGTTGATGACCATTCAAAATCTTCCAGGTGACTGATGTAATGTCACAATTTGTCTGGCGGCAGCGTGTCTGTCAAGCCTCAGGCCGCCGTCAGGGCAAAGCGCGCGACGGCCTTTTCCAGCCGCTGCGACTGATCCAGCAACTGCTGGGAAGATGCCGCCGCATGATCGGCCAGTTTGCCGTTTTGCAAAGTCACCTGATTCAGCGCGGTGATGCGTTCGGAGACATCGTGAACACTTTGTCCCTGATACAATGTCGCCTCTGAAATCTCACTCACCAGCGCACTCAGTCCGCTGAAGATGTGGATAATCTCCTCCAGGCTCTGACTCAGCACCGACACAGACGCCGATCCGCGACCAATCTGTTGCACGGAATCATCAATCAGCTGATGAATACCGCGCGTTGAATGACTGCTCTTTTGCGCCAGCAGGCCGATTTCTTTTGCCACCACGGCAAAACCGCGTCCGTGCTGACCGGCGTGCGCCGCTTCAATCGCGGCGTTGAGCGCCAGAATATTGGTCTGGAACGCCACACCGTCAATCATTGAGACAATACTGCTCATTTCTGACGACTGGCTGACGATCTCTTTCATCGCCATATCCACCTGTCCCATCACTTCGCCGCCACGGGTCGCCACGCCTTTCGCCTGCTCAGCCTGTCGGGTGGCCTGCTGCGCATGGGCCGCGTTCTCTTTCACGCGTTCGTTGAGATGGGTGATGTGTTCGGTGGCGGCGCGCAGTTCTTCGCTCTGAATCGCCGCCTGCGCCGACAATTCTTCGTTGCCTTTTGCCATCTGGTCAATGTTCAGCATGATATGCGCCGAGGCGTCACGCACTTCGCTGACCAGTTTTTGCAGACCGCGCTGCATATTACGCAGGCTGATGCCCAGCTCACGGACTTCAATCACCCGCGCGTTGTCGTCTTCAACGTCCTGTGATAAATCCCCGGCGGCCAGTACGCTGATGTGACCAATCATGCGTTGCAGCGGTCGGATAATCCACGCCGCCACCCCGCGCCAGACCAGCACCGCGATCACCGCCAGTATTATCAGCGCGCCCATGAACAGGGTTTTTGCCTGTGACAAAGCATTCAGCAACCGGTCGCTGAGCGACACCGCCGTATGTTCATTCACTGCCAGATAAGCATAATATTTCTGACTGAAGTCATCCTGAAACGCCTGAACCGGCACTTCAAAGAAGGAGTCGATATTGTTATTTTTTTGCAGGCCATCGGCCTGTTCACGCAGCCCGTCAAAAAACATCTGGTAGCTGGCTTTAAGTTCCGTCGCGGCCTGGCTGCTGTTTTTGGTCATCTCCTGAAACCGGGTAAACGCCTTCTGAGACGCCGTCAGCGAACCGAGCGATTCTTCCATCAGGCTGTTCCAGCTGCCGACCGAGCCGGTTTCTTTATCCTGCATGTAATAAATACCGGCGCGGTTGAGTTTGTCACTGGCCATCAGCAATTCCATACGGGCTTTATCCATCACGGCTTGTTGCTGACGCAAACTTTCGGTAGCGATCACGTTGTTTCGCGCATCCTGAAGTATTTTGGTGAGCACGACGGTGGAGAAAATCTGTAAAGCAGAAAACAGGGCGATAACGCAAATTACCCCAAAAAGTATGCCCCGTGGACGTTTGATGAAACCAGATCGAAACAATCTATTGAATGGCATCTTACCCGTAAGTGAACGAGAGGTTAATATCATGATTATTCTGCATTATTTAAACAGGAAGCAGAATTTTACGCGCGGGAAATGACAGAAATATTTCAATAAACTGTCTGACTTCCGGTAATACCCTAAATAATTGAAGCTGCAGGAAGGCGGCAAGCGATGGGATCCCGATGAGCTTACATAAGTAAGTGATTCGGGTCCCTGAGCGCAGCCAACGCACCTGCAGCTTTAAGTATGACGGGTATTATTTGGGAAAGATCCACACATGCTGTTCAGGTAATTTCAGATGACAATGCTGCGGATCGCGCACATCGGTGCCGTACGCGCGAATGACAAAATCATCGCCCGCCGTGCGGAACAGATATTCCCAGCGGTCACCAAGATACATGCTGGTCAGCAGGGGTAATTCCAGCTGATTCTCGCCCGGCCCTTCAGCCAGCACCACGCGTTCGACGCGGATCACTGCCGTGCCTTCCTGCCCGGCCTGCACGCCCTCTCCCGCCTGTCCCCACAGCACCCAGCCACTGCCTTCGATGCGCGCTTTGCCGTCGCGCACTTCGGTGACTTTGCCATGCAGACGGTTATTGCTGCCCATAAACTCTGCGGTAAACAGCGTTTTCGGCGAGCCGTACATTTCCTGCGGCGTGCCCTGCTGTTCGATCTTGCCATTGTTGAGCAGCAAAATGCGGTCGGAAATCGCCATCGCTTCATTCTGGTCGTGCGTCACCATCAGCGCCGACAGCCCCAGTTTGATGATCAGTTCGCGCAGGAACACCCGGGCTTCCTCACGCAGTTTGGCATCGAGGTTCGACAGCGGCTCGTCGAGCAAAATCACGGGCGGGTTGTAGACCAGCGCTCGGCCAATCGCCACGCGCTGCTGCTGACCACCGGAAAGCTGATGCGGATGGCGTTTGCCCAGATGCCCGAGCCCCAGCTGATTCAGAACATCCTGCACGCGCTGAGTGATTTCACCGGCTGAGACTTTGCGTAACTTCAGGGGATACGCCACGTTCTCAAATACCGTTTTGTGCGGCCACAAGGCGTAGGACTGAAACACCAACCCGAGATTTCGCTCTTCGGCCGGAATTTCGCTGCGCGGTGTGCCGTCGTAGACCTTATTTTTGCCGATGACGATGGTGCCTTTGACTGGCTTTTCCAGTCCGGCAACCGCACGCAGTAAGGTGGTTTTTCCGCTGCCCGAAGGACCGAGCAGTGATACCACTTCGCCACGTTTCAGATCCATCGAAACACCTTTTAACACCGGGTTATCGCCGTAGGTTAAGTGCAGATTGTCGACCGATAATTCAATCATGTAATTTGACTCCAAAACGAAGGGCAATACCCAGACCTAACACCACCAGCAGGATGTTAATAAAGGAGAGCGCGGCCACGATATCAATAGCGCCAGCAGCCCACAGGGAAACCAGCATCGAGCCGATGGTTTCCGTACCCGGTGAAAGCAGATACACACCGGTGGAATATTCGCGCTCGAAAATCAGGAACATCAGCAGCCAGGAACCAATCAGACCGTAACGCGACAGCGGGATCGTAACGTGACGGGTGATCTGCCCGCGGGTCGCACCGGTACTGCGCGCCGCCTCTTCCAGCTCCGGCCCGACCTGCAACAACGTCGAGGATATCAGCCGCAGACCATACGCCATCCACACCACGGTATACGCCAGCCAGACGCTGAAAATCGTGCTGCGCAAGGAACGCAGCCAGACCACCAGGTTATCGCGCAGCCATTGCGACCAGGGCATGCCGGAAAGCCAGCCGGATTTGAGCGCGTTATCGAGCCACATCGGCAGGAAAAGGAATACCCACAGGAAGGCCAGACCGGCCAGCAGCCCCGGCACTGCGCGCGGCACCAGTACGCTGTAATCGAGGAATCGCGTCACGCCATCCGGTTTACGGTGCATCGCGATGCCGATAAACAGATAACAGGCCACCGCCAGTGCGCCGCCGATAACACCAATTGCCATGGAATTGACGATCGCGCGCAGCAGATTCGGCTGTTCCCAGATGGTGCGGAAGGTGTTGAGCGACAGCTCGTCCCAGATGGAGACACCGACGCCCCAGTTGGAGATAAATGCACGCAGCATCACGCCCACCAGCGGAACGCCGATAGTGACGGTCAGCCAGAATGCCACCACGGCCCCGGCCACCCAGCGCCATTTGCCGAGCGGTAAGGCACGTGCCTGTGACGCTTTACCTTTGACCGTCACGAAACGGTTGGCGGTACGCATCAGGCGGCGCTGCAACATGACCAGCGGAATAGTGATACAAATCAGCACCACAGCGACAGCGGCCATCAGATGATAAGACGGCGTGCCGAGTTTATTGGTCAGCTGATACAGATAGGTCGCCAGCACCATGTTGCCTTCCGGATCACCCAGCACCAGCATCAGGCCAAAGACTTCCAGTCCGAGGAAGAACAGCAAAACGGTGGCGTAAAGAATCGACGGACGCACCATCGGCAAACTGACCGCAGTCATCACCTGCAACGGTGAGGCACCGGCGGTTCGCGCGGCTTCTTCGACGTCCGACCCGACGCTGCGCAGCGCCGATGAGATATACAGATACGCGTGCGGAACATGTGTCAGACCGGCGATCACCACGATGCTCGACATGTCGTAGATATTCCACGGCACGAAACCAAGAATAGCCTGCGCCCACAGCGAGAAGAATCCGACCGGCCCGGCAGCCACCACATAGCCGAACCCTAATACCATCGGCGAGACGAAAATCGGCACCAGGATCAGCGGCTCAATCACGCGTCTGCCCGGTAAGTCCGTACGCACCATCAGGAACGCCAGGATCCCGCCGAGCGGAATAGCGATAACCACCAGCCCGAAGGCCAGAATAAAGCCGCTTCTCAGCGCCTTGTAGAAATCCGGATCTGTGAAGATGAATCCAAAGGATTCGAGGCTCCATTCTTTTGACGGGGAAAAGAACGGCGCGGAGAGGAAACTTTGTATCACGATGAACGACAATGGAATGTAGATAACCAGCGCCGTTATCAACACCACAATGCCGCGCGGCAGGCTCTGCCACTTTCTGCGCAATGCATTCATGTTACTTCCCTTTGGTTAGAAACAAGGAGAGCGAAATCAGGCAGGAAAAAGGAAGCGCGACGGAAAGTGACGCGCTTCGATATGTCACTACTTGGCAGCAGCGTTACGCCATTGTTTGATGTAATCCAGGCGTTTTTTCTGTTGCAGGTATTCCAGCAGGGTTTCATCGACCGGGATTGGCTTGAGCGCATTGCCTAACATTTTGGTCATGCCGTCGATGTCGTTTTTGCCTTCGATATCGTTGCGGATGGACGGAATGTCAGCCTGGTTGGCCAGAATGCTCTGCCCTTTCTCTGACAAGATGTAGTCCAGCCACAGTTTGGCGGCGTTGCTATTTTTCGATTCCTGACTGATGAAAGAAACGCGGGAAAGCACCAGGGTGTAATCCTTCGGATAGGAAATCCCCAGCGACGGATCCGTTTTGGCGCGGGCTTCGGCGTACGAACCGAGAATGTTGAAACCGATCAGGTTTTCGCCGGAAGAAACGCGTTCCATCATAGTGCCGGTGGAGGACTGCACCGCCAGGCCGCCTTTGGCGATGTCAGCCAGCGTTTTGAAATAATTCGGATCGGCTTTGAAATCTTGCACGGACAACATAAAGCCGAGCCCTGATTTCTCGATATCGTAAGTGGTGACTTTTTTATTGAATTTTTCGGTCTGGCTGGCGATCAGTTTTGCCAGTGCGACATGCGAATCCGGCACGTCACCGGCAGGGATCAGTCGCTTGTTGTAGATAAACACCACTGGCTCATAGGTCGTGCCGTAGGCTTTGTCTTTCCACACCGCCCATTTTGGTAACTGCCCCTGTTCAGGCGATTTATATTCCTGCGCGTAGTCGGTCGCCAGTTTCAGCGCGGTATCCATGGAGGAACTCCAGACCACGTCGCCGCTGGTTCCGCCCGCCGCCTGTTCGCTGATATAACGGTTGTACAGTTCGGTGCTGTTCATGTCGTTATATTCGACTTTGATACCGGGATAAGTCGCCTCGAAGCCCTGAATCAGCGGGCCTGCAGCTTTGGTGTCGGTGGTGGAATACACCACGACTTTGCCTTCTTTGGTCGCCGCATCAACGATTTTTTGATAGTCGGCCGGATAGCCCTGAGGTAATGCAGACATTGCAGAAGAAGACATCAGCACAGCAACAGCAATCAGAGAGATACGTAATTTATTCGACATTATTGTTAACCTCTAGTTACATTTGAGAAACTAAAAATCAACATAACGCATAACATCGGACAGGCAATAGGGTTACGTTTTTATCTTCCCGATTTGTGATTCGGGGCGTTTTTTAGGCAATTAACACCATTAAAACCACGGCGAAAAACGTAAAACAGGCCACCTGAATGACCTGTTTTAATCTCAGAAAAAAGAATTTATTTGAAATATCCGGCGGTATCAATGTCGGTCAGTAAATCCTGATGCACCGGTTTCCAGGCTAAAATATCGCGGGTGATCTGACTGGACGTCGGGTTATTCAGCGAGGCGAAATGCGTAAACCAGCCAAAATGTGCCGCCAGATCCTGTCCGTTTTTGCTCACCACCGGCAGGTTCAGGTGCCTGCCAATCAGCTCGGCAATTTTGCGAAATGGCACGCCTTCTTCTGCGTTTGCATGATATATCGCGTTCTTTGCGCCCTTTTCCAGCGCCAGCACAAATAGCCGCGCGGCATCAAAACGGTTCACTGCCGGCCAGAGGTTTTCGCCATCGCCCGGATAAGCCGATTCACCCTTTTCGCGTGCCAGTGCAATAATCATCGGCACAAATCCGTGATCATCTTCGCCGTGAACCGACGGCGGCAAACGCACCAAAGAAACACGCACGCCCTGCTCTGCCAGATTAGCGACGGCGAGTTCAGATGCCACGCGCGGATTCTGCCCCTGCGGATCAGGTAAATCATTTTCCGTCGCCAGACGTCCGGTGTTCACCAGCGCCGTGCCGGAGGTCACGATCAGTGGTTTTTTTGTGCCCTTCAGCGCAGCGCCTAAAGTACCAATCGCCAGCCGGTCTTTTTCACAATTTTCCAGAAACTTCGAAAAGTCATGAATAAACGCAGTATGGATCACGCCGTCGGCCTGCGCAGCGCCGGACGTCAGACTGTGCAGATCTTCAATACTGCCGCGATGCACGTCCGCACCGGCATCGGTCAGCGCCTGCGCCGAAGCATCAGAACGCGCTAAACCCAGCACCTGATGACCTGCGCGCAGTAATTCCTGCACCACCGCAGAACCGACAAAACCTGTTGCCCCTGTCACGAATACACGCATTGCGAATTCCTCTGTTGTTGGCTCAATCTGCTGCTTTCGTAACAGAATATAGGCGCTGGAGAAAAGACGATCTATGCGCTAATGTCCGTAATATCTTTGCAATCGTCCGGAGTTCCTGATGGATCCCCTTTCAGATGTGTTGTCACTGCTGAAGCCGCGCAGTTATATGTCCAAAGGTTTTGAAGCCGGCGGCGAATGGTCGGTGCAATTTCCTGACCACTATCAGTCGATTAAATGTAACGCGATCATTACCGGTGAATGCTGGCTGGCGGTTGATGGCGTGCCCGCCGCAGTCCATCTCAAAGCCGGTGATTGTTTTGTTTTACCGGCCGGACGCCCGTTCCGTCTCGCCAGTGACCTGAATCTTCCGCCTGTCGATGCCGGGCCGATTTTCCAGCAGGCGCAGGATGGCGGCACGGTTTCCTGCAATGGTGGCAAAGATTTTTTTCTCACCGGCAGCCGGTTTGTAGTCAGTGGCGTAAACGCCTCAACCTTGCTGGCGATGCTGCCGCCCGTGGTGCATATTTCGAAAGAATCCGACAGGCAAAGTTTGCGCTGGGCTGTGGAATGTATGATGCAGGAATTGCGCGATGAACGGCCTGGCGGATTACTGATCGCGCAACATATGGCGCACATGATGCTGGTGCAGGCGCTGCGGATGCACGTCGATAATTCGCCGGAAGGAGAAGATAGCGGCTGGTTTGCTGCGCTGGCGGATAAGCAACTTTCCAGAGCGCTGAATGCAATGCATGAAAACCCGGCATACCGCTGGACGGTGCAGGCGCTGGCTGAACGGGCGGGTATGTCGCGTTCGGTATTCTCGCAGAAGTTTAAGCAGGCCGTCGGCAGTGCACCGCTGGAATACCTGACGCGCTGGCGGATGTTGCTGGCCGGAGACCGGCTGGCGAACAGTAAAGAACCGGTATCGGCTGTGGCGTTGTCGCTCGGGTACGAATCAGAGAGCGCGTTCAGTACGGCGTTCAAGCGCACACTCGGGTGTTCGCCAAGGCAGTATGCCCGGCAGCGGGCGGGTTGAGAATATGCAGCCATTGGGAGAGAAGCGAATTTCAGGCACAAAAAAAGCCGCTAATTACTTAGCAGCTTTAATGTGTTGTTTATGGCGGAGGAGGAGAGATTCGAACTCTCGAATGGTTTCCCATCGCCGGTTTTCAAGACCGGTGCCTTCAGCCGCTCGGCCACCCCTCCGTAAACAACAAGCACTTCGCGACATCAGTCGTTCAGTACGGGGCGTAGTATACAAGACCGAAGAAAAGATGCAAACATTATTTTCAGTCTAGTTTGTTGATTTTATGAGCATTTAAATTGCATTCACAAAGTCGCGCATAAATGACAGATACAAAAAAAGCCGCTAATTGCTTAGCAGCTTTCTTGTGTTGTTTATGGCGGAGGAGGAGAGATTCGAACTCTCGAATGGTTTCCCATCGCCGGTTTTCAAGACCGGTGCCTTCAGCCGCTCGGCCACCCCTCCGCAACGAAGCGAACTATAAACAGTGCCGATCCTCTTGTAAAGTCTGATTCTGTTCGTTTGCCTGAAAAACAGGCATTCGGCTTGCAAGCGGCGATTTAAACATCATTTCGGCGATTTTGAAGCCAGGAAACCGCGCCCTGCCCGCCCTGAGCAGGTAAAGAAGGGTAAAACGTCTTTAATGACGCCCCGCAACTACTTACACTGCAACCTGTTTGTATTTTCACCGACTCCAATTAGATACCCAAAATAATTTGGGTCGCAGGAAGGCGGCAAGAGAGGGAGTCCGGATGAGCTTACACAGGTAAGTGATTCGGGTGACCGGGCGTAGCCAACGCATCTGCGACACAAAGTATGAAGGGCTTAAGTGAGAATTTTATTATGAACCGTATGGATCGTATCGTTGCCTCTTCTTCATCACGCGCTGGCTCGTTGCTAAGCACGCACCGGGTGCTGCGTAATACTTATTTCCTGCTGGCGCTGACTTTAGGCGTTTCCGCGATTACTGCGACGGCAAGTACGGTTCTGAGATTGCCGTCCCCCGGTTTTCTTCTGACCATCGTTGGCTTCTATGGCCTGATGTTCCTGACTTACCGCACGGCGAACAGCCCGGCGGGTATTTTGTCTGCCTTTGCGCTGACCGGCTTTATGGGTTACACGCTCGGGCCATTATTGAGCTCACTGCTTTCCGTTGGTGCCGGTGACATTATTATGCTGGCACTGGGCGGTACCGCACTGGTGTTCTTCTGCTGTTCAGCCTACGTGCTGACCACGCGCAAAGACATGTCGTTCCTTTCCGGCATGATGATGGCAGGTTTTGTGGTGCTGCTGGTGGCGGTGATCGCTAACCTGTTCCTGCAAATTCCGGCGCTGTCACTGGCGATCAGTTGCCTGTTTATTCTGTTCTCTGCAGGCGCAATTATGTGGGAAACCAGCAACATCATTCATGGCGGCGAAACCAATTATATTCGCGCGACCGTGAGCCTTTATGTCTCGCTGTACAACATCTTTGTCAGCCTGCTGAGCATTCTGGGTATGTCATCACGTAACTGATGATGCCTGATGACCCTCTAAGCCCCGCCTACGCGCGGGGCTTTTTATTTTGTCTGACCGGCGTTTTTGATAAACTGACCACCGCATTTTTACGGGTTTGAGGTTATATGCTGCAGTTTGAAGGTCAGATTATTGAAACCGACGCTCAGGGTTACCTGAAAAACAGTCAGGACTGGCAGGAAGGTATGGTGCCTCTGCTGGCTGAAGAAGAAGGGATTGAGCTTACCGACGCCCACTGGGAAGTCGTGCGTTTCGTGCGCGAGTTTTATCTCGAATTCAATACGTCGCCTGCCGTACGCATGCTGGTAAAAGCGATGGCGCAGAAATATGGCGAAGAGAAAGGCAACAGCCGCTATTTGTTCCGGCTGTTCCCGAAAGGCCCGGCCAAACAGGCAACCAAAATTGCCGGTTTGCCAAAGCCGGTGAAGTGCCTCTGAAAGACTTCAGTATTTGATTTTAAAATCGCTGTAATGGCCGGGTGCGGTCGGCTCACTGAGCACACGATCCACCCGTGCATGCTTTGGCCCTCCCTGCTTTAACCAGGCCAGCAGTTGATCCACCTTTTCCTGCTCGCCACACGCCACCACTTCGACGCTGCCATCCTCAAGATTTCTTGCGTACCCGGTCAGACCTAAACCGGTAGCCTGATGTTGGGTCGCAAAACGAAAACCGACGCCCTGCACCATGCCGTACACATAGGCGGCTATACTGACTGTTGCCATGATTTTCTCTCCGTTAGCGGTATGGTTCGTTGCAATTTCACCTGCATGACCGGACAATGTCGCTCTTTTTTGTCTCCAAACCGACAGAACCTAATTTTATGACTGCACGTTTAATTCTGGCCAAAGGCCGTGAAAAATCACTTCTCCGCCGCCACCCGTGGGTATTTTCCGGCGCGGTACACCGTATCGAAGGCAAAGCCAATTCCGGCGAGACTATAGATATTGTAGACAGTCAGGGAAAATGGCTGGCACGCGGTGCCTATTCACCGTCTTCTCAGATCCGTGCGCGTGTCTGGACGTTTAAGCAAGACGAAGATATCGACATTGAATTCTTTATCCGTCGTCTGCAACAAGCACAAAACTGGCGCAATTATATCGCTAAGCGCGACGGGCTTGACGGTTACCGTCTGATTGCCGGTGAATCCGACTGTCTGCCGGGCATCACCATCGACCGCTTCCAGAATTTCCTGGTGCTGCAATTGCTTTCTGCCGGTGCCGAATATCAGCGTGCGCCGCTGATTGCTGCCCTGCAACATTGCTATCCGGAGTGCGCCATCTGGGACCGCTCCGACGTGGCTGTGCGTAAAAAAGAAGGCCTGGAACTGACTCAGGGACATGTGGTTGGCGATGAGCCGCCTGCACTGTTGCCGATTCAGGAACACGGCATGAGCCTGCTGGTGGATATCAAAGAAGGCCACAAAACCGGCTTCTATCTTGATCAGCGCGACAGCCGCCTTGCCGCACGTAATTATGCTGCCGGCCGCAACGTTCTGAACTGCTTCTCTTATACCGGCGCTTTCGCGGTATCTGCGCTGATGGGTGGCTGTACCAAAGTCACCAACGTCGATACTTCACAAGCCGCACTGGACGTGGCACGTCAAAACGTTGAACTGAACAAGCTGGATCTGACGAAAGCGGAATTCGTGCGTGAAGACGTTTTCCAGCTGCTGCGTAAATACCGCACCGAAGGCCAGCAGTTCGACATGATCGTAATGGATCCGCCGAAATTCGTTGAGAACAAAAATCAGCTGGCGAGCGCCTGCCGCGGCTATAAAGATATCAATATGCTGGCGCTGCAGCTACTGCGTCCGGGCGGTATCCTGCTGAGCTTCTCCTGTTCCGGCTTGCTGCCAACGGATCTGTTCCAGAAAATTCTGGCCGATGCCGCGCTGGATGCGGGTCGCGAAATCCAGTTCGTCGAGCAGTTCCGTCAGGCTGCTGATCATCCGGTGACCGGCGCATACCCGGAAGGTCTATACCTGAAAGGTTTCGCCTGCCTGGTGATGAACTGAAAAAGGGTCTGACAGATTAAGCACGGCGTGCTGTACTGACACACACCGCTGAATTTTTAGCAGGATGAGCGGTCAAAACTTGAAATAGCGCGTTTTATCTCCATATAGAGATCAATGAATTATTTTGGGAGGTGACTATGATTGCCAGTAAATTCGGTATCGGCCAGCAGGTTCGCCACAGACTGTTAGGTTACTTAGGTGTGGTGATTGATGTCGATGCAGAGTATTCGCTCGAAAAGCCCGGTGTCGACGATGTCGCCGCTGATGACTCCATGCGCACCGCTCCCTGGTATCACGTGGTGATGGAAGATGAAGAAGGCCAGCCGGTTCATACCTATCTGGCGGAGATTCAGATTGATCATGAAGCCGCGCGTTCTCATCCGGAGCAAACGTCTCTGGATGACCTGGCTGAATCAGTTCGCAGACAGCTGATGGCGCCACGCCTGCGTAACTGAGTCTACTCCTGCGGCACGCTTTTAAAATTAAAAACCGGCTTCGATGGCCGGTTTTTTTATTGCTAAATTTCTATGCTGATTAGAGATGGCGGTTACTTTTCCATCCCCAGACGCGGGATTTCGATTTTCGGACAACGGTCCATCACCACTTTTAATCCAGCCTCTTTCGCCAGCACGGCAGCCTGTTCATTGATAATGTCTAACTGCAGCCACAACACTTTGGCTCTTATGGCAATCGCCTCCTGCGCCACGCCATACGCGGCATCGACATTACGAAATACATCGACCATATCTACCGGATGCGGAATTTCTGCCAGTGAGCCGTAAGCTTTCTGGCCCAGTAATTCCTTGCCTGCCAGTTTCGGGCTGACCGGGATCACCTCATAGCCCTGGGAAAGCAGATACGCCATAACCCCGTAGCTTGGACGCCCCGGATTGTCACTGGCACCTACCAGCGCGATAGTTTTCACTTCCTCAAGAATCTTGCGAATATCATTATCTTGCACGGGATTATCTCCTTTTACCTGTATTCGTTAAGTGTAACGCAGGCTGGCTATTCCGACAGCCTGTGGATCAAAAAGGAGACCTGTCTCACCCTGCTCGTGTTAATTAAAAACATTTTGTAAAACTTTGACACATTATCGTCATTGTTGAATAATAGACGATGAGCAATTTGGTATTTGGGGAGAGAAGAATGAAAGTCTGTCATGCGCTGGTCGCATTAGCGAGTCTCAGCCTGATGGCGTCAGCTTCGGCGACCTCACTCAAATTGTCCCCGGATGTTGACGTTCTGGTGATCGACGGCAAACAAATGTCCGGCGCAATACTTAAAGGCGCGGACAGTCTGGAACTCGACGGCGGTCAGCATCAGATCCTGTTTCAGGTCAGCAAAAATCTTCGCGCCGGCCTGATACCGATGTATCACTCCCCTGCGCTTATCGTGACGTTTAACGCCAAAAATAGTCGTTCCGTTTCCTTCGTGTTGCCAAAACTGAACAACGAAACTGAGGCGGCCCAATTTAACAAGCAAATGAACTATTTGCTGGTTGATGACCAGGGCCGGCAAATACCGACACAGCGTGATGTTCTGAATGTGTTTAATCCCGGCCACACCGCGGACGCTGAAAAATTGATGGTCACGTACAATTTGTCCGGCGCACGTGCGGCCGTTCCGTCGTTCGCCAAAGGATTAACGGATAAAAAAGCGGCACTGGCTCAGGAAACACCTTCTCAAATTTCAATCAGTTATCTGCATCCGTTCTGGACGAGACTGGCAGCTAACGTCAGCTTCGAACAATTTCTGCTCTTGTTTAAACTGCCAGGAAAACAGGAACGGACGTCGT
The DNA here is from genome assembly GCF_019049675.1 of Rahnella bonaserana. Classification (GTDB taxonomy): domain Bacteria; phylum Pseudomonadota; class Gammaproteobacteria; order Enterobacterales; family Enterobacteriaceae; genus Rahnella; species Rahnella bonaserana. The sequence continues at coordinate 278,094 of NZ_JAFMOW010000068.1, read as the reverse complement.
AACTTAACCTGCATCACGCAATCTCTCTCTAAACACTGAATAATCGCCCCCGCCCTTTGCAGTAAAACGGACTTTCAGTATTCTGTGATCCACTGTTACTTTCGCGCTGAAGGGAATTTGATGGAATACACGACCCGTACGATCGCAAAACAAAAACATATTGCTCTGGTCGCGCATGACCACTGTAAAAACACCCTGATGAAATGGGTGGACAAAAACGTCGCCGAACTTTCCAGGCATGTTCTCTATGCCACCGGTACCACCGGTAATCTGGTACAGCGTAATACCGGCATCAATGTAAAAAGTATGCTGAGCGGCCCGATGGGTGGCGATCAACAGGTTGGCGCGATGATTGCCGAAGGCAAAATCGATTTGTTGATTTTTCTGTGGGACCCGCTGAATGCGGTTCCGCATGACCCCGATGTGAAAGCCCTGCTGCGTCTGGCAACCGTGTGGAATATTCCGGTAGCGACTAACGTGGCGACAGCGGATTTCCTGATCAACTCACCGCTGTTCCAGTCTGAAGTCGATATCGTCATTCCCGACTATCAGCGCTATTTATGGTCACGCCTGAAAGAGTGATTTAAAGGCTCTGCTGACAGAAATAAGACGTATAACAAAAAAACAAACCCGGCCATGGCCGGGTTTCTCATTTAGGGTTTGCGCTGAACCGGAACGCCGATGTCTTCCAGCTGTTCCACAAATACCGACGGACGCTCTTTATCCTGCATCAGCCAGACCTGATGTTTTGCCCGCGTCATGGCCACATACAATAAACGCCGCTCCTCGGCATCCATGAAATCCTCCGGCTCCGGAAGCAGAACTTCTTCCAGAAGAGACTCCCGCGCCGCAGCAGGGAAACCATCGTTCCCCTCATGCAGTCCGACGATAATCACATATTCTGCCTGTTGCCCTTTGCTGGCGTGAATGGTCATGAATTCAAGATTGAGTTTTGGCCAGCGTGTTGCGGCCTTCTCCAGAATTTGCGGACGCAGATGGTGATAACGCGCCAGTACCAGAATCCGCTCGTCGGCAGTGACATACCCGCTGAGCTTATCCAGCAATTTTTCCATCTGTTCGTCGGGCAGGATGACGACATTCTTTTTATTACCTTTAGTCAGACTGTTCAGCGGTTTTTTCAACTGATGCGGGTTTTGCTGGACAAATTTATTGGCAATTTCACCGATACGATCATTGAAGCGGTATGTCGTATCCAGCGCGCATTGTGCCCCTTCACCAAAGTTTGTGGCAAAGGCGGTCGTGAGCGAAAGTTCGGCACCACTGAAACGGTAAATCGCCTGCCAGTCATCCCCGACCGCAAATAAACTGGTGTGTTTGTTGAGCTTGCGTAATGCCGAAAGCAGCAACGCGCGCTGTGGCGAAATATCCTGAAATTCATCGACCAGAATATGTTTCCAGGGACTGACGAAACGGCCTTTTTCCAGAATGTTAACCGCCTGATGGATGAGCCCAGAGAAATCTACCGCGCCCTCATCTTTGAGCGCAGTTTTCCAGGCTTTCATCAGCGGCGCCATCAGACGAATGCGTTTCGTGAACAGGTCTTTCACTTCTTCCGGCGCGCTTTCAATCATTTCTGCCTGACTGCCACCGTGCATACGCATCAGACTAAGCCAGCGTTCGAGGCGGCTACCCAGTCGTTCTGCCAGCGATTTATTTTTCCAGTAATCACCGTCAGGAACCGTCCATTCCAGCTCGTCGGTCATCCACTGCCGCCAGCCGCTGGCCTGTACTTTTTTCTCAGCACACTGTTGCTGCCAGGTTTTAATCAGCAGTGAGCGACGTGCTTTAGCATCGGTTTCGAGTTTGCTTATCTTCGGCGCTTTTTTGCTCCCTTCCTGAATAATTTGTAACGCCAGCGCATGGAAGGTTTTGGCTTTGATTCCGTCAGTGTGCAGCCGTTCTTTGATACGGGTATTCATTTCATCCGCAGCCTGACGCCCGAAGGCCAGCAGGAGAATTTGTTCAGGAAGCGCCTCCTGGCGCCTTAACAACCAGCCAGCACGGGCCACCAGCACCGATGTTTTACCGCTACCGGCACCGGCCAGAACCAGAACGGAATCCTCACCATTGACCACGGCACGACACTGACTTTCGTTGAGCGGCGAAACCTCAACGGTATCGAAAAAATCGCGATTGTCCGCAATAACCCTTTCGGTCCAGGCCAGATTACGTTGCGTCACGCTGCGCTTCCCCTGCTCCAGCCAGCGCAGGCAGGTCTGGTAATCATCACGGCAATTGTCAAAATCATTAAGGCGTTCGACGGGCACCGGCACCGCAGAAAAGGCTTCCTGAATATCTTTTTGTACATCGGCTAAATCAGCCCGTTTGAACCATTTATCCTGCTGCTCAATCTGAGTGATTTTTTCGATTTGCCCGTGCAATACCCCCGCGCTAACCCCGCTCATTTCCTGACTCCAGGTCTGCCAGATATTGAGGAGGTACTGATAAAACCGCTGAGTTTCCTGCCATTCGGTGCCATGCAGGCGCACGACTTTTTGTTCTGGTAATTCAAACTCCAGCTCACCCCATACGATGCCGCGCTTACAGCGGATCTGGATAAGCTGATTAAAAGGGATCAGGTAGTGATGTTTATCGCCACTGACTTCAACGCCCGCATTAAGCAGACGCACCCGGTTGTATGGATGCTGCGCCAGATGTTTCCCGAATGAGGTCGATTTCAATTCCATATCATCACACCGTATCTTCTCTAAAATTCCTGACGGAAAGGTAATGTTTATAATTTTACATGCAAGAGTATTTAAGAGTTTACCTTTGATAAGCGCAGGCGATCCAGGTTCCAAAACAGGGTAGAATATGAAGTATGTTTCTTTTTGGGAAACATGATTTCTTCTAACTTTTAATATTTTCGGGAAGAGCAGACATGCGCACAGTTCTCAATATTCTTAACTTTGTTTTAGGTGGTTTCTTTACCACTCTCGCCTGGCTGTTTGCCACGCTGGTGAGCATCGTACTGATCTTTACCCTGCCCCTGACCCGCTCTTGCTGGGAGATCACCCGTCTGTCTTTGATGCCATTTGGCAACGAAGCCGTACATGTTGATGAATTGTATCCTGAAAAACGCAATGCACTGATGTCCGGCGGTGGTACTCTGTTGAATATATTCTGGTTTATTTTCTTCGGCTGGTGGTTATGCTTGTCCCACATCATGGCGGGCATCGCTCAATGTATCAGTATTATCGGCATTCCGGTGGGCATCGCGAATTTTAAAATCGCCGTCATCGCACTCTGGCCCGTCGGACGCCGGGTGGTTTCCGTTGAGCTCGCCAGACAAGTTCGTGAAGCAAATGCCAGCCGTCTGATGAAAGACGGACGCATTCGCTGATTTTCATCATTTTTGATTTTTAAGGTGGGGTTTTTTAGTGCTTTCGATTGCACCGGGCTTAAGGCGTTATGCCTATAACAGCAATGTTCTTTATCACATCAGAATTTTCATTGCTCTGACAGGTGCGGCCGCCGTCCCGTGGTGGCTGGGTGAGATTACAATGACCATACCCCTGACGCTCGGTGTCGTCGCTGCCGCACTGGCTGATCTGGATGATCGTCTGGCAGGCAGACTGCGTAATTTGCTGATTACGCTGGTGTGCTTTTTCATCGCTTCAGCGTCAATTGAATTACTTTTCCCCTACCCCTGGCTGTTTGCGCCAGGTCTGATGCTTTCAACCTGCGGCTTCATCCTGCTTGGCGCACTCGGTCAGCGTTATGCCACCATTGCTTTCGGCGCACTGCTGATCGCCATCTACACCATGCTCGGCACCAGCATGTATCACATCTGGTATCAGCAACCACTGATCCTGCTGGCCGGCGCCATCTGGTATAACCTGCTGACGCTGGCCGGGCATATTATCTTCCCCATCCGACCTTTGCAGGATCAAATTTCACGCTGCTTTACAGAACTCGCTGCGTATCTGGAAGCCAAAGCAACCTTATTCGACCCCGATCAGGAAGACAATAATCAGCAACTGGTCGAGCTGGCGATGGCCAACGGACAGCTGGTTTCCACGCTTAATCAGACTAAAAATACGCTGCAAACCCGTCTGAAAGGTGACCGCGGTCAGAAAGGAACGCGCAGAACTTTGCATTATTATTTCGTGGTGCAGGATATTCACGAACGCGCGAGTTCGTCGCATGTGAAGTACCTCAAGCTGAGTGAACAATTCCATCACAGCGACATCTTGTTCCGTTTCCAGCGGTTGATGAGTATGCAAGCCCGGGCCTGTTTGCAGCTGTCACAATGCATTCTGTATCGTCAGAAATATCAGCATAACAGCCAGTTTGAGCGTGCGTTTTCCCGGCTGGAAGAAGCACTCAAACGCCTGGAATCTCAGGGCGAGCATCGTGAAATGTTGCAGGCGTTGCGCCATCTTTTACGCAATCTGCACGCCATTGATGCGCAGCTGGCCAATCTCGAATCCGAGCAGTCGCTGCCTGAGAATAATGAAACCGGGAAAAACACGTTTGCCGAAGATCGCCTGACAGGGCTTGATGATATCTGGCTGCGTATATCGCGGCACTTTACGCCGCAATCAGTATTATTTCGGCATGCAGTGCGTATGTCAGTCGTTCTGTTTGTCGGCTACGTGTTTATTCAGGTCAGTGGTTTGAATCACGGTTACTGGATATTGCTTACCAGTTTGTTTGTCTGTCAGCCGAACTACAGCGCCACCCGCCGCAGGCTGGCGTTAAGGATTATTGGCACTCTTGCCGGTATCGCGCTGGGTATTCCGATACTGTACTTCGTGCCTTCGATTGACGGACAAATGATCCTGATCGTTATCAGCGGTTTATTATTCTTCGCCTTTCGCACGGTGCAATATGCACAAGCGACGATGTTTATCACGCTGCTGGTGCTGTTGTGTTTCAACTTGCTGGGAGAAGGTTTTGAAATCGCCATTCCCCGCATCATCGATACGCTGATTGGCTGCGGTATTGCCTGGGCGGCGGTGACCTTTATCTGGCCGGACTGGAAATTCAGACAAATTGACCGCGTTGTCAGCAAAACTTTCGATGCCAACTGCCGCTACCTTGACGCAATTTTGGTGCAATACCATCAGGGAAAAGACAACAGTCTCGATTATCGTCTGGCACGCCGTGATGCGCATAACTGTGATGCAGAGCTGGCGTCGGTTGTGTCGAATATGAGTTCGGAGAAGAATAACGATACAACGACCCTGGACGCCGCATTCCGTCTGCTGTGCCTCAACCATACGATGCTGAGTTATATTTCTGCACTGGGCGCACACCGTGAAAAGCTTGAAGATGCCGAAACCCTGAGCTTGCTGGATGATGCGGTGTGCTGCGTCGACGGGGCTTTGCACCATCTGCCCTCTGAATCCGGGCGTGTTCAGCAGGCTCTGGAGAATCTGACTGCCCGGATCCAGATGAGAACCACGGATTCGGACAGTAAAGAGCAACTGGTGTTGCAACAAATTGGATTACTGGTGGCTCATTTACCTGAACTCACCAGTCTTAACAGTAAAATCTTGCCTGCTCAGAATCCACTCTGATAATCCGCAGACGCCATGCCTTGCGGATTAGTGCTTCGTCACAGGATACTTTTCTTGCTGATGGTTGAACCATTGAGTTAAAAACTCTCTGGACGCCATCGGCAAGGCAGCTTCATGAAAACCTAAAATCGCGCCTTCCAGTGCCATCAGTAAATTAATGCCCAAATTCTTTTTTTTTATTGCACACAATTTCAGATATGCCTCGCACGCACCTTGCATCCGGAGGTCACCGGAATTTTCAATACCCACTTGCCACAGCATCCGCTCAAGAGCCAGCGAGAGATTGGGTAAGTCTTTCAAACGTGATGCTTCACTGTTTTTCTTTGCTTCGATTTCACGACGCATACCTTTGAGAGAAACTCTCGCCAGTCTCAGTAAAACATGGGGGTCACTCCACTGCTCATGACTGACTTTGAAATAGCGTAAATGCACATCCATCCCGCGCTTGCGGTAGATCAGACGTTCCATTTTTTTTCGGCAAAAGTGACCTTCCGTATCATCAGTCGCCCTGAGGAATAATTCCCCGTCAGACACCAGCCCAAACATGGCACGATCGGCCGATAAACTGAATCCGCCAAACTGCGTACGCGAGCGTATATTGCCCAGTGGGGCAAAGAGTTCCAGACATTCAAGCACCCTTTTTTTTGATTTATTTATCATCGCGTTATCCTTTTCATATTCATTCCTGACTACCAATTTGAATTACCAGAACCGCTAAATGCAAAATACGCAATGTCGTGAGTAGCAACAAACATAAAATGCAGTTGCAGGGTGTTGCCTTCAAAATTTGCGAGATGTCTTGGAAAAATTGGGTTGATCTTTGCTCATCGCCAGAGTACTGTACATTCATACAGTAACTCACTGGGGTACATCTCTATGCGAACTCAAAATCATACAAATCATCATTTTAGTCAGCTTGGTTTGCCGGTTTCCCGTGCACAGGTAAATACGTCTGCATCCTTGAATAATGGTCTGATCACTGAGTTCGTCTATAGTGCGAGCCAACCCGCTTTTGCCCAGTTACTGCTGCCTCTGCTGCAACATCTCGGCATGCAATCACGCTGGTTGTTGTGGCTAACACCACAACAAAAATTGAGCCGCCACTGGTTATCACAATCCGGTTTACCGGTGGATAAAATGGTTCAGGTGAATCAGATAACTGCGATGTCGACAGTCGATGCCATGGAAAAAGCATTGCAGACGGGTAACTACAGTGTAGTGCTCGGATGGTTGCCAGATTTGAATGATGCAGAGAGGGAAAGATTGCAAATTGCTGCCCGTCAGGGGGGAGCTTACGGCTTCATTATGAAGCCAACAAATGAACAGAATTCAGCTAGTGGACATCACTCAACAGTAAAAATTCACTCTTCTGTATACCATTAGTTCAAAATAGGAATGTTCCTACGAAAATAATGGGGAACTTAGTGATTTGTGCTGAGAAAGCTCCGGAACCCAGTAAAAATGGGCTTTCTGAATGTAGATTTGCTTCACAAGTTGTCAGGAAATAGTCAAAGTCGTGAAGAAATGTGTACGTTTTTCCCTTTTTTTCAACGGTGTTAACACATCAAGCTTGTAAGTTTCGCGCCACGTTGTAGACTTTACAACGCCAAGGTTGCTCAATAATGCCAACGTAAAGTGGCAAGTTCTGAAATGAAGCAATAATCTTGGCGTAAGGATTTTAACCAAGGGCTTAAAAAGCTTAAAGCTCAATTGCCTATTTGGATGATAACGAGGCGCAAAATGAAAAAGACAGCTATCGCATTAGCAGTGGCACTGGCAGGTTTCGCTACCGTAGCGCAAGCCGCCCCTAAAGATAACACCTGGTATACCGGTGGTAAATTGGGCTGGTCCCAATACCATGACACTGGTTTCGCAAATGCTTACGACGGTATCGGCAACGGCCCTACCCACGAGAGCCAACTGGGTGCAGGTGCGTTCTTGGGTTACCAAGCGAACCAATACCTGGGCTTTGAAATGGGATATGACTGGCTTGGCCGTATGCCTTACAAAGGCAGCGTAAACAATGGCGCATTCAAAGCACAAGGCGTTCAGCTGGCTGCTAAACTGAGCTACCCACTGGCTGACGATCTGGACATTTATACCCGTCTGGGTGGTATGGTCTGGCGTGCAGACGCTAAAGGTAACTTCGACAATGGCGCTGCTGGCCGCGTAAGCGATCACGACACCGGTGTTTCTCCACTGGCAGCCGTTGGTCTTGAATACGCTGTAACCAAAAACTGGGCTACCCGTCTGGATTACCAGTGGGTTAACAACATCGGTGACGCAGCTACTGTTGGCGCACGTCCTGATAACGCAATGCTGTCTGTAGGTGTTTCTTACCGTTTCGGTCAAGAAGAAGCTGCTCCAGTTGTTGCTCCAGCACCAGCTCCAGCTCCAGTTGTTGAGACTAAGAAATTCACTCTGAAATCTGACGTCCTCTTCAACTTCAACAAAGCTACTCTGAAACCAGAAGGCCAACAGGCTCTGGATCAGCTGTACAGCCAGTTGAGCTCAATCGATCCTAAAGACGGTTCTGTTATCGTTCTGGGTTACACCGACCGTATCGGTTCAGAACAATACAACCAGAAACTGTCTGAGCAACGTGCTCAGAGCGTAGTAGATTACCTGGTATCTAAAGGTATCCCTGCTAACAAGATCTCTGCACAAGGCCAGGGTAAATCTAACCCAGTTACTGGTTCTACCTGTGACTCCGTTAAAGGCCGTGCTGCTCTGATCGACTGCCTGGCACCAGACCGTCGTGTAGAAATCGAAGTTAAAGGCTACAAAGATACTGTTACTCAGCCACAGGCTTAATAACACTCTTTAGCTTTTGCTACAGATATCAAAAACCCCGCCTCGGCGGGGTTTTTTTATATCTTCTGATGAGAGAGTCAGTGAATAAGCCGGGTTAGGATTAGGAAGAAGAGAGATTCAGCTCTCTTTTTTGCCGAGGATTTGTTCAAGATCTTCTTTAAGTGAAGACATCTGAGTAGCGTACTTCTCTTTACGTTCCGCATCTTCAAGCAACTGAATGATCGTATCAGACAATGTTGCTCCGCGCCTTTGTGCCAGTCCAGCCAGTCGCTGCCAGACAAGAAATTCCAAATCGATAGACTTCTTACGCGTATGCTGATGTTCAGCGTTGAAGTGACGCTTACGACGGGCACGGATGGTTTGTTTTAGCCGATTTTCCAGCGACGGATTCATATTATTAACGATCCAATCCGTCACCTTAACAGGCTCATTTTCCAGCCTGAGAAGTTGATTCACGGACTCTTCAGCAGCGCTGTTTTCTAAATGGCGAGTGATCCGCTCACCTTCCCGGTGTTTTTTCACCAGATACTTCCATTTCCAACCGCTTTCAAGATTTTCCAGTTGCTGATATTTCATCGTGAACTCTTCGGTGACCACGTAACTTTACTAAGCATAACAGCTTTAATTCAATTTTCACCCCTAATAAACCCGCTTATTTTGCCTGTTTTTTAAGCACCCGTTCAGCAATGTGCACTAAGACCAATTGTGCTGCGACTCTGATTGTATGCAGCCGGATTTATTCTTGTATAATCGCTCTTTCCCTTTTTATAGAAAACAGCTAACACATTGACCAATAACCGACTTGACTGGCAGCTTTTACTGCCCGATACCGCGCCTTACGAGGCAATTTTTGCAACGGCTGCCCAGTTAGCCCCTGTCGATTTCGCAGGCACTCAGCCCCGGCTGGAAAATGGTTTAACGCTGTTTTGTCATCCCCGTTCCCGTGCGCGTTTTATGACGCTCAAAGCGCAGGAAAATCGCGAGTACTTGTCACGCATCGCTGATGTCGTCAGCAGCCTGCTGCCGGAACAGACAGAAGTCATTGGCAACCGCTACCATATTGACGGTAATAAGGTGACGCTGCTGGCTGCCAAGTCTGCCGAAGATGCCTTCGCTGCAAGCTTTACCTGCCAGTACCGTGAATGGATTGAGCCGGAACAATTGTTTGGCTGTGTTCGCCTGTTTAAAGATCAGATCCAACTCGAGCCGGGTCTGGTACATCAGGTCAATGGCGGTGTTTTAGTGCTGTCGATCCGCACACTCATTGCTCAGCCACTGATGTGGTTGCGACTTAAGCAGATGATCACTGAAGGCCAGTATCACTGGGTATCTCCGGATGAAACAAAACCGTTGCCGGTGACCGTTCCGCCGATGCCGCTTGATCTGCGGCTGATCCTGGTAGGCGATCGTTTGTCGCTGGGCGACCTCAGCGATATGGAACCGGAGCTGATGGATTCTGCCATCTATGGCGAATTTGAAGCCGACCTGCCACTGACCGAAGAAAGTGACATGGAAACCTGGTGTGGTTACGTTAACACGCTGGCTGATGAGCTTGAGATCCCGCGTCTGGCCGCCGATGCCTGGCCGGAGTTTCTGAAAATTGCCATCCGCCACAGCACCGATCAGGGAAGCCTGACTCTCGATCCAGTCTGGCTAAATACGCAGCTTAGCGAAGCCGCACTCTACAATGAAGATGAATTGCTCAGCGCAAAATCTCTTGAAGCTGCCGCGAATGCGCGTGCATGGCGCGAAAGCTACCTGCAGGAACGTATGCAGGATGAAATTGAGCTTGGGCAAATCCGTATTGAAACCGAAGGTGAAGTTGTTGGGCAGATTAACGGCCTTTCCGTTCTGGAATATCCGGGTCATCCGCGCGCTTTAGGTGAACCTTCGCGTATTAGTTGTGTCGTACACACCGGCGATGGTGAATTTACCGACGTTGAACGCAAAGCTGAATTAGGCGGTAATCTGCATGCCAAAGGCATGATGATTATGCAGGCCTTTTTGATTTCCGAGTTAGAACTCGACCAGCCTCTGCCCTTCTCCGCTTCGATTGTGTTTGAACAGTCTTACGGAGAAGTGGACGGCGACAGCGCATCTCTCGCTGAACTCTGCGCACTCATCAGTGCGTTGTCGATGCAGCCGATTAACCAGCAAATTGCGGTCACCGGCTCTGTCGATCAGTTTGGGAATGTGCAACCCATTGGTGGCGTGAATGAGAAAATCGAAGGTTTCTTCGAGGTTTGTCAGCGTCGCGGTTTGACCGGTAAGCAAGGGGTCATTCTGCCAACCAGCAACGTGCGTAATCTTTGCCTGCATCCGCAGGTTCTGGACGCCGTTCGCGAAGGCCAGTTTCACTTATGGGCAGTTGATAACGCAGCCGAAGCGCTGCCTATCCTGACCGGACTGATTTACACAAACGAAGAAGAAGCTGAAGAAGAGCGTCCGAGCCTGCTGGGATTAATTCAGCAGCGTATTGCGCTGGTCACATCGCAAGGTAGCCCGCGCTACCCGTGGCCTCTTCGCTGGCTGAACTGGTTCAGCCGCAGCTGATCGGAGTTGTTCAGCTTACAGCTGTAAGCTAAGCTTCGCCCTTCATTAAAATAAGGCTTACATAGAACATGGTAGATAAACGCGATTCCTATACGAAAGAAGACCTCGTAGCTTCTGGCCGCAGTGAACTGTTTGGCGCTGGCGGTCCTCCATTACCATCAGGCAATATGCTGATGATGGATCGCATCGTTAAGATGCAAGAAGATGGCGGCACCCATGGCAAAGGTTATGTTGAAGCTGAGTTAGATATCAATCCTGACCTGTGGTTCTTCGGCTGTCACTTCATTGGTGATCCGGTGATGCCTGGCTGTCTGGGCCTGGATGCAATGTGGCAGTTGGTCGGTTTTTATCTGGGCTGGCTCGGTGGCGAAGGCAAAGGCCGCGCACTGGGTGTGGGTGAAGTTAAATTCACTGGTCAGGTACTGCCAACCGCGAAACTGGTCACCTACCGCCTGAATTTCAAACGTGTTATCAACCGTAAACTGATCATGGGCGTAGCTGATGGTGAAGTGCTGGTTGATGGTGTGGTGATTTATACCGCAACTGACCTGAAAGTCGGTCTGTTCAAAGACGCCGCTGCTTTCTAAAAAATCACATTGCTAAGTCTGATAAAACGGTGAGTCTGATGGCTCGCCGTTTTTTATGCGTGTTTTTTGTGCAACATCATGATATTAGCCACAAACAAAAACCTCCGCGCGCAGCGGAGGTTATTCCTTATTCTGACAGGGGAGCCGCTTAAGCGGTAACGGCCCTGTCCTCCATGGCTTGTCGCCAACCCCCGAGCCAGTGTGATCGGGCATCTAATGATTGGTACGGACAAATCTCTTTTGAGCGTCCGCCAATACCTGCTTGATATCCACGTGATTGTGCCCGTTCCAGGCGATCGCGTTTTTGTCTCTTCATGCCTTATATCCCTCATTATTCAGGTCAGGTGGAAAGAAAACAGTGGCCCGCTTCTGCGTCCACACCTAACAAATAGCTGCAATCGGCAGAGAGGTCAATGCGCAAAATTCACGCCAATGTCATATTTGTGAGCTATATTATTAGATTGCGCGCGAGACAATCGTGCTAATAAAAGATTCATCTGGCTGATCGCCATAAAAAAATCCCGGCGTCTGAAAATTCAGAAACCGGGATTTTTTACGTTTTACTTAAAAAATATTAAGCTTAAAAAAACGTCATCTTATTTGCGAGGCGATCTGGCCCGCTTCTTGCTGCCAGCCGGCAGCCAGCGTTTTCACCAGCGCATCATAACCATCTTCGTTCTGTTTCAGGTTCAGCGTAAAGTCACGCTGGATCATCTGCCCGCTGCGGCTCAGCGTCCAGCTTCCGCTGATAACCACAGTGCCATCATAACGACCGTGGAATGCGGTCACATTCACGTTCAGCACGTCCTGCTCATCGGAACTGACAGCCTGTGTAGAAACCAGATAACCCGGCAAGTCACGGCGCAGATAGGTCACCAGTGATTGCTGAAGTTGCTGATCCAGCGGACTGGCCCAAAGATTATTCTGGGTCAGAGTGTACTGCACGTCATTGGTCTGATAAACCAGCCCGTTACCTGACAAGTAATCAGCCACACTGACCCTTTCAACCCACAGGTGACGTTGGGTAGCCATGCCTGATGACATTGCACTGCCCGTTGCCGGGGCGCTGTTGAGCACCGGCAACTGGTAGTAGGTTTTCTGATCACTGCTGCTACAGGCAGTCAGGAATAATGCTAAGACGACAGGTATCCATTTCATCATTATTTGGCCTTCTTCGGCTGAGGATCATCTTGCCCTGGGGCGGCGAAAATCAGTGCATTACTTTTCTGGTTCAGCGTTTTCAATACCGGTTGCAGTTCACGCAGGGTCTTATCCAGACTTTGCATGTCATTCACCATATGTCCGTACGCCGGAGAACCAGGCTGGAAGCCTTTCAGACTGCGGTTAAGCTGAATCAATGTCTGCTGCATATCTTGTGGCAGATTTTTCATTTCCTTGCTGCTGACAATTGCATTCAGGGACTCTATGGTCCTCTGCGTCGCTTTCATCGTCCTCTGACTTTCCGCCAGCGTGCTGGTGGCTTCACGCATCATCGGTTCGATCGGCAGATTGTTGATCTTATCGAGCGTAGTCATCAGTTTCTGTTGGATCTGCGCAAACCCGCCGCTCACTGTCGGCAACAGTTTTTGACCGTCTATTTCCAGCGGCCCTTTCCACGGTTTCTCATTCTGATAGAAATCCAGATCGATATACATCGCGCCCGTTAACAGGTTGGCAGATTTCATCGAAGCGCGCAGGCCATGAGCGATACCGTCACGGATATGCTCTTCAATGTTAAAGTTACTGCCCAGCAACTGCGCGAAGCGGTCAGGTTCAATGCGGATCAGGACCGGAATACGATAATCATCCGACATCTGCTGTTTCACCACATTCATCGGATAAGGCACTTCGGCCACAGTACCCAGACGGATACCACGGAATTCAACAGGCGCGCCAGGTTGCAGACCGCGAATAGAATCCGAGAAGAACATCACGTAATCCATGTGACGGGTATACAGCGACTCCTGAATGCTTTTCTGGTCGTCAAAGAGCTTATAACTGTCACCCTCTTTGGCTTCGTTGCCCTGCGTCCAGCCATTCGGAATATCAAAGCTGACACCACCGCTAAACAACGTGGTCAGTGAACCCATTTCCACACGCATACCGGCGGCAGACATATCGAAGTTCACGCCGCTGTCTTTCCAGAAACGCACGTTGTCAGTAACCAGCGTGTCGTAAGGTGCCCGGATAAACAGCTGATATTTGATGTTGCGCGCTTTCGGATCAAAGTGACTGGTTTCCACTGTGCCGACCTGGAAACCTCTGAACAGAACCGGATCCCCCGGATTCAGCTGGCCCGAACGTTCGCTATCCAGACTCACGCGGATACCTTTGGCATCTGGGGAAGCCAGCGGGGGTGAATCATCCAGTTTATATTCTGATTTTTCAGCGCCTTTATTGCCCGGCTGCAACTGAATATAGGCACCCGACAATAATGTGCCCAAACCGGAAATACCTTCACGTCCGATTTGCGGTTTTACCACCCAGAATACAGAGTCTTCACGGAGCATTTTTTCCATGCCGGTATTCAGGCGTGCTTTGATAATGACCTGTTGCAGATCTTCACTCAGTGTCACGCTTTCCACTTTACCGACATCAACGTTACGGCTTTTGATGGTGGTCTTGCCGCCCTCAATGCCTTCGGCCGTGGTGGTGATTAACGTCACCTCCGGGCCCTGATGGCTGTAGTGGTAAAATAGTATCCAGGCGCCGATCAGTGCCGTAACAATCGGCACAATCCACACCGGCGACCAGCGTTTAATCTTCTCTACTTTGGCAGTTCCGTCTTGCTCTGCCATATTATTTCCCGCCATCTTGTGGCTCCTTTGCAGACTTCATTACAGCGCGATCCCAAATGAGCCTTGGGTCAAACGTCATTGCAGCGAACATAGTGAGAATGACAACACTGGCAAAAAGCAGTGCGCCAATGTCCGGATAAATACTCATCAGTTGTCCCATCCTTACCAGAGCCGAAAGCACTGCAATAACGAACACGTCAATCATTGACCAGCGGCCAACAAATTCCACGACTTCATAAATCACGTGCAATCTTTCCCTGTCGATTTCCTTATTACTGTTTGCATCCCAGCATAACCAGCCAATCGCAATCATTTTCAGCGTCGGCACCATGATACTGGCAATCAAAATCACCATTGCCACAGGATAAGAACCTTCACTCCACAGCAACACCACGCCAGCCATAATGGTGGATGGCATCGGTGTGCCGAGCACCTGGGTTATCATGATCGGCAAAAGATTGGCGGGGATATACAAAAAAATAGACGTTATGAGAAGCGCCATCGTCCATTGCAAGCTATTTTTGCGGCGCGCATGGCCGGATGTTTCACAACGCCCGCACTTTTTCTGATCGACTGGCAAAATAGCCATACAACAATGGCATGAACGTAATCCCTGTGACAGTCCACTCTCGCCCACCCGAAGCGGCATTTCCAGCTTCGGTGCGGACGCAACCTGCTGCCAGATCCAGTAACGGTCAGTACACTGAAAGGCCCTGAGCTGCAAAATACAAAACAGCACAAAGGGATAGAAACTGGTGCCGACGCCGACATCACCATAAGCCATCAGCTTCACGAAGCTGACCAGGACACCCGCCAGGAAAATCTCAACCATGCACCAGGCCTTCAGGCGGAAATAGTTGCGGGCAATGCTGATCTGCCAGTGACTGGGGATCGATGTCCCCTGGCAAAGAATGATGATGAAAATCATGCCTAACGCAGGCATCAGTTGAACCAGAATCATAAACAGCGACGCCATGCTGGCGTAGTCGTCAGAAACTAAAACCTGAGGAATTTGAATCAGTGTAACTTCGCTTCCCAGACCGGCAACTTTCATGTTTACGAAAGGGAAAAGGTTAGACAACAGCAGCATGAATAATGCGCTGACAGCATAGGCAATAGGACGTCGACGCGGCTCTTTCCAGCGCGACGTCAGCGTCGTATGGCAACGCGGGCATTTAGCTTTTTGCCCGACAGCAATCTCAGGGATTGCCACCAGCAAATCGCATTGGGGGCATAAAATGTGCGGATCGTGGACATGAGAACACACAAGCCAACTCCTCAATTGCGGAACGTGCAATAGCATGTGCCGCTGGAACAATCCTTCATTCCGCGGCACATGACGGGGCAGTGTTAGCCGTTTTTCTGCGCTTCCAGCGCTTCCCAACGTTCAAACGCCTGCTCTAACTCCTGCTCTGCGGCGGCTAAAGCGGTGATAACCTGCTGAGTTTCTTCATGAGGAAGTGTGAAGAAATTCGCATCACTCATTTGCTGTTGCAGCGCTTCAATTCTTTCTTCCAGCGTGCTGATTTGCGCAGGCAATTGTTCCAGCTCGCGTTGTTGATTATAGCTGAGCTTATTGGCCGTGCGTTTTGCAGGTTCTGCTTTAGGTTGAGCAGCCGGTTTATTTTCGGTGACTACCGCCTGACGGATTGGCTTTTGGTTACGGCGCTGATGCTGTGCGTCATGGTAACCGCCGACATAGCTGTTGATCACGCCGTTGCCTTCATAAATCCAGCATTCGGTTGCTGAGTTATCAACAAATTCACGGTCATGGCTCACCAGCATTACGGTGCCCTGATAGCTATCGATCATCTCTTCCAGCAGTTCGAGGGTTTCCACATCCAGGTCGTTGGTCGGTTCATCGAGGATCAACAGGTTGCTTGGACGCAGGAACAGTTTTGCCAGCAGCAGACGATTACGTTCACCGCCTGACAGAGCTTTCACCGGTGTCATTGCACGTTTTGGATGGAACAGGAAGTCCTGCAGGTAACCCAGCACGTGACGGGCACGGCCATTAACCATCACTTCCTGCTTACCTTCTGCCAGGTTATCCATCACGGTACGTTCAGGATCCAGCTCAGCACGGTGCTGGTCGAAGTACGCGACTTCCAGCTTGGTACCACAGTGAACACGACCGCTGTCGGCCTTAATCTGACTTAACATCAGTTTCAGCAACGTCGTTTTACCGCAGCCGTTCGGGCCAATCAGTGCAATTTTGTCGCCACGCATAACCTGCGAAGAGAAATTACTGACCAGCTGTTTACCGGCGATGCTGTAGTTAACGTCTTCCATTTCAAAGACGATCTTGCCGGAGCTTGCCGCTTCAACCACCTGCATTTTGGCGGTGCCCATCACTTCACGGCGATCGGAACGTTCTTTACGCAGGGCTTTCAGGGCGCGTACGCGGCCTTCGTTACGGGTACGGCGGGCTTTGATACCCTGACGGATCCACACTTCTTCCTGCGCCAGTTTTTTATCGAACTCAGCGTTCTGCAGCTCTTCAACGCGCAACGCTTCTTCTTTCGCCAGCAGATACGCTTCGTAATTACCCGGATAGGAAACCAGTTTACCGCGATCAAGGTCGACAATACGGGTCGCCATATTGCGGATGAAAGAACGGTCATGGGAAATGAAGATAATGCTGCCCTGGAATTCTTTCAGGAAATCTTCCAGCCATGCGATACTTTCGATATCCAGATGGTTCGTCGGTTCGTCGAGCAGCAGAATGTGTGGCGCGCTGACCAGAGCACGACCCAGCGCCGCTTTACGCAGCCAGCCACCGGACAGGGATTTCAGCTCAGTATCGGCGTCCAGACCCAGTTTCAGCAACACTTCGTTGATGCGGCTGTCGAGCTGCCACAGGCCCTGATGATCGAGAATTTCCATCACCTGAGCCAGTTTATTCATGTTCTTTTCGCTAGGATCGGTTTCGACCAGATGCGAAATCGCGTGATACGCCTTCAGGTGTTCAGCCTGCTCGAACACGCCTTCGGAGACGAAATCAAACACAGTGCCTTCAACATTACGCGGCGGATCTTGTTGCAGACGCGCGACAATCAAATCCTGCTCATACACGATGCGGCCGTCATCAAGCGGCACTTCACGATTCAGGATTTTCATCAGCGTCGATTTACCGGCACCGTTACGGCCAACCAGACAGACGCGCTCATTCGGCTCGATGTGTAATTCGGTGTTATCCAACAGCGGCGAGTCACTGAATGACAGCCAGGCACCTGACATACTAATTAACGACATAAACTTTATTTTTCCTCGCCGGCATGAGAGAGCAGCCAGCAGTTATGAATCTGACGATTACGGGCGAAATCCTGTGACAGGGTTTGGCTGGTGATTTCTTTCGCGCTCAGCCCCAGCTTGCTCAATCCTTCGAGATCCATCTGGAAACCGCGCTTGTTGTTGGAGAACATAATGGTGCCGTTACGACGTAAAATGCGTTTCAGATCTTTCATCAGAGCCAGATGATCACGCTGTACGTCAAAACTTTCGGCCATACGTTTAGAGTTGGAGAACGTCGGCGGATCGATAAAGATCACATCGAACTGTTCGTCGCACATCCCCAGATAAGACAGGCAATCTGCCTGGATCAGACGATGCTGACGGCCGGTCAGACCGTTGGCGCGCAGGTTTTTTTCCGCCCATTCCAGATATGTACGGGACATATCTACCGTAGTGGTGCTGCGCGCGCCGCCCAGACCTGCATGAACACTGGCGGTGCCGGTGTAAGCAAACAGGTTGAGGAAGTCTTTACCCTTGCTCATTTCACCGAGCATTTTACGGGCGATACGGTGGTCAAGGAACAAACCGGTATCGAGATAATCCGTCAGGTTGACCCACAGCTTCGCGTTGAATTCTTCAACCAGCAGGAACTCGCCTTTTTGCGCCAGTTTCTCATACTGACTGGTGCCCTTCTGGCGTTCACGGGTTTTGAGGATCAATTGGCTGGATGAAATATCCAGCACTGACAGGGTGGCATTGATCACGTCAAACAAGCGCTGACGGGCTTTTTGTGCATCCACGGTTTTTGGCGGCGCATATTCCTGCACCACCACTTTGCTGCCGTAGCGGTCAACCGCCACGTTGTAATCCGGCAAGTCGGCGTCATACAGACGGTAGCATTCAATGCCCTGCTGTTTAGCCCATTTCTCCAGTTTTTTGACGTTCTTACGCAGGCGGTTTGCATAATCTTCCGCCATTTGCGTGCCGGCAGCACCGGTCGGGTTTTCTGCCAGCTGATAGTTTTTCTGCACACATTCCAGCGGACCATTCTTGGCTTTGAACTGGCGTTCAGCACGCAATTGCAGGCAGCTCAGCAATTCCGGCGAAGCACTGAACAGCGACAACTGCCAGCCACCGAATTTGGTCTTCATGATACGGCCAAGCATGTTGTGCAGCGCAATCAGCGCCGGTTCGCTTTCCAGACGCTCACCGTATGGCGGGTTACTGATAACTGTCCCCACCGGGCCTTCCGGCAGCGGATTCACCAGTTTACCGACTTCAGCGGCTTCAAAGCTAATCAGCTCCGCCACACCGGCGCGACGGGCGTTGGCGCGCGCCATCTCAATTACACGACGATCGATATCAGAACCGAAGAAACGGGAAGTGGTTTCCTGCACCGCACGACGGGTACGAACCTGTGCTTCCGCGGTCAGTTCGCGCCAAAGTTCAGCGTCAAATTTGTTCCAGCCGGTAAAGCCCCAGTGCTGGCGATGTAAGCCCGGCGCGCGATCGGCGGCGATCATTGCCGCTTCAATCAGCAAGGTACCGGAACCACACATCGGATCGACCATCGGCGTGCCCGCCTGCCAGCCGGAACGCATCACGATAGCCGCAGCCAGGTTTTCTTTCAGCGGCGCCTGACCGGTCAGATCACGATAGCCACGCTGATGCAGGCCTTCGCCGCTGAGATCCAGCGCCACGCTGGCGGTATCACGTTGCAGGAAGACATTGACACGAATATCGGGCTGCTGCTTCGCCACATTCGGACGCTCATCCATTTTGCGGGTAAAGCTGTCGACGATGGCATCTTTCACTTTCAGCGCACCGTACTGGCTGTTACGGATTTCGTCATTCAGGCCGCTGAAATGCACGGCGAAGGTTTTTTCCACGCCAAAAACGGACGGCCAGTCAATCGCCATCACGCCGAGATAAAGATCCAGATCGCTGTGAACTTTGAATTCGTTCAGCGGCAACAGGATGCGTGAAGCCAGACGGCTCCACAATAAGCTACGGTACAGCAGGCGATCGTCACCTTCAAAATGCACCCCTCCCTGCACAACTTTGCAGGCTTGCGCACCCAGCGTTTCCAGTTCGCTTTTTAACAGTTCTTCCAGTCCACGCGCCGTGCTGGCAAACAAAGAGTTCATATCGACATATCACCAAAAATAAAATTGTTGCGCATTATAGCTAATCCCCGCCGCTTGTCATAAAGTCTCTGGTTCTTCTTAAGACTTTATACTCTGAGAGGCAGTGTTCAGTGCCCATTCTTTCACGTTTATTTGTTCATCCGGTTAAATCCATGCGCGGCCTGCAAGTTTCACACTCGCTGGTCACACCAACAGGACTGGCTTTCGACCGTCAGTTCATGATAACCGACCCGCAAGGCATGTTCATTACTGCCCGCCAGTATC
Source organism: Rahnella bonaserana (assembly GCF_019049675.1). GTDB lineage: Bacteria > Pseudomonadota > Gammaproteobacteria > Enterobacterales > Enterobacteriaceae > Rahnella > Rahnella bonaserana. The sequence goes on along the minus strand of NZ_JAFMOW010000068.1, from coordinate 258,151 downwards.
CGAACCTCGTCCTGTTCACCCCGGTTTTATTACCTGATGGCCTGATGCTGAGTGCCCCCGAAGGCGACAGTATCAGCGTCAAATTTCGTGATTTTGCAGGCGTTAACTCACCGACGGAAGTCTGGGGCAATCAGTTTACCTCACTCATCGCACCGGAACCGGTAAATCGCTGGTTAAGTGGTTATTTAAAACGTGATGTCCAGTTGCGCTGGGTCGGCGAAGAGCCAACACGCCGGGTGAAGAAGCATCCCGAAGTCCCGCTGTCGTTCGCCGACGGGTTCCCGTATCTGCTGATTAACGAAGCGTCAATGCAGGATTTGCAGCGCCGCTGTCCGGGCGGTGTCAGGGTTGAACAGTTCCGGCCTAATATTGTGGTCAGCGGTGCAGAGGCTTACGCAGAAGACAGCTGGCAGACTATCCGCATCGGGGAAGTCATTTTCGATCTGGTGAAACCGTGCAGTCGCTGCATTTTTACTACGGTCAGCATCGAAAAAGGTCGCAAGCATCCGCGTGGCGAACCGCTAAAAACGCTGCAGGGTTACCGTACTGCCAGCGACGGCGACGTCGATTTCGGTCAGAACATGATTGCCCGTAACATCGGCGTTATCCGCGCCGGTGACCATGTTCAGGTGCTGACGAGCAAACCGCCCCGCCCTTACAGCGCAGGCGAAGTCGTCGAAAATGTCGACGCACCAATAAGTACCGCTCAGGAAGTCCGCATTAATTATCAGGGCACGGAGTTTACCGGCAACAATCAGCAGATTTTGCTTGAACAACTGGAGTTGCAGGGATTACGCATCCCCTATTCCTGCCGCGCCGGAATTTGCGGTGCCTGCAGAATGACATTAAAAGAAGGGAACGTTGCGCCACTGAAGGAAAGTGCTGTGGGGAAAGACGGAACGATTCTGTCGTGCAGTTGTATACCGGCAACAGATATCGTGCTCGGCTAAAAATTTTCCGCAGTTACCCAAAATAGTTCCGGTTGCAAGATGGTGGCAAGAGAAGGGATCCCGATGAGCTTACACAGGTAAGTGATTCGGGTGACTGAGCGCAGCCAACGCATATGCAACTTGAAATATGAAGGGTAATTTACACTGCCTGGTCGTAGACATCGCTGTCGACTCTAAATGCCGCTGGCATTAACCGGTCGTGCATCACTTTAATGGCGTCGCCGAGCACCATTCCACGCCCTGCCACCGCCAGCCGTTCCTGCGCCAGCAGGCACAAGCTGGCGTTATCTCCGGATTCAACCACCAGCAATGTTGCCTGTTCGCCGCTGTCCATCACCTGCACCTGAGCAAGCTGACCATTCTCTGGCTGGAAAGGACGCATTTGCTGACTGAAATGCCAGCTCTTTGGCATCAGCGGTTTTAAAAAGCGGAAAGCGACTAAGGCATTTAAAACTAATTCAGCGCGTTGTTCAGCGGCCAGACGAATATGTTTGCACTGTTCTTCATAATCGAAATACAAGGCTGCATCATCGACACAAAATGACATATTTCCGAATGCATCAGGGGTTAACATTTTAGCCGGGAAACGGGAACGGAAAATCATGCCATTGGCGAGATCTAACATAAGCCGATCATGCTCTGCATCGAAGTACCAACGCCAATTATCATCTGGTTTGATTTTCATTTCGTCATCCTGTTTGCCCTCATGCCCTCTGCCTGACTTCATTACCGGCTAATCTGTAAGAATAGATTTTTTTGCGATGAAGTGATATCAGACAAATCCTGAGCCTGAATTACGGTCAGTGGACAAAATATAGACGAGCCGGGTTAATAAATAAACCCCTGACTCGCCTAAAGGATGAAAAATATCAGATGTGGGTAACAATATCTTTGATTAAACCGGGACCTTTGAAGATAAAGCCGGAATAGATTTGAATTAATGACGCGCCCGCTGCCATTTTTTCACGCGCCGCGGTTAATGAATCAATGCCGCCGACACCAATAATAGGCAGACGTCCCTGTAATTCATTTGACAGCATGCGGATAATTTCTGTGCTGCGCAGTTGAACCGGACGCCCGCTCAGGCCACCCACCTGCTCACAATAATTCAGCCCCTGAACCAGTTTACGATCGAGTGTGGTATTGGTGGCGATAACGCCATCCATATTATGACGTACCAGACTGTCCGCTATTTGGATCAATTCTTCTTCAGAAAGATCCGGCGCGATCTTCACGGCAACCGGCACATATTTCTGGTGACGTTGCTGAAGCTCGAGTTGCTTATTCTTAATCGCCGCCAGTAAATCATCCAGCGCTTCACCGTATTGCAGTGAACGTAAGCCCGGGGTATTTGGCGATGAAATATTCACCGCGATATAACCGGCATACGGATATACCTTTTCCATACAGGTCAGATAATCGTCTGCGCCGTGCTCAACAGGCGTGTCTTTATTCTTGCCAATATTAATCCCCAGAATGCCGCCAAAATGTGATTTTTTGACATTATTCACCAGATTATCCACACCATGGTTATTAAAACCCATACGGTTAATCAGGCCTTCAGCTTCAACGATGCGGAATAAACGCGGCTTATCATTACCGTCCTGCGCACGCGGTGTCACCGTGCCGACTTCAATAAATCCGAAGCCCATTGCGCCGAGTGCATCAATACATTCGCCGTCTTTATCCAGGCCTGCGGCAAGTCCCAAAGGGTTTTTAAAGGATAATCCCATGCAGTTAACCGGTTTGGTTGGCACTGACTGGCGGATCAAAAATTCAAAAGGAGTGCCGGAAATGCGGCTCAACTGACGAAAGGTAAACTCGTGGGCGCGCTCTGGATCGAGCTGAAACAGTGCTTTCCTGACAAGAGGATAAAACATGGAGACTCCTGGATTCCCGGTGGCTAGACGGGGCGGTATTATTGACTAAGCGAGGGACAATTGGAAATGATAACCGGCATATTGCCCAAATAATTGCTTCGCTGCGCAAACGATTACTTTTTAGTTACCTTTAATTCACTTTTCCTTCTTAACCCGTCCGTGCCTCAACCCGCCGTTAAAAGCGCTTTATCTGATTTGGAACTTTTCATAGCCAAAATTGAGATTTCCGCTGTGCCGCCTTCCCCTGCTAGGTTTACTTCACTTCGTTAATAAAAATGATGGTTCTATAACAGATTGTTATAAGGAATAAGTGAATGCGCGTAATCACACTGGCCGGCAGCCCCCGACAACCTTCCCGCTCCTCTTCCCTGCTGGCACTCAGCCACCAGTGGCTGGCAAGCCGGGGTGTAGAAGTCTTTACCTACAATATTCAGGATTTTTCAGCTGATGATTTGTTATTTGCCAATTTTGCCAGCCCGCAGTTAAAGCAACTGAACGCTGAACTGGCGAGTGCAGATGGCCTGATTGTCGCCACGCCGGTGTATAAGGCGTCTTTTTCAGGTGCGCTGAAAACGTTGCTGGATTTACTGCCCGAGCGCGCGCTCGACCACAAAGTCGTCTTGCCCCTGGCGACGGCCGGATCGATCGGGCACATGCTGGCCGTCGATTATGCGCTGAAACCGGTGCTGGCCTCGCTGAAGGCGCAGGAAGTTTTACAGGGCGTTTTCGCTGATGACAGTCTGATCACTGATTATCAGACATTCCCGGCGAAGCTGGATCCGGCACTGGAAGAACGTCTGACTGAATCACTGGAAAACTTCTATCTGGCGCTGAGCCGCCGCCGTCCGCAAATTCCGTCGGTCGCTTCCCTTTCTGCGCAAGCATTACGTGTCTGAACCTAAAAGGAATTAGCCATGTCAGCCTCTTTCTCTTTATTACGCCAGTTGCCCGTGATCGCCGGTCTGGTCACCAGCCTGATATTCAGCGCCACAGCATCAGCCCAGGAAAAAGATCCTGCGCAATTACGCATCGCTTATCAGAAAGGATCCGTCGGACTGGTGCTGGCGAAATCTCATCAGTTGCTGGAAAAACGTTTCCCGGACACCAAAATCAGCTGGGTGGAATTTCCCGCAGGCCCGCAAATCCTTGAAGCCCTGAACGTCGGCAGCATTGATTTAGGCGGTACCGGCGATTTGCCGCCACTGTTTGCCCAGGCGGCCGGTGCGGATCTTCTTTATATCGGCTCAGAACCGCCGAAACCAAAAGCAGAAGTTATTCTGGTCGACAGCAACAGCCCGATTAAAACCGTCGCCGATCTCAAAGGCCATAAAGTCGCGTTCCAGAAAGGCTCCAGTTCGCACAACTTATTGCTTCGTGCCCTGCAACAGGCAGGTCTTAAATTCAGTGATATCCAGCCGGTCTATCTGACGCCTGCCGACGCGCGCGCCGCCTTTCAGCAGCATGACGTCGATGCCTGGGCTATCTGGGATCCGTACTACTCTGCCGCAGAAGTTCAGGGAGATGTTCGCGTGCTGACCGACGGTTCGACGCTGCATCAGACCGGTTCCTTCTATCTTGCGCCGAAGAAATATACCGAGGCTAATCCTCAGTTCATCAGTCAGGTACTGGAAGTGTTAACGCAGGCGAATGCGCTGACCAAAACGGATCGTGAACAAAGTATCAAACTGCTTTCCCAGTCGATGGGATTGCCGGAAAAAGTGGTCGCCTCCTATCTGGATCATCTGCCGGATATGCCAATCACGCCAGTCAATGCCGAGACGGAAAAGCGCCAGCAGCAAACCGCCGATTTGTTTTATCAGAACCACATTTTGCCAAAGCCGGTTGAAATCAAAGACCGCATCTGGAAACCGTCTGTACAAGCCAACTGAACCCTAATTTAGCCGCCGCTGAGTGGTCATGAATCAAAAAACTTTGAGAGGAACATATTATGAGTCTGAACGTATTCTGGTTTTTACCCACCCATGGCGATGGGCGTTATTTAGGAACTGAAGAAGGTGCCCGTGTGGTAGACCACGGTTATCTCCAGCAGATTGCTCAGGCCGCAGACCGTTTAGGTTTCGGCGGTGTATTGCTGCCAACCGGCCGTTCATGCGAAGACTCATGGCTGGTCGCGGCTTCTCTGATTTCTGTCACGCAACGCCTGAAATTCCTGGTGGCGCTGCGCCCTGGGATTATCTCCCCGACACTGGCCGCCCGTCAGGCGGCAACACTCGACCGGCTCTCCGGCGGCCGCGCACTGTTTAATCTGGTCACGGGCGGTGATCCGTCTGAACTGGCGGCGGAAGGTTTACATCTCAACCATAAAGAACGTTACGAAGCCTCAGCAGAATTTACCCGTATCTGGCGCCGCGTACTTGAAGGCGAAACGGTCGATTACGAAGGCAAACATATTCAGGTAAAAGGCGCCAGCCTGATGCATCCACCGGTTCAGTATCCTCGCCCGCCGCTGTATTTCGGCGGTTCATCCGACGAAGCGCAGGATCTGGCCGCCGAACAGGTTGAACTGTATCTGACCTGGGGCGAACCTCCGGCGTTAGTGAAAGAGAAAATTGAACAAGTGCGTGCCAAAGCGGCCGCGAAAGGCCGCACCGTGCGTTTCGGTATTCGTCTGCATGTGATTGTGCGTGAAACCAACGAAGAAGCCTGGCGTGCGGCTGACAAACTGATCGCCAACGTCGATGACGAAACTATTCAGCGCGCGCAGGCGGCTTTCGCTAAAACCGATTCCGTCGGTCAGCACCGCATGGCTGCATTACACGGCGGTGACCGCAACAAGCTGGAAATCTACCCGAATCTCTGGGCCGGTATCGGTCTTGTGCGCACCGGCGCAGGAACAGCGCTGGTGGGTGATGGCCCGACAGTTGCGGCACGTATGCAGGAATATGCCGATCTGGGCATCGACACCTTTATCTTCTCCGGTTATCCGCATCTGGAAGAAGCATACCGCGTCAGCGAATTACTGTTCCCGCATCTGGATCTGGCCAAACCGGAAGATGACAACACTGTGAAGAAAGCCATTTTGCCGCGCGGTGAACTGGTCGCTCATCACTTTGCGAACAAACGCACCGCCAGCCAGCATTAAGGAGAAGGCAGATGACAACGACACAACGCTGGCTGAACCGCATTGCCCCGTGGGTTGTGCCGGTGGTTCTCATCGGCGGCTGGCAGCTGGCGGTGGAAGCCGGCTGGTTATCCAACCGTATTCTGCCGGCACCGAGCGCCGTGGTGGAAGCCTTCTGGACACTGGCGAAAAGCGGTGACCTGTGGCAAAACCTGAAAATCAGCACCTTCCGCGCGCTGATTGGTTTCGCCATCGGCGGCAGCCTCGGGTTACTGCTCGGTTTTATTACCGGACTTTCCCGCTGGGGCGAGCGTCTGCTGGACAGTTCGCTGCAAATGCTGCGCAACATTCCGCATCTGGCGCTGATCCCGCTGGTGATTCTGTGGTTCGGCATTGATGAATCTGCCAAAATTTTCCTGGTGGCGCTGGGAACGTTGTTCCCGATTTATCTCAATACCTATCACGGTATCCGCAATATCGACCGCGGACTGCTGGAGATGTCGCGCAGCTACGGACTTTCCGGTTTCCCGCTGTTTATTCAGGTGGTGTTACCAGGCGCGCTGCCGTCGATTATGGTCGGCGTACGCTTTGCGCTGGGGTTCATGTGGCTGACGCTGATTGTGGCGGAAACCATTTCGGCTAACTCCGGTATTGGTTATCTGGCGATGAACGCCCGCGAGTTTTTACAAACTGATGTCGTGGTGGTTGCCATCGTGCTGTACGCCATTCTCGGCAAACTGGCCGATGTTCTCGCCCGCCTGCTGGAAAGTGTCTGGCTGCGCTGGCACCCTGCTTATCAGAAAAAACAAGGAGATGCCGCATGAGCGCACCCGCACGCATTCCGCAAGGCACGCCGGTGACACTCTCCGGCATTACTAAAAAATACGGCAACCGCGCCGTGCTGAACGACATTAATCTGCGCATTCCTCCAGGCCAGTTTGTGGCGGTCGTCGGTCGCAGCGGTTGTGGCAAAAGTACCCTGCTGCGTTTACTGGCCGGACTGGAGAAAACCACACAAGGCGAACTGCTCAGTGCCAGCGCGCCGCTGAGTCAGGTACGCGACGACACCCGCCTGATGTTTCAGGATGACCGTCTTCTGCCCTGGAAAAAGGTGATTGATAATGTGGGTCTGGGCCTGAAAGGAAAGTGGCGTGAAGCCGCGCTTGCCGCGCTCGAAGAAGTCGGGCTGGCCGATCGTGCCGACGACTGGCCTTCAGCGTTATCCGGCGGACAAAAACAGCGAGTGGCACTGGCACGTGCATTAATACATCGCCCGCGTCTGTTATTGCTCGATGAACCGCTGGGCGCGCTGGATGCCCTGACGCGTATTGAGATGCAAAGCCTGATCGAGCGCCTGTGGCAGCAGCATGATTTCACGGTTCTGCTGGTGACGCACGATGTCAGCGAAGCCGTAACCGTCGCTGACCGGGTGATCCTTATCGATCAGGGGCAGATTGGCATGGATTTGACGGTTGACCTGCCGCGTCCGCGCCGTAAAGGTTCAGCGCGACTGGCTGAACTGGAAGCTGAAGTGCTGGAACGTGTACTGACGCCGCAGCCGTTGCAAAATGTGGCTCAGGAAGCGAAGCGCGCACAGAACTGATCCCCACTTTCAGTGAATTCAAAACGTAAAAAGGGCGATGTTTCCATCGCCCTTTTGCTTTGCCGCTCTTTGCCGTTAAAGGCAATTACGCATCTAACGCTTTGGTAATTTTCTCGAACAAATCACCGGACAGATTTTCCAGCCCTTTCAGCTGTTCCAGAGCCTGACGCATCAGCGCCTGACGGTTCTGGTCATAGCGTTTCAGACGGATCAGCGGCTCAATCATACGCGCCGCAACCTGCGGGTTACGGGTGTTAAGATCAGTGAGCATTTCAGTGAGGAACTGATAACCGCTGCCGTCTGCGGCGTGGAATGCAGAAGGATTGGCTGATGCAAACGCACCGACTAATGAACGGACACGGTTCGGGTTACCCATGCTGAACGAACGGTGGTTCAGCAGTGAACGGACTTTCTGTAACACATCGGCGGCCGGGCTGGTCGCCTGCTGGATAAACCATTTATCCATGACCAGACCGTCGTGATGCCAGCGTTCATCGTAAGCCGCCATCAGCGATTCACGACAAGGTAACTGCGCGGAGACTGCTGCAGACATCGCTGCCAGAGAATCCGTCATATTATCTGCCTGTTCGAACTGCGCTTTCACCAGCTGATCGGCCAGTGTGACATCGGCAAAGGCCAGATAATGCAGACAGGTATTACGCAGTGAACGTTTGCCGATATCTTCATGCACCACACGGTACGCTGGCAGACGATTGGCGTTGTAAACCGCCAGGAACTCATCGGCCATTTCCGTTGCCAGACAACGGGTAATCGCGTCGTGAACGGCACTGATCGCTTCAGGGTCGATCGTTTCGAACAGTTCCGCGATTTCGTTTTCTGAAGGCAGGGTCAGGATCTGCGCCGCCAGGGCCGGATCGATATTCTCATCCAGCAACACCGCACGGAACGCATCAGCCACATGCAGCGGCAGAGACAACGGTTGTTTCTGCTGATGACGCGCCACGTTGAGTTTGATGTAAATTGCCAGCAGGCTCTGTGCCGCATCCCAGCGGGCGAAATCGTTACGTGCGTATTTCATCAGGAAAGTCAGCTGATGATCGCCCCATTTGTAATCGAGTTTCACTGGTGCTGAGAATTCACGTAATAAAGAAGGCACCGGCTGATATTCCACGTCGTCAAACACAAACGTCTGTTCAGCTTCCGTCACGTTCAGCACGTTGCTGACTGTCTGGCCATTTTGTTTCAGTGCAATCACGTTGCCCTGTGGATCGTACAGTTCGATATCCAGCGGAATATGCAGTGGCAGCTTTTCAGTCTGATCAGGCGTCGGCGGGGTCTTCTGGCTGACGGTCAGAGTGTATTGCTGTTTTTCCACATCATAATCGTCACGCACGGTCAGCACCGGTGTACCGGACTGGCTGTACCAGCGGCGGAACAGTGACAGGTCCACGTTGGACGCATCTTCCATCGCCTGCACAAAATCGTCACAGGTAGCGGCGCTGCCGTCATGACGCTCGAAGTACAGCTGCATCCCGGCCTGGAATTTCTCTTCGCCGAGCAAAGTGTGCAGCATACGGATGACTTCTGAACCTTTTTCATACACCGTCAGGGTGTAGAAGTTGTTCATTTCGATGACTTTTTCCGGACGGATCGGGTGCGCCATCGGGCTGGCATCTTCAGAGAACTGCGCGCCACGCATCACACGGACGTTATCGATACGGTTGACTGAGCGCGATCCCAGATCAGAACTGAATTCCTGATCACGGAATACGGTCAGGCCTTCTTTCAGGCTCAGCTGGAACCAGTCGCGGCAGGTGACGCGGTTACCAGTCCAGTTATGGAAGTATTCGTGGCCGATCACCGCTTCGATACCGAGGTAATCTTTGTCGGTAGCGGTTTCGGCTTTCGCCAGCACGTATTTGGAGTTAAAGACGTTGAGGCCTTTGTTTTCCATCGCGCCCATATTGAAGAAATCAACGGCAACGATCATGAAGATGTCGAGATCATATTCCAGATTGAAACGGGTTTCGTCCCATTTCATGGATTGCTTGAGAGATTCCATCGCCCAGCCGGCGCGGTCCAGATTGCCGCGGTCGACGAACAGTTCCAGCGCCACATCACGACCCGAGCGGGTTTTGAAGGAATCACGCAGGACATCGAAATCACCAGCGACCAGCGCAAACAGGTAGCAAGGTTTCGGGAAAGGGTCTTCCCATTTGATCCAGTGCTTACCGCCTTCCAGTTCACCCTGATCTATACGGTTACCATTGGACAGCAAATAAGGATAACGAGCTTTATCCGCCACGATGCGGGTGGTGAAACGCGCCAGAACGTCCGGGCGATCCAGGTAATAGGTAATATGGCGGAAACCTTCGGCTTCACACTGGGTACACAGCGCTTCACCGGAGAGATACAGCCCTTCCAGCGCGGTGTTTTTCGCAGGGTGAATTTCGTTAACAATCGCCAGTTCAAACGCTTCCGGCAGGCCGGTAATTTCCAGCACGCCTTCTTTTAACTGATATTTCGGCCAGTCCTGACCGTTAATTTTCAGGCTGATCAGGGTCAGATCTTCACCATTGAGCACCAGCGGCGCGCCTTCTGTGCCCAGGCGTTTGATCTGACTGACAGCAGTCACAATGGTTTTCTGTGCATCAAGCTCAAAATTAAGGTCGATATCCGTGATGGTATAGTCCGGCGCACGATAGTCATGGCGGAACTTGGCTTGTGGCAGTTGAGTCATAAAAAACCTTTTGGTGTTTTCATTGTTTATGGTGATGACGATTCATGGCATCAAAGCGGGCGCTTTTCATCAGCAAATCGCTGCGCAGAGCCCTGCCGGCCTTCATACTTTTCTCTCTAAACTCTAACACAGGCATCAGAAAATCCCAGATTGTTGCCAGTTTGTGAGTGCGTATGCGCACCTTTCAACCAAAACACAGAAATTTGTCTTAAAGGGCTTTTCTGGTGCTAAAAATGGAAGTCAGATCCGCGTCACATTCTGAACTGATAAAACTGTACTTTTCACAATGCGTTTTTGCGCAGTTTTTTATGCTCTATTTTCTTATTCGTTACATAAATTCAATATTTAAATCCGATGGGGAGTCATTAGCATGATCATGAATACGATGAATCACTGAGGCTAATAATAAAATGAGTGACACCTGCGCCCCCGACATGGGAATACCAAAACAAAAAACATTAAATAACAAGACATTATCAGCCCGCATTGATGCGCTTCCTGCCTCCGCCGGACTCTGGCGCTTCATCATATTGTTGTCGCTGGGTGGATTCTTCGAACTCTATGACCTTTTCGAAACCGGATACATTAGTTCAGGTTTACTGGCAGAGAACATATTTCATATCGGTACTGCGGGTGTATTTGGCATATCCGATCAGGCTGCCTTTGCTTCATCCACATTTTTAGGTCTTTTTTTTGGTGCGAGTCTTCTGGCGCCGAATGCCGACCGCTTCGGCCGACGCATGACATTTATGTTTGCGCTGGCGTGGTACGGCTGTTTTTCGTTGCTGATGTCGTTCCAGAACAGCGCAGAAGGCATCATTCTGTGTCGTTTTCTGGTCGGTGTTGGTCTGGGCCTTGAGCTGGTGACGATCGATACGTATCTCACGGAATGGGTGCCGAGCCATATGCGCAGCCGCGCTTTTGCGTTCGCCTTCTTTATTCAGTTTCTCTCAGTACCGGCGGTCGCGCTGATGTCCTGGTGGCTGGTACCGCAAACCTTTTTAGGGCTGACCGGCTGGCGTTACGTGGTGATTGCGGGTGCGCTGTGTTCGCTGGTTGTGTGGATTGTGCGTAAAAACCTGCCAGAATCCGCCCGCTGGCTGGCGCAACAGGGACGTCATGAAGACGCGCATAATGTGGTGAGCGCGATGGAAAAACGCTGCGGCGTAAGCAGCAGTCCGGCCTATATTGCTGAAGAAAGTCCCGCAGAATTACCGCGAAAAGGGTCGTTCAGGGAAATCTGGTCACCTGAATACCGCAAACGGACACTGATGCTGACCGTCATGAACTTTTTCCAGGCCATTGGTTTCTTCGGTTTTGGCAACTGGCTGCCCGCCCTGCTGTCCGGAAAAGGCACGACCGTCACCCACAGCTTGCTGTACGCTTTCTTTATCACGCTGGCGTATCCTCTCGGGTCGCTAATTTGCAGCCGTTATGCGGATAAAATTGAAAACAAATGGCAGATTGTTTTCTCGTCATTAATGACAGTGGTTTTCGGCACCTTGTTCGCCCTGCAGACCCATCCGGTGATGCTGGTGATTTGCGGCTTTCTGATCACTTATTCCAACGCCTGGCTGACATTCAGCTATCACGCCTATCAGACGGAAGTGTTCCCGACGCATATCCGCGCCCGTGCCGTTGGCTTTTGTTATTCATTCAGCCGCCTGTCGACCGTCTTCAGCAGCATTTTGATCGGCCTGATCCTGCAATATGCAGGAACGCAGGGGGTGATTGCGTTCATCGTCGTCAGCATGATCATCGTGATGCTGGTCATCGGCATTTTCGGGCCTAAAACGCGGGGCATTAATCTGGAAAACATCTGATCGTTTACTATCGTGAACAAACGAAGCGTAATGAACACACAAAAATCGGGGTAAAAACGCCCCGATTTTTCTTTTATGAATGTCAGGTTGATTAAATTTATGTAATCAATTTGTGCTTTTTTTAAACCGCAAAAACGCCTGTTTGCCCATATTCCCTGTGTTTAAGCACAATTAAGCCTCGACCACTCGCAGACAATTATGATGTGATGAGGGTTCTTTGACAGGATAATACGGTATACTTCACAGACTTTGCTGTTTTATCCAGAACGTTTTTTTTACGGAACGGTTGTTTGTGTTCAAACACTCAGTTTCTGACGAGGATGCTGTAAGCGCGCTATGACTCCATACGCCTCCCCGATTTTGACTTCGCTGTTAGATACCGATGCCTACAAGCTTCACATGCAGCAAGCGGTCTACCATCGCTATCGCCATATCCACGTGGTAGCCGAGTTCCGTTGCCGCGGCGATGAACTGCTGGGCGAATATGCCAGCGAAATTCGCGAGCAAATTCAGATAATGAGCCAGCTGGCACTCACGGAGGATGAGTTCGCTTATCTTTCGGGTCTGCCCTTCTTCACGCAAGACTATCTGAACTGGCTGAAAGCGTTTCACTATAATCCTGAACACGTCACCGTTTCCGATCGCAACGGGCATTTGCACGTGCGCATTGAAGGTCCGTGGCGTGAAGTGATTATGTGGGAAGTGCCGCTGCTGGCTGTGATCAGCGAAGTGGTACATCACCATCGTTCGCCGCAAATCACCGCGCAAATGGCCGTTGATCAGCTGCGTAAAAATCTTGCCAGCTTTAAAGAGCAGGCCGCAGATATCGATCTCTCTGCTTTCCGTCTGATGGATTTCGGCACACGTCGTCGTTTCTCGGGCGAAGTTCAGGAAGCCATTGTCAGTACGCTGAAAAACGAATTCCCTTATCTGGTCGGCACCAGCAATTACGATTTAGCCCATAAATTGCAGCTGACACCGGTCGGGACTCAGGCTCATGAATGGTTCCAGGCGCATCAGCAGATCAGTCCGGTTCTGGCAAACAGCCAGCGTGCTGCGTTACAGGCCTGGCTGGATGAATATCCGGACCAGCTCGGAATTGCCTTGACCGACTGTATTACGATGGATGCTTTCCTGCGTGATTTCGGCAGCAATTTCGCCAATGCCTATCAGGGGCTGCGTCATGACTCCGGCGATCCGTTTGAATGGGGTGAAAAAGCCATTGCGCATTATCAGGCACTGGGGATCGATCCGATGACCAAAACGCTGGTATTTTCCGATAACCTGGATCTGGATAAAGCGCTGCATCTTTATCGCCATTTCCATCAGCGCGTCAATCTGGTGTTTGGGATTGGTACCCGTCTGACCTGTAATATTCCCGGCGTTAAGCCTCTGAACATTGTGATTAAATTGGTTCAGTGTAACGGCAAACCGGTGGCCAAGTTGTCTGACAGTCCGGGCAAAACCATCTGTCAGGACAAAGCCTTTGTGAAAGCGCTGCGAAAAGCGTTTGATTTACCGCTGGTTAAAAAAGCGTCCTGAGTGTCCATTAAGCGCCGGAAGTTACTCCGGCGCTTATCGGAATTTTCTTTCCTTTATATACATGCAATTTCATTCCGCTCGGCTTTTATTCGTTATATCAATATTTCCTGATATTCCTCCCATTTGCCCCATAATTCTTCTTCGACAACGTTGATTTCTGCTTGTGTCCTGAGAAAGGCTAAGTAACATAGCAAAATCCCTATTTACAGGGTGTCCAATATTTCTTAGCCAACATATATAAAGAAAGAGAGAAATCTATGAGCGTTGTGCCTGTAGTCGACGTACTGCAAGGCCGTGCTGCGGTTGACAGTGAAGTCACCGTACGCGGTTGGGTACGTACCCGGAGAGATTCTAAAGCTGGTATCTCATTCGTCGCCGTTTATGACGGCTCCTGCTTTAATCCTTTACAGGCCGTCATCAATAATTCTCTGCCCAATTATCAGGAAGACGTTCTGCGTCTGACGACGGGTTGTTCAGTAGAAGTGACCGGTACTGTTGTCGCATCTCCCGGCGAAGGCCAGAGTTTCGAACTGCAGGCAACCGTCGTTAAAGTTGTTGGCTGGGTGGATGATCCTGATACCTACCCGATGGCGGCAAAACGCCACAGTATCGAATATCTGCGTGAAGTGGCTCACCTTCGCCCGCGTACCAACCTGATTGGCGCCGTTGCCCGTGTGCGCAACACCCTGTCGCAGGCGATTCACCGTTTCTATCACGAAAACGGCTACTTCTGGGTGTCCACTCCGCTGATCACCGCGTCTGATACTGAAGGAGCTGGTGAAATGTTCCGCGTGTCAACGCTGGACCTGCAAAATCTGCCGCGTACTGACAAAGGTGAAATCGACTTCAGCGAAGACTTCTTCGGCAAAGAAGCGTTTCTTACCGTTTCCGGTCAGCTCAACGGCGAAACCTATGCGTGTGCGCTGTCCAAGGTTTACACCTTCGGCCCGACCTTCCGCGCAGAAAACTCAAACACCAGCCGTCACCTTGCTGAGTTCTGGATGGTTGAACCGGAAGTAGCATTTGCTACGCTGGATGACATCGCATCGCTGGCTGAAAACATGCTTAAATATGTTTTCAAAGCCGTTTTAGACGAACGTGCAGACGATATGGCCTTTTTTGCCGATCGCGTAGACAAAGATGCTGTTGCGCGCCTTGAGCGATTTGTAACATCCGATTTCGCGCAGGTGGATTACACCGATGCTGTAGAAATCCTGATGAATTGTGGTCAGAAATTTGAAAACCCGGTTTCCTGGGGTGTTGATCTATCTTCTGAACACGAACGTTACCTGGCTGAGCAGCATTTCAAAGCCCCGGTTGTGGTCAAAAACTACCCGAGAGATATCAAAGCTTTCTATATGCGTATGAACGATGATGGCAAAACAGTTGCCGCAATGGACGTTCTTGCGCCAGGCATTGGTGAGATTATCGGGGGCTCTCAGCGTGAAGAACGTCTGGATGTATTGGACGCGCGAATGGCTGAAATGGGTCTGAATAAAGAAGATTATTGGTGGTATCGCGATCTTCGCCGTTACGGCACTGTTCCGCATTCCGGCTTCGGGTTAGGTTTTGAGCGTTTAGTTGCTTATGTGACCGGTGTTCAAAACGTTCGTGACGTGATCCCGTTCCCACGTACACCACGTAGTGCAACCTTCTAATTAATTAAACTTTTTCTAATTAACAAAATAGTTACAAAACTAAGGCCAGCAATGCTGGCCTTAGTCATTTTGAAAGATAGATCCCTGTCACAAAGTTCCGTAAAATACACATTTTGTAATACATTTTTTCCCCCTGAAACATATTTAGTAATTTAGTAGCATTTTCGCTATGGATTAAGCTTACTACGGATGGAATAGTGCGTTCAGACACAGGAGACACCAAACTTTCACGAATAGTTCCGTAAAGAATTATTTAAGGCAGTGGCAGGTGTCCAAATAAAACCAATGAGGGTAATAATAATGATGAAGCGCAATATTCTTGCAGTGGTAATCCCTGCTCTGTTAGTTGCTGGTGCAGCTAACGCAGCTGAGATCTATAACAAAGACGGCAACAAACTGGATCTGTACGGTAAAGTTGACGCGCGTCACACCTTCTCTGACAACGCTGGCGACGATGGCGACCAGACCTATGTCCGTTTCGGCTTCAAAGGCGAAACTCAAATTACTGACCAACTGACCGGTTACGGCCAGTGGGAATACAACGTTCAGGCTAACCACGCAGAAAGCGCTGGCGACGAAGGTAACAAAACTCGTCTGGGCTTCGCAGGTCTGAAATTTGGTGATGCAGGTTCTTTCGACTACGGTCGTAACTACGGCGTAATCTACGACGTAATGTCCTACACCGACCAATTGCCAATCTTTGGCGATGACACCATGTACCAGAACAACGACAACTTCATGATTGGTCGTGGTAATGGCATGGCAACTTACCGTAACAGCAACTTCTTCGGTCTGGTTGACGGCCTGAGCTTCGCTGTACAGTACCAGGGCAAAAACGACGAAGGTCGTGACGACCGTGGCGCAGTTGATTCCAATGGCGACGGCTGGGGTACTTCTGCCGCTTACGCTATCGGCAACTCCGGTGTTAGCCTGACTGGTGCTTACTTCTCTTCTAACCGTACCTCTCTGCAGAAGCAAGATGGTGCTGGCGACAAAGCTGACGCATACGCATTCGGTGCGAAATACGACGCTAACAACCTGTACCTGGCGACCTTCTACGGTGAATCACGTAACACCACTGATTACGGCAACCCAGATTCTATCGCTAACAAAACTCAGAACTTCGAAGTTGTAGCACAGTACCAGTTCGATTTCGGTCTGCGCCCATCTATCGCATACCTGCAGTCTAAAGGTAAGGAACTGAACGGCTTCACCAAAAACGGCGCTACCTACGGCGGCGGCGATGCTGACCTGGTTAAATACGTAGAAGTGGGTACTTATTACTACTTCAACAAAAACATGTCTACCTATGTTGATTACAAAATCAACCTGCTGGACGACAACAGCTACACCAAAGCATCTGGTCGTAGCACAGACGACATCGTTGGTGTTGGTCTGCAATACCAGTTCTAATATCGCTTAACGATGCGCTTTCGGGCACATCAAAGTGGATATCAAGGCAGAGCTTCGGCTCTGCCTTTTGCATTTAAGCAATTCAAAAAACAAACTTTGCTACCCTCTTCCATTAAAAATTTTAATCTCTCATGCCTTCTCACAACTCTGCTTTCTTTTTGCCGCAAACGGTTGGCAAACGGTAGCGCTGGCGGTACCCTGATTCCCTCTTTCGTCATATCAGGCTATGGAATTTTCCGACATGTTTGAAAAAATCACTGCAGCACCTGCTGACCCTATTCTGGGTCTTACCGATCTTTTCCGCGCTGATGATCGCTCGAATAAAATCAATCTCGGGATTGGTGTTTATAAAGATGAAACAGGTAAAACGCCGGTTTTAGCCAGCGTGAAGAAAGCCGAACAGTTCCTGTTGGAAAATGAAACCACGAAAACCTATCTCAGTATCGACGGGCTGCCTGATTTTGCACATTGCACGCAGGAGCTGTTGTTCGGGAAAGGCAGCGCTGTGATTGCAGACAAGCGCGCACGCACGGCGCAAACGCCTGGCGGTACCGGTGCCCTGCGCATTGCTGCAGATTTTATCGCGACACAAACCAGCGCCACGCGCGTGTGGGTCAGCAATCCAAGCTGGCCAAACCATAAAGGCGTATTTTCCGCATCGGGCCTTAAAGTTGCAGAGTACAACTATTACGACGCAACCAATCACAGCCTTGATTTCGACGGCATGCTGAAAAGCCTGAGCGAAGCGAAAGCCGGTGACGTGGTGTTGTTCCACGGCTGTTGCCATAACCCGACGGGTATTGACCCGACCGAAGAACAATGGGCGAAGCTGGCTGAGCTGTCTGTGGCAAACGGCTGGTTACCGCTGTTCGATTTCGCTTATCAGGGTTTTGCTAAAGGTCTGGAAGAAGATGCCGCGGGCCTGCGCCTGTTCGTCGCCAGCCATAAAGAATTACTGGTCGCCAGTTCTTACTCGAAAAACTTCGGCTTATATAATGAACGTGTTGGCGCCTGTACTTTAGTTGCCGCTGACGCTGAAACCGCCGATCGCGCGTTCAGCCAGATGAAATCAGTCATCCGTGCGAACTACTCTAACCCGCCAGCACACGGCGCAGCAGTTGTTGCCACCATTCTGGGTAACGAAGCGTTGCGCACGCTGTGGGAGCAGGAACTGAGCGATATGCGTCAGCGTATCCACCGCATGCGTCAGTTGTTTGTCAGCACCTTGCAGGAAAAAGGGACGCAGCAGGATTTCAGCTTCATTATCAATCAGAACGGCATGTTCTCTTTCAGCGGCCTGACCAAAGATCAGGTGCTGCGTCTGCGTGATGAATTCGGCGTTTACGCGGTGAATTCTGGCCGTATTAACGTCGCGGGTATTACTCTCGAAAACATGGCTCCGCTGTGTGAAGCGATTGTCGCGGTGCTGTAAAAAGCCAGCGCTGTTGTAGCATTAAAAAAGCCCGTCAGGAAACTGACGGGCTTTTTGTATTCAGGCATTCAACCCTTACCAGACCGGCATTTCGTCCTGCAGGAAGGGATTGGTTTTACGCTCGTAACCAAAGTCAGACATCGGGCCGTGACCCGGAATAAAGACCATGTCATCACCCAGTGGCAATAGCTTGGTTTTAATTGAGTGGATCAGCGCCTGATGGTCGCCGCGCGGGAAATCACTTCGCCCTACGCCGCCTTTGAAAATCACATCTCCTGAAACAGCAATACGCGCTTTTTCATTGATGAAAACAATATGCCCCGGCGTATGGCCCGGGCAATGTAATACGGATAAGGTTTCTTCGCCTACGCTCACGGTGTCACCTTCTTCCAGCCAGGTATCAGGTGTCAGCGGGTCACAATGCTCAAGGCCAAACATCTGACTCTGAGTCGGCAAAGCATCAAGCAGGAATTGATCTTCCTTCTGCGGGCCGATAACAGGCACCTGATAATGTGCAGCCAGTTCGGCGGCGGCCCCCACGTGATCAAGATGACCGTGGGTAAGCAAAATTTGAGTAACCAGAACGCCTTTGGCAGACACTTCCTGAATGATACGCGCGGCTTCACCACCGGGATCGACAATGGCGGCCTGATTCGTCTTTGTACACCAAATCAGAGAGCAGTTCTGGCTGAAAGCCGTGACGGTAATAAGATGGATTTTCATAGGGCTCCACAAAATGGCCTGCACATCGGCAGGCCATTAATTACACACATCACCAGGTCCGTGCAGGCCCGGTATCGATGTGCACAAAGTTACTTCGTGGATAATATCCTACACCACCCATCCGCATTTTTAACGCGGCTTTGCGGATATTGCTCAATTCAATTCCCTGAATGTGGAAATCCATCGCCTGTCCGAGCGTGTGATAACTGTGTTTTGCTACACCGCTTCCCGGTTCACGCATACTGTTATTGGTTGCCAGTGAGCGGTAGCCGGAAATCAGCTGAACAGGTTTATTGGTGCCGCCGAGCATGACTTGCAGACGATAAAGGTGATCGAACAAGGCGGGATCGATAGATTTAACCTTTTCCGCCCGATAGTCTCTGAACAGATGATTCAACCGAGCCAACTCATCCTTGTTGTAACGCTTTCCATCAAAAAACTCAGTTTTGAGGGTTTCGCCGGTATTTAAGTTATTAACGACTAAAACACGCGGACGAGGAGTGGAAAGAGTGGCGAATGCACGACCCGGAAGTAATGCAATCCCCATAGCGGCACTGCCCAGTGCCAGCCATTTACGGCGATGTTTGTCGATTTCATTCATGAACAGTTTACTATCCGATAAGAGAGTCAAAAAGAAGTGCGATTTTTGCACCGTTTCGAACCTTAACCGCCAAATATCAGCGAGTCAAGCGACCCTGAAACGCAAAACGAGCGTGCCAATGGCTCACGCTCGTTGTATGGCCAAATACTCTGACCCTTATCAGATTAGTTTTACTGCATTTATTGAAGCAAAATTTCTGCCTGAGGCAAAATTTGTGCGCCGGATCTCACTGTTGAATCGTAATTGTAAATATCTGTGCGGAACTGCGGCTTACCATCATCCGCAACCCACGCTGTCAGATAAAACAGTTTTACCGGTATATGATGGCGTATTGCCACATAAGTGGTGTTGCCGCCCTGCAACGCAGAAGAGATACGGGTGTCATTCCAGCCGGCATCCTGTAACAGCATATTTGCCAGTTCAGACGCTTTATTAACCCTCACGCACCCTGAACTCAGCGCACGAATGTCTTTGCTGAACAGGTTATGGTTTGGCGTGTCATGCAGATAAATCGCATCAGAACTCGGCATATTAAATTTATACCGGCCCAGCGAGTTGCTGACCCCCGGAGCCTGACGGATACGGTACGGGAAATGGTTTGGTGAAACCATTGCCCAGTCGATCATGGAAGGATCGATGACTTCCGCGTCATTGCTCCAGCCTGACAATACCTGATAGCCATGCTGCTGGAAGTAGCCCGGATTGTTCATGGCTTTCGGCACAATATCTTCTCGTACTAATGTTGTCGGCACATTCCACGGTGGATTGACGACAACATTATTGAGCGCACTGCTCATCAGAGGCGTTTTCCGGCTTGGACGCCCGACAATGACCCGCGACGACAGCACCTCGCTGCCATTGAGGTAATAGGTGAGCTGATAGTTTGGAATGTTCACCATAATTCCGGTATTCACATTCCCCGGCAGAATTCGTAAACGCTGAATATTCAGCGCCAGCAGCGTTGCGCGCAGTTGTGGCGAAGCATTCAGCCACTGGCGCGTACGTCCGCCAATAATCCCATCCGCTTCAAGCCCCTGCCATTTCTGAAAACGTTTTACCGCTTCCACTAAGTCAGGTGTGTACTGGTTATTCGCAACAGCCACAGAAGCAGCCGGTGCCGGCGTTTCTGTGGACTGAACAGAAGGCAGAACATCCTGGACCGACGTTGCAGAAGGACTGACTGCTGGCGTGGCTGGCTGCGCTTTATCTGCGGTTTCATCCACAGACAAATCATCATTCGCCGCGCTCCCCGGCGTATTCGGGGCGATGGTTTCATCTGTCGGTTTAGGCGCACTGGTTTCCTGCGGCGAGGCAACCATCATGCCCGTTCGGCTGAGGATCTCACGCAGCGCCGGCACATCATCACTGATTTGATCAGGTCGCAGACTGGCTGAGCCGCGCATCGCGGGCCACGGACGGTTGTCCGCCAGCATCGTTTTCAACGCGTCATGCATTTTGGCGTAATAAGGGTGCTGTGGCGTCAGGGTCGACATATAGTGCGCGGTATTACCCTGGCGCACCGCCAGCTGCCACTGATTAATCACGGTCAGCGAAGGTGTGGTCATCTTGTACGGCGTCGTGCCGTAAAGCCATTTGTCCCCGTTGGCTTCAACACTGCTGGTAAACTGCAGATATCCCAGCATTGCATCCGATAATACGACGTCGCGCGCCATGCCTGTCACTTCAGGATCAGTCAGCCACTTCACCCATTGGGTAAACTGCGGCTGAATACCTGAAATGGCCAGCTCAGCTAACTGCTGCTGGAATATTTGTACCGTTTCCCGATCTTTCCACATCGGCTGCATATGGTTAGCGGCGTAAAGTGACGAAAGAGATGACAGATAAAGCGGGCGGATGCCTCTTGGCATTAATTCTGCCTGCAACTGGCTCATGCTTTGCACGCTGGATAACGTGGTCTTCCCGACAGGCATGGCAGGCATCGCCGCCCAGGCAGCAAACCACGGAGAAAGACCGCTCGCCAGCAAACAGCTGGCGACTAAAAACTTGAGAGACCTTTGATTCATTAACATCTTCCCTTGCCTCCCGGTAAAGTGCCCAATTCATTCCCCAAAATTAAGCCAGCAACGTCTGGTTTAAGTATATAAACAGAATTCTTTTTTTGCGCGGTAGCTCAATGAAATGCAGTCCGCGTCTACCTGAAGACTCTAAGCCAGCCGTCTGACGAAATAAAGGTTTCATTGGGTACTTTCCATTCAATGACAATCTGTCAGCTTAGTTTTCATCCAGCCATTAGGAGAATCTTTATTTTCTAATTAATGAATGAAGAAATTTTCAGAGAAATATCCGATGAATGAACCGATTAACGTGAAATCTTAAGATGCTTTAAGACAGAGTCATGACAGACATAACGAGGAAAAAGCCAATAAAAAGCCCCGACATAAGCCGGGGCAGGATCATATTCTGAAGGTAATCAGGAAACGTCAGCTTCCGAATTGGCCAGTGCAGGAAGTTCTGCGGCAAAACCACGTAACCCCACCACATGCACATGTTCATTATTGCCAAACACTTTACGCACCAGTTTGTACGTCGTCCCTTTTTCCGGGCTGATGTTTTCTGGCGCAGCGATAATCAGCTGCATTTCCAGACGGTCGCACAGCTCGAACAGCGTGGCGATGGATTTCGCATCCAGACGCGCAGCTTCATCAAGGAACAGCAGACGACATGGCGAAATATCTTTGCCACGCATACGGCTCGACTCATCTTCCCAGCTCTGAACAACCATCACCAGAATCGACATACCGGTACCGATCGCTTCACCAGTCGACAGCGCGCCACTTTCCGCACGCAGCCAGCCGTCTGAACCACGGTTTACTTCTACTTCCATTTCCAGGTAGTTGCGGTAATCCAGCAGTTCTTCACCGATAGTTTGTGGCGTACGCTGACCCATATCAATCTGCGGATTCAGACGCTGATACAGTTTGGCCAGCGCTTCCGAGAAGGTCAGACGGTTACTGCTGAACAGGTCCTGATGCTGTTCCTGCTGTTCAGAAAGAACATCCAGCAGGCCCGCATGTGCTTCACGCACATTCACGTTCAGACGCACACTTTTCACCTGACCAAACGCCACGGCCTGCAGCCCCTGGTTCAGCTGACGGATACGGTTCTGCTCGCGCTGTATGGTTTTGCGGATGATGTTCGCTACACTTTTAGAACTGATGGCCAGTTGCTGTTCGCGGGCGGTCAGTTCTTCAGTCAGTCGGCCCAGCTCGATTTCCATCTGTTCGATGGCTTCGACCGGATCGTCGGTGCGGATAATATCCTGACGAATACGTTCACGCAGATGCTGATACACGGCAATATAGAACTGGATTTTGCGCTCCGGACGTTTCGGATCTTCTGAAAGACGCAGCACGTCGCGCAGGTGTTCATTATCAGACACCGCCAGACGCAGCGCACCCAACGCTTTATCCGACATCGAACGCAGTTCGTCACCATCCATATAAGCCAGCTCACGGCGGTGAAGACGACGCTCAACGCCGTTATCTTTCACCAGACGCATGACCGCACACCAGCCCGCTTTCGAGGACACCACCTGCTCACGGCTCTGGTGGTAATCGCGCTCAAGCTTACGCAGCTTTTTCTGCAGATTATCCATTTCTGCTTCGCAGAAGGTGATCTGTTTTTCCAGCTGGTTGCAACGGGCGCGGTTAGTGCTCAATGCAGTATGCAGTTCATCACGACGAGTTTTGGCACGCGCTTCGGCATTCGCATCGGCCTGAACGCCGATATCCTGCAATTCCTGGCTCAGCTCTTTGAGCATGTCGCGTTTGGCATCGAACGAACTTTTCAGCGAGGCCAGAACCTGACTGTACTGAGTCAGCTGAGTCTGATGCTGACGCATCTGCTCGCGGGCACGCGTACGTTCTGCTTCCGCATGTTCCAGACGCTGACGCAGTTTGTCGTTCAGGTCGCTGTTTTCATTCAGCATGCCGGCAGAGTCGGTATAGCTAAAGTGCGCGCGGCGCTGCACCACTTCGGTCAGGGCAAATGCCTGCTGCTTCGCCAGACGCTGCGAATGCTGCGCCTGTGCATAATCTTCTTTCAGCTGCTCGTGCTGTTCCGGGTCACTTTGCAGCACTGAAACCAGCGGTTCCAGCTTAGCCAGCGACACACCGTGTTGCTGAATGAAACGGGCAGCATCCTGCGCCTCTTCCATTTCTTCGCGGATTTCTTCCACACGGTCGATCAGCGTTTCGTCGCACAGCAAACCTACGCGCGGCTGCAATTTATTGAGCATGCCGATAGCGTCTTTCGCCTGCTCGTATTGCTGACGCTGTTGCTGATTCTGGCCTTCATGTGCATTGATGGCACGTTCCAGTTCGCCACGACGTCCGCTCAGGGTGCGGATTTCCGCTTCCGGATCGGCATCAAACGCTACAGCCAGATGGCTGCCGATGAAGCGACTGAATGCCTGATGCGCACGCTGAATTTTCTGAACATCAAACGACAGCGTCGCGTAGCGCTCAGAAAGGTTTTCGCGTTCTTTATGCAGCGTTTCAAGCCGGTTTTCACGCGCCGCACGACCGAACAAAGGTACCTGCGGGAAGTGAGAATAGCGCCACTGGCGGTCACCGGTTTTCACCAGGACTGCGCCCTGCATTTCTTCCACTTCAAACACGTTGTCATCGAATGATTGCGGATCCCCTTCGATCAGATAGAGATCTTCAGGACAATCATCCAGCCCGTCGAGCTGATCGCGGATCAGGGACAAATCTGGTACGACAATCGCGTGGCGTGACGGACCATACAACGCGGAGAAGTAAGGCGCATCATCGATGGTTACGTCATCATAAATTTCAGATAACAGTACGCCACCAAAGCGTTCTGCCAGCGCGATCATGCGGGAATCTTCTGCACCGCTTGGCTGACTGAGGCGGGTTATCTGGCCTTCAATGCGACGTTTACGGGCAGATACTTCGTCACGCTCAACCGTGGTTTCGCGTTCCGTTTCCAGCAACTGCTGCATGTATTCGGTAACCTGCTGGCTGCTTTCCAGCGGTTCTTTACTTTGCTCGCTTAGCTGGCTGAGCGCCTCCTGCGCAGCTAACCAGACCGGCGCACGGGCGGTCAGTTCGCGAATACGCGACTGAACCTGCTCGAGTTCCTGACGCATTTCCATGCGACGTTCACCTGCCTGCGACACAACACCCTGCAATTCTTCGATCTGCACTTCCAGCTCGCGCTGCATTTCGTCCAGATCTTCCGGATGCACATCCTGTCCGGTACGTTTGCAGAATTCCTGCAACTGACGTTCTGCATCCTGCTGTTCACGCAGACGGCCTTCCAGCTCAGACAAACGCATGCGCAACGGTTCAACGCGCTCTGCCTGATGCTGCTGAGAAGACCAGTCACGCAGTAATTCACGTGCAGTCTGCCAGGCATCACTGCGGCTCACTTCACCGGCGATTTTCACCACCAGCTGATAGGCGTTTTCGAACTGATTATGAGCGGCAGACGCCACGCTCATTTTCTGTTCCAGCATCAGCAGGATTTCAGTGGCTTCCTGTTCTTTAATCTGGAATGTTTCAAGCCATTCTTCACTGTTCTGAATACTCAGATCAGGGATCTGACACAGCTCTCGCGCACGTTCAATGGCCTGTAAGGCTTGTTGATACTGGATCGCACGGGTTTGCTGAACATCCAGCGCCTGCTGGTAATCAGCCAGCTGGCTTTTCAGTTCGTCCACTTCGAGTTCAGCCGCTTCAGCACGCGCTTCATGTTCTGCGTGCTGCTCGCTGGCTTCGGCCACGACTTCGTTCTGTTCTTCCAGACGGTACGTCAGCTCTTCAAGGTCACTTTCGTAACGCTCGATTTTTTCCTGCTGACGCATCGCGGTCTGAACCAGACTCAGATGGTCACTGGCCGCCTGATAATCGGTTTCCAGGTCACTTTGCGCACCGCTTTGCTCGGCCAGTTCACGCGCCATTTCAACATGACGATATTGTTCGCTGGACAATTGTTTGCGGCTGGTCAGCAATTCGTTACGCAGCACCAGCGCGCCATCGAGATGAATGCGGCGTTCATTGGCGTGACGCATATAGTCAGCGGCCACGTAGGACGTTGCTTCAGAAATCAGATGCTTAAACAGGTCACGGTCAGATTGCGTTACGCGGATCGCTTCGAGCGTCATACGGTTTTCACGCAGCGCGGCTTCCATATCCTGGAAGGCTTTACGCACACCGCTGTTTTCCGGCAACAGGTAGTCGCGCAGAGAGCGGGTGATGGCGCTGGAAATACCGCCGTACAAAGAGGCTTCGATCAGACGATAGAATTTACTGCGATCAGACGCTGAACGCAGACGACGCGGGATCACACCCAGATCAAACATCAGCGCATGGTAATCAGTAATCGAGTTGAACTGCTTGAACTGAACGCCTTCCATTGCTTCAACGCGGTCTTTCAGTTCCTGCAAAGGCAGCACGCGCGCCTGACGCTCGCCAACTGTTTCCGTCAACATCTCTGTCGGGTTCACCGCAACCGGCAAGCCCTGAATAGTGAAAGGTTTGATATCGACTTTACGGTCACGACCCGCAACCTGCTGTAGACGAACACCCACAACGATGCGCTGATGACGGGAGTTCACCACATCAAGAACGGAATAACAGACACCGGCGCGCAGTTTACCGTGCAGACCTTTGTCGCGTGAGCCGGAGGTCGCCCCCGCCTCGGTGGTATTACGAAAATGCAGCAACGTCAGATCAGGGATCAGCGCCGTGACAAAAGCGGCCATGGTGGTGGATTTACCCGCCCCGTTACCGCCGGACAGCGTGGTGACCAGTGAATCGAGGTCAAATGTACGGGCAAAGAACCCGTTCCAGTTAACCAGCGTCAGTGAGCGAAATTTACCGCGTTCAATCATTCCTGTTCATCCTCTGCGCTTTCATGCCCTTGCTGCCCTGCCAGCGGTTCGCCGTCTTCATTTTCGTCGTTCAAGGACAACGCGTTGTCGACTGGCATCGCTTCGCCATCGCGGATCATCCGCAACTGAGCTTCACGCGCGTCATCGCCGCTGCGGACATCCGCGCCAAAACGAAATACCGCTTCGGTGATACGGAATTTGCTGCTGTCGACGCCCATGAAATACACCATGCCCAGACGGCGCAGGCGGTTCAGTGACGTGCGGACTTTATCCTGCAACTTCTGGCGATCCAAATCGGAGCCGGTTGAGCGCTGGTTGACGTATTTCAGTAATTTACTTTCGTCTGCCAGGCTCAGTAATTCGTCATAAAGTTCCTGCTGGGTAAAAATCCCCTCATGCGCCAGACGTTCCGGGCTGAGATACAAATAGCAGAGAATTTTCCCGACCATCATGTCCAGTTCAGAGAGCACGGAACGCGGGATAAGCGTGGTGGAACGCGGGCGAAGATAGAAGAAGCCTTCCGGTGCCCGGATTAATTCCACGTTGTAGCGGCTGTAAAACAGTTCCATTTCTTCCTGATAGTCCATCAGGAAAGCGTGGTTATCCAGTTCATCAATGCCGATATGACGGCCAGAACGCAGCTGGCTGTCGAGAGCAGGAAACACTGAATTCGCCAGTGCCTGCGCCAGCTTAGCTGGCATTATGTGTTCAATATTTGTCGATGACATGGGCCTGCACCTTGGCTCCGTAATCATTGATTGCCTGCCATTCGGCATGCAACCCTGAAAAATCTGCTTCAGCCACACCAAGGCGTACCGCCTGGTCGACCACAATTCGCGCGACATCAAAGTGTCGGGCACGCGGATACTGCTTAAGGTATTCGCGCATTACCATGCCCAGATTGAGCGGCGTTTTTTGTTGCTGATAAACCTGTAATGCCTGTTCAATCAATGCCGCAAGTTGTTCGCGGATTTCGTTAAATTCTTCAAACTCGAGATCTGGCGGAAGTTCACCGGTAACTTCTTCGCTGCGCAGTGCCAGCTCTTCGTCACGCATATCCAGCAGACGATCGGCATTAGCAAAGGTGAGCGTCCACGGCTGATCAAAGTAGTTTTGCACCGACTGACGCAGACGTTGTGCGAATACCCGGTTTTTATCCATATCAATCGCAGTACGGATAAATTTATGCACATGGCGGTCGTAACCAATCCACAGGTCAATGGCCTGCTGACCCCAGCTGGTAATGCGGTCAAGTTTGTTCTGTAAGTCGAACACCAGTTTGTCGACAAAGCTCAAATCGAGCCCGGCCATCGTGGCATCCTGAATGCGCATCAGATGCGCCTGCAACAGGTTACCGGCGGCTTCAAGCGTATCTTGTAATTCACGCAGCGTGCCGGAGGTTTCTGACAGAAGGATTTCACAGCTGGAAATGGCCGCGCGCCAGTCTTTATTCAGCAGTGCGGCGATGTCGTCTTTTACGCCCTGCTGCTGTTCGTCCATGATGCGCTGGGTCATGTCGATGCTGTCAAAAATCTCAGCAACGGAATATTTCAGCGGCGCGTAGACATTGCGATGCCAGTGGAAATCATCGCCGCCCTCTTCTGCCGCATCAGCCGCGCGTTTGAGTTCCTGCGCAACAATCGATAACTGCATAGACAACCGCAACGTGGAAAATTCACGCTGGCGGATATAGTAATCTGAAATGCCGATCGCCAGCGGAGTCAGGCGATAAATGGCATTACCGTCTGCCATTTCACTGACAAAACGGTTGAGCAAGCGCTGACGCACCATGTCATTGATGGCGTTATTGGCACGTAGGGTAATGGTTTCGTTAGTCTGCTCAAATCCTTTGCTGACATGACGAAACGCATCGACCAGTTCACCCTCACTCATTTCCCCGTCAAGGCGCTCGCTGTTTAACGTGGCAATCGCCAGAAGAAAAGCCAGCCGCTCCGTTGGCAGCGAAATTGAGAAATCATTTTTCCGTGCCCAGGCGACCAGTTCGGGTACAGTCTGGGAAAATTCACTCATAATTCGTCCTTCAGAATGGGTTTGTGCGCCATCACATGGATGTAGCGTCCCAAACTAACAAAAGGTTCCTGACGGCAATAACGCTGCTCCAGTGCCAAAAGCTCGTCAAAATCCTGCTTATGTTGTTGTCTGTTTCGCAAATAATCGTGGAACACTCTAACACCGGTCTTGCCGCTTATCTGCATTCCCAGTTCTTCCAGCCACTGATAAACCTGCGCAGGTTCCAGCGGATGATCGGGTAACAGGGAGCTTTTTTTGATTTTTGGCACACCCGCTTCGACATGACCGAAGTTGCCGAGGATCATATGCCGCATGACCAGACCGTGAATATTGTAAAACATCAACGATAATGCGCCACCCGGTGCCAGACAATCGACCAGCGCGGCAAGTGCCTGACGAGGTTCTGCCAGCCATTCAATGACCGCATGGAACAATATCAGATCAACCGGCTGTTCCAAATGTTCTGCGATATGCTGAGCCGGACATTGTACAAATTGCATGTTACCGCTCACACCTTTTTCCACCGCCGCGGCCTCGGCGCGCCGGATCATCTCACCGGAGAGATCGCACAACAAGACCTGATGTCCTAAAGCGGCAAGTTCACAGGCCATTTGCCCTTCACCGCCACCCGCATCGAGAATACGTAATGGCCGCTGCGGCAGCGTTTGTAGCAATTCTTGCAGATCCTGACCCAACACAGCCTGACGGATACGTCCCTTAGTTGTGCCGTAGATATTGCGCGAAAATTTTTCCGCCATATCGTCGAAGTTACGATCCTGCATGAAGAGATACCTGTTCCTGATGGTGCAATCTGTTAAAGGGTTTATCTGCGCGACCTGCTATTTTGGCACATGCTGGCATAGAATAAATCATCCTGACGCCGATTCATGCCCGGATGTCGTTTTTTCACCCAAAAGGACCGGTTTCTGATGTTATTTATCCTAAAAAAAACCTTCGGTGGCCTGTTATTACCGTTACCCTTTATTCTGGTTATCATGGCGGTTGCACTGGTTTTGTTGTGGATGACCCGCTGGCAAAAAACCGGAAAAGTGTTTTTTTTACTGAGTTGGTTGCTGTTACTGCTGCTGAGTGTACAGCCGGTCGCGGACAGTCTGCTGCGCCCGATAGAATCCGGGTATCAGACTTATCAGACACCGGCACATACGCCGGTTAAATTTGTGGTGGTTTTGGGAGGCGGTTATACCTACAACCCGGACTGGGCACCGAGTTCTAATCTCATCAACAACAGTCTGCCACGTGTGACGGAAGGTATCCGGATTTACCGCGCAAATCCGGGTTCAAAAATGATTTTTACCGGTGCGCAGGCGATGACGAATCCGGTCAGCAGCGCCGCGGTAGCGGGAAAAGTGGCGCAAAGTTTAGGGGTGCCTGAAAGCGATATTATCCTGCTCGATAAACCCAGAGATACGCATCAGGAAGCGCAGGAAGTGAAAGCACTGATCGCTGATCAGCCTTTCGTGCTGGTAACGTCAGCGAATCATTTGCCCCGGGCGATGGTGTTTTTCCGGCAGCAGGGATTGCATCCGATTCCCGCACCGGCGAATCAGTTGGCGATAGATTCCCCGCTTAATCCGTGGGAACGGGCCCTGCCGCAGGCCTTGTACTTATCGCACAGCGAGCGAGCGTGGTACGAAACACTGGGGCGCTTATGGCAATGGATGACATCACCCGCGCCCGTAACGCAGTAGTTCAGTTCAGCCACGGCAGCAGCTGTTGCCGTGCAAAATCAAACTGGCGGCGATCAAGTTTGCCGGTGTGGATCATGTGCGCAACGGACTCCCACACCAGATACATCCAGCGGCGGGCAAGGAAACTTTCCGAAACCGGCGCTTTTTGCAGATAGCCGAACAGCAACTGCTCGCTCATTCCTTTTTCCCACAGGCGGAATAAATCAAACTCACGCGGTGCCCACAGTACCGGCCCCGGATTGATCATCGCCAGTAACTGATCGCTGCGCGGATCTTTGAGCATACTGCGTAACGACAGATTGCCGTGAACCAGCACCGGCGTGTCGTCAAAATCTTTAAACAGCGCGGGGATACAGATTCGGGAACGAAACAGCAACGTGCGGTCTTCCGGCGTCAGCTCAGGCGCCTGTAAATTCGTTAACGTTGCCCACAGCACTTCTATTCTTTGCGGATACCAGTTTTCCCAACGATTTTCCTGTGTGCTGTCAACAGAACCGACGCAGCCGTGACTGTCGATGCGGTGCCAGGCAAGCATCGCTTCAACAATTTGCTCCTGCAATATTTTCCAGCGTTCCGGCGAACGCGTCGGGGCTTCCGCAGAAACACCGCGCAGACGCTCTATGAGCAGGATTTCCTGATAAGGTTTCTGGTGAGTGGTTACCATGCCGTAGACCGTCGGAACCCGTACCACACCTTCTCTCGCCAGCATCGATAGTTTATAGGCTTCCTGGCCGGCGATACCCTGACAAATAAAACTTTTCGCCAGCAAAGGCATGGCGTAACCCTGCTCATCATAAAGGGAAAAAAGATGGGCATAAGGCTGCTCACTCACACATTCCAGTCGGGACAAACGCTCGCCCAACACAATACTCAATTCGGCTTTTAGCTGTTCCATAACGTATTCGCAGTGACGAAAAAGTTAACGTTCATGATGAAAGCTTCGGTAACGGAATACCCCGTTTCAGATCAAACAAAAACCGGATAATGGGGGCAGAAAAAGGAAGATGTCGCGCAAAAATCGGGGAAAGTATGAAATGAAGAAACGGAATGCCGGGACATTCCGCCTTATTATTTATGGCTCGGGATCTTTATTTATGGCTCAGGATTGCACGCACGCGTTCTAAATCTTCTGCCGTATCCACACCCACGGACGGAATGGCTTTCGCCACATCAACGTGAATTTTTTCACCGTACCACAGTACCCGCAGCTGTTCTAGCAGTTCGATATGCTCAAGCTGGCTCGGTTCCCATTTTACATACTGGCGGATAAACCCTGCGCGATAAGCATAAATGCCGATGTGGCGAAGGAAAGTATCTCCAACGGTTTCCTTAGAAACGGCAAAACGCTCACGTTCCCATGGAATGGTCGCGCGTGAGAAATACATGGCGTAGCCTTTTGCATCGCGCACAACTTTAACAGCATTTGGGTTAAACGCCTCTTCCGCCGTTTCAATAGGCACGGCCAGCGTCGCCATGCCGGCTTCGCTATTTGCCAGATTATCTGCCACCTGGCGGATGATGACCGGCGGGATCAGGGGCTCATCACCCTGCACATTCACAATGATTTCATCATCGGCAAACTGGCATAACTCAATCACTTCAGCCAGACGTTCCGTGCCGGATTCATGGTCAGGACGGGTCAGGCAGACTTCGCCACCTGCCGCTTCGACGGCTTTCGCCACATCGGGGTGATCCGTCGCAACAATCACTCTTTTTGCCCCGGACTCAAGGGCGCGCTCCATCACATGCACAACCATCGGTTTACCGTTAATATCCGCCAGCGGCTTACCCGGCAAACGGCTTGACCCAAAACGGGCCGGAATAATGGCAATAAAACTCATGGATGCGTCTCATCTACAGAAAGCGGACGGGCTTCATTTTCTAATAATACAGGGATACCGTCACGGACCGGATAAGCCAAACTGTCTGCCTTACATACCAGTTCCTGTGATTCTTTATTAAAGTAGAGCTTGCCGTTGCAAACAGGGCACGCAACGATTTCAAGTAAACGATGATCCATAAGTTCCTCCCGGAGGCGAATACACTGCGTGTTGAGCAAGGTGTACCGCAAAAAACATTGGAATACATAAGACAGCGGTCCCAGAGGATAGCATAACCCCTGCCACCCGTTAATCCTCTGTTCGCCCGCGGGAATCAGTTAAAAGTTAATCTAATGTGAATGAAAAATTTCATCAGGGAGCGATTGCGTTGCAGATTTAGTGGGAGTACAATTTTTTTGTGATGCAAGTCACACTATCAACCCCACATAAGAGCTCGAAAATGAAAACCATTAACAAAATCATCGCAATGTTCGCTAACTTCAGTCAATAAGACTGTCGTGACACCTGCAATCATCGTGAAATAACGGCTGCCTGATGCAGCCGTTTCATTTTGCGGGATGACGTACACGATGACTTTTAATGGGATCAAACCGGCCAGTCAGTGCCCCAGAGCGCCATAAGTGCCTCAGGTACATTTCCAGTCAATACCCTTTCAGCTCCCTGCCACTGCGCAAATCGCGTAATTGCGCTCTGAACATCCTGTGCACGCCGGGCGGTGATGGCGATTTGCGGTTCAAGATGCAGACTCTTTACTTCCAGAATTTTTTCTTTGCGATGCATTTTTGCATCGACACGTCCAATCAGTTCGCCCCGCTGTAATACCGGAAGCGTAAAATAGCCGTACTGGCGTTTTGCTTCCGGCGTATAGCACTCAATACGGTATTCAAAATTAAACAGCACCGACGCGCGTTTGCGATCCCACACTACCGGATCAAAAGGTGAAAGCAGCGTAGTGACGGTTGAGCTGATGGGTGATTCTGTCGCTTGTTGCAGCAGAGATAACTGTTGCTGGTGGACGTAAAAAACACCTTCAATTCCTGTAACTTCTACTGGTGTGATTTCGTTATCCGCCAGCAATTGTGCAATAACGGCTTTAGAATTCACACGCTTAAGGCGGTAGTAGTCCGCGAGCCATTCCGGTTTGAATATACCCAGATATTGCGCAGAGCGACGTAGCATCTGGTATTGTGCCGCCTCCTGCTTAAGAGTCTGAGTGGCATCATCCCAGTCAGGCATCACCCGTTCGGACAGGTCGTAAACCCGGTGGAAATTACGCCGTTCTGACACCATCAGTTTTCCTGAAGTGAACAGCGTTTCCAGATGCTTTTTATGAGGCTTCCAGTCCCACCAGCCACTGGCTGATTTTTTAGCTGCGGTGAAATCTGCCGAACGCACGGGACCGTTTTCTGCAATATGCTCCAGCAATGCCTGAATATCTGACTGATGTTCATCAAACCAGGCCTGCGAAAACTTCCAGCCCATTCCCTGTGGATTCAGCATCCTGTGGCGCAACAATCCGTAATCTTCGCTGGGAATAAAACAGGCCTCATGCGCCCAATATTCAAAGATTTTTCCGGTGGAAAGCGCTTCGTCCAGCCATTGCGGGGAATACTGCCCCAGGCGACTGAACAGAACCAAATAAGGGCTGCGTGCCACCACGCTGATCGTGTCTATTTGCAGTAATCCCATGTCACGGATGGTCTGCACAACATCAGCAGCAGACGGTTTCCGGGTAACGGGTTTTAGGAGATTTTGCGCAGATAAATGCAGGGTGCGGGCTGAAGCAAGAGATATAACCGGGTGAGACATATCGGTATCCATGGCAGCAAGTAAACTGTGGATACCGATAGCATATTTTTACCGGAGCGTAAAATTCAGCTCAACGGGGAACAACAAAAAACCAGACTCAGAACGCAATCACATCAGCCGCTGAAGGGCCATGTGCTACGCTGCGGTAAGTAGTGAACTCGACTTTCTGGCCAGCGCTGAGGGATTTATTTCCGGTATTGGCAATGGAGGTACGCTGAACATAAATTTCAGAAGAACCATCAAGCGGACAAATAAAACCGTAGCCTTTTGCCTGGTTGTACCATTTAACTAAACCCATTTGTAACATCATAATTTCTATCCTTTATTTTGGGCATCCATGAACACACTTTTTTATTATTGTTCGGATGCGTTTGCCCATTTCTAAGTTATTTTTTTATAAAAAACCTCTAATGAGCGAATTATTTAACAATTATTTTTACTGCTTAGTATTGAAATCTAACTGACTTCTTCACACTAAAAACCCGCCATTGGGCGGGCTTTATTCTGCTGATATAAATCACGATTCACGTTATTTTTATATCACCACGTCAGCCTCTTATCAGAGAGCAATAACGTTGGCAGCAGACGGACCGCGCGGGCTGTCCTGAATGGTGTATTCTACACGCTGGCCTTCAGCCAGAGTTTTGAAACCATCAGTTGCGATTGCAGAAAAATGTACGAATACATCTTTGCCGCCATCAGCTTGCTCAATAAAACCAAAACCTTTGCTTTCATTGAACCACTTAACCTGACCATTTTTCTTAGACATATTTAAAACCTTTTAACTCAATATAAAATCCTGCCATTCGGCAATGTTAGCCAATAGTTCAGACAATTACTTATGGGGAGGACTTAGAAGGTTCGTCTTGGAAGCGGAATCATCGGGAAAGAGATAACGTCTGGGAGGAACTGCTTTACTCTACACTCATACATAAATAGCGCTGCAACACAGGCTGCACGCATTTACTCATAAGCACTGTGTAATAGCAAGACACCTTACGTAATTATTTTTAGGAAAACAGTGATTTTGAATATTAACCTTTAAAATCAGTCACCTTCAGAGTATATATTTACGTAAATTTTAAATCAGAATGTGAATTTTAATAAAAAATCCGCACTCAGCGGATCTTTTTCAGTATCAGATCGCTGATTTTTTGCAGTAATTTCTCTGCCAGAACACCTTCAATCTTTGCGTCGACAGGAAGATACCACCAGTTGGGCTGAGCAAATGAGCGGCATTTCACCGCGTCTTTTTCCGTCATCAGAAGAACTTGCCCGGATTGTGCCACGCCTGAAAGCTTATCCAGCGTATAGGGTTGATGATCAGAAAATGCGACTTCATTTTGCACGTTCACATCCAGCTGTTTCAGCGTGGCAAAAAAGCGTGGTGGATGTCCGATCCCTGCCATTGCGACAACATTCTGTAGTGAGGCCGGATCACGATGCTCACCGGTCAGCAGATTAATGGCTTTTCCAGGCTGCAGAATCATCGCCAGCTCACCTGAGTGCGCCGTGCCGCCGTTAGTGATTACGGCATCAACGGAGCGCAAACGTGAACGACGTTCCCGCATCGGTCCCGCTGGCAACCAGTGCCCGTTGCCGAAACGCCGGATGCCATCAACCACTACAATTTCAACATCACGCGCAAGAGCATAATGTTGCAACCCATCGTCGGTAATAATGACATCGAGCTCATGCGACGCAAGAAGCGCTTTTACTGCATCTGAGCGAACCGGAGACACCGCAACCGGCGCCCCCGTTCTCTGAGAAATCAGCACGGGTTCATCACCCGCTTGTGCCGTTGATGTTTCTTCACTAAGCAACAACGGATAGCTTTCCGCTTTTCCGCCATACCCGCGTGAAACCACACCGACACGAAAACCGTGCTGTTGCAGCGTTTCCACCAGCCAGATAACCACCGGCGTTTTCCCGTTCCCCCCCGCAGTCAGATTCCCGACTACCACCACGGGCACCGGGGCCCGCCAGCTTTTTTTCAGCCCGGCTTTATAGCTAAAACGAATGAGATTCGAAATCAATCCGTAAAGCCATGCCAGCGGCAGGAGTAATAAAAATAGCGGTGATTTCCCTGACCAGATGCGATCAATCATTGCCCGAATTGCATCCGGTAGAGTTGTGAGTAAACGCCGCGCTCTTCCAGAAGTTTCGCGTGCGAGCCCCGTTCAACGATACAACCATCCTCAATGACCAGGATTTCATCCGCTTTTTCGATAGTCGATAAACGGTGAGCGATAACCAGTGAGGTGCGGTTTTTCTGCAATTCATCCAGCGCAGCCTGAATTGCGCGCTCAGACTCAGTATCCAGCGCAGAGGTTGCTTCATCGAGGATCAGAACTGGCGAGTCACGTAACAAGGCACGTGCAATGGCAATACGCTGACGCTGACCACCTGAAAGCAGAACGCCATTTTCGCCAATGACGGTATCCAGCCCTTTGTCCATTTTGCTGATAAAGTCCATCGCATACGCCATAGTGGCCGCTTTTTCGATTTCTTCGCGGGAGTACATATCAGTTCGGGCGTAAGCGATATTGTTAGCAATGGTGTCGTTGAATAAATGGACGTTCTGGGAAACCAGCGCCACTTGATCGCGCAATGACGACAGGGTGTATTCACGCAAATCATGTCCATCCATCAGGATTTTACCTTCCTGAATGTCATAGAAGCGTGTCAGTAAATTCGCGATGGTCGATTTACCGGAACCGGAACGTCCCACCAGTGCAACGGTTTTCCCTTCTGGCAGCTCGAAGGAAATATTACGCAGTGCCGGAATATCACGACCAGGATAGGTGAAAGTCACATTTTTGAATTCCACGTCACCTTTAACGCGCTTAACTTCCAGTTTGCCTTCGTCTTTTTCCTGTTCCATATCCAGAATGGAGAACAGAGTCTGACAGGCAGCCATACCGCGCTGGAACTGAGAGTTAACGTTAGTCAGTGATTTCAGCGGACGCATCAGGGCAATCATGGAAGAGAAAACGACTGTAATAGTACCCGCGCTGAGGGTTTCCATTACAGACGGGAAGCTCGCCGCATACAAGACGAAAGCCAGAGCCAGAGAAGCAATCAGCTGGATAATCGGGTCCGAGATTGAAGAAGCAGAAACCATACGCATACCTTGCTGACGCATGCGGTTACTGACTTTATCAAAACGCGCGGTTTCCACTTTCTGACCACCGAAGATCAATACTTCTTTATGGCCTTTCAGCATTTGCTCAGCGCTGGTTGTCACCTGCCCCATGGTGTTTTGCATTGTCTTACTGATATTACGGAAGCGTTTAGACACCACACGAATAACAACAGAAACAATCGGCGCAATCACTAAGAGGATCACCGACAGTTGCCAGCTGTAGTAGAACATCATGACAAACAGACCAATGATCGACGCACCCTCACGTACCACGGTCACCAGCGCACTGGAAGACGATGACGCCACCTGTTCTGAATCGTAGGTAATGCGCGAAAGCAAGGTACCGGTAGATTGCTGGTCAAAGAAAGCGACCGGCATTCTCATCATATGACCGAACAGACGGCGACGCATATGCATTACTACTTTGCCCGACACCCAGGAAATGCAGTAGCTGGAAATGTAGCCACTGATACCACGAACGACCATCAGACCGATAACGACCAGTGGCATCCAGAGAAGAATTGAGCGGTCAGCTTTACCAAAACCGTCATCCAGCAGTGGCTTCAGCAAAGACAGCATGAAAGTATCACTGGCGGCGTTAGCGACCAGCGCAATAGCCGCAGCGATAAGCCCGGCTTTAAAAGGTGTGATCATCGGCCACAAGCGACGGAATGTCTGCCATGTGGAGAGATCTTTATCGTTCATCATGCAATATCAACCAGCATCGAAAGAAATAGCGGTCTATTCTACTCATTATCTCCTGATACTCCAAACTGGCGGTGGTACCAACGTGGGTTTAATTGATCGCGTAACCCTTTAATTGTCCAATAATCGTCATAAATGAACAGGCTCAACTGGCCGGATACAGAGGTCGAATGCCAGTCATAGCGCGCTTTGTTGTATCTGCTAACAACTTTATGAGCAGGAAGATGCCATTTATTGAAGCGGGAAGCAGAAGCGAGCGACGTAACCGCTTTAACTGTTCGCAGAAAGGGTGGAGTCGACGATGTGTTGCTCCCATGGTGGGGTACCTGTAACACCGTCGCCTGTAAATCCTGACGCCATTTCATGATGAGAGCCTTTTCTGTTTGCGCTTCTATATCCCCCGTCAACAGCAAACTAAATGCCCCTTCACTGACGCGAATGACGCAACTTTCGTTGTTTCGCGCATCTGCTTCAGGTCGCTCAGGCCACAGCACCTTGAACATCAGCCCTTGCCAGCGAAATTGCTCGCCAGCAATGCATTTCAAATGGTTCTGTCCCGAAATTGAGCTCTCACGAAGCCGGGCATCGGGATACCGGGTTTGTAAGGGCTCCAGTCCTCCCCGGTGATCCATATCGTTGTGACTGATAATTATCTGCTCAAGCTGAATATCTCGCTGATTCAGGAACGGAATAATATTCTGTTCAGCCGCTGAACCCCCTTCCCACCGGTTGCCGGTGTCATACAAAATCCCCTTTCCATTTCTGCTGATCAGCACGGAAAGACCATGACCGACATCCAGCATATCGACCCGCCACCTTTCCGGCGGTATCCTGATTAACCAGGCCACGGAGAGAGCACATAAAGAACAAATTAGTGAAAGAGAGTGTTTAACAGGGAGGAGGCGCCAGCAAATGATTACTGGCCATCCCAAAAGGCTTAACAACAGAAACGACTCACCAAGCGGAGTCCAGCCTACAGCAAAAGGTTTAATCCCCCACATAGCCAGACTCAACGAAGAATCACTGAGTTGCCAGACAAGAGTTTTCGCATTAATCAGCCAGCAAGCCGGCAGTAAATTGGCCAGTAAGGAGAACAAAACTAAGGGGACGGTGATCAGTGAAACAACCGGAACCGCCCACATATTAGCCAGGAAAGAAAAGACGTTAACCCCGTGAAAAATTCCAATTTGTATCGGTAACAGAAGGAATGTCATGCCTGCCTGTAAGTGCCCCCAGCGCAAAAATGACCAATACCACCTATGCTTGAAACGTGCTGGAAGCGGCGCCCACTGGAACCAAAAAACCAGCGATGCCACCGCAAAACAGGACAACCAAAAGCTGTCCGATAGCAGTTTCATGGGATCTAAAAGTAGCAGCAGAGCCGTCCCCCACAGCCAAATTTGCCATGGATGACAACGGATACGAAAAAAACGAAGTATCAGCCACATTGATACCGCCAGTGCGGCTCTTAAAGCCGGTGCATTCCCACCGGACAGCCAGGTATAGGTCAGCAAAAAGGTGCAACTGACCAATAACGGGAAGCGATAATCAATCATTCTTGCCGGCATAACAAATTGCAGACCACGCGCCAGCCACCAGCCGAATAAGGCGGCAATACCAATATGCAGCCCTGATATTGCCACCAGATGCGCAATCCCGGTTCTCTGCAACAGTAGTTTTTCCGGTCCCTGAATTAACCCTTTCTCCCCAAAAGCCAATGCAACCAACACCGGCGTATTTTCTAGTGGCGGCATCCCCTGCTGTACCCGCTGGATAAATTGCTGACGAAGGGTGCTGTTATTATCCAGCAGTTCAGCACTTTGAATTGTGGCTGTCAGGGGAGCATGTTGAGACAGTGCCCAGCGTTGCGCGTCAAAACCGCCTTCGTTGAGCAGACTATGAACAGGACGCAAGCTGACTTTCATCTGCCAGCGCTGACCGGCGCGAAGGTTCTCCCCTCCCTCACGCCACTTTGTCCTGAACATAACAGGTGGAAAGACTCTTTGGCCTTCAAGATTTTCAATTTTGAAAAACTGGGATTGTTCGCTGGCATTCCCCAGATTGATGGTTTGCAGAGTTGCTGTCACATTCCTGGACATCCCCTGCAATGCATTTATCTGCTCTATCTGGATCCCTCCCTGAAAAGCCCCCCAGCTAAAACTGATCAATGCGATTGCTGATACCATTAATAGCTTTTTCTTTCCCCCAGCTAAAAACCAGGCGAGAGCACATAAAGCCGTCAGTACCCCCACAGAAGGTATTTGTGGGAGAAATATCAGTGGCAACATGCCGGTTATGACGGCTGCAGCAGCCTCATCCGTTGAGATTTTTATTTTTTTACTCCCTGACGTATAACCACCAATACTTTCGGTAGCTTTGTAGCTTTCGGTGCCGGAGTATGATTTTTAGGCGCATGGGGGACAAGCAGAAGACAGAATCAATGCGAGACATTACGCAAAATATCGGAGTGAGACTGGTTATGGAGGGTTAATTTTGGCAAAAAAGAGCAAAAAAAACGGCACCCCGAAAGGTACCGTTTTACGTTCGCTATAGGCAGACATTTATGTCAGGCCGAAACCTTAACCATAAATGTTCGCGCGATCACGCAACTCTTTGCCTGGTTTAAAGTGAGGAACGTACTTGCCGTCCAGCTCAACTTTATCACCCGTTTTAGGGTTGCGCCCAACACGCGGAGCACGGTAGTGAAGAGAAAAACTGCCAAACCCACGGATTTCGATGCGTTCACCATCAGCCAAGGTTGCAGCCATATGCTCAAGCATCTCTTTCACTGCATCCTCAACAGCTTTCGCCGGGATATGAGAGTGCTGGCCAGCAAGTCTTTCAATAAGTTCAGACTTGGTCATAATACCTCCAAGCTTTGCAGCTAAACTACCGTTTCGGGGCAACAGAGTTGCCCCCCGTCATTACTCGCCTTTTGCCGCTTTGAACGCTTCAGCCATAGCGTTAGAGAAGTTGCTTTCATCTGGTTTGTTGTTAACAACAGCGATTGCATCTTTCTCGTCTGCTTCGTCCTTAGCACGGACGGACAGGCTTACTACGCGGTTCTTACGATCAACACCGGTGAATTTAGCTTCAACTTCATCACCAACGCTCAGAACCAGAGTTGCGTCTTCAATACGGTCGCGAGAAGCTTCTGAAGCGCGCAGGTAACCTTCTACGCCACCAGCTAATTCAACTGTAGCACCTTTGGCGTCAACTGCAGTGACTTTACCAGTAACAATAGTACCTTTCTTGTTAACAGACAGGTAGTTATTGAATGGATCTTCAGCCAGTTGTTTCACGCCCAGGGAGATACGTTCACGTTCTGCGTCAACTTGCAGGACCACAGCTGCGATTTCGTCGCCTTTTTTGTATTCACGTACTGCTTCTTCGCCTGCAACGTTCCAGGAGATGTCAGACAGGTGAACCAGGCCGTCGATGCCGCCGTCCAGACCAATGAAGATACCGAAGTCAGTGATTGACTTGATTTTACCTTCAACGCGGTCGTTCTTGTTGTGGGTTTCTGCAAACTGCTGCCATGGGTTGTTTTTGCATTGTTTCAGGCCCAGGGAGATACGACGACGTTCTTCGTCGATATCCAGAACCATAACTTCAACAACATCGCCCACGTTAACAACTTTAGATGGGTGGATGTTTTTGTTAGTCCAATCCATTTCAGAAACGTGAACCAGACCTTCAACGCCTTCTTCGATTTCTACGAAGCAGCCGTAATCAGTCAGGTTAGTAACGCGACCAGTCAGTTTAGTA
Source organism: Rahnella bonaserana (assembly GCF_019049675.1). Classification (GTDB taxonomy): domain Bacteria; phylum Pseudomonadota; class Gammaproteobacteria; order Enterobacterales; family Enterobacteriaceae; genus Rahnella; species Rahnella bonaserana. The sequence continues at coordinate 216,855 of NZ_JAFMOW010000068.1, read as the reverse complement.
CCTTCAGGGTAACGTTTAGCGATAGCGACCCATGGATCTTCGCCCAGTTGTTTCAGACCCAGTGACACACGGGTACGTTCGCGGTCGAATTTAAGGACTTTAACAGTGATTTCATCGCCAACATTAACGATTTCGCTTGGGTGTTTAACACGTTTCCAAGCCATGTCAGTGATGTGCAGCAGGCCGTCAACGCCGCCCAGATCAACGAATGCACCGTAGTCAGTGAGGTTCTTAACGATACCTTTAACTTCCATGCCTTCCTGCAGGTTTTCCAGCAGCTGATCGCGCTCTGCGCTGTTCTCAGACTCAATTACTGCACGACGGGAAACAACAACGTTGTTGCGTTTCTGGTCCAGCTTGATGACTTTGAACTCAAGATCTTTGCCTTCGAGATGCAGCGTGTCGCGAACAGGACGAACGTCTACCAGTGAACCTGGCAGGAACGCACGGATACCGTTCAGCTCAACAGTGAAACCGCCTTTAACTTTACCGTTGATAACACCGGTAACAGTTGCAGATTCTTCGTAAGCTTTTTCCAGCGTGATCCAAGCTTCATGACGTTTAGCTTTTTCACGGGACAGCAGAGTTTCACCGAAGCCGTCTTCAACAGCGTCCAGCGCAACATCAACTTCGTCGCCAACCTGGATTTCCAGTTCGCCCTGTGCGTTTTTGAATTGTTCTGCCGGGATTGCAGACTCAGATTTCAGACCGGCGTCAACCAGTACGATATCTTTGTCGATAGACACAACAACACCACGAACGATGGAACCAGGACGGGTTTCGATTGTTTTTAAGGATTCTTCAAAGAGTTGAGCAAAAGATTCAGTCATGTTGATAATCTTTAGGTTCTTAAGTTTAACGTCCATCTGGCTTCCTGCTGGATGGGGTTGTTTCAAATGCCCCGCTACAGATCCTTGCGGCGAGGTTAAAAAAAACTATAGCCAAAACTGGCACTGAATATTCTTCAGCACCAGATCAAGGCTCGATTACCGGGTTTGTTTTTGCGGCAATCCTAGAATTTCTGTGGCATAAGCCAGCGCTTTTTCGATGACTTCGTCGATGGACATGCTGGTTGAATCCAGCAATAACGCATCAGAAGCAGCCACTAAAGGCGCAATAGATCTATTACGATCACGATCATCGCGTTCTTTGATCTCGGCTAAAAGCCGTTCAAAGTTAACACTAAAGCCTTTTTCCTGCAACTGTAGCATTCTTCTGTTCGCACGCTCTTCAGAACTGGCATCCAGAAATATCTTTACAGGTGCATCAGGGAAAACCACCGTGCCCATGTCACGACCATCGGCAATCAGGCCCGGTTTATCACGGAATGCACGCTGCCGGCGCAATAATGCCTCACGAACGCGGGGAAATGCGGCCGCCTGAGACGCCGTATTCCCAACCGTTTCGGTGCGGATTTCGTTGGTAACATCCTCACCTTCTAAAATAACGTGTAACTGCCCGTCCTGAGCCACAAAACGAACATCGAGGTGTGCGGCAAGCGGAACGAGCGCCTCTTCTGAGACAATATCAACCTGATGATGCAAAGCCGCCAGCGCTAAAACGCGGTAAATCGCGCCGGAATCGAGCAGATGCCAGTTAAAGGCTTCGGCCAGCGCTTTACATAACGTACCTTTACCTGCACCACTTGGCCCATCAACGGTGATCACCGGGGCTAAAGCCGTCATTTTTGTCTCCTTTCGGTGGGGGATACCCGCTTCATTAGCCTCACAGGACTAATTCAGGAGCGGCATTATACGCTGCCTTTACGACAACTGTTACCCCGCATTTTTTCGGTTGCCTAAAAAGCGGACGGTTCTGAGCCTAAAAACAAAAAACGGACATCGTGTGATGTCCGTTCGCTCAGTGGCATTCACAGTGAAAGACTATGCCAGAGTACTGATTCCCGCCAGACGATCAAAATAGTCCGGGAATGTTTTTGCCGTGCATTTCGGGTCGAGAATAGTCACCGGTGTATCCGATAACGCCACCAGCGAGAAACACATCGCCATGCGGTGATCATTATAGGTTCCGATCTCGGCAAACTTCAGAGATTTCGGCGGTTCAACGCGAATGTAATCTTCGCCCTCTTCTACCGTCGCACCCACTTTGCGCAATTCAGTGGCCATCGCCGCCAGACGATCGGTCTCTTTAACACGCCAGTTATAGATATTACGCAGCGTCGTCGGGCCTTCGGCAAACAATGCAGCGGTAGCAATCGTCATCGCCGCATCCGGGATATGGTTCATATCCATGTCGATGCCTTTCAGCTCGCCACGGGTGCATTCAATATAATCATCAGCCCAGTGAATCGTTGCGCCCATTTTTTCCAGTACGTCTGCAAAACGAATATCGCCCTGCATGCTGTTTTTGCCGATACCTGTCACACGTACCGTACCGCCTTTAATTGCCGCAGCAGCCAGAAAATAGGACGCAGAAGACGCATCGCCTTCGACCAGATAAGAACCTGGAGACACGTATTGCTTACGCCCTTTGATGATGAATTTCTGATACTGGTGATTTTCCACTTCAATACCAAACGTTTTCATCAGATTAAGGGTGATATCGATATAAGGTTTGGAAACCAGATCACCTTTAATCTGAATCGTCGTGTCGTTGCCTGCCAGCGGAGCTGTCATTAACAGCGCGGTCAGGAACTGGCTGGAAACGCTGCCATCAACACTGACATCTCCACCACTAAAACCACCGCGCAGACGCAACGGCGGATAATTTTCCTGCTCCAGATAATCAATCTGCGCGCCGCCCTGACGTAGTGCATCCACCAGATGGCCGATCGGACGCTCTTTCATGCGCGGTTCACCGGTCAGCACGACATCCTGTTCGCCCAGGCATAATGCGGCTGCCAGCGGACGCATTGCGGTACCCGCATTGCCAAGAAACAGTTCCAGACCTTTAGCATTGGAAAAAGCGTTGCCCAGACCATCAATTTCGCATTCGGTACGATCCGCCGATAAACGGTGCGTAACGCCCAATTGCGTCAGCGCATTAAGCATATGGCGCACGTCGTCGCTGTCGAGAAGATTAGTCAGGCGGGTAGTGCCCTGTGCAAAAGCAGCCAGTAAAAGCGCGCGGTTAGAAACACTTTTCGAGCCGGGTAAATTGATGCTGCCGTTAACCAGCGCAACGGGTTGTAATGTCAGGGATTCCACTCTTTCTCCAATTCTTCATTTCATAAAATGACCCCGGACATTGAGCCGGGGTCATTTTTAAGGCTTCTTACTTAAGCATTCTGCTTGCCCGAAAGCCAGCACACTTAGCCGTGGCGTTTTTCAAATTCCGCCATGAAGTCGGTCAGTGCTTTAACACCTTCAATCGGCATCGCATTATAAATAGATGCACGCATACCACCAGCCACACGGTGACCTTTAAGTGCATGCAGACCGGCTTCCTGCGCCTGATCCAGGAACAGTTTGTCCAGAGAAGCATCAGCCATCTGGAAAGGAACGTTCATCCACGAACGGTTTTCCGCAGCGACCGGATTACGGTAGAAACCGGTACGGTCGATAGCACCATACAACAGTTCGGCTTTCGCGCGGTTGCGTTTTTCCATTTCACGCAGACCACCCTGTTCTTTCAGCCACTTGAATACCATGCCTGACAAATACCACGCGAACGTCGGCGGGGTATTGAACATAGAGTCGTTCTCAGCCAGCACGGTATAATCGAGGATAGAAGGCAATTCAGTGCGCGCTTTGCCCAGCAGGTCTTCACGAACGATAACCAGAGTCAGGCCGGCAGGACCGATATTTTTCTGTGCGCCGGCATAAATCACACCAAAACGGCTGACATCAATCGGGCGGGAGAGAATGCAGGATGAATAATCCGCCACGACGATTTTATCACCAAAATCAGGCACTTCATCGATAGCGATACCATCGATAGTTTCATTCGGGCAGTAATGAACGTAGGCAGAATCGGCATTCAGCTTCCATTCATTCATTGGCAGAATGCCACGTTTACCGTCGACGGTCGTCGTGACATCAATGACATTCGGTGTGCAATATTTCTTCGCTTCGTTGACTGCGCTGTGAGCCCAGTAACCGCCATCAATATAATCGGCAGAGGATTTATCACCCAGCAGGTTCATTGGCACAGCAGCAAATTGTGCGCGGGCGCCGCCGTGGCAAAAGAGCACTTTGTAGTTCAAGGGAATATTGAGCAGATCACGGATATCCTTTTCGGACTCTTCAGCAACCTGGATAAACTCCTTACTGCGGTGACTGATTTCCATCACCGAGGTACCCAGTCCGTGCCAGTTACAAAGTTCCTGTTCCGCACGACGCAACACTTCAGCCGGGATCATTGCCGGACCTGCACTAAAATTATAAACCTGAGTCATTTCCCCTCACCACTTCTCTGAGACAGCCACATAGTTACCTTTAATTTACCGGTTTTATCATTCGAAACAAGCCATCTGCAACGGTTATTCCTCATGACCTGATAAAGCGCGTTGAGATCTGCGTCACAAGGTTCTTTCCTCCCTGGAAAGCTAATTTAACAGGATTATCTGTTCACACCCGCACAGTGCTCAGTGCCCTCACCCAGGTGATATTCTGACACCGCGGGCAGGTGGCTTTTTCACCTACTTTGAATGACTTAATCAAGCTGCATCGATGGCAGGCATAGAGCCCGCTGGTCAACATCAGGGTTTCGATATCAATGTAGTCTTCGGGTAAAACGGGCAACCCTGGCTCCACATCGTCATCCTGGCGGAAGTAGACGCTCAGTCCGCCATTGGCTTCCAGAAATGCCAGCCGGACCTGGCCGAGATGTTCGACACCTTTCTGCCGCAGCTCCATATAAAACTCGCCTTTGGTAATATTTTCTCTCGCCATGGTTTCCCACTCGAACACACCGTCGCGAATGATGATCAGCGGTTTACCTTCCATCCAGTTCTGGAAATAGCGGCTTTTATCCATCAGCCAGGTGGAAAGACGATACAGCAGAAGAATGGAGAAAAAGACCGCAAACACAGGCAGGAGGGGCACATCATCATAAAAAGTGACGTCACCGGCCGCGGACCCCAGCGTCAGAATAATCACCACTTCAAATAATGAAAGCTGATTAACCCCGCGCCGTCCGGTGAGTTTCAGAAATATAAACACCACCACGAAGATGAAAAAACAGCGGAATGTTACTTCTCCCAGATACTCCAGTGGGAACTTATCCAGTGTCATACGTTTGATATCAAAAGCCTGCATAGACGCCTCACGGGATGAGAAAACAGCGGCTTAGGGACCGCAGATCTACATACAAGCTTAGCGCGTTACAACGCGATTACATTCTTAACACGAATACATGGAGCTAATACGCAAAACCCCGTATCATTGCGCGTTTTTAGCACGCTCAAAAGTGAACTCAATGACGCAAACTTTTATTCCTGGTAAAGACGCGGCGCTGGAAGACTCCATTTCCCGCTTCCAACAAAAACTCACCGATCTCGGCTTTAATATCGAAGAAGCTTCGTGGCTGAATCCGGTTCCCCACGTCTGGTCAGTGCACATTCGCGACCGCGACTGCCCGCTGTGCTTCACCAACGGTAAAGGTGCCAGCAAAAAAGCCGCTCTGGCTTCTGCTCTGGGTGAATATTTTGAGCGTCTGTCGACCAACTATTTCTTCGCCGATTTCTATCTCGGCAAAGACATTGCCAATGGCGATTTCGTCCATTATCCGAATGAGAAGTGGTTCCCGCAGCCGGAAGACGACAGCCTGCCCGCTGGCATTCTGGATGACCGCCTGCACGATTTTTATGACGCCGATAAAGAACTGGTTGCCAGCGATCTGATCGACCTGCAGTCCGGCAATCCTGATCGCGGTATCTGCGCGCTGCCGTTTACCCGCCAGTCAGATTTGCAGACCGTTTATATTCCGATGAACATCATCGGCAACCTGTACGTTTCCAACGGGATGTCTGCTGGCAATACCGCCAATGAAGCGCGTGTTCAGGGGCTTTCAGAAGTCTTCGAGCGTTATGTCAAAAACCGCATCATTGCAGAATCCATCAGCCTTCCAGAAATTCCTGCTGAGGTTCTGGCGCGCTATCCTGGTGTGGTCGAAGCCATCGCCAAACTGGAAGAAGAAGGTTTCCCTATTCTTTCTTATGACGCCTCTCTGGGCGGGAATTATCCGGTTATTTGTGTGGTTCTGTTCAACCCGGCGAACGGCACCTGTTTCGCTTCTTTTGGTGCGCATCCTGATTTCGGTGTGGCACTGGAACGTACCGTCACTGAGCTGTTGCAGGGCCGCAGCCTGAAAGATCTGGATGTCTTCACTGCACCGACTTTCGATGACGAGGAAGTGGCCGAGCACGCCAACCTTGAAACTCACTTCATCGATTCAAGCGGTCTCATTTCGTGGGACATGTTCAAGCAGGACGCAGACTATCCGTTTGCTGACTGGAGCTTCAGTGGCACCACCGAAGAAGAATTCGCCACTCTGATGGCTATCTTCGATAAAGAAGATGCGGAAGTGTATATCGCGGACTACGAGCATCTGGACGTGTATGCCTGCCGCATTATCGTTCCGGGCATGTCCGACATTTATCCTGCTGAAGATTTGCTGCTGGCAAACAACAGCATGGGTGCGCATCTGCGTGATCAATTGCTGGCGCTGCCGGACAGTGATCTGCCAAAAGAAACCTATCTTGAGATGATTACTCAGCTTGATGATGAAGGTCTGGATGACTTCACCCGCGTGCGCGAACTGCTGGGCATTGCAAGCGGCAAAGACAACGGCTGGTACACGCTGCGTGTCGGCGAGCTGAAATCTATGCTGGCGCTGGCTGGTGGTGATTTAGATCAGGCGCTGACCTGGGCTGAATGGGCGCATGAGTTCAACTCTTCTGTTTACACCGATGAGCGCAACAACTACTACCGTTGCCTGCAAACACTGTTGCAGCTGTCTCTGGAAGAAGATCGCGAACCTGCGCAGTACTATAACGCCTTCGTGAAAATGTATGGTCAGAAAGCGGTTGAAGATGCTTCTGCAGCAATCAGCGGCGAAGTGCGTTTCCACAGCCTGTTTGCTGTCGATCCTGAACTGAAAGCATTGCCGGCTCATCAGGCTCTGCTTGGAGCATACGAAAAACTGCAAGTGGCAAAACGTCGTCATTGGTCGAAAGCGTAATCGCACAGACAATCATAAAGTGATTAAAGCCAGCGGGATCCCCTGCTGGCTTTTTTATTTGTACCTTCCAGGCAGGTTCTTCGCTTGCACTGTTCGGTTTATCGGCAAAGGTTTGACTCAGGCATTAAAATGACGTGTAATTCTGCGCGAAATAATGTTCGTTTGTCATTTTCACGATAAAAATATGACACTTATTTTTATACGTTTTTTTATGCACCGAACCAAAGTTAAAATTACAAACTTAAATTAACGATATTAATTAACATTGAGGCCTTATTATTTACCTAAAAGTGAAAATAATTTTGCGCCACCTCAACTTTATTTGTAAAAATTAAAATGTTTTTACACTATAATTATCAATAAGTTAACACTAAAAGCACCCCTTCAGTAGTACATTGAAAACCACCAAAAACCGCCTCGTATGATCCACGTCAATTTTTACGTTATACTGCTTTGCTAGTATCTCGTTGCGCAGTGCATAGCCCTGAATAAGAGAGTTAATGTGAAAGCTGACAACCCCTTCGATCTCATTTTACCCGCCGCTACAGCAAAAGTTGCTGAAGATGCCGGCGTTTATAAAGCCACCAAACAGCCGTTAAAAACATTCTTTTTAGCCATTACTGCTGGCGTCTTTATTTCTATTGCTTTTGCTTTTTATATCACCGCCACTACAGGCACCGGAACAGTACCTTATGGCCTTGCAAAACTCGTCGGGGGCATCTGCTTCTCACTGGGTCTGATGCTGGTCGTAGTGTGTGGCGCTGACCTGTTCACTTCCACTGTGCTTATCGTGATTGCAAAAGCCAGCGGTCGTATCACCTGGGGGCAATTGGCGCGCAACTGGGTCAATGTCTATATTGGTAACCTGATTGGCTGCCTGTTCTTTGTGGCTCTGATTTGGTTTTCCGGTGAATACATGGTCGATAATGGCTTGTGGGGCCTTAATGTCCTGCAAACCGCTGACCATAAAATGCATCACACATTTATCGAAGCCGTATGTCTTGGGATCCTCGCTAACCTGATGGTTTGCCTGGCGGTATGGATGAGTTATTCCGGCCGCAGTCTGATGGATAAAATGTTCGCCATGATTTTGCCAGTGGGTATGTTCGTCGCCAGCGGCTTTGAACATAGCATTGCTAACATGTTCATGATCCCATTGGGCATCGTAGTAAAAAACTTTGCGACACCAGAATTCTGGCAGGCTGTCGGGGCAACACCGGCACAATTCGCAGAACTGAACATCTCTAACTTTATCATCGACAATCTCATCCCTGTGACCATAGGTAACATCATCGGGGGCGGTTTGCTGGTAGGGTTAACGTACTGGGTTATATATCTTCGCGATGAGAAGCACCACTGATACAACGTGGCAGTCTTGTTACGACAGTTTTACTCGTGATTTTTAAAGAAATCCAAATTAGAAGGTAGGTGCAAAATGTCCAAGCTCAATGAAAAATTGACCAACGCATGGCAAGGTTTTAGTGCTGGTGAATGGCAGAATGGCGTAAACGTCCGTGACTTCATTCAGAAGAACTACACACCGTATGAAGGTGATGAGTCCTTCCTGGCTGGCGCTACCGAAGCGACAACCACCCTGTGGGATAAAGTAATGGATGGTATCAAACTGGAGAACCGCACCAAGGCTCCTGTTGATTTCGATACTGACGTTGCCTCTACCATCACTTCTCACGACGCTGGCTACATCAATAAATCTCTGGAAACTATCGTTGGTCTGCAAACTGACGCGCCATTGAAACGTGCTCTGATCCCATTCGGCGGCATCAAAATGGTGGAAGGTTCATGTAAAGTTTATGGCCGTGAACTGGACCCTGCGCTGAAAAAAGTTTTCACCGATTACCGTAAAACGCACAACCAGGGCGTATTTGATGTTTACACCAAAGACATCCTGAACTGCCGTAAATCTGGTGTTCTGACCGGTCTGCCAGATGCATATGGCCGTGGCCGTATCATCGGTGACTACCGTCGCGTTGCGCTGTACGGTATCGACTTCCTGATGGCAGACAAATACGCTCAGTTCCAGTCTCTGCAAGACGATCTGGAAAATGGCGTAAACCTGGAAATGACCATCCAGCTGCGTGAAGAAATCTCTGAACAACACCGTGCTTTGGGCCAGATTAAAGAAATGGCGGCTAAATACGGTTGCGACATTTCTGGTCCTGCGACCAACGCACAGGAAGCGGTACAGTGGACTTACTTCGGCTACCTGGCTGCGGTTAAATCTCAGAACGGCGCTGCAATGTCCTTCGGCCGCGTATCTACCTTCCTTGACGTGTTCATCGAACGTGATATCAAAGCAGGCAAACTGAATGAAGAACAAGCTCAGGAACTGATTGACCATCTGGTTATGAAACTGCGTATGGTTCGCTTCCTGCGTACTCCTGAGTATGATGAACTGTTCTCCGGTGACCCAATCTGGGCAACTGAATCTTTGGCAGGTATGGGCGTTGATGGCCGTACTCTGGTGACTAAAAGCACCTTCCGCTTCCTGAATACCCTTTACACCATGGGGCCTTCACCGGAGCCGAACATGACCATTCTGTGGTCTGAAAAACTGCCAATGAACTTCAAAAAGTACGCAGCGAAAGTGTCTATCGATACCTCATCTGTACAGTATGAGAACGATGACCTGATGCGTCCTGACTTCAACAACGATGACTATGCTATCGCTTGTTGTGTGAGCCCGATGGTTGTGGGTAAACAAATGCAGTTCTTCGGCGCTCGTGCAAACCTGGCAAAAACCATGTTGTACGCAATCAACGGCGGCGTTGATGAAAAAATGAAAATCCAGGTTGGTCCTAAACAAGCACCAATGATGGATGAAGTGCTGACCTATGACAAAGTCATGGAACGCATGGATCATTTCATGGACTGGTTGGCTAAACAGTACGTGACTGCGCTGAACATCATTCACTACATGCACGACAAATACAGCTACGAAGCATCGCTGATGGCGCTGCATGACCGTGACGTTTATCGCACCATGGCATGTGGTATCGCAGGTCTGTCTGTTGCGGCTGACTCCCTGTCTGCTATCAAATACGCAAAAGTTAGCACCATCCGTGACGAAGACGGCCTGGCTGTAGACTTTAAAATTGAAGGCGAATACCCACAGTTCGGTAACAACGATTCTCGCGTAGATGACATCGCTTGTGACCTGGTAGAACGTTTCATGAAGAAAATTCAGAAACTGCGTACCTACCGTGGCGCTGTAGCGACTCAGTCTGTTCTGACCATCACCTCTAACGTGGTTTATGGTAAGAAAACAGGTAACACTCCAGACGGTCGTCGCGCTGGCGCTCCATTTGGTCCAGGTGCTAACCCAATGCACGGTCGTGACCAGAAAGGTGCGGTTGCCTCTCTGACTTCAGTTGCTAAACTGCCGTTTGCTTACGCGAAAGATGGTATTTCTTATACCTTCTCTATCGTTCCAAATGCGCTGGGTAAAGACGATGATGTGCGTAAAGCTAACCTCGCTGGCCTGATGGATGGTTACTTCCACCACGAAGCGTCCATTGAAGGTGGTCAACACCTGAACGTGAACGTGATGAACCGCGAAATGCTGTTAGATGCGATGGAACATCCTGAAAACTATCCTCAGTTGACCATCCGCGTTTCTGGTTACGCAGTGCGTTTCAACTCACTGACTAAAGAACAGCAACAAGACGTTATTACCCGTACTTTCACCAAGTCCCTGTAATAACTCAGCCTTGTAATCTGGTCTGATAAAAGGCTCCACAACGTGGAGCCTTTGTTTCATCTCTCCCTGCCCTGCACTGTCTGCACGACAGTCTGTTTTGCCAGAGCGCTATAGATTATGGAACTCTGGCAAAGCAGTAGCGCCATTGCTGACAATCAACCTTATTAATTGTCTGGTATCATAAACCTGTGGTTTCCAGTTTATCTCTGCCAGGCCAGCACCCGCATATGTAGACTGCTATTCATTGGTCAATATGGAGAATAACCCGCAATGTCAGTTCAAGGTCGCATCCACTCATATGAATCCTGTGGCACCGTTGACGGCCCAGGTATACGTTTCATTGTTTTCTTCCAGGGTTGCCTGATGCGTTGCATGTATTGCCATAACCGCGATACCTGGGACACGCACGGCGGGAAAGAGATCAATGTTGATGATTTAATGAAAGAAGTCGTGACCTATCGCCACTTTATGAATGCTTCCGGCGGTGGTGTGACAGCGTCAGGGGGTGAAGCCATCCTTCAGGCAGAATTTGTGCGTGACTGGTTCCGCGCCTGCCAGAAAGAAGGGATTAATACCTGTCTGGACACCAACGGTTTTGTCCGCCGTTATGATCCGGTAATCGACGAATTACTGGATGCCTCAGATCTGGTCATGCTCGATCTCAAGCAAATGAACGACGATATTCACCAAAATCTGGTGGGCGTGTCTAACCACCGTACGCTGGACTTTGCCCGCTATCTGGCAAAACGTAATCAGCGCACCTGGATACGTTATGTCGTTGTACCAGGTTGGTCAGATGATGATGACTCCGCGCATAAACTCGGTGAATTCACCAAAGACATGACTAACATCGAGAAGATTGAATTGTTGCCATATCATGAACTCGGCAAACATAAATGGACGGCAATGGGCGAGAAATACGGACTGGACGGCGTTAATCCACCGACCAAAGAAATCATGGAAAGAGTGAAAAACATTCTCGCCAGCTACGGGCATAAAGTTATCTATTAAACACAGATATCCAGCCCATTAAAAAGACGCCATTTTGGCGTCTTTTTTGCTTTATGAGACTTAGATTTTCAATGAAACCATACCCAAAATAATTGGAGTTGCAACAAGGCGGCAAGTGAGGAGATCCCGACGGGCTGAAATAAGTCAGTGATTCGGATCCCGGAGCGTAGCTAACGCACTTGCAGCTGCAAGAATGAAGGGTATTACGCTGCTGCCACAGGATTATGCGTATGATCCGCTTTACGCATCAGCATGACCAGATAGACCAGAGAAACCACCGCGATCATCACGAACAGCAGACGATCAGAATAACTCTGCATCAGCATCGCGGTCATTGTCGGTCCCGCAAGACTGCCGATGGTGTAACTCATTAGTAATGCCTGATTCATCGCCACCAGCTCGTCAGCACTCACTTTCTCACATGCCCATGACATCGCCACCGGATACAGTGTGAAGCCCGCACATCCGAGGATGAACAGCGTCGGCGCCATCGCATATCCGCTGAGCATGGCGATACTGCCGAGGATCACACAAAATATCTGGATGCGTAAAACCATCAGGCGACCATAGCGATCGGCCAGGCGCCCTACCGGCCACTGCCCGATAATCCCCGCGCTGACCAGCAATGCCATCCAGTAACCCACATTCGCATCACTCATTCCCTGATGCGTCAGGAACAGCGGCATCAGACCGTAGAGTGAGCCAAGGACAATACCGGAGATAATACAACCGTTTATCCCAAGCCGGGCATTACGCCGTCTGAACATCGGCATCACCGCATGGCGAGGTTGTTCGCTGTCCTGATCCTCAATGTGCGTTAACAGCAATGGCAGCATCGCAATCACAATCAGCGCGGTCACCCAAGGCAGAACGCTGAAGATTGCCGTGGGTACGGTTCCGACGAGTAATTGCCCTGCTACCGTTCCGATGTAATACATGATCATATACGCCGCCAGTAGCTGACCACGGTTTTTGACGGTTCCGCTACGTAACAGCGCACTTTCCACCACCACCCAGATCAGCGCACAGCCAATCCCCGCCACGAAACGTGCCGTTACCCAGGTCCAGAAACTCATTGAAAGCGCCAGTCCTGCGGTCGCGACCGCGAATATGATGCAGGAGAGATAATAGCTACGGTTGAAACCTATGCTTTTTATCAGCCCGCCTGCAAGCAAAGTGCCCACCAGGTTACCGGTAAAATATGATGAACTGACCAGCCCGACCTGCCAGGTTGGTAGCTGTTCATGGCTGAGCCAAAGGGGTACCAGCGTGTTTAAAACGGCGATAGAAATCGTCAGCAGAAGGAGTCCGCACAAGAGCAGAGAAACGAGGCGAGAATAGGCGGACATAGGACGTTGATGACCACAAACAGGAAGAAATTGCGCGCATCATGCCACTGGCGGATTAAAAGTCAATCTGGCAAAAATTGACCTGAGCACAAACTGCAGGGTGATGATTGAAATCGTTAATCAAGCGCGGGTATCAGGAATCATGATGCCGTAATGACATGTTAATATCGCCATGATAACAAACGAGTTTGCATTTACCGCAACCGTTACATTTGGCACCATCAACGTTGGGTTGATTTTGTTGATTAAAAAATATTGCCGTGCGCGGACAGGCAATTTCGCACATCCTGCACAAGTCATCCATGCGTCCAAGACATTGCGGCAAAATTACCGGACGCAAACCGGTATCCATCATGACAGCAGCATCCAGCGCACCACTCTCGCAAGTTGACGTGCAGGCACCACAGGCATCACATTCCGCATACTCAATGGCCAGTGTCGCCTTCCCTTCACAGATACTCAAGATTCCCACCGGACAAGCCTCTGCACAGCGACCACAGCCATCGCAATTTTGCAAAAACAGCGGCTCTGCGACGGCTTGTGGCGGACGCGGACACTGTCGATGCAGCAATGTTTTCTCCGGACTTAACGTCTGTTCTACAGCCTGTTTTGCCGGCGACAATAAACCGCGGAATAATCCACGGCGGCTGACCGTTCTGCTGCTCATCCAGGTCCGGTAATAGCGGGCATCGCGTGGATCGCTCATCTGAAATAAAGATCCACTGCGTTGACTTCCAGACCTTGCTGTTGTTTCCAGCCACAGAGCGTAGATTCCGCCAGTATTGCCACACCAACGTAAAATGGATGTTCAGCATTCTGACGCAACAATTCCAGATAATGCCCTGCCCATGGCAGCAAATGCATCGTCAGAAATTCATTCAACAATGCCGGAGAGTTTTCCGCCAGCCACGCAGACATCATCAGCAGCAAACCAATATGATCCTCTGGTTCTGCCTGTGTCAGGTGCGGTTCAATGCCGTTTTCGCGCATCCACTGGCGCAGAGCTAACGTTGAATCTCCAAACACGACGGATTCTTTGTCCAGATAGACCGAGCCCCACGGTGGCGCAGGGAGCGCGTAAGGGCCTACGAACAGGCGCTGGTAGGCGTCCCCGAGACTTTCTTGCGCCTGATTAATCTGGCTGAAATATTCAGTGACCTGCACTTTGGCATCTTGACTGGCACACGGCCATAAAGGCGCCCAGTCACTGTCTTGCAGTAGCGAAATTAACGGCTGAACTTCAGGGGAGTCTGGCGGATAAAAGAAAATAGCGCCTAAAATTTTACCGGTTAAACTGATTGATTCTGCTGACATAATTCACTCTTCTTACTGGGAACACGCCACCACAGCGACGTGTTCCCTGATAAATCGGATTACTGTTCTTAACCGCTGACGGCCATTCCCACAGTCATATGCAAACCATAGAAAATGGCGCGACCCATCAACTCACCGGCAAATACCAGCACGAACGCCAGAATCATTGATGCCAGTGCCGGACGCTTACGCATAATCAGCGGGCAGAACCAGCAGCCAAGCCCCAGAGCCACCAGCACCAACCTCCAGACGGACAGCGCACCGTATTGCGGGATCAGTGCTGAAGCAGCCTGAACAGAACTGTTGATGCCTGCCAGACTTGCGCTTTGCAGCACAACGACCGCCATACTCACGACCAGCGCGGCAAGGCTGATGACCGGCAACAGGCGCAGCCCGCAACCATTTATGTTCGCACCACGCAGCAGCAGATAACCGAGAACCGGACCACCAATCAGTACCGTCAGGCCGAAATGGAAGAAGGTATACGCATTATCCCAGGTCGGCACGGTATCAATTTCATAAACGCGGCACATCGCATAAACAAAGCCGATACCCGCCAGCATGGTGACGATCAACCAGATTTTGCCCAGTGCACGCGGCATCTTATTAACCATAGCCAGCAGCCAGTAAATCCCGCCTAAGGCAAAGAAGAACGATCCGCTACCGATTTCATTGCTCAGCGGCGAAGCACCCAGCCGGTTCAGCGAGTTAAATGCACGCAGGGGTGACCCCAGATGCAGAACCGAAGCGATAAAAGCGATCGCCATCAGCGCCCACAGGAAGAACATTGAAAGATGTATCCGGCGGGCCTCTTCTTTACTGCGTTGAGTGAGAAGCGCAATAGCCAGCACGATAAACGCACCAACCACACATTGCCCCAGGACCGTAAAGACCATTAAAGGCCATTCATGCCATCCGTTTCCCATCTCAAACCTCCTTCGGGTTAGCCAGATAACCCGTGGTATCGCCTACAGGACGGCAATTCGCATTGGGTTTGATGACAATATTTGGGTGAGTGAAATGTGAAGCCGGCAGCGGAGCCACCTCAGCCAGATCACCGTATTTCGCACGCAGTTCTTCTATTGGCGCCATATCGAGCGCACGCAGCGGGCAGGACTCCACACAAATCGGTTTTTTGCCTTCCGCAATGCGCTCATAGCAGCCGTCGCATTTGGTCATGTGACCTTTGGCTTCGTTGTACTGTGGCGCACCGTACGGACATGCCATGTGACAGTAACGGCAACCGATGCAAACGTCTTCGTTCACCACCACAAACCCATCTTCACGCTTATGCATCGCGCCACTCGGACACACTTTGGTACAGGCAGGATCCGCGCAGTGGTTGCAGGAAATCGACAGATAATACGCAAAGACATTCTGATGCCAGCCGTCGCCGTCCTTCTGCCAGTCGCCACCAGCATATTCATAAATGCGGCGGAAGCTGACGTCCGGGGTTAAGTTTTTGAAATCTTTACAGGCCAGTTCGCAGGTTTTGCATCCTGTGCAGCGGCTTGAGTCAATATAAAAACCATATTGAGTTGTCATGTTTTACTCCGTTAAACCTTAGCCACTTGCACAAGGTTGGTATGAGAGGGGTTACCTTTCGCCAGCGGTGAAGGTCTTTGAGAAGTCAGTACGTTGATGCTGCCCGCACGGTCGATTTTTTTGCTGTCAGGGGAATACCAGGCTCCTTCACCGAGCGCCACAACGCCCGGCATCATACGCGGGGTCACTTTGGCGGCGATCTGCACTTCGCCACGGTCGTTGAAAATACGGATCATGTCGCCGTTGGTGATGCCACGCTGCGCAGCATCCATCGGGTTGATCCACATTTCCTGCCGGCATGCGGCTTTGAGCACATCAACGTTCCCGTAAGTGGAGTGAGTACGCGCCTTGTAGTGGAAACCGGTCAGCTGTAACGGATATTTGCTGGCAAGCGGATCGTCATAGTTTTCGAAACCAGCGGCATAGACTGGTAACGGATCAATGACATCGTCTTTGGAGAGTTCCCATTCAGAAGCAATCTTCGCCAGTTCAGCGGAGTAGATTTCGATTTTGCCGGAAGGTGTACTGAGCGGGTTGGCCGCCGGATCTTCACGGAACGCTTTGTAAGCGACGTGATGCTGCTCAGGATCGCGTTTTTTGAACATGCCCTGTTTGCGGAAGGTGTCGAAATCCGGCAGTTCCGGCAATGCTT
This sequence comes from Rahnella bonaserana, assembly GCF_019049675.1. Taxonomy (GTDB): domain Bacteria; phylum Pseudomonadota; class Gammaproteobacteria; order Enterobacterales; family Enterobacteriaceae; genus Rahnella; species Rahnella bonaserana. The sequence goes on along the minus strand of NZ_JAFMOW010000068.1, from coordinate 200,123 downwards.
CGCGGGATTGCTGATACAAATGACGCAACCATTCTTCCTGCGTGCGGCCTTCAGTGAACTGTTGTTCAACGCCCATGCGGCGGGACAGTTCGCTGGTCATGTCATAAATGTTCTTGCACTGGAAGCGCGGCGTGATCGCCTGATCGGCAAAAATCACGTAATCCATATTGCCGCACGATGCATCAAGGCAGAAATCCATCTGCTCAGAGGCCGTACAGTCTGGCAGGATAATGTCGGCATATTTCGCCGAAGACGTCATGTGGTTATCAATCACCACAATCATCTCGCATTGCCGGTCATCCTGAAGAATGTCATGGGTACGGTTGATATCAGAATGCTGGTTAATCAGGCAGTTACCGGCGTAGTTCCAGATAAATTTGATCGGCACATCCAGTCTGGCTTTCCCACGCACGCCATCTTTGGTGGCAGTCATTTGCGGGCCACGCACAATCGCGTCCGTCCACATAAACATGGAAATACTGGTCTGAACCGGGTTTTCCAGCGTTGGCATCCGGACAAACGGGATTTCGTAAGACCCTTCGCGGGCACCTGAATTACCGCCATGAACACCGACGTTACCGGTCAGAATTGCCAGCATAGCGATGGCACGGGTGGCAATTTCACCATTAGCATGGCGCTGCGGCCCCCAGCCCTGAGTGATAAATGCCGGTTTCGCCTGACCGATTTCACGGCCCAGCTTGACGATTTTATCAACAGAAATACCTGTAATTTTTGATGCCCATTCCGGCGTTTTTGCCACGCCATCGGGGCCGGTTCCGAGAATATACGCTTTATAATGCGCATTCTGCGGGACGCCTGCCGGTAAGGTTTTTTCGTCATAACCGACGCAATATTTGTCCAGGAAAGGCTGATCGACCAGATTTTCGGTGATCATGACATGCGCCAGCGCCGCAGCCAGTGCGCCATCCGTACCCGGCCGGATCGGCACCCATTCGTCTTCACGACCGGCACCGGTGTCGGTATAGCGCGGATCGACAATGATCATGCGGGCGTTAGAACGCTGACGTGCCTGTTCGAGGTAATAGGTCACGCCTCCCCCGCTCATACGCGTTTCACCCGGATTGTTACCAAACAGCACCACAAGTTTGCTGTTTTCGATATCAGACGGGCTGTTGCCATCCGCCCAACCACCGTAGGTATAATTCAAACCGGCAGCGATTTGTGCCGAACTGTAGTCGCCGTAATGATTCAGATAACCACCGCAGCAGTTCATCAGACGGGCAATCAGTGTTTTACCTGGCGGCCATGAGCGGGTCATAGTGCCACCCAGCGTACCGGTACCGTAATTCAGATAAATGGCTTCATTGCCATAACGGCTAATAATGTCTTTCAGGCTGCCAGCAAGAGTATCGAAGGCTTCATCCCAGCTGATCGGCTTGAATTTACCTTCGCCACGTTTCCCTACACGCTTCATCGGATACTTCAGACGGTCGGGGTTATAAACACGGCGACGCATGGAACGCCCGCGCAGACAGGCGCGAACCTGATGCAACCCTTCATAATTGTCATCACCGGTATTATCAGTTTCGACATAACGGATTTCGTTATCAACGACGTGCATTCTCAGCGGACAGCGGCTGCCGCAGTTTACGGTACAGGCACTCCAGACTATTTTCTCATCTGCGGTTTTAACCGAATCCTGACGTGTTTCAGCACGTATTGATTTAAAAGGCAGTGATATGCCCCCGACGGCAGCCGCCATACCGGCGAGCGTAGTTCCCTTAACCATGTCACGGCGGCTGATCCCTCCGCCTGAACCCGTTTTCTTACAGTTTGAATCCGACATTGCTTACTCCGTTGCGCCCTTATCTTAAGGACGAAAAATTTAACAACCATGTTACTGAGCCAGGCTCCTGGGCCAGGGCTTTTTTAGACTTTTTCTATCTGAATCAAATTCGTATGCTGAGGATTACCTTTCGCCAGCGGAGACGGGCGCTGGGTCGTCAGCGTGTTCATGCAGGCACCATGGTCAATACGGTCACCACTCATATTGGCCTGATGCCATGCGCCCTGCCCCATCGCGACGACACCTGGCATGATGCGTGGCGTGACTTTCGCTGCCACACGTACTTCGCCGCGGTCGTTAAACACTTTCACTTTGTCACCGTTCTCAATGCCACGGGTTTTGGCATCCATTGGATTAATCCACACTTCCTGACGACAGGCCGCCTGCAGCACGTCGATATTGCCGTACGTGGAATGAGTGCGGGCTTTGTAATGGAAGCCGAACATCTGGAGCGGGAACTGACTGCGTTTCGGGTCATCCCAGCCTTCAAAGGTTGAGGCATAGACTGGAAGCGGGCTGATTGTTTCGTCTTTTTTCAGCTCCCATTCACTGGCAATTTTGGCCAGTGCAGAGGAATAAATTTCGATTTTTCCGGAGGGTGTTTTTAGCGGATTAGCGACAGGATCCTGACGGAATTTTTTATAGGCCACGAAATGCCCTGCCGGATCTTTACGTTTATAAATTCCCATTTCGCGCAGTTCTTCATACGCAGGCAATGCCGGGTCTTTCGCCAGCATTTTGGCGTACAGATACTGCAACCATTCTCGCTGGGTACGGCCTTCGGTAAATTTGTCGTAAACATCCGGACCAAGACGACGCGCCACTTCGCTCATCATCTCGTAAATGCCTTTGCGCTCGAATTTGGCGGAGGTCGCGGGCTGGATGAAAATCAGGTATCCCATATTCCCGGCGTAGTCGTTTGGAATAATATCTTCCTGTTCGACAGTCATGAGATCCGGCAGCAGGATATCGGCGTATTTCGCCGAGGATGTCATGAAGTTTTCCAGCACCACGATCATTTCGCATTGCGAGTCATCCTGCAGAATATCGTGAGTTTTATTGATATCTGAATGCTGGTTGGTGATGGTGTTTCCGGCATAGTTCCAGATGAATTTGATCGGCACATCCAGCTTGTCTTTACCGCGCACACCGTCTGCTTTGGCGGTCATTTCAGGTCCGCGCGCAATGGCATCAGTCCAGCTGAAACAGGAGATCTGCGTTTTCACCGGGTTTTCCAGCACCGGCATACGTTCGATAGTAATGGTGTAAGTCGACTCACGCGCGCCGCTGTTACCGCCATTAATGCCAACATTGCCGGTCAAAATCGGCAGCATGGCGATGGCGCGGGAGGTCAGCTCACCATTAGCCTGACGCTGCGGACCCCAGCCCTGAGAAATATACGCCGGTTTGGCTTGTCCAATTTCCCGGGCCAGTTTGACAATACGGTCTGCCGGAATACCGGTAATACGGGATGCCCATGCAGGCGTCTTCGCCGTCCCATCTTCCCCCTGACCGAGAATATAAGCTTTGTAGTGGCTGTTGGCCGGTGCGTCCGCGGGCAATGTTTTTTCGTCATAGCCCACGCAACAGGCATCGAGGAAAGGCTGATCGACCATATTTTCGGAGATCAACACATGCGCAAGACCGGCGACCAGCGCAGCATCCGTTCCCGGACGGATCGGGATCCACTCATCTTCACGGCCAGCGGCAGTGTCAGTGTAGCGCGGGTCGATCACGATCATACGGGCATTGGAACGCTGACGCGCCTGCTCGAGGTAGTAGGTGATGCCGCCACCGCTCATGCGCGTTTCCGCCGGATTGTTACCGAAAAGCACCACAAGCTTGCTGTTTTCAATATCTGACGTGCTGTTACCATCATTACTGCCATAAGTGTATGGCATGGCGCAGGCGATTTGCGCGGTACTGTAAGTACCGTAATGGCTAAGGAAGCCGCCGTAACAGTTCATCAGACGGGCAACCAGAGAGGCGTAAGGGGAAGAACGGGTAATATTGCCGCCCACAATGCCGGAGGTGTAGTTGATGTAAACGGCCTCATTGCCATATTTGGCGACAATCCGCTTCAGGTTATTGGCGATCTCATCAAAGGCCTGTTCCCAACTGATGCGTTTGAATTTACCTTCACCACGTTTGCCGACACGCTTCATAGGGTAATTCAGACGCTCCGGATGGTTCATTCGCCGGCGGATTGAGCGGCCACGCAGGCAGGCGCGAACCTGATGATCACCGTAGATGTCATGTCCGGTATTATCCGTTTCGACCCAGTACACTTCGTCATCACGTACATGGAGACGCAGCGCGCAGCGGCTGCCGCAGTTGACCGAGCAGGCTCCCCAGACCACTTTGTCTTCAGGTGCAGAATTTTTCGCCTCACCCACAGCCTGCGCCAGTGCTTTACGGCTAAATGGCAGCGATACGCCGCCTGCAGCAAGGGCCAGTCCTGCCAGCGTTGATGTTTTCATCAACGTCCGGCGGCTGATACCACTTTTAACCGTGGTGATTTCTGGTTTAATTTCCGACATTTTCCCGCTCCGGTCTTAAAGTAGTTACCCACTCAGAATGCAGGGATACTACTAATAAGGTGGTAGGAAACTTTGTCTGCTATCAAAAAAGGCAAGGTTGGATCAGGGGAAATGAGGAATTCTTAACGCAACGCATGATTTTATGCATAAAAAAAGCGCCCTAAGGCGCTTTTTGGCTATATTAATGCATATACAACGGGGTTAGCCGATATATTCTAAACCCCCCATATAAGGGCGTAATACTTCCGGCACTTCGATACGACCGTCAGCTTGCTGATAGTTTTCCAGCACAGCCACGAGTGTACGACCCACAGCCAGACCCGAACCATTCAGGGTATGAACCAGACGTGGTTTTTTATCGGTTTTGCTGCGGCAACGCGCCTGCATACGGCGAGCCTGGAAATCACCCATGTTTGAACATGAGGAGATTTCGCGGTAAGTATCCTGCGCCGGCAGCCAGACTTCCAGATCGTAGGTCTTGCATGAGCCGAAGCCCATGTCGCCGGTACACAGCAGAACTTTACGGTATGGCAGATTCAGCAACTGAAGCACTTTTTCAGCATGACCGGTCAGTTCTTCCAGCGCGTCCATTGATTCTTCCGGACGAACGATCTGTACCATCTCGACCTTGTCAAACTGGTGCATACGGATCAGACCACGGGTATCACGACCATAAGAGCCGGCTTCGGAACGGAAGCAAGGCGTATGTGCCGTCATTTTCAGTGGCAGAGATTCTTCTTCAAGAATTTCATCACGCGTCAGGTTAGTGAGCGGAACTTCAGCCGTCGGGATCAGCGCATAGTTGCTGCTACCCGCTTCTTCATCCAGCGGTTTGGTATGGAACAGGTCTTCGCCAAACTTCGGCAACTGACCGGTACCGTACAACGTTTCCTGATTGACCAGATACGGAACGTAAGTTTCCAGGTAACCGTGCTGTTCAGTGTGCAAGTCCAGCATAAACTGGGACAGCGCGCGGTGCATACGGGCGATTTGCCCTTTCATCACCACAAAACGCGCACCGGTCAGTTTAACGGCAGCGGCAAAATCAAGACCACCGGCCATTTCGCCCAGCGACACGTGATCACGCACAGCGAAATCGTACTGGCGCGGCGTACCCCAGCGGCTCACTTCCTGGTTGTCGTTTTCGTCTTTACCAGCAGGTACGGAATCATCAGGCAGGTTCGGAATAGCAGAAGCGATATCACGGATATCATTTTGCAATGCTTCCAGTTCAGCCTTCGCGGCATCCAGCTTCTCACCCAGCGTATTCACTTCCAGACGCAGGGGTTCGATGTCTTCGCCACGGGCCTTTGCCTGACCGATAGTTTTCGATCGTGCGTTACGTTCAGCCTGGAGAGTTTCCGTTTCTACCTGCAAGACTTTGCGGCGTTCTTCCTGAGAACGCAGCGTTTCCACATCGAGTTTAAAACCTCTGCGAGCGAGTTTTTCTGCAACTGCGTCTAGCTCATTACGCAGCATATTGGGATCGAGCATGCTAATCCTGTACGTGTCATTATTGAATGTTATTTTGACGATGCACACTGCCTGAAACGGCAGCGTGTCAAAGAGTTATCACGGGTAACCTTACCGCAACGATAAAGTTAGCGGTAGCGTTTTGTCGGGCTATTTTGATCTTGCTCGGCAAGCCATGCCAGCTTTTCGCCGATCTTGCCTTCAAGCCCGCGTGACGTCGGGTAATAATACTGCGTACGGGCCATTTCAGGAGGGAAATAATCTTCGCCCGCCGCGTAGGCGTTGGGTTCGTCATGTGCATAACGATACTCTGCACCCAAACCCATTTCTTTCATCAACTTCGTGGGTGCATTCCGCAAATGTTCAGGTACATCGTAATCAGCCATTTCGCGCGCATCGCGCATGGCCGATTTGAACGCGGTATAAACAGCATTACTTTTAGGCGCACACGCCAGATACACAATCGCCTGAGCAATCGCCCGCTCACCTTCCGCCGGACCGACACGGGTGAAACAATCCCAGGCAGCAATGGCGACCTGCATACCACGCGGATCCGCATTGCCGACATCCTCGGAGGCAATCGCCAGCAAACGGCGCGCCACATATAGCGGATCGCCGCCGGCAGTGATGATTCTCGCATACCAGTAAAGAGCGGCATCAGGCGAGGAACCGCGTACAGATTTATGCAACGCAGAGATTAAATCGTAAAAACGATCGCCTTTATTATCGAAACGCGCACTGCGCTCACCGGCTATTTCCGTGAGCAATTCCGGCGTTAACGTCCGGTAACCTTTGGCGTCAATTTCGGCCATATCGGCCATCATCTCAATACTGTTGAGAGCACGGCGCGCGTCACCATTCACCAGCTCCGAAAGCATGCGGCGGGTTTCTGGCGGGACGCGGATTTTTTCATTGGCATAACCGCGCTCGGCATTAGTCAGTGCCTGATCAATCACTTTCTCGATATCTTCAGCCGTCAGTGATTTGAGCAGATAAACACGTGCGCGGGAAAGCAATGCGGAATTGAGTTCGAACGAGGGGTTTTCAGTCGTTGCACCAATGAACGTTATGGTGCCATCTTCTATGTGCGGCAGGAAAGCGTCCTGCTGACTTTTGTTAAAACGATGAACCTCGTCGACGAACAGGATCGTACGACGCCCGGCATCACGATTCTGCCGGGCACGCTCAATCGCTTCACGGATATCTTTCACGCCTGATGTTACCGCCGAAATACGTTCAACATCGGCATTAGCATAGCGGCCAATCAGTTCTGCCAGCGTCGTTTTCCCGGTGCCCGGAGGCCCCCACAAAATCATAGAATGCAGTTGCCCTGCTTCAATCGCCCGCGGCAAAGGTTTGCCAGGCGCTAACAGATGCTGCTGCCCGATGTATTCTGCAAGGGTTACTGGCCGCATTCTGGCGGCCAGTGGCTGGAATTCATTTTGGGAAAAATCGAGTGACAGATTACTCAAACTAACCTCACTGACGCTGGTCGTCCACCGTCACACCCTTAGGTGGAGTAAATTTAAATTTAGCATCATCAACGGCCGCATTTTGCTCACCCTTCAGTGTGTAAGCACTTTTCTGACCGTCCTGCTCAACCGCAGTAAAGCTTTTGATGGTGCCGGTCGGCGTAACCGTGATGGCAAATTGCTTCAGATTACCGGTTGACGTTTTTGGCGTTAACTCAAAATCATCGCCTTTCTGCTTCACGTTGTATTTAGCCCAGTCGCTGCTGTCGTTACGGGTAATCAGCATGAACGGTGTGTTACCGGTCGCGTTTTTAAGCCAGGTCGCGGTGACCTGCTCTACGAACGGATTGTAGAACCACAGGGTTTTGCCGTCAGAAACCAGAATGCTTTCATCCGGCGTCGTCATATGCCAGTTAAACAGGTTCGGACGCTTGACCCACAGCTGACCTTCGCCCTGCTGAACGGCTGCACCATCATCGCTGGTGACAGTCTGAGTGAAGCTGGCGTGGAAAGTATTAAGTTTGCCCAGACGGGATTTGAGATCGCTGCTGGCGTCCGCTAATACGGAAGCGGAGGTAAATGCGGTCAGTAAACACCCTACCATTAACAATTTTTTCATTCTTATACTTACCTCAGAAATCCATAAACTTCAGACGATGCCTTTTACACAGGCAAAAGACGTATGGTGCGAACTCTATCCGAGGCAGCGCTCCGGTGGTAGCTCAATCATCTGAAAAACATGTGTTTTACGCATCTTTGCAAATATCCTTCATCATTCGAACTGTCTCTGCGTTAGCTGCCTTGATCCAGCCCGAATGATTTTGGATATTAATTTTGAAAGGATTTATTCGTGCGACGGCGGCGCCAGCACTTCACGGTTACCGTTATGGCCCGGCGCACTGACAATGCCCTGCGCTTCCATTTGTTCAACGATACGTGCCGCACGGTTGTAACCGATGCGGAACTGACGCTGAACGCCTGAAATTGATGCGCGACGTTTGTCGACGACGAATGCCACAGCCTGATCAAACAGAGCATCAAGCTCTTCATCGCCGTCCAGACCTAAACCGCCACCTTCACCATCGTCACCACCGGAAACAATGCTTTCGATATATTTCGGACGACCGCGTGCTTTCCAGTCCTGAACCACGGCATGGACTTCCTGGTCACGGACAAACGCACCGTGAACACGCACCGGAATCGAGGAGTTCGGAGCCATATAAAGCATGTCACCCATCCCCAACAGCGATTCCGCCCCGCCCTGATCCAGAATGGTACGGGAGTCAATTTTACTCGACACCGTAAAGGCAATACGGGTCGGGATGTTAGCTTTGATCAGACCGGTAATCACATCGACAGAAGGACGCTGTGTCGCCAGAACCAGGTGAATACCTGCGGCACGGGCTTTCTGGGCCAGACGCGCGATCAGTTCTTCCACCTTTTTACCGACCGTCATCATCAGGTCGGCAAACTCATCGACCATCACTACGATAAACGGTTCTTTTTGCAGATACGGCGGCTCAGCGGCCATACCATCGCCCGGCTTCCAGAATGGATCAGGGATTGGACGTCCCATCGCATCGGCTTCCAGAATTCGTTCGTTATAGCCCGCCAGATTACGTACGCCCAACGCGGACATCAGTTTATAGCGACGCTCCATCTCGCCGACACACCAGCGCAACGCATTCGCTGCATCTTTCATGTCGGTAACGACTTCGGTCAGCAGATGAGGAATACCTTCATACACCGACAGCTCGAGCATTTTTGGGTCGATCATGATGAAGCGCACATCTTCCGGTTTGGACTTGTACAGCATACTCAGGATCATGGCGTTAACGCCGACGGACTTACCGGAACCGGTCGTACCGGCCACCAGCAGATGAGGCATTTTCGCCAAATCGGCGATAACCGGCTCACCCGAAATATCTTTACCCAGCACAATTGTCAGCGGAGACGTACTTTCTTTAAACTTCGCACAGTCCAGCACTTCGCGCAGATACACGGTCTGGCGCTTTTTGTTTGGCAATTCCAGACCCACATAAGGCTTGCCGGGAATCACTTCTACGACACGCACTGCAACGGCAGACAATGAACGCGCGAGGTCACGCGACAGGTTAGAAATACGCGCGGCTTTAACGCCCGGCGCCAGGTCCAGTTCGAAACGGGTAATGACCGGGCCAGGCAATTTGCCGACGACATCTGCTTTGATGCGGTAATCATTCAGGCGAGCTTCGATCAGGTTACCCATCTGTTCCAGCGCGAACTCGTCTACAGGTTCCGCTTCTGCCGGAGGCGAGGTCAGCAAATCCAGTGACGGCAGCGGCGTAGTCGGTTTCACCAGCGGCTGTTCATTACGCATCAGGAACGGGTGGATCAGACTTTCCATATCAGGCTGCGCCGATGGCGATGACTGACGTGGCGCTTCATACTCCTGCGCATGTTGCACCGGCTCTGAAGCCGCAGCGCGCTGGTAAGGTTGCTGAGCAAACGCTGCAGGTTGCGGTTCTTCTTCCGCTTGTGCTGGCAACGTAAACAATGGCTCAGACGGCGTATCGTCCACAAGATCAGCCATTGGCGAGAAGCTGAAAGCATCGTGCTGGCTGAGTTTCATCGCAGCAGCAGCAAAATCATCGGCAGCAGAACGGGAAATTTCTTCCTGATTATCTTGCGAATGATGATGCTGAACCAGACCACTTTGTGGCTCGACTTCTTGCTGATAACGCGCCTGCTCACGCGCAGCGAACGCATTGCGTAATTCAGCTTCCTGTAAGACAGCTTCAGCATCCGGTTCATTTTCAGTCAACGCATCGCCGTAACGCTCTTGCTGCTGCGCGGCAAACGCCTGCTGCAATGCGGCTTCCTGCATAGCTTCCTCGTCGGCCTGAGCCAGAGGATCGTTATGCCAGGTTTCCTGTCCGCCATTCTGCTGTGTCACAGCCTGCGCATTTTCCTGTTGTTCGGCCATACGCTGAGACGGCAATTTAATGCCATACGACGCCAGCTCGCGACGCGTAGGAATACGTACCGGGTTTGGACGCGGCAATTCAGGGCCAAAGCCTTTTTTCACCTGCGGATTTTCATCACTTACAGCACTGAAAGCAGGCATAAAGGTATTAGTAGCTGAAGATGTCGCAGACTGCCCTGCCTGAGCCAGACCGGTCGCGAGGGCAGCCGTAGCGGCAACGCTGGCAGCCTGCGCGGCATCAGGTACCGGCGAACTGAAATCAAAGGGTGAACGGCTAGGTTCAACCGCAGTTTGCCAGTTACCGAGGCTCGGGCCATCGTCATGATTACGTTCAACCGGCGCAGGAGAAGGAGATTGCTGCACGGGCTGCGGATGACGCGGCACCGGTGTTTCTTCCGGAATTTCGAAATTGTAGAGAGGTGGCGCGGTTGAAACTGGCGAAGATGGATAAGGTGAAATCTCCGCCACCGGCGGTTGTGCAGCATAAGGATCTGCTGCTGGCGCCGGGTTCGCGCCAGTAGCCGGTTCAGCGACTGGCGCCGCCGTGTCAGTCGCACCAGGGGCAGGAACAGGGGCCGAAGGTGCCTGTGCTGCTGGATGCTCATTGACTGAAGGCGCAGAGAACAGCACATCGTCGTCATCTGTTTCAGTAGCCACTGTGGCGGCAGCCGGCATCGCTGCTGTTGCAGCAGCACCAGCGACGGCTGGAGCAACTCTGGCCACCGGTTTGGCGTCGTCATCTTCGAGTAACGGATCGTCATGCTCGTCGTAGTCATAATCATCGTCACGACGGGAACGGTTGGTCACGATATTCGTGACACCGAGCACGACACCACCAATTTTCTCGGCAATCGTCAGCCATGACCAGCCGGTAAACAGTGTCAGTCCGGCCGCCCACACGCACAACAACACCAGCGTCGCACCGACGTTGTTAAAATACGGCGTCATCGCTGTACTTAACAAACTGCCGATTACGCCACCTGAAGCAAAGTAGTAAAGGTCATCGATATTGACTGAAGCCAGACCACAAGACGTGACAATAAGCGCCAGCGTCCCGATAAGGCGCAGCGAAAGGGCAAAATAATCGACGAAATCCTGTTTATCCCGCTGACGAAACGCCGCCCAGCAAAGGCACAGAATAATAGGTGGAATAGCGTAACCAAATACGCCAAAAATGAAGAACAGCGTGTCAGCCATCCAGGCTCCCACACCACCGCCCCAGTTGTGAATTGGCCCATGCCATGCGGTCTGAGACCAGCTTGGATCAGAGGGGTTAAAACTCACCAATGCCGCCATTAAATAAGCAGCAAAAATCGCTACCACCACCAGCAAAGCCTCCAGAAGACGGCGACCATTGCTCAGTTTTTTAAGGGTAACTTCTTTATCTTCTGTATATTCCTGGCTCAAGAAAGGCTCTCCAGGTTCCTGTGAACTGAGAAAAAGCAACAGCGCCGAGAGTCCCCGGCGCTATAGCTGTATAGATACACAGGAGTGTAGCTAAAATTACAAGGTTTTGCACCTGAACAATTACCGGGTTTTGATGACCAGGCGATTTGTCTGTTTTACTTCTTCCATGACCACATAGGTACGGGTGTCGTTAACACCTGGAAGACGAAGTAAAGTCTCACCTAACAGCTTACGGTAGGCGGACATATCAGGTACGCGGGTTTTCAACAAATAATCGAAGTCCCCTGAAACCAAGTGACACTCCTGAATATCTTCGAGTTTTTGTACTGCCGCGTTAAATTGCTCAAACACATCCGGCGCGCCACGGTTGAGGGTAATCTCAACAAAAACCAGTAACGAGGCATCCAGATAATGCGGGTTAAGCAATGCGGTATAACCATTGATGAAGCCCTGACGTTCCAGACGACGAACGCGCTCCAGACATGGAGTTGGAGATAATCCCACACGTTTGGAAAGCTCGACGTTTGAAATCCGGCCATCCTTTTGCAATTCGTTGAGGATGTTACGGTCAATACGGTCGAGATCTTTTCCCGGACGTTTTTTGTTGTCTACCATTATTATTGTCTCTCTGCTGTCCTTCCCTGCACCTGCCATACCCCAGCCAACTTCAATGTCTAAGGGTTGTCCCAAGCGAAGACCCGATTATTAAGGTTTACGCATCCAAAAGCCGCGTTGATCCCCTGTCAAAAGGAACACGGCTGTGAAACGGATACTCAAAAGAAATAACCCTATGAAATTAATAGATTGCATACAGCCAACCTGATTCACTAAACCCTGCTGCAACAAAAACGCAAAAAAGCAATACTAGAACGGACCCGGTAGCAGCCAATTGCATAAATTCAAGTCACAGACAGGCAGTTAATTTCTTCTTCCCCTGATGTTTTCGCAAATGCACAGCGGATTGTCAAAGTAAAAGAAGCAAAATCAGAAGAACGTGCCAACCTGAAAAGCTGATCCCCCCTTTTTCGCTGTCTTTTCTCTTTGGACAATAACAACTCAGTGTGCGAAATATTTCAGCCAAAACCCCACAACCTGCCGTGAATTGTGACTAAAAGACCGCACTCTGTTAAACAACATTTACGGGAGATAACTTCCCCGCTGTTGTTTTTTCACTCTGTTCATCAAACAGTTAAGTGTCTGATAATCAGGAACGGAAACCTTTTTACCCGTGTTTCATTGTAAAAACTATCAGACAAATCGTTAACAACATCTGAGTTTGCTTTTTTTACTGCGCCGTTTTCCCTACAATCGGTCTATCGCTTGTCGCTACCGCGGAGATGAATTACGCATGAGTACGGTTAAACACAGTAAATTATTGATTTTAGGTTCCGGTCCGGCGGGTTACACCGCAGCAGTTTATGCCGCACGCGCCAACCTTAATCCGGTTCTGATTACCGGTGTGGAAAAAGGCGGTCAGCTGACCACAACCACCGAAGTCGAAAACTGGCCGGGTGATCCGGAAGGTCTGACTGGGCCGGGTCTGATGGAACGTATGCATGAACATGCGACCAAATTTAATACCGAAATCATTTTCGACCACATCAACAAAGTCGATTTGCAAAACCGTCCGTTCCGCCTCACCGGCGACAGCGGCGAATATACCTGTGACGCCTTGATTATCGCCACTGGCGCATCCGCACGTTATATCGGTCTGCCTTCTGAAGAAGCATTCAAAGGCCGCGGCGTTTCTGCCTGTGCCACCTGTGACGGTTTCTTCTACCGTAATCAAAAAGTCGCTGTGGTGGGTGGCGGGAATACCGCTGTTGAAGAAGCGCTTTATCTGGCGAACATTGCTTCTGAAGTGCATCTTATCCACCGTCGTGACAGTTTCCGCGCAGAAAAAATTCTGGTGGATCGCCTGAATGACAAAGTGGCGAGCGGTAATATTGTTCTGCACACCCACAAAACCCTGAACGAAGTGGTCGGCGATCAGATGGGTGTTACCGGCGCGAGCTTGCTTGATGTGCGCACTGATGAGAAATCTCAGGTGGATGTTGCCGGTGTCTTCATCGCTATCGGTCACAGTCCGAACACCGGCATTTTCGAAGGTCAGCTGGAACTGAAAGACGGCTACATCAAAGTGCAGTCCGGTTCGCATGGCAATGCGACACAAACCAGCATTCCGGGCGTTTTCGCCGCAGGCGATGTCATGGATCATATCTACCGTCAGGCAATCACTTCTGCCGGAACCGGTTGTATGGCCGCACTGGATGCCGAACGCTATCTGGACGGTTTATCGCAAGCACCAGATTTATAAAAATTCTCTCTCCTGATTGCCCTTAAAAGAGGCGGCTTAATTGCCGCCTTCTTCTTATTTTCAGTTTGCGGTCTGAGCATGTAACATAAGCGCCCTCCCATCCGGATTGCTGCACAGACTGAAGCCTGATGAATAAAACACGACAACAAGAACTTATCCGCTGGTTAAAACAACAAAGCTCCCGCGCCAAAGGCTGGATCCGACTGTCTATGATGCTGGGTCTGCTTTCTGGTTTACTGATCCTTGCACAGGCCTGGCTGATGGCCGGATTACTGCACAGCCTGATCATCGAGCACACACCGCGTGATGCGCTGCTGCAAAGTTTTCTGTTAATGGCGCTGACCTTTGTGTTGCGCGCTGTTGTCACCTGGCTGCGTGAACAGGTAGGTTTTATCTGCGGACGCGTTATCCGCCAGGAAATGCGCAAACTGGTGCTGGATCGTCTGGAAAAACTGGGGCCTGCGTGGATCCAGGGCAAACCGGCGGGCAGCTGGGCCAGCATCATTCTTGAACAAATTGAAGATATGCAGGATTACTATTCCCGCTATCTGCCACAAATTGCACTTGCCGGTATTATTCCTCTGCTGATTTTAGTCAGCGTCTTTCCGATTAACTGGGCTGCCGGATTGATCCTGCTGGTCACCGCACCGCTGATCCCGCTGTTCATGGCGCTGGTCGGAATGGGTGCGGCAGATGCTAACCGTCGGAACTTTGTCGCGCTGGCGCGTCTTAGCGGAAACTTCCTCGACAGTCTGCGCGGCCTGGATACGCTTCGTCTGTTCCATCGCGGCACGGCAGAAATTGACCAGATTAAACGCTCAACCGAACATTTTCGCGCACGTACAATGGACGTCCTGCGTCTGGCCTTTTTATCTTCGGCGGTACTGGAATTTTTCGCCTCTATCTCGATTGCTGTTGTCGCGGTTTACTTCGGCTTCTCTTATCTCGGCGAGTTGAATTTCGGCAGCTACGGCACACCCGTGACCCTGTTCGCCGGTTTTCTGGTGCTGATACTGGCTCCCGAGTTTTTCCAGCCTCTGCGTGATCTGGGCGCGTTTTATCACGCCAAAGCACAGGCTGTCGGCGCAGCGGAAAGCCTGGTGACGTTCCTGAGCGCTGAAAGTGCCAATATGGGTGACGGTGACCAGAGTTTTCCGTCAGGAAGGACGGTGGAACTGCAAGCCCGCGATCTGGTTATTCAGTCGCCACAAGGTAAAACGCTGGCCGGGCCGCTGACCTTCAGCATTCCGGCGGGGCAACGTATCGCCATCGTCGGCCTGAGCGGTGCAGGTAAAAGTTCGTTGCTAAACGCCCTGCTCGGCTTCCTGCCTTATCAGGGTTCCGTTACCGTCAGCGGGATGGAGCTGAAATCATTACGCAACGATGAATGGCGTAAACAGCTGAGCTGGGTCGGCCAGAACCCACATCTGCCCGAACAAACACTGCGCGCCAACATTCTGCTTAATCAGCCGGATGTCAGCGAAGAGCAACTGCAGTCAGCGCTTGAACGCGCGTACGTGAATGAATTTCTGCCGCTGTTACCGCAAGGGCTGGAAACCGAGCTGGGTGACAGCGCTGCGCGATTATCGATTGGTCAGGCACAACGCGTGGCCGTGGCCCGCGCCCTGCTCTCACCGTGCAGTTTATTGTTGCTCGATGAACCCACCGCCAGCCTCGATGCGCACAGCGAAAAACGGGTAATGAGCGCGCTGAACGACGCTTCAAAAGAGCAGACTTCCCTGCTGGTGACGCATCAGCTTGAAGACACACGGGACTATGATGAAATCTGGGTGATGAATAAAGGCCTGATCGCCGAGCGCGGAACCTTCGCACAACTGATGGCTCAGGATGGTTTATTCGCCAGCCTGCTTTCTCAGCGGAATAAGGAGCTGTAATCATGAAAACTCTTCTGCCTTATCTCACGCTGTACCGCCGTCACTGGTTCCGCCTGTCTCTCGGTGTCATTCTGGCTATCGTCACTTTGCTGGCGAGCATCGGGCTGCTGACCCTTTCCGGCTGGTTCCTGGCAGCCTCCGCCGTGGCGGGTATTGCCGGTTTATACAGTTTCAACTACATGCTTCCTGCCGCCGGTGTGCGCGGAGCTGCGATATTTCGTACCGCAGGCCGTTACGCTGAGCGTCTGGTCAGCCATGACGCGACATTCCGCGTGCTGGCGCATCTTCGCGTGTTTACATTCACCAAAATCATGCCGCTGTCGCCGGGGGGGATTGCCCGTTTTCGTCAGGCCGATTTGCTAAACCGGCTGGTGGCCGATGTCGATACGCTGGACCATTTGTATCTGCGGGTGATTTCTCCGCTGGTGAGTGCGCTGGTGGTCATTCTTCTGGTGACATTTGGCCTGAGTTTCCTCGATATGAAACTGGCGCTGACGCTTGGTGCGATCATGCTGGTGCTGATGTTGCTCCTGCCGGTAATTTTCTACCGTGCAGGTAAACCGGCTGGCCGTGAGCTGACCGCGCTGCGCAGCGATTACCGCATGCACCTGACGTCCTGGTTACAGGGCCAGTCTGAACTGGTGGTCTTTGGCGCTCAGCTACGATTCCGCCAGCAACTGAACGATATCGAACGCCGCTGGATGTTGCGCCAGCAACAGCAGGCAAAACTGACCGGATTGTCGCAGGCGATGGTGATTGCAGCGGCCGGTCTGACGGTCACGCTGATGCTGTGGCTGGCCGCCGGTGGCATCAGTAAGTTCCCGCAGCCAGGCGCACTGATTGCTTTATTCGTATTTACTCCGCTTGCCGCTTTCGAAGCGCTGGGGCCGGTCGCAGCGGCTTTTCAGCATCTCGGACAAGTTATCGCTTCGGCTCAGCGTGTCAGCCAGATTATCGACCAGCCTGCTGACGTGACTTTCCCGACACAAGGTCCGGTTGCCGCTGAACACGTCAGCCTGTCGCTGCAAAATCTGAACTTCACCTATCCCGGACAGCCGCTGCCTGTGCTGAAAAACATCACGCTGGATGTCCGTGCCGGTGAACATATCGCCCTGCTCGGCCAGACAGGCTGTGGCAAATCTACCTTGCTGCAACTGCTGACCCGCGGCTGGGATATCACCAGCGGCACGCTTGACATCAATGACCATGCGATTGGCGATTACGATGAAGCGACCCTGCGTAAGATGATCACCGTTGTCAGCCAGCGTGCGCACGTCTTTAACACCACGCTGCGTGAAAACCTGCGCATGGCCGCGCCGCACTGCACCGATGAACAAATCGCAGATGTACTGAGACAGGTTGATCTGGATGTGTTGCTGGAAAACGAAGGCCTGAACGCCTGGCTCGGTGAAGGCGGGCGTCAGCTTTCCGGTGGTGAACAGCGTCGTATCGGGCTGGCGCGTGCTTTGCTGCATGATGCTCCGCTGTGGTTGCTCGATGAACCGACAGAAGGGCTTGATGCGGAAACGGAACAACATATTTTGGCACTGCTGCACAAGCATTGTCAGAATAAGACGCTACTCTTAGTGACGCACCGGCTGCAAGGTCTGGAAACTTTCGACAGGATTTGCGTTATGGAGGAAGGTCAGATTGTGGAGCAAGGTGATCATGCGTCGTTAATTGCTGCACAGGGCCGGTACGCGCGGTTTTTGTCACGCACCTGACGTCGTAGTTGCCAGTTTAGCGGCGGCCCGTGAGTCGCCGGATAAGGAGATCTATGCGGTTAGTAAAGCTTGAGGCCAGTTCAGTCAATTTTCCGGATCCTGAAACTGCGTTGCAGGAGCCGAATGGCCTGCTGGCTATCGGGGGTGACCTTACTGCCCCTCGCCTGCTTTCCGCGTATCAGTACGGCGTTTTCCCCTGGTTTGAACCGGGGGAAATGATCCTCTGGTGGTCGCCCGATCCCCGCGCAATTTTAGTTCCCGGTGAACGTCATGTCAGCCGGAGTCTGAAACGTTTCATGCGCAAAATGCCTTTTCGTTTCACGCTTAACCAGCAATTTGAAAAGGTCATACGTGCCTGTGCGATGCAGCGTGAGGACGGCACCTGGATCGGGCCGCTGGTTCAGCGCGGTTATCAGGAGTTGCACGAAGCCGGCCGGGCGCATTCAGTGGAAGTCTGGGAAGAAAATGAACTGGTTGGCGGATTATACGGTGTTTCTGTTGGCGGGTTATTTTGCGGCGAGTCGATGTTCAGTCGCCGTGAAAACGCCTCAAAAGCCGCGCTGATGGTTTTTTGCCAACATTTTTCCCGCAATGGTGGAGAACTGATTGACTGTCAGGTTCTCAACCCTCACACTGCGTCGCTGGGTGCGAGAGAGATCCCCCGCCGCCAATTTTTGCAGCAGTTATCCGAACTTTCGCAACGTGCGTTAGCGCCGGATTGCTGGTTGCCACAAGACTTATCCCCACATGATGAAGACCTGCCGGTGTTCCCGAAGGATAGGGAATAGGTGCGGTCATGGACCATACTTCTTTACATAATGTGGGTTTTTCGGCATTATCTTGCCGGTTAAAAACTATGGTAGTTAGACCTAGAGGATTCGATGGCCAAAGAAGACAACATTGAAATGCAAGGCACCGTACTTGATACGCTGCCAAACACTATGTTCCGCGTAGAATTAGAAAACGGACACGTAGTTACCGCTCACATCTCCGGTAAAATGCGTAAGAACTATATCCGCATCCTGACGGGCGACAAAGTCACTGTAGAGCTGACCCCGTACGACCTGAGCAAAGGCCGCATTGTCTTCCGTAGCCGTTAATAAGCGGCTCACTCATCGCTGATTTTCCGGCGATACCTGAGGATACCCTTTTCGCCCTTCCTGCTGTTGCAAGGGCGTTTTGTGGTATCCGCAATCCGGCATTTGTTCCATTATTTATTCCACTATCCTTTCTGAAATCCCTCACTAATTACTGCAATTAAATAAAGAATTTCGGAAAGAAAAAAGGCGATGTTTTCACATCGCCTTTTGTTTTTTCATCACTGATGAAAATTAATGCACCGCACCTTCCGGTTTTTTCTTCTGCGCACTCATGAAGTGATAAGTCAGCTTGTCAGCCGCTTTGTCCAGGGCAACAGAGACAGAACCACCCTCCACCAGTGAACCAAACAGCAGTTCGTTGGCGAGTGGTTTCTTCAGGTTTTCCTGAACGGTACGGGTCATCGGACGCGCACCCATCGCACGGTCGTAGCCTTTAACGGTCAGCCAGTCGCGCGCTTCATCGCTGACTTCCAGAGAAACGCCCTTAGCATCCAGCTGCGCCTGCAGTTCGACGATAAATTTATCGACAACCTGCTGGATAACTTCCGTAGACAGATGGTTAAACCAGATAACGTTGTCGAGACGGTTACGGAATTCCGGCGTAAAGGTACGTTTGATCTCTTCCATCGCATCAGGGCTGTTATCCTGATGAACCAGACCAATCGATTTACGTTCCGTTTCACGTACACCGGCGTTAGTGGTCATCACCAAAATCACATTACGGAAATCGGCTTTGCGCCCGTTGTTATCAGTCAGCGTGCCGTTGTCCATGACCTGCAACAGCAGGTTGAAGACATCCGGATGCGCCTTCTCGATTTCATCGAGCAGCACCACGGCGTGAGGATGTTTAATGACAGCATCCGTCAGCAAACCGCCCTGATCAAAGCCGACATATCCCGGAGGCGCACCGATCAGACGACTGACCGTATGACGCTCCATGTATTCCGACATGTCAAAGCGCAGCAGTTCGATATCCAGCGCTTTCGCCAGCTGAACCGTGACTTCGGTTTTACCCACACCGGTAGGACCGGCGAAGAGGAACGAACCGACAGGCTTGTGATCCTGACCCAGACCGGCGCGGCTCATCTTAATCGCTTCAGTCAGCGCTTCGATGGCAGGATCCTGTCCGAAGACCAGCATTTTCAGACGATCGCCCAGATTTTTCAGCACATCGCGGTCTGTCGCAGACACGGTTTTTTCCGGAATGCGGGCAATACGCGCCACAACGCTTTCGATATCGCTGACGTTAACGGTTTTCTTGCGTTTGCTGACCGGGATTAACCGGCTGCGCGCGCCCGCTTCGTCGATGACGTCGATAGCTTTGTCCGGCAGATGACGGTCATTGATGTATTTGACCGACAACTCCACTGCCGCACGCACTGCTTTCGCGGTATAACGCACGTCGTGATGCGCTTCGTATTTCGTTTTCAGGCCGTTAATGATCTGAACCGTTTCTTCCACGCTTGGCTCAGTAATATCAATTTTCTGGAAACGACGCGCCAGTGCACGGTCTTTCTCAAAGATATTACTGAATTCCTGATAGGTGGTGGAACCGATCACGCGGATTTTACCGCTGGAAAGCAATGGCTTGATGAGGTTTGCCGCATCCACCTGACCGCCCGATGCCGCACCGGCACCAATGATCGTGTGAATTTCATCAATAAACAGGATGCTGTTCTTATCCTGCTCCAGCTGTTTCAGCAGAGATTTGAAACGTTTTTCGAAATCACCGCGGTATTTTGTGCCCGCCAGCAACGAACCGATATCCAGAGAATACAGGGTGCAGTCGGCCATCACTTCCGGCACATCGCCCTGCTCAATTCGCCATGCCAGACCTTCGGCAATCGCGGTTTTACCTACGCCGGATTCGCCCACCAGCAGCGGGTTGTTCTTACGGCGACGGCAGAGCACCTGAATGGCGCGCTCCAGTTCTTTGTCACGGCCAATCAGCGGATCAATACCACCCACACGCGCTAACTGGTTGAGATTAGTGGTGAAGTTCTCCATACGATCTTCCCCCGCCGACTGCTCTTCGTTAACTGGGTTTTCCGCATTGTTTTGCGCCTGGCTGCCCGATTCATCTTTACGGGTGCCATGCGAAATAAAGTTCACCACATCAAGGCGGCTGACGTCATGTTTGCGCAGGAGATAAGCTGCCTGAGATTCCTGTTCGCTGAAAATCGCGACCAGGACGTTGGCGCCAGATACTTCGCTGCGGCCAGAAGATTGCACGTGGAATACCGCACGTTGCAGAACGCGCTGGAAACTCAGCGTAGGCTGGGTGTCACGTTCCTCTTCACTGGCAGGTAAGGTGGGTGTGGTTTGCTCGATGAAGGCTTCCAGCTCCTGGCGTAATGCCACCAGATCTACTGTACAAGCTTCAAGCGCTTCACGGGCAGCAGGGTTGCTGAGCAACGCCAGCAACAGGTGCTCCACGGTCATAAACTCATGCCGGTGCTCACGGGCTCTTGCGAAAGCCATGTTGAGACTGAGTTCAAGTTCTTGATTGAGCATAGGCACCTCCCAAATAGATTGCCTTAATCAGGCTTTTTCCAGCGTACACAGCAACGGATGCTCATTCTCCTTGGCGTACTCATTTACGTGTGCGACCTTGGTTTCCGCGACTTCGGCTGTATAAACACCGCATATCGCTTTGCCTCTATAGTGCACCTGGAGCATCAGTTGCGTTGCACGTTCAATATCATAAGAAAAGAACTTTTGCAGAACGTCAATCACAAATTCCATTGGAGTGTAATCGTCGTTGTTTAATATAACTTTATACATAGATGGCGGTTTTACCTCATCCTTTTGCTTATCCGCCGCCAAATGTTCAAAATTTAGCCAGTCTTGATTATTGCCCATTGCCTGTTCATCACCTGTGAAGATCGTGTCGGAAGCCAAATACACAAGCATGAAGGCTTTCTGCAGAGCCTCACGCCGTTATTACCGTATTTTACCATCTCTGGCCTCACCTTGCCGCTGCACAAAATGTCTTACGTGCAACAGATAACGCCGGTGAAAATTTAACAAAATATGTCAATAGCGTTACCTGCTTCAAACTTTGGTTATCTGCTCCCCCGGGACAAATGCCGTTTCCTTGACGTCTTTCTCTATTCCACTAGAGTGTAAATTCGTGAGCCGGACGGGGTTTAAACCGGCCTGAACAGGCGCTTATCCGCTTCGTTCTGGCCTACGTGCTCACTCAACTGGCTTTATCTATTTACTACCAGACTAGTCATGAGAGGGATGCAGAAGCATGCAGACGGGTACTGTTAAATGGTTCAATAATGCTAAAGGCTTTGGCTTCATTTGCCCGCAAAATGGCGGTGAAGACATCTTCGCTCACTACTCCACAATCCAGATGGAGGGTTACCGGACATTAAAAGCCGGCCAGCAGGTCAATTTCGACGTTCATGAAGGCCCAAAGGGGAATCATGCCAGCCTCATTATTCCAGTGGAAAGTGAAGCGGTCGCCTGACCGGTTCAGCATTGCCCGGTCCATTACTGATCATTTCAAAACGACATGCCAGTTAACGCTTCAACTTCAAATGCCGGTCACTCACTGACTGGCATTTTTATTTATGGGGGAGAATGACTCAGGCTTCAAGTCCTCTTTACTAAAATAAAGTACATTTTTTAGACACCAATTGCTAAGACACGACATAAACAAAATCAAATCTAAACACAATCTCAACAAACCACGTTCAATTTCTCCATACTTTTCCCCGTTGCACAGTCGTTTATCCATCTCCTGTTGAAATATCGGTAACAAAAACCCGGTTGCAAATAACAGGTAAAGACCATGACGACTCTCCATTATCCTAGCGTAGAAAAAGCCCCGCTTTCAGGCTTGCAGTTGATGAAGGCTTTGCTCACCAACCGCATTACACCGGGACCGTCCTGGAAATTACCGCGCTATCGCCTTAAATTCCTTTTTCGCACCCTGAAGCAACCGCGCAGAACGTTTGCGCTGCTTGATTATCTGGCGCAGCATCCGCAGCGTGATGAAATCCTGGTTGCAATGCCCGGTTTACCGGCGAAGTTACATCGCACTTATCAGGCGGCGAATATCACGCAGGAGCAGGCCCTGAAACGGATCACTGATCATTACGACATGATTCAGGATTGCCTGCCAGACGCCATTAATCACGGCTATCTGAATAAAAAACCGATGGCGATTGCTACCCTGACCGGTAAAGAAGAACAGCGTTACGCCATTACCTTTAACGCGGTCAGCCGTCTGGATAAAGAAGGCGAAGCGACGCTGTCGTTCAATAACCCGCAGGGAGAACCGATTGCTATCGTGACGTTCTCCTTTATTGAGTATCAGGGTCAGCCGACCTTGTTTATTGGCGCATTGCAAGGGCCGCGCGCCCATGTTGATCATCAGGAAATTCAGACTGCCACCAAAGCCTGTCACGGTTTGTTCCCGAAACGTCTGGTGATTGAAGCGCTGACAACGCTGGCGGATGTGACAGGCATGACGCAACTGATTGCTGTCGGCAACCACACGCATATTTATGAAGATCCGCGTTACAAAAAACGCAAAGGGATGGTGTTTGCCGATTACGACAGCTTCTGGGAAACGCTGGATGCAAAACAGGGAGAAGACGGTTATTTCCATCTGCCCCGCCAGATTGCTCACCGGCCACTGGAAGAAATCGCCAGTAAACGTCGTTCCGAGTATCGCCGCCGTTATCAGCTGTTAGATGACCTGGAAAACCAGATCCGCCAGACATTCACCAGCGGACATGGCAACCCGGTTACTGTCGCACAAACCCAGGCGGCTTAATCGGCTCTCCCGCGTGCCAGCCAGGCCACGCGGGAAAACATCTGGCGCAGCAACGGAGGAATCGACGGGGTTCCCCGCAGCGATGCCGCCATCGCCACGTCAATCGCCAGATCAGGTTTTGAACTGCGGTGAATGGCCTTATCAATAATGCGCCTCGGCGACATCGGCACATTGTCCGGTATCGCTGCATGCTTGCGGTAAACGTCTTCAAAACCTTCACGATACAGAAAATGCTCGATGTCCTGTGACGGCAACGCAGTCAGGCGATAGCGCAGCGTATCGTCGTGGCTTTCCACATTAGCCATCACCGTCGCTGCGTATTTGCGCCCCGCTTCATCACCATCGACCAGAGCATGCCATTCAATGCCCATTTGCCGGGCAAAACGCAGTAACGGTTTAAGCCCGCACTGAGCAAACTCGATCACCTTGATCCCTTCAGATTCAAAATGATAACCGCATTGCCGCGCCAGCTGATTCAGCAACCAGACTTCCGTTTCCCCTTCGACCAGCAACCAGCAACGGGCGAACAAAGAAGACGGCCGGTTAAAGCGAATATGAAACGCAATGCGGCGACTGTCTTCCAGACTCAGCCCTTCGGGACCAATGCCGTAAGCCGCCACGCGACCGGACTCACGCACCAGACGACAAATTTGCTCGACCGGCACCAGGGAAAGTAAATCGCCGGAATTGGTGGTAGTGATCCGCTGTAACGGCAGTTGATCCAGCAGGCCCCACGCCACAGAAAGCATGATCGGATGCAGGCGGGTTTCGGGGTCTTCGATAAGCAGCAGCGGTCTGGCATCGGGATGCAACACAACTGAGCCTTTGGCCTGTAATAACGTCGAGAACATCCCCAGCAGCATCACCCGCATACTGCGGCTGTTGGGTTCGGCAATCATACGATTGATGTTATCCAGAGAACGCCATGCGCGGCGGCTTTCTGCGCGGCCATGACGTTTTTGCTGCCACGGCACACTGCTCGACGTACCTTGTTCGGCAAAATAATGTTCCAGCAATTGCTGCATCGCAGAAAGACCGCTGCGCAACTCACTGTTTTTTAGCGTCTGCGGGCTGTGAACCAGTTCCCGCGTCAGTTCATCCAGTTGTTTGGCCAGTTCTTCATTATTAGCCGCCAGCCGTGGCGCCAGTGTTTCACTGCGCAGACGGCGGATAAAACGCGCATCGCGTAAACGTAAGACCGGATTGAGGCGGATCAGCGCCAGCGCCAGCGGATCAATCGTCGTCAGATTTAAAGGCTGACCGTTGGATGACAGGAAACTGCGCAGGGTCATTACGCTGCCATCGTCCTCGAGTTCGCCTTCCAGCCGGTAATAAATCCGGTTGAGCTTATCGGCACATTTCACCCAAAGCGGTGAGAGCGAATTAAACCGCGGCGACATATGATGACCGGCCTGATTCTCACAAAACGTAAATACCACGTGCAGATACTGGGATTTGGATTCCTCCTCACCGGCCGGGAAATAGAAATCCTCTTGTTTAAAGCAGTACAGCTTAGGTTCCGGGGAAAGCAGCAGAGTTAAGGCATCGAGCAGACTGGATTTACCCCAGGCGTTCTCACCGATGAGAACGGTGTTGGTGGGAAAGGACTCGCCCTGTCCCTGCCGGGAGGAGCCGGTAATCGATGCGCCACGTTGAGCGGGCTGGGTCAGAGTTAAAGACAAGCGGTTAATCCCGCGAAAACCGACAATATCAATACGTTCCAGATACATCAGACGCCTCCTGTGCGCTCTGAACTTTCCTGAGCATGGCGTTAAAAAATGGTTCAGGTCAAGCGCGCGACGATATCTCTGCGTGCCGAAGCTGCTTTACAGTCAGATAACTTTTCGTTAGCTTGGCGGGCGGCCTTTTCTGCGCCGCGCTCCACTTATGGGATCTCACTTTTCAGGGACTTTTGCATCATGTATTCCGGGCTGTTAATTATTCTCCTGCCGCTGATCGCCGGCTACCTTATTCCGTTAAAAAACCGGCCCCTGCTGCACATTGTTAATCAGTTACTGAGCTGGATGGTGTACGTCATCCTCTTTATTATGGGCATCAGTCTGGCTTTCCTCGACAATCTGAGCGCAAATTTACTGCTGATTTTCAAATATGCGGCGGTCTGTTTCCTGTGCATTTTTGTGATGAATTACGCCGCGCTCTGGCTGCTTGAACGCCGCCGTCCGTGGAAATCAGAGCATAAGCAGGAAAAACTGCCGTCGCGTATTCACATGGCGCTGGAATCATTGAAGTTATGCGGTGTGGTCATCGGCGGTTTCGCGCTCGGCCTGACCCAATGGCACTGGCTGACCTTCGCCTCGCAGGCCAGCGAAATCGCATTGTTATTCCTGCTGGCACTGGTCGGCATACAGCTTCGCAACAGCAGCATGACGCTACGCCAGATAATCCTTAACCGCCGCGGAATGATGGTCGGGATGGTGGTCGCAGTCAGCGCGTTAGCCGGTGGTGCCATCGCCGCGTTATTACTTGGCCTGCCGCTGAAAACCGGTCTGGCACTCGCCTCCGGTTACGGATGGTATTCGCTTTCGGGTATTGTGCTTACCGATTCCTTTGGTCCGGTCATCGGCAGCGCCGCATTCTTTAACGATCTGGCCCGCGAACTGTGCGCGATTATGTTAATCCCGACGCTGGTGCGCACCAGCCGGTCGACGGCGCTTGGTCTGTGCGGTGCGACCTCTATGGATTTCACCCTGCCAGTGTTACAGCGCAGTGGCGGCCTGGATATGGTGCCTCCCGCCGTTGTTCACGGATTCGTGTTAAGCCTGATAGCGCCTGTGCTGATGGCCTTCTTCTCTGCCTGACACGGGTTTTCCCGCTGCTTTCCGGCAGCGGGCACTCCTCTGCAAAACTTGCGATAAATCAACTCCCCTTCACTTAGTCTTAAAAACCCCTTCATTTCTTTCCCTGCCAGTTTTAGGCTTGCATCAAAACAAGCATTTCAAATGCAACTTTAAAAAGGACCTCATTATGTTTTGTGTGCAATGTGAACAAACAGTCCGTACCCCGGCGGGCAATGGCTGCGCTTATGCGCAGGGAATGTGTGGCAAAACGGCAGAAACCTCCGATTTACAGGACTTACTGGTGGCGGTGCTGGAGGGCTTGTCCGCCTGGGCGCTGACTGCGCGCGGCTACGGGATTATTGATGAAGAGATCGACAGCTTCGCGCCCCGCGCCTTTTTCTCCACCCTGACCAACGTGAATTTCGATTCTGATCGCATTGTCGGTTACGCCCGCGAAGCCATTATCCACCGCGAATCACTGGCCGTGCGTTGCCGCCTAATGGATCCGCAAATTACCGTCAGCCATCCGCTGGCCGCGCTGGAATTAATCAGCGATAACCTTGGCGAGCTGCAACAACAGGCACAGCAGTTTGCGCTGAACGGCGACAAAGCGCAGATTGGCGATGACATTCATGGTCTGCGGATGCTGTGTCTATATGGTCTGAAAGGTGCCGCGGCGTACATGGAGCACGCGCACGTTCTGGGTCAGTCTGACCCCGCCATTTACGCCGAATATCACCGTCTGATGGCGTGGCTCGGCACGCAGCCTGCGGACATGAGTGAACTGCTCGCAAATGCAATGGCGATCGGCAAAATGAATTTTAGCGTGATGGCAATTCTGGATAAGGGCGAAACCGATGCCTATGGTCACCCGCAGCCGACAAACGTCAATGTCCGACCGCTCGCGGGTAAAGCAATTCTGATTTCCGGTCACGACCTGAAAGATTTACAGATGCTGCTTGAGCAAACCGCCGGTACCGGCATCAACATTTATACCCACGGCGAAATGTTGCCCGCGCACGGTTATCCTGAACTGAAGAAATTCCCGCATCTGGCCGGTAACTACGGCAGCGGCTGGCAAAATCAGCAGGTGGAATTCGCGAAATTTCCGGGACCGGTGGTGATGACCTCCAACTGCATCATCGACCCGAACGTCGGCAACTACGGCGACCGGATCTGGACACGCAGCATCGTCGGCTGGCCGGGTGTACAGCATCTGGAAGGTGAAGATTTTGCGCCGGTAATTGCGCAGGCATTGCAGCTTCCGGGCTTTCGTTACAGCGAAATTGAGCAGGAAATTACGGTCGGATTTGGCCGCCAGACGCTGCTCGGCGCAGCGGATACCGTGATTGATCTCGTGGCCGCTAAAAAACTGCGCCACATCTTCCTGATCGGCGGGTGCGATGGCAGCCGCGGCGAGCGGAGCTACTTCACCGATCTGGCGCGCAGCGTGCCGCAGGATTGCCTGATCATGACGCTGGCCTGTGGCAAGTACCGCTTTAACAAACTGGATTTCGGTTCCATCGAAGGCCTGCCGCGCCTGCTGGACGTCGGCCAGTGTAACGACGCCTATTCCGCTATTATTCTGGCGGTCAATCTGGCGGAGAAATTAGGCTGCGGTGTGAATGATTTGCCGCTGAGTCTGGTGCTTTCCTGGTTTGAACAAAAAGCCATTGTGATCCTGCTGACCCTGCTGTCGCTGGGCGTGAAGAATATCGCTACCGGCCCGACGGCACCGGCATTCCTGACCGAAAACCTGCTGACAATCCTCAATGAAAAATTTGGCCTGCGCGCAATCACTTCGGTTGAGCAGGATCTGAAAACCATGCTGCCGGAGTAAACTGAAATGATTTTTCCTTTATTCCCCGATCAGCCGACCGCGTTGTGCCAGAACCGCATGCAGGTGTATTCCGTCACGCAGGAAACGCCGGATGTCCGCACGCTGTCGCTGATTAATCACGACGTGTTTCCGTATCGTCCCGGCCAGTTTGCGCTGGTCAATATCGGTCTGAGTGGCGACGTACAACGTGCGTACACATTGTCTTCCACACCGGGTCAGAGCCGTTTCATTCAGATCACGGTGCGCCGCATCGAAGGCGGCGAAGGTTCAGAGTGGCTGACAGAGCAGGTTAAACCCGGTGATTATTTATGGCTGAGTGACGCGCAAGGGGAATTCACCTGCGACACGGAACAGCCCTTGCTCTTACTGGCTGCAGGTTGCGGCGTAACGCCGGTGATGTCGATCACGCGCGATGTTCTGGCGCATCATCCGGCGCAAAGCGTGCAGGTGTTTTACAGCGTGCGCAGTCCGCAGGACATTATTTTTGCCAGCGAATGGCAGCAGCTGGCAGCGCGTTACCCGCAACTGAATCTGACCCTTCTTGCCGAGCATAATGCAGAGTCCGGGCAAATCGCCGGACGTCTGAGCCAGGATTTACTGCAAAGTCAGGTGCCGGATATTCAGACACGACGTGTGATGATTTGCGGCCCCGCGCCCTATATGCAACTGGCAGGTGACTGGGCGAAAGAACTCGGTGTAACAGCGGAAAACATCGTCAAAGAGCAGTTTCAGGCAACTGAAACCCTGGTGTCTGCCGACCAGCAACTGACACTGACCCGTCTGACACCGTTACAGAATTACCGCGTACCGGCAGGAACGACATTGCTGGCTGCCATGGAACAGCACAGCTTGCCGGTCACCGCAGCCTGCCGTGCAGGCGTCTGCGGCAGTTGTAAAACCCGGATACTTACCGGTGATTACCAGACCACCAGCCGCATGACGCTGACCGATGAGGAAGTCGCACAGGGTTATGTGCTGGCCTGCAGCTGCCAGCTTCAGGGCGATGTCACCCTCGCCTGATCCTTGCGTAAACACACTGCCCGCACATGACTTTTTACAGTCTGCGCGGGCATATTTACAAATCTTCACCTCCCTCCCCCGCATATTTTTGTATGGTTTAAGGCTGAACATTCAAGGATGTAATCAGTGGACTATGCTTAATCCACTTATTTGAAAATTAGCCCTAAATCATTCGAGTGGGATCAAGGCGGCAACTGAGTGAATCGCCGGGAGCATACATAAGTGTGTGACCGGGGTTCGCGAAGGCAGCCAACGCAGAGGCAGCTCGAAGGACGACGGGCGCACCGGAGGGACTATGAAGCAGAGCGTAGCGTCTTATTTAGCAAAAACATTAGAAGCAGCAGGTGTAAAAAGGATCTGGGGCGTCACCGGCGATTCCCTGAACGGGCTCAGCGACAGCCTGAACCGCATGGGAACTATTGAATGGCTGGGTACGCGTCATGAAGAAGTCGCCGCATTTGCTGCCGGTGCTGAAGCGCAAATCACCGGTGAACTGGCGGTGTGCGCCGGTTCCTGCGGGCCCGGCAACCTGCATCTGATAAATGGCCTGTTCGACTGCCATCGTAATCACGTTCCGGTAGTGGCGATTGCCGCACATATTCCGTCGAGCGAAATCGGCAGCGGCTATTTTCAGGAAACCCATCCGACCGAATTATTCCGCGAATGCAGCCACTACTGCGAGCTGATCAGTAATCCTGAACAGTTGCCGCAGGTGCTGGCGATTGCCATGCGCAAAGCCATCCTCAACCGTGGCGTGTCCGTTATTGTGCTGCCGGGGGATGTGGCGCTGAAACCTGCGCCGGAAGACGCCAAAGTCAGCTGGTATCCGCCGGTGCTGCCTAAAGTCACACCACAGCCGACAGAACTGGAAAAGCTGGCCGAACTGCTGAATGGTTCGACGAATATTACGATGATGTGCGGCAGCGGTTGTGCGGGTGCTCATGACGAAGTAATTAAGCTGGCTGAAACCCTGAAAGCGCCGGTCGTCCATGCGCTGCGCGGTAAAGAACATATCGAGTGGGACAATCCGTACAGCGTCGGTATGACCGGACTGATCGGTTTTTCTTCCGGTTATCACGCCATGCTCAATGCCGATACGCTGATCCTGCTCGGTACACAATTCCCTTATCGCGCGTTTTATCCGACAGATGCCAAAATCATTCAGATTGATATCAATCCGGGCAGCATCGGCGCGCATTGTCATGTGGATATGGCGCTGGTCGGCGACATCAAATCTACCCTGACCGCCCTTCTGCCACAGTTGCAAGTGAAGAACGAACGCAAGTTCCTCGACAAAGCACTGAAGCATTACGCAGAGGCACGTAAAGATCTCGACGGTCTGGCGACGCCGAACGACAAGCAGGCCATTCACCCGCAGTATCTGGCGCAGCAGATCAGCCGTTTTGCTGCAGCCGATGCAATTTTCACCTGCGACGTGGGTACGCCAACCGTGTGGGCATGCCGTTATCTGCAAATGAACGGTCAGCGCCGTTTGCTCGGTTCTTTCAACCACGGTTCGATGGCCAACGCCATGCCACAGGCGATTGGCGCGCAGGCCATCGACCGCTCGCGACAGGTTGTTGCGCTGTGCGGCGATGGCGGATTCGCCATGCTGATGGGCGATTTCCTGACGCTGGCGCAGCAAAAACTGCCGGTGAAAATCATTATATTCAACAACAGTGTGCTGGGCTTTGTAGCGATGGAAATGAAATCCGGCGGTTATCTCACTAACGGCACCGAGCTGAAAAACCCGGATTTCGCTGCCATTGCCGAAGCCGCGGGTATCAAAGGGATCCGTGTCGAGAAAGCGTCTGACATCGACACCGCCTTGCAGGATGCATTCGCCTATGAGGGGCCGGTACTGATTGATGTGATCACCGCCACCGAAGAACTGGCAATGCCACCGCAGATTAAATTCGAGCAGGCAAAAGGCTTCAGTCTCTACATGCTGCGCGCAGTGATCAGCGGCCGCGGCGACGAAGTGGTTGATCTGGCAAAAACCAACTGGCTGCGATAACCCTGACAGGGCTATAGTGCATGATTAGACAAACTCTCATATGCAGCCCTAAATAGTCCGGATTGAAGTAAGGCGACAAGTTTGCGAGTCCCCGGGAGCTTAGATAACCAAGTGACCGGGGTGAGTAAACGCAGTCAACGCATCAGCAATTCGAAGTATGACGGGCATTCACCCAGAAGGAAGCCACGTTGATCGACTTACGCAGTGATACCGTAACCCGCCCCAGTGAAGCTATGCGTCAGGCCATGGCCAGCGCTGAAGTCGGCGATGATGTCTACGGCGATGACCCAACGGTAAATGCTTTACAGGATATGGCAGCAAAACTATGCGGCAAAGAAGCCGCGCTGTTTTTACCGACCGGTACGCAGGCCAATCTGGTGGCGTTACTGACGCATTGCCAGCGTGGCGAAGAATATATTGTCGGCCAGAAAGCCCACAACTATATGTATGAAGCAGGCGGCGCAGCGGTACTCGGCAGTATTCAGCCGCAGCCTCTGGACATGGACGCAGACGGTTCTATTCCGCTGGATAAAGTTGCCGCAGCCATCAAACCCGATGATATCCATTTCGCCCGCACCCGTCTGCTAAGCCTGGAAAATACGCACAGCGGCAAAGTGCTTCCGCTGGATTATCTGCAAAAGGCCTACGCGTTCACCCGCGAAAAAGGACTCGCATTGCATATCGACGGCGCGCGCATTATGAATGCGGCCGTGGCGCAGAACGTTGAACTGCGTGAAATTACACAGTATTGCGACACGCTGACCATTTGCCTGTCGAAAGGTCTGGGTGCGCCGATTGGATCTCTGCTGGTCGGCAGTAAAGAGTATATCCAGCGAGCTAACCGCTGGCGCAAAATGACCGGCGGCGGTATGCGTCAGTCGGGCATTCTGGCGGCAGCGGCGATTTATGCGCTGGAAAATAACGTCGCACGTCTGAAAGATGACCATGACAATGCGCAGTGGCTGGCAGAAGAACTGAGCAAAATCGGCGTGGAAATCGCGGAACCCGGCGCGCAAACTAACGTGCTTTACATCAAACAAAGCCCGGAGCTGGCAGCGAAAATGGGCCCGTGGATGCGTGAACGTGGTGTGATCATCAGCGCAGGTCCCGTGACCCGCGTGCTGACACACATTAATATCAGCCGCAAAGACCTGCAAAAAGTGGTCGCACTGTGGCAGGAGTTCCTGCACCAGCACGCCTGATAGTCCGTTACGTCTGCGGCGGTAACCTGCGGGTTATCGCCGTACTTTCTGAATCCCCTCCCTACACTGACTGAGCAAATGGAAATGCCAATCTCGACACAAACTGGCCGGGTCGTCATTCTCGGTGCCAGCGGCTATATCGGACAACACCTTACCGCACACCTGAGCCGGAATGGTTTTCAGGTTACCGCAGCCGCGCGCCGGATAGAGTGGCTGCAACAGCAAAAGTGGCCGCATGTGCGCTGCTGCTTTGCTGATGTTTATCAGAGTAAAACGCTGGCTGCCGCCTTTGAAGGCGCTGACGTGCTGGTGTATCTGGTTCACGCCATGACGGAAGATGATGACCTGCTGGAGAAAGAACGGCAGGCCGCGCAGCATACTTTGCTGGCACTGAAAGATTCTCAGATAAAGCACATCGTTTATCTCGGATCGATGCAGCCGGAAGACAATCATTCCCCGCATCTACAGGCCAGAAAACTGACCGGTGATTTGCTGCGCATGAGCAATATTCCGGTGACCGAACTGCGCACCGGCATTGTCATTGGCGCGGGTTCAGCGGCGTTCGAAGTGATGCGGGACATGGTCTATAACCTGCCGGTACTGACACCGCCACGCTGGGTGCGCTCGAAATCCTCACCGGTTGCGCTGGAAAACCTGCTCAATTATTTACAGGGGCTGGTGACGTTACCGGCCACTGAGAATCTTATTCTGGAAGCCGCCGGGCCGGAGTACATCAGCTATCAGACGCTGTTTGAACGCTTTATCGCCATGAGCGGAAAACGCCGCTGGCTGATCCCCATTCCCCTGCCGACCTCTTTCGTTTCGGTGTATTTCCTCAGTCTGATCACGTCGGTGCCGACCTCGCTCGCAAAGGCACTGATTCAGGGGCTGAATCATGATCTGCCCGCCGACAGCGCGGAGCTGCAAAGATTAATTCCGCAGAACCTGATTGCAATTGATGACGCGATCCGCAACACGCTTGCACAGGAACAACAGCAGGTCATGGATTCGCCGGACTGGGGATATGACCCGGATGCCCGCGCGCGCTGGCGTCCCGGTTATGGTTACTACCCGAAGCAGGCCGGATTTACACTGGAAACGTCTGCATCAAAAGCCTCGCTATGGAAAATCGTGCAGCAGCTTGGCGGTCAGGAAGGCTATTTTTATGCCAACGGATTGTGGAAAACCCGCGCACGTATTGACGATTTACTCGGCGGCGGTGTGAAATACGGTCGCCCGGATCGGGATTTCCTGAAAATTGGCGATAAAATTGATGGCTGGAAAGTGATCGGACTGAAACCTCAGCGCGAACTGGCGTTGCTGTTCGGCATGAAAGCCCCGGGTTTAGGGCGTCTGACCTTCACCATCACCGATAACGGTGAAAGCCGCAGTCTGGATGTCCGTGCGTGGTGGCACCCTGCCGGTTTCAGCGGTCTGCTGTACTGGTTCAGTATGATGCCCGCTCATCAGTTTATTTTTCGTGGCATGGCAAAGCGTATCGCCAGCCTGGCACGTCAGAAAGATCGTTGCGGACGCTAAAGAGGGTTAATTAATCCGCTTTCGCACACAGCTTGCATCCTTTCTCATTGCAACCCGCACAATTTCACGAAAGAATGGCACCCTTATTGCTCTGGGGTGCCAGAACTCCGACGCAGCAAACATTTTTCTCTATTTATGAAGGCATTGGCCTGTATATGAAGGTTTTGGTTACCGGCGCGAGCAGCGGTTTAGGGCGTAACGCTGTCGAGTTTCTGCGGAATAAAGGCATTAAAGTCAGAGCGACAGGCCGTAATGCCGCTATGGGCTCACTTTTGCAGAAAATGGGCGCAGAATTTATTCATGCCGATCTCACCACGCTTATCTCCTCGCAGGCAAAAGCGCTGCTGGCCGATATCGATACTGTCTGGCACTGTTCAGGACTGATGTCGCCGTGGGGCAGCGAACAGGAATTCGAACTGGCGAATGTGCGCGCGACGCGGCGTCTGGGCGAGTGGTCTGCGGCTTATGGCGTGGAAAACTTCGTTCATATTTCATCGCCGGCCATCTATTTCGATTTCCATCATCACCGGGATATTCAGGAAGACTTCCGTCCGCATCGTTTCGCCAACTCTTTTGCGCGCAGTAAAGCCGCCGGTGAGCAGGTGATCCACACGCTGGCGTTGTCTAATCCGCAGACCCATTTCACTATTTTGCGGCCACA
Source organism: Rahnella bonaserana (assembly GCF_019049675.1). Taxonomy (GTDB): domain Bacteria; phylum Pseudomonadota; class Gammaproteobacteria; order Enterobacterales; family Enterobacteriaceae; genus Rahnella; species Rahnella bonaserana. The sequence continues at coordinate 165,554 of NZ_JAFMOW010000068.1, read as the reverse complement.
AGGGATCTTCGGTCCGCACGATAACGTGCTGTTACCGCGTCTGATGCAAATGCTGAAATACGGTGGAACACTGATGCTGCCGCGCGGCGGTGAAGCGCTGGTGGACATGACGTATGTGGAGAACGCCGTCCATGCGATGTGGCTGGCGACCCAAACTCAAGCCACAGAATCCGGCCGCGCATTCAATATCACCAATCAGCAACCTCGCCCGCTGCGTACGCTGGTCAAACAGCTGATGGAAAATCTGGATATCAAATACCGCATCCGCTCGGTGCCGTATCCGCTGCTGGATATGATGGCACGGGGCATGGAGCGCATCAGTAAAAGCTCGCATAAAGAACCGGTACTGACGCATTACAGTGTGGCTAAACTGAATTTTGACCTGACGCTGGATACCCGACGCGCGCAGAAAGAGCTCGGCTACGTGCCGGTGATATCGCTCGATCAGGGAATTATCCGCACCGCCGACTGGCTGCGCGATCACGGTAAACTACAGGGGCTGCACGGTATCGGGCCAAAACGTGACTAACACACGTGCGGCTGACCGCAAAGGTCAGCCGCGCTGATCAGCTATTTGAATCCGGGAACTGCTGCAACAACGCCTGCGCAATGGCTTCGGTCTGAGCATCTGCATTCCCGCGATAATCACTCTGCCTGAAATGCATCTGGAACGCCGCAATCACCCGCTTTTGTTGCTGCGGTGTCATATTTTCATCCACCGTATATCCGTAGGCTTTCAGCAACGCCAGTAAATGCGCCTGATCCACCGGCTGTTGCGGATTGCGACCCGCCATATACTGCTTCACTAAATTCGCATCTGGCCAGGCGCCCACGCCGCGCTTCGCCATTTCCTGCCACGGGAACAACGGCCCCGGATCGTCCTTGCGCTGCGGCGCAATATCACTGTGCCCCAGCACATTGCGCGGCTCAATCTGATAGCGCGCGACAATCTCTTTGCTCAGATTTGCCAGCAAATCAATTTGCGCGGGCGGGAACGGATAGAACTTTTTGCCGAGCAAATAATGGCTGTAGCCTTTGTTCTCCAGCTCAATACCCACCGACGTATCGTTCAGATTGGTACGCCCGCGCCAGCCGCTGGCCCCCGCGTGCCAGGCACGCATGTTTTCCGGCACCAGTTGCCATGCTACCGGTTTACCCTCTTCCAGCGGCGGTTGTGCCGGAATAAGGTAATGCGCGCTGACGTGCTCATCGGTTAGCGTAGTTAATGCGTTGTGGAAATCTTCAGCAGTGTAGTGGATGACCAGAAAGCGGATCCGCTGATCCGCACCCTGCGCCTGTCGCGTAGTTTCCAGCCGGAACGTTGCATCGTCCGGCTGTTGGCTGGCGTGCTGACAACCGGCGAGCATCAGTAAAGCGGCGGTTAACAGACCACGCCTGATACACTGGCCGATCATTTGCGATGCACAATGACAGCCGTACCGGAGACGCTCACCATCAGCATGCTGCTGTCTTTGCCCACGGTTTCATAATCGATATCAATACCGACAACCGCGTTAGCGCCGCGCTCTTTCGCCTGTTCTTCCAGTTCACGGAAGGCAATTTCACGCGCCTTACGCAGCTCTTTTTCATACGCGCCTGAACGCCCGCCGACGATATCGCGCACACCGGCGAAGAAATCGCGGAAAATATTCGCGCCTAAAATCGCCTCGCCCGTCACTACGCCACAGTATTCAGCGATAGTGAAACCTTCGAGGGTCGGAGTGGTTGAAACTTGCATGAGTATTCCTTATCAGTTGTCGTCCAAAGCCTGCCATTAATTTCATTTACAGCATAAACCATGCGTGCGGGATCGGGGTATCAGCCGGTGACTGATTTTCTCTTCGCCATGCATTAAGCCAAATCGGTTTTATACTGTATGGTAAAGAAAGTCATGGTGAAAATGTTCAATCTTTCAGTAAGGAATACAATGAAAAAGAAAACTCTTGTCGCCGCAATCCCGTTGGTATTCATGTTAAATGCCTGCACCACGGTCGAACCTGCATACAAGGACATTGGCAGCCGTACCGCACCGTGCGTTGACGGTGGCCCGGACAGCGTGGCTCAGCAATTCTATGATTTCCGCATCAAACAAGGTGGCAGCGGTATACCGAACTCCAGCCAGCTTGCCGCTTACCGGCCTTACCTGAGCACGGCGTTGTATAATGCGTTACTCAAAGCGCAGTCACAGCCTAAAGTCGATATCGCCGCCACACCAAATGAAAAAGCCGGTACCGGCGCAGTTGATGGCGACATCTTCTCCAGCCTGTTTGATGGCCCGACGTCCGCTTCCGTAGACAGCGCTTCTACCATTCCGAACACTGACGCCCGCAACATTCCTCTGCGCGTAACCTTCACGCATGAGAAAGACAAAGGCGCATCCACGAGCTGGAAAGATGAAGTGTTAATGGTGCGCGAAGGCAAATGCTGGACCGTCGATGATGTCCGCTACATGGCGAATCTTGATTTTGCTTCCAGCGGAACATTACGCCAGGTTTTAGAACACCAGTAACCCGTTCAGCTTTCTAAAAAACCACGCGAAAACGGTTGGTCAGTGATGAATAACGTCATTGACCAACACCCCCGTCACAGATAGTTAACAATATGTTGTGCTAGACTTTAGCCTTCCTGCGGCAACACATAATTTTTAAGCCGCGATCGTTGCATAACTATGCTGTGGAAGTTACCATCTGCGGCATCAATGGCTATTCACTATTTGCGCATGAGTATTCAACTTAACAGCATCAACTGCTTCTACGGCGTGCATCAGGCGCTTTTTGACATTCAGCTTAACTGCCCCGCCGGTGAGACTTTGGTTTTACTCGGGCCAAGTGGTGCAGGTAAAAGCTCCCTGTTACGTGTTCTGAACCTGCTGGAAATGCCGCGTTCAGGTACGTTGCAAATCGCCGGTAATACCTTCGATTTCACCCGTAAACCGGACGAGAAAGCCGTTCGCGAACTGCGTCAGAATGTCGGAATGGTGTTCCAGCAATATAATCTGTGGCCGCACCGCACCGTGCTCGACAACTTACTGGAAGCCCCAATGCGTGTTCTGGGTCTGACCAAAGATGTCGCGATGCAACGCGCTCAGAAATTGCTGACCCGTCTGCGTCTGACCGATTACGCGGATCGTTTTCCGCTGCACCTTTCCGGTGGCCAGCAACAGCGTGTGGCGATTGCCCGTGCGCTGATGATGGAGCCTCAGGTTCTGCTGTTTGATGAACCCACTGCGGCGCTGGACCCGGAAATCACTGCCCAGATCGTCAGCATTATTCGCGAACTGGCCGGTACCGGAATTACCCAGGTTATCGTGACCCATGAGGTTGAAGTGGCGCGTAAAACCGCCAGCCGCGTGGTGTACATGGAAAATGGCCGTATCGTCGAACAGGGTGATGCCTCCATTTTCGCCCAGCCGCAAACCAAAGAGTTTGCCAGCTATCTTTCCCATTAACTGTATTTTCACCAATACATTGATTGATGTTTTCTACGGAGTTAGCGATGAAAAAATTAGTAATTGCCGCGGTTCTGGCTACCGTCAGCTTGTCAGCCAGCGCTGCTGATACCATCCGTTTTGCGATGGAAGCGTCTTATCCTCCGTTTGAGTTTGTAGACTCCAGCAATCAGATTCAGGGCTTCGACGTCGATCTGGCTAATGCAATGTGTAAAGAGATGCAGGCGACCTGTACTTTTACTAACCAGGCCTTCGACAGTCTGATCCCAAGCCTGAAATTCCGCCGTTTTGACGCGGTGATTTCAGGTATGGACATCACTCCTGAGCGTGAAAAACAAGTGTCCTTCACCAACGCTTACTACGATAACTCCGCTATCTTCATTGCGCATTCTGGTCAGTTCGCTGACGTTGCTGCGCTGAAAGGTAAACGTGTCGGTATGCAAAACGGGACTACCCATCAGAAATACCTGATGGATAAGCACCCGGAAATCACTGCTGTGCCATACGACAGCTATCAGAATGCCGTTCTGGATCTGAAAAATGGTCGTCTGGACGCCGTATTTGGTGATACCGCAGTGGTGAACGAATGGCTGAAACAGAACAAAAACCTGTCCGCTGTCGGTGATAAAATCACTGATCCGACCTACTTCGGTACCGGTCTGGGTGTTGCAGTTCGTCAGAACAATACTGAATTGCTGACTAAACTGAATGATGCTCTGGCAAAAGTGAAAGCAGACGGCACTTACAAAACGCTGTATTCAAAATGGTTCCAGCAATAAGTTTGCCTATCAATGACTGAATTCCAACCTTTAGCAAGCGCCGCCGGGATGACCGTCGGCCTTGCCGTTTGTGCGCTGATCCTCGGCCTGGTGCTGGCGATGATCTTCGCTGTCTGGGAATCCGCGCCGTGGAAGCCACTTAGCTGGCTGGGCACCGCGTGGGTCACCGTGCTGCGCGGCCTGCCGGAAATTCTGGTGGTGCTGTTCATCTATTTCGGTTCTTCTCAGCTGCTGATGGTGCTGGCCGACGGCTTTAGCATCAATCTTGGTCTGTTCGCCATTCCGGTAAAACTGCCGATCGAGAACTTTGAAGTCAGCCCGTTCCTGTGTGGCGTGATCGCCCTTTCCCTGCTGTATTCAGCTTATGCATCGCAGACCTTACGCGGCGCACTGAAAGCCGTGCCGCAAGGTCAGTGGGAATCCGGTCAGGTGCTGGGCATGAGAAAATCGGCAATTTTCTTTCGCCTGATCATGCCGCAAATGTGGCGTCATGCATTACCGGGATTGAGCAACCAGTGGCTGGTGTTGCTGAAAGATACCGCGCTGGTGTCGCTTATCAGCGTGAACGACCTGATGCTGCAAACCAAAAGCATCGCGACCCGTACTCAGGAGCCGTTTACCTGGTATGTAATTGCGGCCTGCATTTATCTGCTTGTCACCCTGTTCAGCCAGTTCGTGATTAAACGCATCGAACTGCGTACCACCCGCTTTGAACGGAGTGCTTCCTGATGTGGGAATATTTACCTGAAGTCCTCAAAGGATTGCACACCAGCCTGACGCTGACCGTGGCGGCGCTGATTGTGGCGCTGCTGCTGGCGATGATTTTCACCGTCATTCTGACGCTGAAAGTGCCGGTAGCCAGCCAGATTGTAAAGGGTTACATCACGCTGTTCACCGGTACGCCGTTGCTGGTGCAAATCTTCCTGATTTACTACGGTCCGGGTCAGTTTCCTTCGATCCGTGAAATTCCGTGGTTATGGGAAGTGCTCTCACAGCCATGGCTTTGCGCGATGTTTGCGCTGGCGCTGAACAGCGCGGCCTATACCACGCAGCTGTTTACCGGCGCGGTGCGCGCTATTCCTTCCGGTCAGTGGCAATCTTGCGAAGCGCTGGGTATGTCAAAACCGCAAACCCTGCGCATTCTGCTGCCGTACGCCTTTAAACGCGCACTGTCGTCGTATTCCAACGAAGTGGTGCTGGTCTTTAAAAGTACCTCGCTGGCCTACACCATCACGCTGATGGATGTTATGGGTCACAGTCAGCTGATGTATGGGCGCACGTATGACGTGATGGTCTTTGGTGCCGCCGGTGTGGTGTATCTGTGCGTGAACGGATTACTGACCCTGATGATGCGTCTGATTGAACGCCGTGCACTGGCGTTTGAACGCCGCAACTGATTAAGCAGAAAACATATGAAGGGACGAGAAATCGTCCCTTTTTTTGTGCGCGTAAAAGCGGCCTTATTTCATTTTATAATTTTTTAATCGAATTTATTGCATATAAATTCATTTAATGGCACCTTAATTACCGGTCTCACTTCCTGCCAGTTACCCGATTATTTTAATAAAATCAGTAAACTGTACCGTGAAGGGAATGTCATTTTTTGAACAGGAATGTATTGCATGAAAAAGCTGATCCTCGCTGCCCTTTTGTCTGCCACTGCTTTTGCAGCCACCGCTGCGGATACTATTCGTTTCGGTACTTCCGCCACCTATCCGCCGTTTGAATCGATCGGTGCTGATAATCAGATTATTGGTTTTGATATCGATCTGGCGAATGCGCTGTGTAAGCAAATGCAGGAAACCTGTACTTTTACCAATCAGCCGTTTGATGGTCTGATCCCGGCGCTCAAATTCCGCCGTTTCGATGTCATTATTTCCGGGATGGACATTACCGAAGAGCGCAGCAAGCAGGTCACTTTTACCCAGCCTTACTACGCCAATACCGCGATGATTATCGGGCCAAAAGGCAAGTTCGCGTCCATTGCTGACCTGAAAGGCAAACGTGTCGGGCTGGAAAATGGCACCACTCACCAGAAATACCTGATGGAAAAACATCCTGAAATCACCACCGTCGGTTATGACAGCTATCAGAATGCGATTCTGGATCTGAAAAGTGGTCGTCTGGACGGCCTGTTAGGCGACACCGCCGTGCTGAATGGCTGGCTGAAATCCAATCCAAATCTGGGTGAAGTGGGCGAACTGATTAAAGATCCGCAATACTTCGGTACCGGCGTCGGTATGGCGGTGCGTCCTGATAATAAGGAATTGCTGGCGAAACTGAACACAGCGCTCGAGGGCATCAAAGCCAACGGTGAATTCCAGAAGATCAATGACAAGTGGTTCCCGTCCCACTGATTCCCCGTCATCCTTCGGGCTGACTCTGCGTTGGCCGCGTTACTCGGCGCGGTCACATACTGATGTATGCTCCCGGGGCTCACTCAGTTGCCGCCGGGATCCAGCTCGAAAGATTTTGGGGAACGGACTAAAAAGGCGACTGTTCTGCGTGACATCTCTCAAAAATGTAATGAGTCACAACTTATTACATCGAAAAAGTGACATTCATCACACTACATTCATGGAATGACTTTTAAACTGTTCAACCGTAATCACTGTCGAGATCGAATGTTTATGCACGCACGTTTTCATACCGCCTTCGCGGCACTCCCTGAAAATTTATCCTCTGCACTTGAGCCATTTCTGCGACATGACGACTTTCCGGCAATGTTCTCTGCGGCGGATGTTGCAGAGATAAAACAAGCGACAGGATTAAATGACGATGCGCTGGCCTTTGCTTTACTGCCGCTGGCCGCCGCCTGTTCCGTCACGCCAATTTCTCATTTCCACGTCGGCGCAATTGCCCGCGGGATTTCCGGCAATCTGTATTTCGGTGCCAATATGGAATTCGCCGGTGCGCCGATGCAGCAAACGGTTCACGCCGAGCAATCCGCAGTCACCCACGCCTGGCTGCGTGGCGAAACCCGTCTGGCTTCTATCACCGTGAACTACACCCCTTGCGGTCACTGCCGTCAGTTTATGAATGAGCTGACCAGCGGAACGGCGCTGAATATTCATTTGCCGGACAGAGACGTCGCAACACTGGGTGATTATCTGCCCCATTCATTCGGGCCGAAGGATCTGGATATCACCACCCTGCTGATGGATAAAGTCGATCACGGTTTCAAAATAGATACGGCTGACCCGCTGGCGCTGCTTGCGCTTGATGCCTGTAACCAGAGTCATGCGCCTTACAGCAAATCGCACAGCGGTGTGGCACTGGAAACATCCACCGGCAAACAGTTTGCTGGCCGCTACGCAGAAAACGCCGCGTTTAACCCAAGCCTGCCTCCGTTACAGGCCGCATTAATCTTACTAAATATGTCAGGAGAAGATTGCCTGAACGTTCGCCGCGCGGTGCTGGTTGAGCAAAAAGAGGCGCTGATCATCCAAAACGATGCCACCCGCGCCACCTTGAAAGCCCTGGGCTGTCAGGATGTCACCACGCTGACCTGCAGATAGTGTGAGCGGGTTAACACTAAAGACTCCATTTCCGGAGTCTTTAGTTACATAACATTGTCATTACATTTGTCATTTGAAATCCTTATTTCCTCTCTGTTACCCTCACCGCTCCGAAATATAAAAAACAACATTCTGAATACCGGAAGAGTAAAACGATGGAACTTGAATACGAAAGTAAACGTCCCCTGTACATCCCTCACGCTGGCCCGATCCTGTTAGAATTCCCGCTGCTCAATAAAGGCAGTGCGTTCACCGAAGAAGAACGCAGCAATTTCAACCTCCACGGGTTGCTCCCGGAAGCGGTGGAAACTATCGAGGAACAAGCCGACCGCGCCTACCGCCAGTTTCAGAATTTCAAAACCGACATCGATAAACACATCTATCTGAGAAACATTCAGGACACCAACGAGACGCTGTTCTACCGCCTTCTCGACAGCCATCTCAGTGAAATGATGCCGGTGATTTATACCCCGACCGTCGGCGAAGCCTGCGAACACTTTTCTGATATTTACCGCCGCGCACGTGGCCTGTTTATCTCTTATCCGAACCGCGCTCACATCGATGACATGCTGCAAAACGCCACCAAACAACACGTAAAAGTTGTGGTAGTGACTGACGGTGAACGCATTCTTGGCCTGGGTGATCAGGGCATCGGCGGGATGGGTATTCCGATTGGTAAGCTGTCTCTTTACACCGCCTGCGGCGGCATCAGCCCGGCTTACACCCTGCCGGTAGTGCTCGATGCGGGAACAAACAATCCGCAACTGCTCAATGATCCGCTGTATATGGGCTGGCGTCATCCGCGCATTACCGGCGAAGAGTACGAAGCCTTCGTCGATCAGTTCATTCAGGCAGTAAAAATCCGCTGGCCAAACGTATTGTTGCAGTTTGAAGATTTCGCGCAGAAGAACGCCATGCCGATCCTTGAACGTTACCGTGATGAGCTGTGCTGCTTTAATGATGATATTCAGGGCACCGCGTCAGTCGCACTGGGCAGCCTGATTGCCGCCAGCAAGGCCGCCGGGGGCAAACTGAGTGACCAGACTGTCGCCTTCCTCGGTGCGGGCTCTGCCGGTTGTGGTATCGCCGAGCAAATCGTTGCACAGATGAAATCAGAAGGCCTGAGCGAAGAAGAAGCCCGCGCGAAAGTCTTCATGGTTGACCGCTTTGGTTTGCTGACCGACAAACTGCCAAACCTGCTGAATTTCCAGAGCAAACTGGTGCAGAAAAGCAGCGCACTGACAAACTGGGGCATGGCGAATGACAGTATTTCATTGCTGGATGTCGTGCGTAACGCAAGGCCAACGGTGCTTATCGGCGTATCCGGCCAGCCGGGTCTGTTCACCGAAGAAATTATCCGCGAAATGCATAAGCATTGTGCGCGTCCGGTGGTGATGCCGCTGAGCAACCCGACATCGCGCGTGGAAGCCACGCCTGCCGACATTCTGAACTGGACTGATGGTGCCGCGCTGGTCGCTACCGGCAGCCCGTTTGCACCGGTGAGCTACAAAGGTCAGATCTACCCGATTGCCCAGTGCAACAACTCCTTCATCTTCCCTGGCATCGGTCTGGGTGTGATTGCCTCAGGCGCGACACGTGTGACTGACGGTATGCTGATGGCTGCAAGCCGCACTCTGGCAGAATGTTCTCCGCTGGCCACTGAAGGTAAAGGTTCCCTGCTGCCGGACGTCGACGATATTCAGGGTGTGTCTAAATGCATCGCGCTGGAAGTCGGTAAAGCTGCACAATTGCAGGGTGTGGCGATGGTGACGTCGGAAGATACTTTGTCCAAAGCGATTGAACACAACTTCTGGGCCCCGCAATACCGCAGCTATAAACGCACCTCTTTCTGATAGCGTTTGCGTCAAAAGCTGACCGGCCATGATCCAGACCAATGCCTCGCGCATTGGTCTTTTTTTTCGGCTAAATTGCAGCGCATTACGCAAATTCGAAAGTAATTACCTGAAAAGTGCTGAAAAAACCCGCGAAGCCGGTCGTTGCAGAGTCCAACGTATTGCGAACCCCGAAGAGGTAAAGTAGCCTTGGATCCGATTTCCATCTGGTCATAACAGGGATACCTATGATTAAGCGACTTATAGCTGGCGTTTTCGGCATCATTGTTCTGATGCTGGCAGTCGCTATTGGGCTTGATCAGTGGATCAGCTTACGCACCCAGCCCTACATTTATGACGAAGTGCAGACCCTGCCGCATCGTCAGGTCGGTGTGGTACTCGGTACGTCAAAATATTACCGCACCGGCGTGATCAACCAGTATTACCTGTACCGCATTCAGGGCGCGATTAATGCCTACAACAGTGGCAAAGTAAAATACCTGCTGCTCAGTGGTGACAATGCGCAGCAAAGTTATAATGAGCCCAGCACCATGCGGCGGGATCTGATTGCCGCCGGTATCCCGGCCAGTGACATTGTGCTCGACTACGCCGGATTCAGAACGCTCGACTCCATCGTGCGCACCCGTAAAGTCTTCGACACCAATGATTTCATCATCATCACCCAGCGTTTCCATTGCGAACGTGCGCTGTTTATCGCGCTGCATATGGGCATTCAGGCGCAATGTTTTGCCGTGCCTTCGCCGAAAAACATGCTCAGTGTACGCAGCCGTGAAATTTTCGCCCGTCTGGGCGCGCTGACCGATTTGTATCTGCTTAAACGCGAGCCCCGTTTCCTCGGACCGCTGATCCCGATCCCTGCGATACACAATATTCCTGATGATGCGCAGGGCTATCCGGCGGTAACACCGGAACAACTGCTGGCGTTACAGCAGCAACTGGAAGCCGAGAAGAAAGCCGCTCTCGCCAAAGCTGCGGCTGACAAGGCAGCAGCAGATAAAGCCGCCGCGGACAAAGCTGCCGCAGAACAAGCGGCAAAACTTAAAGCCGAGCAGGAAGCCAATGAAGCTGCTCAGGCTGAAACTGAGGATACCGAACCTGCCCCGCAACCTGAACCGCCGAAACCGGTGGGCAGAAATCCATTCCGGCAGTGAGAACCGGACTGCTCCCCCCCCTGCGAAGGCAAGTAGCAAAGACCAGCCCTTCTTCACGACAGCAAAAAGGCCGCATAAGCGGCCTTTTGTTTTTACTACCTGATAGCTTATTTTTTCTTGGCGTATTTCAAAGAGTCCAGCGCCACCGCGAAGATGATGATGCTGCCTTTGATGATGTACTGCCAGTAAGGGTTCACACCGATGTAAGTCAGACCGTAGTTGATGACGGTGAAAATCAGTACACCGGTTACCACACCTGCCACAGAACCCACACCACCGGCGAATGACACGCCGCCGACCACGCAGGCAGCGATGGCATCGAGTTCGTACATAAAGCCGAGGTTGTTGGTCGCACTGCCGATACGCCCTGCTTCCAGCAAACCACCGAAGGCATAGAACACACCAGAGAGTGCATAAATCATGATCAGGTTTAAAGGTACGTTAACGCCTGAAACTTTCGCGGCTTCCGGGTTACCGCCGATTGCGAAGATGTTTTTACCGAAGCGCGTTTTGTTCCACAGCACCCAGACGAAGGCGATAGCAATGACCGCATAGAAGGTGATGTAGGAGAGCTTCAGACCGCCCAGATGGATAAAGCCCTGTGCGAACTTCGAGAACGCCGGATCGAAACCGGCAATCGGTGAGGAGCCCACATAGTCGTAATACAGGGAGTTAATCCCGTAAACGATAATCATGGTACCCAGCGTGGTGATAAACGGCGTCACGTTCAGGTAGGCAATAATTACACCGTTAAGCAAACCGATCAGCGCACCGACGATACACACGGTCAGAATGACCAGCGGGATCGGCACGACTTCCAGATGCGGGAAGACTTTGTTGACGTTATCCATCGCCTGCAACATGGTTGCCGCGACGACCGCTGCCAGACCGACCTGACGACCCGCAGAAAGGTCGGTACCTTGTGTGACAATCAGACCCGCCACCCCGAGCGCGATGATAACGCGTACTGAAGATTGCGTAAGAATGTTACTTAAGTTCACCAGACTGAGGAAGCTCGGATCCTGGATGATGATAATGGCCAGTAAGACCAGCAGTACCACATAAATCCCGCCCTCTTTTAAATAAGTGAGCATACTTTTCTTATTTAATGCTTTCATAATAAGAACCCTTAAAAATTAGAGATGCAAGGAAGCCAGGCGTAATATTTCATTCTGCGAAGTCGTTTTTGTTTCAACAATACCCGCAACCTGTCCATTACTCATAACCAATATTCTGTCAGTAATACCCAGCAACTCAGGCATTTCAGAGGAGATAATAATGATCCCCTTCTCTTTTTTAGCCAACTCGGTGATTAACTGGTAAATTTCAAATTTAGCGCCAACGTCAATCCCACGAGTTGGTTCATCCAGCATTAATATTTCAGGATTGGTTAATAACCAGCGCCCGATAATAACTTTTTGCTGGTTCCCGCCAGACAAAGAGCCAATACTGGTTTTATGCCCTGGTGTTTTCACGCGCATGGAGTCGATAACCCACTGGGTATCGCTTTTCATACGCGCGGTGTCGAGCAATCCGGCTTTATTTTTATATTGACGGATGTTCGAAATCAGCGAGTTAAAACCGATATCCAGATACGCATAAATACCGGTTGAACGACGCTCTTCAGTCACCAGCGCAAAACCATGATTAATGGCTTCATTGGCGCTGTGATTGTTAATTTTTTTGCCGTGCAATTTAATGGTTCCGGAAACTTTCTCACGGATGCCAAATAATGTTTCAACGATGTCTGTACGTTTCGCACCGACCAGACCGGCAATCCCGAGGATTTCCCCTTTGTGCAAATCAAAGGAAATATCACGGATCGAAGGCTGACGCAGTGAAGTCAGATTCCGCACTTCGAGGATCACTTCACCCGGGACGTTCTGCCGGTCCGGGAAGCGCTGACTGAGTGAACGGCCTACCATCATGGAAATGATTCTGTCCATGTCGAGGCCTTCAAGCGACTGAGTGGCAATCCACTGACCGTCACGCAGGATGGTGATTTCATCACACAGCTGGAAAATTTCTTCCATTTTATGAGAGATATACACAATGCCGCAGCCGCGATCTTTCAGCTTACGGATAATCGTGAACAGGTGGTTCACTTCCTTTTCCGTCAGGGAAGATGTCGGTTCGTCCATAATGACGATTTTGGCATTGTAGGAAAACGCCTTGGCGATTTCGATCATCTGCATCTGGGAAACAGATAATTTACCGACCTTATCGCGCGGGTCGATATCAATATCCAGCTCATCAAAAATCGCTTTGGTATCTTTGTACATTTTGTCCTGATCGACAAAAATGCCTTTGGTCGGATAACGTCCCAGCCACATGTTGTCCATGACGGTACGTTGTAACACCAGGTTTAATTCCTGATGCACCATCGACACACCTTGCTCAAGCGCTTCTTTGGAGCTTTTAAAATTAACTTCCTGTCCCTGAAAAAGAATCGTACCGGAGTCTTTGCTGTAAATTCCGAACAGACATTTTAATAATGTGGATTTACCCGCGCCATTTTCACCCATTAAGGCATGGATGGAATGCGGACGCACTTTTAAATTCACATTATCTAACGCCTTAACGCCTGGGAATGATTTATTAATGCCGCTCATTTCCAGCAGGAATTCACCTGGCTTTTCTGTTTTTGTGTCAGATAACGAAATATCGGCCATAGTTGTACCTGGCTAAAGATAAAAATAAACGGATGTATTAATACCTGATGTCAGTAATGCAGCCGGTAAGCGAACTTACCGGCTGCATCATGGCATGACGTCCTGTCAGACAAGCATTAACGTCTCAATACCCTTCATACTTATTTTGGGTATAACACTTACTATTTTTACGGCTTAACCGCCATATTAATTGCCACTGCTTAGCTTTGTTTTTCTTTATTGCTGTCTGTCAGTCTTGATGCTTACTACATAAAACTAAAAGTCAGTCTTATTTCGTGAAAGTAGACAGATTATCTTTATCTACAGCCACGTAAGGAATACGAACGACTTTATTTTCAACTTTCCAGTTGGTGCCATCCGCTGCGGATTTGCCTGCAGCCAGATTTTTAGCCAGCTCAAATGTTGCTTTAGCCTGGTTGCTTGCATCGTTCAGCACGGTACCGGCCATTGCGCCAGATTTAACCAGTGCCAGCGCTTCTGGCAACGCATCCACACCGAAGACCGGAATGCTGGATTTGTTATGAGATTTCAGTGCTTCTACAGCGCCCATAGCCATTGCGTCGTTGTTGGCGATAACCACTTCGATTTTATTAGCATTAGGACCGGACAACCATGCGTCCATTTTGTCTTTCGCCTGAGCGGTATCCCACATGGCGGTGTCGAGTTGCAGCTGATCAGTTTTCAGGCCTTCTTTGCCATTCAGGGTGCTGATCACGTATTTGGTACGCGCTTCAGCATCCGGGTGGCCAGGTTCGCCTTTGATCAGCACATACTGGATGGTGCCGTCTTTGTTCAGATCCCAGGCCGGGTTAGCTTTCCAGTGTTTAGCAATCAGCTCACCCTGGATAACGCCGGATTCTTTAGAGTCAGTCCCGACGTAATACGCTTTGTCGTAGCTGTCTAAATCTTTACGGGAAGGTTCTTTGTTATAGAAAACGACAGGAATGCCAGCACCGCGGGCTTTCTCAATGATTACCGGGGCAGCAGCCGGGTCAACCAGGTTGATGGCCAACGCTTTAACACCCTTCGCCAGCATAACGTCAACCTGGTCATTCTGGGTGGACTGGCTGTTTTGCGAGTCATTCATCAGCAGTTGCACATCTGGAGAAGCTTTTGCGTCTTTCTCGATGGCTTTGCGAACTTCGGACATGAAGTTGTCATCATATTTATAGATAGTGACGCCGATTTTAGTATCAGCAGCATGCGCGGCAAAACCAAACATCATGCTTGCAGCCAGAGTCGCCAGGGTGAAGACCTTCTTATTCATTTGTATCTCCGGTTATGTAGGGTGTTACAGAATTTGGCACCGGAAATCCATGCGGGAGCAGTACAGTTCCACGCTATGTTCGCGGGTGCCTGCCATCCTTGACTTATAACGTCCTGACTCGCTGTGAAACAAGTCCGCCAGGCGGACCCAAATTGAATCATATTGAAAACGAATGAATCATAATGTGCTCGATGTTAATAAACTGTGAAAGTTCTCACAGATTGAAAACGGTTACATCGCGTTATTTGATCAATAAGTGACGGGTGCCACATTTTGCCATGGTGACACCGAATGGCGTCTGACCAGCGTCGGCATAAAACAATGTGAAACGCCCGCAGATAGCTGTTCTGCCGCACCTTTTAGGGCCAGTTCGGTCGCCAGCGTCGCCATCGAAACGATGGGATAGCGCACCGTCGTCATCTTCGGACTGGTATAGCGGGCGATGGGAATATCATCAAAACCAATCAGGGAAAAATCGTCAGGAATGTTAATTCCGTTTTCTTTCAACACTGCCATCGCCCCCGCCGCCATCGAATCGTTATACGTAAACACCGCACTCAGATGTAAATTACGGCCGAGCAATTCCACCATCGCCGCCTCCCCGCCCTGCAAATCGGGGGAACTTTGTGCCCGCCACGCAGCAGGCGGCGCGTCACCGGTCTGATGTGCCTGCGTCATTGCCTGTGAATAGCCCTGATAGCGCTGCAAATCGTCTTCAATACCGTGGCTGGATCCGATATAGCCAATACGCTGATGCCCTTGCGAAAGCAGCAAACGGGTCGCCATTTCCGCGCCGCTGACATTATCGAGCCAAACACAACGATGTTCGTAGCCCGGAATAACCCGGTTAATCAGCACCATGCCGGAAACCTGATCCATAAAGCGCGAAAGCTCGTCATCTCCCAGCGCTTTGGAATGCACAATCAGCGCGTTACAGCGTTGACGAATCAAAACCTCAATGGCATGCCTTTCTTTTTCGGCAATATGATAGCTGTTACCTATCAGGACATATTTCTGATGCTGCTGGGCAACGGTATCCACCGCTTTGACCAGTGCGCCAAAAAAGGGGTCGGAAACGTCCATCACGACTACGCCGATAGTGTCGCTGCTTTGTGTCGCCAGCGCCTGCGCATTGGCATTTGGCCGGTATCCCAGCGTGGCGACTGCCTGCAAAACCTGTTCGCGCGCTTCTTTGCTGGCGATTGCCGGGTTGTTCAGAACACGTGAAACGGTGGCGACAGAAACGCCCGCCAGCCGGGCAACATCACGAATGGTGACCATGCGTCGCTCCGTGATCAGCCAGAGAATGGTAAGGAGGAATACGGAAATTTTTGACCCAGGAAGTAAAAAATGCAGACAAAGAGAAGCGAGGTGAAGTGCTCATGGCGTTTCCTTTATTAGTGTAGTGGTCGTCGGACTGGCACGACCGCTATCCTAATCATTTTGTGAAAACGCCTGCGTGAATCTCGTCACAGGAAAGAAAACGTTTACATACAATTCTGCAACCTTCATCCCAAATCTATCATTTAGGATGATGTATCGACCCCAGGCTCAGGCGGTTTTCAGTTCTTCGCCCGCAGCTTTCGCTGTCAGCTTACGCCATAACCACTCCACCGGCCCCTGTCTGAAACGACGCAACCACAGCAGCGTTACCAGTAAATTGCACGCCCAGACCAGCGGCACCAGCGCAACCAGCTGTAGCCGGTCGAAGTGCTGGTAGAAGCCGAAAACATTGAAGAATGTGATGCAGATAAGTGTCTGTAACAGATAGTTGGTCAGCGCCATGCGCCCGACTTGTGAAACCCAGCGCGTCAGGTGCCAGCGGGAGATGTGCGGCCAGAAGCCGTAACACAGCGCCAGATAGCTGACAGCCTGCATCAGGGAGCCGATTTCACGGGGTACCTGCAGCAAAAAACCACTCCAGCGGTAGTCCCAGCCGGTGCGGTATTGCATGTATATCGCCGGAATTTGTATCAGCAATGAAAGCGGTAACAGCACCCCGGCGACTTTACGGTAATGCGAAGGGCGGAACTCGCCTTTCAGCCATCCGCTGCGCATCAGACCGGAACCGATGAGCATGGCGCCCGCCAGTTCCCAGCCATATTGCGCGCCGATCGCCAGCAGACTGGACGACAGCAAATCGAGCCGGTTCTGAATGGCTTCCCAGCCGCCTTTCAGCCGCCAGTATTGTTCATACTGAATTTCTGCCGGTCCCGGAAGCCAGAAACTGCCAGGCTTGGGTGAACTGATCAGCCCGAGCATGGCCAGTACCGCCACGCCAATCAGATACAAAATGATGCCCGTTGAAATCAGCGACTGACTGCTGCGCCCTTCCCGCACCATCCGCCAGCACACCAGGCCGATCAGCCCGTAAGACAGCAAAATATCGCCATCCCACAGCAAGGTCGCGTGTAAAAATCCGCACAGCAACAGAATCGAAAGACGCGCCTGTATCCAGTGCTTGCCTCGCGGCAGCAGCAAATACAGCCCGCCGCCAAACAGCATCGCGAACATCATCAGGAATTTGCCCTGCGCCACGGCGTCGAGCACCGCCCATGTCCAGGTATCAGAAGTCGACGGTGTTCCGGCAAATGCCGGATTCAGGTACGCGGCTTTCGGTAAACCGAAGGCGCTGATATTGAGCAGAAGAATGCCAAAAATGGCGAGACCA
The DNA here is from genome assembly GCF_019049675.1 of Rahnella bonaserana. Taxonomy (GTDB): domain Bacteria; phylum Pseudomonadota; class Gammaproteobacteria; order Enterobacterales; family Enterobacteriaceae; genus Rahnella; species Rahnella bonaserana. The sequence goes on along the minus strand of NZ_JAFMOW010000068.1, from coordinate 148,195 downwards.
CGGGCAAAGTCGAGCGTGGCAATACGTGAGCGCATACCTGGCGTTCCTGTTAACGGTAAGGAGCTGATAATTGTGCGGGCTCCAGACAGACTAACGGCACCCTGAAGGTGCCGCAATATTAAAGTGTCTGACCGGTTAAAACGCCGCCCTTAGCTGGCGTGTCTCACCGTTCTTAAAAATTCTTGTCGGGTGTTCTGGCTGGACTTAAATAATCCGCCCAGAGAAGTCGTGGTCGTTGCGCTGGTCGCGTCACGCACACCGCGCGCTTTCACGCAGTAATGCACCGCGTCAATGGAAACCGCCACGTTGGTGGTGCCGAGCAGGGTTTGCAAAGCCACCAGAATCTGCTGGGTCAGACGTTCCTGAACCTGCGGGCGCTGCGAGAAGAACTGCACGATGCGGTTGATTTTCGACAGACCAATCACGGTATCTTTCGGGATGTACGCCACGGTCGCTTTGCCGTCGATGGTCACGAAATGGTGTTCGCAGGTGCTGGTCAGGGTGATATCGCGCACGGTGACCATCTCATCCACCTTCATCTTATTTTCGATGACGGTGATTTTCGGGAAGTTAGCGTAATCGAGCCCGGAGAAGATTTCATCCACATACATCTTGGCGATGCGGTGCGGCGTTTCCGCCAGACTGTCATCGGAAAGATCCAGATTAAGAAGCTGCATAATACCGGTCATATGTTCCTGGATCCGCTGCTTGCGCGTTTCATTGTCGATCGGCAAAGCTTCACGCAGAGGGGTTTCCAGACCACGGGCTAACAGGGCCTCGTGAACCAAAATGGCTTCTTTACTCAGGATTGGCATTCTTTCTTTCTCCGGCAGATGTAATCACTTTGACGCAGATCACGCTAAAGTGAGGTGGCTTACTGTAGAGGAGAGCCGGTTCAGAATCCAGTGATAGTGTTTCATGATGGATGAAATAGCTGCAACTTATCGGTTATCACGTAAGACCAGCGTACCTGCAACAATGAAACCGGCCAGCGCGACATACAGCGCAGGCTCCAGCCGGTGCGTCAGCGCGGTAGAAATCGCCGACAGAACCGGGCCAAATAACTGACCCACGGCATAACCGGTGGTCAGCAATCCGGCCATATAGCGGCTGTGATTGGGCGCCAGTTCGCGGCTGCACTGTAAGGCCAGCTGCACCACGCTGAGGAAACCACCGCCGGTCAGCAATGCCCCGAGTACCAGCCCGGTCACGCCCGGCACCACTTCCGCACATAAAATTCCCAGCCCCTGCGCCCATAAGGTCAGCGCCAGGCGCTTATGCGTCGTCAGACAATGCCGGGTCAGAATACCGATGACGATGCCGACAACCGCTGCGCCCCCAAACACCGGCCAGACGAACTGGGCGAACAGGCTGTCAGGGAAACGCGCACTCGCCATCTGCGATAGAAACGTCGCCGGCAGGATGTAACCAAAGCCCGCCAGACTGTAGCTCCACACCAGACGTTTCAGCGCAGGCGTCATCACCAGCGGTTCCGTCGCCATATGAGAACGGTGCAAATCGCCTTTTCGTGGCAGGTTCGGCGTAATAATTGCCACGAAAATCAGCGCCAGCGCACCGTACACGCACCAGGCCTGTGCCGAGGTCAGTTGTAAACTGTGGATACCCACCGCTAACATACCACTGAGGAAAATCCCCGCGCCCGGCCCGGCGAACACCGCGGCACTCAATGCAGGACGACCATAATGCGCCAGCCGTTCGTTACACCACGCTGACACCATCACCATCGCCCAGCCACTGGTCCAGCCGATGAGAAAGCGCACAATGCTGTGCAGCACTTCGCCGGAAATCACCGCCGACAATAATGTCAGGATCACGCCGCCCCACACGCCCAGCCACAAACGGCGTTCGAGATGTTTGCTGGCACGCATACCATCGAATGCGCCGCACAGATAACCGAGATAGTTGAACGCCGCGACCAGCCCCGCGCCGGTCAGACTGAACTGATGTTCAGCTATCATTAAAGGAACCTGCGGCGTAAAGGCGAAGCGCCCGATACCCATCGCAACCACAAAAGCCAGAAAACCACTTAGCGCAATACGAAAAGCCATAACTGCTCCGTCACAAGAAACCTCGATGCAACATATCAGAAACAATGAATAAACATACTCAAAGCCTGTTGCCGAAAACAGCAGATTTCTTAAAAGAAAGTTAATTGGAAGTTGTGGCTATGATGCCTTATGAGTACAATCACGAAAACTGAATAATACAAACCAAGTTGTTTACGATTAGAGAACACAGGAACCCATCATGGATCTGACTCAGTTACGGATGTTTTGCTGCGTAGCGGAAACCGGTTCGCTGGCGCGTGCGGCAGAGCAGTTACATCGCGTGCCATCAAACCTGACCACCCGTTTGCGCCAGCTCGAACTCGAACTGGGCACTGATTTGTTCATCCGAGAAAAACAGCGCATCCGCCTTTCCGCGATGGGTCACAACTTCCTTAACTACGCCGAGCGCATTCTTGCGCTGAGCGACGAAGCCATGAGCATCACGCATGCCGGTGAACCTGCCGGGAATTTCGCGCTGGGTTCGATGGAAAGCACGGCGGCAACACGTCTGCCGACATTGCTGGCAGCCTATCATCAGAAATTCCCCCAGGTCGCGTTATCGCTGGTGACCGCCACGTCCGGTGAAACCATCGACAGCGTCCGTGCCGGACGTCTCGCTGCAGCACTGGTTGATGGCCCGGTCGATTTTGACGACATCAACGGCTGTATCTCTTTTCGTGAACGGATGGTGGTGATCAGTCCGCTGGGCGAATCGCCACTGGATGTGCCCGCCGGTCGCAGCGGTCATACCGTTTTTGCGTTTCGCCCGAGTTGTTCCTACCGCCAGCGTTTGCAGGGCTGGATCAAGCATATGAGTGTGCCGGTCACCAATACGATGGAGATTCAGTCCTATCATTCGATGATGGCCTGCGTCGCCAGCGGCGCGGGTATCGCCATGATCCCGCGTTCGGTGCTGGAACAATTGCCCGGCCACGAGCGGGTAGAAATTCACGAAATTCCGGATGAGTTCGCCGATACCGCTACCTGGCTTATCTGGCGCAGGGATGCGTTCAGCCCGAATGTCCGGGCGCTGAAAGAACTGATTATCGAACAGAATGACGGTGTGATCCCGTTACTGAAACACCCGCTGGCTGGCGAACATGACCCGGCCTTGCATCCGACTTATTAACCTGAAATCTGATTAAGCTAAAAACACCTGACTGGAGCTACATAATGGAAATGATTAAAACGCGTGCGGCCGTCGCCTGGGGCCCGAATCAACCTCTGTCCATCGAAGAAGTCGATTTGATGCCACCACAAAAAGGCGAAGTGCTGGTGCGGATCGTCGCCACCGGTGTTTGCCATACTGATGCTTACACACTGTCCGGCAAAGATCCGGAAGGTGTTTTCCCGGCGATCCTCGGCCATGAAGGCGGCGGTATCGTTGAAGCCGTTGGAGAAGGCGTCACCAGCGTGGCTGTCGGCGATCACGTGATCCCGCTGTACACACCGGAATGTGGCGAGTGTAAGTTCTGTAAATCCGGCAAAACCAACCTGTGTCAGGCAATCCGTACCACTCAGGGTAAAGGTCTGATGCCGGACGGCACCACCCGTTTCTTCAAAGACGGCAAGCCGATTTTCCATTACATGGGCACCTCGACTTTCTCCGAATACACCGTCGTCCCTGAGATTTCTCTGGCGAAAATCAACAAAGAAGCGCCGCTGGAAGAAGTGTGTCTGCTGGGTTGCGGCGTGACCACCGGTATGGGCGCGGTAATGAACACCGCTAAAGTCAAAAAAGGCGACACCGTGGCGATCTTCGGTCTGGGTGGCATCGGTCTTTCGGCGATTATTGGCGCGGTCATGGCGGGCGCAGGCCGCATCATTGGTATCGACCTGAACACCAGCAAGTTCGATCTGGCGCGTAAACTCGGCGCAACGGATCTGATCAACCCGAAAGATTACGATAAGCCGATTCAGGACGTCATCGTCGAAATGACCGACGGCGGCGTGGACTTCTCCTTCGAATGTATCGGCAACGTGAACGTGATGCGTTCCGCGCTCGAATGCTGCCACAAAGGCTGGGGCGAATCCGTCATCATCGGCGTGGCCGGTGCCGGTGAAGAAATCTCCACCCGACCGTTCCAGCTGGTGACCGGGCGCGTATGGCGTGGTTCTGCATTTGGTGGCGTGAAAGGCCGCAGCCAGCTGCCGGGCATTGTGCAACGTTATCTGGACGGCGAATTCGCCCTGAACGATTTCATCACCCACACCCTGCCGCTGGAAGAAATCAACGAAGCTTTTGACCTGATGCACGAAGGGAAATCTATCCGCACGGTTATTCATTTTAATAAGTAAGGAATGTTTCGATGAGCAGCTCGATTGAACTACTCGAAGAACACCGGATGTTTGGCGGCTGGCAACAGCGCTACCGCCATACGTCTGCGAGCCTGAATTGCAGCATGACGTTCAGCATTTATCTGCCACCGGCGAAGGACGATGCACCGCCGCCGGTGCTGTACTGGCTGTCGGGCCTGACCTGTAATGATGAAAACTTCACCCTTAAAGCCGGGGCGCAGCGCGTCGCGGCAGAGCTGGGGCTGATTCTGGTGATGCCGGACACCAGCCCGCGTGGTGAAGGTGTCGCCAACGACGAAGGCTACGACCTCGGTCAGGGCGCAGGTTTTTACCTGAACGCCACGCAGTCGCCGTGGGCAGCGCATTACCGGATGTACGATTACCTGCTCGATGAATTGCCTGCGCTGATCAGCGGGCATTTCAAGGTCAGCGATCGTCAGTCGATTTTCGGCCACTCAATGGGCGGCCACGGCGCGCTGATGCTGGCGTTGCGTAATCCGCAGCGTTTCTGTTCTGTGTCTGCCTTTGCGCCCATCGTGAATCCGGCTCAGGTGCCGTGGGGGCGTAAGGCCTTCAGCGCGTATCTGGGTGATGACGAAAGCCAGTGGCTGCAATACGACAGTTGCCACCTGCTGAGTACATTGCCGGCGGATCAAAAAACGTTCCCGATTTTAGTCGATCAGGGCGATGGCGATCAGTTCCTGGCGGATCAGTTGCAGCCGTCAAAACTGGCAGAAATCGCCCGTCAGCGCGGCTGGCCGTTACAACTGCGCGCACAGCCGGGGTACGATCACAGTTACTTCACGATTGCCTCGTTTGTGGAAGATCACCTGCGATTCCATGCGGAGTTTTTGCACTCCGGGGCATGAGTGCGTAATGCCTTTTGATGCTGAATGAGAAAACTTCGGTTTCTCAATGGCTGTGATCACCTGATTCATTGCGTCGAAACCGCCCAAAAGGGGGAAGTGCTTTTCCCCTTTTGGATTTCCCCTCGCTTTTTAACTCCCCGCTATCGCTGTCACGACGGACATGTTCAGGTACATCAGTGAGTGGCGCAAAATGTCATTGCTTTGCGATTCCCTCATTTCAGGATTCGAGCCTTGGGTCTCGAACCGTTTATTCGGTGCCATTTTTGATCGCGTCAATCAACTTTTTTAAAAGATGAAAAACTGTCCGCTGTGATTTTAAGATCATGCGGGCGATTCAGAAAGCTTGCTGAATGAGAGGCTGCAGACCCAAGGCTACAATCCCGAAATGAAGGCACCGCCTGGCGGCAAGATTTCCAGCCGGTCTCGGTAATACCTGAAACATTGCCAGCGAGCGGAGCGTGCAGTTTGAGACGTGGAGATTCCAAAGAGGGCTCGTCTTAGCCCTCTTTGGTCGGTTTCAAACACAGCAGGTCATGTGAAAGTTGTTATTAAGAAACCGAAATCTTCGAGATTCAGTTAAAAAGGGGGCTTTGGGGATCCCCAAAATCTCAATTCTTCAATTTCGGATCCAGCGCATCCCTTAATCCATCGCCCAATAAATTAAACGCCAGTACGGTCAGAAATATTGCCAGACTTGGAAAGATTGCCACGTGCGGCGCCATGACCATGTCGGCGCGGGCTTCGTTGAGCATCGCGCCCCACTCCGGCGTTGGCGGCTGTGCGCCCATGCCGAGGAACGACAGGCTGGCAGCAGTAATAATTGACGTACCGATGCGCATAGTGAAATACACCACTATCGATGACAACGTGCCCGGCAGGATGTGACGGAACAATATTGTGGCGTCGGATGCGCCGATGCTGCGCGCGGATTCAATATAAGTTTGCTGCTTAAGCACCAGCGTATTGCCGCGCACCAGACGTGCGAACGCCGGAATACTGAAGATGGCGACCGCGATGATCACGTTAGACATGCCGTTGCCCATCACCGCCACCACGGCAATCGCCAGCAGAATACCGGGGAAGGCAAACAGCACGTCGCAAACGCGCATGGTGATGCGGTCCCACCAGCCTTCGTAGTAACCGGCCAGTAATCCGAATACCGTGCCGATCGCGGCACCGAGCACCACAGACAGTACGCCAGCGGTGAGTGATATCCGCGTACCCATCAGAATGCGGCTGAAAATATCGCGCCCCAGCGAATCCACGCCGAGCCAGTGAACCAGCGACGGGCCCTCGTTCAGACGGTCATAATCGAAATAGTTTTCCGGATCAAACGGCACCAGCCATGGCGCAAACATCGCCGCGACAATCAGAAACAGGATAAATACACCCGCAATCATCGCAATATGCTGCCTGCGGAATCGGCGCCAGAACGCTTTCCACGGTGTCCGGACCGCCTGTGATTGCGCAGTTCCCGGTGTGATTATCGGCAAACTCGCGAGTACGGCATTTCGCCGCCAGTTTTTCATGCGTTGACTCACTTGTATCGGATGGAAGGGTTGATGACGGCGTACAACATGTCCACCAGCAGATTGATGAGGATGAACTCCAGCGAGAACAGCAGCACTTCTGCCTGTATCACCGGATAATCACGCATCTCAACGGAATCGACCAGCAACCGCCCTAATCCCGGCCAGTTGAAGACTTTTTCCACGACAATCGAGCCGCCAAGCAGGAAGCCAAACTGCAGCCCCATCATGGTGACCACCGGGATCATCGCGTTTCGCAGACCGTGTTTGACCACCACCATCGCCTCATGCACGCCTTTGGCACGTGCGGTGCGCATGTAATCTTCCTGCATAACTTCGACAAATGAAGCGCGGGTAAAGCGGGCCATGATCGCCGCCACGGCCGCGCCGAGCGTAACAGAAGGCAGAATATAATGTTGCCAGCCGTCTGCTCCCACCGTCGGCAACCAGCCCAGTTCTACGGAAAAGATTTGCATCAGCAGCATGCCCAGCGCGAAAGCCGGGAAGGAAATGCCCGAGACAGCCAGCGCCATACCAAGACGGTCCGGCCAGCGGTTGCGCCAGACGGCAGATACCACGCCAATCACCAGTCCGAAAATCACCGACCACACCATGCTGGTCAGCGTCAGCCAGAAAGTCGGCATAAAGCGGGAACTGATTTCATCAATGACCGGGCGTTTTGACACCATCGAGTGACCGAAATCACCGGTCAGCGCATTGCCGAAAAAAGTGAGGAATTGCTGATAAAGCGGTTTATCCAGCCCGAGATCCTGACGTACCAGTGCTACCACGCTGGCATCGGCATCCTGTCCGGCCATCAGCCGTGCCGGATCGCCCGGCAGCAAATGCACAAATAAAAACACCAGCACAGCCACAATCAGCAGTGTCGGGATCAGTCCGAGTAATCGTTTTAAAAAATAATTAAGCATGATTCGCTGTCTGTGATTTCACGGTTCGACATCCATGTTCCGGACCCGGAACACATGAGTTCAGGGCGCGCACGCTGTGCGCCACGCGCCCTGAAAGCTTCACCGCGTATTATTTCACGTCTGCATCATCAAAACTGAACGCCGTATCCGGCATGACATAGAACCCGGTCAGGCGTTTATTTTTCGCCGACACCAGACGTTCGGTCACCAGGAATGCCCACGGTGCATCGGTCCAGATTTGTTTCTGGGCATCGGCGTACAGTTTGGCTTTCTCGGCTTTGTCGGTGGTTTTCAGCGCGTCAGACAGATCTTTATCCACCTGCGCATTGCTGTAGAACGCCGTGTTGAACTGCTTCGGTGGCGCAGCCTGCGTGGAGAACAGCGGCGACAGCGCCCAGTCTGCTTCGCCGGTAGACGCCGACCAGCCAGTATAGAACATGCGGATACCCGCCTCTTTCTGCCCGACGTTCTCAACCTGTGCGGCACGCTGCGCGGCATCCATTGCGGTAACCGTTACTTTGATACCGACCTGCGCCAGCTGCTGCTGGGTGAACTGCAACACTTTCTGCGCCGTGCTGTTGTTGTGCGACGACCACAGCGTAGTGGTGAAACCGTCCGGATAACCGGCTTCTTTCAGCAATTGTTTGGCTTTAGCCGGATCATACGGCCACGGTTTAAATTTCGCGGCGTATTCGATTCCCTGCGGCAGCGGCCCTTCTGATGGCACCGCGTAACCGGCAAAGGCCACTTTGATCAGCGCCTGTTTGTTAATGGCGTAGTTGATTGCCTCACGCACTTTGACGTTATCGAAAGGCTTTTGCGTCACGTTAAAACTGATGTAACGGTGCAGAATCGACGGCGCCGCCACCAGATCCAGCTTATCGTTTTTCTCCAGTAATGCGGCCTGCTCGTAAGGCACAGGGAACGCCAGATCCGCTTCACCGGTTTGCAGCATCGCAGCACGGGTATTGTTATCCACTACCGGGCGCCAGGTGATGGTGTCGAGTTTCGGCTCGCCTTTTTTCCAGTAACCATCGAATTTCTTCACTTTCACGAAATCGGTCTGATTCCATTGTTCCAGCGTGTACGGACCGGTACCGACAGGATGGAAGCCGATGTCTTTGCCGTATTTGGTCAGCGCAGCCGGAGAAATAATCACCGCCGACGGGTGCGCCAGAATGTTGATGAACGCGGAGAACGGTTCTTTCAGCGTAATTTTCACCGTGGTATCATCCACCGCTTCGGTGCTGGCGATATTTTTAAACAGGTTGTAGCGTTTGAGGTGGCTGTCCGGATTGCTCGCGCGGTCAAAGTTAACCTTTACCGCCGCGGCGTTGAAATCTGTGCCGTCCTGGAATTTAATTCCCGGATGCAGTTTGATGGTGTAAACCAGTCCATCTTTGCTGACCGTATAGCTGTCAGCCAGCACGTTTTCCAGCTTCATATCTTTATCAAAGCCAAACAGCCCCTGATAGAAAGATTTAGCCACCGCCTGCGACAGGGTGTCGTTGGCGTCATAAGGATCAAGCGAGGTGAAGTTAGAACCTACCGCGACAACCACGTCTTTCGCCGCCCAGGCAGACGCCGAAGCCAGCGAACCGAAAACAGCGGCAGCGAGCACGGCCTGACGGACAACGTTCTTACCTTTGTGTTTATGCTGATTCATATCAGTTCCTTTCCTGTCATACCCGTTAAAAAGTGGTTCAAGATGAGCCACCATAAAAATCAGTAAACGCCTGCAATGGCGTGCCGGGCAACAAAATGCCCTTCCGCCACCTGAACCAGCGGTGCGACAACCGGCTCATCATTAAGCGCACGAATCGGGCTGGGAATGTCATCCACCAGCAGCGCCTGATCTTTGCGCTTATGACCCGGATCGGCCACCGGCACCGCCGCCATCAGTTTGCGGGTATACGGATGCTGCGGATTTTCAAACACCGCGCGGCGCGAGCCGATTTCCACAATCTGACCGAGATACATCACGGCGACGCGGTGACTGATGCGCTCCACCACCGCCATATCGTGTGAAATAAACAAAAAGGCCAGCCCGAACTCTTTCTGTAAATCCATCAAAAGATTAACGATTTGCGCGCGGATCGATACATCCAGCGCCGATACCGATTCGTCAGCGATCACCACTTTAGGATTGAGTGCCAGTGCGCGTGCGATACAAATTCGCTGCCGCTGACCGCCGGAGAATTCGTGAGGATAGCGCTGCGCATGTTCCGGCAGCAGCCCAACTTTTTCCAGCAGCCACGCGACACGCGCCTCTGCCTCTGCGCCCTTTGCCAGGTTATGCACCAGCAACGGCTCCATAATCGAATACCCGACCGTCAGACGCGGGTCGAGTGACGCATAAGGATCCTGGAAAATAAACTGAATATCGCGGCGCAGATGTTGCAGTGCGCTGCCGCTGATGTCCGTCAGTGTCTTGCCGTCAAAGGTGATGGTACCGCCCTGACTTTTCACCAGTTTAAGCAACGAACGGCCGGTGGTGGATTTTCCGCAACCGGATTCGCCAACCAGCGCCAGCGTTTCACCGGGATGCAAATCAAAACTGACTTTTTCAACCGCATGAACACGACGTGTCACGCGGTTAAAAATACCGCTGCGCAGGTCGAAACGGGTCACCAGATCACGCACCTGCAATATCGGCGGCACACCGGGCGTCAGGGTGTTTTGGATCAGCGCCGGATCGCTTTCTGCTTGATCAGGTAACGGGAATTTCGCCGGCAAGGGTTTTCCGGCCATAGATCCGAGTTTTGGCACCGCCGCCAGCAACGTCTGCGTATAGGGTTCTTGCGGCGTACGAAATATCGCGCCCGCTTCGCCGGTTTCCACGCTGTTACCCTGATGCATGACCAGCACGCGGTCGGCAATCTCCGCCACCACGCCCATGTCGTGGGTGATGAAAATCACGCCCATGTGCATCTCTTTTTGCAGAACACGGATCAGCTGTAAAATCTGTGCCTGAATGGTCACATCCAGCGCCGTGGTCGGTTCATCGGCTATCAGTAACGCCGGTTTGCACGACAACGCCATCGCAATCATCACCCGCTGGCGCATACCACCGGAAAGCTGATGCGGAAAGCTGTCGAGAATATTCCGGGCTTCGGGAATACGCACCAGATCAAGCATGCGTAAGGCTTCGGCACGCGCGGCACGGTGATCTTTGTTCTGATGCAGACGGATGGACTCGGCAATCTGTTCGCCTACCGGAAACACCGGATTGAGCGACGTCATCGGCTCCTGAAATATCATCGCCATATCCGCACCGCGCAGGCTGCGCATGGCGGGCTGCGTCGCCGCCATCAGATCAACCACTTCACCGTTACGGCGTCGAAACTGCATTTCGCCCTGCGTGATCTGCCCGCCGCCCTGCTCAACCAGACGCATCAGCGCCAGCGAGGTGACGGATTTACCGGAACCGGATTCGCCGACTATCGCCAGCGTTTCGCCACGTTTCACCTGAAAACTGAGCTGATTCACCGCCGGGATGATTTGCCCTTCATGCGCGAACTGCACGCTGAGCTGGCTTACCGCCAGAACGTGGTCGGAAGGCAGAGTCAGGGAATGGTTCATGAGCGGTAAATACTGACGACAGGTGCTTCGCCCACGCGGGCAAAGCCGCGGTACATACCTTCACTGTTGAAAGGCAGTTCCACGTTGCCAAATTTATCCACGGCAATCATTCCGCCACTTCCTCCCAGCGGGAGCAATTTTTCCTGCACCACTTTGTGCGTGGCTTCTTCCAGCGTTAAGCCGGCGTATTCCATCAGCGCCGCGACGTCGTAAGCAGCGACGGTACGCATAAACACTTCACCCGTTCCGGTGCTGGAAATCGCCACCGTATTGTTGCTGGCGTAGCACCCTGCGCCAATGATCGGCGAGTCGCCAACGCGTCCGGCCTGTTTGTTAGTCATTCCGCCGGTTGATGTTGCCGCCGCCAGATTACCAAGTTCATCTATCGCCACCGCGCCTACGGTGCCGAATTTATGTTCCGGATCAATCGGTTCGCCTGAAGCATTCAGCGTCGCCCCGTCGTGATCGAGCATCACCCCGGTATCAGCGGCGATGGCGCGCTGCAACTGGTCATAACGTTCCTGAGTGAAAAAATACTCCGGCTCCACCATTTCCTGACCATTGGCACGGGCAAAATCTTCTGCGCCTGCGCCGGTAAACAGCACGTGCGGGCTGTTTTCCAGCACCTTACGGGCAGTCAGAATGGGATTGCGGATATGGCTGACGCCGCAAACCGCGCCGGCATCCAGTGTGCGGCCATCCATAATGCAGGCATCTAATTCATGCGCCCCCTGATGGGTGAATACCGCGCCTTTACCTGCATTAAATAACGGGCATTCTTCCAGCAGGCGCACGGCTTCGGTAACTGCGTCCAACGCGCTGCCACCGGCGGCCAGAATAGCCTGTCCGGCGCTGACAATCCTTTCCAGTTCGGCTAAGTAAAGTTGTTCTTTTTCGGCGCTCATTGCCGCACGGGTTATTGCCCCGGCCCCCCCATGAATAGCGATGACCGGACGCTTCTTGTTCGAAACGGAAGCCGCTGAATTATCAGTAGAAGAACTCATTAGCACTGCACCTTTCGATGTTGTATTTATGTATGGAAGATGTTGACCTGTTTTTTGACTATATTTAGCCCGCTACAGTATGTAAAGCAGAAATGCATCGCCACCAAAATGGCGCTAATTGCTTAGATTGTTTAGGAAAAACAAATGCTGCAATTGAATATACATGCGGGACAAATCACCAGAGAACAGCAATAATAAACGTCCTAATCGCGGGAAAAGCACCTCTGGATAAGCTTACCGCGACTTTTTTATTTTCTCTTTTTAGGAAATCAGTTTATGGAAACTGTTTATAACCGCCCGCGTCTTAATGTGATTTCGTGGCTAAGTTACTTTTTTACAGGGGGACTTGTCTCCACTCTGGGTATTGTTATCGGGCCAGTCGCCACCGCGTTTAATAAAGATCCCGCCTTTATCGGCCTCATGTTCTCACTGATGAACATCGGTTTATTCCTGCCGATCATGATCAGTGGCATCCTGATGCGTAAGTTCGATCTGGGTAAGCAACTGATCACGGGTTCTGTTATCACTATCCTGACCTGTATCGCACTGTTCGTGATGCCTTCGATCACCCTGTTTGGCATCGGTGTTTTCCTGATTGGTGCCACAGCTGGCCTGATGATGTCGATTGGCAGCTATCTGGTTGTGCGAATTAATGACGATCCGAAAAAACGTTCAGCCAACTTAATCTTCACCGACTTCTTCTTTGCGCTTTCCGGCATGACGCTGTCTCTGGTGCTCGGTTTCCTGTTCAAGCATGGCGCGAGCTGGCTGGCGATGTACGGCATCATGGGTACGCTGAGCGTGCTGATGATCCTGCTGTGTGTGGGTCAGAAATTCCCGACCGTGGCTCAGCCGGAAAAAGTGGCGAAAAGCGAGCGTGAAGCGAAAGAGCCTTGGGGCTTCGCGGCTTATGTGTTGTGTTTTGCCCTGTTCGCCTTCGTCTTCAGCGAACTGGTTTTCACCCTGTGGATGCCAAGCTGGTTGCATGAGCATTTCGATCTGGACACTGACAAAGCGGCGATTTACATCACCACTTACTGGATGGTGAAAGCGATTGGCCTGTTCCTGAACCAGTTCACCGTACGTTTTGTGAAACTGCGTACCTTCCTGTTTGCGTCAGCCATCATCGGGTTAATCAGCCTGTTTGTGGTGACACACAATGAGAACACCACGCTGGTGATGATTGCGGTTGGCCTGTTCGGTTTCTGTAACTCCGGTATGTTCTCCGGCCTGATGAGCTACGGCAGCCTGCAGGTGAAAAACTCACCGCCAACGCTGACCTCTGCGCTGCTGACAACGGCTTCCGTCGGTACGCTGATTTTCGCCTCGTTCTCCTCCTTCATTTACCGCGAGTACGGCCTGTTCTGGGCGCTGAATATCGCGACCGTCTCATACGTTCTGCTGGTGCTGGCGGTGATCATCGCCGGTGTGCGCAGTAAAGCGGAAAAAATCCACCGCGAGATGGCGGCATAACATTCCGTCACTTCCTTAACAGCGGGGCTCCGGCCCTGCTGTTTCACGCTTTCCTTCCAGTGAATCCAGAAATCGTGCCGCCGCCGGTGTCACCGAATCCAGCGGATAAATCGCATACAAATCTACCGGCAACCGTTCACTCAGGGCACAGAACCGCACACCAGGCCAGTGAATACGCGCATAACTTTCCGGCAACAGCGTGATGCCATAACCGTTCGCCACCAGCGCCAGCGCCGTTTGCGGCTCATTCACCTGCTGAACGATTTTTGGTAAAAAACCGTGCTGACGGCACATCGAATACAGATAACTGCCCAGACTCGATGCGTTCATCGGCATCAGAATAAAATCCTCATGCGCCAGTTCACCGAGCACGACGCTGTTTTTCATCGCCAGCGGATGATGTTCAGAAATCGCCAGCGCCACGTTTTCGCGCCCCATAAGACGGCTCGACAACCCGTGCGGAAGCGCCAATTTTGCCTCGCGCCAGATACCGATATCAATACGCTGCAACTGCAAAGCATCAATCTGCTGCACAGGCGTCAGTTCTGTCACTGTCCAGCTGATCTCGGGCGCAATACGGGCAAAGCTGTTCAGCGCAGGCATCAGCGGTCCCCAGGCGGCGGTGCCCACGGTACCAAACTGAATGTGCCCGACTTCCCCGCGTCCAATTTTGCGTACCTGATGCAGCGAACGGTTAATGCTGTCGAGCATCAGTCCGGCTTCCCGCATCAGCGCCGCACCGGCAGGTGTCAGCGACACTGACCGCGTGGTACGCAGAAACAACGGCGTGCCAAGCAGATTCTCCAGCTCTTTGATATGCAGACTGAGCGGCGGCTGCGACATATTCAGACGCACCGCCGCCTTGCTGAAACTCAGCTCCTCCGCCACCACGCGAAAGTAGTGCAACAGCCGCAGATTAATCTGGCCGAGATCGAAAACGGAATCGGTAAACGGCCGTGTCATACAGGTCTCCGTGGCATCTTTTATCCTTAAATTTCTGAACATTAGATTTATAGGTTTTGACTATAAATCCCTGCGGATATCGGTATTAGACCGCAACAGCCGCCCACACTAGCATTGCCTTCACTCCCACCCTACTGTGAAAAATGAGAGAAGTGATCATGCTCAATAACAATGCTTTTGACTGCGCCGCCCTTATCCGCCAGCGCGCACCCGGCTTTATTCCGAAAGCCGCCCTGATCCTCGGTTCTGGCCTGGGCGCCTTGTGTGACGATATGTCGGACGCCGTCACCCTTCCTTACAGCGAGCTACCGGGATTCCCGCAAAGCAGCGTTGTCGGTCATGCCGGTGAACTGGTACTTGGCACGCTCGAAGGTGTGCCGGTGATGTGCATGAAAGGCCGCGGCCACATGTATGAAGGCCACGGTATGGCGGTGATGACCAGCGCGGTGCGCACCTGCAAACTGCTTGGCTGTGAATTTCTGCTGGCAACCAATGCCGCCGGTTCGATGCGCAAGGAAGTCGCGCCCGGAAGGCTGGTGGCGCTGACCGATCATGTCAGTTTTATGCCGGAATCGCCGCTGGCGGGTCCGAACGATGACCGCTTTGGTCCGCGTTTTTTCAGCCTCGCCAACGCCTATGACAAAGACTTACGCGCTCAGCTGCACACCGTCGCAGGCAAACTTGACATCGACGTCGCCGAAGGGGTTTTCGCTGCCTATACCGGCCCGAACTTCGAAACACCGGCAGAAATCCGCATGATGCAAATATTAGGCTGCGATGTGGTTGGGATGTCCATCGTGCCGGAAGTGATATCTGCACGCCATTGCGGACTTAAAGTACTGGCGGTCTCCGCCATGACCAACTTTGCTGAAGGGCTTTCCGACACCCCGCTTTCCCACGAGCAAACCCTGAGCTGCGCGAAACTCGCCGTCGGTGATTTCACCCGCCTGATCCGCGCCTTCTTCGCCAGCCTGGCTGCGCCGGCTAAATAAGGAACGGCTATGGAACAGACATTTAACCGCCGGCGGATCAATATGATTTCCTGGCTGAGTTACTTCTTCACCGGTGCGCTGGTTTCTACGCTGGGCATTGTTATCGGCCCTGTTTCGCAGGCTTTTGATAAAGACCCCGGTTTTATCGGGCAAATGTTTACGCTGATGAATATCGGCCTGTTCCTGCCGATTATGATCAGTGGCATCCTGATGCGTAAGTTCGATCCGGGCAAGCAGCTGATTACCGGCTCTGCGGTTTCGGTGCTGACCTGCATCGCGCTTTTTCTTATGCCGACGATCACCATGTTTGGCATTGGCGTGTTCCTGATTGGTGCGGCATCGGGGATTATGATGTCCATCGGCAGTTATCTGGTGGTGCGTATTAATGAGGATGCGAAAAAGCGTTCGGCGAATCTTATTCTCACCGATTTCTTCTTTGCACTTGCGGGCGTGGTGTTATCCCTGCTGCTCGGCTATCTGTTCCAGCACGGCGCAAGCTGGCTGGCGATGTATGGCGTGATGGCGGTGCTGAGCCTGGCGATGATTGTGTTGTGCCTGGGGCAGAAATTCCCTTCCATTCCGCAGGCAGCGCAAACCACATCCGAGACTGACGCTCTGCATCCGCGCTGGGGAGTGTCGGTGTGGGTATTGTGCTTCGCGCTTTTTGCGTTTCTGCTGGCAGAACCGATTTTTACCATGTGGCTGCCGAGCTGGCTGAAAGAGCATTTTGGTATGGCTGCAGACCGGGCTGCGTTTTACATCACCACGTACTGGACGGTGAAATCCATCGGCCTGTTCGTGAATCAGTTCACGGTACGTTTCGTGAAACTGCGTACCTATCTGCTGCTTTCAACGGTCGTCGGGCTGGTTTGTCTGGCAGTTGCCGCCAACAGTGCGCACCCTACGCTGATCCTGATATGTGCCGGTCTGTTCGGGTTCTGTAACTCCGGACTGTTCTCGGGGATCATGAGTTATGGCAGTCTACAGGTCAGAAATTCTCCACCGACACTGACCTCAGCCTTACTGACCATCGGCACGATAGGTACGCTGATTTTCTCCACGCTGTCGTCGCTGGTTTACAGCCAGTACGGCCTGTTCTGGGCACTCAATACCGCCACCCTCGCCTACGGTTTCTTGCTGGTGGCGCTGATTTTCGCCTCCGTCAACAGCAAAGCCGAGGCGCTGGAGCAACAACCCGCGCAGTGATCGCTGAACTTTAAACATAAAAAAGGGAAGGCATAAAAGCCTTCCCTTTTCTTATTTAGCTGCGCCTTTAAAGCTGCGGGCAGCGCTGCAAACTGTTTAGCCAGGATGTTTCAGGCTGAGCGGCCAGACGACGCGCGCGTCCATGGCGGCGTAAAATCAATCCCTTGTCCTGCATTTCACTCAAATCACGTCGGATCGTTTCAAGACTCACATCCAGCGATTGTGCCAGTTCGCTAACCTGTAACACTTCATGTTGTTCTACCAACTGAAGGATGGCCTGATGGCGATTTTTTTTAAGCACCGGTTATTCCTGTGTATATGACAGATATGTGACACAAATCACAAATAACGGTAAGTATGATACCCGCGTTACATTCGTAATTTTGGGATCGATCTCAATTTTTCAGAAATCCCCACGAAGTTTTTACGCCTTCAGCGGTTTTTGGTTCGTCCCGATTCTCTGTCATACTATGCTCATGCCCCATTTTCCCGTCCGTCGCCGGTGAGTAAGCCCGCGTCGCCGGGCTGAATCATTAAGGAATTTTGATGGAATTCAACACTGCAGGTTTGATCTCACTTCAGGAAGCGCTGGATAAAATGCGCGCTTACGTTCCCCAAAAAACAGTGCAGGATGCCGAATCTCTGCCACTGGCGACCGCAGCAGGCCGTATTACCGCCGCACCGGTACTTTCCCCGATTTTTGTCCCGCCTTTTGATAACTCCGCGATGGACGGTTATGCCCTGCGCCTTGACGATCTGCACGAGGGGGCCGTCCTCCCGGTGGCGGGAAAAGCCTTCGCCGGTGCGCCTTTTCATGGCGAATGGCCTGCCGGAACCTGTATCCGCATCATGACCGGTGCGCCGGTTCCCGCCGGTGCCGACGCAGTAATCATGCAGGAACAGGCTGAAGTTTCAGATGCAGGAGTACGTTTCACGGCAACAGCGCAAAAAGGCCAGAATATCCGCCTGACCGGAGATGACATTAAGCAAGGCGACAGCGTTTTGCCTGCAGGCGTGCGTCTGGGTGCGGCAGAATTACCGCTGCTGGCGTCCCTTGGCGTAACGCACGTGCAGGTCTGGAAGCCGCTGAAAGTCGCCGTGTTCTCCACCGGTGACGAGCTGCAACCTGTCGGTACGCCTTTGCAGGAAGGCCAGATTTATGACACCAACCGTTTTGCCGTACGTCTGATGCTTGAGCAACTCGGCTGTACGGTGCTGGATTTGGGGATTATCCGCGACGATCCGCAGGCATTACGTAAAGCGTTTGAAGAAGCCAATGAATTTGCCGATCTGGTGATTTCCAGCGGCGGTGTTTCCGTCGGTGAAGCCGATTACACCAAACAGATGCTGGATGAACTGGGCGAAATTGGTTTCTGGAAACTTGCCATGAAACCAGGCAAACCGTTTGCATTCGGAAAACTGAAAGACAGCTGGTTCTGCGGGCTGCCGGGTAATCCGGTGTCGGCTGCACTGACGTTTTATCAGCTGGTTCAGCCCTTCATCGCTCAGCTTTCCGGTCACAGCGCCTGGCAGTTCCCGCCACGTCTGAAGGCGAAGGCCGTTACGCCATTGAAAAAATCGCCCGGTCGCCTCGATTTCCAGCGCGGTATTTTCAGCACCAATGCAGAAGGTCAGCTGGAAGTGCGCACTACCGGTCATCAGGGCTCGCACGTCTTCAGCTCATTCAGCCTGGCAAACTGTTTTATCGTGCTTGAGCGTGAACGCGACAATGTCACGGCGGGCGAAATCGTCGAAATCGAGCCTTTTAACGCGCTGCTGCGGAGCTGAATATGGCGACTCTGCCGGAACTGACGGACGCTGAAACCCTGCGCTATAACCGCCAGATAGTGCTGAAAGGGTTTGATTTTGATGCGCAGGAACAGCTGAAAGCCAGTCATGCGCTGATTGTCGGGCTGGGGGGTTTAGGCTGCGCCGCCGCGCAATATCTGGCGGCAGCAGGCACCGGCACCTTAACGTTGCTGGATTTCGATACGGTATCGCTCTCAAACCTGCAACGTCAGACGCTGCACACTGACGCGCGGATCGGGATGCCGAAAGTCGAATCCGCCGCCATAGCCCTGGCGGCAATCAATCCGCACATCCGCTTAAATCAGATCAATGCTCAGGCGGATGACGATTTGTTGCGTGGGCTGATCGCTGCCTGCGACGTGGTGGTGGATTGCACCGACAATGTCACGACGCGTAATCAGCTGAACAGTGAATGTTTCGCGCAAAAAAAACCGCTGGTTTCCGGCGCCGCTATCCGCATGGAAGGTCAGCTCAGCGTATTTACCTACCAGCCGCAGGAGCCCTGCTACCGCTGCCTGAGCCGCCTGTTCGGTGAAAATGCGCTGACCTGCGTGGAAGCTGGCGTCATGGCCCCGCTGGTCGGCACCATCGGCAGTTTGCAGGCGATGGAAACCATCAAACTGCTGACAAAATTTGGCGAAACTCCGCGCGGAAAACTGCTGATGTTCGACGCCATGACGTTGCAGTTTCGCGAAATGAAACTGATGAAAGATCCGCATTGTGAAGTGTGTGGTGATTGTTGAATCAGTAAATTCTCAGACACAAAAAAACCGCCTTTATCGGCGGTTTTCTATTTTTTGCGACACGCAAAACAATTCGCAAAATCATTCGCGTTTTATCAAGGCGGCAACTGCACGAATCCCCGGGAGCTTACATCGGTAAGTGACCGGGTTGAGTAAAGGCAGCCAACGCCGAGACAACGCGAAGGATGAAGCGAATCAGGTGTTGATGCCCTGGCTACGCAGGTAATCTTCGTAGTTACCGGAGAAATCAATCACACGGGTCGGGGTCATTTCCAGAATACGCGTTGCCAGCGAGCTGACGAATTCACGGTCGTGGGAAACGAAGATCAGCGTACCTTCGTACATTTCCAGCGCCATGTTCAGCGATTCGATGGATTCCATATCAAGGTGGTTGGTTGGTTCATCCATAATCAGGATGTTTGGACGCTGCATCATCAGTTTCCCGAATAACATGCGCCCTTTCTCACCACCGGAAAGCACTTTCACTTTCTTCTTGATATCGTCCTGACCAAACAGCAGACGGCCTAACACACCGCGTACAGCCTGCTCGTCGTCTTTCTCGGATTTCCACTGACTCATCCAGTCGAATACGTTCAGGGTATCGTCGAATTCGTATTCGTGATCCTGTGCGTAGTAACCGATTTTGGCGTTTTCGGACCATTTCACAGAACCGCTTTCCGGCTCATGCTCACCGACCAGCGTTTTCAGCAGGGTCGATTTACCGATACCGTTGGCACCCAGAATCGCGACTTTCTCGCCGACTTCCAGCATCAGGCCAAGATTTTTAAACAGCGGACCGTTGTCGAAACCTTTGGTAATTTTTTCCACTTCCAGCGCATTACGGAACAGTTTCTTGTCCTGCTCGAAGCGCATGTAAGGGTTCTGACGGCTGGATGCTTTAATTTCATCGAGCTGAATTTTATCAATCTGACGGGCACGGGACGTCGCCTGTTTAGATTTGGATGCGTTGGCGCTGAAGCGGCTGACGAAGGATTGCAGTTCAGCAATCTGCGCTTTCTTCTTGGCGTTATTGGCGCTGAGAAGTTCACGAGCCTGCGTGGCCGCCGTCATGTATTCGTCGTAGTTGCCCGGATAAACACGCAGTTCGCCGTAGTCCAGATCCGCCATGTGCGTACACACCATGTTCAGGAAGTGACGGTCATGCGAAATGATGATCATGGTGCTGTTACGTTCGTTCAGCACCTGCTCCAGCCAGCGAATAGTATCGATGTCCAGGTTGTTCGTCGGTTCGTCGAGCAGCAGAATTTCCGGATCGGAGAACAGTGCCTGCGCCAGAAGCACACGCAGTTTAAAGCCCGGCGCGATTTCGCTCATCGGGCCATAATGTTGCTCAACAGGAATGCCTACGCCCAGCAGCAGTTCGCCGGCACGGGATTCTGCGCTGTAGCCATCCATTTCACCGTAAGCCACTTCCAGATCAGCCACTTTGTAGCCGTCTTCTTCGCTCATTTCCGCCATGGCGTAAATGCGGTCGCGCTCTTCCTTCACTTCCCACAATTCGGTGTGGCCCATGATCACGGTGTCCAGCACGCTGAACTGTTCAAAGGCGAACTGATCCTGGCGTAATTTACCGAGACGTTCGTTCGGATCAAGAACGACGTTACCGCCGGAAGGCACTAAATCGCCACCGAGGATCTTCATGAAAGTGGACTTGCCACAACCGTTCGCGCCAATCAGGCCATAACGGTTACCGCCGCCAAATTTCACGTTAATGTTTTCAAATAACGGCTTGCTGCCGAATTGCATGGTGATGTTGTAAGTACTTAGCACAACGCTCGCTCTTAATTGGGAAATGTGATTTGGCGCGCATTATGCCACAACAGCGCCCTGGGATCGCCTCCCCTTGTGTACATTTTTCGCGCAATAGCGAAAAAAGATCTCTGCACACTCAATCATGCGGGGGAAATAAAAACAAAAAACCCGGCCTAAGCCGGGTTTTGCTGGTCAGATTCGGGGATCAGAAGTTGTAGCCGATCACGCCGTAGTAACCCCAGCCGGTGGACTTCACATCGAAGTTACCGTTACCGAAGTTCAGCTCTGCGCCGTCAGCCCACTGGCCGCCGTTGTGGAAGTAACGCGCCACGAACGAGTAATGCCAGTGAGTGTAGTTCAGGGACAGAATATGGCTGGACGCGATAGAGTTGTTAGAACGCGCTTTGTTGCCGTTCAGGTCACGGAAATCGTCATCACCCAGTGAGGAGCCCCAGTCGAAGTTGGTGAACCCGATATAGCTCAGGTTACCGCCCCACAGCTGCGTCAGCGGAACAAAGTATTTCACTTTGAAACGGTAACCGTCCCAGCTGTTTTCGTTGGCAGCGCTGTAGTTTTCCCACTGGTATTTTGCATACACGTTCAGAGACAGGCTCATCGGCAGACCGGTGTCGATATCGGTGCCCAGACCCATGTACCAGGTGTTCTGACGGTTATCGCTGTCCGGACCCATATCGTAGATATAGTTGTTAGCGAAGTACCATTCTTTGAACGGACCAAAGCTCAGATCAGTGCCGGTCAGCTTATCGATTGAGAAACGCGGTTCGATTTCCATAAACAGCGGAGAACCGTTTTTATCCCAGATACCGGTGTCGTTACCGTTACCGGCGCCGAAGGTTTTAGGGATATCGATATAGCCGTAGAAATCAAACCAGTCTTTGTGCGCAAACGCTTCATATTCAAGGTAAACATCGTTACGCAATGTCGGCCCGAAACGGGTATCTGCGCTGCCTACAACGTTAACACTCTGGTGCCACCAGTCAGAAACAAATTCGCCCTTGCTATCATCAGCGAGCACGGTCGCGCTGTAGGACAAAGCCATCAAAGCGCCTGCTGCAATAATTTTATTTTTCATATTTATACCAGAAGCGGGGGTGGGACAACGCCTTGCCACTTTCCGACGTTGCATAAAACAAACCCTAAAACTGTGATCCGCAACCGATTGCTGCACATAGTGCATAAAACCTGCAATTTCCAGTTACTTCCTACAAGAGTCGACTTTTCTTAGCTAATAAATAGATTTGGTCAAGGTTTGTCAATTTCTGTTTCATTCTGATACATCCCTAATGTGATATTGATCACACATATGTTTCACCTCGATTTCATTCACGTGATCAGACGCAAGAAAAAATATCGTTCACAAAATGAACATTCGTTATTTGTCATGCTATAGTAATGACAAATAACGGTAAGGAGGGACGCAATATGAATTCTAAAATTTCCGGGCTGTCTTCCAGCCTTTTGCAAGAACCTGCAACACCGCTTTGGCAGTCTGCGGGACTTCCCGCAAGCAGCGGAATAAGTTTGATTAATGCCATACAAAAGGGATTTCCGGTTGATAGTATCAGCCGTCTTAATACTGAGCTGGGATGGCCGAAAATGGTGTTACTGGAAATAATGGGGATTAACGAACGCAATTATGCGCGTCGTAAAGCCGGGAACGGATTGCTGAAAAGTGAAGAGAGCGAACGTGTCGCGCGGCTGGTACGCATCGTAGATGCCGCCACCGATTTGTTTGAAGGGGATCGTGTCTCTGCGCTCGAGTGGTTCACCCGCCCTGCTCCGGCGCTGGATGGCTCACGTCCGCTGGAACTGCTGTCCTCTGAAGCGGGCGCGGTGGAAGTCAGCCGTCTGATCGGTCGTCTTGAGCACGGTGTTTTCAGTTGAAGCTGTTTCGTATCGTTCAGACACGCCATCTGGCAACAGCCTGGTCGGGTGCCGGTGCGCAGCTTTATGGCGGGCGCTGGAATCCGCCGGGCAGACCGGTAGTTTATGTCACCACCAGTATTTCGCTGGCGATCCTGGAAATCCTGGTGCATTTGCAAAACAGCATGCTGATGCGGTCGTATACCTTACTGAGTATTGAAGTGCCGGAAGACCTGCTGGATACGCTGGAAGTTTCCGAGCTGGCATCTGACTGGCGGAGTGCATCGCCGCCGGACAGCACACAACGTCAGGGTGACGAGTGGCTCGCGGAGGGTGATTATGTCGGGCTGAAAGTACCGTCGGTCATCGTGCCGTCGGAATACAACGTATTGCTGAATCCGCTGCATCCGGCTTTTGTCGATTTACTGAGTTCAGTACAACGCGAGCCGATGATATTTGACCCGCGCCTGCAATAGCCACTATTACAGAGACGGGTCTTTTTACTTTCAGAGATTATTCCGCTTTTCGGTTACTGCGATATATCAGCGCCAGCGCAATGATCAGGCAGGGAATAGCCGCCAGCCGGTGCCATGACAACGCAATTTGCGGATTATCCAGCCAGCCGAAATTATCGATCAACATCCCCATACTCAGCTGTCCGAGGATGACTGCAACAGTTGCCGCTGCGGTACCGACACGCGGGACGGCAGTCACCATCACAATGATATAAGGCACACCAAATAACGCACCCGCAAGTTGCCATTTCGGTACCGTCAGTAAGGTTTCCGGCTGCGGCGTTTGCAGGAATAGCACCAGCACGGCCGTAATTGCTGCGCCGACGCTGAAGGTCAGAAAGGCGCTTTTCAGCACACCGACCTTTTCCCCTAACTGTCCGTTGACTGCCGCCTGCATGCTCAGCGCAGCACCTGCGACAATCGCGAGAATAATCATAATCATTTCAGTCATGTTTCAGCCCCAGGCAATCAGAATTAGTGCGGCAACGATAAACAGCAGAGCCAGCAGGCGTTCACCGCCGACTTTCTTATGCGGCGTACCAAACCAGCCGTAATGGTCGATCAGCACACTTTTTGCAACCTGCCCTGACAAAATCGCAATCATGGTCATGCCGATCCCAATGACCGGCGTCGCCAACGTCAGCACCACGACATAGACCGGGCCAAGCACGCCACCCAGCAGTTTCCAGCCCGGTTGCTCTGTGAACGACGGCGCATTACGCGGGCTGAAAAACAGCACCAGCAAACCGGTCAGTACCGCACCGACACCGAAAATACTCAGTGTTGCCCACAGATGCCCGACTTCTGTTCCCAGCGGACCAATCAGACCCGCCTCCAGTGACAGCCCCATCCCCGCCAGAATGACCAACGGAATTAACATCAGATTCATTTTTACCCTGCTTTTTGTTTTTGAGAGGCGGCGACTATAACGTGACAGAACTATGCGAAAAACCGCACAATGAGGAAAATACCTTTGCAGGAATTGCACAGATGAAAGGTTTTAATCAGATCAACATTCAGGCTTTGCGGCTGTATGTCGCTGTACTGGATCAGGGAAATTTCTCTGAAGTGGCGCGCCGTGAGGCGATGTCGCCGTCAACCGTCTCGCGGGTGATTTCTCAACTGGAACAGGCGTTGCAGACACAACTGTTGTACAGAAATACGCGTGCCGTCAGCCCGACAGAATCGGGCAAACTGCTGGCAGACCATGCCCGTCAGGTATTGGCTCAGTTAGAACTCGCTGCGCTGGATTTGCAGGAACAGGACAGCGAACCCGGCGGGCTGATCCGCATCAACGCCCCGGTAGTATTTGGCCAGCGACACCTTGCGCCGTGGCTGCATGAACTGAACGCGCGATACCCGCGCCTGAATATTGAGCTGATGCAAACCGACGATTTCATAGACCCCCTACAGGACAGCGTAGATTTGCTGATCCGCATCGGCGTGATGACAGATTCCACCTTACAGGCGCGTACGCTCGGTTATCAGAATTTCCGTCTGGCTGCCAGCCCGGCGTATCTGGCCCGGGAAGGAACGCCGAAAACGCCGGAAGATTTAGCCAGTCACAGTTGTCTGGTTTTCAAAGGTTTTGCCGGTTCGCAACGCTGGTACTTTCGCCAGCCTGAACAGGAATGGCGCTCGCTGAGCCTGCGGGGATCACTGACCAGCAATAATGCAGAAACCCTGACGCAGGCTGGGATCGACGGCATGGGGCTGGTGGTGTTTCCTGCCTGGCTGATAGGCGATGCATTGCGAGACGGTCGCCTGGTCCGCGTGCTTGAAGATTATCAGGTATCGACATCGCCGGAGCCGCAGACCATATCCGCGTTGTACCCGAACAGCCGTCGTCCTTCGATAAAAGTTCGGGCGGTGATTGATTTTCTGGTGGAGAAGTACGGAAGCCCGGCGTACTGGGAGTGAGGCAGTTGCACTGAGGGCTCTTTCGATTAGTCCGAGACAATTTCGGTTTTTCAAGTGCTGCGAGCACTTAACTCGCCGCGCCGAAACCGACCAGAGGGGAAAGGCTTTTCCCCTCTGAACTCCCCTCGCTTTTTTCAACACGCGCTCCGCTCGCTGGCTATGTTTCAGGTATCACAGCGACAGGCTGGAAATCTTGCCGCTGCGCGGTTCCCTCTCTCGGTCCTGAAGCCATTGGTCTTCAGGCCGCTCCGTTCGGCAGGATTTCTGAATCGCCCGCACGATCTTAAATTCAACATCAAACTGATGTTTATCTTTTAGAAAAGTGGATTGGCGTGCTCAAAAATGGCACCGAATGAACGGTTCGAGACCTATGGCTCGAAACCTGAAATTCGGGAATCGCGCAGCGATGACATTTTGCGCCACTCACCAATACACCGGAACATGTCCATCGTCCCAGCGGCAGCGCGCAGTAAAAGAGCCGGAGATTCTTAAGAGACGCGGCGACAGGCGCCTCTTAAGGCCGGTGTGGGTGGCAACCCACGGTGTTGACGTTGACGTTGACGTTGACGTTAAAGCTAAAGGCTAACCCTTTACCTCAACTCCATCCCCACATGCGCAATCCCATCTTCATCATAAATCTCCGTATACGCCACAAACCCCAGCCGGCCATAGAACCCCTGCAAATGCGCCTGCGCGGAAATCGCGACGCGCGCGCCCGGCCAGTGTTTCTGGCAGGCTGCCAGTGCCTGTTCCATCAGCTGATATCCCAGTTTCAGGCCACGTGCGGAAGGGGCAACAATCACCCGTCCGATTGCCACCTCATCGTCGAAACGCAGAATACGCGCGTAGGCGGCTATTTTACCGTCCAGCCAGGCGACGATATGACGGTTTTCACCGGCCAGATCCTGCCCGTCGATGTCCTGATAAACGCAGGTTTGCTCTACCACAAACACTTCGCTGCGCAGTGCAAGAATGGCGTAAAGCTGTGCCGTGTTCAGTTCGCTATGATGGTAATCCTGCCAGTGAAGTGATGATGATCCGGTCATGAATAAGTGCCCTGCCTTTTCTGAACGCAAAAAAAAGAGATATTCCTGAGAATATCTCTTTTTAACACAGGTTTTACAGCCAATTTATCAGGCAGATTTCTTCAACGGTGTCGTGCGAACCGGCGCATCGCCCGCGGTGTAATACTCTGCGGTACTGCGCGGTAACGGCTGACGCCCGCGGATTTTATCGGCAATCTTTTCCGCGATCATAATCGTCGTCGCATTCAGGTTGCCGGTAATGATCTGCGGCATGATGGAGGCATCCACCACGCGCAGGCCTTCTACCCCGTGAACACGCCCTTCTCCGTCAACCACCGCCATCTCATCGGTACCCATCTTGCAGGAGCACGAAGGATGGAACGCTGTTTCGGCGTGCTCGCGGATAAACGCATCCAGTTCTTCGTCAGTCTGTACGTTTTCACCCGGACTGATTTCACGACCACGGTAAGGATCCAGCGCTGGCTGGTTCATGATTTCACGCGTGATGCGGATAGCATCGCGGAACTCGTGCCAGTCCTGCTCGGTTGCCATGTAATTAAACAGGATGCTCGGATGCTGGCGCGGATCTTTCGATTTCACCTGCACGCGGCCCCGGCTTGGCGAACGCATTGAACCCACGTGCGCCTGAAAACCATGCTCTTTCACCGCGTTGCTGCCGTTGTAGTTAATCGCCACCGGCAGGAAGTGATACTGAATATTCGGCCAGGCAAACTCTTCGCGGCTGCGGATAAATCCGCCCGCTTCGAACTGATTGCTGGCACCTACGCCGGTACCTTTAAATAACCATTCCGCGCCAATCGCAGGCTGATTGTGCATCTGCAAGGCCGGGTATAAAGACACCGGCTGGGTGCAGCTGTATTGCAGGTACATCTCCAGATGATCCTGCAGATTCTCGCCGACGCCCGGCAAATCATGCACCAGCGGAATCTCCAGACGGTTCAGCAGCTCCGCTGCGCCGACACCCGAACGTTGCAGAATTTGCGGTGACGCAATCGCGCCGCTGCATAACAGCACTTCGCGTTTTGCTTTCGCCGTTTTAGCGTTGTAGTCGTCACCGTGGAAATAGCTGACGCCCGTGGCACGCTTGCCTTCAAACAGAATTCTGTCGGTCAGCGCGTGCGTCACGATGGTCAGATTGGCACGCGGTTTGGCCTGATCCAGATACCCGCGCGCTGTACTTGCACGACGGCCTTTCGGTGTCACGGTTCTGTCCATCGGACCAAAACCTTCCTGCTGATAACCGTTCAGATCGTCAGTTCGCGGATACCCAGCCTGCACACCGGCTTCAATCATCGCGTGGAACAGCGGGTTATTGCCTTTTTTCGGCGTCGCCACACTGACCGGTCCGTCGCCACCGTGAAAATCATTCGGACCGATATCGCGGGTTTCGGCTTTGCGGAAATACGGCAGGCAGTCCAGATAACTCCAGTCTTCCAGACCCGGCGCTTTCGCCCAGTTATCAAAATCCATCGCATTACCGCGGATGTAACACATACCGTTAATCAGCGATGAACCGCCCAGGCCTTTACCGCGCCCGCATTCCATACGGCGGTTATTCATATGCGGTTCAGGATCCGTTTCATATGCCCAGTTGTAACGACGGCCCTGTAACGGGAATGCCAGTGCCGCAGGCATTTGTGTGCGGAAATCCAGACGATAATCCGGGCCGCCCGCTTCCAGCAACAGCACACTGACGTTGCTGTCTTCGGTCAGACGGGTGGCGAGAACGTTGCCGGCAGAACCGGCACCGATAATGATGTAATCGTAATCCATTAAAATCTCCTCTGTTGCGGCGGATTAAAAGACTGAGCTGAATTCGCCCAGTTCGACCTGCACGGATTTGATTTGGGTGTAATGCTCAAGCGTAGTGACGCCGTTTTCGCGGCCAACGCCAGAGTGCTTATAGCCGCCGACAGGCATTTCTGCCGCCGATTCGCCCCAGGTATTGACCCAGCAAATCCCGGCTTCGAGTTTGTGAATAACACGATGCGCACGGTTGAGATCCTGCGTCACCAGTCCGGCGGCCAGACCGTATTCGGTATCGTTGGCGCGGCGGATCACTTCCTCTTCACTTTCATAGGTCAGAATGCTCATTACCGGTCCGAAGATTTCCTCGCGGACAATCAGCATGTCATCGCGGCAGTCGGTAAACACGGTCGGTGCCACATAAGCGCCTTTCGCGTATTCACCGGAAGTCACACGTTCGCCACCGGTCAGTAACGTCGCGCCTTCACGCTTGCCGCTTTCGATATAACGCAGTACGGATTCCATATGCGCGAAACTGACCAGCGGACCGAAGTTGACGTTTTCGTCAGTCGGGTCGCCCAGCCGGATACGCTTCACACGTTCCAGCACTTTGGCTTCAAAGGCTTTATGCAGCGCTTTCGGAATAAATACGCGGGTGCCGTTGGTACACACCTGACCTGAACTGTAGAAGTTCGCCATCATCGCAATGTCAGCCGCCTTATCGAGATCCGCGTCTTCAAAGATGATCAGCGGCGATTTACCGCCCAGTTCCATGGTCACTTCTTTCAGGGTGGAGGCCGACGCGCTGGCCATCACTTTCTTGCCGGTTTTGATGCCGCCGGTGAACGAGACTTTAGCGATATCAGGATGATCGGTTAACGCCTGGCCGACGCTGGCCGCACCGGTAACCACGCTGAACACGCCATCCGGCACGCCCGCTTCGGTGTAGATTTCAGCCAGTTTCAGTGCGGTCAGCGACGTGTTTTCGCTCGGTTTGAATACCATCGCATTCCCGGCCGCCAGCGCAGGAGCAGATTTCCACAGCGCAATCTGAATCGGGTAGTTCCATGCGCCGATACCTGCGACCACGCCCAGCGGTTCGCGGCGGGTATAAACGAAGGAAGAATCGCGCAGCGGAATTTGCTGGCCTTCAATGGCAGGGATCAGCCCGGCGTAATATTCCAGCACGTCTGCGCCGGTGACGATATCCACCGCCAGCGTTTCGGACAGCGGTTTGCCGGTATCGGCAGTTTCAATCGCCGCAAGTTCATCGTTGCGATCACGCAGAATATCCACGGCGCGGCGCAAGATACGTGCGCGGCTCATGGCCGTCATCGCCGCCCAGACTTTCTGCCCTTTCTGCGCAGATTTCACCGCCAGATCGACATCGGTGTGCGTGGCGGATTGCAGCGTGGCAATCACTTCGCCATTGGCCGGGTTCACTGCATCGAAGGTTTCATCACCGGTACTGTCCTGAAAACGTCCGTTGATATAAAGTTTTTGCGTGCCGTAGCGGGACATAAATCTCTCCTCGGTCTGTGCGGTCTGAAGGTTTTCTGCTGGCTTACGTGAGCTGCGATTCAATGTGGCGGCGGGTGATTTGCATCGCCTCGGCGCGGTTAAATTCTTTACCGCTAAGTGCGCCGCGCAGCCACAGGCCATCAATCAGTGCGGCGGTGCTTTGTGCCGCCAGACGTGCCTCACTTTTAGGCAGAAAACGTCTGAATTCAGAACATAAATTTGAATAGAGCCGGCGGCTGTTGACCTGTTGCAGACGGTACAACTGCGGGTGATGCATGCTGCTCGCCCAGAAGGCCAGCCAGGTTTTCATCGCCGCGCTGTTGGTCTGACTGTCGTCAAAATTGGCTTCTGCAATCGCATGCAGTCGCGCCGTCGGTGCGGTATCCGTCAGCTGCGCTAAGCGTAACTGCACCCCTTCCCCCAAATGACTGAGCAAATAACGCATGGTCGCTTCCAGCAGCCCATTCTTGTCACGGAAGTAGTGACTGATGATGCCGTTGGAGACGCCTGCACGGCGTGCGATCTGCGAAATCGACGCATCGTGCATCCCGACTTCGTTGACCGCCGCCAGGGTTGCCTCAATCAATTGCTGCCGTCTGATGGGCTGCATTCCTACTTTGGGCATGGTTCCGGCTCCTGAAAATGAGCGGGTTGAAACGCGCTTAAAAAACCGTTTTTTACGCTTTCGTACAACCTTGTTAACGCTCTTACGCCACCTATTTAACTTTTTTTTGATTGAACGTTCAATTAAAAATGCATATATTTTATTACCAATACGTTAGTAATTTGTATGAATTTTGGAGTTGGTAAGAAGCCAATTTATTGAAAAACAGTGATTAATTAGCAAGACAGGGGAAACGATGGCGATTGCCGATACGACAGATAAACAGAGCGAAAAACCTCGCGACCAGCTGAATAAGGTGGTGTTCTTTACCTCCGCAGGTTTGATTTTAGCCTTCACGTTAATGACCATTTTCTTCACCGATTTATCGGGAAAATGGATCAGCCTGACCCTCAACTGGGTGTCCGCCACTTTTGGCTGGTATTACATGCTGGCGGCGACGCTGTACATCGTGTTTGTAGTGTTCATAGCCTGCTCGCGCTTCGGTTCGATCAAACTGGGCCCTGAACAATCCAAACCCGAATTCAGCATGATGAGCTGGGCGGCCATGTTGTTTGCCGCCGGGATAGGTATCGACCTGATGTTCTTCTCGGTCGCCGAACCGGTGACGCAATACATGCTGCCGCCGGAAGGTAACGGCCAGACGCTGGAAGCGGCGAGGCAGGCAATGACCTGGACGCTGTTCCACTACGGCCTGACCGGATGGGCGATGTATGCGCTGATGGGCATCGCGCTGGGTTATTTCAGCTACCGCTATAACCTGCCGCTGACCATCCGTTCGGCGCTGTATCCGATTTTCGGCAAACGTATTAACGGCCCGATCGGTCACAGCGTGGATATTGCTGCCGTCGTCGGCACCATTTTCGGTATCGCGACAACGCTCGGTATTGGCGTGGTGCAGCTTAATTACGGGCTGAAAGTGCTGTTCCATATTCCGGAAAACCTGACTGTTCAGGCCGCCCTGATCTTGCTTTCGGTGATCATGGCGACGGTATCGGTCACGTCCGGCGTGAATAAAGGCATCCGTATTCTGTCCGAACTCAACGTGCTGCTGGCGCTGGGGCTGATTCTGTTCCTGCTGTTCTTTGGCAATACCGAATTCCTGCTCAATGCGCTGGTGCTCAACATCGGCGATTACATCAACCGCTTTATGGGCATGACGCTCAATACCTTTGCGTTCGATCGTCCGACAGAATGGATGAACAGCTGGACGCTGTTTTTCTGGGCATGGTGGGTGGCGTGGTCGCCGTTTGTCGGCCTGTTCCTGGCGCGTATCTCACGCGGGCGCACCATCCGTCAGTTCGTGCTCGGCACGCTGATCATTCCGTTTGTCTTCACGCTGTTGTGGCTGTCGATTTTCGGTAACAGTGCGCTGTACCAGATCCTGCACGGCAATCTGGATTTCGCCAACGAAGTGATTTCGCACCCTGAGCGCGGCGTTTACAGCCTGCTGGCGCAGTATCCCGGCTTTACGCTGAGTGCTTCAGTCGCCACCATTACCGGCCTGCTGTTTTATGTCACCTCGGCGGATTCCGGTTCACTGGTGCTGGGAAACTTCACCTCAAAACTGGCGGACATTAATAACGATGCGCCGAACTGGCTGCGGATCTTCTGGTCAGTCACCATCGGCGTGCTGACGCTGGGGATGCTGATGACCGACGGCGTTTCCGCGCTGCAAAATACCACGGTGATTATGGGGCTGCCGTTCAGCTTTGTGATTTTCTTCATCATGGCCGGACTGTATAAATCGCTGCGGCTGGAAGATTACCGCCGCGCCAGCACCCAGCAGAATCTGGCTCCGATGCCTTCAACCGGCGACGCGGCGCTTAACTGGAAACAGCGTCTGTCACGGGTGATGAATTATCCGGGCACGCGCCATACGCAGAAAATGATGGATACCGTCTGCCGACCGGCGATGCAGGAAGTGGCGCAGGAACTCGAACTGCGCGGGGCAAAAGTGACGTTCAACGAACATGAGCCACAGGAAGACGAAAAAATCGGGCCGCTGGAATTGCAGGTGGCGCTGGGCGAAGAGCAGAACTTTGTGTATCAGATCTGGCCGGTGCGCTATGCCGTTCCTGCTTTCACCTATCGCGCTCGTGCCGGTAAATCACATTATTACCGTCTGGAAACTTTCCTGCTCGAAGGGACGCAGGGTAATGACCTGATGGACTTCACCAAACATCAGGTGATCAATGACATTCTGGATCAGTACGAACGTCATCTGAACTTCCTGCACATCAACCGCGAAGCGCCGGGGAATACCCTGACCTTCCCGGAACAGCCGGCCTGATCACGTAAACCTGATAACAACGACCTCACAAAAAACCCGCGTAATGCGGGTTTTTTTATGTCCGGAAACGTGCGCCTAACGTAAAAACGGCAGGACTTTTTCCAGCAGCAGTTCCGGCTGTTCTTCGGCGATGTAATGTCCGCAAGGCAACGCCTCGCCCTGCACGTTTTCTGCCACCTTTTCCCACTCCGCCAGCGGCGCAAAACATTTTCCTACCGTGCCCTGCTCTCCCCAGAGGACCAAAAGCGGGCACTTCACTTTGCGACCTGCATTCAGATCCACTTCGTCGTGTTGCAGGTCGATACCCGCCGAGGCGCGGTAGTCCTCGCAAATCCCGCGTGCCGTGCCATCCAGTTGCAGACAACGCAGATAATCTGCGTAAGCTTCTTTGGTGAAAGGTTGCATACCGGCGCTGCGGCTGCCCATCACACTGCGCAGATAGAGATCGGGGTCGGCCTTAATTAACGCTTCCGGCAGCGGTGCCGGGCGGATCAGGAAAAACCAGTGCCAGTAAGCGCGGGCGAAGGTTTCAGTCGTCTGGCGATACATAGAAAGGGTCGGGGCGATATCCATCAGCACCAGCCGCTTCACGGCCTGCGGATGGTCCAGCGCCAGCCGGTGCGCCACACGGGCACCGCGATCGTGAGCGACTACGCTGAACTGATTAAAGCCCAGTACCGCCATCAGCTCAAACTGGTCCTTTGCCATTTCGCGCTTGCTGTAGTTCAGATGCTCCGCGTCCGGCTCCGGTTTGCCGCTGTCGCCGTAACCGCGTAAATCGGCAAGTACCACGGTGAACTGAGAAGTCAGATAAGGCGCGACTTTATGCCAGATCGCCTGAGTCTGCGGGTGTCCGTGCAGCAATAACAGCGGTTCGCCCTGACCGGCAATGCGGCAGGCAATTTCGGTGCCGTTAACGGCCATCCGCCTTTGGGTAAAATGTTCAAACATGGGTATCTCCTTTTTTACCCATCTTAGTCGCTGATGAACCGGCAACAAGGCCGCAAGTGGAGATTGCCGCTTCACGGATCGTGTTTTAACGC
The DNA here is from genome assembly GCF_019049675.1 of Rahnella bonaserana. Lineage (GTDB taxonomy): Bacteria > Pseudomonadota > Gammaproteobacteria > Enterobacterales > Enterobacteriaceae > Rahnella > Rahnella bonaserana. The sequence goes on along the minus strand of NZ_JAFMOW010000068.1, from coordinate 114,366 downwards.
TCCACACTCAGCCCGTTGCCCGACACGTGTGAGTTTGCGACGCTGACGTTATCCACTTCGTTATCAGGGCAATGCAATGAAGCCAAGAACGCTATACGAAAAACATATCGACAGTCACACCGTGCGCACGCTCGACGATAAAGGCCACGTGTTGTTGTACATCGACCGGCAGGTGATTAACGAATACACCAGCCCGCAGGCCTTCAGCGGATTGCGTGACGCAGGCCGTCGCGTATGGCGTCCGGAAACGTCGCTGGCGGTGGTCGATCACGTCAACCCGACGGCACCCTTGCGTACGCGCCAGATGCCGGACGCCGGTGGCGCGCGTCAGGTTTCCTATCTGGCAGAAAATTGCCAGGAATTTGGCATTGAGCTGTTCGATATTCTCGACAGCCGTCAGGGGATTGAGCACGTTGTCGCCCCCGAACAGGGCTTTATTTTGCCGGGTATGGTGATTGCCGCCGGAGACAGCCACACCACCACATACGGCGCATTAGGCGCGTTCGGATTTGGTATCGGCACCTCGGAAATCGAACACCTTCTGGCGACCCAGACGCTGGTTTATAAACGCCTGAAAACCCTGCGGGTCACCATTAACGGTACGCTCGCCAGAGGTATAACCGCCAAAGACGTGGTCATGGCGCTGGTGGCAAAAATCGGTGCGGCGGGAGCCACCGGCTACGCCATTGAATTTTGCGGTGAAGGCATCGACGCGCTGAGTGTGGAAGGCCGCATGACGATGTGTAATATGGCGGTTGAAGCCGGTGCGCGTGGTGCGTTTATGGCACCTGACGACAAAGTTTTTGATTACCTGAAAGACAAACCGCGTGCGCCGAAAGGCCAGCAATGGACGGCGGCGGTGAATGCCTGGCGTAAGTTACACAGCGATGCGGACGCCGTTTTCGACCGAGAAGTTGAACTGAGCGCCGCAGAAATCGCGCCGATGGTCAGCTGGGGAACCAGCCCGGATCAGGCGCTGGCGATCAGCGGTCAGGTACCGGATCCGCTGGCAGAATCCGATGCCTCGCGCCGCAAGGATTTACAGCGTGCATTGCAATACATGGGACTGCAGGCCGGTCAGCCGCTGAAAAGCATCAGCATCAGTCATGCCTTTATCGGGTCCTGCACCAACGCGCGCATTGAAGATTTACGTGCCGCCGCCGAAGTGGTTCGCGGAAAAACCGTCGCACCTGCCGTTCGCGCGATGATAGTGCCCGGCTCAAGTCAGGTTCGCGCGCAGGCCGAGCAGGAAGGTCTGGCGGAGATCTTCACCCGCGCCGGTTTTGAATGGCGTCAGTCGGGCTGCTCGATGTGTCTGGCGATGAACGACGATGTGCTCTCGCCGGGCGACCGCTGTGCCTCCAGCACCAATCGTAATTTCGAAGGGCGTCAGGGCGCGGGAGCACGTACCCATCTGATGAGCCCGGCGATGGTGGCTGCCGCGGCGATTTCCGGTCATCTGACCGATATCCGGGAACTGTAAGGAGAAAAAATGCAGGCTTTTAACGTATTAACCGGCGTGACTGCGCCGTTACCCGCCGCGAATGTCGATACCGATGTGATCATGCCGAAGCAATTTTTAAAAGGCATCGACCGCAACGGGTTAGACCGCGGGGTATTTTTCGATTTGCGCTTTCTGGCAGACGGTTCACCGGACCCGGCGTTTATCCTCAATCAGCCTGGATGGCAAAACGCCAAATTTCTGCTGGTCGGGCCGAACTTTGGCTGCGGCTCCAGTCGCGAACATGCGGTGTGGGGATTAAAACAGCTGGGGATCCGTGCGCTGATCGGCACGACGTTTGCGGGGATATTCTTCGACAACTGCCAGCGTAACGGCGTACTGACGGTACAGCTCAGTCCTGAACAATGGCAACAGGTCGCGCAGGAAGTGACGCTTGCGGGCAGCAACGAAATCACCGTCGATTTGCCACAGCAAAAGATTGTTTTGCATAGCGGCAAAGTGACTGATTTTGCGATTGATGAACTGAGCAAGCTGTCTTTGCTTAACGGATTAGATGCTGTCGGTAATACGCTGCGGTACAGCGACGACATTCATCAGTTTCAGCAGTCACATCTGCAAAAAAATCCCTGGCTGGCCTGAGTCACAGATTTCATAAGCGCCGTGTAAAAACGGCGCTATGTGAGTAACTGACTGAACCGCTGCTGAAGGAATTCGACGCACACCCGTAATTTGGCGGAATCCGCAAGGCGCGTCGGATAAACCGCCCACACGCTGGCGGGCTGCGAACAGGCTGGCAATATCTGAACCAGTTCACCGCTTTTAAGATACGGCTGCACGTCCCATTGCGACCGCAAAATAATACCGTGATTTTTCAGCGCCCACTGTAAAACCACTTCACCGCTGTTAGAGGAAAGTGCACCTCTTACCCGCACGCGGTGCTCCTGGCCGTCAGCGGTGAGCGGCCAGATGCCAAACAGATTATCGCGCTCTTTGAGCACCAGACACTGATGCTGCGTCAGTTCATCCGGGGTTTGCGGAATACCCTGCGCCGCAAGATACGCCGGTGAGGCACACAAAATACGCTGATGCTGCACCAGCCTCTTGCCGATGTGTTGTTCGGGAATATCGTCACCGACCAGAATTTCGAGATCCACGCCTTCCGCCACCAGATCCACTACCCGGTCGAACAAATCCAGCCGCAGATTCAGCAGCGGATACTGTTCCGCCAGCTCTGCCACCGCCGGTGCAACGTGACAGCGCCCGAGACCGAACGAACTGCAAATGTGCACATTGCCACGCGGTTCAGTACGGGAGTCCGACAGGTCACCGATAAACTGATCGAAGTTATCCAGAATTTGCAGCGCCCAGTGCCGGGCTTTTTCACCCTCGTCCGTTAAGCGCACACCGCGTGTGGAACGGTGCAGCAAACGGGCATTCAGCGACTCTTCGAGGATCTGGATCCGCTTGCTGACATAGGCCGGAGACTGACCGAGTTCTGTGGCCGCGGCAGCAAAACTTTGTTTATTCACCACCGCCAGAAAAACCCGTAAATCTTCCGCCAGCGGCAAACGGTCGCGTTCACTTGTCATCATGATTACCCGCAGACAGGCATGTTGAGTTTTTCCGCCCTGTGCACGTCAGTGCTTTTCACCCCGGCGCTGGCGAGTTTTTCTTCCGCCTCTTCGAGGTCTTCCTCATCAATTTCCAGTGATTCCTGATCCTGGCCCTCACAGGGGGTCAGCGCCAGTTCCACCAGGATCGGGAAATGGTCTGATCCCATAAAACCAAGACGCTGAAGACTGACCAGAGTGAAATCTTTGCTATGGAAAACGTGATCCAGCGGCCAGCGCAGGAACGGATAACTGGCGTGAAAAGTATTGAACATACCCCGGCCACGGCGCGGATCGAGCAGGCCGCTGACTTTCATAAACAGGCGCGTGGTGCGCGACCATGCCACGTCATTCAGATCGCCGGTGACAATCGTCGGATAGGTCGCTTTCGCCGCTGTATGACCGACAGCAACCAGTTCGCCATCGCGGTCAGTGGATTCGTCGGCTTCCGTCGGACTTGGCGGCATCGGATGCAGGCAGTGCAATATCACCTGTTCGCCGGAAGGGAGTTCGGCGCGAAAATGCATCGATGGAATGTCGTCTGCCACCAGGAATTGAATTTTTGCCGAATGCATCGGCAGACGGGAATAGACGTGCATTCCGTAGAGATTATCCAGAGGGCAACGCAGGCTGTGCGGGTAATCCGCATCCAGCACTGCCATCTGATCTTCCCACCACTGATCCGTTTCCAGCAACACCAGAATATCCGGCTGATGCTCGCGGATTTGTGCGATCAGCGGACCGGCCTTACGGTTGGTGGTCAGTACGTTGCTGTTCATGATTTTGATACGTGAATGACTGCCGGAGGCGGTTTTCTTCACCTGCACCCGATAAAAAGGGGTGTAAGGCAAAATCCACCAGCTCTGATAGGCCATACAAGCCACAGTTAAGATAATGATTGTGGTGGATATACCGTCGCTTAACGGCATGATCATCAGCTCAGTCAGCAAAAATAGCAGACATAACGTCGCCATCTGTAAACGTGGAAAATCCCAGACCCGTACCCACCAGCGCTGATTGCGGGAAAAAGGCAGCAGCGTCAGCAAGGTCATGATGACCGTCAGGACACAAAGGGTAATTCGAAAAGCATGCATCGGTTATCGACCCTGATAAAAAATAGCAGAAGAGAAAACTCTCAATACCTTGTTAAGCGATTGTGACTTAAAAAACGGAGGGCGACCAGAAGGATGTCACCGCCCTTTCCATTGATCAGAAAAAGGCGGCATTTTTAGCGGTAATTATTTTGCAGTGGCGGCCTGATCAGGCACGTGGCACCAGTTGTGCTGCTCGACAATCCCGCCATTTGGCGAGGTGTAGCCGATACAGCCCAGAATGGTGTCGTACAGTTTTTCATGGAAAGCGGGTTTCTTTTCAGCAGCCATTTTCTGCAACTGTTCGAATCCTGCTTTGTTCTGATCGTTTGACAGGAATTTGTCTGACGCCCAGACCATGATCGGCACGGTACGTTGCTCAATCGGCGCGTGATCGCGTGGTGTGCCGTGGAAATGCATACTTTTGGAAATCGACTCACCGTGATCGGAGGCATAAAACACAATCGCATTCTTGTCGCGCAGCTGATCAAACACCTGCGACAGGAAATAGTCGGTATACAGCAGCGAGTTGTCGTAAGCGTTGATCATCTCTTCGGTAGAACAGGAATCATCAATGCCCATGCATTCCGGCTTATATTTGGCGAAAGAACGCGGATAACGGTCGGAATAAAGATAATGCGAGCCTTTGGTGTGCAGAATAATCAGGTGCTTACCCTGCGGATGGTTGTTCATCGAATCTTTCATTTCGTCGATGAGCAGCATGTCATCCACCGGTTTACCGGCATTACGCTTCTCAGAAGCAATGTTTTCACGCAGTGAATAATCGTCAGCGCGGGTTTTATTGTAGAACCACGCTTCGCTTTGCATGGAATACAGCTCAGAGCTCCAGCCGTTGCTTTTCAGAACGGAGAACACATTGGCTTCTTTCAGGGTGCGCTGCGGCTCTTCAGAGGCCCCGCCCTCACGGACGAACATGCAGCGCAGGGAAAGTTTGGTGGCGGTATCGCAGGAATATCCCTGCAACGCGACCAGATTTTTCTCTTTGTCGAGATTCGGCGTGTTGTCACGGTCGTAGCCGTACAGACCCATATGGTCACGACGCGCACTTTCACCAATCACAAACACCACATACAAATCTTTGGCATCAGCCGGTGCGGTGTAAGTGAAATGTTTGGCCGGATCGAACAGATTTTTGTTGTCTTCTGCCTTGCTGTAGCTGCTGTAAGTGTATAAACCCAGCGCGGAAAGCCAGTTGGACGGTGAATACGTACCGGCAACCACGCCGCCATAACTCGCCATCATGCGGTTATTGACGATGTCGTGACGATCCTGCACTTTGCCCATCAGACGCAGTGGCATATAACAAATCAGCCCGGAAACCGCGAGCAGCACGGTTCTTACCGCCAGCTTTTTGAAGGTGGTTTGTCTGAGCGCCGCACCCGGCATTTTGCTCAGCCACAGCAGCAGAACGGGGATCAGGCTGACCAGTACCGTCCAGGCGATGAAGTGCGTTCCGACGGATTCTTTTGATAAATCAATGGAGTCCGATGCCAGCGCCGCCGCCAAAATACCGTAACCGATATCGACGTTGAACAGGATCATGTAATAGCTTGCGGCAGCGGAGGAAATAACAATGGCCGTCATCAGCACACGGAAAACGGTTTTTCCGGTATAAGACAGCAGCATACAAAGGAAGTAGACCAGCGCGAAACAGGCGATCGCTTCAACAGCAATGGACAAAGCATTGTCATAATGGAGCTGTTCGAAACGACGGAAGAAGATCGGAAGGTTCAGTAAAATCCCAAGATAAAGTGCAATGAACAAAGAAATGCTCTGTTGCGAAAGTGATCGTAATTTATGCATTAGAAATAAATGGCTCTTTTGTGAGTCTGTTTACGTCGTAAAGACCGCTCGTACCGGAGAATGGAACATGCTCCTTAGGACACTTCAGACCCCGGAACGCCTATAATCGTTCAAAGTGATTCATGACTTCCAATGTGATAATGTTACAAAATTAACGAATTGCTTATGTTTCAATGCAATAGAAATGTGGCTTTCATACTTTTCCGACTCATTTTTTGAAATCTGTTGAGTAATTATTGAGAATGTTTATGACTGGCATCCGGAAATGACAGCGTAAAGCGCGTCTCTCCCTGCGCTGAACTTTCAACACTCACACTGCCCTGATGCAGCGCCATAATGGCCTGAACAATCGATAAACCCAGCCCGCTCGAACTGCCGCCTTCACTGCGCGAGGCATCCGCACGATAGAAACGGTCGAAAAGTTTTGTGAGCTTATCCGCCGGTATCGGATCGCCCTGACTGATAACGTGAATATCCATGCCTTTATCATGAGGTTCGGCGCGCAACACGACCTGGCTCCCTTCGTGGCCATAGCGCACCGCATTGGCAACCAGATTACTCAGCGCACGCTGGAACAAAATGGCATCGGCCTGTAATACACCGCGGCCTTCGCCGTGCAGCGTCATTTCCCGCTCTTCCGCCAGCCCTTCAAAGTATTCCTGAATGCGCGTAATTTCTGATGAAACATCAATACTGGTTATGTTGAGAACCGAACGCGCATCCGAAGCACGCGCCAGGAACAGGATGTTTTCGACCATCCGCGAGATACGTTCCAGTTCTTCCATATTATTAGCCAGCAGCGTTTCATATTCTTCAACCGTTCGCGGCTGATACAAGGCCACCTGACAGTGCCCCATCAGCGCACCCACCGGCGTGCGGATCTCGTGGGCCAGATCGGCGGAAAACTGCGTCAGGCGCTGATAACCTTCTGCCAGCCTCTCCAGCATGTCGTTGAAAGAATGGATAAGTTGCTGTAATTCCTGCGGCGCTTTATCGCTGCTCAGACGTGTCGATAAGCTTGCCGGATGGATTTGCGTCGCCTCCCGCGCCATATTACGCAGCGGCCTCAAACCGCGACGGATAACCAGATAACCCAGCGCCGCAATCAGCAGATACGAAAACAAGACTGCGCCGATAATTTCCCAGCGGAAGGTTTCTAACAGGCGCGATTCTTCGGTCATGAAATGGCCTGCGGTAATTTCAACCGTGCGTCCGTCCTGAATTTTTACCGCAGCACGGGCAAAACGCACCGGCGTGCCATCTGGCGCCTTTTGCCCGTGAACCGTTTTCAGCGTCAGCGGCTGCCCTTCAGGTACCGCTGCAAATGGCGGTAAAACAAGATGTGAGGGATTCACGTTGATTAACGGCGGCTCGCCGGAAAGGCTGAAAGTCAGGATATCGCGCTCATTACCGAGCATATTTTCAAACAGGCCGGGATTGCGGCTCAGTTGTGACAGAGGGAATTCATTCGCCAGCAGATGGCGAAAATACTGCACACGTCCGCTGACCTGATAATCCGCACGGCGCACCAGCTCTTTATCCATTGAATAATAGAGATAAAAGCCCACGGCACTGACCACCAGCGAGGCGAGCAGCGCAAAAAGTAATGTGGCGCGCAGCGTCAGCGACACGGCCCTTACAGGCTTTTTAGCGGATGTAAAATCAGTCATTACGCACTTCACAGACGTAGCCGATGCCGCGCACGGTATGGATCAGTTTCAGCTCAAAGGCGCGGTCAACCTTAGCGCGCAGGCGTTTGATGGCGACATCCACCACGTTAGTGTCACTGTCGAAATTCATATCCCATACCTGCGAGGCAATCATGGTGCGCGACAGCACTTCGCCTTCGCGACGCATCAGCAGCTGCAACAACATGAATTCTTTATTGGTCAGCGCGATAGTCTGATCCTGACGGGTCACGCGACGGCGCAGCACATCCAGATGCAGGTCAGCGACCGAGTAAATATCCGGCTCACGCGCTGCCGGGCGGCGCAGCAACGTGCGGATACGCAATACCAGTTCGGTAAAGGAAAACGGTTTGATCAGATAATCGTCAGCGCCCAGTTCCAGCCCGTGAATGCGGTCCTGTACTTCATCGCGTGCGGTGAGAAACAGCACCGGCACATCGCTTTTCTTGCGCAGAACTTCCATCACCTGCCAGCCGTCGAGGCCGGGCAGCATGACATCGAGGATCACCGTGTCATAGCCCTCTTCCAGCGCCAGAAACAGGCCATCGGCCCCGTTACGCGCCAGATCGACGCTGTAACCGGCTTCGGTCAGCCCTTTTTTCAGGTAATCGCCCGTACTGACATCGTCTTCAATCACCAGTATCCGCATTCAGGCCCTCAGCGCCGCAATACCATTCTCCCAAAGAATGATTCATGGGGAAGTTTATCAGTTTCGCCAGACACCTTTGATGACAATTTTGTCATCAATTTGTCATCAGCCAATCCCGGTTTATCGTCCACTCTTAATGAAGCTATTCATCACTGGCAGGGTCAGTGATTCTTCTAACCAAATGAAATAATGCCGGAAACTGGAGAGTTAATAATGAATACCACCAAACGTCTTGCGGGTCTGTTACTGGGTTCACTGCTGATGAGCAGCACAATGGCATCGGCTTTTGCCGCCGATAACGTGATCAAACCAACACGCGGAACCATTGATTCTGTTAATGACTCATCAGTACAAATCACCACCCGTCAGGGCGAAAAGCTCGACGTTAAGCTGACGGATAAAACCCGTATCAACTCCGTCACCAAAGGCCAGATCAGCGATATCAAAGCCGACAGCTTCATCGGTACGGCGGCAGTACCTCAGGCCAACGGCACACTGAAAGCGCTGGAAGTTCACGTATTTGCGCCAAGCCTGCGCGGCAGCGGCGAAGGTTTCAATCCGTTTGAATCGCCGGACGGCAAAATCAACACCATGACCAACGGCACCGTCGGCAAACTGGTTAACAGCAATGGCCGCACGCTGACTGTGAAATACCATGATGCAGAGAAAACCGTTGTCGTTCCTGACGATGTACCGGTCGTTCTGCTGGCACCGGGTGACCGCAGTCTGCTGAAACCGGGCACCAAAGTCGTGCTGTTCGCGATGAAAGATGACAAAGGCTCCCTGGTTGCACGCGGCATTTCTGCGGGCAAAGACGGCGTTACGCCACCAATGTAATCCGGCCTGACGGCCTTACCGGACAACAGGAGTTTTTCCGTGAAACCTCAGCCCTCTCCACTTCGCAAACGCAGGGTGCATTCCTGGCCGGTGCGCATTTGTCACTGGATTAATCTGCTGGCAATGATCGGCATGGTAATGAGCGGCTGGGGGATTTATAACGCCGACCCGATTTTCTCGTTTACCTTTCCCCAGAGCACGACCCTCGGCGGCTGGCTGGGCGGCAACATCGCCTGGCATCTGGCAGTCATGTGGCTGCTGGCGGCCAATGCCCTTTTCTATGTGCTGTGGGGCATGTTCAGCGGCCATTTCCGCCGCGACTTTTACCCCTTTTCGCCGCGCTCCGTCTGGCGCGATACCGTTCGCGCGCTGACATTCAAACTTCCCCACAAACTCGGGCAGTACAACGCCGTGCAAAAACTGATGTACAGCGGCGTGCTGTTGCTCGGCGTATTGCTTTTGCTTTCCGGTTTGTCCATCTGGAAACCGGTACAGTTCAGCGGTCTGGTGTGGTTGTTTGGCGGTTTTGATATCGCGCGTTATGTGCATTTTTTTGCGATGAGCGGCGTGATGCTGTTCGTCATTATTCACGTACTGATGGTTCTGCTGGTGCCAAAAACCTTCGTGGCGATGCTAACCGGCGGCAAAAAAATAAGTACGGAGGAAAGTGCCGATGAGTGATAAATCACGCCGGCCAAAAATTATTCTTGAGCCCGATCAGCGCAAGCAACTGGTCAATATTCAGCGCCGCATGTTATTGCGTGGCGGTCTCACGCTGGGCGCGGTATCAATGCTCACCGGCTGTAATCTGCAGGACGGTGACGAAGTCGATAAAGTGCTGTGGGCGATGTCACGCTGGAATGACCGCGTGCAAGGCTGGCTGTTCAGCGGACAAAAGCTGGCGCAAACCTATCGCGCTGACCAGATCACCACGCCGTTCCGCTTCAATGCTTATTATCCGGAATACAACGTGCCGGAAATAGACATTCCCAATTACCGGCTTGAAGTCTCCGGTCTGGTTCAAAAGAAAGCCTCGTGGACGCTGGAACAGTTACAGCGACTGCCGCAGGAAAGTCAGATCACCCGTCTGATTTGCATTGAAGGCTGGAGCGCAATTGGTCAGTGGAAAGGCGTGCCGCTGAAAACGTTTTTACAGCACGTCGGCGCAGATCTGACCGCTAAATACGTCGGATTCAAATGTGACGACCGTTATTATTCCAGCATCGATATGGCGACGGCGCTGCATCCGCAAACCATTCTGGCGCTGGATTTTGGCGGCAAACCGTTACCGCCGGATTTCGGTTACCCGTTACGCCTGAGAATGCCCACCAAACTCGGCTTCAAAAACGCCAAACACATCGGCGCGATTTTCGTTACCAACGAATATCCCGGCGGCTACTGGGAAGATCAGGGATATAACTGGTACAGCGGGATTTGAGTTGCCCGCTAAACCCCCTCCCGGCCTTCCCCTCGTAAGCGGGAAAGGTGAAAATAACGGTCGCGTCTCCACTACCCGCTGAAAAAAGTCATAAAAAAACCGCTCAGTTGAGCGGTTTTTGTTTTCGCGGGTGTGTAACGACAAAGCGTTACGCAGGGCGAAGAATTAGAAGCTGTAACCCACGCCTGCGATCCAGGTACCAACATCAACACTGCGGATGCGGGACTGTTCGTAGGACACGTCCAGAGCAACGTTCTGGATTGGGTTGAACTGCAGACCAGCACCGTAAGAGAAGCCGTAATCGCTTGAATCGTATTTTTCACGGCTAGTAGATGCCGCTGATTCGTTGTACTGAGTTTTACCGTAACCCACACCCACAACACCGTAGATGGAAGCCCAGTCATTCAGACGGTAAGCTGGACCAGCAGTCAGACCGTAGTACTGTGCTTTACGGTAGTCGCCAGATGCCGGTGTGCTGTCATCTTCGATGTAGGTGAAAGAACCGATAACGCCCAGTGGGTTGCTATCTTGTTCCCAGCGGTATTTTAAGTTGAAGCCGTTTGCTTTGTTAGCAACGCCTTGCATATCACCCTGAGCATAACCAGCGGTAACGGTGCTGGTGTCAGCGAATGCGCTTGATGCGCCCAGTGCAACTACACAAGCTAATGCGGAAAGACATGCGATTTTTTTCATCATAACCACCTCAAATAAGAAACCAAAGTAACCTTCACGTTCCAAAATATAACAAAAACTAGTGTGAAACTCTGCCTCATTTAAGATGTCCAAAGCATCATATGGTGTAACAGGAAGTTTCCAGCACACCCTATCCATCTAATTTAATTGGGATTTTCGTCAAATTAACTATAAGATAAACTTATTGAACTTTTTGAAATTAGCAGATAATTCCTAATTATCTGGGCAAAAAATGGACACTTTTCAGGCGTTTTTTCGCTTCTTTTAAAAAAACACGTTCTGAAAAAAACTTTTTATCAGGATTTTTTCTGTCCCGCTTTCCCTCTACACTGACCTTGCTTTACCTTTCTTTTCAAAACTATAAATCTAAAAGATTCTGAATTTATGGAATCACCTCAAAAGGCTCAAAGGATGACTCATTCAGGAAAGAACACGCCGGAAACGCAGACGACTCTGCCGCCTGCGACAAATAACAACAGCCCCCCGATCCCGGCGTTACCTAAAAAAGCGTCTCCCCTGGTGGCGATCCTGTTGCTGCTGATCGCCATGCTCTCATTACAGGGCGGCGCGTCACTGGCCAAAACGTTGTTCCCGGTAGTCGGGCCACAAGGCGTCACCGCGCTGCGACTGGGTATCGGCTCGATTCTGTTGCTGCTCTATTTCCGTCCGTGGCGCCTGAAAATGCGCGGCGGCAATCTGCGTTCATTGCTGATGTATGGTCTGGCACTGGGCTGCATGAATTACTCCTTTTATCTGGCACTGCGCACCGTACCGCTGGGCATTGCCGTTGCACTGGAATTTACCGGCCCGCTGGCCGTGGCGATGTTTTCTTCACGCAGACCCGTCGATTTTATCTGGGTCGTGCTGGCCGTCACCGGATTGCTGTTCCTGCTGCCGCTCGGCCAGAGCGCGGGCGGTGTTGATCTCAAAGGCGCGTGTTTTGCGCTGATTGCGGGTGCGTGCTGGGCGATTTATATTCTTGCCGGACAACGAGCTGGCAGCAGCTACGGCCCCGGCACTGCCGCGATGGGCTCGCTGATTGCCGCACTGATCTTCTTCCCTGTCGGTGTCATCCAGGCGAAGACCTCCATATTCAGCTGGGAGATCCTGCCGCTGGGCCTGCTGATCGCCCTGCTCACGTCTGCTATTCCTTATTCACTGGAAATGATGGCGCTGACCAAACTGCCCGCTAAAACTTTCGGCACGCTGATGAGCATGGAACCGGCAATGGCGGCGCTTTCCGGCATTATCTTCCTCGGCGAGTTTCTGACAGGAACGCAGTGGCTTGGGCTGGCGGCAATTATCGCAGCCTCGGCCGGTTCGACGCTGACGATTCAGCGTAAAACAAAAATAGAAACGGTCGATATCGCCGGGAATAATCCTTCCGGTAAATAGCCCTGCGTTTTTCTGTCAAAAAGCCACGTTCATCCGACGTGGCTTTTTCTTTTCTGTTTGTTCTTTTCTGTTTATTCTTTTTTATCAATGCATTGCAAATTACTTTCAATAATTTCGATTTTTTATCGTTTTTCCTGCATCCAAAAGCGGGGGTCCATTCGTATGTATAGATGTGAGGCAAGACCTTACCTACTCAACGACAAAGGACACCATCATGAAAACATTACTCCGTACCGCTATCTGTGCATCTCTTCTGCTGAGCACCGCGTCAATGGCTGCAATGATGTCCCAAAGCACCACCATGGTCGGTGGCGCTGAAATGTATCCTTCTAAAAATATCGTAGAAAACGCCCTGAACTCGAAAGACCACACCACCCTGGTCGCCGCCGTGAAAGCGGCGGGTCTGGTGGATACGTTGCAGGGTAAAGGTCCGTTCACTGTGTTTGCGCCGACCAATGCCGCTTTCGCTAAACTGCCAGCCGGGACTGTCGACAATCTGGTGAAACCGGAAAACAAAGCCACGCTGACCAGCATCCTGACCTACCACGTGGTGGCGGGTAAGTATGAAATGAAAGATCTGGAAAAACTGCTGAAAAAAGGCAACGGCACGGCGGAACTGAAAACCGTCAACGGCCAGCCGCTGTGGATCATGAATAATGGCCCGCACAATATTCAGCTGAAAGATGGCAAAGGGAATGTCGCCAATATCAGTACTTATGACGTCCAGCAGAAGAACGGTGTGATCGACGTCATTGATACCGTCCTGATGCCAAAATAATACCGACTATACTGAGGGCATGATTTCTTTATGAAACAGCACCTCAGTAAGTCAGGACGGGCGAATGCATGACAATTTTTTAGTTAAGCCAACACCAGAGAAAGCACAGGAAGTACAGCGTGAACTGATGAGCGCCATGGCCGTTGGCGACCGACAGGCATTTGAGCAATTGTACCGTCTGACGTCCCCCCGGCTGTTTGCCGTCGCGCTGAGAATGCTGCGGCGGCATGCCTGGGCAGAAGAAGTGTTGCATGACAGCTATATCACCGCGTGGAACCGCGCCGGATCCTATAATCCGGCGCTCAGTTCCCCGATGACCTGGCTCACCCATATTGTCCGCAACCGCGCTATCGACTGGATGCGCGGGAGCGACAACCAGTTAGATGAACTGGATGACAGCATGGGAGACAACGATGCCAGCGACAACGATGAACCCTTGCAACGGTTGCAGCAGGACAGCGAAGCCAAAATACTGGCCGACTGCCTCGCGCACCTTCCCGCCGAACAAAGACAAAGCCTGACCCTTGCCTATTATCAGGGCCTGTCACACGGTGAGGTGTCATCGCATTTACAACAACCTCTGGGGACGATTAAAAGCTGGATCCGTCGCGCCCTGGAACACTTAAAGAGCTGCGCAGACCTATGAAAAGCAGAAGCCATTATCATGCTGCCCTCGCGGCTGAATATGCGCTCGGCACCTTACGCGGCGCAGCGCGGATTCAGTTCGAGCAAAAAATGCGGGAAGACCCTGAACTGGCGGCTGAAGTCGCCCGCTGGCAGGAAGCTTTCACACAACTGGATAATCAGATTGTCCCGGTCATTCCGCCCGCTTCAGTGTGGAAGCGCATTCAGCACAACCTTGCATTACAACCGGCCAGATTACCGGTTACAGCTAAAAGACCGGTGCGCACATATCTTGGCTGGGCGCTGGCCGCCGGGCTTGCGGCGCTGTTACTCATCCCGCGCCTTCTGGTGCAACCTGAAACCCCGACACCGGTGGCTGTTCTCGCCAGCAGTGCCGGTGCGCAGAACGGGCAATGGGTGGTGAGCGTAGATATGAGTACCCGCAGCCTGATGCTGACGCCGCTTAAGGCGCAAGGTATCGCCGGCGACCATAGCCTGGAACTGTGGGCCATTCCGCCGGGCGGCAAACCCCGCTCACTCGGTCTGCTGAATACACAACAACCGACACAACTGGCACTGGCGGAAAAGATGCCTGATCCGGGTTATACGCTGGCAATCAGTCTGGAACCACGCGGAGGCTCACCGACCGGACAACCGACAGGCGCCGTGCTGTACAGCGGGGCTCTGGCGCTTTGATTCACTGCGGAACCCGGTGACCGGCTTTACGATAATATAAAACGGCAGGCTTTTCCTGCCGTTGTGCTTTCAAAGTAATAATTTATGGCGGTAATTATTTTCAGAGTATAAAAAACGTTCCGTGAACAAATTATTTCAGCCGCACAAACTACATCACAGATATATATCTCCACACTTCAACTTACATTTCATAATATCCATTAGCCGTAATGAAAATTATTATCACTGGCATGTCATAATTTACGCACTAATAAACACCGCTGTTCAGGAGGATTCCTATCCACCTTATAAATCAGCGTGATAAGGTGGTTCCTCGATTCCGAAATTGTCTATTAGACAGATGCTATCAAAACGATAGGAAACGCTGTCCTGCAAAATTTCGATTTATTGCTATACTGAATGCAGTTAAGAAACACGTTTGTAGCAATTAATTTTAATGAAACAAGGAGATATGAATATGAGTACCGCTAAACTGGTCAAAACGAAATCTTCTGAGCTTATTTATACACGCAACGATTTAGATGAAAGCGTCAAACTGAATACTATCAAGGTGCTGAACCGTCTGGTGACTGAATATATTGATCTGTCACTGATTATTAAACAAGCACACTGGAACATGCGTGGCGCAAACTTCATCGCCGTACATGAAATGCTTGATGGATTCCGTACCGCAGTTATCGATCACCAGGACACCATCGCAGAACGTGTGGTGCAGTTAGGTGGCGTGGCGCTGGGTACCGTGCAGGTCGTTAACGATAAAACGCCACTGAAAAGCTACCCGACCAACATCCATACCGTGCAGGAACATCTGAAAGCGCTGGCAGATCGTTTTGCCGTTGTCGCCAACGATACCCGTAAGGCGATTGGTGAAGTTGAAGATGAAGACACCGCAGATATTTTCACCGCCGCATCGCGCGACCTGGATAAATTCCTGTGGTTCATCGAATCAAATATCGAGTAATCAGAATCAGGTAATCCTTATCGGGTAAATGTTGCCCGATACCGCAGAATCAGGCTGCGGAACTCTGAGTGATTAATGCGAAAGGCCAGTGACGAAAGTCGCTGGCTTTTTTATGTCCGCTATCAAGCCCCGCTCCCCTCTTGTGAAAATTTGACTTAAAACCCGCCTCAGCCAGTAACTTTGCATCAGAATTTAATAATACCCCTGATGAATAGTTACAATTTCAACTAAATCTGCAACTTAAGTCAATGGAACCGGTTTCAATATCCCACTGAAAAACCAAGACTTTATTTATCCCCTCAGAGAATTCTTAAACCAATAGGCCGTATGAATGATTTAATACAAATTAATAGTTCAAAGCAATTTTACATAGGTGTGGTCACCCCTGAAACTTGCTGAAATATTTTTTCGCAACCTTTGCATTTTTGTGAAAAGGGTATCTCACTCTAACCTGATAAAAAATAGAGATATTTACCAGGGATGTTCCCCCGGCATCAGTCCTCTATACGCAACTTATGGATAAGTGACTCCCCCGCTCCTGACACATCTTTGATGTGTTATGCACAACCGACTCCCCACAATCCGACCCGTTCCTGAGCGCATTGGCTGCTGTAAGCCAGGGGCGGTAGCGTGGAAAAGTAAAATACTGGAAAAATCCGATGGCACGTAGTGGCTTAGAAGTTCAGAAAGCGGCGGTAAAAGCGCTGTTTTTGAGGGAAATTAAGACTCGTTTTGGTAAGTACCGGTTAGGGTATCTGTGGGCAGCACTGGAGCCGATGGCACATATGCTGATTATGCTGGCCATATTTGGTTATTTCATGCACAGAACAATGCCAGATATATCATTTCCAGTTTTTTTGATTAATGGCATTATTCCTTTCTTTGTTTTCAGCAATATTACCAACCGATCTATAGGCGCTATTGAAGCCAATCAAGGGTTGTTTAACTATCGACCTGTACGCCCAATTGATACTATCCTCGCCAGAGCAATCTTAGAAACCTTGATATACGCCGTGGTTTACATATTGCTAATGGCCATAGTAGGTTTGCTGGGTGAACAATTTGAAGTCACTAAGCTTATTACTCTGATTCTGGTCTGGGTACTGTTAGTTTTATTCTCTTGTGGAGTCGGGCTGATATTCATGGTTGTCGGGAAGTCATTCCCTGAAACCGAAAAGTTCTTACCTATTTTGATTAAACCGCTCTATTTTGTTTCCTGCATTATGTTTTCGCTGCACAACATCCCGAAAGAATACTGGCCGTATTTGCTATGGAACCCTATCGTTCACGTCGTAGAACTTTGCCGTGAATCCGTTGTTCCGGGTTATATCAGCGAAGGCGTCAGCCTGAATTATCTGGCCGCCTGTACTCTGGTTGTATTATTCATCGGATTAGCCCTCTACCGAAACCGTGAAGAGGCGATGCTGACATCATGATAAAAATCGAGAACCTGACTAAATCCTACCGCACACCTAAAGGCCGCCATTACGTTTTCAAAGATCTGAACGTTGAACTGCCCTCAGGCAAAAGTGTGGCGTTGATTGGGCGAAATGGCGCCGGTAAATCGACATTATTACGCGTTATCGGCGGCATTGACCGCCCCGATTCCGGCAAGATTCACACTGATAAAACCATATCGTGGCCGGTCGGTTTGGCCGGTGGCTTTCAGGGCAGTCTGACCGGACGGGAAAATGTAAAATTCGTTGCCCGCCTCTATTCCACACCAGACCAGTTACGCGAAAAAGTCGCCTTCGTCGAAGAGTTTGCCGAACTGGGTAAATACTTTGATATGCCAATCAAAACCTATTCCTCCGGCATGAAATCCCGCCTGGGTTTTGGTCTGAGCATGGCATTCAAATTTGATTACTATCTTGTCGATGAAGTGACAGCGGTCGGGGATGCCAGATTCAAACAGAAATGTGCCGACTTGTTTAAAGCACGTCATGAAGAAGCCAGCTTTTTGATGGTGTCGCACAGTCTGGGATCACTGAAAGAGTTTTGCGATGTAGCTTTGTTTATCGGAAGGGATAACAAAGTGAAGTACTTCGAATCGGTGGATGAAGCCATAACTACTTATAAGAATGATGAAGGGATCTGAATCCGGTTGTGTTTCTCCTCACAACGTAATAGCCCCGTCAGAGTGAAGTTGCGCAGCATATTGCTGACAGAAAAGAGTCGTTGCTTTATCCCTTAGGATTTTTTATCGAATGAAAAAAATCAAAAAATTTATGAAAAGTCCTGGAATTTTTTTCCGGGATTATTTTAACAAAAAATACCCGATTATCAGAAATGAAATTCAGTGCCCTGAGTTAGAAGAAAGTATTTTAATCAGGCATGATCTCGCGATCGAAAAGCTGCTGCACATTAATTTCCCCATCGATGTGGTATTTACCTGGGTTGATGACTCAGACCCGCAGTGGAAAGAAAAGTATTTGCGTTTCAAAGCTGAGATTGGTGCAGAAACTTTAGGCAATTTTGCTACCGATGATGCAAGATTTAGTAACCATGATGAACTGCGTTATTCAATTAAAAGTATCGAACGTTATATTCCCTGGGTAAGAAATATTTTTATTATCACTGATAATCAAAAACCCAAATGGTGTGAAGCGAACGACAAGATAAAAATCATTGATCATAAAGAAATCATAGATGATAAATACCTCCCAACTTTTAACTCACACGTCATAGAAGCAAACTTACATAAGATCCCAGGCCTTGCAGAGCATTTCATTTATTTTAATGATGACGTATTTGTCGCAAGAGAACTTCCACCGGGACACTTCTTCAAAAGTAATGGCATTTCATCTTTGTTCTTGTCACAGAAAAGCCTGACGGCAATGCAGGCACGGGGCACCAACACCCCCACCTTATCAGCATCTCAAAGGGCCTGTGGAATTTTCAAAGATGACTTTGAGTCCCTTATCGATACACCCTTAGTTCATACTTATGTACCGCTCAGAAAAAGTGTTTTCGAAGAAGCCTGGCGCGTATATGAGTCTGAAATAACATGTTTTTTGCCTAATAAGTTCCGCACCAATCAGGATATAAATTTAGCCACATTCTTTGTACCCTGGCTAAGTTATATTACAGGTAAAGCAACCCCATCACGGGATATTTGCTACTACTTTAATATCCGTTCAACAGCGGCGCGAAGTTATTTCAAAGCACTTAAAAAAGCAAAACAGGACGATGCCTCGCCTCATTCTTTTTGTGCAAATGATTTTAATACGCAAAAAGCATCGCTTGAAAATTATCAATTCCTTTTAAGTACCGCACTTAAATATCACTTTGAATCAGAGATTGAAAATGCTTAACAGAAAAGTAAAAAAACTAATTCGCGATCCTAAATTATTTTTCTCTGATATGGTAAAAAAACAGAAGAAAAAAATAAATAGCATACAACCTAAAGAATACAACGGCAATTATCAGTATACTGTTGTAACAGCTGTTTATAATGTTGGAAGATATCTTGATGAATATTTCAATAGCATGGTTAAACAACGCCTAGATTTTAAAAAACATATTAATCTAATTCTAGTAGATGATGGTTCTACTGATGAATCGGTGGAGATAATAAAATCGTGGAAAAAAAAGTACCCCAAAAATATCACCTATCTTTATAAAAGCAACGGTGGACAAGCTTCAGCAAGGAATATGGGGCTTCAGTATGTTAATACTGATTGGGTTACATTCATTGATCCTGATGACTTTTTAGATGTTAATTATTTCAAAGCAGTAGATAGTTTTGCAAAAACAAATGAAAAGAAGAAGCTTGATTTAGTGTCGTGCAATTTCATTTTCTATTTTGACGAAGTTAAATTGTATAAAGACACTCACCCATTAAAATATAGGTATAGTCAAGGTGATAAATTATTTGCTGCAAATAACCTTGGTAACCAATTGCAATTATCTGCAAGCACCGCATTTTTCAAAACCAATGTTATCTTGGATAATAAAATAAACTTCGACTCAAGGGTAAAACCAAGTTTTGAAGATGCCCATTTTGTAGCGCAATATTTAATACATTGTAAAGAAAGTAATATTGGATTTCTAAAATCTGCTAAATACTTCTACCGAAAAAGAGGTGACGGAACGTCTACTTTAGATAGTGCCTGGGAACACCCTGGATTATATGACTCGGTGCTGGAGCATGGATGCCTTGACATATTAAAAAAACATAGAGATTTGACCAGCGAAATTCCAAAAAATGTACAAATTACTATCCTTTATCATTTAATTTGGTATATTAAATCAATTGTAAACCATCCACAAAAGATTGCTTTCTTGACTGAGGAACAACAAGTAAGATTTATTTCTTTGGTTAAAGAAATATTCTCTTATATCGACACACAGACAATTATGGAATTCGGATTAGGTGGATGTTGGTTCTACCACCGCGTAGGATTGCTTTCACAGTTCAAAAATGAAAGACCTCCATTCCAAATAATTTATATCGAATCCTACGATCATAATAAAGGTCTTATCGAATTAAGATACTTTACTGGAACAAATGAGCTAGAGCATATATCAGAAAATAACAATGACATTATTCCTTATTTTGCTAAAACAATGGTACACACTCTGACGTCTGAAACATTTGTAAAAGAAAGAAGGATTTGGGTGCCTATTTCTGAAAAATCTAAGTTTAATGTTAAAATATCTGACATCCCCACACGAATATCATTTCAAGGTAAACAATACAAATCAGGCATCGATACTAATACCATTGTTAAAGGATTTCTTGGACAAATACCTAAATATAACAAAGTCAATGAATTTAAGAAATCTTGGTTATTGATGGATCGTGATAGTCAGGCCGATGACAATGCTGAACATCTCTACAACTATATTCAAAAACACCATCCTGAACAAAGTATTTATTTTGCATTAAGAAGGAATTCACACGATTGGGATAGATTGTTAGATAAAGGTTTTAATTTAGTTGAGTTTGGAAGTAAACGGCATGAAGAAATATTAAAAAGCTGTTCAAAGGTTATAAGTTCACATGTTGACAAATACATAACGAATTTACTAGGCCCGAAAATGCTAACGGGTAGGCATTTTGTATTCTTACAACATGGCGTAACTAAAGATGACATTTCTAATTGGGTAAACCAAAAAGAGAATATAGATGTTTTCGTAACTGCCTCAACAGCAGAATATAATTCCATAGTATCTAATGAGTCTCATTATAAATTCACTAAAAAAAATGTTAAGCTAACTGGATTTCCACGTTACGATAATCTTAACCAACCTCAAAGTGAGTTATATAAAAAGTCGATATTAATAATGCCAACTTGGCGGTCAAATATCGTCGGAACTACAAAAGGTGAAGGTAATAGTAGAGAAGTATCATCAGAGTTTATGAAGACAGAGTTTGCAAAACACTGGCGAGGTGTTTTACATTCGCCTTATCTCAAAAAAATATCAGAAAAATATAACTTTGAAGTTATATTTTTCCCTCATGCTAATATTTCACCATACATTGATTTGTTCGATGTTCCAAAATTCATAAAAATTTCGGATCATACAAAAGGCAGCATCCAAAACTTGTTTAAATCATCATCTATGATGATTACCGATTATTCGTCAGTTGCCTTTGATATGGCTATTCAGGGAAAACAAACTTTATACTATCAATTTGATGAAAAAGAAGTATTTTCCGGAGGCCATTTTTACAAGAAGGGATATTTTGATTATCGAGAAGATGGATTTGGCCCAGTAGTTGTAAAAGAATCAGAGTTCTTTTATGAATTAGAAAAAATAATTAAGGACGATGCATCTCCTGCCCCAAAATACCAAAGTAGAATAGATAAAACATTCCCTATTCGAGACACAAATAATTGTAAAAGAACTTATGAAGCTATTTGCGAGTTAGATAATCCTCTTGTTGATGGATATTGTGATCTGGAAATTCTTGAAGACTATGCAAGAAAAGCAACTTCCCATAGAAAATGGGGGATAGCAATATCTCGCTGGAAAATGCTTTTAGAGTTTGGTAATAGCCAACAAAAGCAGATTGCAAGATTGCGATTGATTCAAGCATGTCGTGAAGATGGAAAAATCAATGATGCAATCAATCTGCTCCAGCAATGGTCTGGTGTTGAGCATTCAACATATTTTAATGAATATAATATTGAATATGCACGAATATACATGGCATGCCAGCAATGGGGCCAGGCAATCGCTATCTGGAATAGTGTAGAAATAGATAATACTGAGGATGAAATTAATTATTATCGCTGTCTTGCTGAGATAGAAAACACTCAAGCATTAGATAACCTAAATGTTAATAAATATTCATTCTCTGATACACAACGAACAATAATCATGGCATATCAACTTGTTGCGCATAAAGACTGGGAAGCAGCAATTGAGCTAATTTTGGAAAAAATTAATACTTTTAATCAAAATGAATTACATGTTCTTAAATGTGAATTAATTCTTGCTCGATGCTATAGAGAAATCGGAAATTCTGAACAGTGTCATAATTATCTCAAAAGCTATGAGGTTTACGCGAAAAAGGATACCGAACTTAAATATGAAATTGGAAAACTTTCTTTTGATACATGCAAATGGTCAAAAGTAATTTCTCAATTTGATTCCGCAAATATAAAATTAAATCTGCTTTCAAATGATTTGGCTTTGATTTATGTTAGATCACTACGTTATCAAGGGCACTCATCAAAAGCTTTGTCATTCCTTGATGAAATGCAGTCCGATACTCTTCAGCTGATAGATTACAGAATAGAAGTAGGTGAGAATTACCTTTTAGAAAAAGAATGGAATTCAGCAGCTGAGGTTTGGATTGAACTGATCGGCATCACTGATTCAGCCCCCTATCGTCTTGCCTTAGCCTATAGAAAGCTTGGCATGATAGAGGAAGGGTTATCAGTATTATTTACGGATGGGATTCGTAGTCCAAAAGAATTAGAAGAGTGGATGCTCAGGGCTGAACTATCTCAGCTCTCAGGAAATTGGTCAGAAGCAAAGCATTGCTGGTCTTCAATTCTTCGCTATTATTCAGATATTGCACCTCAAGAAAGCTGGAGTCGCTTAAATCATGCGCAACTCATGTCTGCAATATATTCAACACAAAAATTAGAAAATGCTATGTGATTTTTTAATACGGATTAGTTGGGTAGGTCATCCATTTAGACCTACCTAACAATTAATACATGTAATAGTTAATTATGCTACCCAATTTTCTTTGAAACGATGATCACTAATATGTTCCCAAACTGGAAGTATTTCTCTATATAACACATTGGCAATATCTTCTTTACCAGCCATTTTGCAAGCTAGGTATGCATAGGCTCCACAAATGTAATTCTTCCTATCACTCATCTCAAAGCATCTTTGTAGGATATCAGCTAACAGTTCAATGGATATCAACTTGTTATTTATGAAGAAGTCAAAAACGTTTTTTTCTTTGAACTTAGAAATAAGAATAGATCTAGCCAAGTAATAAAAAATGAAATAATTACTGCCATCCATCTTAACCCAATATTCGATATACTTTCCTGCCATATCTATAACTTTTTTGTGTTCAAATGAAGTTGCACAAGCACGGAAGTCTGCTAAGGAAAAATTATCATCAAACTTAATTAAGTTATTCTGTTTTAATGACCTAGTCCAGCAAACATTAGATTTAACAACTCTTGCCGGATTTCCCACAATTAAGGATTTTTTTTCATAAAACCCGCTAGTGATAGCCCCCGCACCAACAACTGAATCACACTCTATATTTGTTCCTTTTAATATTAAGCAATCCGTTGCAAGCCATACTCTATTTCCGATCAATACATCCTTAGCTTTATTTAAACGTTGGCCAGTATCATCAGAAAATATCGAATGCATATCAGAATTAAAAATTTTCGGATTCGCGAAGAGGCAATCATTACCAATTGTTACTTTGCCATACTCTGCGATTTGAATTTTGATAGCATCATTACAGCTTAAACCATGCCCTATTTCTAAGGTGCAACCTTCACCAACAATTATCCGCCCCCTAATTTCACAAAAATTACCTATAGTTAATCTTCCGCCTTCCATAATCGTAACGTGCGCATTTACAAGCTTAGTATTTTCGCCGATAGAAAAATACGACAATTCATCACTTAACTCCAATGTGGAGGAAACCATGGATATCGATTTATTTAATTCATACTTACTCAAAAGAGTTTCAGTCAGCTTATCAAATTTAACCATTTTCATACGGCCTTATTATTAATTTTAGATATAATAATCTATCTATTTTGTATAAAAGATTAAATTAACTATTTGGAATCATAATATCTGTTTATATAATTGGCTTTTCCATCGTCAACCACTTTCGCGCTGACTCCTTCAAACTTATTCCCCTCCACCACATTATTATCCGCATAATCGTTAAAGTATTTACCGGAACTGTCCCTCGGTTTATCCCCGCAATCAAATCCTGATAAGTCCCGGTTCTGCCGGGATGCCAGCCAGATGCCAACGGGTTCATTCACAAAGGTATTGTTGCGAATGACGTTGTGGTCGCTGTGCTGCCAGCGGATCACGGATTTGCCTGTGCTGAAATGCTCGCCGCAGTTCTTATACAGAAACACGCCCCCTGCCCCGTTAGATTCGAACCGGTTGCCTTCGATAAGATTGTACGCCGACGAGTCTACCGCTAATCCTTCACGCTTTCCCTTGCCGAAACTCTCATGGCCGTTGCTGATGATCTGGTTATTGACGATTTTGTTATTGCGCGATGAATGTTCCAGGTAGATACCCGACATATACGAGTCGCGGACAATCGAGTGGCTCAGTGTGGAGTGGGTGACGTAATCGTCAAAGTAAATTCCCACGCGTCCGCTGCCGGTGACTTCAACGTTCTCGAGCGTTATCCGCGTGGGTGTCCGGCGGTAGTTCTCTTCGTGGTTTGGGCTGAGTTTGCTGGCTGCGATATCAGAAGTGATACGGATGCCGCTGCGGGTAAAGTGTCGCACTTTGCAGTTGCGGACAGTGACATCGGATAACGGCTTACCTCTGCTGTTGATCATTATGCCAAAAGGGCGTTCATTGTCCCCCTCCAGCACCGCTCCGTGGCAATCTAACGTCGTGTTGCTGCTGGTAATGATGACCGCTTCTTTATAAACGCAGTGAGGGGATAACGAAGTATTACCGCGCACCTCAGGCAATTCGCACTCATGAGAGTGCATCGAAGGAACGGCACCGGCGCAGCCGGAAAGAATTAAGGGGAGCAGTACAGGTAATGAGAAATATGCACAGAGTTTAATCAATAAACATTTTCGCATCTGAGCATATTCCTCAAAGGTGATCGTTATGAAGGCTGTTGTTTGATGTAATTCATAATCAGTTTCTGACTGATAAACACGGGCTGATACTGGGTATCTGCGGCGGTCGCGATGTCCACTTTATTGCCACCATAATACACCGCATTAATCTGCGTATTCTTCAGCAAGTATAGACGGAACTGTTTGAAAAGCTTCATGTCCGGCTTAAATCCTGAGGTCCAGAACTGGTTCAGATGTCCCTGATAGGTTATGCCTTTGATGTCATACAGCGCCCTGCCCATCACCTTCAGCGGCTTATTATGAATAAGCGCAGAGATCCCGGCGGTGCTGTTAATCGTGACCACAGCTTTTGAGTGGGTCAGCAGTTCAGGCATAGGCAGGTCGTGGACGTAAATCACCCGGTTATTGATGCCGTATTTTTTACCCAGCTGGCGGATAAGCGGTCCGTATAGACGGTGTCCTCTGTCCATCGGGTGATGCTTAATCACCAGAAACTCCGTTGACGGCGCTTTCTTCGCGAACGAGTGCATCACTTCATTGATGTAATCACGCACGTCTTTATACGGGCTGTGATTACGGATCTGGCTGTCGTTGTACACCTGTAAGATCGCCAGAAAATAGCGCTGATCCAGATCCGTCTGCAGTTGCTGCAACACATTGCGCTGGCGGAAGGCGTACAGTTTTTTACGCCACGCAGCACGGGTCCAGCAGCGCGCCTCATACCACGGCGAGAAGGATTTGTGATGTCGATACTTCGGGAAGTCATGGCGATAGCGCCAGCCGGCCAGATAGTACGTTATGGCATGACGGACGCGCTGCCAGCCTGAAGGTTTCAGGTGCTCGATTTCCGGCATGGTCATCGGTGGCAGGCTGCGGTAAAACTCAGCATCGCGCGGCAGGCTGGAATAGGCGTTCACGCCGTTCTGTTCCAGCGTGATGTAATGCGGGCGCAGATAGCCCTCTTCAAACGCGAGGAAGCGCACACCTTTAGCCTGCGCCCAGCGTTTAGCGGCCTGATGCAGCGGACGACAATCCCCGAAACACACGATGGTGTCGAAGTCGTATTCCTGCCAGGTGGCTTTCAGCCAGGTCGGAAACTCTTCAGGCGTCTGCTGGTACAAGCGGTATTCACGCTTACGCGAATACAGCCTGTCTCCGCCGTTGAAAACGACGTTCACCGCTTCCCGCCCCAGAGACTCAAGCCACTGCGCTAAATCGCTGAAGAAAGGTCCCATCGGGCCCTGCAACAGCAAATATTTTTTTCCAGAAAGTAATGTTGTAAGCGCCTTACTGTCCATTTCTGTCCGATTCCGTCAACGCCATTGGCATTTAGTAAGAAGCTGTTCTCAGGTGCTTAATGTCACCCGGATCAGCATGAGCAGTTTTCTGTAATAACGGACTATCCTGCCCGCTTTTATTCTTGTGAATTGCATTTTTGCCCGTGGGGTCGCAGCGAGAAGTTCAACCGCCTGCTCCGCCAAAATGGGCTCCCGACTTTGCGGGTCGATATACGACGGGTACGCGATCAGCGCCTGGTAAACCACGTCGTCTAAACTGAGGCTGCGCAGCCGGCGTGAACAACGGTGCTCATCCTGCGTCAGTCCCCATCCGGCATAAAACGGCATGCCGTAACACGTCACTTTTTTGCCATGTAATAAGGCTTCAAAACCTGACAACGACGTCAGGGTGTGCAGCTCATCAGCGGCCTGAATGCACTGAATAATGTCTGCATCCAGTGCCTGACTGTCGGCCCAGCGGCTGACATCTTCCGCAGGAATATGTCCCTGACGGTTGCCCACCAGAACATCCGGGTGCGGCTTATAAATGATGTAGGCGTCGGGATTGCGCTCCCGCACCGTGCGCAGCAAATCACTGTTGGTGCAAATCGACATCGTTCCCGTCAGGATCGACGCGTCATCTTCCACCTGTCCCGGCACCAGAATGACTGTTTTACCCGCCGCGCCGGCTGGCAAGGTAAACGCAGCGCCGAGGTTATATTTACTGACTTTACTGGCGACCAGTCGCTGATGCAGCGCGGCGGCACGTTGTTGCTGAAATGCCGTCAGCTGGCTGTGGTTCAGCAAGTGCTCAAGGTCGCTCGGACGCGTGGCATCGTAATAAATGCCCGATTTATCCAGCACCAGCGACAAAGGCGGATGCAGGTCAGAACCCAGACCGGCCGAGCGCAGAAAGCCGTCTTCCATACGCCATTGCGGGATCTGCTGTTGCGCGGTCTGCGCACCCCAGCGTGATTCGCCTTTGATCCCCCACACCACGCAGGCGATTTCACCGGCATAGCGTTTACTGAAATTCACTTTGTTGCTTCTGGTTCGCAGAAACGGCGCCAGTATGCTGCGCTTCCACAGCGTCAGCCCCGGCGACCATAAGCGTCCTGCCCGCTGCTGGTGATGACGTCGTTGCATCAAAAGCCAGCTCAGCACATCAAACAACGTGCCACTCTTGCCATTCACCGGATTGATGTACCGGCTGTAACGCAAACAGGCGGCGCTGAACAGGTCTTCCAGACTGGCTGTGCCACGCCGTGCTCTGAGCGATTCCGATTGCGCGTGACGGTCGTCGGTGACTCCCCAGCCCGCATACCACGGCTGACCAAACACGCTGACCGGTTTTCCTGCGATCAGCGCCTCAAAGCCATAATTGGACGTCACCACATACACGCGATCGACCAGACGCAGCAAAGATTGCGGACTGACGTTTTCCGCCAGTAGTTTGATCCGCGGCTCCTGTTGCGCCAGTCTGGCAATCTGCGTGAAATAGCCCGCTTTCTTACCGTGCAAAACGTCCGGGTGGATCTTCACCCAAATCTCAGACTGCGGATTGTCAGCTATCGCCGACCGCAGCATGTCATCAAACTGTTCAGCGCCGGCATTACCGTAAACCACCGCCATATCGCCGAAGGTCTGATCGACCACCAGCACCGCGCCCTGTTCCGGACGGGTCAACGTACACGCCGGTGCCTGGTTGTATTTCGACAGGTCACCGTCAACAATCATCTGCATGGCCTGACGCGCAGTGTCATGCAGTTGCAGGTTTTCTTCCCGCTGATGGATCAGCCGCTCAAGCGTGCTGGGTTGCGAGGCGTCGTAATACATGCCCTCTGTATCCAGCACCATCGAAAGCGGTGCAGCGCCGGTAACGCCCAGTTCGAGAGAACGGATAAATCCGTCCTCGAGGCGCAATACCGGCAGGCCAGATTTTGCGGCCAGCGCGACGGCTTTATCACCGGTTGGCCGGTATCCCCACACGGCAATCTGCGTGATGTCTTCCGGCACCGGCCGCAGCAGAGAAAGCTTGCGGCACGGCTGACCGAGAAACTCATCCAGATGCGGGATGCGCTGAATTCCCGCAGAAAAGATCCCAATCATTAAATTGTCAGAACCACTTTCGCGGCAACGGCCAGCTGATACAGGATCGTTGAAATACCGCGTGTAACTTCGATGTTCTTCGATTCGTATTTCGGCAGCACCATCAGCTCATCGCCAGGTTGCAGCGTTTTCACGTCTTCTGCGTTAATCGCTTCGCCGTTCTGTTTAATCAGGATGACTTTCGAGTTACCCGCTTTCTGCGTGTAACCGCCGACTTTCTCGATGTAATCCTCCGGGCTGAGACCTTTCTGCCAGCTCACCGCATTCGGGAACAGCACTTCGCCGTGGATCATCACCAGCGAGGTCTTCTCAGGAATATTGATGACGTCGCCGTCTTCGAGGATCACCTGATTGAGGTTAGTTTCGCTCAGAACCACTTCACCTTTTGGCACCACCTGACGGGCTTTCGCCACGAAACGGCTCACCAGCTGGGCTTCCTGCGCACGCAGACGCCCTTCTTCCTGCGTCGAGGATTGTGCGGACAGAGATGCTTCTTCCAGTTTCTGCAACGTCAGATCCAGCATCTCTTTCTGACGCAATGCGACAGAACGGCGATAAAGCTGGATGGAGTTAATTTGCGACATAGAGTTGGTGCGGATTTTCGGCAACAGCTGGCTCATGGTGGCGCCATACGGCAGCACGACGGCGTGTTCACCGGAATGCGCGCCTTCGATGCGCACCTGAATGGTGCCCGCGTAACGGTCAGAGCTGACAATCAGTTTGTCGCCATCCTGCAATGAGCGACCCGGCGCGGAGCCCAGCGGATAATACTCGCTGCGTTTCATGCTGCCCTGCTGGCGGATAATGGTCATGTGCGTCGCGCCCGGCTTCGGACGCGCCCAGCTCAGGGCTTCGCTGACCGGGATCGTGCTGTCACGGAATTCAAAGTCGTAGCTGTTAAAGACATCGCCTTCCACGCTGAACGTGTGTTGACGCGGCCCGACCACGATGGTATCGCCATCCGAGAACTGCGACAGGCGCAGGTCGCCGTTGAGCAGGAAATCGTACAGATTGATGCGCGAACGTACGCGGTCATTGTGTTTCACCACGATGTCGACGTAGCTGCCGCGTTCGGTATCCACGCCACCGGCTTTGCTCAGGTAAGAAAGCAGTGAGTCAGATGCCACGCCGCCGTACAGGCCAGGATTGGTGACATAACCGGTGACAAACACTTTCACCGGCTGCGCCTGAAGCAGCGAGGCGTACACGTTCACGTTGGCCTGATAAACCTGTTTCACTTTGGTGGTGATCACGCTGTTCAGCTGGCTGTTAGACACACCGGCGACTTTCAGCGGACCGACGTTCGGCAGGAAGATATTGCCTTTCGGGTCAACGGTCAGCGCGCCATCAAAATTGAATGCGCCCCACAGACGGATTTGTACCTGATCGCCCAGGCCGACAATGTAATTCGGGTTGAAACCGATGCTCGCCGCGTTATCAGCCGCCGCGCTGCCGGTAAATAACTGTGCACCAAACATACGGCTCATGACCGCAGGCACCGGAGGCGGCGGTGAATCATCAAAACCGGTATCAGAACCGGTCTGCTGTGTCTGCCCGGTTAAAAACGTCGGCAGCGGCGCTGCGCCGGTCATGTTCGGATCGGCGTTGATCCCGATGGCATTTGCCTGGGTAAGCTGGCAGGCCAGCAAAATTAAAACGGACTTCAATAATTTCATAACAAGCTCTGTGTGCGATTCTTCAGGCAAAAAGGGACAGCGGTACAAACCACATCAATCTTTATGGTCATCGATAACGGCCAGCAATAATTTAATCGTTCCGAATAACAGGCAGCACACCAGCAGCCAGCTGGCGATCATATAAGGGATATTCGGGAACGTGGTTTCTTGCGGGAGCTGCGGTGAGCTGATCACCGAGAGCACTTTCAGTTTTCGTGCCGCTTCAACACGGGTTTTCTCAACCGATGCCAGCGTGAGTTTGTAGAGTTCGGTATCAAACTCGACTTTCGATTTTATGCTTTCGAAATCCACCGCCATGCTGTTCAGCTGATGGCCGTCCGGCGCGGTGATTTTGCTTTTTTCCTGATCGATCTGCTTGCCCAGAGAAGTAATGGCGTTCTGAGCACTGATCACCTGCGGCGCATCTTCACGCAGGTAGGTCAGCAGGTTGCGCAGTTCCGCTTCCATCTGGATTTTTTGCCCCATCAGCGTATTCACCAGCGTGGTCGCTGCAATCGCCTGAGCCTGCGGATCGAGAATATTGTTGTGGTTCTGATACGCCAGCAGCTGGGTTTTACTTTCATCCAGACGGGCGCGGGCTTCACGCATTTCGTTTTCAGCAAAAGCCTGCTGGTCACGGGCAATCTTATGCGTGATTTCGTTGATGAAACGTTCGGATTCTTTGAGAACCGCCTGGTTAAACTTCTCGGCAAATTCCGGGGTAAAGCCCTGCGTGCCGATGGTCAGCATGCCGGATTTATCGTCATACGTGACGGCAATGCGGTCGCGGTAGTAATTCAGGAACTGCTCACTGCTCGCATCTTTTGGCAGGTGATACAGAAAATCCAGACCGCTTTTACCGAAAACGGAACGGAAATCGAGTTGCTTATCCAGCACAGCCAGCATGTCAGGCGAGTTGATGTATTCTTTTAAATACATGGCGTCCTGAGCGGTGCCGGGATTTCCGGCGCCCAGCAGCAGGCCAACGTTCAGGCTGGAACCGCTGATATCGTTAGAACTTTTGATCGCGACGGTTGATTCGCTGAGATAGCGCGGACGGCTGAAGATCACCAGATAGATGATCAGCAACGCCATCGGCAGACCGATCACAATTTTGCCCAAATTGCGGTTCAGCGTGGCCATATTAAAATGAGGAGATCGACGAACCCGGGCAATGTGTTCCCCCGGCCATGCGGACTTCAATTTTTCAATAAACATTTATTATCATCATGACAAACAGCACGTTTTTAGTGTCGTGCTTTATTAAAAGTACCGTGAAAACCTCATTTCCCTCGCGTAAGGATCACGGTGCGCAAAGTGTTTAATCGTGCTTTATCGTCAGTCGAAGATACGAACCAGTCCTGCGACGTTCTTTTCTTTATCCGTCACCAGCAGCACTGAAACGCGGTGCTTTTGCATCAGCATTTCAGCATCCGTAATCATCATGTCAGCCGGTAAGGTCAGCGGCGAACGGGTCATCATGTCTCTGGCACAGGCGCTGTCGAGCTGCGCATTCTTTTCCATATAACGACGTAAATCGCCATCGGTAATGATGCCGGCCAGCTGGTTCTGCGCATCATTCACCGCCACCATGCCCTGACAACCACAGGTGATCGCCGAGATAACCTGACGGAACTCAGTGTCTTCACTAATGGTCGGCACATTTGCCTGCATCACGTCGGAAACGCGGGTCAGCAAACGACGTCCCAGTGAGCCGCCAGGATGGTAACGGGCGAAATCCGTCGGCAGGAATTTACGCTGGTGGATAAGCGCCACCGCCAGCGCATCGCCGATCGCCATAGTCAGCGTGGTCGATGTCGTCGGTGCCAGATTATTCGGGCAGCTTTCGCTCTCCATCATCAGTTCAAGCGTGGCATCAGCGTGTTTAGCCAGCGTTGATTCGCAGCGATTGGTGATCGCAATAATGCGGTTACCAAACTGACGTAATGAAGGAATAAGCTTAAGAATTTCGTCGGTTTCCCCGCTGGCTGAAATCAGGATCAGCAGGTCGTACGGCGTAATCATCCCCAGATCGCCGTGGAAGGCTTCTGCAGGATGAATAAAGAAACTGGGGGTTCCGGTTGAAGCCAGCGTCGCAGAAATTTTGCGTCCGACATGTCCGGACTTGCCCATTCCGGAGAGGATCACGTGGCCTTTGCATTCCACCATCAGCTTCAGCGCTTGCTGGTACTGAACGCTGTCGAGGTGTGAAGAGAGACGATGTAAGGCGTCAGCCTGTTCAGAAAGCGTACTGCGCACCGAATCAATCAGACCGGGCTGTAGAGGTGCAAGACCCGAGCTTCCAACTACCTGATTATCTGCCACTTTAATACCCTGAATACCCTGTCCGGGATAAAACTCACTCAGCGACTACACTATAAGAGTGGTTATTTATTTTGGTTAGCCGATCAAGTAAATGCGCGGAGACGAATTCCATTTCCTGGTCTGGCCGGTCGACGCTGCCTGGCAGCTGGAGGGAATTGAATGAGAACAGCGAAAACCTGAGCAATGCAGAGGCTCGCGAGCAAAATTTGAAGTTACAAACACGCGAAAATTGAAACAGATTCACATGGGTTATTGATAACCGAAACACATTCATTCAATTCACGCGTTTTTTTAACATAGGGCACGAAATAACACAAACTGTATCGGACTCGTCTTAGGAATTTGTGACATTTCGCTATTTCGTTTTGACAAATAAAAATTATCAACCCCATGTTTTATAACCATTTACACTTAGCTAGCACGATTAATCATAGTGAATTAGCACTATAAGCAGCCTATTATTAACCAATAGAAATTTAGCCGTAAATTAATGTTTCAAATGTGTGTTTTAAATTAATGTTTCGTGGAGGAAATTATGGCAAGCGGATGGGCACAGGATGGCGCGGTACAAGATCAGATTGATTCAACAGTGAACGACGCGGTTGAACGTGCACGTCAGTCGCTCGGCCACGGCGAAAGTGCGCATTATTGTAAGGAATGCGGTGAACCTATTCCTCAGGCACGCCGGGAAGCACTTCAGGGTGTGCAATATTGTGTGAAATGCCAGGCGGAGATAGACAAAAAACAGCAGGATCATGCCGGATACAATCGTCGCGGCAGCAAAGACAGTCAGTTGCGTTAGCACTTTCCCTTATGACCCATTGCACCATTTTGGTTCAACCCCACCCTCTTTCGGCCAGAATTTCCTTATTCTCTCCGTAACATCTGCTTCAAAACTGAGCACTGGTTTTGCTCAGGTTCTAATAAAGTTAGAGCAAGTTATCATTTGCGCAGCACAGTTGTTAATTAATGATTGTTTAAAATACAACATCTGGTTAATGATGACGCCATGCACCATCAGAGAACATTTCAATATGTAACAATGCACCAAAATGGTGCCTGTGAACATTAAAATGCCGCTTGATCGGTTCAGCAGCGCGATAACTTATTGAATTCTAATATGCATAAAGTCTTGCATAAATTCTGGCATAAATTTTGCATTAAAGCGCCGTAACTCCATGCCGTTCCCATAATATGTACAAAGGAAATTCACTGATGAAGTCACTGTTAAAAGTTTCCCTGGCCGCGTTGACTCTGGCCTTTGCCGTTAGCTCCCACGCAGCAGACAAAAAACTGATCGTAGCTACCGACACTGCGTTTGTACCGTTTGAATTCAAACAAGGCGACAAGTACGTCGGCTTCGACATTGACCTCTGGGACGCGGTCGCCAAAGAGATGAAAGTCTCTTATGAACTGAAACCAATGGATTTCGGCGGCATCATTCCTGCCCTGCAAACACACAACATCGACCTGGCACTGGCCGGTATCACCATCACCCCGGAACGTAAAAAAGCCATCGACTTCTCTGATGGTTATTACAACAGCGGCCTGATGGTAATGGTTAAGAGCAATAACGACGCCATCAAAAGCGTTGCTGACCTGAAAGGTAAAACGGTTGCAGTGAAAAGCGGCACCAGCTCCGTTGATTACATGAAAGCCAACGTGCAGACCAAAGATCTGCGTCAGTTCCCGAACATCGACAGCGCTTACATGGAACTGGGCACTGGCCGTGCTGATGCGGTAATGCATGACACGCCGAACATCCTGTACTTCATCAAAACTGCCGGTAAAGGTCAGTTCAAAGCGGTCGGCGATTCACTGGCTGGCCAGCAATACGGTATCGCATTCCCGCAAGGCAGTGACCTGCGTGAGAAAGCCAACGCCGCGCTGAAAACCATCAAAGAGAATGGTACTTACGCAGCAATCTACAAAAAATGGTTCGATACCGAACCTAAATAAGCCGTTTTCAATTTAAGTCGTTCCTTTATTAAGAAAGAGCACTTGATAAGAAGCGCCTGTCAGAGGCATATCTGCACAGGCGCAGTTTGTTGTTTTACCAGGAGATAATCCATGCAGTTTGACTGGAGCGTAATTTGGCCCGCTCTGCCTATCCTGCTCGAAGGCGCTAAAATGACCCTGTGGATTTCGGTCCTCGGTCTGGTTGGCGGTCTGATTATTGGTGTGATTGCGGGTTTTGCCCGCGCGTTTGGTGGCTGGTTTAGCAGCAACATCGCACTGGTCTTTATCGAGCTCATTCGCGGTACGCCTATCGTCGTACAGGTAATGTTCATTTATTTCGCACTGCCGATGATGGTTCCCGATCTGCGTATCGACCCGTTCAGCGCGGCGGTGGTAACAATCATCATCAACTCCGGTGCTTATATCGCTGAAATTACGCGTGGCGCGGTGTTGTCGATTCACAACGGTTTCCGTGAAGCGGGTCTGGCGCTGGGTCTTTCGCGCCGTGCGACGCTGCGTTATATCATCATGCCGCTGGCGTTGCGCCGCATGTTGCCACCGCTGGGTAACCAGTGGATCGTCAGCATCAAAGATACCTCGCTGTTTATCGTTATCGGTGTCGCCGAACTGACCCGTCAGGGTCAGGAAATCATCGCCGGCAACTTCCGCGCCATGGAAATCTGGAGTGCGGTTGCTGTTATCTATCTGATCATCACGCTGGCTCTGAGCTTTGTTCTGCGCCGCTTAGAACGCAAACTGAAAATTATATGATTGAATTCAAGAACGTCTCAAAACACTTTGGTAAAACCCAGGTGCTCCACGACATCGATCTGAACATTTCTCAGGGTGAAGTCGTGGTTATCATCGGGCCATCCGGCTCCGGTAAATCCACACTGCTGCGTTGCATCAACAAACTGGAAGAAATTACCTCCGGCGAGCTGATTGTTGATGGCCTGAAAGTGAATGACCCGAAAGTCGATGAACGTCTGATCCGTCAGGAAGCGGGCATGGTGTTCCAGCAGTTTTATCTGTTCCCGCACATGACCGCACTGGAAAACGTGGCGTTTGGCCCGATCCGTGTGCGTGGTGCGTCGAAAGATGAAGCCAATAAACTGGCGAAAGAGCTGCTGGCGAAAGTCGGTCTTTCCGAGCGCGGTAATCACTATCCGTCAGAGCTTTCCGGTGGACAGCAGCAACGCGTGGCCATCGCCCGTGCGCTGGCCGTTAAACCCAAACTGATGCTGTTTGATGAGCCCACCTCTGCGCTGGATCCTGAACTGCGTCATGAAGTGCTGACGGTGATGAAGCAACTGGCAGAAGAAGGCATGACGATGGTTATCGTGACCCACGAAGTCGGCTTTGCCGAAAAAGTGGCTTCGCGCCTGATCTTCATCGACAAAGGTCGTATCGCCGAAGACGGTAAACCGTCTGACCTGGTGAACAACCCGCCAAGCGAACGTCTGCGCGAGTTCCTGCAACACGTTTCCTGATGCCAAAGGCCGCGGCAAGAGCGGCTTTTAACTCTGACCGGAATTATTTCGGTTTCTCAAGTGCGGTGATCGCTTAACGCGCTGCGCCGAAACCGCCCAAAAGGGGAAAGTGCTTTTCCCCTTTTGGATTCCCCCTCGCCTTTTTACTCCGCGCTTTCGCTTGCTGGCTATGTTCCAGTTACCACCGTGACAGGCTGGAAATCTTGCCGCTACGCGATGCCTTCTCTCGGTCCTGAAGCCTTTGGTCTTCAGGCCGCTCCGTTCAGCAAGATTTCTGAATCGCCCGTGAGTTTCAACACACTCCATCTGCCGATCATTCCCTTATGGCACGTCCCCCCACAACGTTTTGCCACAAATTATCTACAATACGGCCACTTATGCTTTACCCTTAGGCAGCTTTACGCCGATTAATTGCTATTTTTGAGAGAGGAACAATGCCGCATAACGACAGGACTCCGTTGGCTCACCGCATCCAGACAAACGTATATTCCATCTTGCTGTTCATCATGCTGGCCCTGTTCAGCGCCTTCAGTCACGCGGCAGAACAACCTGCCGGTGCCGATCAGCAAAAAGCCTCCTACACCGCACTGGCCGATATTCTTCAGGATGATAAAGCCCGTGCGCAGCTGGTCGCGCATCTGCGTGAAGCGGCAAAAAGTGAAACGCCAGCGCCTGCCGCTGAAAAGAACGAACCCAAGCCTGAACAGCTTTCCCTGATCGACGAACTGGTCGATACCACGCAAGGTACCGTCGCGCAGTTCAGACAGCGCGTAGAAAAACTCAAAGAGACTATCGATTCCGGCCCGCAGCACAGCTTTCGCGCTGACCGTTTTTTTGCGGCGCTGGGTTATTTCCTGCTCACCGTTGCCGTGACCTTTGCGCTGTTTCATCTGATCCGCAAACTGGTGGGTCCGCTGTATGTGCGCCTTGGGCGCTGGGGAAATAACGCGCGGCTGAAACAGGCGCACTGGTATCAGTTGCCCGCCAGTATTCTGGGTGCGTTCGTCATCGATTTAGTTATTTTGCTGCTGACCGTCGCCGCCGGAAATCTGTTCACGCAATATATGAACGGTGGCAGCGCACTGATTGCGCGTCAGCAGGCCTTATTCCTCAGCGCCTTTGCGGTCATTGAATTTTTCAAAGCCGTATTGCGACTGATTTTTGCCCCCGGCTTCAGCTATCTTCGCCCCTTCCCGCTGACTGACATGACCGCCAGATACTGGAATACCCGCCTGGCCTGGGTCAGTGGTCTGATTGGTTATGCGCTGATGGTCGGCGTGCCGGTAGTGGCGACGCAAATCAATTACACCACCGCCGCCGTGGTCAATTTTGTGGTGATGCTGGGGCTGACGGTCTATGCCAGCTGGCTGATCCTGCATAACCGGCGCACTATCCACCGCGAATTCAATCTGCTGGCTGAACGCTCGATGGCATTTTTCAGCGTGATCCTGCGTGCGCTCGGACATGTCTGGCATCTGCTGGCGGTGAGTTATTTCGTGGTGCTGTTTTTCCTGTCACAGTTTGATTTTGCCGGCAGCCTGCGGTTTATGATGACCGCAACGGTGAAAAGTCTGGTGGTGATTGCGCTCGGCGCCCTGATTTCAGGCCTGCTCTCCCGCTGGATCAGCCGCCGCATTACCCTGCCTGACGATGTGAACCGCCGCTATCCGTTGTTGCAAAAACGCATCAACTCGTACATTCCGGCAGGTCTGAAAATCATTCGCGTACTGGTCGTGCTCAGCGTGACTTTGTTCCTGCTCGATGCCTGGCACATCTTCAATCTCAATAAATGGTTCATGACCGAAAATGGCGAGAAGGTCATCAGCGGGCTGGGCCATATCCTGTTTATCCTGTGCTTCGCGATTGTCGGCTGGACGCTGCTTGCCAGCATGATTGAGCATCGTCTGGGGCAGGAACTGAGTAACGGCGCACGGCCAAGTGCCCGCGAGCGGACATTGCTGACGCTGTTCCGCAACGTACTCGCCATTGTGATTTGTACGATCACCGTGATGATCATGCTCTCGCAAATCGGGCTGAATATTGCGCCTCTGCTCGCCGGTGCCGGTGCGCTGGGTCTGGCGGTCAGCTTCGGTGCCCAGACGCTGGTCAAAGACGTCATCACCGGGATTTTCATCCAGTTTGAAAACGGCATGAACACCGGCGAATACGTTACCGTGATGGGGATCACCGGCACGGTCGAAAGCATGACTATCCGCTCGATTGGCCTGCGCGACATTTACGGCGTGTTCCACATCGTGCCTTATTCTTCGATAACCACCCTTTCCAACTACGAGCGCGAGTTCGGCGTGTACCGTGCCAGCTATAACGTCAGCCGCGATGAAGACGTGGATAAAGCCAATGACGTACTGCGTCAGGCGGTGGAAGAGTTGCAGCAGGATGAGAAAATCAAACCACTGCTGCTCGGCGAACCGACCTTCCAGGGCGTCGTGGGATTAGGCGATCAGTTCTTCACCATCCGCGTGCTGGTACGCACCAGAGCGCTGGAGCAATGGACGGTGCAATACGCGCTGGACAGACTGGTGAAAATTCACTTCGAGAAAGCGGGCATGGTGATGCCGAGACAGGCAGTGCAGATATATAAAGATGAAGCTGGCGGTGGGGGCACCTTACCGGTTAGGGCTGAATTGTGAAAATTTCGGTTTCCTCACTCGCCGTGGGGGCTTGATCGAGAATATTTCGGTTTTTTAAGCGCAGCGATCACTTAACGCGCTGCGCCGAAACCGACCAGAGGGGAAAGGCTTTTCCCCTCTGAACTCCCCTCGCTTTTTCAACACGCGCTAACGCTCGCTGGCTATGTTTCAGGTGTCGCAGTGACAGGCTGGAAATCTTGCCGCTGCGCGGTGCCTTCTCTCGGTCCTGAAGCCATAGGTCTTCAGGCCGCTCCGTTCAGCAAGATTTCTGAATCGCCCGCACGATCTTAAATTCAAAAGAAGACTGTTTTCCATCTTTTAAAGATGTGGATTGCCATTTTTGAGCGCGCCATTCGACAAATTCAAAAAACTATTCTCTTGATTTGTCGTGGAGATTTCTTAATGTCTTGCTGATGAGTTGGCCATGCGCATCAAAATAACGACTCGGCCAGATTTGTGCAGGTGAAACATTAAGTGCAGAAGCAATCAGCATTTCGCCTTTCGGCCATGAACGTGACAATGCATTGGAAAGAGTCGAGGAGGACAAACCCGCTGCGCGTGAAACGGCGGCAAGCGTTGTTCCTTGCTTACGCAGTGCGGCAATAATGTCGGCCTGATGCCAGTCAGTGTAGGTTTTCATTGGATACTTCCATGCCAGAGAACAAAGTGACGAAACGATCTCGTTGAACGTTCTTTACCTCCAGTAATCTGGGCCGCAACTCCCAACTGCGGATGAGCCGCAACGAAGTGATCATACCGTAATGACTTACCGCGTGCCAATTGCGAAATGATGAAGTTGAGAACTTGATTCAGAGTAAATTTAAGTCGTTACATGGAGTTACATCAGAGACAGGTTCTTTGCCCAAGGGCGCTTTCAGAAAACTTGCTGAACGGAGCGGCTTCGAGACCTATGGCTCGAAGACCGAGAGAAGGCACCGCGAAGCGGCAAGATTTCGCGCCTGTCGCTGTGATAACTGGAACATAGCCAGCCAGCGATAGCGCGGAGTAAAAAAGCGGGGAGAGATCCAAGAGAGGGGAAGCACTTCCCTCTCTTGGGCGGTTTCGGCGCAGCGCGTTGAGTGATCACAGCACGTGAGAAACCGAAATTTACTCAA
Organism: Rahnella bonaserana; assembly: GCF_019049675.1. Classification (GTDB taxonomy): domain Bacteria; phylum Pseudomonadota; class Gammaproteobacteria; order Enterobacterales; family Enterobacteriaceae; genus Rahnella; species Rahnella bonaserana. The sequence goes on along the minus strand of NZ_JAFMOW010000068.1, from coordinate 74,731 downwards.
TCCAACTTTCACGGTGAGTGTAAAAACCGAAATTTTCACAATTCAGCCCTGACGGCGAGTGAATTTTACTTATCCATTGGCCGCCCCGTTGCTGCGGCCTCCTGCAACTAATGCCTCGTCTGCCCCTGATCCCCCGTGATAACGGAAAACTCCGCCATCATCCGTACCAGATCCTGCATACCCAGATTGACCTGATTGATCACATCGCCTGCATTGCGGCTCAGTGCCACGCCGCCGCCTGCGCGGTTAACACAGTTCCCCATGCCATCAATGGCTGCCATCACACCATCGCGGATGCTTTGCGTAAGCTGGTCAATTTCGACAGCGGCTTTGCGGGACTGATCGGCCAGCGAGCGGACTTCTCCGGCGACCACGGCGAATCCCCTGCCCTGTTCGCCGGCATGTGCTGCTTCGATAGTCGCGTTGATGGCCAGCAAATTGGTCTGCGAGGAAATCCGGCGGATGGTGTCCACCATTTCGCCAATACGTTCGGAGGTTTGTCCCAGTTGCCCGATGATCTCAGAGGTCCTGCGCGCCAGCGCTTCCACTTCCTGCATATCTTCCACTGCTTTCTGCACGATGGTGACACCTTCAGCCGCCGTTTTATCGGTGGTCAGGGAAAGCTCATGCACGTGCGTCATCATGCTTTCCTGCTGACGTTGCTGCGCCATCTGGCTGGTAATGTCCTGGGCTATTTTGACAATTTTCACCACTTTGCCATCGTCGTCGATGACCGGGTTGTAACTCGCCTCCAGCCAGATTGCCTGACCACGGCCATTGATACGCTCGAAACGCCCAAGAATAAACTCGCCGTTTCTGAGACGTTGCCAGTGGTTGCGGTAATCGTGCGAATCGCGGTATTGCGGCAGACAAAACATCGAATGGGGATGGCCTTTAATTTGTTGCAGAGAATAACCCATGACTTTCAGGAAGTTATTGTTTGCAGAAATCACGCGACCGTCGGGTGTAAAGGTGATCAGCGCCATTGAACGTTCCAGCGCCTGAAGAATTCCCTGGTGTTCGTGAGATTCATTAATTCTTTCGGAGACGTCACTGGCAATTTTAATTATTTCAGTGACTTTACCTTGTTTATTTTTAACAGGCACATAAGTAGCTTCCAGCCAGATTAAGTTCCCGTTTTTCTGTACGCGTTTAATATTTCCGCTGACCGACTTTCCCTGCCGTAATGCTTCCCAGTGCAAACGATATGCATCGCTGGCAACAAACTCCTGGGTACAGAAAATCCGGTGAGGCTGACCCATCACCTCATCCCTGTTGTATCCCATGCTGCTAAGAAACAGATCGTTGACCTCAAGCACCACGCCTTCCGGAGAGAAAGCGATCATCGGAACAGCCTGCTGAATAGCCGCGAATTTATCACGCCATGCCGTAGTAAACTGATGAGAAAATAATTGCATAGGACAGACACCCTGTGGCTGATAACGTGAATTAATGTGCAATCGCCATTAATTGAAAATAAACACGTGCTAATTCCCGCAGAGTATTAGTAAGGTCACTAATAAACAGCGAGAAATAGTCTGGCCCCTGGGTGGGTGGCAGGATGATTGCTCAGGCAGTCAAAACATTATGCGGTGAAAATATAAGTCACCTGCAAAATCATTACTCTGTTAATTAATCAACTTTCTTATAGTGAATTAAGCATAATTTATTCCGCTGAAAAAGAAAGGGGGACGCGGGAGTATTTTTGCAGCCTGTTTACCCTCAGATGAACAGGCTGAAATCAGGGCAATTTACATCGTGATTAAACTGACCAGCGTTTGATTGCCCAGCTTTTTTGCTGTGAAGGGGTCAGGAATGTCCAGGCAACAAAACGGCTGATCTTGTTACCGTGAACCATTTCGACAGTGCGGACATCTGTCGCACCCTCTTCGCGCAGCGCATCATACAGTAATGGCAATGTCGTTTTTTTAGAAACCAGCACCGTATACCAGAAACAGTTCTGCGCTTTACCGGCGCTCTCTTCCGCCATGCGGACCACAAACGCCTCTTCGCCGCCTTCACACCACAATTCGTTATGCTGACCACCAAAGTTCAGCTCTGCGGTACCGGCACGACGATCCAGACCAAGGTTCTGACGTTTACGCTGACTGCCAGACGCCGCATCTGCCGCCGAAGCATGGAATGGCGGATTACACAGCACCGCGTCATAACGCTCGTCATGACGGATAATGGTGTCGAGAATACGCTGCGGTTTTGCCTGTAAACGGAAACGCACCTGATTGGTCAGCAGCGGGTTGGTCGCGACAATTTTCTTGGCCGCAGCCATAGAAACCGCATCAATCTCACTGGCAGTAAAGCGCCAGCCATATTCACGCAGACCAATAATCGGATAAATACAGTTCGCGCCAACACCAATATCCAGCACGGAAATATCTTTGCCCTGCGGGATCTTGCCGTTGTTGCTGCCAGCCAGTAAATCAGCCAGATGGTGAATATAATCTGCACGCCCCGGAATTGGCGGGCACAGATAGTCGGCCGGAATATCCCAGTTTTCAATCTGATAGCAATCGCGCAGCAAGGCACGGTTCAGGGCTTTAACTGCCTGAGCGTTGGCGAAATCAACGGACAAATCGCCCCATTTATTTTCGACAACAAACGGTGCCAGTTCCGGGCTGCTGGCAATCAGGGCCGGAAAATCATAGCGGCTGCGATGACGATTTCGCGGGTGAAGACCGCTTTTTTCCTGAGGGAAGACTTTCTTTTTTTCCACCTGATTGACTCTCCGAAAGGTGTGCGCGACGCATAAAACATGCGATGGGGCGTTAGATATTCATGAATGGCGCACAAGATACCACAAAGTGCCGCCGCCTGCCGGATGCATCCGGGCTGATGCGGGCACATAAATACGGTCAATACCTGATTAAATCGGGTAATGTACAAATCATAGCCTTTATGAATTATTTGCTGAGGAAAATCATGAGCACTGATGATCGCTACTATTACGAACCGGACAAAGGCCACGGCCTGCCGCACGACCCGCTGAACGCTATTGTCGGCCCGCGCCCGATAGGCTGGATTTCCTCGCGTAATGCCGCCGGACAGCGCAATCTGGCCCCTTACAGCTTCTTCAACTGTTTCAATTACCGTCCGCCGATCATTGGTTTTGCCAGCAGCGGCTGGAAAGACAGCGTGGCGAATATCGTGGAAACCGGCGAATTTGTCTGGAATCTGACGACCCGACCGCTGGCGGTAAAAATGAATGAAAGTTCGGCCTCGCTGGAACATGGTGCAGATGAGTTTGATTTCGCCGGTCTGACGCCGCTACCCGGAACACGGGTCGCTGCCGATCGCGTGCTGGAAAGCCCGGTGAATTTTGAGTGCAAACTGACGCAGTGTATTCAGCTGAAAACCGCCGCCGGTGGCGATATCGATACCTGGCTGGTGCTGGGTGAAGTGGTTGCCGTGCATATCGCGCCGCATCTGCTGGTGGATGGCATTTATCAGACTGCGCTTGCCGAACCCGTCCTGCGCGCCGGTGGTCCTTCCGCTTACTACGGCATCTCTGAAGATCAGCGATTTGATCTTATCCGCCCGGATGCGCGCTGAGTTCAGCTCCTCACCCTGAAAAAAAACCACCGCGCAGTTCACACTGCCGGTGGCTTTTTATTAAGGGGAGTATTGCTGCTGTAACTATTTTCTTCCGTGGTTATTTTTTACCGTAGTTCTGCTCAACAAAATCCGCGAAATCCTGGCACATTGCATCATCACCGTCGCCGCTGTCTGCCAAAATCAACGCCCCATCCACTACGCGAATATGCACATTCAGGTCGAAATCTGCTTCGGGCTGCTCACGTTTTGATGCCCGTTCAATGGTCTGCTGCGCATCCTGCCACGCCGCATCCACCGTCTGATTACAGGCCTGCGCCAGATAATCGGGATTGAATCCCTCGCCGGTCAGGCTGCGCAGCGTATCGTCGTGGCTGACGCTGTTGCCCGGCGTCCAGTAATGCTTTGCCAGATCCGGGCCGATAGCCGGATTGTCGGTCAGATAGCCATCACGTTTCAGGAAGAAGGCACGGGTCTGTTCCACGGCCATCATCGCCAGCAAATAGCCCTGATAAGAACAGGCGGATTCCATGGAAAGCAAATGCGGAATGGCAAGCGTCGGACGCGGACTGCCTGTCACGCCGAGAATATGCGTTTCTACGTCACGCGCCAGCGCGATCATGGCTTCCGGTGTGCGTTTTTCATCCGGCCACTGATAAAGCTGCCACTCGAAATACGGCACCAGCAGAATGTGGCGCTCATTGAACGAACGCATCGGCTGACGGGCCTCGATACTGGCGCGGATCAGTTCGTCCGGCACCGGCTCACCGGCGGTATTTTTCGCGTAACGTTTCAGCCAGTCAGCGTCTTCGAGCAGGCTGTCGCAGAACATGGACTGCGTTTCGGCATACGCCATCGACGTCGGCGGGAACTCCTGTGAGAAGCACGGTGCATTCTGACGGATATTGGCGAAATGCGCCGCATGTCCTCCTTCATGGAACAACGTGTTCAGGCCAGTCGCGCCGCTGCCAGTCTGATCCGGTTTTGCCAGACTGGTGAAGTTAATCACCGCAGGCACCCATTTGCCGTTGTCATAGAACGGCGGCACCGGCCCGTGCATAAACCCGTTCTCGTATTTGCCTTCACGGACCAGCAAATCCAGCTGCATTTCTGCGCCGTTAAAACCGATATTCAGGCGTTTAAAGCTGTCAATCCAGCGACGCAGGGAATCGGCAAACGGGAAGTAAGGATCGAGCTGACGGGTGACGTCACCGGCGCTGGCGAAACGAATATTCCACGGCAGCAGTGCAGCATCACCTTCGCGTGCTACCAGTTCATTGAGACTGCGTGTGTTACTTTCGCGGGTTCGCTCTTCGAACCGGTCGAGGATAGCGAATAACTGTTCCGGCGACATACGCTCGGTTTTATTCACTTTATAGTCGAAATAGTTGCGGTAACCGAGCTGGCGGGCAAAGCGGTTACGCAGGCCGATCAGCTCAGGTAAGCCGTTGTGCAGCAACCAGTCTTCCAGGTCGCGCAACGCATTCTGAGAACTGCGGCGGTAGGCTTCATTTTCGTTATTGGCCTGATTAGTCAGCAGTTCGCCGAGAGAGGCATTAACGCGCTCACCTTTGCTGTTGATGTGCGTCATGCGGTACTGCTTACGTTTACCAAACAGCACGGATTCGGCCTGAATGATTTCATCCATCAGCGCTTGGGCTTTGGGGTCTTCAATCACATTACAGTCGAAGAAATTCAGCCAGCCGCGCAGACCGTGCAGCAACGCATCACGCTCGTCGCTGGCACTGTGTTTTTCCAGACTGGCGATAACGTCACGAATTTCCTGCGGACGGGAAGGTTGAGCGATAAAACGTTTGTAGGCAGTTTCGGCAGCGGAGAAAGCGTCGGAGACATTTTCATCACCGGTGCCCATGTAGTTTTGCCAGAACAAGTTTTCCTTGTCCTGATGTACTTTGAGGTAATCGCGATTGAGGGCGTTAAAATAGTCCTGAGCCTGTTTCATGTAATCTTCTCTGCTGAATGTTAAAGAGATTTTACATTGAGTGTATGTTCGCAAAGCGGTTATGTCGATATGGCAAAACCGCTTTTGAATGTCAGGCAGGATTGTGCGGAAATCAGTTTTTCTTCACGAACTCGGATTTGAGTTTCATCTGACCAAAACCGTCAATTTTGCAGTCGATATTGTGATCGCCTTCGACCAGACGGATACCCTTCACTTTGGTCCCGATTTTCAGCATCGAAGAACTGCCTTTTACTTTCAGGTCTTTGATTACGGTGACAGAATCGCCATCCGCCAGCAGATTACCGTTGGCATCGACCACTTTCAGCACGTCATCTTCCGCGCTGTTTTCACCGCTCATTGACCAGACATGTCCACATTCAGGACAGTTAAGCATTTCACCGTCCTGCCAGGTGAATTCGGACTGACACGTCGGGCAAGCTGGCAACGTTTCCATATTTAAATCTCCATAAAAATTTATAAAAAAACGAATAAAATCAGTAAATAGATTTCGTAGTTCCTTTATTTTAGCCTTTAACCACACTTTTGAACAGGGTAAGGGAGATTTTGGGGAGATGAGACAGCTATATGGAGTGAATTTCTCGATGATAAATATGGCTTTTTAAGCTCCCTCCCCTGCGAAGGGGAGGAGCTAACTGAGCTCATTCCCAGCTTTTAAAAAATCTGATCCACAATCATTTTCGCTTCGGCCATATCGGCACAAACCTCTGCTGCCACCAGACAACACGCCATTTGCGTGAGGATCGCCTGCGGAACAGCGCGTTCCCCCTTCAGGCATTCCTGAATGTAGTTCACGGTAGTGTCGACGTCTTTGGTAGCAGGTACATCCGCGGCAAAAATCTCTTCTTTTTCTGCCAGCACACTCAGTTCACCACCGGCGATAAAGTGCGTCTGCGGGAAGCGTGACGGGTTCGCATACACTTCGCCTTCCGTTCCTTGCGTCAGCAATGCGCGACCGTCAATCTGGCGGAAAAATGAGGAGACGCGCTGAATATACTCGGGGTGAGACACGCTGGATAAACGCAACGCATCCTGCCCGATAAAGGGCGTGATGAGCTTCGCCAGCGTATGGCTGCTGTTACGCACGCCCATCTGCCAGCGCAGCGCCAGTTGTTTTTCGATGGGTGCGCACATGACAGAAACCGGCACAAAGACCGGGCCGTTTCCGGCATCAAGTTGCTGCTGAGCCTGTTGCTGGTTTTGGGCAGCATCGATACCTGATGCTCGGAAAATCTCCGCGCTGGTGATGCGGGTGGGATCTTCATCCACGCCATGCACGACCACAGGCAAACCCAGACGGCTGAGCAGCATCGCCAGCAACGGCGTCAGATTCACCTGTTTGCGTGCGCCGTTATAGGTCGGGATGACCACCGGCAGCGGACGATTTTCCGGCGCCTGCAGGCGCATAACGCGCTCTTCCATTGCGGCATAAAAACCGAGCATCTCTTCTTCTGCTTCGCCTTTGATACGAAACGCAATCAGCAACGCACCCAGCTGTAAATCCGGCACTTCACCGGCCAGAATTTCGCGGTACAACGCAAGCGACTGCTCACGGTCCAAATCACGGGCATGATTTTTTCCACGCCCCACTTCTTTAATGAGTTTGGTGTAATCCATCGTAGCGTTACCTTCTCTGTGTAATGACTTTTCTTCAGGAAAAATTATCGCCGGCGGGCGCGACGGCGAACCGGATCTTTCTTCGCCGTTTTCAGGATATCAGGGCGTTTCACCGAACCGGGCACAGGCATTTCGCGTTGTTCAATCGGAAACACCGGTAATGCGGCGAGCAGGCGCGAACCGTAGCTTTTAGTCAGCAGACGCTTGTCATAAATCACGATTTCGCCGGTACATTCATGACTGCGGATAAGACGCCCGACCTGTTGGATGAGGTTGAAAGACGCACTGGGTAAACTCTGCACTTCAAACGGATAGCGTTTCAGCGTTTTCAGCCACTCGCCTTCGGTCAGGATCACCGGACTGTCGATCGGCGGGAACGCAATTTTATGGATATGCACCTGCGTCAGCAGTTCACCTTTCAGATCCAGCCCTTCAGCGAAGGATTGCAGACCGATCAGCACGCTGGTCGTGCCCGCGGCGACGCGCTTGCGGTGCTCCTCGACCAGCCGGTAACGGGGCTGATCCCCCTGCACCAGCAGCATCAGGCGTAAATCCGGCAGCAAAGAAACGAATTGCTGCAACGCACGGTTACTGGCGAATAACACCAGCTGGCCGGTGTGCTGCCCTTTTGCCAGTTCTGCGCGGAAGAAATCGGCCATTTCCTGCAGATGCGCGGCTTCATTCGCCATCAGCGGCTCCAGCGTCATTTGCGGGATCACCAGTTTACCCTGCGTGACATGGCTGAAAGGCGAATCCAGACTGACGAAAAGGTCGCCGGCTTTTTCCGTCAGGCCGGTCATTTCCTGCAAGCGGGAGAAACTGTTCAGCGAACGCAACGTCGCAGAGGTAATCACCACATGCGGTACTTTGCGCCATAGCATTTTTTCCAGCTGCTCGCTGACGCGGATCCCCGCGCAATGGAACACCAGATGCGTCTGGTTATCGAAATAAGTCCGCGTCACCCATTTGCCAATCGGCGCGTTAGAAGCTTTATCCAGCGCCGCCAGCCGCCACAGTTTGCTCATGGTTTCGAGATAACCCTGCATCCGGCTCATATGCAAAATTGCGCGATGCAGACGCATAATGTCGTGTTTGCCGGTCTTCTCGCTGAGGTCATTCACCATGTATTCCGCCAGACTGCGCAGACCATCGGTGAGTTTAAACAGGCGGCTGCATTGCTCTGTCAGTTCCGGTGGCAACATCCCCAGCTCGAAACGGTATTCCGCTTCCGGCTCATCAGGGGGTAAATACTGGCCCACGGTTTGTTCAATCGACAGCAGCAATTCGCGCATTTCCGCACAGTGATTATGCAGACGCTCGGCGTTGGTCAGCGGCGGCGGATTTTTCGGCGTAAACAGCGCCAGACATTGCTCAATCTGACGCACAAAATTATCGAGTTGCAGGTTGTTCCACATGGCGGTGATTTCCGCGTCGACTTCCAGCGCGTCGCGGGCCACTTCCGGCAGATGATGTCCTTCGTCGAGCACCAGCAGCAGGTCTTTCGCCGGAGGCAGCACCGATTCTGATTCCAGCGCGGCCATCACCAGCGCGTGGTTGGTGACCACCACATCGGCACTTTCAATCTCTTTGCGCGCCACAAAGTACGGGCATTCGCGAAAATAATGGCAGTTGCGGCTCAGGCAATTGGCTTTATCGGTACTGATTTTTATCCACAGCGGATCGTCGATGGTTTTCTGGTAGTGATCGCGTAAACCATCCCACTCGTAGCGTGAAAGCGCGGTTTCCAGTGTTTTACATAGCTTCTGTTCTTCACCGCTGGAAGGTGCCAGTTCGTCACCGAGAAATAATCCCAGATCACCCTGTGCGTTTTCATTGCTCATCGCCGCCAGATTTCGCGGACACACGTAACGACCACGTCCGAATGCGCCGGTAAATTTCAGGTCAGGGATAATTTTTTTCAGCAGCGGTAAATCTTTGCTGAAAATCTGATCCTGCAACGCCACGTTTGCCGTGCTGACAATCAGCGGTTTTTCTTCCTCACGGCTGACAGCAATGCCGGGAATGAGATAGGACAAGGTTTTCCCGACGCCGGTCGGCGCCTCGATGGCCAGATGCCGTGCAGAATCCCCCGAGAACGCTTTCGCCACCTCTGCAATCATCTGACGTTGCGGAGCACGGGAAATGAAATCCGGGATTTGTTGTTGCAGGGCTTTGTACCACTGGCTTATCTGATTTTTTACTGCGGGGGAAAGCGCCATGCATCTCTTTTTTGTTGGAAGTGAGACAGGAATGTCCCGGCTATTGTCCCACAGACCGGCTTCTGGCGCAGCCCGAAATCGCGGTTAAGGGCATTTCATGTGGTGTAAATTTGTGCAGAAAAAAAGGAGGACGTGTAAAAAAAGAAAAAGTTCATTTCTGGCTGTCATAAATTGATCACAAATATACGGTAAAAAACTCTCGCTGAGAAAAATCCGAGTCCATACGGAATGCACAGCAAAAATGATGATTAGCGTCTTTCCACAAGACTTCATATAAAGCTTTTATGAAAAGCTTTTAATAAAGAATGCAGGGTAAAATTCATGAAACGTAATATTCTGGCACTTTTAATTCCTGGTTTATTGATTGCATCAGGCGCACACGCAGCGGAAGTTTATAATAAAGACGGCAATAAACTGGACCTGTACGGTAAAGTGAAAGGTCTGCATTATTTCTCTGATTCTGCCAGCAATGATGGCGACCAGAGTTATGTGCGTTTCGGTTTTAAAGGCCAGACCCAAATTAATGACCTGATCACCGGCTACGGCCAGTGGGAATACAACGTCATGGCTAACCATGCTGAGTCTGACAGCAAAACGCCAAGCACCACCGGTACCAAAACCCGTCTGGGCTTTGCTGGTCTGAAATTTGGTCAATACGGTTCCATCGACTACGGCCGTAACTACGGCGCGCTGTACGACGTGGAAGCATGGACCGATATGTTCCCTGAATTCGGCGGCGACGGTTACACCAAAGCTGACCGCTTCATGACAGGCCGTACCAACGGCGTGGCCACTTACCGTAACCGCGGCTTCTTCGGCCTGGTTGATGGTCTGAACGTAGCTGTTCAGTACCAGGGCAAAAATGAAAACGACGGTCGCGGCAGCAGCACCGCCAACGGCGACGGTTATTCACTTTCTACCACTTACGCACTGGGTGATACCGGCGTGAGCTTCGGCGGCGCGTATGCGTCTTCTGACCGCACCACGGCGCAGAGTAATTCCCTTTACGGCAAAGGTGATAAAGCGGACGCATGGACTGGCGGCATGAAATATGACGACAATGGCGTTTATTTAGCGGCCATGTACGCTGAAACCCGTAATATGCTGGCCATTACCGTGCCTGGCGGAATTGCAGGCGCACCGGCGGGTAGCGGTTTTGCTAATAAAACCCAAACCTTCGAAGCCGTTGCACAATATCAGTTCGAAAATGGCCTGCGCCCTTCACTGGGTTATGTCCAGACTAAAGCAAAAGATATTGAAAACATCGGCGATGCAGACCTGGTTAAATATGTTGACGTAGCAGCAACCTATTATTTCAACAAAAACATGTCTGCGTATGTTGATTATAAAATCAACCAGCTGTCTGACGATAATAAACTGGCTCTGAACAACGACGACATTACCGCCGTTGGTCTGGTCTATCAGTTCTGATAATTAGTTCTAAAAACAGGCGCTTTACCACCTCATTATTATTCTCTGTCTTGAAATCCTTCGGCCGGACTCACCCTCCGGCCTTTTTTATTGCATCATTTTTCGGCACACCTCGCGTAAATTGCCATTTAATCTTTCACACTCCGCTGAATCTGCTACAGTTTTAACGATTTTCATGAATGCGAATCTTTCTTAACAAGAACAGGGATCACCAATGAATAAAATTTCGCTTTGCACCACCAGTGCCTTAATCATGCTGGCCCTCAGCGGCTGCGCGCAGCAAAAAACGGACGCCCAACAGAAACTGAACGATCAGTCGGTGATGGCGCTGAACTGGTTCCAGCAATCCGGTGAGTATCAGGCGCTGGCTTATCAGGCCTTTAACACGGCGAAAATGGCGTTTGATAACGCCCAGCCGCTGGCCGGACAGAAGAAAGCCGTCGTCGTCGATCTCGACGAAACCATGCTCGATAACAGCGCGTACAGTGCGTGGCAGGTGAAAGCGAATAAGCCATTCGACAGCAAAACCTGGTCCCAGTGGACGGCAGCGCGTCAGGCTACCGCCGTACCCGGTGCGGTCGAATTTGCTAACTACGTCAACACCCATGGCGGCACGATGTTCTATGTGTCTAACCGTAAAACCAGCGAATACGCTGCGACGCTCGACAACATGAACCGCCTGGGCTTTACCGGCGCGAATGAAAAAACCATGCTGTTGAGTTCAGACACGTCGAACAAACAGGCTCGTTTCGACTCGATTAAAGCCGCGGGTTATCACGTGGTGATTTACATCGGCGACAACCTGAATGACTTTGGCTCTGCAACTTATCATCAGGGTAACGAACAGCGCCGCGCCTTCGTGAATCAGAACCATCAGCACTTCGGCACACAATATATCGTGCTGCCAAATCCGCTGTACGGCGACTGGGAAAGTGGTCTGGCGAAGGATTACAACAAGCTGACACCTGAGCAGAAATTGAATGCACGGGATCAGAATTTGAAGGCGTGGAGCGGGAAATAGGCTTTTAGAAAGCTGACAAATTTCTCACTTGCAGTGAGGGCAACACCTTGGGCTCGCCGCCCAAACTGGCCCAGAGGACGCGTAAGCGCGCGCCCTCTGGACTCCCGCGCTTTTTAACTGCGCGCTGTCGCGGGTATGACGGACATGTTCTGTTGCATTGGTGAGTGGCGCAAAATGTCATCGCTGCGCGATTCCCGAATTTCAGGTTTCGAGCCTCTCGTCTCGAACCGTTCATTCGGTGCCATTTTTGATCACGCCAATAAACTTATCTAAAAGATAAATCCATTTCGTTTTTGAATTTAAGATCGTGCGGGCGATTCAGAAATCTTGCTGAACGGAGCGGCCTGGAGACCAGAGGCTCCAGGACCGAGTGAAGGAACCGCAAAGCGGCAAGATTTCAAGCCTGTCGCCGTGCTACCTGAAACATAGCCAGCGAGCGGTAGCGCGCAGTAAAAGAGCCGGAGATTCTTAAGAGGCGCGGCGACAGGCGCCTCTTAAGGCCAGTTTGGGTGGCAACCCAAGGTGTTGGTGTTGACCTTGAACTGGGCCCAGTTTGGGTGGCTTACCCAATGCCCCCCACCAATCCATCAATCAATATCTGCGGTGTCCCCTGCGAGCAACGCTCAATCCTGCCCCGTACGCCGTAAACGCGCGCCAGACTGTCGGCGGTGATCACGTCTTCCGGTTCGCCATCGGCAATCAGATTACCGTCTTTAAGCATCAGCACGCGGTCGCCATGGCGCAGCGCAATATTGATGTCATGCACAACTACCACGGTGACGATATTGCGTTTCTGCGTCTCTTTGCGTACCAGATCCATGACGTGGAACTGATAGTTAAGATCAAGCGCGCTGAGCGGTTCGTCGAGCAGCAGTAAGGAAGGCTGGCGGATCAGGGATTGTGCCAGACCGACCAGCTGTTTCTGACCGCCGGAAAGCTGATCAAGATAACTCAGCGCCAGATGCTCGATACCCAGCTGACGCAACAACGTCATCACTTTATCGGTGCCTTCCGACACTTTGCCCTTCCCGCCGGATGCACGCTGCGCCACGATGATCGATTCCAGCACATGCAAATGCACCCCCGCTGGCAGCGTTTGCGGCAGGTAAACGACCTGCTCCGCACGGCGCGCAAAAGGCATCGGCATTAAATCGTGCCCGTCGAGCAACAACTGCCCTTCCGCGCGGTTAAGCCCGGCGAGCGAACGCAGCAACGTCGATTTCCCGCTGCCATTTGGCCCGAGCAACACGGTGATTTTCCCACGCGGCAGCTTCGGTACATTGAGGTGGCGGATCACATGGCGCTTCGGATAGCCTGCATTGAAATCGCGGATTTGCAGCCCCTGCGTTGCGGCATGCAGTAAATCTTCAGGATGCGTTTCTAACATTGCGGACATCAGACGTTCCCCCGGTGACGAAGAATAATACTCAGGAAGAACGGCACGCCGACCAGCGATGTGACGATCCCCACCGGAATGATGACGCCCGGCACCAGATTTTTAGAGGCCACAGACGCCATTGAAAGCACCAGCGCACCAATCAGCGCACTGGCGGGCAGGTAGAAACGGTGGTCTTCACCAAACATCAGACGCGCAATGTGCGGCGCCACCAGACCGATAAAGCCAATCGGGCCGACAAATGCCACCGCCAGCGCAGAAAGAATACTGATGCGCAGCAAGGTACCAAGACGCAAACGGCGCACGTCGATACCAAAACTTACCGCGCGATCTTCGCCCAGACGCAGCGCCGTCAGCTTCCACGCACTCATCATCGACCACGGCAACAAGATCAGGAACGCCAGCAGCATCACGCCCAGCTTCACCCAGGATGCGCGCGCCAGACTGCCCATCGTCCAGAAAACCAGCCCCTGTAAGGTGTCTTCGGTGGCAATAAACTGCATCAGGGAAACCAGTGCGTTGAAGGTAAACACCAGCGCAATACCAAACAGCACCACGCCGGAACTGGCGACACGCGTCCAGCGCGTGATTCCATCCAGCATCAGCGCGGCCAGTAAGGCAAAAATAAAGGCGTTAGCAGAGATAAACCACTGGTCGGGAATGCCAGGAATACCGATACCCAGCACAATCGCCAGCGCAGCACCGAACGCCGCCGCAGAAGAAACCCCTAGTGTGAACGGACTGGCGAGCGGGTTGTTAAGGATGGTCTGCATTTCCGCACCGGCAAGACCGAGCGACATGCCGACGGCTACCGCCATCAGCGCATACGGCAGACGGATATCCCAGACAATTACGCGCGTACCAGGATCGGCTGCTGCCGCATTAAACAGGGTTTTCCACAGCGTACCGAGCGACAACCCCGAAGGCCCCATAATGAAATCAATCACCAGCGAGACGACGATCGCCAGCACCAGGACCAGCATGATTAACAGACGGCGGCGTACGATATTCTGGTATCGCCCCATCACGCCGTCCGGGGCGTTGCCTTTCACCGCCAGGGCGGGTTCGGTTGTTGCACTCATTTTCGCTTCAATCTCATTAAGTTAAAAACTTACGGCGGGAGCAGATGTTCTGCTATTCCCAAAGAAAGGGAATAAATGATAATAATTATCAATGTGTTTTGCAAAACCTATCAGACGCTGACCTTAAACAGAGCAGTAACAAAGCATGACGTTGTCAGTTCCCGGTGACTGAATTGCAGACATAAAAAAGCGGAGCCTGAGCTCCGCTTTTCAACGATATGATTATTTCAAAATCCCTGCCGGTTACTTATCGACGTGATCCGGGAATTCCATTTCGCTGTATTTCACCACTTTGGTGCCTTTGGTCAGCTTGTAGCCGAACCAGATGATCAGGAACAGTGGCAGGCCGATGTAGGTGGCTGCCACGCCGCCCCAGTCAATGGTGTCTTTCAGGAACGCCTGATAGTTCTGTCCCAGCGTAATAATCAGACACAGCACAAAGGCAAACACCGGACCGAACGGGAAGAAGCCCGAAAGATATGGCAGTTTCCTGAGATCACGCCCCTGTGAAACATAACCACGGCGGAAGCGGTAATGACTGATAGCAATGCCGAGCCAGGCAATAAAGCCAGTCATACCGGAGGTGTTCAGCAGCCACAGGTAGACAGTCTGATTACCAAACATTGAGCTCAGGAAGCACAGCGCAGCCACAATCGTGGTGGCATACAGCGCGTTACGCGGCACACCGCCTTTTGACAATTTGGCGAAAATACGCGGCGCTTTGCCTTCGCTTGCCAGCGTAAACAGCATACGGGTAGAGGCGTACATCCCTGAGTTACCGGCAGACAGCACGGCAGTCAGGATAACCGCATTCATCACCGCCGCCGCAGACAGCAGACCGGCATTGCGGAACACCAGCGTGAACGGGCTGACTGAGATATCGCCGACTTCGTTACGCAGCAAATTCGGATCGGTGTAAGGAATGATCAGGCTGATGACCAGAATCGCCAGAATATAGAACAGCAGAATACGCCAGAAAACCTGACGAACCGCACGCGGGATATTTTTGCCCGGATTTTCGGATTCACCTGCCGCGACGCCAATCAGTTCGGTGCCCTGGAAGGAGAAGCCGACGATCATTGCCACACCTATCATCGACGCAAAGCCACCTGCAAATGGCGCATCGCCGATAGCCCAGTTATGCCAGCCAGCCGTTTCGCCGCCGCGCATAATGCCAGTGATCATCAGTACGCCGACGGCGATAAAGATGATGACAGTGACGACTTTGATCAGCGAGAACCAGTATTCCGCTTCGCCGAAACCGCGAACAGAAATGTAGTTCAGCAGGAAGATCAGACCGAGGAACAAGGCGCTCCAGATCCAGCCCGGAGTGTCCGGGAACCAGTAGTTCATCACCAGCTGTGAGGCAACCAGGTCAACCGCGATGGTGACTGCCCAGTTGTACCAGTAGTTCCAGCCCAATGCGAAACCGAAGCCTTCTTCTACATAGCGGGAACCGTAAGTGGAAAATGAGCCGGAAACCGGCATAAACGCCGCCAGTTCACCGAGGCTGGTCATCAGGAAGTAGACCATGATGCCAATTAATGCGTACGAGAGCAGCGCGCCGCCCGGGCCTGCCTGTGAAACTGTCGCACCGGATGCAACGAATAAACCCGTACCAATTGAACCGCCGATGGCGATCATCGTTAAGTGACGTGCCTTCAGCTCGCGACGCAGTGTGGGAGCCACCTGCGCATTTTTTGTAGGTTGTTGAGCCATTTTTTCCCTATATCCGCTCGTCATGTGGAAATTTAAGCGCGGATTGTAGCAAAACCTGTGGCTCTGAATAGCAGGAACGACCTGTTATAAGACACCTTCATAACAGGCCGTGGATCATTAGCGAAAGACCGTTATTGAACTTCGCGGCAGTAGGTTAAAAAGCGCGATAACGCGCCGGAGATATGTTTCTGGCGATGATGTATCAGGTAAAGTTTGCGCACCAGTGGTGCAACCGGCAGGTGAATTTCTACCAGCGAGCCGCTCGCCAGCTGCTCTGCAATCACGCGCCGGGAGAGACAGCTGATGCCAATTCCGTGGCGAACGGCGTGTTTGATGGCTTCAGAATTACCCAGTTCCATCACCAGATTGAAATCAGGCAATTGTGGCAACAGCAGGTGGTCGAGCACTTCGCGGGTACCGGAACCGCGCTCACGTAAGATCCACGGTTCGCGCGCCAGCGATTCCAGCGAAACGACCTGCCCCGCCAGCGGATTTTCGGGGGCAACGAACACTACCAGCTCATCATCGAGCCAGGGTTGAGTGACAAGCTCCGGCATCTGACAAGGGCCTTCGATCAGACCCAGATCGACACGAAAGTCGGCCACCGCATTGATGACGTCATTGGTGTTGCCGACGTTAAGCTCGAGCGGCGTATTGGGAAAATCCAGCCGGTAATCAGCAATCATCCCCGGCAGCATATAGTTGCCAATGGTGCTGCTGGCACCGATGCGCAGCGAGCCGTTATCCTGATTAAACAGACGTTCGATTTCTCCCGCTTGTTCCAGTAACGCCAGGGCTTTCGGGTACAGCAAACGCCCGTGCTCATTAATCACCAGCCGCTTCCCGACACGGTCAAATAACTGCACGCCGAGCTGTCCTTCAATATCGGCCAGCGCCGCACTCACCGCCGATTGTGATAATGAAAGCACAACCGACGCCTGCGTGGTCGAACCGCTTTTCAGCACCTCGGCGAAAACTTCAAGTTGTCGCAATGTAATGTGCATAAATGTTCCGCTATTTTCACGCGCCTTCCGGCACGTCGTACTTTAAGTATAGACCCTGACGTTACCGGCCTCTTTTGATGGGAATTGTATACCAGTTTTTCAGATAGGTTATAAAGTTATAATCAATTTCATTTTTATATAAGCGCGGCGTAGCCTTATGTCATCACTCCTGAACGAGGAACGGACGATGACCCAATTTTCACTCAATAAAAGCGATGCGCTTAAACATGATGTTGACCAGCCCGCGTTGCAAAAACGTGGCGGATATAGCCGCCTGCTTCCGGGCCTGGCCCTGACCGGCGCCATCACCGGGCTGGCGATCTGGCTGGGCAATTTTCCCTCCCTGAGCCATCTCGGCCTCAGCGCACTGACGCTGGCGATCGTCATCGGGATGGTCGTCGGCAACACGGTTTATCCGGCCGCCAGACTCTGGTGCGACAGCGGTGTCACACTGGCAAAACAGCGCCTGCTGCGTCTGGGGATTATTCTCTATGGCCTGCGTCTGACGTTCGCGCAAATCACCGATGTCGGCGCAACCGGGATCCTCATCGATGCCCTGGTGTTGTGCTCCACTTTCGCCCTTGCCTGCTGGCTGGGACAACGGGTATTTAAATTAGACCGTGATACGTCGATGCTGATCGGCGCGGGCAGCAGTATTTGTGGTGCCGCCGCCGTGATGGCAACCGAACCGGTGCTGGATGCCAAAGCAGAAAAAGTGACCGTCGCCGTCGCTACTGTCGTTATCTTCGGGACGGCAGCCATTTTCCTTTATCCGTGGTTGTGGCACCTGAATGAGCAATATCACTGGCTGAGTTTTACCGCGTCACAGTTTGGGATTTACACCGGTTCGACGGTGCATGAAGTCGCGCAGGTGGTGGCCGCCGGTCAGGGTGTCAGCCCGGACGCTGAAAATGCGGCAGTGATCGCCAAGATGATCCGCGTGATGATGCTGGCGCCGTTCCTGTTGCTGCTCTCTGGCTGGAAATCACGTAAAGAGGTTCAGCAATGCGGTCAGAACGGCGGTATGCGTAACATCACCATCCCGTGGTTCGCCCTGTTGTTTATTCTGGTCGCGGCCTTCAATTCGCTGGATATCCTGCCGCACAGCTGGATCCCGCCGCTGATTACGCTGGATACCGTGTTACTGGCGATGGCGATGGCGGCGCTGGGCCTGACAACGCACATGAGCGCCCTGCGTCAGGCGGGTCTGAAACCGATGCTGCTGGCGGCAATACTGTTTATCTGGCTGATTGTCGGCGGTGCGGGTATCAACCAACTTGTGCATCATCTTTTTGGCTGATGTTGCGGCTTTTGACACTCCGATGCTGCGCCTCCTGTCCGGAGGCGCTATCATTCGTCCATAAACGCGATGAATAACTGAGGAGCAAAAATGAAGTTTGTGGGAGCACACGTCAGTGCAGCCGGTGGTGTCGATCAGGCGGTATTGCGGGCACATGAGCTGGAAGCCACGGCTTTTGCGCTTTTCACCAAGAATCAGCGTCAGTGGAAAGCAGCACCTTTGCCGGAAGATGTGATTGAAAAATTCAAACTAGCCTGCGAAAAATACGGCTACAAGAGCAACCAGATTTTACCGCACGACAGCTATCTGATTAATCTCGGACATCCGGTGACGGAAGCGCTGGAAAAATCCCGCGAAGCTTTCCTTGATGAATTACAGCGCTGCGAGCAGTTAGGTCTGTCGCTGCTGAATTTCCATCCTGGCAGCCATCTGATGCAAATCGAGGAAGACAAATGCCTCGAGCGAATTTCTGAATCCCTTAACATTGCGCTGGATAAAACCAAAGGCGTCACTGCCGTTATCGAAAACACCGCTGGTCAGGGCAGTAACCTCGGTTTCCGCTTTGAACATCTGGCGAAAATTATCGACGGCGTGGAAGACAAAAGCCGCGTGGGCGTGTGCATCGATACCTGTCACGCGTTTGCAGCCGGTTACGACCTGCGTACGGCAGAAGAATGTGAGAAAACCTTTAAGCACTTTGAAGATGTCGTGGGCTTTAAATACCTGCGCGGTATGCACCTCAACGATGCGAAAAGCGAATTCAACAGCCGCGTTGACCGCCATCACAGCCTCGGTGAAGGGAATATCGGCAATACCGTGTTCAGCTGGATGATGAAAGATGCCCGTTTCGATGGCATCCCGATGATCCTCGAAACGGTCAACCCTGATATCTGGAAAGATGAAATCGCCTGGCTGAAAGCGCAGCAGAAGTCGGAGAATGACGAAGCCGCCGCGTAGTTTTTACAGTAAATTCCGGTCGGCTCCCTCCCCTGCGAAGGGTGGCGCAATAAAAAAGGCGCGACATTCACATGTCGCGCCTTTCTGTTATTTACAGCCTGCTGATTATGCAGCGGCTTTCGCAGCTAACGCGGCATCTGAACGTTTCAAAATCGCATAAGCACCACCGGCCAGGACGGTACCCGCGATAATCGCTACCAGATAACCCAGGATTGGAGTGATTGCACCCGGGATTAACAGCACGAACAGACCGCCGTGTGGCGCCATCAGTTGTGCATGGAAGGCCATCGACAGAGCACCGGTCAGTGCGCCACCCGCGATACAGCATGGCAGAACACGCATCGGGTCACGGGCCGCAAACGGAATGGCACCTTCAGTAATGAAGCACAGACCCAGTACCATGGCAGCTTTGCCACCTTCGCGCTCGCCCTGCTCGAACTTCTTACTCGCCAGAATCGTTGCCAGACCCATTGCCAGCGGCGGTACCATACCGGCAGCCATGATGGCAGCCATCGGGCCATACACTGAAGAACTCAGTAATGCCACGCCGAAGGCGTAAGAGGCTTTGTTGACCGGGCCGCCCATATCGGTACACATCATCGCACCGAGGATCGCGCCGAGCAGAACCGCGTTCGCCGTACCCAAAGATTGCAACCAGTTAGTCAGGCCAACCATGATTTTAGCGACCGGCGTACCGACGATATAAATCATCACCAGGCCGGTGATCAGGCTCGCGACCAGGGGAATGATCAGGATAGGTTTCAGGGCTTCCATACTTTGCGGTAATTTCAGCTTGCCGCTGATGGCTTTCGCCACATAACCTGCCAGGAAACCAGCGATGATACCCCCCAGGAACCCTGCACCCGTACTCACTGCCAGCATACCGCCGATAAGACCCGGCGTCAGACCCGGACGGTCAGCGATGGAGAAGGCAATGAAGCCCGCCAGTACAGGCACCATCAGAGCAAAGGCTGAACCACCACCGATTTGCATCAATGCCGCCGCCAGCGTGCCCTTCACTTCAAAGGCTTTGATACCGAACACGAACGAAAGCGCGATACACAAACCGCCCGCCACCACCATTGGCAGCATATAAGATACGCCGGTCAGCAGGTGACGGTATGGCCCAGTGCCGCCCGCTTCTTTTTTCTTCGCACCTGTTGCTGCACCCTGAGATTTCGGCTCATAGACTTCAGCTTCAACCAGTGCTTTATCCAGTTCCTGCTTGGTTTTTTTCAGCGCCAGACCCGTAGAAGTGCGATACATAGGCTTACCGGCAAATTTCGCCAGATCCACTTCGATATCTGCCGCGACTATGACCAGATCCGCTGCTGCCACTTCTTCAGGTGTGATGGCATTGCCAGCACCCACGGAACCGCGGGTTTCAACTTTTACCCACCAGCCACGTTTTTTCGCTTCACTTTCAATGGCTTCAGCAGCCATGAAGGTGTGCGCAACACCGGTCGGACACGCCGTTATCGCCACAATACGTTTTGGACCGCCAGCAGCCGGAGCAGTGACAGCCGTTGCCACCGGGGCAACATAAGGTTTGGCTTCGGTCAGCGCACGTTGCAGGAAGGCCTGCGGATCACGCACGGCATCGGCCACATCACCGGTATAAATATTTTTGCCCGCCAAGGCGGCGTCGTTTGGCACCGTTTCACCGGCAACAATAACGACTTCAGCGTCAGCAGCCTGTTCAACGACCTGATGCCCTGCTTTCACAGCAGCGGCAGCAAGCAAATTTTTCGCCAGATGGCTGCGAGCCTGTCCGAGCGAACTGTCTATCATCAGCAGCGTTTTCATTCTGCCTCCTGCGGATTAAAAGGGTTTCAGGTCAACACGGGCCATCATCGCCGCGAGCTGCGGACGATCGGTGACACCGACATTACTCTGGCTGACAGCCAGCGCGGCAACAGCCGTTGCCAGTCGTAGCGTATGTTCACTGGATTCGCGCATCAGCAAGCCGTAGATCAGGCCACCGACCATGGAATCACCAGCACCCACGGTGCTGACAACTTCACAGGCTGGCGGTTTGGCAATCCACGCACCAGATGCGTTAACCCACAATGCGCCTTCAGCGCCCAGTGAAATCACCACGTGGGCGATACCCTGATCACGCAAGGCATGTGCTGCTTCTACCACATCGCTCAGTTCCGGCAATTTACGGCCGGCCCAGATTTCCAGTTCGCGACGGTTTGGTTTCACCAGCCACGGGGCGGCTTTCAGACCAGCAACCAGCGCTTCACGGCTGCTGTCAAAAATGATGCACGGACACTGCGCACGCAGACGTTTCATCCAGTCGGTGAACGCGTCAGGATCAACGCCCGCGGGCAGGCTGCCACTGACGGCAACCATGTCGAACTGACCCAGCCACGACAGGGAATCCGTCACGAAGCGTTCCCAGTCGGCAGGGGTCACGTTAAAACCGGAGAAGTTGAAGTCGCTGACTTCGCCGTCTTTTTCGGTCAGTTTGACGTTGATGCGGGTGCGGCCATTCACCACCTGGAAGCGGTTCGCAATGCCCAGGTCGCTGAACAGCAACTGGAAGCCGTCCTGATTTTCTTTACCGAGGAAACCACCCACGGTGACGTCGATACCGAGATCTTTCAGCACTTTCGCAACGTTAATGCCTTTACCGGCGGCGTGCAGACCGGTGGTTTGCACCAGATTGACTTCACCGCGTTCGATTTCCGGCACATAGCCGACTAAATCGTACGCAGGGTTTAATGTAATTGTGGCGACTCTGCGGCTCATGCGCCCTCCCCAAGACCTTCAGAAATAGCTTCACCGATGGTTTTCAGTGCCAGTTCCGCATCTTCACCTTTGGCGGTAAAGCGCAGGTGATGACCTTTTTTCACGCCCAGCGCCACGACTTTCATCAGGCTGCGGCCGTTGGCAGGTTTACCGCTGCCATCAAGATTCGTCACGGTGATTTCGCTGCTGAACTGTTTGATAACGTTCACTAAAGCTGTACCCGGACGGGCATGCAAACCGTGCTCGTTACGGACAACATATTCTGCAGTCAGCACGTTGGCTTGTTCTTCGACTTCGCTGGTCAGCAATGCCAGCACACCCACAGGATCAGCCGTCAGCAAGCGTTCAGCTTTATTCGCTATCAGCAAATCACTGAGGTAATTCAGCACATTGAGCGGCTGGTCATCTGCGACTGAAATCGTCAGCAGCATGGAGACTTTTTCCCCATCGAGGTCAAAGGCCTGCTGCGCACGGCTTACCGTTGCTGCACTTTTCAGGTTGCCTTCGGTGCTGTCACTCAGCCAGATGCCCTGCCCGAGGTTCAGCGGTTTACGGCTGATAACGTCGCTGACAAAAGCGGTATCCACTGCGCCAATCTCTTTCAGACGACCCGCGTTCAGCGCCTGTAAGGTGATCAGGTTTTCGGCAGCCACATCAACGGCGATCAGCTGAGTATCAAACAGGAATTCAGCGGCATTTTTTTCGCCCATCAGCAAACTGCGTAATTCTTCTGCTGAATCTGTTTTTGCCAGACGCTCTGCGACGCTGTCGTCACTTAAGACGTGCGTGAGCTGACGCAGCAAACCGAGATGTTCGTCAGAACGCGCTGCGATACCGATAACCACATACGCGGTCTGGCCTTCGCCCCACGCAATCCCCTGCGGGAACTGGAAAACTTGCACGCCGGTATCGAGCACCAGATCACGGGTATCGGTAGTGCCGTGAGGAATCGCGATGCCGTTACCCAAATAAGTGGAGGTTTGTAGTTCACGCGCTAGCATGCCGTCTACATAGCCTTCGCTGACGCGACCGGCCTGTGTCAGTGCTGCTGCAACCTGGCGAATTGCTTCCTGCTTATCGCTGGCAGCCGCACCGAGATGAATATCTTGCTGTGACAGTTGGAACATAATTCTCCTCTCCTGCTGAAATTGAATCGTTTCAGCTTTACTGAGAAAAAAGGAGCGCCGTCAGATTTCAGGAGAAAAGCTGACAACGCTGAAACGTTTCAGGAAGTCTCAATCGGGGCTGTTTTTAAATCAAGCTTTCCCTGATTTTGCGTGACAATTTTTTGATGCTACGCACAGTTTCCTTTCTAAACACGTTCCGAAACGAATGATTTAACTCAAATGCTGAAGTCAGGCTGACGCGAAAAGCTGACGTAAGCTGAACCTGGTTTGTGATGACTGTTTGGGTGGATCTCAGAAACCTCGTCTGGTTGTTTTTGACACAAAGTGCGGTTTTATTATTCAGTATGGCAAATTCACTCCGGTTTACATTTTTGATGATCAAAACCTGTTTTTGTTTTTTTTAAACTGACGTAACATTCGCGCAAATTTCGTCCCCTTCCCTACTTCTGGTCCACATAGCTAATGCGAATTTCTACAACGTCAGCCCGCCGTTTACCCGACATGACGTCGACTGCTTTTCTGATCATCGCTTTTCTGACCGGCATCGCCGGCGCTTTGCAGACGCCAACGCTGAGTCTGTTCCTGACATCTCAGGTTCACGTCAGTCCGTTCATGGTCGGGATTTTCTTCACCGGCAGTGCGGTGATCGGTATTTTCGTCAGCCAGTTGCTGGCGACGTGGTCCGATAAACGTGGTGACCGCAAAACGCTGATCCTGTATTGCTGCATTCTGGGCGCGCTGGCGTGTGTGCTGTTCGCCTTTAACCGCAATTACTTCATCCTGCTGTTTATCGGCGTGCTGCTGTCGAGTTTCGGTTCCACCGCCAACCCGCAGATGTTCGCTCTGGCGCGTGAGCATTCTGAAAAGACCGGCCGTGAAGCCGTCATGTTCAGTTCTATTCTGCGTGCACAGGTTTCGCTGGCCTGGGTCGTCGGCCCGCCGCTGGCCTTCGCCCTGTCGATGGGCTTTGGTTTTACCTTCATGTATTGCGCCGCCACGCTGGCGTTCCTGCTTTGCGGGGTGATGGTGTATATATTCCTGCCCTCCATGCCTAAAGCGCACATCAAAACCACGGCTACGCTGGAGGCGCCCCGCCGCAACCGTCGCGATACGCTGATGCTTTTCATCGCCTGTTCACTGATGTGGGCAGCCAACAGTATTTATCTCATCAATATGCCGCTGTATGTGGTGCGTGAATTAGGTCTGCCGGAAAAACTGGCGGGCGTACTGATGGGCAGTGCGGCATGTCTGGAAATTCCGACCATGCTGATTGCCGGATATCTGGCTAAACAGCTGGGGAAACGCTTTCTGATGCGGTTTGCGGTAGTCGCAGGGGTGATTTTTTATGGCTGCATTCTGTTTACCACCGGCGCAGCCATGCTGATTGCTTTACAGCTGCTGAACGCGATTTTCATCGGCATTCTGGCCGGGATCGGCATGCTGTATTTTCAGGATCTGATGCCGGGACAAGCCGGTGCGGCAACCACGCTGTTCACCAACTCCACGCGTGCGGGCTGGATCCTGGCTGGCTCTCTGGCGGGGGTGATTGCGCAGTTCTGGACCTACCATGCCGTGTTTTATGCCGCGCTGGCGATGGTGGTGGGTTCAGTGTTGTGTATCTGGAATGTGAAAAACGTCGATAAACCGGCGGAAGAAACAGCGGAAGCCGTCGTTTAAGGCGCAGTATCCGCTTCAAGTTTAATCAGATAAGTCAGCGCCTGGTCGCGATGGGTAAAACACATTTCGCGGCTGGCCTGCAGGCTGGCGCAAACTTTCGGACGCAGCGGCGAGGTGAAAATCTTGCACATGAAATTATCGGCTAGTTGCACGCAACGGGTATTCGCCGGTTTTCCGTCAGGCATTCCGGGTATCGGGCTGGAAATCGAAGGCGCTATGCAACAGGCTCCGCAATCGGTACGACAGTCCATTAACAGCCTCCTCAGGCCTCATTTTGAGGCGCGACAATAGCAGGCGGCGTTATGCGCCACCAGCGAAATATTTACTATCCTTTAACAGGCTATACCGAACATTTTTCACGCAGGCAGAACACATGCAAAAAATGCGTCATAAAGCGGCGTTTTCACGACTCTTTTTACGCTATCTGCTTGCCTGAAATCAGCGGCGCGGGTAACGTGTCGCAAATTATTTATCTCTCTGCTGACAGGTTATTTATATGGCACGTGCTAACGAAATTAAACGCGGCTTCGTTGTGAACTACGACGGCAAATTGCTGCTGGTTAAAGATATTGATGTTCAGAGCCCAAGCGCCCGTGGTGCCAGCACCTTGTACAAAATGCGTTTCGCTGATGTACGTACTGGCGGCAAAGTAGAAGAACGCTTCAAAGGCGACGATATCCTCGATACTGTCAGCCTGACGCGTCGTAAAGTGAACTTCTCTTACGTCGATGGCGACGAATACGTCTTTATGGATGATGAAGACTTTACGCCATACACCTTCAATAAGGCGCAGATCGAAGAAGAACTGCTGTTCATTCCTGAAGAGGGTTTACAGGGCATGCAGGTTCTGACGCTCGACAGCCAGTTGCTGGCGCTGGAAATGCCACAGACGGTGGATCTGGAAATCATTGAAACGGCACCGGGAATTAAAGGTGCGTCTGCCAGCTCCCGTACCAAACCTGCGGTCATGGCGACCGGTCTGAGCATTCAGGTGCCTGAATATCTGAGCTCCGGCGATAAAATTCGTATTCATATCGCAGAACGCCGTTATATGGGCCGCGCGGATTAATCAGCGCCCCTTTGTGCTGAAAGGAACGCTCCGGCGTTCCTTTTTTATTGTCCTGATTTTGTCTTTAATGCGCAGACTCTCGATCTGCATCACAAAATCAGTGGTCATCCGGACTTACCAATTCCCCTTTCTATCATATGACTTTACACTCTAAGCCCTGATTTCGGCTTAAATCGTCGCTTTATCCAGCATAAAATTGAACTGACGGGTAAACAGCCCCAATTTGGCCTGACCAATTATTTATTTCTGACTTGCCTGGAGTATTGCATGAAAACTATTGCTACAGCGTCTCTGCCCGCAGCAGTGTCATTGCCTGCTTATGATCGCGATGCACTGAAAAGCCGTATCGTTCATCTCGGCTTTGGTGCTTTCCACCGTGCCCACCAGGCGCTGCTCACTAACCGCGTCTTAAACCTTCAGGGCGGAGACTGGGGCATTTGCGAAATCAGCCTCTTCGGTAATGAAGCGTTGATACAAAGCCTGCGTCAGCAAGATCATCTGTTTACCGTGCTGGAGAAAGGGGCGGAAGGCAATCAGGCGATTATCATTGGCTCTGCTCATGAATCCGTCCACGGCGGTATCGACGGGCTTGATGCCGTGCTGGAAAAACTGACCGAGCCTCAGGTGGCGGTTGTTTCCCTGACCATCACTGAAAAAGGTTACTGCATCGAGCCGGGTACGGGTGAGCTGGATCTGCAAAACCCGAAAATTCAGCAGGATCTGGCCGGTGGTCAGGCGCCATCTACCGCGCCTGGCGTGTTAGTTGAAGCGCTGCGTCTGCGTCATGAACGCGGTCTGCCGGGTTTCACCGTTCTATGCTGTGATAACATTCCTGAAAATGGTCTGGTGGTTAAAAACGCTGTGCTGGGTATGGCGAAAGCTCGCTCCGCGGAACTGGCGAAATGGATCACTGAAAACGTCTCTTTCCCAAGCACCATGGTTGACCGCATTGTGCCTGCCGCAACGGAAAACACGCTGGCAGAAATTACCGAAGCGCTGGGTGGCGTGACGGATCCTTGTGGTATCGCCTGTGAACCGTTCATCCAGTGGGTGGTGGAAGACCACTTCGTCGCAGGCCGTCCGGACTGGGAAAAAGCCGGTGCGCAGATGGTGTCAGACGTTCTGCCGTTTGAGCAGATGAAACTGCGTATGCTGAACGGCAGTCACTCTTTCCTCGCCTATCTGGGTTATCTGGCCGGTTATCAGCACATCAACGATTGTATGGAAGACGATAACTATAAAGCCGCTGCGCATCACCTGATGCTGCATGAACAGGCGCCGACGCTGAGCGTTGAAGGTGTGGATCTTACCGCCTATGCCGACAGTCTTATTGCGCGTTACAGCAATCCGGCACTGAAACATCGCACCTGGCAAATCGCGATGGACGGTACGATGAAGCTTCCGCAACGTATGCTCGATTCAATCCGCTGGCATGTGAAAAACGGCGGTTCTTATGAATTGCTGGCGCTGGGCGTGGCGGGCTGGATGCGTTATGTCGGTGGTACCGATGATGCCGGTCAGCCGATTGAGATTAAAGACCCGATGGCGGAAACGCTGGCAGAAATCATCGCGTCTACTGCGGATGGCGAAGAACGCGTGAAAGCGCTGCTGGCGCTGAACGGCGTCTTCGGTGATCAATTGCCGCAGGAAGAGAAAGTGGTGCAGGCTATTCAGGCCGCATATGCCGATTTGCAAAGGATCGGCGCGAAGAAAACCGTTGCTAAATACGTTGGTTAAGTCGATTTAGTTGGCCGACTTTACGCTAAATGATAAACGGCTGCTCAGGCAGCCGTTTTTATTGGTGCGCTGTCTCTCAGTCATTCAGCTCTGAAGGCACGGACGAAAATAAGAAGCCATCAAAAGACGGATCGTCAGCGTCAGAAACCTGCAACAGCATATCTTTTACGTTCTCCAGATGCTGCCACATCGCCTGTTTCGCGGCCTTAGGATCACGGCGTAAAACTGCCTGCAGAATGGTCTGATGATCCTGTAACCAGATCTGATGGTAACTTTTATCGACCACATGCTGATGGATCCCTTCCCACATTGAACTGCGCTGGCGGATTTGCCAGAGGTCGTCGACCAGTTTTACCAGCACACTGTTTTGCGATGCCTGTGCCAGCAGAGCATGAAAGCGCTGATCTTCCGCTTCATCCGTCACGCCGCGGGCAATGCAATCCCGCTGGGCGTCAATCGCATCGCGCATCTGCAAAATATCCGTTTTTGTCGCCTGCATAGCGGCAAAGGCAGCCACCTCGCTTTCCAGTAACTGACGCGCCTGAAGCAATTCGAACGGACCGTAGCCGCTGTCAGCCAGTTCCGGCGGCGTGCTTTCAGGTTGATTCAGCACATACACACCTGAGCCTTTACGCACTTCAACGATTTTCTCGAGCTCAAGCATGATCAGCGCTTCACGCACCACGCTGCGGCTGACGGAATAAGATTCTGCAATATCACGTTCAGGAGGAAGACGATCGCCGGGCGAATATTTTCCGGCATGGATATCACGGCGCAAATAGCCGCCAATTTCCTGATAAAGTCGCATATTCTCGCCCCTGTCTGTGACATGCACTCAATTGGTCTGACAACTGATGACATGCTCTGATGCCTGAAATAAGAGAGAAAATTATAACATGTCGGCACAAAGGGAAAGGACGGGAGAAGAAAACTGACGGGCCGATCAAAACAGGGCCAGCCAGTTTGAGAAGTTGTCCGGCCACATCAGGATACAGGACGTTATCGCGTTCTATGACCGCAGGGAAAAGGATTAACAATGTTAACTATTTTCGGATACTTAGTTATAACTCACAGTGACCACGGCAAGATGAGGATCATTGTTAATATGCTTTGTGGTGACCTGTCCGAGGGACAAGGGTAACGCATAAGAAGAAGGTGTTTGCACATTCAGCGTGTGAGCTTGTGTCACCTGTTTTCCACCGCGATCACAGTCGCTGATCACCTTATTACTTGCGGCCCTGAAGTTACATCCCCCTTCAACAATTGATCCGGTGAAATGTATGATGCCGCCTGTTGCAGACGCATTGGCAAACTGAATCGTCCCTGAGGCCATGATTCCCAAAAACAGTAAACAGGTCATTCTGTTCATGGTGACACCTCATTGTAATTATAGAAATTTAAAATTTACGCAACCACCATTTAACATTAATACATCTAATGGAATTTACATGGCGAACAGCAAAATAATTTGTTGCTCTTGCGGGCAGAATTAAGCAATCCATGTTATTCATCGGCACAAAACTGGATTTTCTTAACGGGTCGCTGCACATTGTTGGGTGAATTTTTAAAAGGATGTGACCCATGACCAAAACCAACCTGATCACCGGCTTTCTGGGAAGCGGTAAAACCACCACGCTGCGCCACCTGCTGGCTCAGAAGCCTGAAGGTGAAAAATGGGCCGTGCTGGTCAATGAGTTCGGAGAGATTGGAATCGATGGCGCACTGCTGGCGGACAGCGGTGCGGTATTGAAGGAAATCCCCGGCGGATGCATGTGCTGCGTTAACGGCTTACCGATGCAGGTCGGGTTAAACATGTTATTGCAGCAGGCAAAACCTGACCGGTTGCTGATCGAACCTACCGGGCTGGGCCATCCGAAGCAGATCCTTTCTTTATTAACCTCTGACGTTTACAGCAACTGGCTGACGCTGAATGCCACATTGTGTTTGCTTGATCCGCGCCAGCTGAGTGAACAGCGCGTCATTGAAAATGAAAACTTCCGCGATCAGCTTGCTGCAGCGGATGTGATTGTTGCCAATAAAGCGGATGTGGCGCAGGAAAATGACCGGAAAGCGCTGGAAAGATGGTTCAGCGAAAATGGCCGTGAGCGCCGCCTGGTGGTGGCTTCTCAGGGGGAGATTTCCCCTGCTCTGCTGGATTTACCACGTCTCAATCATACCGAATTACCCGAAGGCCAGCATCATCATGCTCACGCATCAAAGCGCGGACTGGCGGCACTGAGTCTGCCAGAAAAGCAGCGCTGGAGACGTGCACTCAACGAAGCCGGCGGTTATACCAGTTGCGGCTGGATATTTGATGGCGAAACGGTGTTTGACACCGCGGGCATGCTTGACTGGGCTCGTGCCGCGCCGGTTGACCGCGTGAAGGGTATCATTCGTATCAAAGAAGGCGCACTGATGATTAACCGCCAGGGCAGTGATCTGAAAATCGAAACCAGACCGGTGGCGCCTTTAGACAGCAGAATTGAGCTTATTACGCAGAATCAAACCCAGTGGAATGTTCTGCAATCATCTTTGTTGAAGATTCGTTTAAGTTGTAGAGATTAAGTTAACGTCCATTACGTTAATCGTTACCCTGCTAAGAATAGGTCTTCATATATGTGGCGCCGAAATATTCCTGCAATCCTGATACTCAATGTATTAGGTATTGCCCTTTTTCTGTCTTTCTATTTACCTGCAAACCACGGTTTCTGGTTCCCGATTGATAAGTCGATCTTCTTCTTCTTTAACCAGCATCTGGCGACTGACGCGTGGTTCCTGCATCTGGTCGCAGTGACCAATAACCGCGCCTTTGATCTGATCTCATTGCTGGCCATGGGTTTGCTCTACCTGAGCTATTTCCTGAAGCAGGATACCGCCGGACGCCGCCGTTACATCATCATTGGCATCGTGATGCTGCTGACCGCTGTCGTGCTAAACCAGCTCGGTCATTTACTGCCGGTCAGTCACAAGAGCCCTTCTCTGAGCTTCCCTGGCGTAAACCGGGTCAGCCAGCTGACCGGTATCCAGACCAAAGATGCGTCCGCTGACAGCTTCCCGGGCGACCACGGCATGATGCTGATTATTTTTTCCTGCTTTATGCTGCGCTATCTGAGTAAATCAGCCTTCTTTATCGCCTTGCTGATCACCATTATCTTCTCGCTGCCGCGTGTGATGATTGGCGCACACTGGTTTACGGATATTGCCGTCGGTTCCATGTCAGTCGTTCTGGTTGGCGCCAGCTGGTGGCTGATGACACCGGCCAGCGATATGCTGATTAACTGGCTTGAGAGAAAATTGCCCGGTAACAAAATTCCTAAAACTACGACGTAATTTTGCATTCATACAAATAAATTATGGTCAGGCAGATGTTGATGATCTACCTGACCTTTTTTTCATCCAATTTCCGGATATACTTTGCTGAAATTTGCACGCAGAAGCCGCTTGTGACGTGGTTTTAACCCAAATTAGTATATAAATCACCCATCGTTTTTAACATCTTTACTAACATCAGCTTACATCACAATTTCTTATAAAAAATCCCACAAAACCTCTCGCAATCCCTTATTCATTACGGTACTCTCCAAATCGCCCTCATAGAAATGTGACAAAAACACCCGTATTGAAGGAAAAAACGTGCTCTAACGCACATTTTACCCGTCTGGTATTTGTCCCGACTAATTGCGGCAGGTAGTCTCGCTTCGTTTGGCAATTTTAATAACGATTTCATCGTTAAGGACAGCAAGGGATAACAACAATAATGGTCAAGTCTCAACCGTTTATGAGATATATCACGCGGATGATTCCCGCAATTGGCGCAGCAATTCTTCTCTCTGCGTGTAGTGGTATGCATTCTTCGAACACAGAAAGCGCACAAACTGATATGCGTGCAGTAAATGACAAAGACGGTCTTCTACTGCAAGCCTCTCAGGATGAATTCGAAGCAATGGTTCGTAGCGTCAACGTTAAATCCAAAATTATGGATCAGTACGCTGACTGGAAAGGCGTTCGTTATCGGTTAGGCGGCGACAGCAAGCGTGGTATCGATTGCTCAGCGTTCGTTCAGGTAACATTCCGCGAACAATTTGGTATGGATCTCCCTCGTTCTACTTATGAACAGGAAGAAAAGGGCAAGAAAGTTCAGCGCACGAAATTGCGTCCGGGTGATCTGGTTCTGTTCCGTGCAGGTTCTACAGGCCGTCACGTTGGTATTTATTTAGGTAACGATCAGTTTGTTCATGCATCCACCAGCAACGGTGTGATGATTTCAAATCTGAAAGAGTCCTACTGGAATGCCCGTTATCGTGAAGCAAGACGAGTTTTAGCTAACGGTTAATCCCGTTACCTTATGATTTAGTTCTTGTTGTCCTATGCCAAGCGAATAAAAAAACGTCATCTCCTGATGGCGTTTTTTTATGCCTGTAATAAAGTGTATTTAATGTCTGCTGTTTTTTTGACTACGTTATACTTTTATTTCCTCGGCGAGAAAAAGGGCAAAACATATGGGTTTAAAAACGGCGTTAACACACACCGTGTTACCCAAGCGCCGGTATTTAAAAAGAAGTATTCTTTTTTCAGCTTTGTTTTTTATTTTCTTTACTGCCGTCACCCTGACCGTCATTAAAACCAATACCCTTCGCGAACAACATCAAATCGCTCAGCAAACCGCCCGTTTTGCGGCTGACTATTTCCACCAACTCTCCGACACAATGAGCAAAATTGCATTGCTCACTGATGAGCCCTGCAACTCCATTGCCGGTGAATTAAATCGGGATGCTGCATTCAGCGTTGGTGTGCGTGATTTTCAGCTGGTGCGCAACGGAATGGTTTTTTGTTCTTCTGCCTCGGGTAACCAAAATATTCCCGCCAACAGCTCGCTGCATAATATCGACTTCGATAAAACAATGAGTATCAACCTGCAAATGGGGACGCCTGCGGTGCCTAACCGCGCGGTGATCATCGTCTGGCAGCGCAATCCTGGTACGTATAATGATGGCGTCATCGCCACGCTTGAGCTGACACTCTCGCCTTATATGCTGTTTGCCCAACAGGGCTCGGGTTATCGGGGATTTGCTTTGCTGGTAGGAGAATCAGCACTTATTTCAGCGCAGGATCAGCTGATTCCGGTCAGTGAATTACCGCGCAGCCAGTTTACGGAGACCGAAATTGAGGGCTATCCGCTTACTGTGCGTCTTTACTCCCCTACCCTCACCGGTGACAGCATTCTTTTTACGCTGTCCGGTGGATTGTTGCTGAGCCTGATGGTGTGCGCCCTGATTTATCACAGCCTGCTTAACCGCCATAATGTTGAACGTGTGATCCTGCGTGGCCTGAAAAATAAAGAGTTCTTTGTTGAATACCAGCCGGTTATCGATTCAAAAAGCCTGAAAGTAACCGGGGTGGAGGCCCTGCTGCGCTGGCAGCACCCGATTGAGGGCCGCATCCCACCGGATGTTTTTATCGGCTACGCCGAAAATCAGGGGCTAATCGTTGAACTGACCCAACACATGATGGCGCTGGTGGCGGTGGACGCCCATACCTTGCAGCATGCTTTTCCTGAACCCGCAAAACTGAGCATCAACATTTCCCCTCATCATATGAATAAAATCAGTTTTCATGACGATGTGATGAATTTTATCGAAGCTTTACCGGAGAATGCTTTTCAGGTGGTGTTTGAAATCACAGAACGCGGCATGATTGATACCGAAGGTGCGTTACGGGAATTTAACTGGCTGCGCCGTCATAAGATTGAAATCGCCATCGATGACTTCGGCACCGGCCACAGCGCCCTGATTTATCTTGAGAAGTTTACCCTGGACTATCTGAAAATTGACCGCGGTTTTGTGATGTCGATTGATCAGAAAACCCTGATTGCGCCGGTGCTGGATACCGTCCTCAGGCTCACGGAAGAACTGAGGATCAAAACCGTTGCTGAAGGCGTGGAAACTCAGATGCAGGCAGAATATCTGCGTAATCATGGCGTGACCTATCTGCAGGGATATCTGTATAGCAAGTCGTTAAGTGTACCTGAGCTTCTGGACTTTATTCGGGATTTCAATGAGAAAGATGCCACATGGCAGATTTGACCTGCATCAGCCCCGCATCTTTTGTGCCATTTTTCTTTTAGGCGTCTGCATCTGGTTGTGATAAAAAGTCCGGGATCAGGGATGAAATCTAAGGCTGATGCGTTACAAGGTCTTAGCTATCAATTGATTAAGCCCGAACAATAATCTGCGGCATCGCCGTACACTGCTCTCACCTTCACAGGAGTGCTGATTCAGGATGTTTTCTCGCGTGTTTGCCGTTGTGCTGTGCCTGTTGAGCTTCAGCGCACAAGCCGAAGTCATACAAGACAGCTATGCGTTTGCCATTTTAGGTGAACCTAAATACGTCTCTAACTTCAGCAGTTTTGACTACGTCAATCCCGCCGCGCCGAAGGGAGGACAGATTACGCTGGCCGCTATCGGCACGTATGACAACTTTAACCGCTTCGCCTCACGGGGCAATCCGGCAGCTCGCAGCGGCTCGCTTTACGACAGCCTGTTCACCACTTCGAGCGACGAAATCGGCAGCTATTATCCGCTGATTGCCGATTCAGCCCGCTATGACAGCCAGTACCGCTGGGTCGAAGTGGATATCAATCCGCGAGCCCGTTTTAACGACAACACGCCAATCACCGCCAGCGACGTAGCATTCAGCTTCAAAAAGTTCATGACCGAAGGCGTACCGCAATTTCGGGTGGTTTATAAAGGTGTAGAGGTCAAAGCCATATCGCGTCTGGCGGTGCGTATAGTCTTGCCGAAACCGGATAAAGACATGATGCTCGGTTTGCTGGGCCTGCCGGTTCTGCCACAGGCGTTTTGGGAAAAACACAAATTCAACGAACCGCTGAGCACACCGCCGCCAGGCAGCGGCCCTTACCGTATCAGCGACTATAAGCTCGGCCAGTACATCACCTATTCGCGCGTTCCTGACTACTGGGCCGCCAATTTGCCGGTTAACCGCGGGCGTTATAATTTCGATACCATCCGCTACGATTATTACCTGGATGATAATGTCGCCCTGGAAGCCTTTAAATCTGGTGCCTTTGATTTCCGCATGGAATCCTCGCCAAAGAACTGGGCAACGCAATATCAGGGGGGCAATTTCAGCAAAAACTTCATTGTGAAAGCGGATGAAGTAAATCAGGCCGCGCAGGATACACGCTGGCTGGCTTTCAATCTTCACAGGCCGCAATTTGCCGACCGGAAGGTGCGCGAGGCCATTACTCTGGCGTTCGATTTTGACTGGATGAATAAAGCGCTCTATTTCGGTGCCTACCAGCGGGTGAACAGCTATTTCCAGAATACCGAGTATGCGGCGAAAGATTATCCGAACTCTGCCGAACTGGCCTGGCTCGGGCCGCTGAAAGGTCAGGTTCCGCCGGAAGTCTTCACTTCGCTGTATCAGCCGCCCCGTTCCGATGGCAGCGGCAACGACCGCGCCAATCTGCTGAAGGCCACCGCACTGCTGAAAGAAGCGGGCTGGGAAGTGAAAGATCAGGTGCTGGTGAACAGTAAAACCGGCAAGCCATTTACCTTTGAACTGCTGCTGCCGGGCGGTGGAAACTCGCAGTACGTGCTGCCGTTCCAGCATAATCTGCAACGTCTCGGTATTAAAATGTCGATCCGCGAAGTGGATAACTCCCAGTTCGTGCGCCGTATGCGTCAGCGTGATTACGATATGATCCCGACGGTTTATCCTGCCACGACTTATCCGAGCAGCGATTTACGGATTTACTGGAACACCCAATATCTGGATTCCACGTATAACAAATCGGGTATCAGCGACCCGGCCATTGATAAACTGACCGATGAAATTGCCGCGAACCAGGGCAAACCGGACGCGCTGTTAGCACTTGGACATGCGCTGGATCGGGTTCTGACCTGGAACAGGGTGATGATCCCGATGTGGTACACCAACCATGAACGCTATGCGTACTGGGATAAATTCTCGATGCCGGCTGTCGCCCCGTCCAACGGAATGGAACTCGACACCTGGTGGTACGACGTGAACCGCGCAGCACGTTTACCTGCGCAACGCCGCTGAGGAGGAGAGTGTGGCCGCCTATCTGTTAAGACGACTACTGCTGGTGATCCCGACGCTGTGGGCGATCATCACGATTAACTTTTTCATTGTGCAAATTGCGCCCGGCGGACCGGTCGATCAGGCCATTGCCGCGATAGAAATGGGGCAATCCACTGGTTTACCTGGCGCCAGTTCCGGCAGCGGAAATGGTAAAGCGTCACCGGGTCTGGCGCAGTTTGGCGAAGGTCAGTATCGCGGTGCCCGCGGCCTTGATCCCGAAGTGATCGCCGAGATCACCCACCGTTTCGGTTTCGATAAGCCCCTGCATGAACGGTATTTTGAGATGTTATCGAACTACGTTCGCTTCGATTTTGGTGACAGCCTGTTCCGCGGTTCTTCCGTGATGGGTCTGGTGAAAAGCGCGCTGCCGGTTTCCGTCACTATCGGCCTGTGGAGCACGCTGATTATCTATCTGGTGTCAATTCCGCTTGGCATTCGCAAAGCCGTACGCAACGGCTCCCGGTTTGATACCTGGAGCAGTTCGGTGATTATCGTCGGCTATGCCGTTCCTTCCTTTTTGTTCGCTATCTTATTGATTGTGCTGTTTACCGGCGGCAGTTACCTCGACTGGTTCCCGTTGCGCGGCCTGACGTCGCCGAATTTCGATACATTACCCTGGTACGGCAAAGTGACCGATTATCTCTGGCACATCACATTGCCGGTGCTGGCGACGGTGATTGGTGGATTTGCCACCTTGACCATGCTGACCAAAAACTCCTTTATGGATGAAGTGGGTAAGCAATATGTGGTGACTGCCCGCGCTAAAGGGCTGAACGAGAAGCAAATTTTGTACAGGCATGTCTTTCGCAACGCGATGTTGCTGGTGATCGCCGGTTTTCCTGCCACTTTTATCAGCATGTTTTTTACCGGCTCTTTGCTGATAGAAGTGATGTTCTCCTTACAGGGGCTGGGATTGCTGGGCTACGACGCCATCGTACAGCGCGATTTTCCGGTCATTTTCGGCACGCTGTATGTTTTCACGCTGATTGGATTGCTGCTTAATATCGTCAGCGATATCACTTACACGCTGGTTGACCCGCGTATCGATTTTGAGGGCCGCCAGTAATGCGCCTTTTTAAACTGAACTCCGTCAGTCAGGCACGCTGGGCACGCTTCTGCCAGAATCGCCGTGGTTACTGGTCGCTGTGGATTTTCATGATGATGCTGATCCTGGTGCTGTTATCCAACGTCCTCGCCAACGACAAACCGCTGCTGGCACGTTATCAGGGACATCTCTACGTGCCGTTTCTGGTGAATTACAGCGAAACGACATTTGGTGGTGAACTGGAAACGCCTGCTGATTATCAGGATCCGTTTGTTGTCCGTCAGATTGAAGACCACGGCTGGGCAATCTGGGCGCCCATCCGCAGCAGTTATAATTCCATTAACTTTTCCACCGCGCAGCCCTTCCCTTCGCCGCCTTCTTCGCAAAACTGGCTGGGCACCGACAGCAACGGTCACGATGTGCTGGCGCAAATCCTCTACGGGCTGCGGATTTCCCTGTTCTTTGGCATTATGCTGACCGTGCTGACTTCCATGATTGGCATTATGGCCGGTGCCACACAGGGCTATTATGGCGGGCTGATTGACCTGCTCGGGCAACGTTTTATCGAAGTGTGGTCCAGTATTCCGACGCTGTTCCTGATTATCATTCTGGCAAGCGTTGTGCAGCCGAATTTCTGGTGGCTGCTGCTGATCACGGTGCTTTCTGGCTGGATGACGCTGGTGAGCGTAGTACGCGCCGAATTCCTGCGTACCCGCAACTTTGATTACATCCGTGCCGCGCAGGCCATGGGCGTCAGTGACAGCGCGATTATGCGCCGCCATATGCTGCCCAATGCGATGGTCGCGACGCTGACGTATCTGCCGTTTATCCTGTGTGGTTCAATTACCACCCTGACGTCGCTGGATTTCCTTGGTTTTGGTCTGCCGCTGGGTTCACCGTCGCTCGGGACGTTGCTGATGGAAGGTAAAAACAATTTGCAGGCGCCGTGGCTGGGCATCAGCGCATTCGTGGTGCTGGCCGCCTTACTGTCATTACTGATTTTCATTGGTGAAGCCGTTCGCGACGCCTTTAATCCGTCCGCACATCATCATGAGGCGCTCTGAAATGACAGACTCTCCTCTCTTACAAATCAAAAATCTCAGCGTCGCCTTTCGTCAGGGTGGCCAGCAGCGTGAAGTGGTCAGTGATGTGTCCCTCGATATTCATGCCGGTGAAACCTTAGCGCTGGTCGGTGAATCCGGTTCCGGAAAAAGCGTCACCGCGCTGTCGGTATTACGCCTGCTGCCCTCTTCGGTTATTTACCCGCAAGGCGATATTGTGTTTGCCGGACAATCGCTGCTCCACGCAGACAGCACTGCCCTGCGCCGGATCCGCGGTAACGAGATTTCGATGATCTTTCAGGAGCCGATGGTTTCGCTCAATCCGCTGCATACGCTCGAAAAACAGCTCGCCGAAGTGCTGATGCTGCACCGAAATCTGCGCGGTGACGTGGCGCGCAGCGAAATCCTGCGCTGTCTGGATCGCGTGGGTATCCGCGAGGCCGCCTCGCGCCTGAAAGATTTTCCGCATCAGCTTTCCGGTGGTGAACGCCAGCGCGTGATGATTGCCATGGCGGTACTGACCCGCCCGAAACTGTTGATCGCTGACGAGCCAACCACTGCGCTGGATGTTTCCGTGCAGGCACAAATTTTATCGCTGCTCGATGAACTCAAACAGGAAATGGGCATGGCGATGCTGTTTATCACCCATAACCTGCGCATTGTGCGCCGTCTGGCGGACACCGTGGCGGTGATGCAAAACGGGCGCGTGGTGGAACAGCAACCCCGCGCCACGCTGTTCAGCCAGCCTCAGCATCCCTATACACGCCAGTTATTGCAGGCGGAACCTCAGGGTCGTCCGCAACCGCTGAACAGCGAATCTTCCATTCTGCTCGACGTCAAAAATCTGGATGTCGGTTTCCCGGTGAAACGCGGTCTGCTGCGCCGGACCGTCGGTATCAAACATGCGGTGAATCAGGTGAGTTTTCAGCTGCGTCGCGGCGAAAGCCTGGGCGTGGTCGGTGAATCCGGTTCAGGAAAAAGCACCACCGGTCTGGCTTTGCTGCGACTGATGAAGTCGCAGGGCGAAATCTGGTTCGATGGCCAGCCGCTGCACACCTTTTCGCGCAAAAAAATGCTGCCGTTCCGCAGCCGGATACAGGTGGTATTTCAGGATCCGTTCTCGGCACTGAATCCGCGATTTACGGTCGGGCAGATTATTGCCGAAGGTTTGCTGGTTCACCGGAAAATCAGCGAACAGGAACGGGAAAAAGAAGTGATCCGCGCCATGCAGGAAGTGGGATTAGATCCGGAGTCACGCCATCGCTATCCAACGGAGTTTTCCGGCGGTCAGCGCCAGCGTATTGCCATTGCCCGTGCGCTGATTTTACAGCCGGAAATGCTGATCCTTGATGAACCGACGTCGTCTCTGGATAAATCGGTACAGGCGCAAATTCTGACTATCCTCAGTGAGCTGCAACAGCGCCACGGCCTGACCTATCTGTTTATCAGCCATGATTTGCACGTGGTGCGGTCTTTATGTCATCAGCTGATAGTGTTGCGAAACGGGGAAGTGGTCGAACAGGGAGATTGTGAGCAGATTTTTACCGCGCCAAAGCAGACTTATACCCGGGAGTTGCTGGCAGCGTCTGACGCATTCGACACAATCCAATAGGTATCGGCGAACAAGGTGCTGAAGGAAATCGCCTGAAAGCGTGAGATTTCAGGCGGTTCAGAACGGATAAAGTGCGCTAACGGATTCTGCGATCGCGGCGCCAATATTCTTCAGGCAGCAAAGCGTGGCGCTTTCATCTTCACGATGAACAAACAGGCAGGGTTCACCGTCAATTTCAACGATCGCGGCTTTAACCTGAATATCTTCTAACGCATTCGTCAGCTGGTGCATGACCTGCCAGGCGAGTTCGCCCTCATGGCTGAGCAGTTTCAGGCCGATCAGATTGTTATCTTCATCGTTACCAGGCAACGGAATCGGTTCAACTTTGATACCGGCAAAACCTGACAACCAGCGATAACTTTGCGGCAAACGATGTACTACCGAAAGTTGGATATTATTCACGTGGCTCCCCAGACAGTGATTCATACATCTTATACAAGATGTTTTTACAAAATCGCTACAACCATACAGCTTAAGTTATAGCCGACAGTCTTCGCTTTGCCCAACTTACGCTCAAATAATTAACATTAAATTAACGTTGCCGGATACAAAAACGCAGATTGAGGTCATTTTTATGTCTGCTCCCGGATAATTTGAGAGGCAGATCTCATTTTGGCTTATTTGTAACCTTTTCCAACTTGATCTACAACCATTTTAATCAATTGACGTTACTTTTAATTGCTTATTCATTTACATTTTATATACAAATAACAATCAATGAAAACGCCAAAATCTCTGTTTATCCCTTAACTGTCAGGTAAATAGACAGTAGTCACTTCGTGTAACAGTCAAAGTCCGGTGTTAATTTCATCCTGAAATGAACCAGTTGGTTACAATTTTTTCCGCGCCGCATCATACGTTAAAATCTGGATCTAATGTTAATAAATCCGCACAATTTGTTTGCACAAATCCCTCATTCCTGGCTTATCATCCGCACCGTTATAAGTGGTATACCCTATCGGGACAGATATCGGCTGGAACTAACCCGCTGATAAATCTCGCATTACGCAAATTATAATAAGAATCAGACAAGCGAATTCACTGCCGTTTGGCAAAACAACCCATTCCCAGCGAGAAAGAGATGGAAAACGATCCTTCAATTATTGGAAGAAATTCACCAGAAAATGGAACCGGTTTCAGTCGTCGTGAACTGCTGAAAGGTCTCACCTCCGCGATGGTAGCTACCACGCTGCTCGGTTTCCCGTTCCTGAGCCAGGCGGAGAAAGAAACCGCCACACAGGATCCGGTCATCTTCGGTCAGTTCTATCTGGTTTCACAGGCCATCACTGAGCATAAAAATATCAGCGAAGGCTCATCTGCACAGATTTTTAACGCCTTTTATCGTTCACAGCCCGACTT
This sequence comes from Rahnella bonaserana, assembly GCF_019049675.1. Taxonomy (GTDB): domain Bacteria; phylum Pseudomonadota; class Gammaproteobacteria; order Enterobacterales; family Enterobacteriaceae; genus Rahnella; species Rahnella bonaserana. The sequence continues at coordinate 33,869 of NZ_JAFMOW010000068.1, read as the reverse complement.
CCCGGCGCAAGTCAGCAAGTTGCATGCGCTGGTGAAACCGGGTCAGGCGGCTAAAGATTTGCAGGAAGTGGCAAAGCAAAACGGTCTGGGTGAACTGGTCACCAGTATCGTCACTGCGTGGTATACCGGCACGGTCGGACATGGAACCGATTCCATATTGATTTCATATAAAGATGCACTGATGTATCGCCCGGTGAGTGACGGCCTGATTGTGCCGACTTACTGCGGTAATGGCCCGCTGTACTTCACTGCTGCGCCTCCTGCTGCCGCGATGCCGGAATCCATGAACGCCGATCGTTTTACCAACCCTTCTGAAACAAATGTTGTGAGCAAAGCCTGATGAAAAAACCAGAATTTACTGCAGACGGCGATGCGTCTGCTGATGTGATTGTTGTCGGTTCCGGCATCGTGGGCGGCATGATTGCCGATCAGCTGGTCAGCCAGGGATATTCCGTTCTGGTGCTGGAAGCAGGCTTACGTATCGAACGCGCGCAGGCCGTGGAAAACTGGCGCAATATGCCTTTCGAAAACCGTGCAGGCTCTGACTTCCAGGGTTTGTATCCGCAGTCAGAAAAAGCCCCTGCTCCGTTGTACTTCCCGGAAAATAACTACGTCCACCTGACCGGGCCGAGCGCCAGCAGTTTCAAACAGGGTTATCTGCGCACCGTTGGCGGCACCACCTGGCACTGGGCGGCTTCCTGCTGGCGTCATGTTCCTAACGATTTCAAAATGAAAACGCTGTACGGCGTGGGCCGCGACTGGCCGATTTCCTATGATGAACTCGAACCGTATTACTGCCGCGCGGAAGAAGAGATTGGTGTAGCAGGCCCGAATGATCCTGAACTGCAATCACCTTCCGAGCGCAGCAAACCCTATCCGATGGAACAGGTGCCTTACGGTTACGGCGACACACGTTTTGCTGAGATCGTGAATCCGCACGGTTACCGTTCAGTGCCGATCCCCCAGGGCCGCAGCACGCGTCCGTGGAACGGTCGCCCGACCTGCTGCGGTAACAACAACTGCCAGCCGATCTGCCCGATTGGTGCAATGTATAACGGTATTGCCCACGTGGAGCGCGCAGAAAACAAAGGCGCCGTGGTGCTGGCCGAAGCGGTTGTCTATAAAATCGACACCGATGAAAACAACAATGTGACCGCCGTTCACTGGCTGGACAGCGATAAAAAATCGCACAAAGCCACCGGTAAAGTCTTCGCACTGGCTTGCAACGGTATCGAAACTCCGCGTCTGCTGCTGATGGCAGCTAACGAAAAGAACCCGAACGGTATCGCTAACTCGTCTGATCACGTTGGCCGTAACATGATGGACCACTCCGGTTTCCACTGTACGTTTATTGCCAAAGAGCCACTGTGGATTGGCCGCGGTCCGGCGCAGAGCAGCTGTCTGGTGGGCCCGCGCGACGGTGATTTCCGCAAAGAATATTCTGCCAACAAAATGATCCTCAACAATATCAGCCGTGTGATCCCCGCAACGTCAAAAGCGTTGCAGATGGGTCTGGTCGGCAAAGAGCTGGATGAGGAAATTCGCCGCCGTTCTATCTTTGGTGTGGACTTGTCTATCAGCCTGGAACCGCTGCCGGATCCAAATAACCGCCTGACACTCAGCACCACCCGTAAAGATCCGCACGGTCTGCCGTGCCCGGACATTCATTACGATGTCGGCGATTACGTGCGTAAAGGCGCGGAAGCCGCGCATAAACAGCTGGAACACATCGGTTCCCTGTTTATGGCCGAAGAATTCAACATCACCACCAGCCTGAACGCCAATAACCACATCATGGGCGGCACTATCATGGGCAGTGATCCGAAAGATTCTGTGGTTAACGGTGAATGCCGTGCGCACGACCACGCTAACCTGTGGTTGCCGGGCGGCGGTGCGATTCCGTCATCAAGCGTGGTGAACAGTACGCTGACGATGGCCGCACTCGGCCTGAAAGCAGCAGACGACATGGCGAAAAAACTGGCAGGTGCAGCATGAAAAAACTTCTCACCGCCTGCCTGCTGAGCGCCGCGTTCGGGGGCTTTGCCGCCAGCGCGATGGCAGATGACACTCAGGAAGCCCTTATTCATCAGGGTCAGGAAGTCGCGACAGCGGCTGACTGTCAGGCCTGTCATACCGCGCCGGAAGGCGGTAAGCCGTTTGCCGGTGGCTATGAAATCCACTCGCCGATGGGCACGATTTACACGACGAACATCACGCCATCGAAGCAGTTTGGTATCGGTAGTTACACCGAAGAACAGTTTACCCGCGCGGTGCGTGAAGGCGTTCGCCCTGACGGTGCCAATCTGTACCCGGCCATGCCTTACACCTCTTACAGCCATATGAGCGATGCCGACATGCACGCGCTGTATGTCTATTTCCAGCAAGGTGTTAAGCCGGTCGAGCAGCCGAATGTTGAAACTGCCCTGCCGTTCCCGTTCAACATGCGTATTGCCATGGCGGGCTGGAACATGATGTATCTCGACAGCACCCCGTTTAAGCCGGATCCGTCGAAAAGTGAGCAATGGAACCGCGGCGCGTATCTGGTCAACGGTGCCGGTCACTGTGATACCTGCCACACGCCACGTAACCTGATGATGGGGTCGGTGACGGATCAACCGCTGGCCGGCGGCATGGTCGGCCCGTGGTATGCGCCCAATATCAGTTCTGATCCGGTCAGCGGTATCGGTAACTGGTCGCAGGCTCAGCTGGTGGAATACCTGAAAACAGGTCGTACTGCCGGTAAAAACCAGGCAGCAGGCGGCATGGCTGAAGCGGTGCAAAACAGCCTGCAATATATGTCTGACACTGACCTGAATGCGATTGCGTTCTACCTGAAAAACAGCACACCGGTACGTGACCCGCGTGATACGCAGGCGGCGGATACTTTCGGTAAGCCGGTGAATGTTGAAGAAGGTCTGCGCGGTGCGCATCCGTTTAACGCCAATAAAACCATCGATAACGGGGCGGCATTGTTCAGCGGCTACTGCGCCAGTTGCCACCAGCCCGACGGATCAGGCAGCAAGAATCAGGCGTATCCGTCGTTATTCAACAACACGGCGACCGGCATGGGCAATGCGTCAAACCTGATTTCCGCGATTCTGTACGGCGTAGATCGTCAGGTTGGCGACCATCACGTGCTGATGCCTAAATTTGGCGTGGGTTCGTATGTCGGTCAGCTGGATGACCAGCAAATCGCTGACATCTCTAATTACGTGCTGAAGAACTACGGCAACGCGGCTATTCAGGTCAGCGCGCACGATGTCGCAGTGTTACGCGCAGGCGGGCCGGTCACATTGCTGGCGAAATTGCAGCCGTTTATGGCTCCGGCAATGGTGGCTGGCGTGATTATTCTGCTGGTACTGATTTTCTGGCTTGGCCGGAAACGCAAAATCAAAGCAGCGTAATCCGTATACCGACATGCAAAACGGCCCGTAACGGGCCGTTTTTTTATGCCTGAAACTCAGTTTATCCGCGACCGACCAGCGGCATGGCACTCGCCATGACGGTCATGGTCAGCACGTTGGTGTCGAGCGGTAAACCGGCCATAAATGCCACCGCCTCGCCGACGCGTTCCACCGGGATCACCGGTTCTTCAGCAATATGCCCGTCGGCCTGCATTCTGCCCGCCAGCGCCTTATTGCCCATATCCGTCGCCGCATTGCCGACGTCAATTTGTCCGCAGGCGATATTGAATGCGCGCCCGTCCAGCGCCGTGGATTTGGTCAGCCCGGTAATCGCGTGTTTGCTGGCGGTGTATGGCGCGGAATTCGGACGCGGTGACTGCGCTGAAATCGATCCGTTATTGATGATGCGTCCGCCCTGCGGCGATTGCTGTTTCATCAGTTTCACCGCCGCCTGCGTACACAAAAACGCACCGGTCAGATTGGTATTGATCACCGACAGCCAGTCTTCCACCGGCAGTTCTTCAATCGGCACATCTTTCACGTTATTACCGGCGTTATTGAACAGCAAATCCAGACGTCCGAAGGTTTCGTGAATATCCTGAAACAGCGCGGCGACTGACTGCGGGCGGGTCACATCCAGCTGGCGCGCCACCGCCTGTCCCGGCGCAAACAGCGCAACGGCCTGCTCCAGCTTTTCTTTGTTTCGTCCGGCCAGAATCACGGTAAATCCAGTCGCTTCCAGCGCTTTCGCGGCACTCAGACCGATACCGCTGCCCCCGCCAGTGATTAATGCAATTTTGTTCATTGGGCCTCCTATACTGCAGCCAGCATGCCGCCATCAATAAAGAGTAAATGACCATTCACGAAATCTGAGGCCTTAGAAGACAGATAAACCGCGCCGCCGACCAGCTCCTCCGGATTACCCCAGCGTGCAGCAGGGGTGCGTTTGCACAGCCATTCGGAGAACTCTTTGTTATCCACCAGCGCCTGCGTCATGTCAGTTTTGAAATAGCCCGGTGCGATACCGTTCACCTGAATATTGTAGCGTGCCAGCTCAACGCACATGCCGCGGGTCAGCATTTTTACCGCACCCTTTGACGCGGCGTATGGCGTGATGGTGTCGCGGCCCAGCTCACTTTGCATCGAACCGATATTGATGATTTTGCCACGCTCGCGCTGGATCATGTAACGCGCCACCGCCTGCGATACCAGGAACACAGATTTCTGATTCACCGCAATCACGTCGTCCCAGTCTTTTTCCGGAAACTCAGTGAATTTATGGCGACGCTGAATACCGGCGTTATTTACCAGCACATCAATCGGGCCGATAGTGCTTTCGATATGATCAATCGCCTGATTCACCGCCTGGCTGCTGGTGACATCGAAAGAGACGGCATGGGCGATAAAGCCTTCTGCACGCAAGGCTTCAGCCGCTTTTTGCGTCGACTCCGGTTGCGTGCCGTTAACGATAATTTCTGCGCCATGCTGCGCCAGCCCTTTAGCCAGCAGGAAACCCAGACCGCGCGTCGAGCCGGTGATCAGAATCTTTTTATTATCCAGTGAGAACAGATTTGTCATGACGTTGGCCTTATTGAATGCTGATTTAAAAAGTTAGCTTCACTACACCGGTTTACCCTGCGCTAAACTGTGATACAGATCACCTGACGGAATGTTAAAAAACCCTGTTACTCCCGGTGTGATCCTCATCATTTTGATAACAATTTCCGGCGCTTTCTGTTTCAATAACAAGGTATCTTTGCAGGCCCAATCAGGAAAATTCCGCATGAGAAATCAGCGCGTGACACTACAGGACATCGCCCAACTGGCGGACGTCACAAAGATGACGGTGAGCCGTTTTCTGCGCACGCCGGAAAAGGTGTCTCCTGAAACCCGCGAACGCATCACAAAGGTGATGGAAGAAGTGGGATATCCGCTGGAAGAAGCCCGCGGACCGGCGAAAGCGCCGCGTATCGGCATCTTAGTGCCCTCGTTCAACAACCAGATTTTCTCCGACTTGCTGGCCGGTATTGAGTCAGTCACTTCCGCACAGGGTTTTCAGACGCTGGTGGTCAATTACGATTACAGCAAAGAGCGCGAAGAAGAACATATCGTCAATCTGCTGGGTTATCAGCTTGCAGGGCTTATCCTCACTGATTCCGTGCATACGCTGAAAGCCGATAAGTACCTGAATGCCGCCGAAATTCCTGTCGCACAGGTGATGGATCTCGATGACACGCACGGGCGCATCGCGGTCGGTTTTGATAATCAGCAGGCCGGTTACGATATGGCGAATACCCTCCTCGCCAGCGGCAAAGAGCATGTGGTGTATTTCGGTTCGATGTCGGATGCCCGTGACCAGAAACGTTATCAGGGTTACAGCCGCGCCATGACTGAACGGGGTCTGACGCCGGTACATATCACGCCCAATAAAGTTTCATCCGTATCTATTGGTGCCGGAATGTTAGCCATGGCGCGCCAGTTATATCCGCAGACCAACGCTATTTTATGTACCAATGACGATATTGCCGTTGGTGTGTTACAGGAATGTATCAAATTGGGCATCCGCGTTCCGCAGGACATGGCGATTTCCGGCTTCCACGGATTAGATATCGGGCTGGCCACCACACCATTACTGGCCAGCGTCATCACGCCGCGCTTTGAAATGGGGAAAGTCGTTGCGGAGATTTTACTCAAAAAAATCAGAAACCTGCCTACGATTGAACGTGTAGATCTGCACTACCGGATTTCCCTTGGTGGCACGATTTAACTCTCCTTTCTGCCTCAGTTTCCCCCTTCCATCCTGCACGCGAACTCCGGTGCAGGATCACGTATGTGGTAACACCTTTTCTTAACATAATTCAACGTGACTCCTGTCACGAAATACTTTCCTCAAAATGCTTTTATTAAGTCATCGCCGAAAGACGAAATATTTAATTAAACGTCGCATTGAACATGCTCTAAATAATTCGGGTTGCGGGAAGGCGGCAAGGCCGTTAATCCCCGTGAGCTTACACAAGTAAGTGACCGGGGTTGGCGGGCGCAGCCAACGCCTCTGCAACCTGAAGTATGACGAGCTTCACCGAGGATCATAGAATGGATAATAAGATTCCTAAGGCCCGCTGGTTACGTGTCATTACACCAATACTTATCGCCTGCATTATTTCCTTCATGGACAGGGTTAATATTAGTTTCGCCATGCCCGGCGGTATGGACGCGGAATTAGGGATTACCGCTTCAATGGCCGGACTGGCCGCCGGTATATTCTTTATCGGTTATTTATTCCTGCAGGTTCCGGGAGGCAGTCTGGCGGTTCACGGCAGCGGACGGAAATTTATCGCCTGCTCGCTGATTGCCTGGGCGGTGATCTCCATCCTGACCGGCTTTATCACCAATCAGTATCAGTTGCTGTTCCTGCGCTTTGCGCTGGGTGTGGCAGAAGGCGGGATGTTGCCGGTAGTGCTGACCATGGTCAGCAACTGGTTTCCGGATAAGGAACGCGGTCGCGCCAATGCTTACGTGCTGATGTTCGCACCGCTCGGCGGGATGATCACCGCGCCGCTTTCGGGTCTGATTCTGGATACGCTCGACTGGCGCTGGTTGTTCATCATCGAAGGGGCATTGTCTTTCGTGGTGATGATTTTCTGGTGGTTCACCATCAGCGACCGTCCGGAAGAGGCCAAATGGCTTTCTGAGCGTGAACGCGACTATCTGGTGACAGAACTGAACCGCGAACGCGAAGCACTTAAAGCACTGGCACCGGTAAATAACGCGCCGCTGAAAGAGGTGTTCCGTAACAAGTCTATCGTCAAGCTGATCATCATTAACTTCTTCTATCAGACCGGGATTTACGGCTACACCTTATGGCTGCCGACCATTCTGAAAAACCTGACCGGCGGCGACATGAGTTCGGTCGGTATGCTGGCGATTATCCCTTACGTCGGTACCATGCTGGGTATCCTGGCGATGTCGGTACTGTCGGATAAAACCGGTAAACGTCGTATGTTCATCGCCCTGCCGTTGTGTGGTTTTGCAGCCTGTCTGGCAGCGTCCGTGGCTTTCGGCCACAACATAATGGCGGCCTACGGATTCCTGGTCGGTGCGGGGTTCTTCCTGCAAGCCGCAACCAGCGCCTTCTGGACTATTCCGGGCAAAGTTACCACGCCGGAAGTCGCAGGCAGCGCACGCGGTGTTATCAATGGATTGGGTAATCTGGGGGGGTTCTGCGGACCCTATCTGGTCGGCGTGCTGGTCAGCCTGTACGGTCAGAGCACCGCGATTTATGCGCTGGTCGCCTCATTGCTGATTGCCGCAGCGGTCACGACATTACTGCCTAAAGAGTGTGATATGGCGCTGGTGCCGGGCGCAAAAGCCAAAGCCATGGCCGACGAATATGCCCGGGCCAAAGCAGCGCGCCGGGTTCAGGGAGTGAAAGCAGAAGTGGTTTAATGCTCAAGCACGAAGCAGAGAAAACGGTGCTGGTTTTGCTCCTCCCCATGCGAAGGGGGACGTTGGGAGGGGGTTTTAAGAGCTAACATCTTGTCAAAGCACACTTTGCCTTTTTGATTTTGACCTTAATACCCCACCCCAGCCCTCCCCTTCGCAGGGGAGGGAGTTATGCAGATACTGCTTTCACCGGACGACTGGCATAGAGATACAGCAGCGTCGCAGCCAGAATACAGAACGCCATTGAACCGACCATTGGCCAGGCGCTTTTTGCAGTAAACAGTGACAGTACGGAACCAATCGCCGCACCGGTGCCGAAACGAATCGTTCCCGCCAGAGAAGCCGCAGTCCCCGCCATATGCGGGAAGTCGTCCATAATCACCGCCATGGCGTTTGACGTGACCATCGCAATCACACCGACATATCCCGCCACACCAATGACCATTGCCCAGAACGGCAATCCGAAGGTGCAGACAATCACCAGCCACATGCCCATCGTCAGCTGCACAAACAGCCCGAAGCGGAACATCTTCACCGCCCCCGCACGACGCACATTACGGCTGTTAATGAGGGTGAGGATCACCAGCGCCACAATGTTCAGCGCAAAGTAAAAACCAAAGTGCTGCGGCGAAACACCATTCAGTTCGATATAGACAAACGGACCGGCGCTGAGGAAGGAGAACATACCGGCGAACGAGAAACCACTCGCCAGCATATAGCTCAGCACGCGTTTATGGCGGAACAGGGACGCAAAGTTACCGACGCTGGTACGCAAATGAAATTTCTGCCGTCGTTCTTTGGGCAGCGTCTCTTTGATATACACACCCACCAGCGTGGCGGCGATCAGCGCGGCAATTGCCATCGCCCAGAAAATTGCGTGCCAGCTGAAAACCGCCATCAGCAGCCCCCCAAGCATCGGCGCCAGCAGAGGTGCAACGGTCATAACCAGCACCACAAAAGACATCATCCGGGAGAATTCATCTTTGGTGAACATGTCACGCATCAGGGCATTGATCACCACACTGGCGGCGGCGGCGGCGAGACCGTGCAGGAATCGCATCCAGACCAGCTGTTCGACCGATTGCGCCAGCGCACAGGCACCGGCGGCGACGGCAAAAATCAGCACGCCCCAGAAAATAACCGGCTTACGCCCGAGGCTGTCCGCCATCGGTCCGTAAAACAACTGCCCTATCGCAAAACCCAGCACATAGGCGCTGAGCGTCATTTGCACACTGCCCGCCGGAACACCATATTCCTGCGCGATCACGGGCATACTTGGCAGATACATATCGATGGCCAGAGGCATCAGCATCGATATCAATCCCAGGATGAAAATCAGTCCGATGTGGGATACCGGTTTTTCTTGCACTTTCAGCTGCTCCAGTTATAGGAAAAACTAGCGCGAGGGAACGCCAACGCTGGCAATTTCCTGCGCGGTTAAAGGCCGGTACTGACCCGGTTCTAAATCTTCATCCATCACGATCTCGCCGATACGTTCGCGATGCAGGCCCACCACGCGGTTACCCACGGCGGCAAACATGCGTTTCACCTGATGATAACGGCCTTCGCTGATGGTAAGGCGCACCAGGCAATCTTCGATTTTCTCGAGTTGTGCCGGTTTGGTCAGGGAATCTTCGTTATGCAGCTGAACGCCCGCTTCAAACTGCGCAGCGGTATCGTCAGCCAGCGGATGTTCGAGGTTGACCAGATAGGTTTTTTCGCAGTGATGGCGCGGTGACGTGATGCGGTGTGACCACTGGCCGTCGTCAGTCATCAGCACCAGACCCGTGGTGTCGATATCCAGACGCCCTGCCGCATGCAGTTTGTAGGCCACCGGTTCTTCGAGGAAATACAGCACAGTCGGGTGATCCGGATCATCGGTAGAACACACATAGCCCTGCGGTTTATTGAGCATGAAATAACGCGGGCCGGTGATTTGATCCAGTACGTTGCCGTCGAATTCGACACGCTGCTCAGGGCTGATTTTCATCGCACCCGTTTTAACGATTTCGCCGTCAACGGTGACACGTTTGTTGCGAAGCTCACGCAAAACCAGCGCGCGACTTACACCTAATTGCTGAGATAGAAACTTGTCCAGACGCATTGAGTAGACTTGCCTTCATGGCGATCTGAGTGATCGCGTTACTGATAAAACACAAGACCCCGCCGTCGCTTTAGGCAACTGACAGGGTTCAGGGTTGTTCGGTTCGTAATAATTGCAACGAGTTATTATTACTTAGAGGAGGCAGACAGGCTGCCGCATTGAGACCAACAGTATAGCCGCGCAACCGGTCAGGAAGAAGGAAAATAAGCAGGCTAAACATTCACGCCAGGTGATTTTTTTGCTCATCGCTATAGGCCTGATTTCTTGGCATACTTCACTACTGTCTTTATTAACAGTAATACTACAGGTGAATGTTGCCGTGACCGCTTTTACGCTCCGCCCCTATCAGCAGGACGCCGTGGATGCCACCCTGCGTCATTTCCGCCAGCATCATGAACCGGCCGTGATCGTCTTGCCGACCGGCGCGGGGAAAAGTCTGGTGATTGCCGAACTGGCAAGAGTGGCGCGCGGGCGCGTTCTGGTGCTCGCTCACGTCAAAGAGCTGGTGGCGCAAAACCACAGCAAATACCTTTCTTACGGGCTGGAAGCGGATATTTTCGCCGCCGGACTGAATCTGAAACAAAGCAGCGGCAAAGTGGTGTTTGGCAGCGTGCAGTCCGTTGCACCTAATCTCGCAGAATTCAGTGGCGAATTTTCCCTGCTGATTGTCGATGAATGCCACCGGATTTCCGACGATGATAAGAGTCAGTATCAGCAGATCATCGGCCATCTTAAGGCACAAAATCCCCGTCTGCGCCTGCTCGGACTGACCGCCACGCCTTACCGGTTAGGCAAGGGCTGGATTTATCAGTATCACCATCAGGGCATTGTGCGCGGTGATGCCAACAGTCTGTTTCGCGACTGTATTTATGAACTGCCGCTGCGTTACATGATCAAAAACGGCTTCCTGGTCCCGCCAGAGCGGCTTGATATGCCGGTGGTCAGCTACGATTTCAGCCGGTTGCAGGCCAACAGCAACGGGCTGTTCAGTGAAGCGGATCTGAATAACGAACTGCGTCAGCAAAAACGCATTACGCCGCATATCATCAGCCAAATCATTGAATTTGCGCAGGATCGTAAAGGCGTGATGATTTTCGCTTCGACGGTGGAACATGCCGGCGAAATTTTCGGCCTGCTGCCCGCAGGCGAAGCGGCGCTGATCAGCGCACAAACGCACGCCGTCGAGCGTGACCGGCTGATTAATGCATTTAAAGCGCAGCAATTACGCTATCTGGTGAATGTGTCGGTGCTGACTACCGGCTTCGATGCGCCGCATGTGGATCTGATCGCCATCCTGCGCCCGACCGAATCCGTCAGCCTGTATCAGCAGATTGTCGGACGCGGGCTGCGGCTGGCGCCGGGCAAAACTGACTGCCTTATCCTCGATTACGCCGGTAATCCGCACGACCTGTTTACGCCGGAAGTCGGCAGCCATAAGCCTGCGGGCGATAACAAACCGGTGCAGGTGTTCTGTCCTGCCTGCGGTTTTGCCAATATCTTCTGGGGGAAAACCACGGAAGACGGCACCATCATCGAGCATTTTGGCCGCCGTTGTCAGGGCGTGCTGGAGGATGACGAGGGCAATCGAGAGCAGTGCGATTTCCGTTTCCGCTTTAAAAGCTGCCCGCACTGCGGCGCGGAGAATGATATCGCCGCGCGACGCTGCCATCAGTGTCAGGAAATTCTGGTTGATCCCGACGATATGCTCAAAGCTGCGCTGCGTCTGAAAGACGCACTGGTACTGCGCTGCGGTGGCATGAACCTGGAAAACGGGCGCGATGACAAAGGCGAATGGCTGAAAATTACCTATTACGATGAAGACGGTGCGGACGTTTCTGAGCGTTTTCGCCTGACGACGCCTGCCCAGCGCATGGCGTTTTTGCATAACTTCCTGCGTCCGCACCAGCGTGCGCCCGGCGTACCGCTGGAATGGAGTAGCGCTGCGGATATCGTCGCGCAACAGGTTTTATTACGTCATCCGGATTTTGTGGTGGCGCGCATGAAAGGCCAGTTCTGGCAGGTACGCGAAAAAATGTTCGATTATGAAGGCCGGTACCGGCGTGCTAATGAGCTGCGCGGGTGAGAAAGCCGGCGATTTATATTGCTGCCGCTACCCTGCTCCGGTATCATACCGCCCGCTTTCGCCTTGTGTGAAAGCCGCAGTACTCAACTCGTCACTCGGTCGCAGGTGGCGGGGCACATTTTAGAAGTAGTTCTAATCGAGAAATATACAATGATCACTATCAATGTAGAAGTACGTCCACAGGACGAGCAGGGCAAAGGTGCGAGCCGCCGCCTGCGTACAGCAAACAAATTCCCAGCTATCGTTTACGGTGGCTCAGCTGCTCCGGTTTCTATCAAACTGGACCACGATTCTGTAAAGAATCTGGAAGTTAAAGCGGAGTTCTACTCTGAAGCAATTACTCTGGTTATCGACGGTAAAGAAACCAAAGTTAAAGTTCAGGCTGTACAGCGTCACCCGTTCAAGCCAAAACTGGCTCACATCGACTTCGTTCGCGTTTAATCGCTGACCGAGTTGTTGCGCATCGGGACGCCGTGCGAGAACAAATAAAAAACACCGCCCAGGCGGTGTTTTTTATTGCCTGAAATCTGCCGATACCCTAAATAATTCAGGTTGCAGGAAGGCGGCAAGTTCGTGAATCCCCGGGAGCTTAGATAACTAAGTGACCGGGGTGAGCGAACGCAGCCAACGCATCTGCAGCCTGAAGTATGACGGGTATTATTTATTACCGGCTTTACGCTGTAACTGATCCCGCAGATTGGGCGGTGTGCCTTTGATGGTCAGGGTATCGGTCGCCGGATCCCAGAAAATGCGTTCGCCCATCAGCATGGCATCGAAGTTAATACTCAGCCCGCCGCCGCTGCCGGCGAATTTGGTCAGCTGACGCAAGGTGCTGCGATCGGCCGGGAAGGTTTCTTCCAGCTGATAGCCCTGTTCCTGGGTAAATTCTTTGAATTTCTTATCGTTCCACGGTGGCAGCTCTTCGGACAAATCATCCAGCGCGATCTCTTCCCCCGCCTGTAACTGCTCGTTGCAGTAGGTATAAACCTGCTGACGGTAATTCTGACGCTCGTTCTTATCGAGCTGCGCTTCGGTACAGAAATCATCAACCGCCTGCAACAGCCCGCGGTTCTGCGCTTTGGTATCCAGACCTTCAGACGCGCCCAGGAAATCCATGAAGAAATCAGAGACTTTGCGCCCTACCCGACCCTTGAGGAATGTCAGATAACGGGTGGATTCCGGGTTAGTTTCCCATTCGGTCAGGTCAATGCGCGCCACGATATCGGCATGATTGATATCGAGGTAATGAATGCTGCTGACATCCAGTTGCTCGTTGACGCGCATACTGCTGCGGCTGTTGAGCACTGCCACCAGTAAATATTCCACCGCCAGGAAGCGGTAATGACAAAACAGCACCACGCCGCCTTCGGCAAACGGGTATTTCGCCAGTTCATCACGCAGACGGCCGGTCGCAGCGCGGCTGAATGACAGGAAATCGTCGTCCCCTTTGCGGCAACTGCGCAACGCCACAGCCAGTTCGCTGTCTTCATTGAACAGACCGTAAGCTTTGCTTTTGGCGCTGTAGACGCGGTGCAGCTCGGCCATCATTTCATCAACGGCCGCATTCGGCGTCAGAAGCGTATCGCGCAGCACAACATCCAGCGTTTGCTCGTCACGTTTGTTCAACTGGTGCAGAGCAATCTGCTCAATATCCAGACTCATGGGGACTTTCTCCTGTGTGAATTGCAGCCGTGTAAGAAGGGTTTGCCTGCGGGGCGTATTCAAACACCGAAGTTCTAAAGCCGCAACCGCTCATACCTTAGAAATGGGGATTTAATGAGATAAAAACCCCAAAATAATTCGTGTTTCAGGAAGGCGGCAAACGAAGAAATCCCGATGAGCTTACTCCGGTAAGTGATTCGGGGGACTGAGCGCAGCCAACGCATCTGTAACCCGAAGTATGAAGGGGTTATAAAAATGCGGAAAGTAGGTCTGTGATCGGCTAAGATATTGGACTTTGTCAGATCAAGAAGCACAATACTCTATGGCACAATCATCCCGTTACAGTGACGAACACGTTGAACAGATCCTTTCCGAGCTGGCGACTGTTCTCGAAAAGCACCGCGCCCCGACAGACCTTTCTTTGATGGTTCTGGGCAATATGGTGACTAACCTTATTAATACCAGCGTCGCTCCTGCACAACGCAAAGCCTTGTCTCAGTCTTTTGCTAAAGCGTTGCAAGCGTCGATAAGAGAAGATAAAGCCCATTAATCCACAAACTGCCCAATACCTCTCATGGTGACAAATCGTCAGCGCTATCGCGAAAAAGTATCCCAGATGATCAGCTGGGGGCACTGGTTCGCCCTGTTTAATATCCTGCTCATTCTTGGGCTCGGCAGCCGCTACCTGTTTGTTTCAGACTGGCCTTCTTCTTTGCAAGGACGCATTTACGCGCTGGTTAGCTGGCTTGGGCATTTCAGCTTTATCGGATTCTCTGCTTATTTGCTGATTATCTTCCCGCTGACCTTTGTGGTGATGTCGCAACGGCTGCTGCGGTTCTTGTCTGCCATTCTGGCGACCGCCGGACTTACGCTGCTGCTGGTCGATACCGAGGTCTTTACCCGTTTCCATCTGCATATTAATCCGGTGGTGTGGGAACTGGTGGTTAACCCCGGCCAGGGCGAAATGGCGCGTGACTGGCAGCTGATGTTCATTGCTGTGCCGGTCATTTTCCTGCTCGAAATGCTGTTTGGCACCTGGGCATGGCAGAAACTGCGCAGCCTGAACCGCCGTAATTTCGCCAAGCCGATCGTCGTGCTGTTCATTGCCAGTTTCTTTGCGTCACACCTGATGTATATCTGGGCAGATGCCAATTTCTACCGTCCGATCACCATGCAGCGCGCGAATCTTCCGCTCTCGTACCCGATGACGGCACGTAAATTCCTTGAGAAACATGGCCTGCTGAATGCCGAGGAATACCAGAAGCGGCTTATCGAACAAGGAAATCCTGAAGCGCTGGCAGTGGAATACCCGCTGAATTCCATCAGCTTTGCGAAAACCGGTTCGAAGTATAATTTGCTGATGGTGGTGGTAGATGGCGTTCACACCGCTACGCTGGATAAAGAGATGCCAGCGCTGAGCGATTTCGCCAATCATAACATCCGTTTTGACCAGCATTTCAGCTCCGGCAACCGTAACGACACCGGCCAGTTCGGCCTGTTCTACGGGATTTCGCCGAGCTATATGCAGGGCATTCTGGCGGCACGCAAACCTTCTGCACTGGTGACGTCGCTGGAACAACAGGGTTATGAATTTGGTCTGTTTGCCTCTGACGGCTTTAACAGCCCGCTGTATCGTCAGGCCTTGCTGACCGATTTCACCTTGCCGCCGCCGGTTAAACAGTCCGATGAGCAAACCGTAAATCAGTGGCAGCAGTGGCTGAATGTGCGTGGTAATGGTCCATGGTTCTCCTACGTCAGTCTGAACGGTATCAGCACGGCGTTACGTCAGGATAATGAAAGTGTGCCGACAGGTAACACCTTCATTCACCGTTATCAGGCCGGTGCTCATGGCGTGGATGACCAGATCAAGTCCATCCTGCAATCGCTGAAAGACCGCGGTGAGCTGGATAAAACCGTCGTGGTGATCACGGCGTCTCATGGCATTGAGTTCAATGAGAACGGCACCTGGGGATCAGGCAATTCGATGAACCGCCGCCAGTTGCAGGTTCCGCTGATTATTCACTGGCCGGGCACGCCAGCGCAAAGTATCAATAAGCTGACTGACCATGCGGATGTGATGACTACGCTGATGCAGCGTCTGTTGCATGTCACGACGTCACCGGCGGATTATTCGCAGGGTGAAGATTTGTTTGCTGCCAAGCGCCGCCATAACTGGGTAACCACCAGCGATGACGGGACGCTTATCATCACGACGCCGGATCAGACGCTGGAGCTGGAAAGCGACGGCGATTACCGCGCCTTTGATACCAATGGCAAACGGATTAAAGATCAGAAACCAGAGCTGGGTTTACTGCTTCAGGTGCTGACCGACGAGAAACGGTTCCTCGCGAACTGATTTCCCTGCCATGAAAACAATATGAAGAAAGGCCTTCACCAGGGTGAAGGCCTTTTGCTTTATGAACGCAGCAAATCACCCGCGGATTTGCGCCCACCACATCCGCGCTTTCATCCCCCGGTAAGATGTCCAGCCCGTTGTCGTGGCGATAACCTTCCCCTTATCAATGATGACAAACGTCGGGGTAACGCCGATATCCCATTGCGCCGACAAATCGCCACGTGAATCATTAACCACCGGCATCTGAATGCCCTTTCCTTGCAGATAACGCGCCAGCGCAGCGTTGTCACCCGAACGCAACGCCACGGTCAGAACGTTCTCTCCTTCTTCTGACAGCCGGGCAACGGAAGGTGTGGTCATTTTGCATACGCCGCACCACGTTGCCCAGAAGTAGACCAGCAGCGGGCGCTGCTGGCTTTGCTCGTCGAGCGTCAGGGACTGATTGCTGAGGGTCTGCAACGGCTGGCTGCCGAAACTGGCCGGTGCCTGCGGCGCACGCAGAAAATCCATTCCCAGCATCACCACCATAATCAGCACAACGAGAATCGCTCCTTCGCGCGCCCAGCGTTTAAGTCTGGTCATGTTTTGCCTTCGTCAGTTGCTCCTGCACGACTTTCTGCAAATCCTCATATGAGATGGCGCCGGCGATCAGCTGATCGCCAATAATGGTCGCTGGCGTCCCCTGAATCCCCAAAACTTCGGCAATCTCCACATTGGTTTTCAGTTCAAGGTAACTGGCTGGCGTCACGCGTATAGGTTCCAGCCCGGCATATTTCACTGCCTCAAGCGCGCTGGCCTCATCATGCTGCCCTTTTTTAGACATCAGACGCTGATGCACGATCAGAAACTTTTCCGGATGTTGTTCCCACACGGTCATCGCCGCACGACCGGCAATAATGGAACTCGCACCGCGGAAAGGCAGCAGCTTAATCACCACCTTTACGTCAGGATTTTCTTTCGCGACCTTTTCCAGCATCGGATCAAATTGCTTGCAGTAAGGACAGTTGTAGTCAGTGAAAGACACAATCGTCAGCCGCGGATTTTTCGCGCCAAACCACGGCGAGGCGGGGTTATTAAACAATGTGTCTTCCGGCGTCATCGCCAGAACAGCCGGAGAAATTACCATCATCATAATCAGCATTAACGTTTTCATTATCGGGCTCCACGGGCATCTTCCAGCCCCTGTAATACGGCATCGCGGGTAAGCAACGGCGATAAAATTTCACCGGCAGGATTTTGCGGACCATAAATTTGATTAAACGGCACGGCGACGCTGCCGCGTTTTTGCAGGAAGTCATTGATCGGTTTTGATGGCAATGTCCAGTCACCGCGCAGTGCCACGACGTCGTTTTCCGTCAGGGCTTTCTGCACGTTTTCACTCATCAGTACGTTGTATTTGTTGGCTTTACAGGTCACACACCAGTCGGCGGTAACATCCACAAAGACCACTTTTTTATCTGCCAGCGCACTCTGAATCGCCTCTTCGGACAAGGGTTGCCAGGCAATATCATCGCGCAGCGCTTTGCCGCCAGCGCCTGAAAACTGCATGACAATCGCCATCACGGCGCCTGCCAGAAGTGCGCCCGCACCGGCGGTTAACGCACAATTTCGCCAGCCATAGCGCCGCAGGGATAAGGCAAACAACACCACCAGCAATACACCCGCCAGCACGGCGACAAACAGCGCTGAGAAATGGTTTTGCATCAGGCTCAGCAACCAGAGACAGGATGACAGCATCAGCACGCCAAGGAAAAGCCGCAGCCGTAACATCCAGCGGCCGGGACGCGGCAGACACATCGCCAGCCCCGGCCATAAGGCAATCATCAGCCACGGCAGACTCATGCCGATGCCCAGCATCAGGAAAAGCCCCCACAGCACCGGCAGCGGTGCAGCCAGCGCAAACGCCACCGCGGTGCCGAGAAACGGTGCCGAACAGGGCGTCGCCAGCAGCGTGGCAAACGCACCTTCAGCAAAGTGTCCTCTGAGCCCGGCGCGCTGATGCGTCGCCAGACGTGTCGTCATCTTTGAGGAGAGATTGATTTCAAATAACCCCAGCAGATTGGCGGTAAACACTGCCGTGACCAGCACCATCAGCCCAATAAACCACGGATTCTGAAACTGAATGCCCCACCCCAGCGTCTGACTGGTGTAACGAAGCAACGTCATCAGCAATGCCAGCGCCAGAAACGAGGTGATGATCCCGCCCGACGACGCCAGAAACTGCACGCGAATGTTTTTACGGTTGCGCTGTTCCACCTGCAAAATACTGCCGAGTTTCATGCCCAGAACCGGCAGAACACAAGGCATCAGATTGAGGATGAAGCCCCCGGCGAGCGCCATTAATGCCACTTGCCAGAGTGCGATACTGTCCGGCGCGGCGGCAGGAAGTGCGCTCACGCGCAGGCTCATCTGCTGCGCCAGACCTTTGTCCGACAACACGATGCTCAGCGTTTTACCACTGATATCCTGGGCTTTATCGCCCCACTCGTCCGTCACCGGCAGCGTGAAAAGCGCCTGGGGGCCGTCTACTTTCACCACCGGTTTGCCCAGCGAACTGCCTTCCAGCGTATCGGTAAAGACCTGCGGATTTTGCCAGCCCTGCTCGCGGTGAGCGGAAATCTGCAATACACCCGCGTAATAGCCCGCCGTCACGCGGTCCGCCAGACCTTCAGCAATCGGCACCTTGCCCATCGCTGCGGCGAACTGGCGCTCAAAATCCGCGTTATCCCCGGACGAAGTGAGATCGAGACTAAAAGGATAGTCGGTGAGAATGCACACGTTGCTGCACACCGGCAGCGTCAGCGTTCCGGCAATGGTGGCAGGCGCGCTGCCGCTAAGGGTGACGGGCAGCGTGACTTCATCGTGATAGCCCTGGGTAGTAATGCCAGCGACATCAAAGCGCGCGGGCGTTGGCCAGAACCATTTGGCCTGCGCCGCCGTGACCGGTTTTAGCCATTCTACCGACGGCGCAATACCGCCCTCTCCCGGCGATCGCCAGTAGGTTTTCCAGCCCTTTTCGAGGCTGACAGACAACAGCAGGCGGGTTTCCTGCTCAGAAGAATGAGCAGACTGTGCCTGTAAGCGCACTTTCGCATGGGTATTTTGCGGACTTTGCAGCCAGCCGGTGTCGGCAGCATATCCGGTATGCAGCCAGAGCATCAGCAGGCAGCCAGCGGCCGCTCTGAACAAACTTCGCATAAATTTTCTCCAAAAATAAAATGTCACATCCTGATGAAAAACAGGCGTGTTTTTTATTCCCGGAGTTTTTATTCCCGAAATACGCAGAGCCGCAAATGCACCCGCAGGCGCGGCACAGGGACGGCTTCCGGCACAAGCAGGCGGATTGCCGCCATATTGCCGCGTGACAAAAATGCCAGCAGCAGACTCAGCGCCAGAAACGCGAATTCTAAAAGAAGAGGAGGAACAGAAAGCAGCGATTTACTGCTGAGCTCGCAGGGAGCCGGGATTTTCGCGATGTCAGTGAGGGTGGCAGACGCCTGAGCCGTCGTTGTTTCCTGATGCAGGATAGCGGACAACGCATTCAGCCCGGCGATGCGCTGTGTCATACAAGTCAGTATGACCAGACAGGCCAGGCAAAAAAATACCAGTGCTGAACGCCGTTGTTTATCCACATTTCCCTCACAGACTGGCCGCCATTCTAACGGTCGGCCAGACATTCACAAGATGCATGGATCATGAATTACATGAATTTACGCTCACAAATCTGAACTGCGTTCCAAAGTTCAGGCGAAAAATCACTAGAGCGGCCGCCTCGCATACTGTATATTTAGCCAGTGAATAGAATTTTATAATAATGAGGAAAACCATGCGGGTTGAACTGATTTTTGACAAACGGAATGTCTCCGGCATCCCCAATGCCAGTGAAAAAATTGAAGCAGAACTGGTAAAACGCGTACACCGGATGTTCCCGGATGCAGAAGTTAAGGTAAAACCGATGCAGGCCAACGGGCTGAATACACAAGGTGCAAGCAAGCAGGAACGTTCGCAATTAAACCAAATGCTGGAAGAAATGTTTGAAGAAGCGGACGAATGGCTGTCCGTCGAGTAAAAAACGGCTTCGCCGTTGCACTTGCTTACAAAGAGCAATTGAAATAAACAATCCATCGCTATGGCTTAATATAAGATGTGCATGTATACGAAATTCATTATCTTTCAGAGCGATGAGCTGTATTTTTATCGGGCACTTACCGGCATCATTTGATGCGGTTAAAGGATTCCCCGGTGCCATCGCTTTTCGCTTCAAACGCGTCAATGACTTTGCGAAACTGCCATGCCACCGAGCTCAAAAAAATCCAGCGCCCAACCCCATTTTTACACCAAGCGCTTTGCGCTGATTTGTCTCGGCATCGTCTTTTGTCTGGCGCTCTTGCTTGGCCGTGTAGGTTATTTGCAGCTTTTGAATCAGCCGATGCTGGAAAAAGAGGCCGATTCCCGCTCCCTGCGTTCCAGCGTGATCCCTGCCGGACGCGGTACCATTGTTGACCGCAACGGACACCCGCTGGCACTGAGCGTGGCATCCAAAGACATTATCGCTGACCCGTTCCGCGTGCTTGAGTTGCACAGCGATCTGAACAGTCCGAAATGGCAATATCTGGCCTCTGCGCTGAATATGCCGCTTTCCCAGTTACAGCAAACCATCACCAGCGATCCGCAGCGCCGCTTTGTGTATCTTGGCCGCAAAATAGAAGAAGGCATCGCTGCCGATATCAGCCAGCTACATCTGGGTGGCATCAGCACTCAGCTTGATGACAGCCGCTATTATCCGATGAGTGAAGCCGCAGCGAACCTGGTCGGCGTGGTCGGGACCGATAACGAAGGTCTGACAGGCGTGGAAAAAGGCTTTAACGCCCTGCTTCAGGGTAAACCTGGCATGCGCGAATACCGTCAGGATCGCCACGGTAATGTGATCGGTATTCTCAAAGAAGTCGCGCCACAACAGCCGCCGACCATTAATCTCAGTATCGACAGCTTTATGCAGTACGTGTTGTATTCGCGGCTGCGCGATGGCGTGACGCTCAACCAGGCCGAGTCCGGCGCAGCGGTTCTGGTGGATGTGAACACGGGCGAAATTCTGGGAATGGCGTCCTACCCTTCCTACAACCCGAATAACTACGCCGGTGTTCAGCCAAAAAACATGCGCAATGTGGCCATCAGCGACAGCTTTGAACCAGGTTCTACAGTGAAACCGCTGGTGGTAATGGCGGGTCTGAACCGCCATATGATCCGCCCTGATTCCGTTCTTGATACGCATCCCTACACCGTTAACGGACACCTGATCCGCGACGTTGGCCACTGGCCGGCACTGACCATCACCGGTATTTTGCAGAAATCCAGTGACATCGCGGTATCACATATCGCACTGGCGATGCCTGCAAACGTACTGGTCCAGCTTTATCAGTCATTCGGCCTGGGTAAACCCACTGATTTAGGTATCGGCGGCGAAAGCAGCGGATATTTCCCGGCGCACCGTGACCGCTGGGCAGATATCGAGCGCGCAACCTTCTCATTCGGTTATGGCCTGCGCGTCACTCCGCTGCAAATTGCCCGCGAATACGCCACGATTGGCGCGGAAGGTATATATCGTCCGCTGTCGATTACCAAAGTCACACCGCCGGTGTTAGGCACCCGCGTGATGTCAGCTGACGTGGTCAGAACGGTTATTCATATGATGGAAAGTGACGCCCTGCCCGGAGGTTCCGGCCTCAGTGCGGCGGTGCCGGGTTATCGTCTGGCGATTAAAACCGGTACAGCGGAAAAAATGGGGGCCAGCGGTAAATACGATGGCGGTTACATCAACTACACCGCCGGTGTGGCTCCTGCCAGTAATCCGCGCGTGGCGCTGGTGGTGATGGTCAACAATCCTCAGGCAGGTAAACACTTTGGTGGTTCAGTTGCAGGGCCAATCTTCGGGCAAATCATGGGGGAAATTCTCAACCATATGAACATTGCTCCGGATGCGCTGGTACCGGAAACACCGCCAACCACGGTCATAAATGGCGGTCAGAAAACCGATCTGGTGCGACGCCCGGCAACCGATGGCTAAACGAAACCTATAAAAATCGTTTTAAATTCCTGACAGGCTGGATCTCAGCGGAAGAAGCGGTTAACGTTCGCAAGAATTAATCGTTGGCTAATGATCCACGCTGGAGGAAGAGCGCAAGCTCTGTAAAAAGAATGAAACGGCTTCTTATCGTTTTTCTGATATTTGTTGTGGTGTGTCTGGCTGTAATTGCATTGAATATGCAGGGCAGCGGCCCGTGGTAACTGAATTTTATACCCTGAACGGGGATGAAGGGAGAAACCACGTTGCCCACCGGTAAGAACTTTTACATCATCATTGTTCTTATCCTCGTCGGGATCGTTCTGGTTGACGACGGTATCGCCCGCCTGATTCACTGGATCCTGTTACGCTAAATGATGGCCCGTCAGAGTGCCTGAGCACTCCTTTTCAGCGGGCCATTTATGTCACTTCTGTTGTCATACACCTCAGAGCAACACCTGCCACGCCATCACGGCGAAGTCGTGTATAATAGCGATATTCAACCTTAAAACAGACTGGTTATGGCTCAAGATATTCATATCGCTATCGTCTGCGCACTCAGCAAATGGATTGAAGGCCATCTTGGTCGTGTGATCCACCTTGAAGAACTGGCTGAGTACTCAGGCTATTCGCTCTGGCACATGCAAAAACTGTTCAAAGAATCGACAGGCATTTCTCTGGGGAAGTACATCAGGGAACGTCGTCTGGCGAGTGCTGTCTATCAGCTGAGCAGCAGTGATACCCCGATTTTCGATATCGCGATGGATTTCGGCTTCGGCTCGCAGTCACACTTTACCTACATGTTCCGCAAGCGTTTCAATATCACGCCGCATGAATTCCGCCAGAATCCGGAAATCGAACTCGATGTTTCTCCCCCGCTGCATCTGATCCACCAGAAATCAGCCTGAAACCGTCAGAATCCAAACTCACTCAGGCCTGGATGATCGTCCGGCCTGCGTCCCAGAGGCCAGTGGAATTTCCGCTCGCTTTCCCGGATTGGTAAATCATTAATGCAGGCATGACGTGCAAACATCAGCCCCTGTTCATTAAATTCCCAGTTCTCATTACCGAAGCTGCGGAACCAGTTGCCTGAATCATCATGCCATTCGTAGGCAAAACGCACGGCAATCCTGGCGCCATCAAATGCCCAAATCTCTTTGATCAGGCGATAATCCAGTTCCTTCGCCCATTTACGCTGCAAAAAAGCCACCACAGCTTCCTGACCATGAACAAATTCACTGCGGTTGCGCCAGACCGTATCGGCAGAATAAACCTGGCTGACCCGCTGCGGATCGCGGCTATTCCAGGCATCTTCGGCCAGTCTGACTTTTTCGATGGCACTTTCACGGGTAAAGGGCGGTAACGGCGGTTTAACGGACATAAACACCTCATCAATGGAAGAAATCCTGCCAACACAATAGCGACGTTTGGCGGGGTTCTCACGTCAAATTGTGCCCATAAAAAAACGCGGCCATCAGCGACCGCGTTCTTTTTACTGCTTGTTCTTTTGACTCAAATCTAAACGCTATTCTGTGTCTGAGAAAGGCACGCTTAGAACTGATACACCAGACCTACAGCGGTAACGTCATCGGTATTGATACCGGCGTTATCGGTGAAGGTGCTGCTGTCGATCAGGTTGATTTTGTAGTCAACATAGGCCGACATGTTTTTGTTGAAGTAGTAAGTCGCACCCAGGTCGACGAATTTCACCAGATCCTGATCCTGGTAGTTGTTGCCCAGACGGTCGGAACCTAAATCTTTACCGCGAGTTTGGTTATACGCCACGAACGGACGCAGGCCGAAATCGAACTGATAGCTCGCGTAAGCTTCGAATGCCTGTGACTCGTTGGCATAACCGTAAGCTTCTGAATCGGTAGAACCGAAGCGGGAAGCGTTGTAAGCCTGAGTAAACATGGCAGCCAGGTAAACGTTGTTAGCGTCATATTTCAGACCGCCGGTATAACCTTCGGCTTTTTTACCGTCGCCCATGATGCCCGGTGCGGAATTCTGCTCATCAGTACGGTCAGAGTTAAAGAACGCACCTGCCACGCTGACGCCCGCGCCAATGTCGTAGCTCAGGGACATACCGTAACCGTCGCCGTTCTGAGTCAGCACATCACGTGTACCCGGTTCGCCGCCGCCGCTGTCATTTTTGCCCTGATATTGCAGAGCGAAGTGCAGGCCATCAACCAGCCCGAAGAAGTTGTCGTTACGATACGTTGCAACGCCATTGGTACGCTGATACAGGAACTGGTCAGCGCCGTAGGTAGAACCATCGAACTCTGGCTGCAAGTCGGTCCAGGCGGCCACGTCATACATGACGCCGTTGTTACGACCGTAGTCGAAGGAACCCATGTCGCCGAATTTCAGACCGGCGAAACCATAACGGGTAAATGCGCGGTCGCCGTCATCAGAGCTTTCAGCCTGGTTAGCCTGAACCTGATATTCCCACTGGCCGTAACCGGTCAGCTGGTCGGTGATCTGAGTTTCGCCTTTGAAACCAAGACGGATGTAGCTCTGATCGCCGTCAGAACCTTTGTCGTTAGAGAAGTAGTGTAAGCCATCAACCAGACCGTACAGGTCGAGTTTATTACCATCTTTATTATAAACTTCTGCCGCGCTTGCTGATCCTGCGACCACTAATGCAGGGATCATGAGTGAAAGAACACGGAGTTTCATTTTTTTGTCCTCGATAGGTGTCGGACCGTGCCACTGAATGTAAAGTACAGGTTTTTACTGATTTAAATCTGCTTAACGCTTGTTGGTATCTGTATAAAAGTTGGCCCGACATGGCAAATCCATTCTCTTGATATAAATACTTTTAATCCAGAAAGAAAATGATACGAAATTAGTTAATATATTTCATAAGCATTTAAAGGTGTAACATTTTATTAATGCCGGGTAAAATTAAACCTCTGTTTAGATGTTAAAATAAAGCACGCAAAGCTAAATTAATCAAAAGCACTTTGAAATCAATTAATTATACAAAATGATTACCGCACTAACTGATAAAGCATCTATTCACCGATAATATATAATCATTCTCGCTATCATCATTATTTGTTATTTATTACCCTCATTCCCCGTTTTGTGGAAACAACAGCCGGCCCTTAGTGGTCGGTTTTTTTTTGTTTTGCAAAGAGATGATTACCACCCGTGACATTCATCACTCATTATATTTCCCTGCTGAAATGTATTTCTCCATAATTACTTCACACTTTCTCCATCTTTGAGATTCTGATTTTCTTAATAGTTGATATCTAATCTTCTCAATTAATAAGGTATTTCAGGACAATTATTAATCTTTATTATGCAGAGGCTTTGTTGGTCAGTGGCGGTTCGGATCCGTTACTATAGCCAAAGTCAGACCAATCCCGCTGATCGCGCAGGGGAAGAAAGTTAGACTTCGGGTGCCGCGCAAAACACCGTTTTTACTCACTAGCTCAGGGAACCTCATGCCACATCAGGACCAGCACGACAACATTTCCAAAGCCAGAATGCTTCTGGCGACCCGCCGTTTTCTTAAACTCGACGAGTGGCTGTTGTCACAGATGCGTGGCTGGCAGAATCAGGGCGAAGGCCACAGCGATTACGGGCTGCTGATGCATCCGGCAACGCTGTTTACCGGCACAGAATCTCCCCCGCTCAACCCGCTGGAAATCCTCAGTGACTGGGCGCAGCAATGCCCGCAGAGTTATCACGCTCACGCCTTATTGGGTATGGTCTGGCATGAAAATGCGTGGATTATTCGTCAGCCGCTAGAAGGTGAAGATGTCGCCGATCACCAGTGGCTGGGCGCACAGTTATGCTGTGATTACGCGGTACTGTCATTTTTACGTGCTATTGAACTGCACCCGCGCCCGACGCATGCCCTGCGCCACATGATGAACCTGAGTGGTGGTTTCGGTGAGCCCTACTGGCTGAAAGCGTTGTTTGCCGGTGAAATCCCAAAACCTTTGCATGAAAAGTTTTCGATTCAGGGCAGTGAAATCTGGCGGGATGGCGTGGCCCACATCCACGCACTGGGATTTGAGCCCGCGACACACTGGCCGCAAATGCTTCCCGCCGCATTGCAACAAACCCGCAAAAATGATGAAGAGGCGCTGGATTACTGGCTTCGCATGGCGATGTCAGTCCGCCACGCCGATGTCGGCACCATGGAATCCTACCTTTTATTCCATTCCGCTTTCTGGGGCGGCAGCGACGCGCAACAGATGCAAATTATTGACAGTCCGCTGTGCGCAGAATTTAGTGAAGAAGAGCGTAATCAGTTCCGCGCTAACGCGCTGTGTGATGCGCTTTCCGGCGATATCGCCGACAGAGAATCTCCGCAGGCGCTGGAACTCCAGTCGCGCTTAGCCGCACTACTGACTCAGCCTCTGGCGGCGGAAACGCGGGTCCGCCTGCTGGATCTTGCCGGGATCTGCATCGCCTACTGGCAGGACGACGATCAGGCCGGACTGGCCGTTTATAACGATTTGTTTGCTGTCTCACCGCAGGCAATGCCCGGTCACGCCGCGCGGATGTTCATCTCCCGTGCCGTGCTGGCCAATGGCCATCAGGAAGGTTTGCCGGTACTGACCTTGCTGCTGACGCGGGGCCTGAGTCAGGCAAATGATCCGGTGCTGGTGGCATTTGCCGCGACGGCTTTGCAATCAGGCCTGTACGGATTACCGGCGCGCCCTGAATTGTGTGAAGGCCTGATGGACCATGCGTGGTCGCTTATCCTGCAAGCAGGCGACGAGCAACCGGTAAAAGATCTGGTCACACTGGCGCACGACATGGCGATCAATGACGATCTGGACGCCGCACATTTTCTGATGACCGAAATGGCCCGCCACGGCAGCGCGATCCACTGTTACGAGTTGTACTTTTTCTACCGTAACGGCTGGCATCAGGATGTGCCGGAGCAGTATCACAACGACAGTAATGCGATGGACTGCGTGCTGAGTGCCGCCCGTTCAGGCATGGTACCTGCCATGTTTACCTGCGCTAATGCGCTGCGTGAAGGGCTCGGCGGCGAACCCGATTATGAACAGGCCATGCACTGGTATCAGCGGGCAATGGAAGCCGGACATTTATCCGCCGCCTATTTCCGTGCAAGTTGCGCGCTGGATAACGGTTCGGACGCCGAGAAGCGCCAGGCCGCCGAAGTCTGGCTGCCGGAAATTCTGCATAACGAACAACACCCCGATCGCGCCGAAGCCGCTTATACCCTTGGCATGGCGTGGCTGACCGGTACCGGCGTGAAGAAAAACCGTTATACCGCTGATAAATTCATGGAATTCGTACTCGAACTCAGTCCTGAATCCGAAGCCGCGAAGCAGGTGCATGAAGAACTCAGCGGCTCGCTGCGGGCGCGGATGAATTTGTGGCAGGACAAGCGGAAAGCGGAGGTGGAGGATCCGGTGGCCATTTACCAAACTGTACATCCTGCTGACCCGGAAACTTCTCTGGAAGATGTGCCGCAATCTGACAACAAATAAAGCCAGTCCCCTCCTGCAAAAGGTTATTGTGGTTTACAGCTTGTAAACCACAACATTAACCTTTATATTGTTCACAGGATGTGAACTCAGGAGTGCTATGCATGTTATAGCCAAAGAAGCATTCCACCGGGCGATGCGGCAGTATCCCAATGATAAAACCGCCTTGCTGGCAACCTATCGCGGGCTCAAAGAAGGCGACTATCCAACGCCAGATTCCCTGAAATCCGTCTTTTCCAGCCTCGACAATTTCCGCTACCGGCCAAAATGGTGGGTTATTAACGTCGGCGGCAATAATCTTCGCCTCATTGCTTATATCAATTTCGTCAACAAGCGGGTGTATGTAAAACATATCTTCACTCATGCGCTTTACGACCAGTTGAACAAACATTACAGGATTTACAACAATGATTGCTGAAGCTATCGAAGCCAGTAAAGCGCTGGTTAAAGCAGTTCCTCTGCTGGGAGGAAGTACCAGCACAGCCGATTATAAAAGTGCCCTTGAGCTGATTGATTATCTGATTGAGCATGATGACGAAAACCCGCTAATCGAGTTTCTGAGTGCAAAGATTGAAAGCTATGAGCGCCAGCATACCGATTTCGTCACCTTTAATCAGGCGGTGGGAAATCTGCCACGCGGTGTGGAAGCACTTCGTCAGCTGATGAAGGATTACGGATTAAAGCAGAACGATCTGCGAGAGGAAATCGGTGGGAAATCACTGGTCAGTCAGATCCTGAGCGGTAAGCGTTCGCTGACAGTCGAGCATATCCGCGCACTGGCGGTGAGGTTTAATGTACCGACGAGTTTGTTTATTGACTGACGGTTTGCAGGAGCCGCTGCATTAGCGGGTGATATCCTCGGGCTCGCCGCCCAAACTGACCTAAGGTCGTGGGCGTCGGCCCACACCGACCAGAGGACGCGTAAGCGCGCGCCCTCTGGACTCCCCCGCTTTTTCACTACGCGCTCCGCTAGACACTATGTTTCAGTTACCACGGAGACAGGCTGGAAATCTTGCCGCTGCGCGGTGCCTTCTCTCGGTCCTGAAGCCTTGGGTCTCCAGGCCGCTCCGTTCAGCAAGATTTCTGAATCGCCCGCACGATCTTAAATTCAAAAACGGAATGGATTTATCTTTTAGATAAGTTTATTGGCGTGCTCAAAAATGGCACCGAATGAATGGTTCGAGACCAGAGGCTCGACACCTGAAATTCGGGAATCGCGCAGCGATGACATTTTGCGCCACCCACAATTGCGTCAGAACATGTCCGTCGTGCCCGCGAAGCGCGCAGTGAAAGAGCCCGGGGGGTCTTGGGGGGCGGCGGCGATAAGCCGTCCCCCAAGTCGGTGTGGGCCGACGCCCACGACCTTGAAGTTGAAGTTGAAGCCGCACAAGCAGCGGCCTCCTGCTTACCTCTCCCTCAACGACTCCTTCACCTTATTCAGCGGCTTGATCAGATAATCCAGCACACTTTTCTGGCCGGTTTTAATATCAACGTTCGCCACCATCCCCGGCACAATCGGGAACTGGCGGCCAGCTTTGTTGGTCAGGAAGGCTTTGTCGGTTCGCACGTACACACGGTAATAATATTGGTCGCGCTTCACTTCATCCTGCAAAGTGTCCGGCGAAACGCCCTCGACTTTGCCCTCGAGGTCACCGTAAATGGATGAATCGTACGCCGAAATTTTCACGGTGGCGGGCAGTCCGGGACGGATATAAGCGATATCACGCGGGTTGATGCGTGTTTCGATCAGCAACTGATCTTCTATCGGCACGATTTCCATCAGCTTGCCGCCTGGCTGCAATACGCCACCCACGGTGGAGACCTGAATGTCTTTCACGATCCCGTGAACGGGCGAGTAGAGTTCGGAACGTGTTACCTGATCCTCTTTCCCTGCCATGACCTGCAATTCGGCATCAAGATCGGCGTTATTCTTCACCTGCTCTTCGCGGGCGCGCACCGCGTACTGATTAATGGCATCGTCGATTTTTCCGCGCAGTTCGCTGGCCTGACGTTTAAGGCGGATCACTTCCACCTGCCCCGCCGCGCCTTTCGCCACCAGCGGCTGGGTCATATTGATTTCGTCATTCACCAGTTTGAGCGACTGCTGCAGGTTGCTGACGGTTTCATCACGGTTCTGTTTACGCGATAAATACAGCTGGCGTTCACGCGCCACCAGCTCCGGAGACTTCATGGTTTCCGGGCTAAATTTCAGCGGCGCACCGGTCAGTTCGGCACTCAGACGTTCAGAAGATGCACGCAAAGTACGCACGCGGGAAGCGGCTTCGCCGTAGTTCGACTGCGAACGTGTCGGGTCCAGCTGCGCCAGCAACTGGCCGCGATTGACCACCGAGCCTTCCTGCACCATCAGTTTTAAAATAACGCCGCCGTCGAGTGAGTCGATTTGCTGCGCTTTACTCGATGGCGTGACCTTGCCGGTGCCGACAGTGACTTCATCAAGCAGGGCAAACCGCGCCCAGACGAAGAAAATCAGCAGGCAGGCCAGCGAAACCCAGATGATCCACGACACTTTGCGGCCTTCTGCTTCCAGTTCATCATGCAAAGTAAGATGTGCCATGCGATGTCCTTAGCAGCTCAGGCTGCGCCTTGTTTGTTGTCCGCCACCACGGCCGCAGCCGGAGCGGGCGTATTGCTGGCCGCTTTCGCGAGGATCTGATCCCGCGGTCCGTCGGCGACCACCCGTCCGTTGTCCATCACCACAATCCGGTCTACCAGCCTGAGCAGTGCCGGGCGGTGCGTGACCACAATCAGCGTGCGTCCGACCAGCCAGGCATGAAGCTGGCGGATCACGTATTCTTCAAGCTGTTCATCCATCGACGCCGTCGGTTCGTCCATCAGCACCACCTGCGGATTACGCAGGATCATGCGGCTCAGCATCACCATCTGACGCTGCCCGCCAGACAACCCGCGCCCGCCTTCGTTGATGATTTTATCCAGACTCGAGGCATCGGCCTGCACCATACTCAGCGCGCCGCTGATGCGCAGCGCCTGGAGCATTTCCTGGTCGGACGCATGGGGATAACCGAGCATCAGGTTCTGGCGCAGCGTGCCGAAGAACAGCCGTGAATCTTGCGACAAATACCCCAGCTGACGGCGGATATCGGCCGGTTCGACTTTGGTCATGTCCACGCCGTCGATCAGAATTTTGCCTTGAGACGGGCTGGCCTGACCGGAAAGCAATTTCAGCAGCGTGGATTTCCCCGCGCCGACTTTGCCGAGGATCGCCACGCGTTCACCGGGTTTGATTTCGAGCTGGCCGATGCCGAGCACATTCGGCGCATTTTCTTTATCGTAGGTGTATTGCAGGTTACGCACGTTGAAATGGCCGCTGAGCGACGGGCAATGTGACAGCTCCGCATCCGCTGGCCGGTCGATCGGTTTTTTCAGCAACTCATCCAGCCCGTGCATGGCACTTTTGGCGTGCTGCCAGCGGGAGAACACCATCGTCAGCTGCATCAGGGGCGCAATGGTGCGTGACGACAACATGCTGGCGGCGACCAGTGTACCGGTGGTGATATCGCCGTTAAGCACCAGATACACCCCGAACACCAGCATGCCGCCATAGGTCAGCTGCTGGACGGTGGATGCCCAGCCGGTCAGGCGTGCGCCCCACAGACGTTGTTTCATGCCGACCGCCGCGCTGACTTCGTGCGTCTGTTCCCACTGACGCTGGAAATAGGCTTCAGCCTGCAAGGCTTTGATGTCTTCGATACCTTCGATGGTTTCCACCAGCACCGCGTTTCGCAGCGCACTTTCACGCATCCCTTCTTTTGCCAGTTTGGCCATCGGCCACTGGATCAGAATGCCGGGAATAACAATCAGCGGGATCGCCAGCAGCGGGATGATCACCAGCGGGCCGCCGATGAAGAACATGATGCCAAGGAACAGCAGCACGAACGGCATGTCGGCGGCAGCGCTGACGGTGGTTGACGTCAGCAGTTCGCGCACCTGATCGATTTCGCGTAACTGAGAGATAAACGAACCGGTGGATTTTGGCCGGTCGTCATTTTTGATGTTCATCGCCCGCACGAAGAACAACGAAGAGACTTTGAGGTCGATTTTCTTCCCCATGAGATCTGATACCAGCGTGCGCATCAGGCGGATGACATATTCCATGCCGGCCGCCAGCACCACGCCGAAGAACAGCACCCACAGAGTCGGGAAAGATTGTGCCGGAATAACGCGGTCATAAACCTGCATTGAGAATAAAATCCCGGCCAGCGCCAGTACGTTACCGAGAACGGATGCCAGCGAGATTTCAGCGATTTTTCGCCCGCTGCCGCGAAAGTTTTCCCAGAACCAGTGCTTTTTATGCGGCTGAACAAACTGGTCGATACGCTCATCACGACCGCGCGGAGCCACACCGACCAGAAACACCGGTCCGGCGCTTTGTTCCAGCAGCGTGACCAGTTCCGCCGAGCGCAGCAGGTCACCGCCGTCGCTCAGCCAGTAATCCACTTTGCCGTCATCGTGTAACTGTTCAAGCACCGCAATGCCACCCTGCTCCAGGGTTATCACCGCCGGTAACACTTCCTGCCGCCAGCGCACCTGATTCCAGCTGACCATGCCGACCTGTAACCCCATCAGCCCGCTCAGACGGTCGAGCTGACGGCGCAGCGGCTGATGTTCAAACCAGCGCATTTGCTGGCGAAGATATAGCGGATCTGCTGGCTTACCGAATATTTCGGCCACGCGCCCCATGGCGCTTATCCAGACGTCGATCGACAAAGGTGTTGTTGCTTCGTTGCTCATTTCAACCTCGGTATCGAATGCTTCTGGGTTTTCCCACGGCCTGTTTCGCCTTACAGCGCCGGGATGGTGTCACCTGTTTGTTTCTGCCGGTCGATGCCTAACATGTCGACCAGATTGTCCACGGCGGCGGCATAGCGCACGGTGGCATCCCACCCGTCGTAGAGCGCGCCAATGCGCGACGTGTCAGCCTGAAAAACGTCCTGCTCTACGCTGAGCAAATCGTTCAGACTGCGTTTGCTGAGTTTGTATTCGTCCTGATAAACGCTGCGGGTATGAGTGGCGCTGGAATACTGCTCTTCGCCCGCGACCTGCCGCTGCTGGCCGCCGATCATGTCGGCGTAAGCGGTTGACGCTTTCTGATTGATATCCAGCTTGGCTTTTTCGACATCCGCCTGCGCAGCCTGACGTTGCCCTTCTGCCGCCCGGACTTTGGCACTGACCGCGCCGCCCTGATACACCGGGGCATCTACCGCCAGCTGGAGCTGATCATCCCAGTAAGAACCGGTGTTGCCGTTGTTGTCATAACGGGTGCGACCGGCCTGAATTTTGACCGTCGGCCAGTGTTGCGCTTCCGCCTGATTGACCTGCTCAATTGCCGCCTGTTGCTTGGCCTGAGCGGCGCGCACCAGCGTGCTGTTTTCGTAGGGGATTTTGTCGAGAGTGACTTTCTGATTGAGAAGACTTTCCGGCAGATCCGGCAAATTGTTCGAGACAACGCCGGTCAGCACGGTCAGTTGCGCCTGTGCGGAGCGTTCCTGAGCGCGATATTGTTCAACCGTGGCTCGCATACCGGCAATGCGGGTTTCGGCCTGTAATACGTCAGACTGAGAACTCAGCCCGGCGTCAGAGCGCAGTTTCGCGGTGTCTTTCACGCGGGTCAGGGACGCAATATTGTCCTGCGCCGCCACGCTTAACGCCTGAAAGCGTTTCACCGACAGGTACGCCTGCATGGTGCTCAGCGCAACATCGGTCATGGTGCTGTAAAGAGAAAAACGATAGGAATCCGACAGGTATTCCTGCTCACCGATACTGCCGTTGGTTTTGCCAAAGTCCCACAACAGCTGACTGAGCTGAATACCCGCCGAACCGTTGCTGCTCTGATCCCCTGATGAATAGGTCTGCCGCGATTGTCCCGCTGACCCTTGTAATGAAACTTGCGGATACCACGCACTTTTCGCCGCATCCAGATTCCCGCCACCCACGCGGATTTGCGCTGCCGCTTCCGCAATTTGCGGGTTTCGCGCAAACGCCCGCAAAATGGCATCCCGTAACGTCAGGCTGGCACGCATTTCCTCCGTCGGTGCCGCCTGCCAGTTAAATTCCGGCTGTTTTTCCGCCGCCATCACACCCGTATTCCCTGTTAATCCCGTCAGACACAAGGTGCCCAACACAACGGCGATTTGCCGTATTACTCTCTTTTTTTTCATTACCGACACCACTTAATTACGCCGATTTTTTTTGTTTTTTTACTGCTCCCTCACCTGCAAAGGGGAGGGTTGGGGT
>NZ_JAFMOW010000050.1 GCF_019049675.1 Rahnella bonaserana | reverse complement strand
GTTGATATTTCTGTGCTCCCTCCCCTGCGAAGGGGAGGGGTGGGGTGGGGTGGGGTATTAATGACCCCATCTGAATCTGAAGTTGCCTGCTAAACCCCCTCCCATCCTCCCCTTCGCAGGGGGAGGCGTTTTATCAGGCCACCTGAACCGGCACGGCTTTGGCAGTGCGTTTCAGTTGGTTTTCACCTTCAAAATAGGCCACTTTCGGTTTGTGCTGGCGGGCCTGTTCATCTGACATCTGCACGTAAGAACAGATGATCAGCAGGTCGCCGACGCAGGCACAGCGTGCTGCCGCACCGTTGACCGAAATAATCCGCGAACCGCGTTCTGCCGCGATGGCGTAAGTCGAGAAACGCTGACCGTTATCAACGTTATAAATATCAATTGCTTCGTATTCCAGAATGCCTGAGGCATCGAGAAAATCCTGATCGATGGCGCAGGAGCCTTCGTAATGCAAATCTGCCTGAGTGACGTGAACCCGGTGCAGTTTGCCTTGCAGCATTGTACGTACCATTGCGTATGACCCTTCGTGCGTAAAAAGTCTGGGGATCCGCCGGCCGGACAGTCTAAAAGTCCGAAATTTCCGGCGGCCAACATAGTTGCCCATTTGACCTGCGCTGTCTACTGCGTCAGATCAACCTCCTGGTTATCAATCAGTCGCGCTTTACCCAGCCATGCCGCCATCAGGATCACCGCAGTGGTGCTGTCGACGGATAACTCCTGCAAGGTTTTTGCATCACGGATAAACAGTTCATCCGGCGTGAAACCCGCTTCGCGAAGTTGCTGCGCGGTTTCCTGCAACATTTCGTCGGTATGGCGTTCACCCTGGCTCAGACGCTGTGCCAGCGCGTTCATGATTTTGTTCAGCTGAGGCGCGATTTTACGTTCTTCGGCAGTCAGATAACCGTTACGGGAACTGAGCGCCAGACCGTCTTTGGCACGCACAATCGGCACGCCGACAATCTCGATGTCGTATCCCATATCTTCCACCATCGTGCGCAGCAGTGCCAGTTGCTGGAAGTCCTTTTGCCCGAAACAGGCCACCTGCGGTTGCACCAGATTGAACAGTTTACTGACAATGGTTGAGACGCCACGAAAATGTCCCGGACGGCTCGCGCCTTCCAGAATAGTGGAAATCACCGGCACATCTACCTGAGTCTGGGTCGCCAGACCTTTCGGATACACTTCCGCAGGCGACGGGGCGAACACTAAATCCACGCCACGCTTATTCAGCTTCTCGCAGTCTTCCTGCAAGGTACGCGGGTAACGTTCGAGATCATCCGCGCGCTCAAACTGCATCGGATTCACGAATATACTCACCACCACCACGTCGCCACGCGCTTTGGCTTCTTCCACCAGCGTCATGTGGCCTTCGTGCAGGTTGCCCATCGTCGGCACCAGTGCGATTCGTTTGTTATTCTTACGAAAATCACGGATTTCGCGACGCAGCAGCGCCACGCTGTCAATTATCAACACCAGCCTTCTCCCGCTTATTTAAAGGAATGTTCTTCGCCCGGATACACGCCCTGCGCGACCTGATCAACATACAAGCGCACAGCGCCACGAATATCGCCTGCTTCGCTGAGGAAGTCTTTGGCGAATTTTGGCGTATGACCGCCGGTGATACCAAAGGCGTCATGCATTACCAGAATCTGTCCGTCAGTCACATTCCCTGCACCAATGCCGATCACCGGAATGCTCAGTTCTTCTGTCACGCGGCGCGCCAGTTCGACCGGCACACATTCCAGCACCAGCAACTGTGCGCCAGCTTCTTCGAGCATCATGGCATCTTTGATCAGCTGATTGGCGGCGACTTCATCGCGTCCCTGAACTTTGTAGCCGCCGAAAATGTTCACCGACTGGGGCGTCAGCCCCAGATGGCCACACACCGGCACGGCACGTTCGGTCAGCATTCTGACGGTATCGCACAGCCAGCTGCCACCTTCGAGTTTGACCATATTGCCGCCCGCGCGCATCAGCACGGCGGCGCTTTCAAACGCCTGTTCAGGTGTGGCGTAACTCATGAACGGCAGGTCAGCGAGCAATAACGCGTGAGGCGCGCCACGGCGCACGCAGCGGGTGTGATAAGCGATCTCTTCAACCGTCACCGGCAGCGTGGAATCCTGGCCCTGAACGACCATGCCCAGCGAGTCACCGATCAGCATCACGCTGATACCTTGTTCGGCAAACAATTGCGCGAAACTGGCGTCATACGCGGTAATGGTCGCAAATTTATGTTTTTCCTGCTTCCATTGGCGAAGCTGGCTCAGCGTTGTTGGTTTCATGAACACGTTCCTTTGAATAATTCATCGGATGAATATGATGCCGGTATTCTACTGTATGAGTGGAAAGTCAGACAGCACGATCACGCTCAGAGACGTTGATCCCGCTCTTAAGAAGTGATTAAGAAGCGTCGGCTATAATGGCAAAAACGGAGGGAACCATGCGAATTCTATTAGTTGAAGACGACAAGATGATCGGCGATGGCATCAAAGCCGGGCTGACAAAATTAGGTTTTACGCTCGACTGGTTTACCGACGGCGTGACGGGTAAAGCGGCGCTCGACAGCGCGCCTTATGATGCAGTGATCCTCGATTTGAGCCTGCCGGGCATGGACGGAATGGATCTGCTGCGCGAATGGCGCAAGGCCGGACGTGACACGCCGGTGCTGATCCTTACCGCCCGTGATGCGCTCGAGCAGCGCGTCGGTGGCCTTCAGGCCGGCGCTGATGATTATCTGTGTAAGCCTTTTGCGCTGGTGGAAGTCGCCGCGCGCTTGCAGGCACTGATCCGCCGTCGTCACGGCGTAGTGACGCCAAAAGTCATTCATGGCGCGATAGAATTTGATCCCGCTGCCCGCAGCGTGATGCTTAACGGAGATGCGGTGACGCTTACCCCGCGTGAAGTCGCGGTACTGGAACTGTTTCTCAACAACAAAGGCCGGGTGCTGGCTCGTACGCTTATCCAGGAAAAACTCTACAGCTGGGACGATGAGGTCAGCAGCAACGCGGTGGAAGTGCATATTCACCATTTGCGCAGCAAACTCGGCAAAGGCTTTATCCGCACCGTCCATGGCGTGGGCTATACGTTGGGCGATGAAATAAAAGCGGGTGAAGGAGGGGAGGCGTGAGGCCGTTGAAGAAACTGAAAAATCTCAGTCTGCGACTGCGTCTGATCCTGCTTTTCTCGGTTCTGGCGCTGCTGACCTGGATGATTGCCAGCGGCGTGGCGTGGCATCAGACCCGTAAACACATCAACGAAGTTTTCGATACCCAGCAGATGCTGTTCGCCAAACGTCTTGCCGCCACAGGGCTTGGCGATCGCCTGAATCTGTCAAAAGATGCCGAATTGCCGGACACCAAAAAAATGGTACGCAAAGGGTCACGCGGTCATACCGATGACGATGCGC
The DNA here is from genome assembly GCF_019049675.1 of Rahnella bonaserana. GTDB lineage: Bacteria > Pseudomonadota > Gammaproteobacteria > Enterobacterales > Enterobacteriaceae > Rahnella > Rahnella bonaserana. The sequence goes on along the minus strand of NZ_JAFMOW010000050.1, from coordinate 95,266 downwards.
TGACCTTTGCTATTTTTAACCTTCACGGGCAGATGCTGCTTAACGATGGCGAAAATGGCAAACGCATCCGCTTCGATGGTGATACGCAGGGCTTTATCGATACCGAACTAAGAGGCGACAGCGATACCTGGCGGATGGTCTGGCTGACGTCACCGGACGGCCAGTATCGCGTGGCGGTCGGGCAGGAATATGATTATCGCAATGATATGGCCTGGAGTCTGGTCAGCGGTCAACTGACGCCGTGGCTGGCCTCGCTGCCGGTGCTGTTACTGGCGCTGATTGTGATGGTCACGCTGGAATTGCGCCCGCTGCGCCGCGTGGCGCAAGGATTGCGTCAGCGTTCGCCGGAAGATGCTACGCCGATAGTGACGGATTCCCTGCCCGGCGAAGTGCTGCCCCTGGCGAATGCGCTGAATTCCCTGTTTGCCCGTACCGGTGAGATGCTGGTACGCGAACGCCGGTTCACTTCGGACGCCGCCCACGAGCTGCGCAGTCCTCTGGCGGCGTTGCGGGTGCAAACTGAGGTGGTTCAGCTTTCGGGCGATGACGCCCAAATGCGTGAACATGCGCTGGAAAATCTGACCACCAGTATCGATCGTGCCACGCGGCTGGTGGATCAGTTACTGACGCTCTCAAGGCTGGAAAGTTTCACCGCGCCTGAAGAGCTGGAACGTATCGACTGGCCTTCGCTGGTCGCCCAAAGTCTGGCGGAACAGGATTACCGCGCGCACGGCAAAGGTATCGAATTACGTTTTGAAGAGCAGGGCGTTCCGCCTGAAATGCGGGGCCAGTCGCTGCTGCTCTCGCTGATGGTGCGCAATCTGCTGGATAACGCCATCCGTTACTCGCCGCCCGGAACCTGCGTGACGGTGCGACTGAATACGAGGGGCATGACGGTTGAAGATCAGGGGCCGGGGATCAGTGATGAACATCTGGCAAGGATCGGCGAGCGTTTTTACCGGCCACCTGGACAGGAACAAACCGGCAGCGGTCTGGGGATCTCTATCGTACAGCGGATCGCGCAGTTACATCAGCTGAAAGTGGTCTATGAGAATAAGGCAGAAGGGGGATTGATTGTACGGGTAAATCGCTGAGCGACTTACCATTTAGTCAGGCCGTTGAGCGGAACGCGTTCGAGCAGGGTTTGCAGCGTTTCGCCATCCGGAAACACCAGTTCCGGCGCCAGATCCGCGAGCGGATACAGCATAAACTCGCGGTTTTTCATGTCGTAATGCGGCACAGTTAAACGCTCGGTATTGATCACCTGATCGCCATAGATCAGCATATCGAGATCTAACGTCCGTGGTCCCCAGCGTTCGGCTTTGCGAACGCGTCCCTGATTTTGCTCGATCCCTTGCGTGCAATCGAGTAACTCTTCCGGCGGTAACAACGTATCAAGCGCCACCACCGCATTCAGATAATCAGGTTGATCTTGTGGCCCCAGCGGTTTACTGCGGTAAAACGGCGATGCGGCCACAAAGCGGGTGCGCGGCAAATGTGCCAGCGCCTCCAGCGCGCAATTTACCTGGTCAAGCGGACGGGCAAGATTACTGCCCAGAGCCAGGTAAACGCGGATCATTGACCGCTATCCTTACGCGGAGCCCGTTTACGCGGACGGCGCGCACGCGCACGGCGTGCCGGTGTCGCATCGTCACCGAGCGTACCCAGCATACTTTTTTGTGAAGCCGGTGTGGCTTCCTGGAACTCGCCCCACCACTGCGCCAGACTTTGCAGTTCGCGATGTTGTTCGACTTCAGCACGCAGCACCAGCAAATCATAAGCCGCGCGGAACTTAGGATGTTCCATCAGCTTGTGTGCGCGCTTACCCTGACGGCGTGACAGACGCAATTGCAGCGCCCAGATATCACGCACCAGCGTAGTAATACGTTTCGGGATCGCCAGCGTACGGCACTGCTCATCGAGCACGTCGTTCATCGCCAGTGCGAAGGCGTCGTAATACGTCAGACCGCCTTCCTGCGCCAGTTTCTGTGCATGCTCAATCACCGGATACCACAGCATTGCCGCAAACAGGAACGCCGGATTGACGCGCTGATCGTTATGCAAACGGTGGTCGGTATTTTTCAGCACCTGAATCAGAATGTGTTCCATCGGACTGTCGCCTTGCTCAGTAAACTGGCGGGCAATCAGCGGGAACAGCGGCTGGAACAGCTGGTATTCACAAAGCTTTTTGTAGGTCTCGTAGCCGTAACCGGCCTGCAAGAGCTTCAGGGATTCTTCGAACAGACGCGCTGGCGGGATTTCCTGCAACAGCGTAGCCAGACGCGGGATCGGCTCGGCGGTTTCCGGGCTGATTTTCATGTTCAGTTTCGCGGCGAAACGTACAGCGCGCAGCATACGGACCGGATCTTCACGGTAACGGGTTTCCGGATCACCAATCAGACGGATGATGCCGTTTTCCAGGTCGCGCAGACCGCCGGTGTAATCGCGAACGGTAAAGTCAGCAACGCCGTAATACAGGCTGTTAATCGTGAAGTCACGGCGCTGGGCGTCGTCTTCAATGGTGCCGAAAATGTTATCGCGCAGCAGCATGCCGTTGACCGCCTGCTGGGAAACGTTTTTATCTTCGGTTTCTTCGTACTGTTCGTGGTGACCACGGAAAGTGGCGACTTCGATGATTTCCGGGCCAAACATCACGTGGGCCAGACGGAAACGGCGACCGACCAGACGGCAGTTGCGGAACAGTTTACGCACCTGTTCAGGCGTGGCGTTGGTGGTGATATCGAAATCTTTTGGTTTTTTATCCAGCAGTAAATCGCGTACGCCACCGCCGACCAGGAAGGCTTCAAAGCCAGACTTGTTCAGACGGTAAAGGACTTTCAGGGCGTTTTCGCTGATATCACGACGAGAAATATTGTGCTCATCGCGGGGGATAATGGTCATCGCACGGGTTTCACCGGCGTAATCGAATGACGGACGCGGTTTCTGCACGTGTTCAACAGAAGAACGCGGAGCGCGTGGTTCGTTACGGTCGGCGCGCTGATCGTTATGACGATCGCCACGGGAATCGCTGCGCTCGCCACGAGGCTGATAAGGGGAAGAAGAGCGGCGGTTGTTATTATTGCGGCGGTCGCCCCGGTTCGCATTGTCATCCCGACGGCCGCGATTTTCACGGCGTTGCTCGTTGTCACGACGTTCAGGATTTTTTGCCTTCACATTGCCTTCGGCCACAGGAGACGGTTCACGACGGGAATTTTCCTCGCGATTAGTTTCTCCATGAAGCGCGGCTTCGTCATGAACAGCCTTTTCTTCACGAACGACTTTATCTTCACGAACTAGCACCTTACGGCAAAAATTGGCTACTCGGGTAAAAATGGTACACCTCGATAGTGACTGAAAAAATTGGCGTGACGCAAAAACAGCGGCTAATCATAGCTCACAGTAGCCGCTTTGAGAATGCCGATGTCACATCTGCGCAGCATTAGCGCCCTGATGCGGGATATCAGCCGTCGTCCACTGTGCTGTCGCCCAGCGTAATAATAAAGGCAAAGTGTAATCCTGCCAGTTTTCCGGCAGTCTTTGGCCTAAAAATTTGAGTGCATTAATGATAACCGGACGGGGATCGCCTTCCGGCAGCGCTGGCGCGTGATTCTGCTTGGAAAGTTTATCGCCATTTTCATTGAGCGCGAGCGGTAAATGCAGGTATCCGGGCTGCGGATAACCTAAATGCCGGTAAAGGGAAATCTGGCGCACAGTCGGTTCAATCAGATCCGCACCGCGCACAATGTGATTGACACCCTGAAAATGGTCATCCACGACTACCGCCAGATTATAGGCAAACAGGCCATCACGGCGGCGGATGATAAAATCTTCCCCGGCCAGTTTCGTGCTGGCCTGCAAATGTCCCTGAAAATCGTCATCAAAACCATACACTGGCAGCGTCTGGCGCAGGCGGATGGCGGCATTTTCTGCACCTAAATTCAAATCACGGCAATGACCGTCATAGGTTCCGCCGGTTTGTGAAATACGCTGGCGGGTACAGGTGCAGTAATAGCTTTTTTGCTGCTGATACAGCCAGTCCAGCGTGGCGCGATAGGCGTCATGACGTTTTGACTGCCAGACGACCTCGCCATCCCACTCCAGCCCGTAGCGTTCGAGCGTGGCTAAAATGCGGTCAGCGGAACCAGGAATTTCACGCGGCGGGTCGATGTCGTCGATGCGGACTAACCATTTGCCGTTTTGCGAACGGGCATGCAGATAGCTGCCAAGCGCGGCAATCAGCGAACCGAAATGAAGGTCACCGGAAGGTGAGGGGGCGAAACGGCCTGTGTAGTTTTGTTCTTGCGGCATAAAAGTGGGGGAGTGCGCTAAAAGGGAACGCGGTGCATGACGCACCGCGTGGGACCCGAAACTTAGCCAGCCATCTGCTTTTCGCGGATTTCTGCCAGAGTCTTACAGTCGATACACAAATCAGCGGTAGGACGTGCTTCAAGACGGCGGATGCCAATCTCAACGCCACAGGAATCGCAATATCCGAAATCCTGGTCTTCCACTTTTTTCAGTGTTTTTTCAATCTTTTTAATCAGCTTACGTTCACGGTCACGGTTACGCAGTTCAAGGCTGAACTCTTCTTCCTGTGTCGCCCGGTCAGCCGGGTCAGGGAAGTTAGCTGCCTCTTCCTGCATGTGTGAAACGGTACGATCTACTTCATCCCTGAGCTGATTGCGCCATGCTTCAAGAATCTTTTTGAAGTGAGCCAGCTGAGCGTCGTTCATGTACTCTTCGCCCGGCTTCTCTTGATACGGCTGCACCCCAGCGATAGCGAGAATGCTCAAGGACGACGTCTTACGGGTTTGGCCTTCTTGCATGATGCTTCTCCTACATAACACGCACTATGTTCATCCGCTTTTTACGCCACAGCATCACTGCAACATGCCAGCTTCGAACATTCGATCCCCAACGGGGGAAAAAATCAGGCCGCTATAAATAACAGAAGGCAACGAGGTTGGCAATTATTCCTCGCAGGTGCTTGACAAGCCTGTGAGGAAAAGCGTATTCGCGACCTGTTTTTTATGCCGCCGACAGGTAATTACAGGGTTATCCGAACTCTTTTTATTCACTGACTGATGTCGTCACCAGCGGTAATCTCTCTGTGAGGCGGATACCCTCAGCAGAAAGTTTGGCACCGTAGCACATCACCTCAACACCCTTGTTTTGAACATACGTCAGTAATTCGGTATAACGCGGATCAATATGGTGTGCGGCAGACACGCTTTCAATACCTGAATGTAAAACAGCGAAGAAAAGTACCGCCCGCTGCCCCTGTTCTGCCATCGACTGTAACTCGCGTAAATGCTTCTGACCGCGCAGTGTGACTGCATCGGGAAAGAATCCCTGCCCCTCCTGCAGTAACGTGACAGATTTCACTTCAATATAGCAGTCAGGTTGATTTTCTGCCTGTAACATCAAGTCTATACGGCTATTTTCGGCGCCGTATTTTACTTCTGATGTGAGTTTACTGTAACCGGATAATTCCGGTATGCGTTGCGCCATAATGGCTTCGCGTACCAGCTGATTGGCCCGTAACGTGTTGACGCAAATCCAGTGATTTTGCTGTGTTTTTGTCAGTTCCCAACTGTGCGGGTATTTGCGCTTGAGATTGTCGGACGTGGAATACCAGACGGTGTCGCCGGGTGTCGCGCAACCGGTCATTGCGCCAGTGTTGGCACAGTGCAGGGTCAGTTCGGTGCCATCGGGCGTGATCACGTCGGCGAGAAACCGTTTGTAACGTTTGATGAGGGTGGCAGGTTGAAGCGCAGGCTCGAAGTGCATGAAGGTTTCCGTGTGAAATGCTCTTGTCAAAGAGAATGCTAAAAGAGATCAGGTTTCCTGCATATCGCCCAGCGGCCAGGTTTGCAGGCAGTGGTAACGGGTGCGTCCCCGCTCAAACAACGATTCGTACAAGCTGAATTCGGTGGCATCCAGTTGCCAGCCAGGTGTGGCCGGTGGAATAGCGACCGGGCGTGTTGCATTGCGGTACAGCGACACATGCGGGTGGAACGGCAGTGTACTCTGATGACAGCCGTTGCGTGCCGCGTGAGATCGCAAAACAGACGCCAGCTGCAACAAGGCGTTGGGCGCGCGTCGGCTGCCAATCCATACCACGCCGGAGCCCGGCCAGTGGCCGATATCATCCAGTATCAGGCTGAATTTTTTCCCCTGAATGCGCCCGGCAACGCGTGTCAGCGCCGCTTCTTTAAGAGCGCTGACTTCACCGAGAAACGCCAGCGTAATATGCAGGCTGGCGGCTGCGACGGGGCGGCCGGTTTCCGCTGGGAAATTATCCGCACGCCAATTAATCACCTGCTTTTGCGTTTTTGCGGGCAGCGATAAGGCGAAAAACAGGCGGCGTTCGGCAGACATAGAAATTCCTGTGCAGGCAAATCACGGCAACATGCCGGATGTGGGGCTAAATGCTACAATGCCCGCCGTTTAAAGTTAACTCTCATGGTGAATTCATTGCCTTCTTTGCCGGTCAGCGCCGTACTTGAACCGCTATTAGCCGCACTGCAGCAGGCGCCGCAGGTGCTTTTACTTGCCCCGACCGGTGCGGGTAAATCGACCTGGCTGCCGTTGCAGTTGCTCAAACAGGCCAATTTGCCGGGCAAAATTCTGCTGCTGGAACCCCGTCGTCTGGCGGCGAAAAACGTCGCCTTCCGTCTGGCGCAACAGTTGGGTGAAACGCCGGGGCAGACGGTGGGGTATCGTATGCGCGCGGAAAGCAAAACCAGTGCCGCAACGCGCCTTGAAGTGGTGACTGAAGGCATCCTGACCCGCATGGTGCAGGCGGATCCTGAACTGACCGGCGTGTCGTTGGTCATTCTTGATGAATTCCATGAGCGCAGTTTGCAGGCCGATCTGGCGCTGGCGCTGTTACTCGATGTGCAGAATGCGCTGCGCGATGATTTAAAAATCCTGATTATGTCAGCGACGCTCGACAATCTGCGTCTGTCTTCTTTACTGCCGGATGCGCCGGTGATTGAATCCGCTGGCCGCAGTTTTCCGGTTGAGCGTCAGTATCTTTCCCTTGCCACGCACGAGCGGCTGGATGAAGGCGTGGCGCGCGTGGTCAGCCGTCTGATGGGCGAAAATCACGGCTCGATGCTGCTGTTTTTACCGGGCGTTTCTGAAATCACCCGCGTGCAAAATCTGCTGACCGGCAGGCTGGCGGAGGATATCGAACTCTGCCCGTTGTACGGTGCGCTGTCGCTGGAGCAACAGCAAAAAGCCATTCAGCCTTCACCCGCAGGACGCCGCAAAGTAGTGCTGGCGACTAATATTGCGGAAACCAGTCTGACCATCGAAGGCATTCGTCTGGTGGTGGACAGCGGTCTGGAGCGCAGCGCGCAGTTTGATCCACGCAGCGGCCTGACGCGGCTGGTGACGCAGCGCATCAGTCAGGCGTCGATGACTCAGCGCGCGGGCCGTGCCGGACGTCTCGAACCGGGATTATGCTGGCATCTGTTCAGCAAAGAGCAGGCTGAACGCGCCAGTGCGCAGGCCGAAGCGGAAATTCTGCAAAGCGATCTGAGCAGTTTCTGGCTGGAGTTGTTGCAGTGGGGCTGTCAGGATCCGGCGCAACTTCAGTGGCTGGATAAGCCGCCTGTTGCCGCGTTATCTGCCGCTAAAAATCTGTTACAGCAGCTTGGCGCCAGCGATGCGCAGGGCAAACTCACCGCTGCCGGACAGCGTATGGCGCAGCTTGGCTGTGAGCCAAGGCTGGCGGCGATGCTGATTGCGGCTGCAGCACAAAGCCCGGATGCGCTGGCAACGGCCGCCTTGCTGGCCGCAATACTCGAAGAACCGCCACGTGGCGGATTACCGGATATCGATTACTGGTTCAGCCGCCCGCAGGGCAACTGGCAGCGGCGGGCCAAACAACTGGCGCAGCGTACCGGTGCAAAAAACGGTGAGCCGGATGCCTCGCTCGCACCCTGGCTACTCGCCCGGGCTTTCAGCGACCGCATTGCGCAGCGCCGCGGCGAAGATGGCCGCTATTTGCTGGCGAACGGACTGGGCGCGTCTTTGCCGCAGGACGACGGGTTAACCCGTGCACCGTGGCTGGTTGCGCCGCAGTTATTGCAGGGCAACAATAGCCCGGATGCCCGCATTCTGCTGGCTGTCCCGCTGGATATCACGCAACTTCCATCGCGCCTGCCGGAAGTCGTTAAAGAACAGACAGCGGTGGAATGGGATGAAGAAAAAGGCACGCTGCGCGCGTGGCGACGCTGGCAGATTGGCCGGCTGGTGCTGAAAGCCAGTCCGCTGGCGAAGCCGGATGACGAAGAGCTGCAACAGGCGCTGATTGACTGGATCCGCACACAGGGTTTGCAGGCGCTGAACTGGTCGGTGGCGGCAGAACAACTGCGACTCCGGCTTCTGTGTGCCGCAAAATGGCTGCCGGAAGCTGACTGGCCTGCTGCCGATGACCAGGCTTTACTCGAGGGTCTGGAACGCTGGTTGCAGCCGTCTTTACAGGGCGTCCGCTCTTTAAAGTTACTGCAACAGGTTGATTTGTATGATGCCTTATTAAGGTTGCTGGACTGGCAACAACGTCAGCGTCTTGACAGTGCATTACCGACACATTACACCGTGCCGACTGGCAGTCGTCTGCCAATCCGTTATCATGCAGACCAGCCACCGGCACTTTCGGTGCGGATGCAGGAAATGTTTGGCGAGCAGCGCAGCCCGCAACTGGCGGAAGGCCGCGTTGCCGTGGTCCTTGAGTTATTGTCACCGGCACAGCGTCCGTTGCAGATAACAGCCGATCTGGCCGCTTTCTGGCAGGGATCGTACCGCGAAGTGCAAAAGGAAATGAAAGGGCGATATCCGAAACATCCGTGGCCGGATAATCCGGCCGAGGCACCGCCGACGCGCCGGACGAAAAAATACTCGTCCTGATGTCTGTCTGAGCTTATAAAAATTGTGCATGAAAGGGCCGATTTTTCAGACATTTCTTCTGGGCGAAATCCTGAGCGGGGCACAGAGTAAGCGCCTTGCGGCCTGAACTTCAGGCCATTAACGGTATCTATTTGAAATACAGTGTTTTTTGAAATCAAAAATGAAAATGACTCAGCTAAGCAGAATCATTATGACGAACACAGCAGCACGTTGGGAGATTGACTGATGTCTGGCGATGATCGCGAGCCGATTGGCCGTAAAGGTAAACCTGCCGGGCGGAAGCCTGCGCGGGCTCGTCCCGTTCGCCGTAGCCGCAGGGATGACGACTACGATGATTACGAAGAAGAAATCGATGACGAGTATGAGGATGACGATGAGTACGAAGAAGAACAGGGATCCCGCATGAGCCGTAAAGCAGCGCCGCGTAAAGCCAAAAAAGGCGGAAAAAAGAGCCTGAAGCGCCGTATTTTCTGGCTGTTAGTCAAACTGTTCGTCGTTTTTCTTATTCTGCTCGGGATTTATGCGTTTTATCTCAACAAACAAATCCATGACCGCATTGATGGCGGTAAAGTCTGGCAATTGCCTGCGGCGGTGTATGGTCGCCAGGTGAACCTTGAGCCGGACATGCAGATCAGCAAAGCTGAGATGGTCGGATTGCTGGAAGGTACGCAGTATCGCGAAGTGACGCGTATCACCCGCCCGGGCGAATTTACGGTCCACGCAAATTACATCGATTTGCTGCGTCGTCCGTTTGATTTCCCGGAAGGTAAAGAAGGACAGGTAAACGCCCGTCTGATGTTTGATGGCAGCAGCCTTGCAGAAATTAAAAATCTGGATAATCAGCGTGATTTCGGGCTGTTCCGCCTCGACCCGCGTCTGATAACGATGTTGCAGGCGTCGAATGCTAACGGCGAACAGCGTCTGTTCGTGCCGCGCTCCGGTTTCCCGGATCTGCTGGTCGATACCCTGCTGGCAACGGAAGACCGTCATTTCTATGAACACGACGGCATCAACTTCTATTCCATCGGCCGTGCGGTGCTGGCGAACCTGACCGCCGGTCATGCGGTGCAGGGCGGTTCAACGCTGACGCAGCAGCTGGTGAAAAACCTGTTCCTGACCAACGAACGTTCACTGAGCCGAAAAGCGCGTGAAGCCATTATGGCCATCCTGCTGGACGCGGATTACAGCAAAGACCGCATTCTTGAGCTGTATCTGAACGAAGTGTATCTCGGCCAGAGCGGTTCCGATCAGATCCGCGGTTTCCCGCTGGCGAGCCTGTATTACTTTGGTCGCCCGGTGAATGAACTGAGTCTGGATCAGCAGGCATTGCTGGTCGGCATGGTGAAAGGTGCGTCGCTGTATAACCCGTGGCGTAACCCGCAAATGGCCTTGCAGCGTCGTAATCTGGTGCTGCGTTTACTGGTTGATCAGAAAGTTATCGATCAGGAACTGTATGACATGCTCAGCGCCCGTCCGCTCGGCGTGCAGCCGAAAGGCGGCGTAATTTCGCCTCAGCCTGCTTTTATGCAGATGGTGCGTCAGGAGTTGCAGGCCAAACTGGGCGATAAAGTTCAGGATATGTCAGGGGTGAAAATCTTCACCACGCTGGATCCTATTTCTCAGGATGCGGCGGAAAAAGCGGTCGAAGAAGGCATTCCTTTACTGCGTAAGAAAAGTGGCCTGAATGACATCGAAACCGCGATGGTCATTGTTGACCGTTATACCGGTGAAGTGCGGGCGATGGTCGGCGGCGCGGAAACGCAGTTTGCAGGCTTTAACCGTGCGATGCAGGCGCGTCGTCAGGTGGGTTCTCTGGCTAAACCGGCGACCTATCTGACTGCACTTTCACAGCCGGATAAATACCGTCTGAACACCATTCTGGCTGACCAGCCGCTGACGCTGAAACTGGCAAATGGTCAGACGTGGTCACCGAAAAACGATGACCATCAGTTCCGTGGTCAGGTTCTGCTGGTGGATGCGCTGGCGCGTTCCATGAACGTCCCGACGGTGAATCTGGGTATGGCGGTAGGGCTGGATAACATCACCCAAACGCTGATCAATCTGGGGATCCCGAAAGAGTCCCTGAACCAGACGCCGTCGATGCTGCTTGGTGCGATTGCACTGACGCCGATGGAAGTTGCGCAGGAATATCAGACCATTGCCAGCGGCGGTAACAAAGCGCCACTGTCCGCAGTGCGTTCGGTGATTGCGGAAGACGGCACGGTGCTTTATCAGAGCTTCCCGCAGGCGGTCCGCGTGATCCCATCGCAGGCGGCGTATCTGACGCTGTATGCGATGCAGCAGGTTGTACAGGAAGGGACCTCGCGCGCGCTGGCGAACAAATTCCCGAAACTGCATCTGGCAGCGAAAACCGGTACGTCGAACGAACTGCGTGACAGCTGGTTTGCGGGCATCGACGGCAATCAGGTGGCGATTACCTGGGTTGGCCGCGATAACAACGGCCCGTCCAAACTGTGGGGTTCAACCGGTGCGCTGGTGCTTTACGGCCGCTATCTGGAGAACGGCACGCCGCAGCCTCTGGATCTGCAAATGCCGGAAGGCATCAGTACGATGAACATTGATGGCAGCGGCAACTTTGTCTGCGGCAACAGCAGCGGTGGAATGCTGGGCGGCGGTGGCGCAACGCGTTCCATTCCGGTCTGGACTGATTCTCCGGACGCCATGTGCCAGGCTTCTGTGACCGCTGTTCAGCAACAGCAGCAACAGATGCAGCAACAGCAGCAGCAGCAGCAACAACAACAGCAATCCGGGCAACAACAACAGCCACAATCTCAGGATGAGAAGAAAGACAGCAACGGCGTTGCGGGCTGGATTAAGGATATGTTTGGCTCAGGCAACTAAATATCCGTCATCCTTCAGGCTGGCCCGGCGTTAGCTGCGTTAAATCAACCTGAATGATTTAGGATATTGGATTAATTACAAAAAAGGGTGCGATGAAAATCGTGCCCTTTTTAATTGTTATTCTTAACGCAAATTAACCCGCCGCGTTTTACATTCTCCGCAAGTTCGTCACATCGATTCTCGTTTAATTTACAGGCATTTTTACCCATGTTTAACATAGGGATATTTTTTATTCATTCAGCCAATCTATGTGTGAATTAGTGTTGCAGACGGGCAAGCATTGCGCATAATATGCGACGGTCATAATAATAATTATCGTTTACATTCCCATTTCTACTCCAGAGATTATGCAATGGCTTCTCAACGCTCGCTTTCAAATTCTGTCCCAAAAGGCGCATTTAAGCGTCGGACATTAGCTTTAACCATTACCGCAGCACTGGGTACTGCCGCATTTTACGCGGGTGCCGCTACCACCGCGCCTGCGAAGGAAGATACCATTAATGTGACTGCTTCTTCTGCTCCCGAAGCGGCACAGGAATCTGCATGGGGCCCTGCGGCGACCATCGCAGCAAAACATAGCGCAACCGGTACAAAAACCGATACGCCACTGGTGAAGACACCACAATCTGTTTCAGTCGTGACTCGCGAAGAAATGGACATGAAGCAACCGGTGACTGTGAAAGAAGCCCTGGGTTATACGCCGGGTGTTTTTGCCAGCCGGGGCAGTTCTAACACCATCGACGCCATGGCAATCCGCGGCTTCACTTCAGTTAACACCAACCAGTATCTCGACGGTATTAAACTTCAGGGCGATAACTATTCTGAAGTCTCAATGGATCCGTACATGCTTGAGCGTGTCGAAGTGCTGCGCGGGCCTTCTTCCGTACTGTACGGCAAAAGCAATCCGGGCGGCGTTGTCAGCATGGTCAGCAAGCGCCCGACCACTGAACCGCTGAAAGAAGTGCAGTTCAAAATGGGTACAGACAATCTGTACCAGACCGGATTTGATTTCAGCGATGCCATTGACGATGCAGGCGTGTATTCCTACCGTCTGACCGGTGTGGCGCGCAGTCAGGATGCGCAGCAGGAAATGGCGAAAGAGAAACGCTATTCCATTGCCCCGTCTTTCTCATGGCGTCCTGATGATAAAACTGACTTCACCTTCCTGAGCAATTTCCAGAACGATCCTGATGCGGGTTACTACGGCTGGTTGCCGCGTGAAGGTACCGTGGTGCCGTATTACGACGCCAACGGTAAAGCACATAAACTCCCGACAGATTTCAACGAAGGTGAAGCGGGAAACCGCATGTCCCGCAACCAGAAAATGGTCGGTTACAGCTTCGCGCATCAGTTTGATGATACCTGGACGGTGCGCCAGAACCTGCGTTACACCAAACTCGATACCGAATATAAATCAGTTTACGGCTTCGGTTACCTCGGTAACGGCAACATTACGCGCAGCTATGTTCAGTCCAAAGAAAAGCTGGCGAACTTTGATGTTGATACGCAGGCACAGGCCAAATTCGGCACCGGCGATATCGATCACACGGTGCTGGCAGGCGTTGATTACATGCGTATGCGTAACGATATTGACGCAGACTACGGCAGTGCAAGTAACCTGAATCTGGCGGATCCGCAATACGGTAACGGCAACGTTTCGCTGTACTTCCCGTATGAGATCCTCAATCGTCAGGAACAAACCGGTCTGTATGTGCAGGATCAGGCAGAGTGGAATAAGTGGATCCTGACTGTTGGCGGTCGTTACGACTTCGCGAAAAGCTCAACCTTTACCCGCACGACCAACAGCGCGTCGCAGATCAACGATGAGCAGTTCACCTGGCGTGGCGGTCTGAACTACCTGTTCGACAACGGTATTTCTCCGTACTTCAGTTACAGCGAATCCTTTGAACCGACCGCAGGCGCGACCAAAGAAGGCAAGCCGTTCGATCCTTCAATGGGCAAACAGTACGAAGCCGGGATCAAATACATCCCGAACGATCGTCCGATCAGCCTGACGGCAGCGGTATACCAGCTCACAAAAGACAAAAACCTGACGGCCAACCCTGCTGATGCTGCCTTTAGCGTTCAGTCTGGTGAAATACGTTCGCGTGGTGTGGAACTGGAAGCCAAAGCCGCGGTTAACGCCAATATCAACGTGACGGCGTCTTACACTTACACCGATGCAAAATACACGCATGACACCAATTTCGAAGGCAAGCGTCCTGTTGAAGTGCCTGCGAATATGGCGTCTCTGTGGGCGGATTACACCTTCCACGAAACCGCGCTCAGTGGCCTGACCGTGGGCTCCGGTGTGCGTTATGTCGGTGCCAGCTCCAGCTTCTATACCGCAAACGGTGTGAATGCATCCAGAGAGAATGAAGCATTTAACGTTTCGTCCTATACGCTGGTAGATGCCACTGTGAAATACGATCTGGGTCGCTTCGGCCTGCCAGGTTCGTCCGTGGGTCTGAACATCAACAACTTGCTGGATCGCGAATATGTCGCCAGTTGCTACCGCGATTACGCCTGTTACTGGGGTTCAGATCGTCAGGTGGTAGCAACGGCCACATTCCGCTTCTGATATCCGTCGTAATTCAGGCCGCAGATGCGTTGACAGCGTTCGTTCACCCCGGTCACTTAGCTGACTAAGCTTCCGGGGATTCGCGAACTTGTTGCCTTCCTGCAACCCGAATTACTGAGGATATCGATAGCGTCATAAGCACTAAAATCCGGGCACGCTGGTCGTGCCCGTTTCCTGTTCTCAACCAGATGTCGACGTAGAAAATCTTATGCCTGATCACAACGTACATCCGTCATCCCCGCTGCCAGACAGCGTTTTCCGCCTGCAGGATGTGAGTTTTGCCGTCCCTGGACGCACGCTGCTTGCGCCATTGTCGATGACTTTTCCGCAAGGAAAAGTGTGCGGACTGATTGGTCACAATGGCTCGGGGAAATCGACGTTGTTAAAAATGCTGGGACGTCATCAGGCGGCGACATCCGGAACGATTTACCTCAATGAAACACCGCTGGCGCAATGGGACAGCAAAGCGTTTGCGCGCCAGGTCGCGTATCTGCCGCAGCAACTTCCGGCAGCAGAAGGCATGACCGTGCAGGAACTGGTGGCGATTGGCCGCTACCCGTGGCACGGCGCGCTGGGGCGTTTCAAACATCACGATAAAGAAAAAGTCGAAGAAGCGATTTCGCTGGTGGGCCTCAAACCCTTTGCACATCGTCTGGTCGACAGTCTGTCCGGCGGCGAACGTCAGCGTGCGTGGCTGGCGATGATGGTGGCGCAGGACAGCCGCTGCCTGCTGCTCGACGAACCGACTTCGGCGCTGGATATCGCGCATCAGAAAGACGTGCTGGCATTGATCCAGCGTCTGAGCCGCGAAAAAGGCCTCACCGTGATTGCGGTCCTGCATGACCTGAATATGGCAGCCCGCTATTGTGACCAGCTGATGGCGCTGCGTGGCGGCGAGATGATCGCTCAGGGTGAACCTGAAGAAATGATGCGCGGTGACGTGCTCGAACAAATCTATGGCATTCCGATGGGCATTTTGCCGCATCCTGCGGGTGGCGCACCGGTGAGCTTCGTATACTGATATGTCTGATATTTCAAACTTTTCCGGGATCACGCGCCGTCGCATTTTGCAGATGATGGCGCTTTCCCCGTTGCTGACATCTTTACCCGCGCTTTCTGCGTCCCGCCCCGATCTCAGCCGCATTATTGCGCTCGAATGGCTTCCCGCTGAACTTCTGATTGCACTCGGCGTGATGCCGCTGGCGATTGCGGATATCCGTAATTACAACATCTGGGTGGCAGAACCGCCGCTGGCGCCGGGCGTGATTGACGTCGGTCAGCGCACCGAGCCGAATATGGAGCTTATCCAGCAACTGAAACCGTCACTGGTGCTGCTGACGCAGGGTTACGGCCCGGCGACCGCTCAGCTGGAAACCATCGCGCCTGTGCTGAGTGTCAAAGCCAATGACGGCTCTGCGAAGCCATTAGATCTGGCGATCCGTTCGCTGCACAAACTGGCGGATACGCTCGGTTTGCAGGATCGCGCAGAACAGCATTTGCAGAGATATCAGGACACTTTAGTCAGAACCCGTGAACAGCTGAAACCGGTGGCACAGCAGCCGTTGTTGCTGATCACGTTCATCGATCCACGGCATGTTCTGGTCTTCGGGCAGGGCAGTATGCTGCATGAAGTGATGCTCGGTGTCGGACTGACCAACGCGTGGCAGGGTGAGGGCAGTTTCTGGGGCAGTGTATCAGTCGGAGTGGAAAGGCTGGCGGCGATAAAAAATGCGCGCGTGCTGTGCTTTGATCACGACAGCGCTGACATTATGAAGGCCGTCGAAAATACGCCGCTGTGGAAATCCATGCCTTTCGTCCGTACGGGTCAGTTCACCGTCATCCCTGCCGTCTGGTACTACGGCGCAACGTTCAGCGCGATGCACTTTTGCAATATTTTAGCTAACACGCTGAGGAAACCGGTATGAACCGCCGTTCGCTCAGCGTTTCGCTGACTCTTTTGATTACTCTGGCACTCGCTGCGGGCGCGCTAAGTATTTACAACCTGCATCAGCAATTGCCTTACGCACAATGGCGCGGCGCACTGTGGCAGCCGGACATCGACAACGTGCAGCAGATGCTTTTCCATTACAGCTCACTGCCGCGCATCGCCGTGGCATTGCTCGCGGGAGCGGGGCTGGGGCTGGTTGGTTTACTGTTCCAGCAGGTGTTGCGTAATCCGCTGGCTGAGCCTGCGACGCTGGGCGTTTCGGCGGGCGCGCAACTCGGCCTGACGGTTGCTACGTTGTGGGCGCTGCCGGGCGGGATGATCACCCAGCAGTTTGCCGCCATGATCGGCGCGGTAGTGATTGGTGCGCTGGTGTTCGGTATCGCCTGGGGCAAACGCATGTCTCCGGTCACGCTGATCCTGGCGGGGCTGGTGCTCGGTTTGTATTGCGGTGCGGTCAACGGCCTGATCGGTATCTTCAATTATCAGAGCCTGCAAAGCCTGTACATGTGGAGCAGCGGTTCACTGACGCAGCAGGATTGGGATGTCGCCAGCTTCCTGTTGCCGCGGGTGATTATTGTCTGGCTGCTGGCGTTTCTGTTGCAGCGTCCGATGACGCTTCTGGGGCTTGACGACGGCGTTGCCAAAAACCTCGGCCTCGGGCTTTCTGCGGCACGTCTGGCGGTGCTGACCCTTGCCATTCTGATGAGTGCGCAGCTGGTTAATGCGGTCGGTATCGTCGGCTTTATCGGTCTGTTCGCCCCGCTGCTGGCGAAAATGCTTGGTGCGCGACGTTTACCTTCACGTCTGATCATGGCGCCGCTGATCGGGGCCTTATTGCTGTGGTTCACCGATCAGGTGATGCAATACATCACCACGTTCTGGATGGAAATTCCGACCGGTGCCGCCACCGCGCTGGTCGGCGCGCCGTTGCTTCTGTGGTTGTTGCCACGTCTTCGTAACAACATGACGCCGCCGCCGATGGATCAGGGCGATAACGTGCCGGCTGAACGTCACCATCTGGTGCGCTGGGTGTCACTGGCGCTGACGGTGTTGTTTATCGGACTGGTTATCGCGCTGATGGTCGGACGTAACGCGACAGGCTTGAGCTGGTCAACAGGTGCGGATTTACAGGCGCTGCTGCCGTGGCGTTTACCGCGCGTGATGGCGGCGCTGGCGGCGGGCATCATGCTGGCGTCTTCCGGTGTACTGATTCAGAAACTCACCGGTAACGCGATGGCGAGCCCGGAAGTGCTGGGGATAAGCTCGGGTGCGGCGACCGGCGTGGTGGTCATGATGTTCATCGTGCCGGGTGAGGCCTTTACCTGGCTGTTACCGGCGGGCAGTCTCGGCGCGGCGCTGACGTTACTGGTGATTATGATGGCATCGGGTCTGCGCAGTTTTTCCGCGGAACGTATGTTACTGACCGGGATTGCGCTGAGTACCGCATTCACTACGCTGATGGCACTGCTTCTGGCGAGTGGTGATCCGCGTATGGGCGGTTTGCTGACATGGCTTTCCGGTTCCACTTATTCCGTGTCCGCTGAAGCGGCATGGCGGACGTTAATTCTGGCGGCAGTGCTGATGGTGATTGTGCCGTTCTGCCGTCGCTGGATAAATATTTTGCCACTGGGCAGCGTGACGGCGAAATCAGTCGGCGTTGCACTGACGCCAACGCGTATGGCGATCTTATTACTGGCGGCGGTGATGACGGCTGCAGCGACGCTGACCATCGGGCCGTTAAGCTTTGTCGGGCTGATGGCACCGCATATGGCACGTATGATGGGCTTTCGTCGTGCGGTTCCGCAGTGGATGGTCGCCAGTATTCTCGGCGGTTTGCTGATGGTATTTGCCGACTGGTGCGGCCGGATGATTATCTTCCCGAACCAGATCCCTGCCGGTTTGCTCGCCACCTTTATCGGCGCGCCGTACTTCATCTATCTGCTGAGAAAGCAGGCGAGGTAACAAAAAAGGGCGCTCCGGTGAGCGCCCTTAACATCGTCAGTGTGGACTCAAAAACTCACTTTTATGCCCACGGCTGCCTGATAATTAGTGTAATCATTCTCGCCAACATACGAGCCAGCCTGTCCCCAAATCCGGATGTTTTTCGCCGCTTTTCCGGTCAGCCCGACACGTAATCCATAGCGATTTTCTGGAACATCATTGCTCACGGTATCACCGTTAAAGTTCATGGAGTCCACGTACCTGCCGTTTTCCCAATTCGCTTCAACGTAAGGGATCAGGGTATTGTTATCCGTGATACTCCTGTTTGATAAACGAACCCCAGTCCGGCTTAGCATTGAGTCGTCACTGCCGCCGGTGATGCGACTGCCATTGGTTTCGGTATGATTTTCACTGTCATAGCGGTTATAGATGACCTGCACCTGAGGCTCAACCGTCCACTCACGGGATGAGGACTGGCCAAAAGCCAACAGATATCCTGTTTCCACCGAAGCTTGTACACCCTGGCTGCGGTAGCTTTCCGGGTGCTGGCCGTCGCCTTGTACGCTGTTGTCAAACCACGCATATTGCGCCCAACTGTCGGCGTACCATCCTTTCTGATATTTCGCATCCTGATACCAGGTGGCGTAGGCACCGAGGCTGTAGCCGTTGACCTTACCCGTTGCTCTGTAATAATTACCGTCAGCAGTAGATTTGGTTTTGCTGTCCCCTATACCCGCCATAATACCTAACTGGTACTGGCCACCCTGCGTTGTATCCTCAGTCAGCAGGTTGGTTCCCAATTGCAGGGTTGTCGTGTTTGTATCCAGTGACAACTCACCGTCTGCAGCATTGAGGCTGGTGGCCTCACTATGGATCAGTAGCCATGTATGCTCATCATTGCTCTTTTGTGCCGTACCCCGGTCATTAAGCTGCAATGTGAACATGCGTTGTGCTGCTAACTGGTTACCGAGATAAGCACCGGTCTCAGGACGATAAAGAGACGGATCGGGAGCCGGAGCCGGGTCAGGAACAGGTTCCGGGTCTGGAACAGGATCCGGTGCAGGCGCTGGATCAGGAACAGGATCCGGTTCAGGAGTCGGGTCTGGATCGGGTGTCGGAGTGGGTGTTGCTGATGAACTCAGATACCAACTGCCATCGTTTTCATTTTGAAATAAATTGTATTCATAAGCCCCGGCAACCGCACGGTTTCCCAGGGAGAACTGCCCGGCAGACGTACCGCCGACACTGATCACCTCCATGCCTTGCAGGGTTTCCGACCCCATTCCGCCGATATTATTGACGGTGAGGGTGGATTGTCCGTAGCTGTTGCCCTGAATCACCAGTTCATCCGTCAGTGCATCATCGTCCCCGAGCTCGCTGTTAATAACAACGGTTCCGTTATCACCCGTATAATCACCCGTGATGACATACGTATTACCGGGTTGACCACCGGCCAGCACTAAGGAACCGCTATTGGACATATTTCCTTGCAAAGTCGTCGTGGCTGCTGGTGCCGATTCATTGCCGGGCAGGGCGTTATAGACCATAACAGTTCCGCTGTTATTAATGTCACCCGTAACATTTCCTTGTGAAGCCAGCCAGGCGCCTTCCGCGACATTGACTTCAGGTGTGGTCAGCGAACCGGTAGCGCCAACCAGCATTCCTCCGCCGGTGTTAATTTGGGTATTTCCCGCTGAGGTGACATTGCCACCCAGAGTCAGCTGACCGCTGTTCACTAACAATGTGGACTCATCGCTGCCGGTAAGGTTGATATCGCCGGACAGTGTCCAGTTATTGCCGTCCATCGTCAGACTTTTGAAACCCGTACTGGCCGTAGAACCTGTAAAATTGGCATCTTCCGTGCCGGTTTCATGAAGCACCAGCGTATTTGTGTCCGCCGTGCTGCTGATAACATCCCCATTCAGCACGGAACCGGTGCTGAGCGTCAATGAATTGCTGCCAGTGCCTGTGAATGCAATGGCCGTGTCTTTCCCTGATATTGTTCCGTAATTAACCACGTCGAAACTGGCTGTACCACTGATTTCTATACCCGAACCCTGCTCAGAACTTATCGTTCCTCCGGCCTCATTGATGATGTCACCGGCAGAGTTCCCTCTCCCGATTACGGCATTCGTTTTTCCAGAAATACTTCCGGAATTCAGCAGCCTGCTGTCAGGATCTCCGGACAGCTGGCTGTTGAATACAATTCCGTAGCCCGTGCTGTCAATCACGCCCGTTTCGTTGCCGTTATAGTTGCCACCGTTTTCAAAATACACGCCGCTACGGGTTTGTGTTGGGTTCGAGGCTTTGATAACACCGCTATTATTCACGGTAGAGAATTTTGCGAGATAAATACCATCAGACTGCGAATCAATATAGCCGGAAGTTCCGTTATTAACGCTACCCTTCCCGCTAAGACTCACGCC
This sequence comes from Rahnella bonaserana, assembly GCF_019049675.1. Taxonomy (GTDB): domain Bacteria; phylum Pseudomonadota; class Gammaproteobacteria; order Enterobacterales; family Enterobacteriaceae; genus Rahnella; species Rahnella bonaserana. The sequence goes on along the minus strand of NZ_JAFMOW010000050.1, from coordinate 74,589 downwards.
GGCATCATGCCCTGCAAATTCTTTTCCCTGTGCGATGATATTGCCGTTATTATAAAGCGTGGTGTTTTCCCCATCAAAATGAACGCCGCTGATGCCTGATATCACAGGGGGGGTTCCTGATGAGTTTGGATTTATATATAAGGTATTTCCGGCACCTGTAACAGTAATCGCAGTATTGGTTAAATCGTTAACGTCTTCATCGACTGTAAACGTCTGACCTGTCCCACTGAAGGAGGTTGTTGATAGCGAAAATGCACTTTGAGGTAAGGGCGGCAGGGCAGCATGAACAAGCCCCCCGTTCAAAAAAACCGGTAGTGCAGTGTAAAAAGCAATGGTGACGAAAGAAAGTCGAGATTTAACTGCTATTCCTGGCTGGTTTTTAAAAAATAAGCCGTTGTTATATTTCATATAAATTTTCCCTTTTAAAATAATCCTGTAATTATTGGTTTTAAGAATGAGGATTATATTTTCTGGGAGGATTTAAATAAAATATATATATTATATGTTGGGTGGGGGATGTATATCCCCCGATTATATTAAAATAACTTAATTTACTTATAACTTGGCAAAACAACGGCGTGCGGCATCGATGGTGCGCTGAATATCTTCCTGTGTATGGGCAAGAGACATAAAGCCGGCTTCGAAGGCAGAAGGTGCCAGGTAAACGCCTTCTTCCAGCATCAGATGGAAGAACTTCTTAAAGCGCTCAACGTCACACTTCATCACGTCCTGATAGCAGGTCACGGTTTCGGCCTCGGTGAAAAACAGGCCAAACATACCGCCGACGTGGTTTACCACGAACGGAATATTTTCTTCATGTGCGGCATCCAGCAAACCTTCGGCCAGTTGCGTGGTGCGCTCGGTCAGGGTCTGATGCACGCCCGGTTGTGCGACTTGCGTCAGACAGGCGATACCCGCAGCCATTGCAATCGGGTTGCCGGAAAGCGTTCCTGCCTGATAGACAGGGCCGGTCGGTGCCAGCGCTTCCATCACGTCACGACGACCACCAAACGCGCCCACCGGCATACCGCCACCGATGATTTTTCCCAGACAGGTCAGGTCCGGCATCACATCGTAATACTCCTGAGCACCGCCCAGCGCGACGCGGAAACCGGTCATCACTTCGTCGATGATCAGCAGTGCGCCAAACTCGTCACAAATCTTGCGCAGACCCGGCAGGAATTCCGGCAAAGGCGGCACACAGTTCATGTTGCCCGCGACCGGCTCAACGATGATACAGGCGATGTCGTCAGGGAATTGTTCGAACGCGGCACGCACTGAATCCAGATCGTTATAGGTACAGGTCAGGGTGTGTTTGGCGAAATCAGCCGGAACGCCCGGCGAGTTTGGCTGGCCAAGAGTCAGCGCGCCGGAGCCGGCTTTCACCAGCAGGCAGTCGGCGTGGCCGTGATAGCAGCCTTCGAATTTGACGATTTTATCGCGATGCGTGAAGCCGCGCGCCAGACGAATAGCACTCATCGTGGCTTCGGTGCCGGAGTTGACCATGCGCACCATGTCCATGCTTGGCACCAGACCGGTGACCAGCTCAGCCATTTTCACTTCCATTTCGGTCGGTGCGCCAAAGCTCAGGCCACGTTCTGCGGCTTCAATCACCGCGCTGCGGATTTCGGCGTTGTTATGACCAAGCACCATCGGGCCCCAGGAACCGACATAGTCGATATAGGCTTTGCCATCGGCATCAAACAGGAAAGCGCCGTCAGCGCGGGCGATGAATAATGGCACGCCGCCAACGCCGGAGAAGGCACGTACCGGCGAGTTAACACCGCCCGGGATTAGCGCTTGCGCCTGCGTGAACAGACTTTCTGACTTACTCATTATTCAACTCCTGAAATTGCTGGGTTCTGGGTAAAGAAATTTTGTTGCGCCCATTCTAGTGAACTGAGCGGCGTTATCAAACCGTAAACCGTGCTGCATTTTGTTGCTGATCCTGTCAGGGAGCCAATTTGTATGATTAAATTCATTCATCTTCCATAACTTTTTCTGTATTTCCCTTTTCCTGATGAATGAATCTGAGACTGAGAAAGTAGAGCGCGCGCACATTCGCGGTCCCCGTAAACGCAGCGAAGCATTGCGCCTTTTACTGCGCCGTGACAAAACACCGGTCACGATTTTGCTCATGGCCGCGCTGGTGGGCACTGTTGCGGGTTTACTTGGCGTTGCTTTTGAAAAAACCGTGAATCTGGTGATGACATTGCGTCTTTCGAGCCTTGGGATGTTCAGTGATTACTGGATCCTGCTTTGGCCGCTGACTTTTGTTATCTCGGCGGTCATGGCGATGTTTGGATATTACCTTGTGCGAAAATACGCGCCGGAAGCGGGCGGTTCGGGGATCCCGGAAATCGAAGGGGCGCTGGAAGAGTTGCGCCCTGTTCGCTGGTGGCGGGTGATCCCGGTGAAATTTTTTGGCGGTCTGGGTACGCTCGGCGCGGGAATGGTGCTGGGCAGGGAAGGGCCGACCGTGCAGATGGGGGCCAATGTCGGGAAAATGATGTTCGATATTTTCCGTCTGCGCAGTGCGGAAGCGCGCCACTCACTGCTGGCGACCGGTGCGGCTGCCGGGCTTTCTGCGGCCTTTAACGCACCGCTGGCAGGCATTTTGTTCATCCTCGAAGAGATGCGCCTGCAATTTCGTTACAGCCTGATATCGATAAAAGCGGTGTTTATCGGTGTGATCATGTCGAGCATCGTTTTCCGGATTTTCAACGGCGACGGCGCAGTGATCGAAGTGGGCAGGCTGGCCAACGCACCGCTGAATACGCTGTGGTTGTATCTGGTATTGGGGATGGTTTTTGGCGTGGTCGGCGTGATGTTTAACGCCCTGATTTTCCGTACGCAGGACATGTTTGCCCGCGTTCATGGCGGTAATCTGCGTAATATTCTGATTATCGGCGGGATGCTGGGGGGCTTTTGTGGCCTGCTCGGGCTGGTTCATCAGGAAGTCACCGGCGGCGGTTTTGCGCTGATCCCGCTGGCAGCGGCAGGAAAATACAGCCTGATGATGTTACTGGTGATCTTTCTTGTTCGCGTGGTGACAACGCTTTTGTGCTTTGCTTCCGGCGCACCGGGCGGGATTTTCGCCCCGATGCTGGCGCTCGGCACGCTGCTGGGCACGGCATTTGGTACCGCCGCGCTGACGTGGTTCCCGCAGTACGGTATCCAGCCGGCCACGTTTGCGATAGCCGGAATGGGGGCGCTGTTTGCCGCCAGTGTCCGTGCGCCGCTCACCGGTATTGTGCTGGTTCTCGAAATGACCGATAACTATCAGCTTATTTTACCGATGATCATTACCTGCCTTGGCGCGACCCTGCTAGCGCAGTTTTTAGGCGGTAAACCCTTGTATTCCGCGATCCTGACCCGCACTTTGCAGAGGCAGGAACGTGAAAATGCAGAGAAAGCGCAGGCAGAACCTGACGCCGAAGGCACCAATAAGCAGGACAGCGCAGCAAAAAATGCCCATACTTGAACCATACTTTCAGGTATTAGATAATGAGTACATTATTCAGACAGTCAATCCGGCGGCCTGAACAAATGCGGATTGGGAGTGAGAAATTATGAGCGAAGCATTGATGAATGACACAGCCGCGTTGCCGTTACAGTTTACTGAGGCCGCAGCACGTAAGGTACAGCACCTTATTTCGGATGAAGAAAATCCGAATCTGAAACTGCGTGTTTATATCACCGGTGGTGGTTGCAGCGGATTCCAGTACGGTTTTACCTTCGACGATAAAATTAACGACGGCGACATGACCATCGAGAAAGCCGGTGTGGCGCTGGTGGTTGACCCGATGAGCCTGCAATATCTGGTCGGCGGTTCAGTGGATTACACAGAAGGTCTGGAAGGTTCACGTTTTGTTGTGACAAATCCAAACGCTAAAACCACGTGCGGGTGCGGTTCTTCCTTTAGCATCTGATGACCCGTCATCCTTCAAGCTGTCTCTGCATTGGCTGCTTTCATTCACCCCGGTCACTTACTTGTGTAAGCTCCCGGGGATATCATTCCAGTGCGGCCTTGATACAGCTCGAATGATTTAGGGTAAAGATTTCGTATAAAAAAAGCCCGTTTGCTGATGCAGACGGGCTTTTTTATGGTCAGACGCGGACGCTCAGGTTAGTAAGCATTCACAAAGGGGTTACCATTCTACGGTCACCAGCTTCGAATCTATGCTGATACCAGGTACGGCGGTGAGCATCATTTCGCTGATATGTGGTTGCATCATCGTCCGGCTGGCGCAGGTGACGGAGGTGCCGCTGTGTGCGGCTTCAATTTTGCAGCTGGGCAAAATGGTCAGGCTGACATTAATGTCGCCACTCACCATGCCAGCGACGGCAAATAGCGGACTCATAGCGAGTAACCCGCTGAGTAATAGAGCTTTCATTCTTTTTATCCTGCTGGTGTAGAACAACAAAAGTCAGCGTGGCTGAAAAGGTTATCGGTCTAATTTTTACGGCCTTTAATCCGGATTTCTTATGATCCGCAAATAAATCCCGTTTTTATCGGCAGTAGGGCCGGTATTTTTATTATTTCATTTGTAATACAAAGAGATAACGATAAAGCGAAGTCAGGCAACGTCCGAAGGATTTTACGCCGGACATATTACCAGATGAGAGCACTGAATTCTTGACTTTGGTTAATAAAAGAACAATTCAGAAAAAGGCGACAGAGGGAGAAAGAAGGCCGCTAAACGTCATGTTAGTGAACATTTACCCCTGAGGCAGGGCTGACAGCTGCGGACAAAGCTGTTGTGCTGCCAGTAAAATTCGCGGGCCTGCCCGGCTGAACCAGTCTGCATCCAGCGCAATGACCTGCGCTTTAAGCAGCGAATGCCAGTAATCTTCAATGACCTGTTTTTGCGATTTTCCGCCAGAAATAACAATAACCTGTGGCTGACGGGTTAAAACCTGCTCCCGGCTGACCTGAGGCCAGGGAATGCGGCTGTCGGCGAAAATGTTTTTTGCTCCGCACACTTCAAGTACTTCGCTTTGCATCGTGGCGGCAGAAGCCGTAAACAGGGGTTGTGTGCCGAACTGGATGAAGGCCGGAACCGGTCTTTGCCGGTGGTACTTCTGCTTAAGAGCCTGCCATTGCTGGCGAAACGCTTTTGCGGCGTTTTGCCCGACGGCAGGTGAAGGGCTGTACGAGGCGAGTTGTTCCAGCGCCTGTGCCACCTGATCCGCATTTTGCGGGTCAAGATAGAGCACTTTGATGCCGAGAGACGTCAGCTGATCCAGCGGACGCTGAGGATTTCCGCCGCGCCAGGCGAGCACCAGATCGGGTTTCAGCGTCAGAATGCGCTCGACGTTGATTCCCTGCCAGTTCGCCACCTGTTCCAGGTTGCTGGCCTGTGGCGGATAATCGGAGTAAGCACTAACTCCGACTAACTGTCCACCGAGGCCTGCGGCGTACGCCAGTTCTGTCAGATTGGGTGCCAGACTGACCACCCGTTGCGCCTGTGCCGCTGTGGCCGTCAGAGGCAGCCACAGGCAGCAAAGCGCGAGACAAAACCAGCGAAAAATCACTCTTCTGACGCTGCCAGCGCTTTTAGCATTGCATCTACCATCAGGGTAGATTGCTGTGCTGCGACGACCAGGAACTCTTCAAAGCTCAGGTGAGATTCACCGTCTGCCACGTCAGAAATGGCGCGAACAACCACGAACGGCGTTTCAAACAGATGGCACACGTGACCGATAGCGGCCGCTTCCATTTCCACTGCCGCCACTTTCGGGAAGGTGGCGCGGATACGGGCCAGAGGCGCAGCACCATTAATGAATGCATCGCCGCTGCACACCAGACCGCGGACAGCGTTTAAATCCAGTTCACGGATGCAGTTTTCTGCCAGCGTAATCAGTTCCGGATCGGCGGTGAACGCCGCAGGGCAACCGGCCATCTGGCCAGGTTCATAACCAAACGCGGTGACGTCAGCATCGTGATAACGCACTTCATCAGATACCACGATATCGCCGACTTTCAGCGACTTAGCCAGACCGCCCGCGGAACCGGTGTTAATCACCACATCAGGACGGCAATGTTCCAGCAACAGCGTGGTGCCCATCGCGGCAGACACTTTACCGATGCCAGATTTCAGCAGCGCCACGTCCACGCCGTGCAGCTGACCGGTATAGATTTCGCAGCCCGCGCGTTCGATAGTCTGACGGTTGATGATTTTGTCGCGCAGCAGGGTCACTTCCTGCTCCATTGCACCGATAATGCCTACTTTCATATGAATACTCGCAGATGAGGTTGAAATGAACCGCAGCTTGTGCGGAATTGACGGTTTAATCATGAAAACAATGTGCGATAGTCTATCATGGCTAAAGGTAAGAGATAATGCGTTTGGGATGCAGGATTATCAGGCTGCAAGCGTATCGGTTTGATGCGTGAGTTACTGAAAAGGTGGGAAATCATGTCCGGGATCGATTTTAAAGCGAAATTCAATTTTCAGCGTCCTTTTAGCGCCCCGATTGAGGCGCGTGATGCATACGACGTGGTTCGCCAGTTTGAAAGCGATCGCGGGCGTATTATCAACTCCGCCGCCATCCGCCGTTTGCAGCAAAAGACGCAGGTTTTTCCGCTGGAAAAAAACGCTGCCGTCCGCAGTCGTCTGACCCATTCCCTTGAAGTTCAGCAGGTTGGCCGTCATATCGCCAAAGAAGTGCTGCATCGTCTGCGCCGGCAGGGGAAACTGGAGACGTATGGTCTGGACGATGTCACCGATCCTTTCGAAAGCGTGGTCGAAATGGCCTGCCTGATGCACGATATCGGCAATCCCCCGTTCGGACATTTTGGTGAATCGGCAATTAATAACTGGTTTGCCAAAAGGATGGATACCGGCAGTTGTGGTGAAACGCCGCAGGAAACAGATTCCTGTCTGGTGGCGTGTTTGCGCCTGACTGCAGACGATGCTGAACTCAATCATTTACGCAGCAAAATACGCTACGACCTGTCTAATTTTGAGGGCAACGCGCAGGCCATCCGGCTGGTGTTTACCCTGCTGAAACTCAATCTGACCTACAGCCAGACCGCCTGCATTTTGAAATATACCCGTCCGGCATATTCGATGGCTAAACTGCCTTCCCATGATTACCTGATGAAAAAACCGGGTTTTTATCTGGCGGAAGAGCCGTTTATTAAAGATTTGCGCAGCGAACTGAGTCTGGGTGAATTCAACCGTTTTCCGCTCACCTACATTATGGAAGCGGCGGATGATATTTCTTACTGTATTGCGGATCTCGAAGATGCGGTCGAAAAAAACATTTTCAGCGTCGATCAGCTCTATAATTATCTTTGTCGCGAATGGGGCGAGATTGAGAAAAACGACTTCTTCGATAAAGTGGTTCGTACCGCCTACGAGAAAATGGATAAAGCCAAAACGTTCCGTAATCCGGTCGATTACTTCTTTATGGAATTGCGGGTTCAGACTGTAAAACAGCTCGTCCCGCACGCGGCGCGACGCTTCATTGATAATATAGAAGATATTTATCAGGGCACGTTTAATCATGCCCTGCTCGAAGATGACAGTCAGGCAAATCGTTTGTTAGAGATTTATAAGAGCGTGGCCTTTAAACAGGTTTTCAATCATCACGAAGTAGAAGAACTGGAATTGCAAGGTTACCGGGTGATCAGCGGCTTACTGGATATTTACAGCCCGCTGCTGGATATGCCGCTTGCCGATTTCAGTCAGCTGGTGCAGGAAGATACACACAGGAAATATCCGATAGAAACCCGCCTGCTGCATAAGATTTCTGCCAAGCATCGTCTTGCTTACAACAACGCGGTGACGGCGCTTGAAGGATTACCGGTGGCGGATCATGCGGCGCAGGAGTTTTATTACCGGGCGAGAATGATTCAGGATTATATCAGCGGAATGACTGACCTTTATGCATACGATGAATACAGAAGACTCATGGCGGCTGAGTAATTTGTTTTAAAAAGAAAAATTGAGATCTCTTTAATTTTCTTTACGGAACTGTCTGAAAAAACGCCATTTGTAAATACTGACAATAATTTTTTACCATTGTCAGATCGACCCTGATGAACTTCACGCTATTAATACCATCTCAGTATCACGACTACCAAGCAATGCGACTATATTGGTTGCCACAATAATTTAAAGAGATCCTGAAAAAATGAAAAAATCGAGTTTATTCCTCAGCGCATTAGCGTTAAGTATCGGTATGGCAATGGCCCCGGTTTCTTCTGCACTGGCTGCTGAAACAGCGTCTTCATCTGCAAGCACCACACAGCTGCCAAGTCTGGCACCGATGCTGGAAAAAGTGATGCCATCCGTGGTGAGTGTTAACGTGGAAGGCAGTGCGCCGGTAAAAACCCCGCGCATGGGTCAGCAGTTCCAGCAATTCTTTGGTCAGAATTCGCCGCTGTGTCAGGACGGTTCTCCGTTCCAGGGCTCACCGGTTTGTCAGGGCGGCGGTCAGGGACCGGATGGTCAGCCAGCACCTGAGCAGAAAGAAGATTTCCGCGCGCTGGGTTCCGGCGTAATCATTGATGCCGATAAAGGTTATGTCGTTACCAACAACCATGTGGTTGATAATGCGACAAAAATCAGCGTTCAGCTGAACGATGGCCGTAAATTCGACGCGAAAGTGATCGGTAAAGATCCGCGTTCAGACATCGCGGTTATCCAGCTGCAAAACGCGAAAAATCTGACTGCGATTAAAATGGCCGATTCAGAACAACTGCGCGTCGGTGATTACACCGTGGCTATCGGTAACCCGTATGGTCTGGGCGAAACCGTGACTTCCGGTATCGTTTCTGCACTGGGACGTTCCGGCCTGAATATCGAAAACTACGAAAACTTCATCCAGACTGATGCGGCGATCAACCGGGGTAACTCCGGCGGTGCGCTGGTGAACCTGAACGGTGAACTGATCGGTCTGAATACGGCAATCCTGGCACCGGACGGCGGCAACATCGGTATCGGTTTTGCGATCCCAAGTAATATGGTGAAAAACCTGTCCAAACAGATGATCGAGTTCGGCCAGGTGAAACGTGGCGAACTGGGTATCATGGGTACCGAGCTCAACTCTGAACTGGCGAAAGCCATGAAAGTGGACGCACAGCGCGGCGCATTCATCAGCCAGGTCATGCCGAAGTCTGCAGCAGAAAAAGCGGGCATCAAAGCCGGTGACGTAATCCTGAGCATGAACGGCAAGCCAATCAGCAGCTTCGCTTCGTTCCGTGCTGATATCGGCACCATGCCAATTGGCACCAAAGTGACGCTGGGCCTGCTGCGCGAAGGCAAACCGGTGAACGTAGATGTCACCATTGAGCAAAGCACGCAGACGCCTAAAGTTGAATCCGGCAATATTTATACCGGCATCGAAGGCGCTGAACTGAGCAACGGTTCTGCTGGCGATCAGAAAGGCGTGAAAGTCGACGAAGTGAAAGCCGGTTCTACCGCGGCACGCATCGGCCTGAAAAAAGGCGACGTGATCCTGGGCGTGAACCAGCAGAAAGTCACCAATCTGGGTGAACTGCGTAAAATTCTCGACACTAAACCGAACGTTCTGGCGCTGGACATTCAGCGTGGTGACACCTCGATTTACCTGCTGGCACAGTAACCCGTCAGCACGGCTCTTATGTAAGGCACGCTCCGGCGTGCCTTTTTTTATGCCCGGTTCAAAGACATGTTTGATGTCAGTTGTGCATTTGCTTAAAAATGTGACTTTCCCCGCAACTTCAATAGGTGCTTCTGCTCTTTGGGCATTTGCATAATGTATGGCAGTAAACCGCTGGGTATGCTTTGCGGACAACAAAACAATAATCCAAGGCAGGGGATCCATGTCGGCGTATCATCTCGATGCAAAGCTGGCGCAACAGATTGTTGCCCGCACCATGCAAATTATTGATAGTAATGTGAATGTCATGGATGGACGCGGAAGAATAATCGGCAGTGGTGACGATCAGCGGCTTGGTGAATTGCATGAAGGCGCATTGCTGGCCATTTCACAGGAACGTATTGTCGACATTGACGAAGGCGTCGCCAGGCATTTGCACGGTGTGCGTCCGGGGATCAACCTGCCACTGCGAATTGACGGGCAGATCGTCGGCGTGATCGGCCTGACTGGTAATCCGGCCCAGTTGCGGCAATACGGCGAGCTGGTATGTATGACGGCCGAAATGATGCTGGAGCAGGCCCGTTTGCTGCACATGCTGGCGCAGGACAGCCGTCTGCGTGAAGAACTGGTGCTCAATCTTATCCGTGTGGACGAGCTTTCTCCGGCGCTGATGGAATGGGCGCAGCGTCTGGGTATTGATCTCAACCGGCCGCGTGTGGCGGCGGTGGTCGAAGTGGACAGCGGACAGCTCGGCGTCGATTCCGCCATGGCCGAGCTGCAACAGCTGCAAACGTTGCTCACCACGCCGGAGCGCGACAATCTGATCGCCATTGTCTCCCTCACCGAAATGGTGGTGCTAAAACCGGCGCTGAACAGCTACGATCGCTGGGATGCAGACGGTCACCGTCAACGTATCGATCATTTGCTTTCCCGCATGACAGAAACAGGTCGCCTGCGTGTACGCATTTCACTGGGCAACTTTTTCACCGGCCCCGGCAGTATCGCCCGTTCCTACCGGACTGCGCGTACCACCATGACCGTCGGCAAGCAGCGGATGCCCGAACAGCGCTGTTACTTCTATCAGGATTTGATTCTGCCTGTACTGCTCGACAGTCTGCGCGGTGGCTGGCAGGCCGACGAGCTGGTTCGTCCGCTGGCCCGGCTGAAAGCGACTGACGGTAACGGATTACTGCGCCGCACGCTGGCCTCCTGGTTCCATAATAATGTGCAGCCGACCGCGACCTCAAAAGCGTTATATATCCATCGCAATACTCTGGAATATCGCCTTAACCGCATCTCGGAATTAACCGGTTTGGATCTGGGTAATTTCGACGACCGCTTATTACTCTATGTGGCTCTCCAGCTGGATAATGATCAGCTGTAATTAATCACGCCCCCTGAAAGTATTATTTCTATTATTTTCAGGCCGGGCGTACTTCACCCGGTTTTGTACTGCGTGATGCCGGTCACAGCTGTTTTAGTTTTTGTGAAACAACTCCCACCGGGCTGGGCATTTGCAACAAGATAAATGCAAAGCGCTGTTTATGCTTGTCGCTTTGCCTAATGAGTTGGTCAACGGATTGTCCCTATACTGGCAACGTTCCATCCTCCCTGAACCCTACAGTTCTGTGAATGGATTGACTTTTATCTCTGTTTAGAGGCGTTGTCATTAATTCCGGAGAACACCATGGAAACTACCGTTTCAGCAGCCAGTGCCGTAAAAAAAAGAACTAACGCGCGCTACTGGATAGTGGTGATGTTATTTATCGTCACCTCATTTAATTATGGCGACCGTGCCACACTCTCTATTGCCGGCTCGGCAATGGCAAAAGATATCGGGCTGGATTCTGTCGGGATGGGATATATTTTCTCGGCATTTTCATGGGCCTATGTTATCGGTCAAATACCCGGCGGCTGGTTGCTGGATAAATTCGGTTCCAAAAAAGTTTATTTCTACAGTATTTTCATCTGGTCCCTGTTTACCCTGCTGCAGGGCTTTGTCGATATATTCAGCGGCTTCGGCATTGTCGTTTCTCTCTTCGCATTACGCTTTCTGGTCGGGCTGGCTGAAGCGCCTTCTTTCCCCGGCAACAGCCGGATCGTTGCCGCGTGGTTCCCGGCTCAGGAACGCGGAACCGCCGTCTCCATTTTTAACTCCGCACAGTATTTTGCGACCGTGATTTTCGCTCCGATCATGGGCTGGCTGACCCACGAAGTAGGCTGGTCACACGTCTTCTTCTTCATGGGCGGACTCGGGATCATCCTGAGTTTCATCTGGCTGAAAGTGATCCACGATCCGAAAGATCATCCGGGCGTAAATCAGGCCGAGCTTGATTACATGGAAGCCGGAGGCGCGCTGATCAATATGGATCAGAAGACAACTAAAAAAGCGTCAGTGAAAGGTGAAAAACTTTTCCAGATTAAACAGTTAATGAAATCCCGCATGATGATTGGCATCTACATCGGCCAGTACTGCATCAATGCGCTGACCTACTTCTTCATCACCTGGTTCCCGGTGTATCTGGTGCAGGCACGCGGCATGTCGATCCTCAAAGCGGGCATGGTGGCCTCGGTGCCGGCGATTTGCGGATTCCTGGGCGGCGTACTGGGTGGGATTATTTCCGACTGGCTGATGCGCAGAACCAACAACCTCACGCTGTCACGCAAAGCGCCGATCGTTGTCGGCATGCTGCTGTCTATGTCGATGATCTTCTGCAACTACGTCGATACCGAATGGATGGTGGTGGGCATTATGGCCTTCGCCTTCTTCGGCAAAGGTCTGGGCGCATTGGGCTGGGCTGTAATGGCTGACACCGCACCGAAAGAAATCAGCGGACTGAGCGGCGGCCTGTTCAACATGTTCGGTAACGTCTCCGGCATCATCACGCCGATTGCTATCGGCTACATTATCGGCAGCACAGGTTCATTCAACGGCGCGCTGATTTACGTGGGGATCCACGCGTTGCTGGCGGTTATCAGCTATGCGTTTATTGTCGGAAAAATCGAACGTATTCAGTTACGTGCCTTCTGAGCCAAAGGAAAACCATGATGAATACTCAATCTTCACCGGTTATCACGGACATGCAGGTTATTCCGGTGGCAGGCCATGACAGCATGCTGATGAATATTGGCGGCGCGCACGGCGCTTACTTCACCCGCAACATCGTGATCCTCAAAGACAGCGCCGGCAATACCGGCGTGGGTGAAGCGCCGGGCGGAGAAGTGATTTACAACACGCTGGTGGAAGCCATTCCTCAGGTGAAAGGCCAGGAAGTGGCACGCATGAACCGGCTGGTGCATCAGATCCACGCCGGTAACCAGTCGTCGGATTTTGATTCCTTTGGCAAAGGCGCATGGACATTTGAACTTCGCGTTAACGCCGTCGCGGCACTGGAAGCCGCACTGTTAGACCTGATGGGCAAATTCCTTGGTGTGCCGGTATGTGAGCTTCTCGGACCTGGCAAACAGCGCGATGAAGTGACGGTGCTCGGTTACCTTTTCTACATCGGCGACCGCAACAAAACCGATCTGCCTTATCAGGAAGGCGCGCGGGACGTGCACGACTGGTATCACCTGCGGCATCAGCAGGCGATGGACAGCGAGTCGGTGGTGGAACTGGCGCAGGCGGCGCAGGACCGCTACGGTTTTAAAGATTTCAAACTTAAAGGCGGTGTGCTGCCGGGCGAGCAGGAAATCGACGCGGTTAAAGCGCTGGCAAAACGTTTCCCGGATGCGCGTATTACCGTCGATCCGAACGGTGCGTGGCTGCTGGATGAAGCGATCGACTTGTGCAAAGACCTTCACGGGATCCTCAGTTATGCCGAAGATCCGTGCGGCGCAGAACAGGGTTTTTCAGGCCGCGAAGTAATGGCTGAATTCCGCCGTGCAACAGGCCTGCCGGTCGCCACCAACATGATCGCCACCAACTGGCGTGAGATGCAGCATGCGGTGATGTTGCAGTCAGTGGATATTCCGCTCGCGGATCCGCATTTCTGGACCCTGCACGGTGCGGTGCGCGTGGCGCAACTTTGTGACGAATGGGGCCTGACGTGGGGCTGTCATTCGAATAACCATTTTGATATTTCGCTGGCGATGTTTACCCACGTTGGCGCGGCTGTACCGGGCAAACCGACGGCTATTGATACGCACTGGATCTGGCAGGAAGGCAATCAGCGCCTGACCAAAGAACCGCTGCAAATTGTGAACGGGAAAATCAAAGTACCTGAAAAGCCGGGACTGGGTGTGGAGATCGACATGGATCAGATCCGCCGCGCGCATGAACTGCATAAAAAACTGCCGTCCGGGGCGCGCAATGATGCCATTGCCATGCAGTACCTGATCCCCGGCTGGACATTCGATCGTAAGCGCCCGGCAATGGGCCGCTGATTACGGAATCTGAATCAATAAGGAGTGAGTATGAGTGCTTCATCTACACCAAAAATTGTTTCCATGCAGGTGATCCCGGTTGCCGGACACGACAGCATGTTGCTTAACCTCAGCGGTGCACACGCGCCGTTTTTCACCCGTAATATTCTGATCCTCAAAGACAGCAGCGGCAATACCGGCGTTGGTGAAGTGCCGGGTGGCGAGAAGATCCGCCAGACGCTGGATGATTCATCACTGCTGGTGATCGGCAAAACGCTGGGCGAATACAAAAACGTAATGACCGCTGTGCGGGAGAAATTCGCCGATCGCGATGCTTCCGGTCGCGGATTACAGACGTTTGATTTGCGTACCACCATCCACGTGGTCACTGCTATTGAAGCCGCCATGCTGGATCTGCTCGGCAGGCATCTGGGTGTGACCGTCGCGTCATTGCTGGGTGACGGACAGCAGCGTGATGAAGTCGAAATGCTCGGGTATCTGTTCTATGTCGGTGACCGTAATAAGACTTCGCTGGGCTACCAGAGTCAGCCGGGTGACAGTTGCGACTGGTACCGGTTGCGCCACGAAGAAGCGCTGACACCGGCGGCGGTGGTACGTCTGGCGGAAGCCGCGTATGAGAAATACGGCTTCAATGATTTCAAACTCAAAGGCGGCGTGCTGGCGGGCAGTGAAGAAGCTGAAGCCGTGACGGCGCTGGCGCAGCGATTCCCGCAGGCGCGCATCACGCTTGATCCGAACGGTGCCTGGTCGCTGAATGAAGCCATCGCACTGGGTAAACAATTGCGCGGTGTGCTGGCGTATGCCGAAGATCCGTGCGGTGCAGAGCAGGGCTTCTCCGGACGTGAAGTGATGGCGGAGTTCCGTCAGGCGACCGGTTTACCGACGGCGACGAATATGATCGCCACCGACTGGCGTCAGATGGGACACACCATCCAGCTGAAATCCGTGGATATTCCGCTGGCGGATCCGCATTTCTGGACCATGCAGGGTTCAGTGCGGGTAGCGCAGATGTGTCACGAATGGGGTCTGACCTGGGGCTCGCACTCCAATAACCACTTTGATATTTCGCTGGCGATGTTTACCCAGGTGGCTGCCGCTGCGCCAGGTAAAATTACCGCTATCGACACGCACTGGATCTGGCAGGAAGGCAATCAGCGCCTGACTCAGGAACCGTTGCAGATCAAAGGCGGTAAGGTAAGGGTGCCGGAACAGCCGGGTCTGGGCGTTGAGCTGGATATGGATCAGGTGATGAAGGCGCACGAGCTGTATAAAGGTATGGGCCTCGGCGCCCGCGACGATGCGCAGGGCATGCAGTTCCTGGTGCCGGACTGGAAGTTTGATCCGAAAAGGCCGTGTCTGGTGCGCTAAGCGATATGCATCTGTAAAAAAGCCTCTCACGTGAGAGGCTTTTGACGTTTTGGCAGGAAACTCAGCTGCGGGCGTATTCCGCGGCCTTTTCAATCAGTTCATCTGAAGGGCGCACGCCGGTATACAGCACGAACTGCTCGACGGCCTGTAATGTCGCCACTTCTGCACCTGTAATCACTTTTTTGCCGTGTTCACGACCGTAACGAATCAGCGGTGTTTCTGCCGGCAGCGCGACGACGTCAAAAACAATGCTGGCGCGGTCAATCACCGCCGGTTCAAATGCCAGAGAATCCACTTCCGGGCCGCCGGTCATACCGATTGGCGTGACATTTACCACCATATCAACGGCTAAATCACCCACTTCAGCTTTCCATTCATAGCCATATTCTTCTGCCAGCGCACGGCCATTGGCTTCGTTGCGGGCAATGATATAGCCCTTTTTGAATCCGGCATCACGGATGGCCGCGACCACCGCTTTGCCCATACCGCCGCTGCCGCGCAGGGCGAAAACCGCGTCATGTGGTACCTGATGACTATCGAGCAGTTTAGCGACCGCGATATAGTCAGTGTTGTACGCGCGCAGGAAGCCGTCGTCATTGACGATTGTATTCACGGACTGAATGGCAGTTGCGGAAGGATCCAGTTCATCGAGGAACGGAATGCAGGCTTCCTTGAACGGCATCGACACGGCGCAGCCGCGAATGCCCAGCGCACGGACGCCTTTCACCGCGGCTTCGATATCTTGGGTAGAGAAAGCTTTGTAGACAAAATTCAGGTCTGACGCCTGATAAAGGTAATTATGAAAACGCGTGCCGAAATTTCCCGGACGACCGGACAGGGACATACACAACTGCGTGTCTTTATTGATTTCCCGACTCATTTCGTTCTCCTTTCAGATGTTCTTTATGACCTTATGGCCTGTCAGAGCACCTTAGCTGAAACGATACGCCCCGACAATAATCCTGTTCCGGGACGGGTAAAGGTGGGGCTTAACCGTGTCTGATCACGTGAAAACCTTCTTCCGGTTCCGGTGCGACAAAGTGTCGGGATATCAGCTCAAACTGCTCATCGGTGACGCTAAACTGATGTGTTCCGGCCTGATTGCGCGCCCGCAGCCGGGCTTTACACACTTCTTCCGGTACGTTCAGATAATGCAGCTGATGGTCTGCGCCCGATCCCGTGATAAGACTCATCATCCACTGACGGTTCGCCACCGTATTAGCCGGAAAATCCAGCACGACCGAGACACCGGCCCTGAGCAGTGAAATGACATGTGGCGCAATGGCTTGTCTGAGTCTGGCCGAGCAGCGGATATAATCTGCGACAGAGTGCATCTCATCCTGATAAAGATGAGAAAGCCACTGGTCTTCATTAAGCACTACGGTGCCGGGCGCGCTGGCCAGATGTTGGGACAGGGTGGATTTCCCTGAGGCTATTTTCCCGCATAAAATATGCAGAACTGCCGGGTGCGGTTGTGTGACATTTTCGGGGCTGGCTGTGGAATTCATTTTTATCTCTCCGGTTCAGGCGGTATCTGAGTCATTAAAACATCGCATTAATTTCTGAATATGGCGCGGATTTTTCAGCATCGGCGTCATTTCACCCTGTTGCAGGGATCCGCTGACTTACTGCGCGCTGGCAGCGTCCATGACTGTCAGGCTACATCCGTTATACTTAACGGATACGCATGAACGGAGGCGCTTATGAATTTGGATCTTTTCGATCACCCGGATTTTCACCCGAACTGGCGTGAGGACTTGTGTCCCGGTGCGGTGGTGCTGCGCGGTGCCGCGCTGGAAAACGATGTGGCGTTGCTGGCGGAAATCGACCGTATTGCCGGACTGGTGCCTTTTCAGTATCGTGCGACGCCCGGCGGTTACGCGATGTCGGTGGCGATGACCAACTGCGGGGATGTCGGCTGGGTGACAGATAAAGCCGGATACCGTTATCAGGCGACATCGCCGGAAAACCATCAGCAATGGCCGCCGATGCCAGAATTGTTCCACGCTCTGGCGGTGAAAGCGGCAGAGCAGGCGGGATTTCCCGGATTTGAGCCGGACGCCTGCCTGATTAACCGTTATCAGCCCGGTGCCAAAATGAGCCTGCATCAGGACAAAGACGAGCACGACTTCAGTCAGCCGATAGTGTCTGTCTCGCTCGGTTTACCGGCTGTGTTTCAGTTTGGCGGCATGGAGCGCAGCGATAAAACACAGCGCGTGCAGCTGACGCATGGCGATATTGTGGTGTGGGGCGGCCCGTCGCGGCTGCGTTATCACGGCGTATTGCCGCTGAAAGCAGGCGAGCATCCGCTGACCGGATCCTACAGATTTAATCTGACGTTCCGAAAAGCGATATAAAGTGAGGGCATCGGGCAGTAAAGCACAGGACTTTATCCTCATTCTGCTTTACACTGCCGCCCTGCAAAAACTGACATGTTGAATAGATAATTACTTAGGCGGTAAGCGATGAACGGCGTAATCACAACCTGGTTTGAAGATAAAGGTTTCGGTTTTATCAAAGATGAAAACGGCGATAACCGTTATTTCCACGTGATTAAAGTTGCAAACCCTGAGCTGATTAAAAAAGATGCGGTAGTCACTTTTGAGCCGACCACCAATAACAAAGGCCTTTCCGCCTTTGCTGTGAAAGTCGAGCCGGAGAGCAAATACATCTTTATCGCCGGTGAGCGCATTAAAATCACCAGCATCAAATCCTTCCTGGCGTTTAACGAAGAAGTACCGGCAGAGTCGAAGATCGACAAAGAAAACGCCGTGCTGTCCGTGGGCCTGCTGATGAACCGCATCCGCCCGCAGGAAGTCCAGAAGAAAGCTGAAACGCGTACCATGAAAAAGCTGCTAATCACCACCTTCCAGAACAGCACTTATGTGTTTACGGAAGACGAAATTGATGTGGATGCCACCGTTAAAACCCTGAAAGCACTTTAAGATTTTCTGTTCCAAAACCGGTGCGCATTCGCTGCACCGGTTCTGTTTTTCCCTTTCCCTTTTTCTTTCTTAATAAGTCACCGTCACGGTCACCGTATCGCTGTAATTTCCGGCGGGCTGGTTGCTTTGCGCCAGATTTACGGAAGCGGTATATGGAAACGATTGTGATGTGCCGGTACCGGTCGCGCTGCTGTTGGTTGCCGCCGTCCATACCGTGCTGTCGCCTTTAAATATCTGATATTGCAGATAACTGGTGGTGCCGCCGACGGTGGAGGCCATCTGCCGGTACTGACCGGATGCCGCGACGCTGCTGGTGAGATTGACGGAATAACTGGCGTTGAGTGTACAACGTACGCTGATGGTATTAGCAACCACCGTTGTCAGGCCGGAAGGCAGCGCAGCGCTGCCAAAACCCACGTTCGGCGCGCTATCGATATAGCAAAAGTTGGTGACGTTAAGCGTCAGGTTGACGGAGCCGCTGACATTGCCGGTATCGGCGATACACAGCAAAGTGCCAACGGCCACCGAGCAGATGTTCCATCTCCAGGCGATAGGGATGGTATCCGTATAGGTACCGGCCGCCAGATTGGACAGCGTTTGGGGCATCACATATAACGGTAACGTACCGTTCGGCCCGGAGAATAACCCCAGTAATCCCAGTGCGGTTGTGCTGCTCCAGGTAATCACATCGCCCTGGTTATACACCGTGCCGCAGCTGCTGTCTTTACACAGGTTGTAAGGCAGATACTGACCGGTGGCCGCACTGTAAAGACGGGGCTGGGTGCCGCTCGGATGCAGTGTGGCGCCTATGGTGGCGGTAATGGTGTTGGTGCCGCCGATACTCAGCAACGGTCCGGTGCAGCTCAGGCCGCTGCTGCCCGAGGTCACCAGCGGTGATGTGCTGACCGCAAACGAGTTTTGGGTGCCCAGCGTGATGGTGGTGGCCGCCGTGGTACATCCGGCAAAAGCCTGCGATGTCGCGCCCAGCAACAGCATCAGCAGCAATCCCTGACGTATCCACTGCCTGAACATTCTCATGATTTATCTCCTGCCGTGGTTTTCGCTGTGCCACCGGGGCATGCCAGCGGGCCAACCTGCTCAATGCTGTGACGTTGAGGATCTAAGGTGAAACTGACCCGGCATACCGAATGATCTTCCTGCTGGATAGTCAGCACGTTGTTTTCCTTCAAATGCGAGAAGTACACCAGCCCGTCGTAACCGGTGACGGTGGTTTGCTGCGTATTTTGCTCGGTGACCAGTGTGCCCAGCTTGAGCGGTTGTCCTGCGGCGTCGTGCAGGGTGATATTGGCCGACAACACTTTCTCAACGCTGAATTTCACCACCACGCCGCTGCCTTGCTTCACCGCGATGCGGTCATTGACATTATTAGCCACCACGTCGGCAGGCAGCGGCAGGGTATCGATTTCCACTTTGGCCGGGTAATACGAGCTGACCGTCGGGATCAGCAGATGACCTTTCTTGTCGGTTTTGCCCATTTTCTGGTTCTCGAAAAGTACCGGAACGTCGGCGTAATGATCGGTATCGACCACGATAAAGGCATCATTGATCTTGTCCGAAAGGAACCAGTCGTTAGCCATAAATACGATTGAACCACTTAAGTCTGCCCAGTTGGTGTAATCGCCCTGATTGCCGTAGAACCCGCCCTGAAGGGTGGCATAGCGGGATTTCCAGGTGGCATCGGCCTGCTGATACGGATCGTTGCCGCCGCTGTAGGCCAGATTCCAGCCAAGGCCGCCGTCGGTTGGCGTGGCTTTGCTGGCACCAATCTGCTCCTGATAATTGCCCGCGCTGTCACGCTGTACACCAGCGTTCATGTTGATACTGGTGCCAATGGGAATGATGAATTGCAGTTGCGCGCTGTAGCCACTGTCGCCCAGCGTTTTGTTGAGCGATAAAAACATGCTGCTTTGTCCCCACAGCGAGCGGCTGTAGGAGAAATTCACCAGACGGGTATGCGAATTGTCATAGGCCTCCACGTCGTAATAGCCGATGCCCATCGTGCCGTTCGAAGACCCGAACGGTGATGTACTGAACGTCACCTGATCCGCCTGACGGCTTAACCGTGTGTCGCTGGTGTACGACGTCAGATCCTGATAACCCACCGTGCGTTTTGAACGCAGCGCCGAGAGGCTGAAAACTGTCGAATAGTAGGAATAACCCAGCGTGTACTGGCTGCCATCCTTTTTGTCAGTGATATTCTCGCCGGGCGGATTGTCGATTTCGCCGCTGGAATTCGGGATGCCCGTTATCTGCCCGTTGTTGACATTATCCTGCGTAATTATCTGGTTATCGCTGCTGACCGGCGGGTGATCGGCCTTACTCTGGCTGCCGGAAACGCTCAGTGTCCCCCAGGTACCTACCGCGACATCCGCGCCCAGTCCTCCCAGCGCCAGGCCTTGCACGATTTCGGTATGACCGGACAGGGTCAGATAATCGCTCAGCCCGTAACGGTAAATCCCGCTGAATGCGGCATCCGAATAATCGCCGTTAGTGACACCATAATTGTTACGCACCGCCCCGAGCGAGAAATCGAAATCGCTGAGGTTTTTGCGCAGCAGGGTGTTGGAAACATAGAACGGCACGCTGGTTGAAACCTGACGTCCGACCGCATCGGTGGTGACAATGGTCGCTTCACCGGCACCGTTGATATACGGCACGTTGGTCAGCGTAAACGGCCCGGAATTCAGGTTATTACTGCTGGCCTTGTAGCCATTGAGAAACAGGTCAACAGTGCTCGGTACCGCTGCCGTGCCGCTGTACTGCAACAGCGGATAAGTCACCAGATCCGGGCGAACGGCGAAGTTGCGGCTGATACGCAAACCGCCCATGCGCGCCGAATTACTCCAGGTCAGGGAATCGCTGACGAAATCCCCGACCTGATAGCTGATCAGGTTTTTCTCGTCGGTGAATCGCCAGAACGTGTCATAACGCAGATAGCCGTCCTGCGCGCTGCTGCCGCCATTTTCGTTATTGCCCGAACCGTCAACGTTATAGCGGTAAGTACCGGTATTGGTGAGCAGCCCGAGACTGCTGAATAAACGTTGCTCCATCCAGGTGGCGATAGATTTGGAACCACCGGGCGGGTCGGTGTAGTACGAGTCATAGTTAAACAGCAGGCCGGTGCTGCTTTGCGACGGTGTGTAGTTCATCAGCGGATCACCACTGACATTCTGGTTCGGCAACCAGGCGTCCGGCACCGTTAACACCAGTTGCTGGGTGGCCGAATCGTATTTCGCTTTCACGTCCGGCAGTTCGCCGACATTGATCAGCCCCTGCTGGCCGTTAATGTGGATGTGATTTTTTGCCAGTACACCGGCTTCCACAAAATAGGCATTATTGCGATACGTCACCGGCACCACCTGATTATCCGTCTGACCGTTGACCACAATCGACAGATAAAACATGGCGTCCGTCACCACCGGTGCCGCTCGCGGGGCATCGGGCAGTGAAGAATATTCCTGTGCCTGCGCGCTGAAGGTACTCAGGCAGATCAGGCACAGGCTTCCCCGGAAATACAGCGTTCGCTGATGACCTTCACGGGGAAGATGTCTGATTGGCATCCGGTGCGGCTCCTGCTGTTATTCGCCGCGTGGGATGACAATCGGTTTGGTGTTATCCGCAATTTGCGCATTGAGCTGTGCCCCCGGCGTGACGCCTGCCGGCACCGGCCAGCGCATCTGCTGCCCCGGTAATACATAGCCCATAAAACCGCCGACCATGGTTTTTACGCCTTGCTTCTGATTGCCGGTGGATGACCAGAACACGTTACTCAGACGCGCATGCACAATGCCGGTATTGCGCACCTGCAAATAGGTTTTGCCGCCTTCAGATACCGAACGCCAGGTGAGGATCGGGCGGGTCGCCGTTGATTCATCGCGTTTCATGTCAGGACGTTCGTTGGTCCATAAACTGCCGCCATCCATAAACAGCGGCAGGAGATAACGCATCTGCAATTGCAGCCCGACTACCGCTTTATCTTTGCCTTCACCGGCACTGTTCAGCGGGGACGGGATCTCATCAATAATAATGCGGTATGCCTGTTCGGTATTCGCGGGCACCGGCGTGTTGCGGATCAAACGGATCAACTGGCGCTGTCCCGGCGGCACGGTAGCGAAGGGCGGGCTGGCGACCACGTTGGTCTGATCGGCGTACTTCTCGTTAAAATTCTCCTGCTTCCAGGCCAGCACGCGCACCTGCAAAGACACCGGTTCCGCACCGCGGTTTTCCAGCCACAGGGCCGATCCGTTCTGATCGGATTCGATAATCTGATAGACCGGCCACACCAGCACTGAACTGGCAGCCTGAACCGCCATGCTGGAAAACAAAGCCACAGCCAGGGCGGTGGCGGCAATCATGCGTGAGAACATCGTCGTCATAGCTCATATCCTGATGATTCAATAAGTGAGAGTCACGGTTACCGTGTCGGTGTAAGTGCCCGCAGTGGGTGACGTCGTGAAAGAAAACAACCGGCCATAGACCGGGTAAGTTTGTGTGGTTGAGGGAAAGCTGCTGATGGTCATCGCCTGCGCACCGGTTCCCCAAACTACGGTGCGTGCGGCGTTCTGATACAGCTGATAGGCCAGCGTCGCGGTGGCACCGCTGTTGGCCATATAACGTTGTGCGGCAGAGCCGCCGTGTATGCCGTAATCCATCCCAATCGCCACCGTGGTGCCCGGTGTGCAGGTGACCACCACCGAGCCTGCACCTGAGGTGCTGGTCACATCGACATTGGTGGGAACGGAAGGAAATGAGCCGAAATTGAGGGTGCCGAGATTGGTGGTCGGACTGGACAGTGAGCTGCCGAAAACGCAGCCATTGGTGAGCGTGGCCGTGACGGTAAATGTGGCGGTGGCTGTCGCGGCGCGTGCCGAACTGCACAGCATCAGCGGCAGCAGCATAAACAACAGCTGCGGCACCAGCAGACGGCCAGGCATAAAAACCTCTACCAGGATACGGTGACATTCACCGTATCCTGATAAACACCGGCAGCAGGCGTGGTCTGTGCCGGAACGCGGCCATAGACCGTGCTCCACTGATCTGCACCGTTGCCGGTTCCGCTCACGCCGGTGACATTATCCCAGACCGTGGTACGCGCCGCTGTGGTGTAAAGGTTGTACTGCAAGGTCAGTGCGCTGTTGGTGGTATTAACCATCCTGCGGGCAGTAACGACGCCACTGCTGCCGCCATCCATGACGATTTTATACGTCAGCCCGTTCACGCAATTAACGCGAATCGACCCCGCCAGTTGCGCGCTGGTGGCGTTAACTGCGCTGGTGAGCGACGCATAATTGCCGAAATTCAGCGTACCGAAGCTGGTGCTGCCGGACGTCGTGGTTCCCGCATTGCAGGCAGGCAGCAACGTGGCACTGATGCCAATCGTTGCCGCCTGGCTGAAGGGAATGCGCAACTGCATTGACACCAGCAGGGCAGCCGGCAATAGCAGCAGTACCTTGATGTCCATGATCTTTCCTTCCTTGAAACAAAAGCCAGTCAGAGGCGAAACCGGCTCTGATGGAAAACAGCCTTACCAGGAAAGAGTGGCAACAACGGTATCGTTATAGGTCCCGGCAGCCGGTGTGGTGCTGGTCTGGTCAGCAGGCAGCACACGACCATAAATCGGGATATTTTGCGCAGTGGTGCCCGTCGTCAGAGTAATCGGCGTATTGATGGCGATTTCTGTGGTACGTGCAGTGTCAGAATAGAGACGGTAAGGAATGCTGTTGCCGCTGGATGTCATGGTCCGCAGCCCGCCGGTTGCCGCCAGTCCGCCATTCAGTGACAGCGTCGGTGTCAGCCCGGTGCTACAGGTGATGGTGACGGCACCGGTGCCGTTGGCACCAAATACTGTCCCGTTGATCACGCTGGTCAGATCCGCGTAATTACCAAAGTTCAGGGTACCCCACTGGTTGGTCCCGCCCGTTGATGTGCCGTTACCGACAGTACAACCGGTGCTGATGGTCAGCTGAACGCCTACCTGTCCTGTTAAAGTACCGGCTGCCTGAACACCTGCCGCTAAGATCAGCGTTGCAGCAGCAAGACCGGCCAGTAATAATGATTTTTTTTCGCCCATGATGACTCCCAATAACAGCTTACACAGTTGTGCATTCATGCAACGGCGTTGCATGTGGAAATCCTCTGGTGGTCAATAATTAACGCTAAAAACTGCAAGAAAAGCCGGTAATTAACAGCGTTCGGGACGGGTGTTATGTTTTTCCTTCACAATGGAACGGAACCCTGACCTTATGTGCATGATGGAAAACGCTGTTAAGGTTAAATATAAGTTAATAAATTTACCTTAAGGGGATCTTTTCAGCATTCTGGTTAATAAGGATAAAAATTCTATAAATTACAAATTATCCATTTTTTATCCCGTTTATTTTTGTTTTGTATTGTTAATGATTGCGTTAAGGCCACTAAACGATGAGGCTTTTTAACCATTGATTTTGTGGTGATATCGATTTGCTTCTCGCGATAGTTCAACGGAGCTACTGATGTTTTCAGATGATGTGATTGAGGATATGAACCGGCTGGCGCATTTTCTCGCCTTTGATCAGACCTCAGGAAAGGGGCCGGAAGGTGAACCGTCTCTGATGATCCTGCTGGGCAATGCAATTTTGCCGACCGCAGAAGCGGCGTTTCAGGCGCTGGCGCAGGGGCGGATTTCCCGTTTGCTGATTGCCGGGGGGATAGGTCATTCCACCGAATTGCTGTATCAGGCGGTACAGACACAAATGCGCTACCGGCATATTCCGACGTCAGGGCGCAGTGAGGCCGAAGTGCTGAATGATATCGGCGTTCAGTGCTGCGCTGCACCGCAAAAAAAGATTTTGCTGGAAACTGCCTCAGCCAACTGTGGCGACAATGCCTTACAGGCACGGCGGGTGCTGGATCTGGCCGGTGATCGCTCCACGCACATCACGCTGGTGCAGGATCCGCTGATGCAACTGCGTACCGACGCCAGCTTCCGCCACGTCTGGCGCGATCGTCCTGACGTGACATTCCTTAACTGGCCGGTGCTGGTGCCTCAGCTGGAACGTGAAGGCGATGGGCTGCGCTTTGCCGGAGAAGGGCATCACAGCCTGTGGTCGCTGCCACGGTTTGTGTCGCTGCTGCTCGGCGAAATTCCGCGCCTGCGTAATGCGCCGGGCGGTTATGGCCCGCGGGGAGCGGGCTTTATCGCAGAAGTTGATATTCCGGCAGAGATTGAGGAAATTTATGCCCGCCTGAAACCGGTGCTGGAGGCGGATTACGGTGACAGATCCTTCTGACTCCCTGCGGGTACGGGATCGGTTTCATCCTGATGATTCCCGCGCAGCGCCAGCAACACCACCAGCGCGGAAAACAGCGTAATCGCCATCAGACATAACAGTAGCGGATGCAGTGAAGCAGCATAAATCTGCTGAAGCTGCGCCGTGCTGGCCTGCGGAATAAGCTGCTGCGCTACGGCCAGATTACCGGTCGCCAGCCGCTGCGCCGCCTGAGTGATTGCCGGTAAGCTGATCGCCTGGGCACCGATCGCACTTCCCGTAAAATTCGCCGTCAGCGCGCTGTGCGTTAATGCTGAAAGAATGGCACCGACAATCGCCAGCGAAATGCCTTCCCCGGCCACCCGCGTGGTGCTGAAAATCCCGGTCGCCATGCCCGCCCGTTCTTTGGGAACGACGCTCACTGACAGTCCATCCATCAGCCCCCACGGCAGGCCGGTGCCGATACCGATCACCACCATCGGCGCGATCATGTCTGTCACATTTTGAGTCAGCACCGCCTGACTTAACCAGCCTAAACCGGCGGCAGCAATCACCAAACCCGATGTGCATAACACGCCCGCGGATACCCAGCGCGTCAGCCACGCCGCCAGAAGGGGAACTACCAGCATCGGCACCGAAAGTGCCATCATCATGAGTCCGGCACGTTCTTCGCTAAGATTTTCTACGCCGATAAACAGCATCGGCAAAATCACCAGCAGCACCACAAAACAGAAACCGGTCGCGAGTGGCAGCGCCTGCACACCGATAAAACGGATATAGCGGAACAGCGATAAATCGAGCATTGGTTTTTTTACCCGCAGCTCAGCAGTGACAAAAATCGCCAGTAACAGCGCCGCACCTGCCAGCAGCAATAGCACCGGCGTGCTGTTCAGGCCAGCCTGCGGTATTTCCATCAGAGCCCAGGTCAGCAGCGCCAGCATAGCGGTGAAGGAGACCGTGCCCGGCCAGTCGATACCCGCCGCCTGCGGATTGCGGGTTTCGCGCATTTTGCTGGCTCCGCTCACCAGCGCCAGCGCGGCAATCACCGTCGCGGAGAAAAATACCGAACGCCAGCCGAAGTGGGCGATCAGCACACCTGCGAGGAACGGACCGAAGGCCAGCCCGATGCCAAAACTGCTGCCCATCAGACTGAAAGCCCGGGTGCGCGCGGCGCCGTCAAATTCCTGTGCCAGAGCCGCCGCGCCACCTGCCAGTGCACCCGCCGCCGCGATGCCCTGTGCGGCACGCAGCAGATCAATCCACAGCAAACTGCTGCTGAAAGCCTGCAATAATGACAGCAGTGCAAACAGCGAAACGCCGCTGACAAACACTTTTTTACGCCCCAGCTCATCAGCCAGCGCGCCGGCCGCCATCAAAAAACAGCCGAAAGTGAGCATGAACGAATTGGTTATCCAGCTCAGCGCCTGCGCGCTGCCGCCAAGTTCGCGGGCAATGGCGGGCGTTGCCACCGCGCCGCTGACAAAATTGAGCGGCAAAATCACTGCCGCCAGACACACGGTAAACAGCACGCGCAGGCTGCCCGTCGAGGGTGTAGTCGATGATTTCATGGCTTCTTCCGATAAATGAGAATAATGGTGATGATAAAATGTCAGTAATATTGCGGAAACAGGGCGTAAGTCCGATGATTGAGGACTAAAACGCTCGAATAAACGGGAGTGGAAAATGGAAAACCTCAACGGCCTGCTGGCCTTCGTCCGTGCAGCGCAGAGTCAGAGTTTTGCCGCGGCCGCGGAGCGCATGGGGATTTCGGCCTCGGCGGTCGGCAAAAGCGTGGCGCGGCTGGAGGAAAAACTCAGCGTGCGCCTGTTCAACCGCAGCACGCGGCGCATCAGCCTGACCGATGAAGGCCAGCTATTTTTCGAACGCTGCCAGCAAATCGTTTCACAACTGGAAGAAGCGGAGCAGGAGCTGGTGAAGATTTCCGCTGTGCCACGCGGGAAATTACGCATTACCGCGCCCGCTATTGGATACCGCATCCTGTTGCCGCATCTGCCGGAATTTCGTCAGCGTTATCCCGATGTTGAACTTGATCTGGATTTCAGCGACCGGATGGTGGATGTCATCGACGAAGGTTTTGATATCGCGATCCGCAGCGGCGAACTGAACAGTTCACAAATGATGTCACGCCGCCTCGGGCCGTTCCGTTTTGCCATTGTGGGCAGTCCGGCGTATTTCACCCGCCATCCTGTGCCGCTAAAGCCTGACGATCTTTATCAGCACGCCTGCCTGCGCTACCGGTTTCCGAGCAACGGACAATGGCAGGAATGGGAGATGACAGGCGTGACGCCCCCTGAGCTGCCGCTGGCACTCAGCAGCAACAATCTGGAATCGATTTTACAGGCGGCATTGCAGGGGCTGGGACTGGCCTATGTGCCGGAATTTATTGTGCGGCCTTATCTTGAGTCCGGTGAACTGGTGGCGGTACTGCATGATTTTCTGAAAGAAGGCGGTAAGTTTTCGGTAGTGTGGCCGAGCAGCCGTCATATGCTGCCGAAAGTGCGGGTATTTATCGATTTTTTGACGGAAAAACAGGTCCTTGGATAACGCACGACGGCATAAAAAAACGGGGCACATGGCCCCGTGAGATTTTTTAAAGCCTGTCAGTAGCGGATCAGATTTGCTTCCACTGTGACCATTCACCGGTAAATTCGGCTTTGCCCGGCTCATTGCCCTGAGTCCAGTAGTTGGCCTGGTAATCTTTACCGTTCAGGCTGACTTTGTCGCCGGTGTTGTACACTTTGCTCGCATCCCAGGTGGCATATTTGCCAGCCGGAGAAGGTGTAGGTTCCGGCTCTGCTGGTTCTACAGGTTCTACAGGTTCTACAGGTTCTACAGGTTCTACAGGTTCTACAGGTTCTGGTTCAGAAGGCTCCGGCTGACTTGGTTCTGGTTCAACGGGTTCTGGTTCAACAGCCGCATTGCCCAGGACGGTCACGGTGATAGATTTGGAGGTAGATTCCTTACCATGCTCATCGGTGACGACCAGAGAGAAGCTGAAATCAGACTTGCTGACCAGCTCCGGTGCGGTGAAATCAGCACTGACGCTATTGTAAGAGGATAACCCGATAGCGGCAGGCGCAGTCCATTTGTAGGACAACGTGTCGTTGTCGCGGTCGGCAGAACCCGCTGCACTCAGACGTACTTTAGCACCGCTGAACACTTGCAACTGGATTTCACCAGTAGGAGCAGTGTTGCTTTCAACTGGCACTTCATCAGCAGGAACCTGACCCTCGATATTGACCCCTTCGAAATAGAACGGAGACATATCAATGACCTGCTGCTCGATAGCATAGCCAAGACCTTCACGTGCGGCATTGACCAGCAGGCCGTTGTCCTGATCGATAGTCCAGGTAAACAGTGCACCCAGACCTTTTTCAATCACATAACGGCCTTTCTCACGAACGGTACGCGGGGTATCAATCGACATGAAAATGCCGGAATCTTTGTTGTAAAGATAGTCCGCATCAGCCACCTGGTCGGTGTACACCGCAAAGCCGTTACGGCCTGACTTATTTTCCAGATCCAGATAGTTATTCACCAGGTCATACCATTCGGTGGTGCCGCTTTCGAATGTCCCGACGGTGGTTTTGCCTGCATCCGGCGTATAAGTGCCTTCTAAAGGAGAATAACTTTCCAGCACTGCATTCTGCGCGTTACGGGAGTAAGCTGCATAACCGACGTTCATGCGATCAGCCGGGAAGCCTTTTGCCAGCAGGTAATCAATGATGGTGTCGATGCCCCAGCCACCTTCGACCAGTGCATGCAGATTGGTGTGGTGCGACAGTTTTTCAGCCCAAGGTGTGCCGAAGAAGTCATAGGTCATCAGGTTTACGCCGTGCAGACCGGCAGCCAGCAGGGCAGGAACATCGGATTTTTCCAGAATGGCCACGACGGCAGAGCTGGCGATGCTGATTTTCACGTCAGAGCGTCTGATGGCAGCCATCTCTTTTGTGATTTCAGCAATCAGCAGGGCGTAGTTAGCACCATCATTATCATCATACGGGTTGTTATTCCCGGCATTACCTGGGTATTCCCAGTCGATATCCACTTCGCTGAACATCGGGAAACGGGTGAACAGACCGGCAACGCTTTTCGCAAAGATACTGCGACCTTCAGCGGTTTTCGCCATGTTGTGGAAGCCGTTACTTAACGTCCAGCCACCAATACTCATGGAAAGCACCAGATCATGACCGACTGCTTTGGCGCGTTTTTGCAGATCACGCAGGCCGCCGACCAGCCCTTTAACATTGGCC
Source organism: Rahnella bonaserana (assembly GCF_019049675.1). Taxonomy (GTDB): domain Bacteria; phylum Pseudomonadota; class Gammaproteobacteria; order Enterobacterales; family Enterobacteriaceae; genus Rahnella; species Rahnella bonaserana. The sequence continues at coordinate 44,754 of NZ_JAFMOW010000050.1, read as the reverse complement.
TGGGTGGCTGTTTCAGGAGAAAGCTCAACCCAGCCCGGATTATCCAGGTTGTTGTTAGTCGTGGACGTAAAGTCGCCCCACGGATCCAGGAACGTCGCCTGATGGGTCGTTTTGCCCAACTGAGCGGCAGCTTTCGAGACGGTAAAGGCTTTTTCACCCTGATCGCCTACGATGCCAACAAAGCCGAAGATAATTTTGTCGTAAGCCGTCGGTGGAATATTGGCGAGATCAAAACCACGACCGCGCGCCTCTTTGGCTGCCTGCGGGTTTTGCAAACGATCGTCATATTGTGACCAGTCAGTGTAGTAGCCAAATACTTTAGGTTTGTTTGCTTTGGCATATTTGTTATATACCGGTTTTGTTACGCGGGCAGAGGTATAGCTATATTCTGCAGTTTCTGTGGCGGGAACGAAACCGTCTTGTTTATAAGAACCTTCAGTTAATGGGTCTTGCTTAATAATTTTGCTGGTAGACATAGTGATTTCCTAAAGTTTGATTGAATACATCAACAGCCATTTGCTGCTGGTGGTTATCATCGTGGCGGAAATAAAAACCGGCAAATCACATTGAGATATAAATAAAAGTGACTACGATAAAATTTGTGATTGTTTTTTGGTCGGTGCATGCTGGCTAATTTTATCATTGTCAATAATCACGCTGATGACAAAATTACATATCACAAATTAACCATAAAAACATTACCATTCAGTATGTTGAGTAACCTGTGGCTGTTAAGTGAGAATTAAGTTGTTTTTGAGTTTTACTTAATAACCCCTCATATATTATGGGTGAATCACATCTTAACTAAAATACCTAATATTAATCCTATTGCCTGTGGAGAAATTAATAAAAGTAGATACGCTTAATCATCAGCAAAGATTACGTGGGGTTTCTCAGATGTTTGAAATAATGGAGGAGGGAAGATGATGGCTGTTTACCTGATAAATAGTGAATATGTTTTTAATGAAAAAACAAAGGAATTTAAAAGACTCCACAGTGATGTAAATATTAAGCTGACTTCAATGAGAGCACGCTGCCTGAGTTATATAATTGAACATGCTAAAGATGAAGTCATCGAAAAAGAGGCCATCTCACAAGCATTATGGGGAAGCAGAAGTAAATTCACCAGCGACGCCAGCCTCACTCAAACTCTTTATTTAATACGACGTGATCTTAAATTTGCCGGACTTGATGAATTTTTTATTACCGTGCCGAAATCAGGTATCCGTGTCAGTACCTCAGCCACCGTCGAAATCATGGAGGATAAGGCCCCACCTGTCAAAAACATCAGGCCTTGGCTGCTGGCGTTTGGTTTTATCGTCTCAGTGTTGTTGCTCGGTACCGCGTTGTTCCTGACGCTTCAACTTTAACCGTTGTCGGAGGAATACCTTATGTTTACCAATCCTGTGATCAATTCTGTACTGAAAAACGAAGGCGGTTATGTCGACCACCCGAATGACACCGGTGGCCCGACCCATTGGGGCATTACCGAAAAAACCGCCCGCAGCTATGGCTATACCGGGAAAATGATCGACTTCACGAAAGAAGATGCCTACCTGATCCTGGAGAAAAATTACTGGTATCAGCCGGGGTTTGACAAAGTTTATGCCATCGCCCCTGTGCTGGCACTGGAACTGTGCGATACCGGCACCAATATGGGGCCGGCGGTCGGCATTAAATGGTTGCAACGCTGGCTGAATGTGTTTAATCACGAGGAGGCCCACTATGCTGATATCGCGGTTGACGGCAAAATCGGTCCCGGTACGTTAAAGGCGTTGACGCAGTTCATCGAGAAACGCGGTACGGAGGGAGCTGGTGTGCTCGTCACCTCCCTAAATTGTAGTCAGGGGCAACGTTACCTGGAACTGGCTGAAGGGAGAACAGCCAATGAATCATTCGTTTATGGCTGGATGAAGGGGCGCATAAATCTTTAGTGTTTGGCAGAGTCTTTGGGAATGAGTATGCCAATCATAATGCTTATCAATATTAAAGATGGATTTTTCTGACAGTAAAATGCATAAAGAGTTGTATTCTTCATTTCGCAGCAAACTATCCCATTATCTGGAGAGCCAATAATGAATGCGCCACATACAATTAATTTCGATTACAACCTAATTAAGATAATGAATGAAGTCATTGTTTCGGGGAATATTTCTAAGGCAGCAGAGAATCTGAGCCTTACTCCCTCAGCGATAAGTTTGTCGATTAACAAACTCAGGCGGCACCTTGGGGCGGATTTGTTCTACCGTACGGCCACCGGTCTTAAACCGACGGCCACCGCGCTGGATATTCATGACTCTTTTGTTAACGCTATCACTATTATTGAAGACGTTCTTCAGTCGACAAAAACAGAGGGGCCATCCTGTCCAATATTACGCGTGATGTGTCCTGATGTGCTGGAAGATTATTATTTTAACAGGATGTATAAGAACGATTCTGGAAAAGCAGTAAAAGTTGAGTTTTCCAGCACGACGAATATTAAGGATGATGAAATGGTAAAGAGTTTGTTGCATGCGAATATCGATGTGGTCATTTCGCATCATGTCCTGCAACATGAAAAAATTACTTCGGTAAAGATGGATGCCATGGATAACTTCGTTATCTTGTGTGGTGCGAGCAGTTTATTGTCTAATCAAAAGGAACTGGCGTTGCTGCACTATTATGCGTTACCTCACGCAGTCTATAATGACGGTATTTATACTGATTTTACCAACCTTCTTGGCACCTCTCTGACCATTGATGCCCCTTATGCGGGCCTGGTCAAAGTCATTTATCGCTCTTCTTCCATCAACGGTATCATTAGCGCGCTGGAACGCAGTGATATGCTGACGGTCTTGCGTCGTATACTGGCAGACTATTTTATCAGGGAGCGAAACTGTAAGCTAAAGTGCTTTGATTTACCGAAAGAAATTTCTATCAAACAGTCGCCTGTTTACATGCATTACTTGTCCAACAGCAGCAAAAGACGTTATGTACATATGATACTTTCTCAACTGAAGACTATTGAGGCTGTCTGAACATTGTGGCAAGAAATGCGGTTAACGAGATTAACGATGAGATATTTTTATTTTTTAATGACAATTTTTTAATAAATACCCTTCGCCGGATGATTAAAATTAATTATTGAGGTGAAGTGATTATTGCTTTGATGCCAACAGGATTATGATTGTCGCAGTTATCTAATTGTACTTAATTAATCTATGAGGTTTTCATCATGATCACTTTTCATGCCAAAGAAGTCGTGTTTATCGAATTTGAATTATTAGTATCCATATTAGTGATGTCTTCATGGGGGGGGGTAGTGCGTTTCATTATGCGCTGCAAAAGTAAACCAACCATTGAGGATATTTATAAATGCTTTGCGCAAGTTGTGGTGTCGTGTTTCACCGGATTTCTGCTAAGTATCGTTTTTATCGAAAAAGATATGAGTTTTAATATGATTTTGCTGACCTCTGGGATGGGAGGCGTACTCGGCGGGCCGCTATTAATGATAGTCGGTGACCGGGTCAAGAAGTTGGCAGAAAACTTTACGTTTGCCCAGCGGTAAACGAATTGAATCAATGGAAGTTTAACACTGAGTAATAAGTGTGCGGACCGGTTCCTGGTGAACCGGTCCGCATTTTATTTCCATTAACGAAACTTTATAGGCCGAAATTTAATAAATATCATCCTGTTTTTATGATGTTTATGACTTTGTTTTTATTAGCAGTGAGGAGATTAGGCGAATAATCTTTCGATCAACAGGGCAGGGAAGCGTTACAGAGACTCTGGCCGGTTAATGTCATGCAGAAATTACTTTCAGCATTTAACTTCGACTCTATTTATAAGGTTATCCTTATGCGCAGAACTAAAGATAAAGCTCTTTTGCAGCTTATTACACTTTCCTGTCTGATGTCCGGCATGGCACCGGCTCTGGCAGCCGATACGTCAGACCCTTACGTCATCAAAGAAAGTGACCTGATCAAAAAAGAGAACAGCCTGACTCAAAACCCGCTGATGCAGGAAGTGAAGGCTTCTATCCGCACGCTGGATAACGATTCCGTGGATAAAATTGCTCCCGGCCGCAGTGATAACCCGGCTAACGTCAAGCGGGTGGAAAGCATTCTGGGTAGCGATAAGTGGGAATACATCTTCCCGCTGCGTGACCCGAGCTATACCTACACCAAGTTCCTGCAAGCCATCGGCAAGTTCCCGGCTGTATGCGGTACCTACACAGACGGACGTGATTCTGATGCTATTTGCCGCAAAGGCCTTGCCACCATGTTTGCACACTTCGCACAGGAAACGGGCGGTCACGAAAACTGGCGTCCGGAAGCGGAATGGCGTCAGGGGCTGGTTTATCTGCGTGAAATGGGCTGGAAAGAAGGGCAAAAAGGCGGCTATAACGGCGAATGTAATCCGAACGTCTGGCAGGGACAAACCTGGCCGTGCGGTAAAGATGCCGACGGTGATTTTGTCAGCTACTTCGGTCGCGGTGCCAAACAGCTTTCCTACAACTACAACTATGGCCCGTTCTCGGATGCGATGTTTGGCACGGTCAGAACCCTGCTGGATAAACCGGAGCTGGTTGCCGATACCTGGCTGAACCTTGCCAGCGCGGTGTTCTTCTACGTCACGCCGCAGGCACCGAAGCCGAGCATGTTGCATGTGATCGACGGCACCTGGCAGCCGAACGGTCGTGATAAAGCCAACGGTTTGGTGCCGGGATTCGGCGTGACCATTCAGATCATTAACGGCGGCGTTGAGTGCGGTGGCGCACAGGAAATTGCCCAGGGCCTGAACCGTATTTCGTATTACAAAAGCGAAGCGGAGTACCTGAAAGTGCCGGTTCCGGCAAATGAAGTACTGGGTTGTAAAAACATGAAGCAGTTCGATGAAGGTGGCGCGGGTGCCTTACCGCAATACTGGGAACAGGACTGGGGATGGTCAGCCGAAACCCCTACTGGCCTGACTTATTCCTGTCAGCTGGTCGGTTACCAGACACCTTACTCTGCGTTCAAAGAGGGCGATTACAAACGTTGCGTGCAGCACTTCTTTAACGTGAAAGTGGTGGATGATGCCGGTAAAGAGGAAGCGGTAACGCCTGCCCCTGAACCGACGCCAGCCCCAGCACCAGCACCGGCTGACGGCAATTCTGCGCCGGTGGCAAAACTCTCCGGCCCGATTGGGGATGTGGAAAGCCAGGCGAATGTGACGCTCAATGCGGCTGAATCTACCGACGCTGACGGCGATAAACTCACCTACAGCTGGTTGCTGCCGAACGGCACCACTCTGGCCGGTAACGATCGTGAGTCGCTGAGTTTTGTTGCACCGGTAGTCACCAGCAAGCAAAGCTTCAACTTCACCCTGACCGTATCAGACAGTAAGAAAAGCAGCGTGGCGACTTATGTTCTGACGGTGACACCGAAAGTATTGCCGCTTCCTGATGAAGGCACCAGCACCGGCTGCGCTGACAACTGGGATGCCGGTAAAGTGTATAACGGCGGAGAAAGTGTTAACTGGAAAGGTAAGGAGTATCTCGCGAATTACTGGACTCAGAACAATGAGCCAGGTAACCCGTCGTTCACTGGCGAATGGTCACAGTGGAAAGAGATCAAAGCCTGTAAGTAACCTGTAAGTCAATGGCAATTCCGGTTTCCGTTCACCGGGGAAAACTAAAATGGGTGCGATGTTTGCGCCCATTTTTTTCATCGCTCAACTGCCGGGTTTACGCGCCCCGTTTATCCAGCCATTTACCCATTTCGGCCAGCGCTTCGTCCAGATTTTCCCGACCAAAACCGATGCGCAGAAAATCTTCCGATACCGTGTTCAGTTCTGACGCGTAGGCCACCGAAGGAATGACCATCACACCGGCTTGTTCAACCAGTTGCGTAGCGAAAGCTTCTGCACCCTCTGCACCGGTATAACGTGGAAATGCCAGCACCCCGGCCTTTGGCACGCTGAGTCTGAACAGGTGCGGGTATTTCTCCAGAAATGCGGTGAGCGATGCGAGCTGACGGCGTGAGCGTTCCATCACCCGTTCGAGTATTGGCGCACGGGCGTTAAGCGCCACGGTGGTAAGAAACTCACCGGGCATCGAGTTGCAGATAGACAGATACTGTTTCATACGCTCCAGTTCCAGCATCCACAATTTATCCTGACACGCCACCCAGCCGATGCGCAGACCCGGTAATCCGTAAGCCTTTGAGGTCACATTCAGGGAGATCCCGCGCTCGTAAACATCGGCCAGTTGCGGCAGACGATCGGCCGGATCAAACTCGGTCAGCCGGTACACTTCGTCTGAAAAGATCCAGATCCCGCGCTCACGGCACAGGTCGATCAGATCGTTGAGTTGCTGACGGCTGATCAGTGCGCCGGTTGGATTATGCGGGAAGTTAATCACCAGCACTTTGGTATTGGCACGCAGTGCATCTCGGACTTTACCGGTATCCAGCGCCCAGTCGTTATCTTCATCGAGCGCCACGCCGGTGACGTCGCACAGCGATAACGGCACACTTTCCAGCGACTGGTAATTAGGGGTGATCACCACGGCGTGATCGCCGGATTTGAGCAGCATCTGGAAACTGGCGTAAATCGCTTCATCGGCACCGGCAAAACTGATGACGTCCTGCGCGGTGATATTTTTATAGGTCGAGGCGATGGCATCGAGCAGCTCGGGTGTTCCGCGCAGCGGCGGGTAATCCAGAACGGTTTGCATGAACGGCGCGCGGTGCTCTTTCCCTGCCAGTTCAAATAACGTATCGAGGCTCATCGATTCCGGATAAGACGACGACAGCGGGAAACGCACGGCGTGCTCGAGACGCGAGAGAAAGCTGATTAAACGAAAATCTTCAGGAAAAGCCATGACATACCTGCGATAAAAAGTCAGAACATCTGAAAATAAAGAGTTTAGCGGCGCTGGCCCTGGGCAAAGCGGCGCTCAAGGCGGCTTTGCAGCAGTTCCAGCACAATTGACATAATCCAGTAAATCGCCGCCGCAGTCGCCAGCATTTCCATATACCGGTACGTACTGCGCCCGTAAGACTGCGCCAGAAAATTCAGTTCCCACAGTCCCATCAGCGAGACTAATGAGGAATCTTTCAGCATCGAAATAAACATCGAACCGGCGGGCGGAATAATAATGCGCAGCGCCTGCGGTGCCGTTACGTGAACGGCCACCGTCCAGCGTGATACGCCCAGCGCCAGCGCCGCTTCCTGCTGACCGCGCGGTACTGAAAGTACGCCGCTGCGGATAGTTTCCGCCAGATACGCGCCGTAGTTCATCGACAACGCAATAATGCCGGAACTGAGCGCGCCGAGCACAATCCCGACCTGTGGCAGTGCCAGATAAATAATCAGCACCTGCACCAGCAGCGGGGTACCGCGAAACAGCGAGGCGTAAAACGTCGCACAACCAAAGGCCAGCGCGTTGTCAGACATCCGCCCGAGCGCGGTAATCAGTCCTATCAGCAGACAGAAAAACATTGAGCAGGCGGTGATCATAATGGTCAGCGCCGCGCCCTGAATGAAGCCGTCCGGCGAAAGACGCAGCCCCAGCAGGAAGGGAAGTTTCTGACCGATCAGGCTCCAGTCCAGCCCCATTTTGCTGAACGCGCCGAGCAGCAGACTGAGTAAAATCAGCCAGGTCAGCCCGGTTTTAAATTTAAACGCGTGTGCGTGGTGCCAGCGCTCCGGGGTTTCCACCTTGGGCTGGCTGTCCGGGATTTGCGGCATCACGGTACCTCGTGCGTAATATCTTCACCCAGCCAGTGCTGAGAGATTTTCGCCAGCGTGCCGTCGTCACGCAGCGATTTAATGGTGTCCGCCACTTTCTTATCCCACTCTGCGTCGCCTTTGTCGGTGGCGACCCAGTTAGGTTCTGCGTACAGTTCGGTGACAATTTTAAACACCGGCGCACGCTTGATACGGGCGTTAGCGGTGGCTAAATCGGATACCACGCCGTCAAGACGAACGCCCGGTCCAAGTGCCAGATTCTGGAACGCCACTTCTTCATCACTTGGAATGACCTGCACGTTATCGAACGGGAAAGCGATAGGCTTGCTGCCGGGGATGACCAGCGTTTTTTGCAGGTAAGTTTCGTAGGAAGAACCGATGCCGACGCCAATCTTTTTGTTGCTCAGATCGGCTGCCGATTTAAGGCGGTCATCTTTCTTATTCACCACCAGAACCGCTGGCGAATTGTAGTACGGCGTCGGGAAATCCAGCACTTTGGCACGCTCAGTATTTGGCGTCATCGAGCAGATACAGGTATCCCAGCGCCCCTGCCATTTCCCGCCGACAATCGTTTCCCAGCCCGGCGCGATGATTTCAAGTTTTACGCCCATGCGTTGCGCCACGGCTTTCGCCACATCCACGTCAAAACCGGCCAGCTGATTATTGTCATCAATAAAACCAAAAGGCGGATAGTCGTTGACGATGGCATTGCGCAGAACGCCAGTTTTAGTCACGCGATCCAGTGTCGCACCGGCAAAAGAGGCAGCAGAAAAAAGGGTGGCAGCAAGGAGTGTCACAGCAACAAACGGAGTGCGCATAAAGGGAGTTTCCTTAAACGTAACCAGATTGGGAGAATATTGTAAAAACCTACACTAAGTTTTAGACGTATAGAAGTCTATATTCAGCGTTTTTCCACTTATTCTCCACTTATAGTCAACTCTGCGGAAAATCCTGTGAATAACAGCGCATTACTTCAATCCCTAGTTCAGCAAGCCCGCCCCGACGTTAATCGAAAAACCTAAAATCGCCAGATTAAAGACAAATGAAATGACCGACTGCAGCAGGGCAATCTGGCGCATATCGGTAGTGCCGGTGGCGACGTCGGCGGTTTGTGAGGCGACGGCGATGGTGAACGAGAAATACAGAAAATCCCAGTAGCCGGGTTCGGCGGGTTTTTCCGGGAAAATCATCGGCGTAACGTCTTTTGTCCGTCGCAGATAATGGTGATGGGCGTAATGCATGGCAAACGACGTCGGCAAAAGCGCCCACGAGGCGATAAGCGTGGTCGCGGTCAGCAGAATGTGCAGAGTCTTTGCCGTTCCCGTGAGTTCTTTGAGTGAGCCGAGTTCCATCAGGATCGCCAGAATGCTCACAAGACACGTCAGCGTGACCAGCGTCAGCACCAGCGTCGCGCTTTCATCCTGGGTTTTGGCGATATGCGGAATATCTTTTGCTTCGGTACGCAACATGCGAAACCACAGGAAAAACAGGTACAGCCACGCCAGCACGTTCCAGCCGGTCATCAGTCGCTGCAAAATCCCCAGATGGGCGGGAAGCGCAAAAAAGCACACCACACCGGCAATTATCGAGATCATTAAACGGCCACGCACGCGCAGATAATGGCGCAAAGATAAACTCATGATGTCAGACACCTGGCAAAAAAGACGGATACGTTAACTGTAGTTGCTGGAGGCAATATCACGCGTTCGGACTTATGCGCAATTTCTTCCAATACCCGATCACAGCGGAATGATTTATTAGGTTTACCTCATTGCGCTCAAGGGTCTGAAACTATGTTTACTACGTCATTTTGGCCAGCTGCTGCGGCATACCAGGTTTCAATGATGGATCTGGATGCTCCGGAAAATTTAAATCCCAAAGCTCTGCAAACTATTCACTATTGCCTGCGCCTGACGGAAGCCATTAATCAGCTGGAAGCTGCATGTGAAAGTCGTTTGCTGGATGCGCTGCGTGAAGAGATGTCGATTCAATGTTTCCGTCTGGCACCGATGTTTGACGATCCGGATACCCGTCGCGGCCTGTTTTTACGGGCGGAAATTCTGGCGGATGACAGCTGCGGAAAAACGGTTCTGCCGCAGATTGCCGGCCTGAATGAACAGCAACTGGTGCTGGGTATCGGGAACACATCGACATGGGTCGGTAAATCGAAACAAAGTTTTTATTCTTCATGGTTTGGTGAACCCGCACCGGTCTTACAGGAAATCTCGGATGTGATGGACAATTTATTCCCGCAAAGCCTGCTGTATCTGCAAAAGGAAATTGCCGCGGATTTACTGGCGATGCCGGGCTGTGCTTACAAAATTATCAATCTGTTTGGCATTGCGGGTGAGGCCAATACCTATCCGAAACACTTTGCGTATTTCTTCCCGGAAGACGAAGGACTGAAGTATTCGCCGGTGAAACGCACGGTGGTATTTGCCAATACCTATCTGCAACTGTTCGAACTATTTTCGCGTACCGAAGCAGTAAAGATGGGCTGGGCGGAAGAATCGTTGCCGGAAAGCCAGGTGTGCCAGCGTTATCTGATTGCCTGGTTCCGCGGACATGACCTCGGGCATTCGCTGGTGCGTAATGAAAACGTCTTCCCGAAACTCAGCAAAATTGACCGCTGGGGTTCAATGATGGTGCAGGAAGCGCTGGCGGATCAGTTCGGTCTGCTGATGTGTCTGACGCCGCAGGTGGCTGACGGATTGCAGCTCGACCGCACGGTACTGGCGCGCATTTATTTCCTTGAAATGCTGCGTTATCTGCGCCGCGGCCCGTCAAGTTATCCCGATGCCGGTGCGGCGTGGATCCAGTTCAATTATCTGCGTGAGCACGGTTGTGTTGAGCTGAAAGCCGACACCATTGATTTCCATCCTGAGCTGTTTTTTAGCCAGATGGCAAGTCTCACCCGACTCATGAGCGAAGAACTGCTGGGTGGCGATACTGAACGTGCGCAGGCCTTCATGCTGCAACATTGTCCGCATACAAACCCTGAAGATGTTGAGGTGCTGATGGCCCGGCTGGGCACGACCAATGACATGATTGAATACAACCAGTTAATTAAGAGAGTCCCGTTATGATGCCGTTTTCAAATGGATTTTTGCTCAGTCTGTCGCTCTGTCTGGATATCGGGATTGCCAATATCGCCATGATGACGCTGGCGATGCAGCGCGGATATTTTCACGGCTTCTGGCTGGGTATCGGCACCTGCATCGGGGATTTGATTTACGCCGTGCTGGCGCTGGCAGGGATGACGATTTTGTTGCAATACCAGAGCGTGCGCTGGGTGTTGTGGGTCGGTGGTTCGCTGATGCTGATGTGGTTTACCTACAAAATGATCCGCGCCGCACTGGCTCCGGCGGAAGATCTGAATTCGGGAGACAGCGTTCAGCAACGATCGGTATGGCGAAATTTTGGTCGCGGCATTGTGTTGGCGATGTCCTCTCCGACGGCAATTCTGTGGTTTGCTGCCGTCGGTGGGGCGCTGATTTCCCGAATGGGGCAAGGCGGGACGGCAAACGCGTCGTGGTTTCTGAGTGGCTTTTTCATTGCCGGCGTATTCTGGACGGCAGTGATTTGCTCGGTCGGCAGTCTGGGAGGGAAAATGCTCGGTACCAAAATGCTCCGATATTCTTACATGGCCTCTGCGGTGATCTTCTCTTACTTCGCGCTGTATGTGGTGATCACCGGCTATCGAGAATTTATCGTGTAAGCCCCTGACTCATCTGCTGCGAGGCATTAAGTGACAGCGAATAAAGATGGGGAGTGATCCCCATCATTTTACGGAAAGTATTAATGAAGTGGCTTTGATCGTAAAAGCCCAGGCGGATAGCCACGTCCAGCGCATTACCGTTTTTGCGCAGCTGATTGCGCGCTTCCAGTAAACGTAACTGCATATGGTATTGCAGCGGCGGCATGCCGATGTGCTGGCGGAACAGCCGGACAAAATGGAACTTACTCAGTCCGCTGACCTGAGCCAGCGTATCAAGATGAATTTTCCGTGTCAGATGGTCGCGCATAAAATCGAGAGCAAGCTGTACAGGGCGCAGCGACTGTTCCTGTTCTCTGGCCGGTTCTTCCAGCAAGGCGCCGAGCAGCCACAGTAAATTTTGTTCCTGATCGTCATCATTGAGTGTGCGTTTGTAATGGCACAGCGCGGAAAACAGCGCCGGATTATTCAGCACGCCTTCTTTAAGCACCGGCGCGCAGTGGTCGGAACGCAGATTCTGGTCAACCGACACCTGGCGCAGTAACGACTGCGGAATATGTACGCTGAGGAATTCGACCTTGTCATCGCCAAACAGGGACGACTGAATAGTGGCCGGATTATAAATCGTGATTTCGCCACCGCGCACCAGCTCGGTTTTGCCATGCAGCCAGATTTCTTCCGTGCCGGTCAGATTGGCACTGATGACGTATTCGTCGTGAGTATGACGCGGAAATGAGGAATTACTCGCGGTCAGATGCGAGCACTCAATGTCGTTAGCCATCGTCCATTCAGAAATAGAAAGAGACACGTTCCACCCCGTAAATCATTGCTGTGCGAAAAAAATGACACGTTCTTTTTTTCTTATGCAGAATTTATAGCACAAACTGTGCACAACAAAAGTGAGTGACTTTTATCACGACACCTCTCCGGCATGCCGTGCCAGCACATCCCCCAACAGGCTGCCTCCGACGCGTTACTCATCCGGTTTTATAAACAGTCTGATCTAAAAAGGCTTTGGCGGGCGGATTTTTCAGATTTTGCCCAGTAGTGCGATATGAGCGAGGTCTGCCGCAAGGGAATCGATCGGGGAAGAGACTGAATGTTACATAACAGGCCTGAAGGTTATATTTAAGCGCCGGAATTCGATTATTAATAACGGAAATTCATGTTTGTTTTACATGATGAGAACAATTTATAAAACTCCCTAAAACCCGCTTTGACAATACGTGCCAGTTTTTACTGGTTATTTTATTTAATGCCTGTGTTTATTCTTCCCCGCCTTGTCATTTCATTACGGAATAAGGCAAAATATGCGCCCCCGCAAATCGGGGGATTATTCGTTATTTCTGCATTGGCGAAGGTACTCTTCGCACAAGAAAACATTTCAAAACAGAGGCCGGGCTTAGTACCGGATAGATATTTACTTTCAGATACCGACAGTCATGTCGCAAGGAAACATTAATGGTGCAGCACTCTCACTATGCCGCGTTTTCCATCATGGGAATTACACATCATGCCGGATAACGTCGTTACGGGTACCGCCTCCCGCGTGGAATTGCGTAAGAGTCTTACGTTGATTCCGGTTGTCATGATAGGCCTGGCCTATATGCAACCCATGACACTGTTCGATACGTTCGGTATTGTCTCCGGCCTGACTGACGGCCATGTGCCGACGGCGTATGCGTTTGCGCTGATCGCCGTCCTGTTTACCGCGCTGAGTTACGGCAAGCTGGTGCGCCGCTATCCTTCTGCGGGTTCGGCTTATACTTACGCGCAAAAAGCGATTCATCCGGTGGTCGGCTTTATGGTCGGCTGGTCGTCGCTGCTCGATTACTTATTCGCGCCGATGATTAATATCCTGCTGGCCAAAATCTATTTTGAAGCGCTGGTGCCTTCGGTGCCGTCGTGGATATTTGTGGTGGTGCTGGTCGGGTTTATGACGTTGTCGAATCTGCGCAGTATTAAAACCGTCGCCAACATTAATACGCTGGTGGTGGTCTTGCAGATTGTGCTGATTACGGTGATCACTGGCATGGTGATTTATGGCGTTGATCACGGCACCGGCTACGGTACGTTAGCCAGCACTAAGCCTTTCTGGGGTGAAAATGCGCATACTGTGCCGATGATTACCGGCGCGACCATTCTGTGTTTCTCCTTTACCGGCTTTGACGGCATCAGTAATTTATCGGAAGAAACCAAAGACGCAGAACGGGTGATCCCGCGGGCGATTTTCCTGACGGCATTAATCGGCGGCGTGATCTTTATTGCGGCGACGTATTTCCTGCAACTTTATTTCCCGGACATCTCCAGCTTTAAAGACCCGGACGCGTCACAACCTGAAATTATGTTGCAGGTGGCGGGCAGGGCGTTCCAGTTTGGCGCACTGATTTTCTCCAGTATCACCGTGCTGGCGTCCGGTATGGCGGCGCACGCGGGCGTTTCCCGTCTGATGTATGTGATGGGGCGCGATGGCGTATTCCCGAAACGCTTCTTCGGCTATATCCATCCGAAATGGCGCACGCCGTCTTTCAACGTGCTGCTGGTGGGTGCGATTGCCCTGATGGCGATTAACTTTGACCTGGTGACGGCAACGGCGCTGATTAACTTCGGCGCGCTGGTGGCGTTTACGTTCGTGAACCTGTCAGTGATTTCGCAATTCTGGATCCGTGAAAAACGTAATAAATCCGTGCTGGACCACGTCCAGTATCTGCTGCTGCCATTGTGCGGTGCGCTGACGGTCGGTGCGTTGTGGGTGAATCTGGAAGAAGGTTCGATGGTGCTGGGGCTTATCTGGGGGGCAATTGGCTTTATCTATCTGGCCTGTATGACCAAAAGTTTCCGCAATCCGGTGCCGCAATATGAAGATGTGGCGTAACGCTCGTCTTCCTTAAAACACCGCCGCTTTAAAAAAATGGCTCCTTTACAGGAGCCATTTTTGTTTCTGCTAGTGAATACCCATCCAGCGCATCAGCGCCGTAACGGCGGCTGCCGCGATAATAATCACAATCAGCGGCGCTTTTCGCCACGCTAATAAGAGCGCTACGCCGACGCCAATAATCCGTGCGTATCCGGCAAAATGCTGGCCTTCAAACAATGCCGACGTTGCCGCGACGGCCAGCAACAAGGTGGTCGCCGAATCGGAAAGCATCGTCTGGGTTGCCGGTGAGAAATTCAGGCGCGAACCCAGCCGGTAACCGGCAACGCGCATCAGGAATGTTCCGGCGGCCAGTACCGCAATACCGGCAATAATCAGGTTGTGAGAGGTCATTTCCGGTTCCTCCAGGTGAGTAATCCGAGCAGGGAAAACAGCACCGGCATACCGGCCGGGACAAACGGCACGGCGGCGACGGAAATCAGCGCACCACAGGAAGCGGGAATGCGCGTCCGGCGGCTGCGCAATGCCGGGAAAATCAACGCCAGCAGAATGGCCGGGAACACTGCGTCGAGGCCAATAGCTTTGATGTCCGGAATGAACTGACCGATATATGCGCCGGCAATCACGCTGACCGGCCAGAACAGCGCGATGCCTGCGCCGCATAACCAGTAGGCTTTTTTGCGTTTTTCATGGGTGGGCTGGGAGATGCCAAATACCACGCTTTCGTCATTCATGAGGTGGCAACCGAGCCAGCTCATGCCTTTGCTGCCGACCAGATCCTTTACCGCAATTCCGAACGGTAAATGGCGGGCATTGACCAGTAATCCGGCGGCTGCAGCGGCGAACGGACTGCCCCCGCCGCCGACGATGGCGATAAACAAAAACTCCGATGCACCGGCCAGCACCAGCAGCGAGAGCATCAGCGGCACCCACAGCGGAAAGCCGCCCGCGACGGCCAGCGATCCATACGAAATCCCCACCAGACCATCGGCCAGGCAGACCAGGAAGATGGCTTTCACCACATCACTTCCCAGCGGTGAAAAGAAACGCGCAGACATAATTTAATCCCATAACGAACGATTTCCCATTATAATGAACGCATCTGAATCGTTCTTCAAGTCGAACGATCGTTCGTTATATAAAACAGGCAGGATCATGTCACAACCCATCAGCGTTATCTCTAAAGGTCTGGTTCGTGAACGTCAGCGGGCAGGTTTGTCACTGGCAGAAGTGGCGCGTCGTGCTGGCGTCGCCAAATCAACGCTTTCTCAGCTGGAAGCGGGCAACGGTAATCCGAGTCTGGAAACCCTGTGGGCGCTGTGTGTGGCGCTCAATATTCCTTTTGCGCGCCTGATGGAACCGGAAATGAACAAGATGCAGGTGATCCGCCGTGGCGAAGGGCCGGCAGTGGTCGCTGAACTGGCGGATTATAAAGCCGTTTTACTGGCGACGTGTCCGCCGGGTTCGCGTCGGGATATTTATCTGCTGACCACGCAACCTGGCGCAGATCGCGTTTCCAGTCCGCATCCGCAGGGATCGGTCGAGCACATTATTATTACGCAGGGGCGCGCCCTCGTCGGGCTGATTGACTCACCGGTTGAGCTGAACGCCGGGGATTACATTTCCTATCCTGCCGACGTGGAACACATTTTCCGCGCACTGGAACCAGACACCATGGCGGTGCTGGTATCAGAGCAGAGCTAAAACGTAATCAGTTTCTTCGTCACCCTGTTCTTTAGCAGCAACATTGAAGACAGCACTGAAAGCAGGAACGTCAGCAGGATAACGAACAGCTTGGCGGTCAGGGAATTGATCGGGATCCACTGGATTAATAAATTGAAAAAGGTGTAGTGGAGAATATAAACCCCGGTCATGGTTTTCCCCAGCGAACTGACCATTTGACTCACCGGCAACCGCGTGGCGTCCTGTTTGACGCCATTGGCCGCGATAATAATCAATACCACCAAAATATAGACCTGCGATCCGGTCAGAATAAAACTGTTACGCTCGATGTTGAAGAGTGAAAAGAAGAAATGCTTTTCATAAAACCAGGTGAAGATATAGACAAACGGTATGGCGATGGCGGCAATTTTTGCCACCCGCGGGCGACCGTACAGCGCGGAAATCACCGGATCATACAACAACTGCCCGGTCAGATAATAAAGGACCCAGGTCCAGATGCGGAACTGTGCGGGCGTCGAAAAGGCTTTGTGTTCAGTGTAATAGATGGCCAGCAAATCATACGCAAACGAAAAAATCAGCAGTCCGGCAATCAGTGCGGCGAGGATGACGCGTCTTTTGGCCAGCCATTCCACTAACGGATGAAAGGTATAAATAATGACCAGTGAAAAGATAAACCACGGCTGGATAAGATAACCTTTCTGATAGGGTCCCCATAAATAATAAACCGAAAACCAGAAGATGAAGAGGGTTAATATGCTGCGAATTTTCTTCATCTGCCATTCTGTTGTGTGCTGTGAACCGGCATCCATATAACCGGTAACCACAAAAAACAACGGCGTGGCGATGGTCGAAATAAAGGTCAGAAAAGCCAGAATACTGTCGTAGTTATAATTGTAATTGTCGTAAGTGTTATAAACGGTAAAAAAAGTCACGGCGGTCAGGCAGCCGAGCGTTTTAATAATATTCAGTCCCGTGGTGTTCATTGTGTACGTCGTTGTCCTTCACGATGGAAACAGTTGTAAATCACCGGCAGCGCGAGCAGCGTCAGCACGGTGGCGAATCCCAGCCCGAACATGATAACAACCGCCATGCTCTGGAAAAAGACATCAAGCAATAGCGGGGCGAGGCCGAGCACCGTGGTAAAAGCTGTCAGCAGGATAGGGCGCAGACGCGAGGTGGCGGCGTGGATTATTGCCTCGGTCTGACTCTTCTCTTTTTTCTGCTGGCCGATTTCCTCGACCAGTACGATGCCGTTACGGATCAGCATGCCGCTCAGGCTGAGCAGGCCAATCAGGGCCATGAATCCGAAGGGAATACCGGTCAGCAGGAAGCCAAACGTCACACCGATCAGCGCCAGTGGCACGGTCAGCCAGATGGCGATGGCATTTTTCACCGAACTGAACATCAGCACGGTGATGATAAACATCATCAGAAAACCGATCGGCAACGTGGTGAATAATCCCTGTTGCGCTTCGGCGGAGTTTTCCGCGTCGCCGCCCCATTCTATGCTGTAGCCGTGTGGCAGGGTCAGCGCCTCAACCTGCGGTCGGATGCGCGCCAGCATATCGCCGGAGGTCTCGCCGCTGGCCGGATCCGGATCGGTCAGCACGGTCAGCACCCGCGATCGGTCGCGGCGCATGATCAGCGGATCTTCCCATTCGACTTTGAAATCACTGACCACGTTACTCAGCGGGATAAACTGCTGGCGCGTCTGGCTCCAGACCATGATATTCGCCATGTGATCGACATCCAGCCGTTCCGCTGCCGGAGGGCGCAGAACCACCGGCATCAGCGTCGAGCCGTCACGGAAAATGCCCACGGTGCTGCCGCTGAAATTCATCTGCAGGGCGCTGTCAACGTCACCCCGGTCAACGCCCAGTTCGCGGCCCAGATAAGGTGAGAACACCGGGCGTACCATTTTGCTGCGATCCTGCCAGTCGTTACGCACCCCGTCTGATGCACCGTCATCAAGAATAATTTTATCGACCTGGCTGGCGATCTGGCGAAGCGTATCGGGATCGGAGCCTTTGATGCGTACTTCAATTGCGCTGCCGCCGGACGGACCAAACATGATGCGTTTCAGGCTGGCATTCACTTCAGGATAATGATCACGAATGTTCTGTTCGGTGCGGCGGGTCAGTGCGGCGATTTTCCGCTGATCATCCATACGCACCATTATCTGCGCATAGTTGGAATACTGGCGTTCGCCGTTGTAAGTCAGAATAAAGCGCATCCCGCCCTGACCGACGGTGGTCACGGTGTTTTCCACGCCTTGCTGATGATTGATCTCTTTTTCGATTTCTCCCGCAATTCGCGCGGTGTGATTGATATCCGTGCCGTAAGGCATCCATAAATCGACGAAGAAAACAGGCGTATTAGACGACGGGAAAAAGTTCTGCCGCACAAAGCCGAATCCCCAGACTGACGCCACCAGCAACGCGGCGAGCACCGTCAGCGTAAGGGTCTGGCGCACCAGCAGCGCCGACAATACGCGCCGGTAAACGCGAAATATCCAGCCGCCGTAGGGATCGGCCTGCTCGTCTGGCTTTTTCTCCGCCACTTTCATGTTGGCGAATGCCCATTTCACCAGCACCGGCGTCAGCGTGAGAGCGGTCACCCAACTGAGCATCAGCGATATCAGTAACACCTGGAACAGCGATTTACAGTATTCACCGGTCGAATCCTGCGAGAGGCCGATCGGTGCAAACGCCAGAATGGCAATCACCGTTGCGCCCAGTAAAGGCAGGGCAGAGCGTTTAATGATATGCGAAATGGCATTCATCAGCGGATTGCCCTGCTGGCGGGAAATCAGCACACCTTCCACCACCACAATCGCGTTATCCACCAACATACTGAGCGCGATAATCAGCGCGCCGAGTGAAATACGCTGAAGCTCGATGCCGAACAAAAACATGATAAGCAACGTGCCGAGCACGTTCAGCGCCAGCGAGACGGCAATGATGATCCCGCTGCGCATTCCCATGAAAATCAGCAATACGCCCACCACAATTGCCAGCGCCATCAGAAAGTTAATGATGAATCCGTCTACGGATTTCTTCACTTCGGAAGCCTGATCGTAGAATACTTTAAGCTGGATCCCGGCCGGTTTATCGGCGGACAGCTGCTGCATCCGGGCTTCAATCGCGTGACCAATGTTCATGACATTCACACCGGGAATATATGAGACACCAATGGTCAGCGCATCGCGGCCATTGGCGTGGTAAATATTGCCCGGATGATCGTTCACACCCTTCGACACCGTGGCGATATCACGCAGGTAAATGCTGTGCGTAGATCCGGCGGGGCTGATCAGCACATTATTCAGTTCATCAATATTCTGAAAACCACCGGTCGGATGCAGACGGATCGACTCACTGCCGACCGTCATGCTGCCCGCGTCGGACACCAGATTCTGCCGGTTCAGCACATCGGCAAGGCGCGGCAATGTCACGCCATAAGCGGCCATTTTGGCGCGGGAAATCTCGATATAGACCTGTTCAGGAAGGATGCCGCCGATGGCGACCTTACCGACGCCGGGCACCAGCACCAGTTCCCTGCGCAATTGTTCCGCGTATTTACGCAGTTCGGGATTGCTAAAGTTGTCGCCATAAATCGAGAAAAAATAGCCGTACACATCGCCGAAATCATCGTTCACAAACGGCGGGCTGACACCGGGCGGAAATTGCAGCGTGGCGTCATTGACGCGGCGGCGCAGTTCATCCCAGATTTGCGGCAGTTCGGAGGAGTGATAGCGGGAATCAATATTGACGGTGATTTGCGATAAACCGACCGCGGAAATAGAAGAAATGTTATCGACATAAGGCAGGCGTTGCAGGGCGTTTTCCAGCGGCAGCGTGACTTCCTCCTCAACCTGCTGGGATGACGCACCGGGATACTGCACGGAAACCACGGCAGTTTTAATGGTAAAAGCCGGATCTTCCAGCCTTCCGATATTGAACAACGCAATCAGGCCGCCCACGCCGAGCAGCAGAATAACCAGCCAGACGCGGGTCGGATTATTGATAAAGCTGTCGTTAATACTCATCACAGACCCCGTTCCCTGACCCAGATGCGAACCGGTTGCTGAGCGTGTAATTCGCTCACGCCTGCCGCGACCACTCTGTCACCTTTTTGCAGTCCGTCCTTGATTTCGATGCCCTGAGAGGTCAGTTCGCCGACGGTCACCTTGCGGTCTTCGACGTGTAATGTGTCGCCTTCACCGGCAATCAACCAGACGTGTGCCTCATTGCGCTGACTGCTGTCCGGATTAAATACCGCTTCGACCGGAACCACCAGCGTATCTGCGGGCGTTGCCGTTGCGAGATTGGCCGGATTGATGGTCACCGTACCGCTTAAACCGGCGACGGCCGGGAAGTTTTCCGGGCGCGGCATGATCAGCGTCACCTGCCAGGTGAGTGAGTTGGCTTCGCTGCTGGCGGTGTGTTCTTTATAGGTGGCGGTGAATTCGCGGTCAGGAAGGTTGTTGATGCGCACCCGTGGCTGATAACTGGCATTACGCATATCGAGGCTGGTAAACAGGTTTTCCGGTACGCTGAAAATCACATCTAATAGATCGGAACGACTGATAGTCGCGACCGGCTGACCGGCGGCGACGACCTGATGATTGCGCACAGAAAGCCGGGCGATCACGCCGCTGAACGGTGCGGTCAGGTTCAAATCATTCAGTTCTTCCTGCGCGATTTTCAGCGCTGCCCTGGCCGAATCGCGGCTGGCTTTATGCACTTCGAGTTCAGCCTGCGAGACCACGTTGCGCCGTGCCAGCGTCTGATAACGTTCGAACTGACGCTGGGCCAGCGTGGCGGCGCTCTGACGATCGTTCAGGCGCTGGCGGGCATCGTTGTTGGTCAGCCGGGCAAGGATTTGTCCCTGTTTCACCGCTTCGCCTTCACGCACGTCCAGCGTCTGCAACTGGCCTGCGCGTTTAAACGCGATGTCGGTATTATCGCCTGCCAGAATGCGGGCTGGAAACACGCGGGTACTCAGCGGACTGGCCGCTTCAGCAGTGGCGATTTTAACCTGACGCGGCGGGACGGGAGCGTCTGTGGTTTTCTGATCACAGGCGCTTAAAAGGAAAAGGAGGATCAAAGCGGGAGAAAAACGGATATTCAAAATACTTCCCCTCATGCAAAATACATGTGAAAAAATAATTACCGGCAGAATAGTGAGGGCTTTAATACGCAGGCTCCGCTATTTTCCGCTATGACGTATTTTCAGTGAGACTGTTTAGCTACTTATTGTTTTTCTTTATTTAATTGTTTTTTTAAAGCACGGAATTAACACTATTTAAGTCGATATATTATAGTTTATACAGCTTTATCTATCTTGCCAGAAAACATCACGACAATTCATTCATTACCCGCTTCATTCATGAACCATTTCAGGGGTCAAGGAGTCAGGCATTATGAATAATCCAGCGCCACTTGCTGTGAATAAAACTGCTGTGAATGCATCCACCACAGAAAAACTGTGGTATCAGCAAACCGTAGAAGAAAGTCTGGCAGGGTTGCAGACAGGGCCTGCCGGGCTTTCCCCCGAAGACGCACAAAATAAATTAAAACATTACGGACCGAACGTTCTTCCGCAAAAAGAAGGTAAGTCTTTATTTATAAAGTTTATCTCTCACTTTAAAGACATTCTCATCTATATATTACTCGCGGCGGCCGTCGTCACCGCCATTATGGGGCACTGGGTCGATACGCTGGTGATATTAGGCGTGGCGGTGATCAACGCATTAATCGGTTTTATTCAGGAAAATAATGCCGAGAAATCATTGAAAAGTATTCAGAATATGCTTTCCAGTGAGGCGCTGGTATTACGCAGCGGACAACAGGTCACCGTGGCAACCGATGAAATTGTGCCGGGCGACATTGTGCTGCTGCGCCCCGGTGACAAAATTCCTGCCGATTTACGTCTTATTGATGTCCATAACCTGCGGGTCGAAGAAGCCATTCTGACCGGTGAATCCACCGTGGTGTCGAAAAAGACTGATGCACTGGTAGGTGAGAAATCGATAGGCGATCGCAAAAATCTGGCGTTTTCAGGCACCACGGTCAGTTCCGGTACCGCCAGCGGCGTGGTATTTGCCACCGGCGGCCAGACTGAACTTGGCCATATCAATGAAATGTTGTCCTCCATTGAAGACAACAAAACCCCGCTGCTGGTGCAGATAGACAAACTGGGTAAATCTATTTTCGTCATCATTCTGTTCATGATGGTGGCGCTGCTGATTTTCGGTTATCTGCTGCGCGATATCCCGTTTGGCGAACTGCTGCTGTCGGTGATAAGCCTTGCGGTCGCAGCGGTACCGGAAGGCTTACCGGCGATCATTTCGATTATTCTTTCGCTCGGCGTGCAGGCGATGGCGCGCTCCAAAGCCATTATCCGCAAGCTGCCTACCGTGGAAACACTGGGCGCGATGTCAGTCATTTGTTCGGATAAAACCGGCACCCTGACCATGAATGAAATGACGGTCAAAGCGGTGATTCTGGCGGATAACATCTGGACGGTGGAAGGCAACAGCTACGAACCAATGGGCAGCTTCTCGATTGCCGGTTCGGCGTCGCCGCTGCCAGCGGATTCTTCGCCTCTGCTTACTCAGTTTTTGCGTACCGTGGATATCTGTAACGACAGTACGCTGAAACAGGACGCTCAGGGCCACTGGGGCATTACCGGGGGCCCGACCGAAGGGGCGCTGAAAGTTCTGGCGGCCAAGGCGCATTTGCCTGAGATCGCGTTCAGTCTCAGCAGTAAAATTCCGTTTGATTCGCTCTACAAATATATGGCGGTGGCCGGTGAGAAAAACGGTGAATCGCAGATCATGCTGACCGGCGCACCGGATGTGTTGCTCAAACTCTGTCAGTTCCAGCAGACGCCGCAAGGTGCGGTACCGCTGGATCATGCGTACTGGGAGTCGGCGATAACGCGGTATGCCAGCGAAGGACTGCGTATGGTGGCCGCGGCCTGGAAACCTGTCGATCAGCCCGTCGCCTCACTGGATCATCCGGAACTCAGCCACGGCATGGTGTTGATCGGCATTGCGGGCATGATGGATCCGCCGCGTCCGGAAGCGATTGTGGCGATCGGCGAATGTCAGCAGGCGGGGATCCGCGTCAAGATGATCACCGGTGACCATCAGGAAACGGCGATGGCGATCGGTAAAATGCTCGGCATCGGTAACAGCGGGAACTCCATCACCGGTTATGAGCTGGAACATATGGACGACGCCCAACTGAGAACGGCCGCAGTACAGTTCGATATTTTCGCCCGTACCAGCCCGGAACATAAACTGCGTCTGGTGAAAGCGTTGCAGGAGACCGGTGAAATTGTCGGAATGACCGGCGACGGCGTGAATGATGCGCCGGCGCTGAAACAGGCCAACGTCGGCATTGCCATGGGCATTAAAGGCACCGAGGTGACCAAAGAGTCCGCCGATATGATCCTGGTGGATGACAACTTTGCCACAATCGCCAACGCGGTCAGAGAAGGGCGCCGGGTTTACGATAACCTGAAAAAAACCATCCTCTTTATTATGCCGACCAACCTGGCGCAGGGGTTGCTGATTATCATCGCTATTCTGATGGGGAATCTGCTGCCGTTAACGCCGGTGCAAATTTTGTGGATGAACATGGCAACGTCCGCCACGCTCTCCTTCGGGCTGGCGTTTGAGGAAGCGGAAAGCCGTGTGATGCGTCGTCCGCCGCGCAACGTCAGCGCGCATGTCATGGATAAATACGCCATCTGGCGTGTGGCCTTTGTCGGATTACTGATTTCCATCAGTGCCTTCATGCTGGAAGCCTGGCTGCAACCGCGCGGTTATGAGCCTGAATTTATCCGTACGGTGCTGTTGCAGACGCTGGTGACTGCGCAGTGGGTGTACATGATTAACTGCCGCGATTCGGACAACTTCTCCCTTAACCGTGGCCTGCTGCAAAACAAAGGTATCTGGATTGTCACCGTGGTGCTGTTCGCGCTACAGGCGATCATTATCTACGTTCCGCTGATGAACACGTTGTTTGGCACGCGACCATTGCCATTCATCTACTGGGTCATCGGGCTGCTGATCGGCATCGCGCTGTTCGTGATTGTCGAGATAGAAAAAGTGCTCACCCGTAGCTGGCGCAAGGCAGGTTAACCGCCAGCAATGTAATCAGATATCCTCAGCTAAAACCTGAAACCAGCCGAAAGGCTGGTTTTTTATTGCCCGGTTCAAGCGTTATTTTACAAATATTTACATTTTGGAAAACGTGATTTGCATATTTTCGCGACCTGTCTGACAGAGGAAGAACGTTAAGGATAATTCCTCGTTTTTGATACAGAGATGTTACGTTAAGCGGAGGGGTATTTAAGAATACTCTTGGTCATGTTATTGGCTTAAAAACAAATGAAGGCCAATGTTTGTTTCAAAATAAAGCAATAAGACTATTTAATCATCATGTAAGAATAGTCTCAGGTTTGCCGGTTGAATTGCAAATGTTAATTTACAAGCATAAATGTATATAAAAAAACAATAGATCTGTTCTCCGTAATAAGATTTTCAGAAAATCACCCAATTCTTACGTATTGATGTTTATTATCGGTAAATAAATAAAACTTAATTCATCATTAAAATAGAGAAATATTCTGTTTTAACTGAAAGTTTCAGGTAAATTAGTGTGTGAATGAAACACACCCCATGGGGAAGATTATTGTTGAGACTGTTCTTAGTTTTTTGTTGAAATAAATCAAAAATCGTCGTATTGCTCACATTTTTCTGGCGTATTTGGAAAATCACTAGGAATTCGCCTAGTAAAGATTGATGAATTTAACGATAAGAACGTGTAAATCGATCGGTTAAACCTATTGTTGTTTCCAATTATGAGCGAGAAAAACGATTTGAAGAGTTTCCGCTGCGTATTACTCTACATACGGCTACTGAAAAGATTTAAATAGGATATAGAACTAATTTTAATATTCGTTTTCCTTATATCGTTCTGAGAGTGCTTTATTCTTCCCCGGCTCCACGGGGCAGGATTTGAGCGTTTTTAAAACCTCACAATTAGGCGGCCCAATGCCTCGGGTAATAATTTGGAGTGAGTGCCAGTATACGAAACTGGCGTTGAAAGAAATAATCTCCAGGAAGTTACCTTATGTGAACGACGTCATTTCTTATGACTACGGCGATGAGGTGGACTTGTATGCAAAAGATTATCTGATCATTGATCCTTCAGGCGGCGGGTTCCACAGATGTTATGAATTTTTGAGAGAAAATCTGAGGATATTGGATCCGGAAAGGATCCTCATTATGTCCTCTGCGGTCGATATGTTGATGCTTGAACTTTTGCTTAAGAAAGAATGTAAGTTTCTTAAGAAGAAAAAAGAATTGCCAGCCGTCGTGACTTCTGTAGAACAGTTCATCCAGCTTAAGGGCGTGACGCTTAACAAGGAGGCCTTTAATTACAATATTACCAAGATGGAAGAGAAGGTTTTAGTGATGATGATGTCTGGTCTGTCCGTGACAAGCATATCAAATATTCTCAAACTGAGCGTAAAGACGGTAAGTGTACATAAGTGCAATTCTTTAAGAAAAATAGGCGTTGACGCCAACAGCAGTTCAGCATTGTTTTTTTTGCATAAACATGCCGTGGGAAACAGAATTGGCAGTTAAAAAGTGAATTTATGATCAGATTTTCTTCATTGAGTGATGTTTATGAGCATGACTTTTGAGGGAAAAAATGCATCTGGTCAGCAGAAGTTCAGGTTATATCTGTGCATCTGCAGTGTCTGTCTCCGGGATTATGCCCGGTTTTGAGTGAGTCAGTAATATGATTGCTGTACGCTTTGGTTGGACAATTTCGGAGCAGCAAAGTCGGGGTTGTCCTGGATGATGAATGAATTAGTTGAATATATAAAAATGGGTAAGACTTTTTTTGGCAACACCAGGGAATCCTTTCACTAAAAAAATTATCGATCACCTTAGTTCTTATAGCCACGGTGTCATCATTAATGGCGTCGGGAATTCGCAGCACACAGAGTTTCTGTGTGGCAGTGATGTCTGTACCATGCAAGGGACATTGTGGTTACCTTACGGACAAGAAGAGTTTGATAAGTCCTTTTTGATAAAGAGAATATTAAGTGATGAATGGGTGAATAGTATGTGATTTACCGTTTGTCAGTTTAATGTAGATTGCCACGCATTAATCACCCCAGCTATTTCGGTGAGGGTTAACTGCGTTAAATATTTTATTAGGTATATTTTGGCAAATTGGTGGCCGTAAACCAGGGGCGGTAGCATAGCCAAAAAACCGTGAATTATGAACTTTGTATTAATAACGTATGAAATTTAATTTTTTGAATTTTGCAAAAGACTTTCTGGGGTATGAGATTTTTATCTGCATCAGAGAATGTCATGCGTTTTATTTATCAATAAAACATTCGATGTCTGACTCACGCAGCTATCGCATTATTATTCATCATCATAAAATTCACTCAGGCAAACGCGTGAGGGAAGATTATTATCGTTAATTGTTGTGAGGTGCATATGACATTTCTCACCAGGAACCTTTGGTCAAATTTATTACTCGCTTTATCCGATTTTCTTAGCTTCACCCTTTCTCTTTATCTGGCTAAAGGGATCCTCGGGCAGGTCATGACGCATTTTGAGGAACGGATCCCCGCTGCACAAACTTCAGGCTGGATTGCGCTGCACAGCTTATTAGCTGTTTGTTGTGTGGCGTGGTTCCACTTGCGATTAAGACATTATTACTATCGCAAAACGTTCTGGTTTGAATTGAAAGAAATCCTGCGCACACTGCTTATCTTTGCGCTTATCGAAATCGCCGTGATCGCTTTTGCTAAATGGTATTTCTCCCGTTATCTCTGGGTGCTGACCTGGACTCTTGTACTTATTCTGGTGCCATTTGCACGAATGATGACCAAGCGTGTGCTGGACTCTCTCGGGCTTTGGGAACGTGACGCAATCATTATTGGCAGCGGCAATAATGCGCGTGAAGGTTATAACGCCATTAAAAATGACAGAAACCTCGGGTTACGGGTTCTCAAGTTTATTTCCAGTGAAGGCGGTGATCAGCCTGGAGATACGATAGAAGGCGTGCCGGTTATGCCTTCGGACGAAAACTGGGTACGCACTAATGTCGATAAGAAGACGCAGTTTATCGTGGCGGTAGAATCGCATCAGAGCGGCATCCGAAATGCATGGCTGCGGGTATTTATGATTAATGGTTACCGCTCCGTCTCTGTCATCCCAACGCTTCGCGGTATGCCGCTGGATAATACCGACATGTCATTTATATTCAGCCAGGAAGTCATGATTTTTCGCGTGCATCAGAACCTGGCGAAGTGCTCCTCGCGGTTGGCGAAACGCTTATTTGATATCGTCGGCTCAGTAGCGTTTATCATGCTGCTGTCCCCGCTGCTGGTTTACATCAGCCTGAAAGTGAGAAAAGACGGTGGGCCTGCAATTTATGGTCATGAGCGCATTGGCCAAAATGGTAAGCCCTTTAAATGTCTGAAATTCCGCTCGATGGTCATTAACTCGAAGGAAGTCCTGGACGAGCTGCTGGAAAATAATGCACAAGCGAGACAGGAATGGGATCTGACCTTCAAACTGAAATATGATCCGCGCATAACAACTATCGGCCATTTTTTGCGCAGAACCAGTCTTGATGAGTTACCGCAACTGTTTAACGTTTTAAAAGGGGAAATGAGCCTGGTAGGGCCGCGTCCTATTATTACTGCTGAACTGGAACGTTATTACGATGAAGTTGAATATTACCTGCTCAGCAAGCCGGGAATGACCGGGCTTTGGCAGGTGAGCGGACGCAGTGAAGTCGATTACTCAACCCGCGTTTATCTTGATGCCTGGTATGTCAAGAACTGGTCAATGTGGAATGACATTGCCATTTTATTTAAAACCGTGGGTGTTGTGCTCAGAAGGGAGGGCGCGTATTAGACCATTAACTGAAATCACGTGATGATTTTTTCGATGAATTATTCTGCACCGGATACCTGGATAAGAAATGAATCTTTCACTTTAATGTGCGAGATAAATAATTGTTTAACACTTTCATGGGCTCAGTCATTAAGACCGTTAACTCGGTTTGAAACGATCAGGTATGAAAGTGTTTTGGTGCTTTTATTAATATCTACACACAGGAATGAGAAACTGCGACTGCCAGATTGGAAATATGGATTCGCTCTGAGAGGCAGATATTAAACCTGAACCACAGATGATGTGAAATAATGAAAAATAGATTTTTGAATATTTCTCTGATGATATCCGCGTTGGGACTATTAAGTGGCTGCACCCTTGTTCCCGGGCAGAGTTTAAAAACAGCGGGAAAGGCAGTCATTGAACAACCCGATGATCATTATGATATTGATAAACTGGTTAATATTTATCCCCTGACGCCAACGCTGATCGATAATTTACGGCCACAATCGGTGATAGCCCGCCCTAATCCGCAGTTAGACCAGCAGATTAAAAATTATGAATATCATATCGGTGTCGGCGATGTACTGATGGTGACCGTCTGGGATCACCCTGAACTGACAACACCGGCAGGTCAATACCGAAGTGCCAGTGATACCGGTAACTGGGTTAATTCAGACGGTACGATTTTCTATCCCTATATTGGTAAATTAAACGTCACCGGTAAAACGGTCACCCAGGTTCGTCAGGAGATCAGTACCCGTCTGGCAACTTTTATTGAAAGCCCGCAAGTTGATGTCAGTATCGCCGCGTTCCGGTCGCAAAAAATTTATACCACCGGGGAAGTCATAAAATCTGGTCAGCAACCCGTCACCAATATTCCGCTTACTGTTATTGATGCCATCAATGCGGCAGGAGGATTAGCGCCGGATGCAGACTGGCGCAACGTGGTGCTGAACCATAAAGGTGAGAATACGCAGATTTCCCTGCATGCTCTGATGCAAAAGGGTGACCTGACACAGAACCGCTTGCTGTATCCCGGTGACATTCTGTTCGTACCGCGTAACGACGACCTTAAAGTGTTTGTGATGGGAGAAGTCACTAAACAGAGCACGCTGAAAATGGATCGCAGCGGAATGACGCTGGCCGAAGCGCTGGGTAACTCAGAGGGTATTTCACAAAGCATGGCAGATGCTTCCGGGATATTTGTCATTCGCCCGCTTAAAGGCAGTAATAAAAGCAAAATCGCCGACATCTATCAGTTGAATGCAAAAGATGCCTCATCGATGGTGATGAGCACTGAATTCCAGCTGCAACCCTACGATATCGTTTATGTCACTACGGCACCGGTTGTTCGCTGGAATCGGGTGATATCTCAGATAGTCCCGACTATTGCGGGTGTCCATGACATGATCGAAGCGGGCCGTTTTGTACGGCAATGGAATCCATGATGTTTGATTCTATTTTGATCGTCTGTACCGGCAATATCTGCCGTTCGCCGATTGCAGAAAGAATACTCAGGCTGAATTTACCGGATAAGAAAATAGACTCAGCCGGAACGATTGCTATGGTCGATAAGCCGGCGGATCCCGGCGCAGCGAGGGTGGCAGAAAAGCATAATCTGGTGCTGAGTAACCACCGCGCAACCCAATTCACTGCTGAGTTAGGTCGGGAATATGACCTGATTCTGGTCATGGAAAAATCCCATCAGGAACAGATCAGCCGCGTTTCTCCAGAGACGCGGGGCAAGATCATGTTGCTGGGCCACTGGCTGGGACAGAGGGATATTCCAGATCCCTACCGCAAAAGTCATGAAGCTTTTGAGTCTGTTTACCGGTTAATCGATCAGGCCTGCCAATCCTGGTTGCAAAAACTGAACGGATAACACCATCAGGAAAATCTACGCATGTCACCAGTCATTTCAAAACACCCCGCGTCACTTGATTCAGATGAAATAGATTTAGGGCGCCTGATTGGCGAACTAATCGATCACCGGAAATTGATTATTTTTATCACCGCAGCACTAACCTTGCTGGCGGTGATATATGTTCTGTTTGCCACACCTGTCTATCAGGCGGATGCATTAATTCAGGTCGAACAGAAACAGGGAAATGCCATACTTGAAAGCCTGAGTCAGGTACTGCCTGATTCTCAGCCTCAGTCGGCGCCGGAAATTGCCCTGTTACAGTCGCGGATGATTCTGGGCAAAACGGTCGATGACCTGAATTTACAGGCGGTGGTAGAACAGAAGTATTTGCCGGTATTTGGCCGGGGATGGGCAAGACTGACCGGAGAAAAACCGGGCTCATTAGCAGTGAGTCATCTTTATTTGCCTGATAACGGCAGTGATGCACCCACAATCGTCGTGAGCGTGGTGGATAAAAATAACTATCTGGTCGAGGGCGACGATTTTGAATTAAAAGGCGTGGTGGGGGAATTGCTTAGCGAGAAGGGCATCTCTTTGATGGTCAATGATATACAGGCGACGCCGGGCACTCAATTCCGCGTTTATTATCTGACGAAGTTGAAAGCAATTAATAACTTGCTGGATGCGTTTAATGTCAGCGACCAGGGGAAAGACACCGGCATTCTTAACCTGTCGCTCAACGGCGAAAGTCCGAACCATATCTCGGCGGTCTTAAATAGCATCAGCCAAAACTATCTTGACCAGAACATTGCACGTCAGGCTGCGCAAGACGCCAAAAGCCTCGATTTCCTGGAACGCCAGTTACCGCAGGTTCGTGCTGATCTGAATAAGTCAGAAGATAGCCTGAATACCTATCGGCGACAGAAGGATTCAGTCGACTTATCCCTTGAAGCGAAGTCAGTGCTGGATCAGATTGTTAATGTGGAAAGTCAGTTAAACGAACTGACTTTCCGTGAGGCTGAGATTTCCCAGCTGTACACCAAAGACCATCCGACCTATAAAGCGCTGCTGGAAAAACGTCAGACACTCCTGAAAGAGCGCGACAGACTGAATAAAAGCGTGTCTGAAATGCCGGGTACCCAACAAGAAGTCGCGAGGTTAAGCCGGGATGCGGAATCCAATCGGGCTATTTATATGCAATTGCTCAATCGCCAGCAGGAGTTGAGCATCGCTAAATCCAGCGCAATCGGTAATGTAAGGATCATTGACCCGGCAGTGACTGAACCTAAAGCCGTTAAGCCTAAAAAAGTGCTAATTGTATTGATTGGTATGATATTAGGCGCAGTCATTTCCGTGAGCATCGTCCTACTGCGCTTATTCTTGCGTAAGGGAATAGATTCTCCTGAGCTGCTGGAAGAAAGAGGGATAAATGTTTACGCGAGTATTCCGCTGTCAGAATGGCTGAGCAGAAAATCCAAGTCTGCTAAATACAGTCCTGTGAAGTCCAAAAGAAAAGAGACGGAAACAAGTTTTCTGGTTGTTGAAAATTCGGCCGATCTCGCTATCGAAGCAATACGTAGCCTGCGAACAAGTCTTCATTTCGCTATGATGGAAGCTAAAAATAATGTTCTGATGATATCCGGTCCAAGTCAAAATGCCGGGAAAACCTTTGTAAGCAGTAATCTGGCAGTGGTAATTGCACAGACTAATAAAAAGATACTTTTTATTGATGCTGATATGCGAAAAGGGTATGCCCATAAATTATTTAAAGCAGGCATTGAAATTGGTCTTTCAGATATTTTGTCCGGGAAATCTGATCCTAATTCCTCTGCGATAAATATCCCTTCAGTGGGCATTGATTTTATCTCCAGAGGTGCGGTCCCGCCCAATCCGGCAGAGTTACTCATGCACAGGCGATTCGAAAGTTTGATCAGTTGGGCATCTGAAAATTATGATCTTGTTATTATTGATACACCTCCCATTCTTGCGGTCACGGATGCTGCAATTATCGGAAAATATGTCGGCACAACATTGCTGGTCGCTCGCTATGGAATGAACACCGTTAAAGAAATAGAAGTGAGTATAAGGCGGTTCGAGCAAAGTGGCGTACAGGTCAAGGGGTGCATTATTAATAGTGTTATTAAAAAAGCTAGCAGTTATTATGGGTATGGATATAGTGGCTACAACTATGCTTATTCGGACGATAAATAGCACTTATGTTAAAAGTAAAATAAAACTGAACGCAGGTTTTGTCGGATTTAAAAAATATGACAACTAACTCTTTAAAAGAGCGCACTATTACAGGGCTAATCTGGAATGCCATTGAAAGGTTTATGGTACAGGGCGGACAGTTCGTCATCCGGATTATGATAGCAAGGATGATTACCCCTGCAGAATACGGCCTGATAGGGATGGTGGCCGTTTTCCTGGTGCTTTCTGATGTGATAATTAACGGAGGTTTCTCACAGGCATTAATTCAAAAGAAAGACCGTTCAGACTTAGATTATTCAACTGTTTTTCACATTAACTTTGTATTGGGGTTAATGATATATGGGGTTCTATATGTCCTTGCTCCATATATTTCAGAGTTTTATAGCGATAACAGACTTGTCGAAGTAATCAGGTTAATATCAATCAGTATTGTTATTAAGTCACTTAGCGTTGTTCAGATAGCAAAGTTAAGCATAGAATTAAACTTTAGGCTTAAAACATTTGTTAATTTCTGGGCTGTACTGATTAGTGGTGTATTTGCTATCTATTTGGCCTATATGAATTATGGTGTCTATGCACTGGTTTATCAGGCAATAAGTTATTCAGCTATCGTAACCATTCTGATGTTTATTGTTTCTAGATGGCGACCTAAACTACAATTTTCTTTTACCAGAACCAAAGAACTGTTCAATTTTGGATCCAAGGTATTTTTAGCCGGACTCACCGGCGTATTATCAGATAACTCATATTCAATCCTTATTGGTCGCCTCTTTACGAGCAAGGAGGTCGGGTTTTATGCGCAAGGCCGTAATCTGCCTGACTTACTGTCTGTAAACCTTTTCAACGTTTTGCAAGGTGTTTTGTTTCCGGTAATGGCTGCCGCTCAGGATGACAGGGAGCGGTTGCTGAAGATATATAAAAAGAGCCTGGATATGACAGCTTTCATCGTTCTTCCTTGTATGGTTGGACTCGTGGTGATAGCGGAGCCCTTTGTCAGATTATTCCTTACTGACAAATGGCTGCCTTCCGTTTTTATTATCCAGTGGCTAGCACTGTCGCGCATGATTATTCCACTCGGTGCAATAAATGCGAATCTTTTAAATGCAATCGGTCGGTCCGACCTGTATCTGAAGATTGACCTGATAAAACTTCCATTGACTATCATCGGTCTGTTTATTTCTGCTCCATTTGGATTGAAGTACATGGTTATAAGCAACTTTGTTATTTCTATATTTTACTTTTTTATTAACGCTTACTATCCGGGGAAATTGTTTGGTTACGGTGCAGTGAAACAACTGAAAGATATGTCATTAGTATTCATAGCGACATTATTGATGTTTTTATCGACCTACTTCATCAGTGTCGATGGTGGATTCATTGATATTATTTTGAAGGTTATTCTGGGCGCTGTAGTTTACATGCTGTGTTGCGCAATGCTTAAAGTTAATGCTCTTTGGGAAGTATTTAATTATGCCAAAGAGAAGATGAATAAAAATAGACAGAAAGGTGGTGCGTAATGCGGAAGATATTAATTTTCACCAATGAGTTTTATCCCTTCAAAGGTGGTATTGGTCGATATTGTGAAGAATTAATTAATGTTATTAAACATGATAATCAAGTAACACTCATTGCCCCTAAATATGATGATAAGCTCAAGCAGAGTGACATCAGCAAAAAAATGACATTAAATCTTTTTTCAGGTGGACAGTTTAAATACTGGCATCTGCCAAAACTAATAAAAAAAGTGATGTCTATAAATTTTGATGAATATGACTATGTTTTGGTCGCAGACTGGCCATTTTGGATTGCCATACAATGCGTAAATAAATTTACGTTGAGGAATAAAATAAAATTTAATCTTATGCTACATGGAAGTGAAGTCCTTAATCTAAAGAATGGTAAGGCTTCTATATTTGCAAAGATGTTAAATTTATTTTCTGGTGTGAAAACTATATTTACTAACAGTAATTATACGAAACGTATTTTACTGGAAAACCATCATGTCCCAAAAGAGATCCCGGTAATTGTTACGTATCTTGGGGTTTCTCAGGATGAGAAGATAAGCAATGAAACTTATCTGAATAATGCTAATTCAGAACAGTTCAATATACTCACTGTTGGGAGATTAGACGACAGAAAAGGGTATGATTATGTCATTAAATCATTAGGTTTGCTTCCTCCAGATGTCAGAAAAAAAATCATCTACACCATCGTAGGTAATGGGAGTGATGACTTTATAGAGAATTTGAAAACACTGGCTGAGCGTAATGACGTCAGACTTATGATTCGGTCTGGCATTGGTGACGAAGAACTTAAGAAAATTTACCAGCAAAATAAAGTTTTTGTGCTTGCTGCAAAACATAGTAATAAAAAGATTGAGGGTTTCGGATTGGTTTTCCTGGAAGCCGCAATCTACGGTATACCTTCTGTTGCAACAGATGTGGGGGCAATCAGCGAGGTTGTATTAAATAATCGTAATGGGCTCGTAGTAAAAGAAGATATTCACGAAATTGCTCAGGCAATCATGACGCTCTACAAAGACAGGGTGTTACTCAGCGAATTAAGTAATAACTGTATTTCTGATGTGAAGAAATTCACTTGGTCAAAGCTGGCAGAACTCACCTTGAACGATTAAAAACAGGCAGAAACAAAATGAAAAAAGAAAAAATCCTGTATGTTGATACCTGCCATGATGTCGCCGGTGGACAAAGAAGTCTGATTGCACTACTGGAGAAAATCAATGGGAAAGTTGATTTTAATATCCTGATTGACAAGAAAAACATTAAATATAAAACGGAATTACTGAAATCAGGGATCAGCGAAAGACATATTAATTATATTGATAGCAAACCATTTAACTCACGGGTTATAGGGGGGGTTAATCTGATGTTACGAACCCTGGAGAGGAGTAATTACTACTCTATCGTACATTGTAATACATTTTATGATGGGCTGTTTGCAATGCCTTCATTCCGGATCAGAGGTCGTAAAACAGTTTTTCGCGCACGATGCGGTATTGATTTATCGAATCATGGTTTCGTGGATAATGTTATATACCGACTTTCAACGGTGATACTGGCAAACTCTGAATATGTGAAAAGTACGTTTAAACGGGTGTCAGATTCACTGTTTAAAATAAGGGTTATCTATAACCCACTCGATTTAAAATTTCTGAACAGAACCAGCGGGGAGTCTGTTCAGGATAATGAAAAGTATGTTATTGCTGTTATTGGCGCAATAACTGAAGTTAAGAATCAAATGGAAGTCTTGCAGGCTCTTTATCTGTTAAATGACACTTCAGTTAAGTTAAGGTTTATTGGGGAGCCAAGAAGCACTGAAAAAGATAAAGAATATTGTAAGCAACTACAAAAATTCACCCAGGAACATAACCTGCACGAACAGGTAGAATTTACCGGCTTTGTTTCTGATGTCCGCGAGAGCTTACATGACGTAAATCTGGTCTGTGTCCCATCTGACAGAGAGCCATTAGGGAGAGTGATTTTCGAAACTCAACTCTACGAGATCCCAGTGTTAGCTTCCAATTCTGGCGGCAATACTGAACTGGTCGAAAATAATATCACCGGATATTTGTATGAGCTGGGCAATGTCGAACAACTTGCCGAAAAGCTTAAACTGGTCAAAGCTGATCATTCACTGATAACGAGTAATGCTAAAGATTTCATCATCAAGAGATTTTCTCCGGAACGCACTTATCTTGCAGAATTGAGTTTATACACGGAAATAATGAAATTAGAATGAAGGTATTTAATGCAATCTGTCAATAAGAATAGTATCGCAATTCAATTCTCATGTCTTGCTATGGTTATAATTACATTGATACCTTTTGGGCGTGGGGATATATCCGGCCTCGAAATTGCTTTTCCATTTTCAATGCTGTCATTGTTTTTTTTCTTATTGAGAAAAAACAAAAGAAACAAACACGCTTTATATATTATATTATTTATTTCGTTATGGTCAGTTTGGGTGTTGTCAGGGATTACCTACAGTTACATGTATTATCCGGGTTCAACTGACCACATTCCGGCCTATTTGAGGTATTTCAGAATGCTGGAGATGTATATCCCTGGCGTCCTGATACTGGCTTTTAGCCGCGGAATCAATGAGCGGCAACAGAAGCGGGTTGCATTCTTTTTTATAATTCTTTTCATTCTTGTTACCCTCGAAACATCAGTTGGTTTTTTTTTGCAGAGCCAGGCACTGACAGCCACTCAGATGTATAAATATCCAGGAATGGGTTACGTGTTCAGGGCCGGAGGAGTTGCAAAGGATTCCAGCGCTTACAGTAATCTTATACTTCTTCTAGGATTTACGGCATTTATTGAACTAAGGAGAGCAGGCAGGAACTCGTTTCTATTTACCGTGATTTTGATTTGCTTTCTTATCAATATTTATCTTTCTATGTCCAGAAGTCTGCTGGTTGCTGCTTTGGTTTATTTTGTTTTTAAGCTCGGTCTGGAGCGTAAAATAAAACCCCTGACGTTAATGTTAATCGCTGTATCTATTATTTCATTATTAATTTTTGGAATGAATAACGAGTATTTATCTTCATTCTGGGGGAGGTTATCCGGTGCTAATCAACAGGATATAAGTTCAGGCAGATTTACAACCTGGGCATTACTGCTTGGACTCGTTGGTGATAACCCTTTGCTTGGAGTAGGTTATCGTTTATCCACAGAGAAGTACGGTCTTATTCCTGATAACATGTTTCTCTCACTTTCTGTTGAGACAGGAGTTATTGGGCTTCTACTTTACCTTTCTTTTCTGCTATCACTTTGTTCATTTGTTTATAAAAATAATAGGGATAAATTTCCTCTGATCATGGCTTATACTATCTCTGGTATGTTCATCGATATATCAACATTTTGGGTAAGCGTACCTTTGTTTTTATTTACTATGAGTATCTATAAAAAGCGAGATATTCATGATGAAGGTGAATAATGTGCAATCAGGATCAATTTTTAAAAGAAAGTATAAATGAGCAGAGGCGTTCTTTTTTAAAGTATTCTTCTGTTGGATTTGCAAGCTCGTATCTCTTTCTCAATAGTGCTTATGGTATCAATTCAGTGCCTGCCAGGATTCCTGATCTGAATATGTTAGATTTTGGTGCCAAAGGCGATGGTGTAAATGATGATTCTTTTGCCTTTCAGCGGGCATGTGATGTTGCGGCTAAGCTCGGAGGTGCCAGGATCCATTTACCCGATCCTGATAAATATTACCGCCTGCTGTTTCCTGTCTATTTGTCAGATAACACAGAAGTCTTTGGTCAGGGAGAAAGTACTAAAATCCTCTTTGAGGATCCTTTGTTTGTAAAAGGTCGAGGTGGTTTTGTTATTGGTTCAAGTAAGGAGGCAAACAGAGAATACGCTAAGCAACGTTATTTGCATAAACAGAATATGACCACCATCAATCCTAATTTTAAAAATCCTGAACAACGGCAATATCTTCGGGATAACCCAAAATTCTTACAGGCTGAAAATTCTGTCATTCATGATTTATATATTGAGTCTCAATTTACCCAGCAAAATATAAATGACTGGGGTGGATATGGAATTAATTTTGTTAACGCAAGAAACTGCCATGCTTATAATATTTGGGGGCGTGGCTGGACTCAGTTGATCGGCATGGGATCTGATGTACCGCCGGAAACACCGTCGAATCATAATTGCTCTGCCCGAAATCTGCATGTTATCAGCCCTGACCTTAAAAGAACTTACTATTCCATTGGATTTATTGCGAATTCGACCAACTGCGTCATTGAAAGTGCACAACAGCATAGTCCCATGACACCCGGTAGTTTAAACGGGAGCGGAGTAGCAACTAACTTATGTGAAGACTGTATTATTAAAAACATTCAAATACCGGACTTAGGAAAAACAGTTACCTCTGAAGGGGTTCTTATCAACAACTCTTCTGGTTGCAGT
Source organism: Rahnella bonaserana (assembly GCF_019049675.1). Classification (GTDB taxonomy): domain Bacteria; phylum Pseudomonadota; class Gammaproteobacteria; order Enterobacterales; family Enterobacteriaceae; genus Rahnella; species Rahnella bonaserana. Next base: position 6,801 of record NZ_JAFMOW010000050.1, on the reverse strand, counting down.
GTGGAAAACATACTTATCGGTAATGCCAGAACAGCAGTCTCGGTCTTTTATAGCGATGCTAAAACACTTAACCCTGAGAAACCTAATTACTTCAGTAATATTAAAGGTATTAATTGTGAGGTTGTGTTAGCTGTTTACTCTAAGTTTAATGTCATCAGGTCCGTCTCTGGTGTTAACAGCATGTTTAATATTTTATTGAAAAATGCTAATGCGACAAATAACTCTATTTATTCCTCACCAGAAGACGTTGCAGCATCAAAGAATCTTTCGCAGCATTTTCTTTCTGTCCATAAATTCATAACGTCGCAGTTACGATAGTTTTTTCAATAATTATTTTTACGATAGCAATGATTTTGGTGATTAATTATGGCCGAAAATAGTAATAAAAGAAATCAACTGACAGATGTTTTCAGGCTGGTGTTGATTTTAATGGTAATTGCAATTCATGCCGGTATTTTCTCTGCAAATTCTCTGTTGAGTTTTTATACTGTAGATGGTTTTTTCAGAGTTGCTGTTCCTGTTTTCTTTATAATAAATGGTTTCTACTTTCAAAAACAAGTTACTGATTTTTTTAAATTTAAGAAATGGTTTAAGAGAGTTGTTTTATTGTTTGTATCCTGGCAGGTTATTTATCTCCCGTTGTACCTTCCTGTACGAGATATTAATGCCAACCATCTTGCTGTATTTTTTTCAGAGTTGATATTTGGTTATCATCATCTTTGGTACATTGCAGCTATGGCAATGGGGGGTGTTGGATTGTATTTTTTAAGAAACCGAAGTTATATTATTTTTATATGCATCGGTCTTTTTTTTACGGGCACCATACTGCAATATACCAGAGTTTTTCTTAAGCCTGATAGCCTATACTATAAGGTGTTTTCCCAGTATTGGATTTTCAGAAACGGGTTATTCTTCGGTTTTCCTATGATGTACATAGGATCATGCCTTGCCAGAAATAAATTTATCCAGAAAGTTCGTGTTGATAAATTAATGCTAATGTTGGTTTTAGGGTGCGGGGTATTAATGGCTGAATTAACCTTTGTCTATTTTTTTGTTTTTAAAGGTGATTCATATCATATTGATTTTATCTTGTCGTTGCTACTTCTTTGCCCTGCAATATTCATCTTTCTGATGAAAGATACAGGTGTTTATTTTAAAAGTTTCAACACCAAAAATTTAGCGCTAATTTGCGGTGCCATGTATTTTATTCATCCTTATGTTATTTTTTTTCTGACTCTCTCTGAGACTCTCTCCTGTAATGAGGTTTATGTGCTTACGGTTGTCATAACTTTATTATTATCAACATTATTATTTTTATTAAAGAATCGGTTACATTTCCTTTTATGAGAGATTATCAGAACAAAAAATGAAGTTATTCCACTATTAATTAAATTAATGCTTTCCATTTAGGTGAGGGTAAAGATGATCCTACCAGTAATCATGGCTGGCGGTACCGGTAGCCGCCTGTGGCCAATGTCTCGTGAGCTTTATCCAAAACAATTTCTTCGTCTGCATGGCGATAATTCAATGTTGCAGGAAACCGTCGCCCGTTTAAAAGGGCTGGATGTTTCTGTGCCGCTGGTTATTTGTAATGAAGAGCATCGCTTTCTGGTCGCCGAACAATTACGACAAATAAATCAGCTCTCTGACAACATTATTCTTGAACCTGTCGGGCGAAACACCGCCCCTGCGATTACGCTTGCTGCCCTCAGTGCTATCAATAACGGCCACGATCCGTTATTGCTGGTACTTGCAGCCGACCATGTTATTGAGTCGCCTGCAGCTTTCCATCAGGCAGTACAAAACGCCATTCCCTTTGCTGAGCAAGGGAAGCTGGTGACCTTCGGTATCGTGCCGACCGGCCCTGAAACCGGCTACGGTTATATACAGCGGGGAACAGAATTCAGCAGCGATGCCGACCCGGTTTTTCAGGTGCAACGATTTGTTGAGAAACCTGATCTTTCTACCGCTTTGCAGTATCTGGAAAGCGGAGAGTATTACTGGAACAGCGGTATGTTCTTATTCCGTGCAAAGCGTTTTCTGGAAGAGATGGCGAAATTCAGGCCGGACATTCTTGAAGCCTGTCTTAAAGCTATTGAAACCTCGCAGACTGATGAGCAGCAAGATTTTATTCGTGTGGATAAAGAATCCTTTATTTCCTGTCCGGATGAGTCTGTTGATTATGCCGTGATGGAAAAAACCACTGATGCCATTGTCGTTCCGTTAGATGCGGGCTGGAATGATGTGGGTTCCTGGTCTGCTCTTTGGGAGGTGAATAATAAAAGCATCGAGGGTAATGCCCTGAGTGGTGATGTATTTACGCATAACGCGACGAATTGCTATATCAATACGGATGAGAAATTAGTGGCCGCCATCGGTGTCGATAATCTGGTCATTGTTAATACCAAAGATGCCGTTTTAGTCATTGATAAAAACCAGGTGCAGGACGTTAAGAAAGTTGTCGACTTTTTAAAGACTCATCAACGCCGGGAATATCGTCTGCATCGTGAGTCGTATCGCCCCTGGGGACGCAACGATAATATCGTGACGGCACCGCGTTATCATGTGAACCGGATAACGGTTAAACCCGGTGGACAGTTCTCATTGCAAATGCATCATCACCGTGCGGAGCACTGGGTAATTCTCTCAGGTACCGCCAGAGTTATTCTGGAAGATAAGGATTATCTGCTCACTGAAAATGAATCTACGTTTATTCCCATTGGGGCTCAGCACAGGTTAGAGAACCCCGGGAAAATTCCTCTCGAACTTCTGGAAATCCAGTCAGGCTCCTATCTGGAAGATGACGATATTATCCGTATAAAAGATCACTATGGTCGCTGTTAATTTGGGGATGAAATATGTCAGATAAATTGACTTGCTTTAAGGCGTACGATATTCGCGGGGAATTAGGTGTTGAATTAAACGAAGATATTGCTTATCGCATCGGTCGTGCTTACGGCGAATATTTAAAACCGAATAAAGTGGTATTGGGCGGAGATGTCCGTTTAACCAGCGAGGCATTAAAACTTGCTCTGGCAAAGGGTTTACAGGATGCAGGATCGGATGTTGTTGATATTGGCGTGACAGGAACGGAAGAAATCTATTTTGCGACGTCTTATCTGGGCCTTGATGGCGGCATTGAAGTAACAGCAAGCCATAATCCAATGAATTACAACGGCATGAAACTGGTTCGTGAAGACTCCCGGCCAGTCAGCGGTGATACCGGTTTACGTGATATTCAGGCGCTGGCCGAAGCCAATCATTTTGCACCGGTGGATCAGGCTAAGCGCGGCACTTACGAGAAAGCCTCTGTGCTGGAAGAGTATGTGGATAAGCTGCTTAGCTATGTCGATCTAAAGAATTTCACCCGTCCGCTGAAACTGGTGTTTAACTCGGGGAACGGAGCTGCCGGTCACGTTGTTGATGCTATTGAACAACGCTTCATTGCCGCCGGGGCACCGGTTGAATTTATCAAAGTTCATCATGAAGCTGATGGCACATTCCCGAATGGCATTCCTAATCCGTTATTGCCTGAGTGTCGTCAGGACACCACGGATGCCATCATTAAACATCAGGCAGATATGGGGATTGCGTTTGACGGTGATTTTGACCGGTGTTTTCTGTTTGATGACGCCGGTAACTTTATCGAAGGGTATTACATCGTCGGTCTGCTGGCGGATGCTTTTCTGGAGAAATATCCCAGTTCGCGCATTATCCATGACCCGCGCCTGAGCTGGAATACCATTGATATAGTCACCGGTGCGGGCGGTGTGCCGGTGATGTCGAAAACAGGTCATGCTTTTATCAAAGAACGTATGCGCCAGGAAGATGCGGTTTATGGCGGCGAGATGAGCGCCCATCATTACTTCCGCGATTTTTATTACTGCGACAGCGGTATGATCCCTTGGCTGCTGGTGGCGGAATTGCTGCATGTTAAAGGGAAATCCCTGAGACAATTGATTAATGACCGGATCACCGCGTATCCCGCTTCCGGCGAAATTAACAGTTACCTGCAACAACCTAAAGAATCTATAGCCCGTGTATTAGCCATGTACGAAGGTGAGGCGGTGAACATCGACCATACAGACGGAATAAGTCTGGAGTTTGATGAATGGCGTTTTAATCTGCGCAGCTCAAATACTGAGCCGGTGGTTCGGTTGAATGTAGAATCACGCGCCAATACAAAATTAATGCAGGAACAAACAAGAAGAATTCTTTCCATCCTTCGTAGTATGTAACCATTAAAACTATTTTATTTAAGTGAGTGATAATGACTCGCTGTGAGTTTGTATTGCTCACTTTTCATTTTATAAGGTTTAAATTATGTCACATGATGTGAGTGTTGGGATTGTTGCTGACTGGCTGGTGACATTTGCAGGGTCCGAAAAAGTTATTGCGGAATTTATTAAATTATATCCACACGCCGATATTTATTCAGTGGTCGACTTCCTTTCTGACGAATCCCGCAAGAAATTTTACGGAAAAGAAGCGACGACCTCTTTTATTCAGCGCTTACCTTTTGCTAAAAAGAAATATCAGCAGTATCTGCCTTTAATGCCACTGGCAATCGAACAACTTGATGTGACCGGACATGACATAGTGCTTTCCAGCAGTCATGCGGTCGCCAAGGGGGTGCTGACCGGCCCTGATCAGTTGCACATCAGCTATGTGCATTCTCCGATCCGTTATGCGTGGGATTTTCAGCATCAGTATTTACGCGAATCAGGGCTGAATAAAGGTCTCAAGGGGAAACTGGCCCGCTGGTTTCTGCATAAAATCAGGATCTGGGATTACCGCACTGCTCATGGCGTCGATCACTTTATTGCCAATTCTCAGTTTATCGCCCGCCGGATCAAGAAGGTGTATGGCCGCGATGCGGATGTTATTTATCCGCCCGTTGATGTTGAGCGCTTTACGCTGCAGGAGAACAAAGAGGATTTCTATTTCACCGCTTCACGCATGGTGCCTTATAAACGTATCGATCTGATTGTGGAGGCATTTAGCCAGATGCCGGATAAGAAGCTGGTGGTCATCGGTGACGGCTCTGAAATGGCGAAGATCAAAGCCAAAGCGGGCCGTAACATTGAAATACTGGGCTATCAGCCTGACGAGGTGATGCAAGACTATATGCGACGCGCAAAGGCCTTTGTTTTTGCTGCGGAAGAAGATTTTGGGATTACACCTGTCGAAGCGCAGGCCAGCGGAACGCCGGTTATTGCTTTTGGTAAAGGTGGCGTTCTGGAGACCATCAGACCTTATGGTGAAAAGAACGCCACCGGGGTATTTTTCGCTGAACAAACAGCGGAATCACTGATTAAAGCTGTGCGTCACTTTGATAAGATTCAGGAGTCTATTCTCCCGCTGGACTGTCGCGAAAATGCGTTAAAGTTCTCCGGAGAAAGATTTCATAATGAACTGGATAAATATATCAAAACAAAATGGAATGAGTTTAATGAACGTAAGCGCATCGTTTATTAAGATTTTGTCATTATTCATGTAGTCTTTAAATTTTTATTCTGCGATTCATCTTACTCAACATAACCTTGCAATTATAATCGTGCATCTGTCCCGATGCGTTTTTTAAATTGTAATCAAAGGGTTTACTATGTCTAAGGTCGCTCTTATTACCAATATCACCGGGCAGGACGGATCCTATCTGACTGAACTTTTACTTAAAAAAGGTTATACCGTTCACGGTATTATTCTGCACAGTCCGGCACTTAATACTGAATCTGTCAGTGAAGAGTTGCATAAAAATAACCCTAACTTTTGCATTCACCCTTATAACCAGGGTGAAATTTCAAATCCGGCCGCATTGCTGGCGTTAATTCGTCCGGATGAAATTTATCATCTGGATATTATCAGCGGCACAGCCGCTCACTCCACTTTATCCGGAACCGGAATCAGTGCCCTGAGAATGCTGGAAGCCATTCGTTCACAAGGACTGGAGCACAAAACCCGTTATTACCATGCGTCATCTTCCGCGTTGTGCGGGCTGGTTAACGGGATGTCGATCAACGAGATGGTGACATTCAATCAGCCTTTTGCGGATGTGGTCGCGCAAATCAGCGATTTTTGGACGGCGGTGAATTACCGGGAGACCTTCGGGATATTTGCCTGCAACGGCATTCTGTTTAATCACGAATCGCCACGGCGAAGTGAGAACTTTGTCACCCGCAAGATAACCCGCGGTCTGGCCAATATCACACAGGGGCTGGAGAAATGCCTTTATCTTGGCAATTTGAATGCATTACGTGACTGGGGACACGCCAGGGATTACGTCAAAATGCAGTGGCTGATGTTGCAGCAGGACAAGCCGGAAGATTTTGTCATTGCAACTGGCGTGCAGTTCACGGTGCGTCAGTTCGTGACTTTTGCTGCGCTGGAGCTGGGGATTAAGCTGCGTTTTATCGGCAAAGGCGTTGAGGAAAAAGGGGTGATTGCCGCGATTATCAGCCCGGTGGCCGCAGCGCTGAAAGTCGGTGATGTGATTGTCGCCGTAGATCCGCGTTATCTCCGCCCGGCTGAAGTCTGCAAGGTTTCGGCTAATCCATCAAAAGCACGACGTCAGTTAGGGTGGGCACCGGAAACCTCGTTACAGGATTTGGTGATCGAAATGGTTCAGGCTGATCTGGCTTCTGCCAAAAAGGCTGCGCGTTTGAAGCTTTACGGATAACGCCTTTCGCTGTTTTTGAATCATTACATAAAAGCCGGAGAATATTAGCGTATTCTCCGGCTTTTTTTATTGGGTAAAACCCAGAAAGCAAAAAACCCGCCATAGGCGGGTTTCTTTAAATAGGG
>NZ_JAFMOW010000051.1 GCF_019049675.1 Rahnella bonaserana | reverse complement strand
TTAGCCCCCCCCCCCCCCCCCTTGCGTGATATAAAAACTGGCAATAATAAAAAAATTTCCGGCTGCTATGCGTCACCTTTTATATTTTTCATTCTTATTCGAATGTTTATAAGATTAAACTGCGAGGCATCCTGAAGCGAAAAAGTCACGCTGAGGGAAATCACTGAGTTTAAACTCTAAGGCTTAATGATGTTAAACAAACGCCCTCTCTACACTCATTACACAGGTTCGCTGTTACTCGAAAATCCACTGCTGAACAAAGGTTCGGCCTTCAGCCGCGAAGAACGTCTGGCGCTTAATCTGAACGGATTGCTGCCAAATCAGGTGGAAAGCATCAGCGAACAGACCGACCGTGCATACACCCAATTTTCTGAATTCAAACGTGATATCTCCAAACATGTTTATTTACGCAATATTCAAGACACAAATGAAACACTCTTCTATAGCCTGATCAATTCTCATTTGGAAGAAATGCTGCCGATCATTTACACCCCGACCGTTGGCGAAGCCTGCGAGCATTTCTCTGATATCTACCGCCGCGCCAGAGGGTTGTTTATCTCCTACCCGGATCGTGACCACATCGATGAAATGCTGCAAAACTTCTCCAAAAATGACATTCAGGTAATCGTCGTCACTGACGGTGAACGTATTCTGGGGCTGGGCGATCAGGGCATCGGTGGGATGGGTATTCCTATCGGTAAACTGTCTTTGTACACCTCTTGCGGCGGAATTAACCCGGCCAATACATTGCCGATCATGCTCGACGTCGGCACCAATAATGTGCAACGCCTCGATGACCCGCTGTATATGGGTTGGCGCCACCCGCGCATTACCGACTGCGAATATAATGAATTCATGGATATATTCATTCAGGCGGTGAAAACACGCTGGCCGGACGTGTTACTTCAGTTCGAAGATTTCGCGCAAACCAACGCAATGCCCTTGCTGGAGCGTTATCGTGAAGAGCTTTGCTGCTTCAATGATGATATTCAGGGCACTGCAGCTGTCACGCTAGGTTGTCTGATTGCCGCCAGCCATGCCGCCGGAACGCAACTACGCGACCAACGCGTAACTTTCCTTGGCGCGGGTTCTGCCGGCTGTGGTATCGCAGAAAAAATTGTTGCACAGATGATTGCCGAAGGCGCCACAGAAGATGAAGCGCGCAGCCAGGTCTTTATGGTGGATCGGTTTGGCCTTCTGACGGATGACATGCCGAACGTGCTCGGTTTCCAGCGTAAGCTGGTCACGCGTAAAGCCAACATTACCCACTGGAAAGTAGATGCACAAAACATCTCGTTGCAGGACGTAGTTCACAATTCTAAACCGACAATTCTGATTGGCGTTTCCGGGCAACCGGGACTGTTCACTGAAGAAATCATCCGTGAAATGCACCACAACTGTCACCATCCGATCATTATGCCTCTGTCGAATCCAACGTCCCGCGCAGAAGCCCGCCCCCAGGACGTGATTGCGTGGACCGAAGGCGCCGCGCTGATGGCCACCGGCAGCCCATTTGCGCCAGTTTATTATCAAGACCGTACTTACCCGATCCCGCAATGTAATAATGCGTACATCTTTCCCGGTTTAGGTTTAGGGATTCTGGCCGCCAAAGCGCGTCGCGTTACTGATAGTATGTTGCTAGCCGCCAGTCAAACGCTGGCGAGTCTTTCCCCGCTGGCAACCACTGGCAAAGGTTCACTGTTACCGGCTATCGCCGACATTCAGTATGTGTCGAAAGTGATTGCCGCCGAAGTCGCCCGTGTGGCGGTGCAGGAAGGTGTGGCGCCGGAAATGTCACCAGAGACGTTGCAAAACCGTCTTGATACTGAATTCTGGAAGCCAGAATACCGGTCTTACAAGCATTCGTCGTTCTGATCATTTGTTTGGCCGGAGAGATACCGGCCTTTTTGGATCTTGGTATAAGTCCTGGTAATAAATGTTAAAGTTCAGCATTCTGCTGGTTAGCAAAACCGACGCGCCCGACAACGGAAAATGCAGTGCTGAGTCTTAAATCTCCCCAGATTCATCCGAAACAGATTCACTTCAACACCTTCTTCAACGGCAAGCGTGATGCCTAAATTCCCAGCACTGAAACCTTCACACCACGCCAGCAAGGCGGCAACCAAGCGGATTTGTTATCCCGCGATAATCTTTACCAATGGCGTTAGGGGTATATCAAGTTGCAGATTTGGCACTTCACGATCAGTGTGCGCTATAAACATATTGCTGTGGGACCTCCGGGCGAACGTATGAGTATGCGGATAGGAATAACTTTTTATCGCCGCGATAATCTTGGGGATTATCGCTTAAGCCTGAGACCCACGATGGTCGATCAGTAAATTGGGCTTTGAGCCAAACAAATAAACGTCAGAGATAGCATAATGTGTAAACGTCGTTTCGCCTTCACGTTTCATGGATGTACTGCCATCAGCCCCCGCCAGCCATACGTCGGCGCCGCAAATATCTGGATAATCGAAGTACTAAGCAGTTTGACCGGATCCAGCATATTACCAGCAGAATCGCGACGCGCCGTCGTCCAATTCTGGCTGCCATGCCCCGTTTTAGTGTGCGCCTCCCCAGCATAGCTATAACAAAATGCCAGCAATAAAAAACATTAAAAACATTAAAAACATTAAAAACATTAAAAACATTAAAAACATTAAAAACATATAGTTAACAAGTTAGCGGCAATATTTTCACTCACTATTGTCTGCCATTTCGAAAGAACATAAGCACGCCTGCAGCAGTAGCGTGGCAGTTTTTGCCATCACCGTTATTTACCCCTACCCTCTTTTATACTGTTTACATATATACCCCCGGGTCCGCTAATCTACTTTTCCTTTTGTGAATAAAGCTACATCCATTGTTTCCCCTTTAACAAAATCACCGTATGTTGCGGTTTTTGCCAGCCTATCGTGTGGAGATTTTCTGTAGACGTCAAAGAGAGGGTTTTCTGGTTGCTGTGTTATAATGTATTTGGATTCAGCGGCTTGCATACCGTCTGGTCCGGTCGGGCGGCAGCGACGGGGGCGTTGCTGACCGCCCTATCTCCCCTCCGCCCGTTGGGCTTTTTCCTGTATACCGGCCCCCCAAAACGACCGATCACCATTTTGGTATTTATTCCGCTCGATAGCGCCAGTGGTTTTCAACATTTTGTGTTTAATGACTGGGAAATCGCTGACACTTCTATTCTATTGTGTGGATTAATCCACGCCGGTGCAGCTTAACCTCCGTTATTTCAGGCCTTCCTAGGAAAGTCTGCAACGGCCTGTAAAACCGCCATCCTCTTCGAATTTTGTCAAATAATCCCAGCTCTCATTGAAAATGAAACCATGCCGAATACTAGAAGATGTCCGCAGTATAACCAGTAGAAGGTTTGTAGCGGTAAAAAGCGTTTCTCTTTCATTTTAGTGTTACCCGTTAAAGTAAGCATAAATAGCGGTAAAAACAGCGTGGGAGTAATTTGCGAAAACGACCACTTTTAGCAGTGATGCGAAGCATTTAAACTGATCAGAGATAAAATCCCAACAAGTAGTAATGCCTTTCCCGGCATGACGCAGGCTAACATCAGAACTGAGATCAACACAAAGGCAATGCCAGCTAAGTCATAACTGGCAAGTGAGAGTGGCCAAGCGAAGATTGTGATAAGAAGAATGCTTTTCATCCAACAATAATGTGTCCTGGGATAGACCCAGGCGACCTGTTGACTTCATACTGCAAAGACGAACAATATGTTCAATGCAAACTAGGACTGATGATCATAATTTGTACAAACCCGGGACGCTCACGCCTATGTTTTGAGCAACTTTAAGGGCGGTTCTGCTTCGATTGCAGAGCTCACGGACGGCTTGAGCTCTTTCTTCCTGACTGAAGCATTTATTTGTAATTGAGCGGACAATCAGAGGGCGCCGGTTGGATATATTTCTACAATCCAGCGCTTACGTAATACGTCGCTGGGATATCCGATGGCTCGCCGAGCAAACGCCAGACAACCACCCTGCGTCAGATTATGTTCCACAGCAGCGATTTTTTTCATCTGTGAGTATCGCTGTCTCGATTTTAATTCTCTCGGTAATTCGTCAGTTTCTTCATAAATTCACACCCAGCGACCGAGCTGTTTTATGGATGGATATCCCAGTTCTCTGATGACCGCAGAGGCTTTTATGCCATATCGATAATAGAGTTCAACAGCCTCAACCCTGTCATCATATGAATGTATTAACTCTCTCCTGAGAGTCTAAAAAATCGTTCGCATCCCCACATCCTCTCTACTTTTATGTAGATGCTTTTTTTTCCATTTTGCAGGGGATATTTTAAATTTTTTAGTAAATGAACGCGTGAATGTTTGTGGAGAATCGAAACCGTATTTCAAAGAGACAGACAAAATAGAATTATTATTGAGAAGTTCCAAGGAAGCTTTCTCTAATTTACTGTCATTTATATATTTGGCGAGTGTTTTGTTAGTATACTCTCTAAATATACGCTGCAAATGCCATTTGGAATAGCCTGACTTTTTAGCTACTTCAGAAATATTTAACTTTTTCTCAATATTAGAATCAATCCAATCCATCAAAGATTGTACAAAAACTTGGTGATTCATAGTGATAAACACTCTTATTTGACTCTAAAAAAATGAATGTACAAATCTGGGGGAGAACTTACCCCAGACTTTATTATTCAACCTTTAATCACATAATTCTATGAGCTCAATGTGAACGAACGAGTGGTTCTACTCCATAAGTTTTTAAGCGTCATCGACAAAACTGATTAAATTCAAACTATCGTGTTACGCGAAGCCCACCTTCGATGCCATGTGTAAACACGAACTGCCATAACTGAATATTTCTCGACCTGAAAGCGCCTGCGCATGATTTAAGATAATAACTAAACATACGATAAAAGCGTTCAGAATATTTATCTTCAATTTCTGGCCAAAACATTTCAAAACGATCATGCCATGCCATCAACGTTTTGTCATAATCATTACCGAAGTTATGCAAATCCTCAAGGACGAACCAAGGTTCACTGGCTTTTGCAACGTGCAATATAGAAGGTAAGCAGCCATTAGGAAATATATACTTGTTAATCCACGGGTCGACATTGATACTTGTTTCATTCGAGCCAATAGTATGTAGCAAGAAAATTCCATTTTTTTTGAGGTTCTTACATACTATATGGAAATACTCTTCATAGTTCTTTGGCCCCACGTGTTCAAACATACCAACCGATACAATCCGATCAAACTGCATATTTAAGTCACGGTAATCCTGCAGGACTATTTTAACGTCCAAACCTTTGCAACACTCTTCTGCAAGTTTTTTCTGTTCTTGAGATATAGTAATTCCAGTTACTTTCACCCCATAATTTCTTGCAGCATAGCTTGCAAGTCCACCCCATCCGCAGCCAATATCTAGGAGGGTCATTCCTTCAACTAAGTTTAGCTTTTCGCAAATGAGTCTAAGTTTATTTTCTTGTGCTTGAAAAAGATCTTCTGCCGTATGCCAATAACCGCATGAATATTGCATCCAAGGGTCCAGCATTAAACTAAATAAGTCATTGCCAAGATCATAATGCTCCCTACCAACGATCCATGCCCGATTCCGGGATTGTAAGTTGAAAAACTTCGCACTCATTATGCGAAGAATATCTTTAACATCCCTGCTTAAAGCACTCCTTACGTCAGCTTTCATTATACGACTAATAAACTCATCAAGAGCTTCGCAATCCCACCAGCCATCCATATAGCTCTCTCCAAGACCTAGGGAGCCATCTTTTAATACTCGTTTATAAAAAGAATTATTATGGACTTTGATATCAAAAGGTCTTGTTCCATTAATTTTTATGTCCACCTCTGCCAGTAAATTATGGCAAATATGCTGCCAAGGTGTCACCTTAATGTTACTAACTTCGGACTTTAAAGAACTCATTATGTTATTCCAAAATAAGAAATCAATAAACAAGTACTATAAGTACGTGTTTAATATAATTTCATTGTTTTTATTAATATGTTCTGTTGATTATTTTACAAACTATTAACTATCATTTAATTAATCATAATATCATGAATGAACAAGTTGCAATCTTCATACGAAAATACAATAAGTATTCCTTATACGCTATAAGATGAAATATAATATTTTGTAGGACGAGTCTTACATTTGGAAGGAAAGTGAGGGCTTTAGGTTCTGTCGCAGTAAAACTGCCGACAGGTAACATGCTGTTTTTTTTCATGTTGACTGCTCATGCCTCTGATACGAAAAGCTTATAAACACCTGCATTACTCCATTGTTTTTTTTGCCCAATATGTTTGTTGATGTCTGGCTTGTACCCTCAGCCTATGTAATCTCGAAGAAATGATGGCTGAGCGCGGCGTTATCGTTATCCATTCTACGCTTCACAGCTGGATTATCCGCCTGGTGCCGCTAATGTATTGAAGTGGAATACTTAATCTGGCCACCTGAATAGAGGTGATATCATCGCCTCATAGTCAAAACAGGTGACATTATGACCCGACGTAACAGACGTAATTTTAGCCCCGAGTTTCGCCCCGAAGCTGCCCAGCTTGTACTCGATCAGCACTACACCGTTGCCGCCGCTGCAACGGCAATGAATGTCGGTAAATCCACGATGGATAAATGGGTTCGCCAGCTTAAAGAAGAACGAGCAGGGAAATCCCCAAAGGCCTCTCCGATGACGCCTGAGCAACTTCGCATTCGTGAATTAGAAAAACGACTGTAATGTGTTGAAATGGAAAACGATATATTAAAAAAGGCTACTGCGCTCTTGATGTCAGACTCCCTGAACAATTCTCGTTAGTTGAGAAACTCAGGACGCGGTTTCCTGTTGCCTTTATTTGCAATGTGTTCGGGATCCATCGCAGTAGCTATCGGTACTGGCTAAGCCGACCGCAGAAACCTGATGCAAAACACATCATTATACTAAGCCTGGTTCGTGAAGTTTATCATGTCAGTAATGGCTCTGCGGGGGCCCGGAGCATTGCCGGTATGGTCAACGCAAAAGGTGTTCCGTTGAGTCGCTGGCGGGCCAGTAAGATAATGAAAGAGCTGAATATTGTTAGTTACCAGCAACCGGATCATCGCTACAAAAAAGCCACAAAAGAGCATGTGGATATCCCTAATCATCTGGATCGCCAGTTTGCAGTAACGGAACCTAATCAGACCTGGTGCGGCGAAGTGACCTACATCTGGACGGGCAAACGCTGGGCTTATCTGGCGGTTGTTCTGGATGAATTTTCCCGCAAGCCAATAGGCTGGACGATGTCGTTTTCTCCGGACTCAGGTCTGACAGGAAAAGCATTAACGATGGCCTGGGAAGCCAGGGGGAAACCGGCTGACGTTATGTATCATTCTGACCAGGGAAGTCACTATACCAGCAGGGAATTCAAACGGTTACGGTTACTGTGGCGTTATCGTATAAAGCAAAGCATGAGTCGCCGTGGAAACTGCTGGGACAACAGCCCAATGGAACGATTTTTTCTCAGCCTGAAATCAGAATGGGTACCGAACAGTGGATACGCTAATTTTAGCGAAGCATATAGATCAATAATGAATTACATCATTGGTTATTACAGCCAGCTAAGACCCCACCAATATAACGGTTGCTTAACACCCAATGAATCAGAGCGATTGTTCTGGAAAAACTCTATAACTGTGGCCAGTTTTTGCTCACCACTTCATTCAAAATAGTTTGCATTGAATAGCATCCTTTCAAGCACAACCACATTTCTAAATCATTAATAGAATTCATAAAATAAAGCAAAATTTAGAAAAAATCGTAGCAATACGTACTTACCCGCTGCGTTCTCATCCCTCTCATCTATTGTCATTCATCGATTCATTTTCTACATTCCATTTAACTACATTAACTAATAAAAATTGAGTTTGAAATAACTTTTTCGCATAAGGTGCTGCAGAGTTTCTTTATGTTTACATTCTAACAAGACGTCACTTTTAGAGAGTTTTATATAAAGTTGATTCGGTATCCCGAAATTCGGGTTGGTAAAGCTAACGGCATTCCGAACAAAAAAATGAGGGGTGCGATTATATCTTCACAATTGATATTAAATTGACCAATGTCATGAATGAAATAAAATAAGTTCGAATATAATTTAAGGATCGCTCACAATGCGCGTATGAAAATAACGTATTGAGTTACATGATTGTAAAATTATTATATCCTTTAAAAGGAGGTGGAGTTATTTTTATCAAAAACCAACACTCGATTTAACAGCCATTTAAAAATAGCATTAAAAACCAAGGAAAAAATCTTCTAAAATAATTTATTTTATTTAACATTGAAAAATAGCACATGAAGACAATCAGTAAACTATTACTAAAGGCTTAACAACGCCATAAACTCTCGCTTTAACATTTAGTCCAAAAATCCAATTGTTATGGGTCTCCAGACATTAAATTTAAAAGGGGTACACTCATAGGATACAAAATTAATTCTTAACAATGACTTATTAGTCCGAGTTTTAGATGTAATTAATTGTGACATGTACATTTGAATATATGGCACTCCTTGCGAAATTAACTATTAAACTATCAAAAATACTATGAAAAAGTCCGCATCCTGCATATTCACTTCCATCAACCATCAAATACACTATGCAATGAGCTTTATTGGCGGGGGGGTTGAAGTAATTAGTTTTATATTCTTATTCAAAGCATTGATCGGATTTATGACCTCGAATTTAATATTCGGCATAAACACTTTCGCTAATGGCAAATTTGACTATATTTCATTATATCATATTGGCATCGTAGTTACCTGGATGCTAATTGCAGCAATTCATCAGTTATGCATGATTAAATTCACGAAATTCAGAAAGAGGACGCCTTGGCATGGGTATGCAATTTCATTAACCATAAATTGTTTTTTATTAACTTCTTTTATTTTTGTAGGGCAATACATGCTAACTTCTGGTGTCTTAGGTAGCCTGCCAACCCCCGCAATAACACCGCTTATAATAATAGGACTTATGTTTATGTATATCCAAAACTACTTAATTAAAAGTGGAGGAACAAACTATCCTACGACGACATCTGTCGTGACCACTGTATATGTCCTAATGACAACAAGTCTTGTGAATTATTTAAATCATAATATTTCAAAATCAAAGCGGCAGGCTTCACTTAGAGAAGGCTTGCATTATCTGCTTGTTCTTATCCATTTCTCAGCAGGTGCATATATTACTGCGAAATTAAGTTCGCACTTTGGATTTTATAGTTTATTTTTAATGTTGTTTATTCTTATTGCAGTAACAATGAACACATGGTTCGCTCACAGCCGGTTTATTTGCTCCGGCAGTGATGAAAATTTAAACGACAAACCACTCAAATAAATTAATTAGATGCCAGCCTTTGTGTTCTAAAAAAAATTTTAGAAAAAAATCTGGCATCTTCTCAAACCTTAAATATTCATTCGTGATTTATATATTCTCTAATAGAGAGAATAACAAATAGATTTCCTCAACCGCTTACCCTTGGCATATTCTTTCCATACGTAGTTTTGGTCAGGGCTCTTCTAACCGGCTTCAGTATTGGATTGCGCGTTTAGTTAATTATACCATTACCTGTATGCTCATCCTTTCTACAACCCGTCACAAATTGAGAGAATATATGAGAACGCTTCCTGGAGGGACGGTAATCATTATAATTTTTAGATATATAGCTGATCACTGAACTGGTTGAATCAGAGTTATTTTATGTCTTCACTGCGATTGTGCCACTTAAAACCATCAATAATCTTAAATCTACATCGTTATATCATCCAAACATTTCAGACACTTGGCCACGCATTAATACGAAATTCATCGCTCAAGTCAGACTGGAGGGCATCGTACACCTCGGCAGCAATAGTCTTGTCAACTGTGCTTACAACGTCGTAATTACCTTCTACCCAAGCCATTAGCTGATAAAATCGGAGCACATGCTTTTGATTAATATGAAATCCTTCAGAAGACAATAGATACCCTGTGCGACGATAATCAACATCCTTATGCTCTAAGGCAAATTCGGTGATAGGAACTCATCAATGTGCATTCGGCATTGTGCCTGCAAGCATAGTTCTATTGAGACCATCCCGGGAACCTGGAGACACAGCGGTGCGATAGAATGTCCGCATGACACCATGCCATTTTCACACTTCTTGTCTTTCTTCTCATGTACGGGGAGTTTGTTTTTTTGAGCTGTGCATACAATATATGATGCCGCAATAACTCAGACTATTACTGACTAAAAGAACATTTGTGGGTTATTGGTAGAATTAGCAGCACAAAGCCGCAAAAATGAAGACTAAATTGATTAAAGAGAGGTTACAGATTTTTTATCAGTAAGCGCCGAAACCCCTTCCTTTTGAACTGAATCGGAAAAAACAGGCAAGAGAAAATGAAAGTATTGGCGTTAAGTAGGGGGTTCTCACCGTGTGACATGAGCAATATGTGCGGATACTCAATAAATTAGGATGGGGCGAACAGGTTCGCCCCATGATACTTAGCGCTATCAGCTTTTTTTATATAACAGATAATATTCGCTAGCCATTTTCTTCAACATGCGCCCAATTTGGGCATATTGATATTCGTTAAGATTTGCTAAAGACACGCGACCTGATGGATGTTGGCTACCAAACCCTTTACCCGGCAGTAGCACGATCCCAGTTTCCGACGCAATGCGGAAAAACAATTCATTATGAGAGAAGTTATTACGTAACCACTGGGCAAAGTCTGAATCAAACAATTCGGTTGCGATGCTTTCTAAATCTAGCAAAGTGTAATAGTCAACAGAGTACGGATCTTGTGGGATTGATACGCCAAGTTCACGATAAAGGGTGCACTGACGCTTACGGATAACTTTCTTCAGTACATTTTTGTAAAGATCATCTTCATCCATTAACGCAAATAATGAAAACATCACCATCTGAATTTGCTGTGGTAGTGAGAGACCCGCAGTATGGTTGAGGGCGACTGCACGGCTATCGGCTACTAGTCGGTCGATAAAGTGCAGCTCTTCTACATTAGTAATAATTGAGTTGTAACGGCGATTTAACTGTTCCTTCGTTTCCGCAGGTAAGTTTTTCAGTTTTTCATCGAGCACATTGTCTTTATGGATCGCAATGGTACCCAGACGCCAACCGGTAGCGCCAAAGTATTTTGAGAATGAATAGACGAGAATCGTATTTTGCGGACAAACTGCAAAGAGAGATATAAAGTCATCGGCAAAAGTACCGTAAACATCGTCTGTAAGAATAATAAGGTCCTTTCGGTCATTATCAACAATGCTCTTGATTGTATCCAAACAGCGTTCATCGAGTCTAACCGAAGCAGGGTTGCTTGGGTTAACACAGAAGAAAACTTTGATCGCAGGGTCTTTCAACTTCTCAAGTTCAGCGTCAGTATATTGCCAATTATTTTCTGCATAAGAATTGATCTCTACAATTTCAAGACCGTACTCTTCAAGTTCCGGAATTTCAATATAGGGAGTAAAGACAGGCATTCCGATAGCCACTTTGTCACCCTTTTTGACAAGGTTATTCTCTTTAAGTGAATCGAATATATACGCCATGGCAGCTGTACCACCTTCAACGGCAAAAACTTCAATATCATCAGTTGAAGCATCACTTCCTGACATTTCACGCAGTAGATAATGTCGAACTATTTGTTCACTGATTTTTAACATACGTGAAGGAACCGGATAATTACAACCCAGGATACCTTCTACAAGTTCTTGAAGATAACCTTGTGCAGATAAGCCGAGCTGATCTTTAACATAGCTTATGGTACTGCGTAGGAAGTTAACTTCTGGAAGGTGTCCATTTTCGTTAGTAAAACGTTCGAAACGGTCCATCATTCCTTCACCATCTGGAATGCCACCAATGTCTTGCTTCATATAGGAATAAGAAAGCTCAGATTCACTGGTAGCAAATAAACCTAGCTGAAAGAAAGCTCGGCGTGGCAACGTGGCCAAAAAGTTAGGATTACCACGACCCGCATTTAACATAGTATGATTTTTATCGCTTGAAGCGTGCTGGATAAGCTCATCTTTGAGTTCAAATGGGCTAAGTTGAGCAAGTTTTTTTAAATCAGTCATAATATAGTCTCTTTATATTTAAACAAGTGCAACAATTAATGGGCCTAATAATGTTAAGAAAACATTAGCCAAAGCATAAGTGATCGCGAATGGAACTGTAGGTACTGAATTTCCTGCTTTAACCAATATTTCACCAAATGCTGGATTGGCACTTCGCGTACCCGATAATGCACCGGCGAAGATTGCGGTATTGTCATAACGTAAAATATATTTACCCACCAACATCGTTATGATTAAAGGAATGATGGTCACCACCACACCAATAAAGAATATTGAGATGCCACTGTGTGCTATTGTATGTATGGCTTGTTGACCAGACTGAAGGCCTACGACTGCGACAAATCCTGCTAGTCCGAGGTCTTTCAATAGGCCAGATGCTGCTGTGGGCATATTCCCCATCACCATATGACGGGTACGATACCAACCGAAAATCAAACCAGAAAATAGAGCGCCTCCCCCTGCACCTAGAGTTAATGGGATCGAACCAATATGAACAACAGCCAACCCAATTAATAAACCAACGGCTACACCGATACCGTGATAAATAAAATCAGTTTTCTCACTGACCGCGATGACAGGACCAATTTCCTGAGCGAGACGTAGAATATCTTCATTCAACCCATAGACAGTAACAATATCCCCAGCCTTAATGGTCGTTGAACTTGAAAGAGGGATACGTTTCTGCCCTCTTGCAAGATTTAAGAAATAGATGCCATGTCGTAGAGCCTTACTGGTAGTTTGTAGTTGCGAGATGGTTTTGTTTGCATAAATTTTGTTAGAAATGACGATATCCCGGGTGACTACAACCATTTCCATCCCGTCAGTATCGGTCGTTTCTGGACCAATTAGTTCATCGAGATGAACCATGCCAGCCCGTCTACCAACAATTAACAAAATATCTTCATTTTCCAAAACTAAATCGGAGCTTATGCCTAGAATGCCCCCACGACGTTTTACTCTTTCAACAGTAATTTTCCCTGCCAATGCAGAATCTTCAATTTGCGAAACAGTTTTACCCGCAGCATAAGCAACTTTAAAGACGCGTCCTACCAAATCGGGAAGCGCTGGTGTTTCACCAGGTTCGTATTTTTTTTGCCCACTTAACAAAGCGGCTTCGGCTTTAATCGCATCCTCACGCAATCCACGGCGCATAAACCATGGGAGTATGTTGACACAAATAATGATGGCCCCAAGGGAGCCGAAGATATAGGTGACCGCATAACCAATAGCTACATTTGACTGTAAGTGTTGAGAGATGTCTGGCGCTAAGCCTAATTTATCTATAGCTGAACTGGCTGTGCCAATAATCGCTGACTGAGTAAGTGCGCCTGCAGCGATGCCCGCTGCGGTACCTTTGTCGAGATCAAACATTCTGGCTAAGATCACAACGGTCATTAAACCACTGACAGCTAAGACAACTGCAAGAACAATCTCCTTAATGGATTTCAGCCCCAGTGAACTGAAAAACTGCGGGCCGCTTTCAAAGCCAACCGCATAAATAAACAGTGCGAACAATACTCCCTTGATACCATCATCAATAGTCACGCCGAACTGGCTTAAAATGACTGAAATGACTAACGCACCAGCTACACCACCTAATTGAAACTTGCCAAACTTAAATTTTCCAATCCATGTGCCCAGAGCGAGCGCAATGAATAGCGCTATCTCGGGGCTCAAATGGAAGATTGAGTGTATAAAATTCACGACCTATAATTCCTCATGAAGAATAAAGTATAGATTGATTTCACTTACCAAAATGATAAATGAATATTCTGATCCCAAGTCAATAATATTACTTAGCACACTTCAACCCTACAGTTGCTCTGCGCTTTTGGAGGCTGAATTATATTGCTCTCACAGAGCAAAAAATAATGACCCAGATCAATCAAAACTGCCTAGGTTGATTTTGTTAAGGTTAATTATTATAAGTTTCCGGATTCCCGAAAGATATTAGTAGTGATATTTCGGGAATCCGGAAATCTGTATTTTATATTTATTTATTTTCATAACTAATAATCGCATGGGGAATTTTATACTCCGGTTGTTCTTTTATACGCAGGTAGTGAGCATGACCAGATGTATGCTATAATTTCATAAATCTACATCACATCCGATCTATCGATACCCAACATGGGTTTGATCATCGAACGATTTGTTGAGGTTCCATGAGGCGTATCCTTTCGACATTTTCAGAGGCTCTCTCGCTAAAGAGGTCCATCAATCTTCGTCAAGCTCTGATTGTACTAATAATGATAATCATTACCTATTTTTCTTCTGCTGGGATTCTTATTTACACTGAGCTTAAACATCAAATTGATTTTTTGAGTTATCAAATCAATCAAAAAAGTCTTGAGTTAAAACTTCGGGTAAAGCGATACGAGTTTATTCCCTATTCACTTTCACTTGATGACAAGATCACGCATTTCCTCCTTAAACCCAAGAGAACCAGTAAAGAACAGGAAACGTTGAGCCATTATCTGCATTCAATACAGCAAAATACAGGTGCGTTGGCGGTCTATCTTCTTGATGATCAAGCATCTGTTGTTGCTGCCAGTGATATTGGCACCAAGGCTAGTGCGATAGGTAAAAATTTATCATATCGTCCCTATTTTAAAGATGCTAAACAGGGTGAGACCCTGGGCTATTATGCTGTCGGGACCACGAATTCAGTTTCCGGCTACTATCAGGCGCATGGCATTTTCGTTGAGGGGGTTAAAATTGGAGTCATTGTAGTTAAGATAAACTTGAATGAGTATCTTAACAATCGCACCGTTGGCTACCAGACCGTTTTACTGGACAGAGACAAGATTGTTGCCTGTTCTTCTAATCCTGAGTGGTTCTATCATGCACTTAAGACGTTACCGGAATCAGAGAGCAATAAAATCAACCTGGAAAAAAGGTATTACAATAACAATATCAAATATACTGAAGTCAAGCATAAAATGTTCCTTGGCGACAAAGCAGGGATAATTCATTTCAACAAAAAGTATTTTATTTATACTTATCAATGCATCCCTGAATTCAAAATGGTAATAGCTACCCTACTACCTCTAGAAACAGTTATAATGAACACGCTACCTGATGCGATTATTATAAACTTAATTTTAATTTTAATTGTCATCTTAGTATTTATCGCAAAACAAAGAAATCAGATTTCTAAACTTAAGCTTGAAAAGCAACAGGTTCTCGAGCACCAAAACGAAAGACTGGAATTTTTGATTGCTGAAAGAACAAAAGAGTTAGAAAATAAAAGCATATTTCTCGAAAATGAAATAAAAGAACGAATTAAGACTGAAGCTATTCTGAGAAATACCCAAAATGAACTGCTACATAATGAAAAACTTGCCGTCATAGGACAATTGTCGGCCGGCTTAGCTCATGAAATCAATCAACCATTATCAGCTATTAGCATGATGTCCGCTAACACATTAAAATTTATGGATATCGGTGAGATGGATGAGGCGAGAGAAAATATAAAACGTATTTTACGCTCTGTTAATTTTATTGGTCAACTCAGTAACCAGCTTAGAACTTTCTCCAGAACGGGAGATGATACCGTAAACCCTGTATCGGTAAAGATTAGCATTGATAATGCAATGCTGCTTCTGAGTCATAGGTTTAAAAAAATAGGCTGCACCTTTGTCAAAGCTACCCAAGACGTTTGGTGTATGTGTAATAATCTAAGACTTGAACAAGTACTGGTAAACCTCATCAGTAACGCCCTTGATGCTGTCATGGTTAATGATTATGACCGAGTCATTTATGTGAGGGCGTTTATTGCGGGGAATTATGCCGTCATAGAAATTGAAGATAACGGGCCAGGTATCCCCCCAGAGATCAACGAGTCTATATTTGAACCCTTCTTTACTACCAAGAAGACCCATGGTTTAGGATTAGGGTTGGCCATCTCTGCCGATATCATCAAGTCTTACCATGGTACCTTACGCGCAAGTAATGGTGAGCGCGGTGCATGTTTTACCTTACGCCTACCACTGGAAAAAAAATCATAGTAAGGAGTGAAATGATGAATAACGTCGATGTTTTGGTAATAGAAGATGATTTGGATGTTCAGCTTGGCTGTGTCCAGGCTTTAAAACTTGATAAAATTCATGCAGTGGGAGTTGGTTCAGTAGAAGATGCTCGCTATTTTCTTCCGGCTTTGCGTCATCATGGTGTCATTGTGACAGATATGCAATTACCTGGCATGAGTGGTTTTGCCTTTCAGAAAAGTTTTAATCAGACTGACCGAGATGTACCTATCATCATTATTACCGGTCATGGAGATATCGAAACCGCCGTTGAGGCAATGCATAATGGTGCCTACGATTTTCTTCAAAAACCTTTTAGCCCTCAACAACTCACGAATATCGTCAGACGAGCACTCGATAAACGTAGATTGACCGATGAAAATCGCCAACTCCGCCGCAGACTTATAGATGCCAGTGTGCTGGAGAGCCGCATTATAGGTAACTCGGTAGCCATTACAGAAGTAAGAGAAAAAATAAAAGATGTGGCAACGATACCCGCAAATATCATGATTTATGGCGAGACGGGAACGGGTAAGGAGTTGGTTGCCAAATGTATCCATGATCTCAGTGAACGAACCGGCCCTTTTGTCGCACTAAATTGTGGAGGAGTACCCGAACATTTATTTGATAGCGAGATATTCGGCCATGACTCAGGTGCATTTCTTGGTGCTTCCAAACAACGTATTGGTAAAATTGAGTATGCCGATAAGGGAACGCTGTTCCTTGACGAAATCGAGAGTATGCCGTTAAATTTACAGATTAAATTACTGCGTGTTTTGCAAGAAAGGTGTTTTGAACGTTTGGGCTCTAATCAATCCTTGGCGATAGACATAAGAATCATCACGGCAGGGAAAAGCAATCTTCAGGAGCTGGTCAACGCAGGACAGTTTCGTTCAGATCTCCACTTTAGGCTAAACGTAATTAATATTGAAATGCCACCATTACGTGAGAGAATAGAGGATATTCCCCTACTTTTCAGCCTCTTTGTCCATCAGGCTGCATTATCGTTTGGTCGTAACATTCCAGAAATTAACCGCTCCTTTTTACACGTGCTGATGTCAAAACAATGGCCGGGGAATGTGAGGGAATTGCGTAATCAAGCGGAAAGATTTGTACTTGGCCTACAGGACGTTAAAAGTGAAGATTGTATTGGAAAGTCCCTTGCAGATATTGTCGAAAGCTTTGAGCGCAGTATAATACTCGATGAGCTTAATCAACACGATGGAAATTTAACCAAAACGGCTGATGCGCTAAATATAGCCAAAAGCACGCTTTTTGATAAAATCAAAAAGTACTCTTTACATTATTGAATTTCTTTAATTGTTGATCACTGAATGCCTCGTAGCCACTCCTGTTGTTTAGAGTTAAGCATATCACCTCTATACATGTGGCCAAATTCAGTAAATTTCTTCAACCGCGCAAAAGAAGTCTCAGTGATTAATTACGTCCAGGAAGGTCAGACGACGTTTACGGGCCACCTTGTCAACCTTACGAGGATTTAGAATGAACAATGTGCATTTAAAGTTCTTGAAGGCGTGACGTTAGCATCTGAAAATCTCATCTGCTGCAAAAAATGCTCCCGCATGAGAGGAGGCACATCCGGCGTCCGCGGTTTGGGGTCGGTGTTTAACCATCCCCTCTCTTTGCATCTGGATGAGGTTGTAAAAGAATCCCGGGCTCTCTCGATATCGTCGTTTCCCTGAATCAGGGAATTGGAAAATCAGCCGATATCATTTTCTGCGCCATAGATATACTCTTTACTCGAGAATTATCTTTCCAAGTTTTCTGATCTTCTTTGATAATTCTCTTTTAATAAATCGAACTAAAAAACCTGACACTTCGCATTGAAAATATACTTATAAAAAACCCTCATCGTAGTAGGGATCGTATTGATATTTTGCAATACTTTGATAAAAAGAGTTTCTATTACCTAGCTGTAATTTAATTATTAGTCGATGACGACTGGCATAAAAGGCTTTCGTAGTTATTTTCAACCGTTCAACGGATTCATGCATAGTAAGACCATCAAATATACACATCATCACGTCATTCTCGCGTTTTGAAAGCTTGTGCTTAACTTTATAATTACACCGTAAATTATCGACAACAAGACAAATTAGAACATCATCCAAACCACTGTGCTTATCAATAAAAATAATATTTTTCAGTGACTTGAGAGCATAGTAATCCAGGTCATTGGAGATAAATGCAAAAATCTTTTTCCCATGGAGTACGTATTTTTTAACCAAGGAATAATCCGTAGTTTCGATATCTATGATGCAAAAATTTTGTCTAAGTAATTCCCCCCTTAATAACTTGCTAAAACACAAGTTGAAATAATAATTATTAGATATTATAGAATCAGAACAACACATACATCCCTCTACGCAAAGCTTACATAAACATTGCCGTAAGATTTACATACTTCATGAGCAAAAAGTATCAGAGCAGGATGCAGACGTTGTCAGGTTTTCCCTACAGAAGTAATCGTGTTGTTGAATAAATTCCACCTCAAGCCGACAAGGTTAAATTAAAATTTCATCAATGCTTGCTCATTTCTTGCAGGACGAAGGGCAATGAATCACGAAGGGATGGATTGACAACGCCGCTATGGTCTAACCCGATATAACGGTGCACCTCGGCACGCGTTCCCGCATGCTTAATATCTTGTGCAAATTTGACCTGCATATCAGTGGGTACATTCACGTCTTCATCACCTATACCAATAAAAACCGCATGATTAATCTTCAACGTTGGATAAACGAGATCAGGTAGCAGATTTGACAAGACATTATAAATATCTGGTTTAACGGTATTCTCCATGCTCAGTCTCTTCACTAAGACTTGCTCTGTTTGTTGATGAATACACTGTGTTAACGCGTCTTTTAATAAGGGTAAAGCAACAGGTAGAAAATAATTCTTTGCGTCAAGTCCGGAGGTTCGGTTTGCCGCAGAATGATACATATAGAAAATATAGGGGATCTTTGGATCACCGCTTGCTGGGCTTTCACGAGGTGAGGTCAACAGACTTTTAACGGCTGACATGTCTTGCGGAAAATAAGGGGTGCCAGTGAGCACGGTAGCGACGATATTGAGCGAGGGTGCGTAGGTGGGTTGATACCCAGCACTTGAAAAGGCAGCATGTGCGCCCTGCGACTGCCCAACCAATACCAGTTTATTTTGCAGAGGGAATGACGTAATGGCTGCATTTGCCGCATCCAGAGTACTCCACGCTTCGCTACGTGCGTGGAGATAATGATGCAAGCCTTTTGACCCCAATCCGGCATAATCGGGGGCTACGACGGCAAATCCTAAGGAAAGCCAAGTATTGAGATACTGACTGTCACGGGCCGTGCGCGCATTAAGTGAAGGAGCACAATCATGGGCCACCCCAACAGTACCGTGCAACCAAACAACGACAGGCCAGCCAACAGAAGGCGCGACGCCCTTTGGTATAAAGACAGCCGCACTGTCCACGCGTGGAGTGATACCGTCAATACCGTCGACAGAGGGATACTCGATACGATACTGCTCCGCAGCCTCAATGAGACCCCGGCTTTCAGGAAGACGTGTTTGCCAAATCATATCACCGCCCCTACCCGTTAACTGAGCGAAGGCAATCGGGCAAAAGAGCCAAATAAAAATCCCCCACCAGCGCACAGGCTTCATAAAACATAACATTTCAAAGCGTCCAGGTTAACAGAGTGTGATCAGGCATCTGGTTCACCTGGATGACTTAAACGAAGTTTTTATTATTTAAGACTGTGCACTACACTTCCACCGCCCGTTGTATTGCATCAGCGAGAGGGGCAATGCTTGCCGTTGCTGCCCGAAGTTGATGCTCAATGCTTTGGCCATCATTAGCATCTGCAAGTGTGGCTTTAATTAATTCAAGTGCAGTGTTGACGGCAATAACGCGCTGTTTTTGGATTTCAGATGTTTCATGAGGGAAATAATTTTCTAACATACAGCCTCCTTGTTGTGTGTTGCTCTTTTACCTGCAAAGCAAGGTTATCTTAGTTCTTCTTTCCTTAACCAATCTTAAATGAAACTCAGTAGACTCTCTTTGATGCATCATCTTTTCTTTAAGACACATACTCACATTGAATTGTTGGGTATTACATGCCCTTTATTGATTACCTTTGTAGGGATAAGACTACATACTCAGGACGCGGCACTCATATACCTTATCGGTAGAAAATTATATCATGATCACAAATCTGATATTAGTGTTCAGGAGAGCATTACGTGATTCTACGGCCTCCCGAACAGATATGTATTGAAAATACACCAACCAACGGCTTCTTTTTACTCATTGGATATGTGCATGCTTTATCAAACTCATATAAAATCTGCTCTTGTTTTTCTTACTATGCTCTCGCCATTCACGCATGCCTCCGAATTCAAATCTGGCCAAGAATATCAGGTCATGTCGCATAACGTGTCCTGGATGCCGGACACGGTAGAATTCTTTTCGTTCTACTGCCGCCCATGTTATTTATTCAATTATGAATACCATATCGGTAAAACCGTAAGCCAGAATATGCCTGAGAATACCCATTTTGTGAAATATCACGTTAGCAGCATGGGCAGCCTCGGCAATGAGTTAACCGAAGCCTGGGCTGTTGCAATGGTGCTAGGGATTGAGGATAAAATTGAGAAACCTCTTTTTGATGGCATCCAGAAAAACCACTCCGTCACTAACGCCAAAGATATTGAATATATCTTCAACATGGCTGGGGTCAGTACAGAATCTTATGAAAATGTTAAAAACACCTTACCTGTGAAGTCCCTTATTTATAAACAGAATGAAGCCGCTAAAGAACTGCGGGTTAACAGTACCCCGTCTGTGTATGTGTCGGGTAAATACTTTATCAATAATGGTGGCGTTGGGATATCTGTCGGTAATAGTGTCGAAAATTACACTGCAAGGTTCTCTTCATTGGTGAATTACCTCTTAATTACAAAGCCGTAACCTTCTGCATTTCCCTGGAAATCTTGCTGTCATATTGTCTCAACGTGTAGATAAGTATTGATAATCAGACTTGTCTACGCATTGAGCAATTATCAGGACAGCAATGATATTTTTATCCTCCCTCGTTTGATAGCCTCTTCATCACGCTCTCTATTTTCGCCAACATCACATGAAGCTGCTTGACCAACGTTGTAAAGTATTTCTTAATCTCATCAGGATCATTTTTGTCGATGGCTTTGTATTTCTCAAGTTGGTTGCAAAGCGCCTCTTCATTGAGTATCTGAGCTGTTCCGGAGAGGCGGTGAATCTTTTTGGCAATCACCTCGGGGTCTTCTTCTACGCGTGCTTGTAGTAGTGTCTGGAGGTCAAATAAAACATCTGATTGAGCTTGCCGCAAAAATTCGTAATAGGCTGCTCTGTCTTTGCCGAAAAGTTCATTTAATGCGGGAAATTCTTCCCGCTGCCGGCGAACAGGGCAGTTGAGAAGCAACTCATTTAACTTTTGCAACCCGAGAGGCTTGAAGGACAGGTCATTCATGCCGGCCTCAATACACCGTCTTCTTTCACTTTCCTGAGCATGAGCGGTAAGGCCGATAATGACTGCCTGGTTATCAAATTTACGAACCGCACTGACAAGTTCGGCGCCGCTCATCTTGGGCATATCGAGATCGGTTATGATCAGATCATAAGAAGTATATTTGATCGCGGCTAATGCCTCCTTCCCATCACCGGCTTCTTCAGCCAGATATCCTAAGATCATCAGCTGTTTTTTCAAAAGCAGTCTGTTATTGCGATTGTCATCAACGATTAATATAGTCAAATCACTCTGCTTTACCGCGCAGGGACAGCATTGTTCTTGTGGCAACTCATACGCTCTGTTCACTCTAAACTTCACCGGGAGCGTCAGCGTAAACGTGCTTCCGACGTTAGGTTCGGAAGAGACCTCGAGCTTACCTCCCATCATGTCGCTGAGATGGCGACAAATGGATAACCCTAACCCCGACCCTGTGAACTTGTTGCCAGACTCCGTCTGACTGAAGGGTAAAAACAGTTTATTTTGTTCTGCGCATGAAATACCCACACCTGAGTCGATCACTGCGACCACCAGTATGGCATGCTCTACGTCCAGATACTCGATCCGGCTGGTGACGCAGACAGATCCCTTTTCCGTAAATTTGACGGCATTACTCAACAGATTGACCATGATCTGACGCAGGGGTTGCGGGGCAAGGTAATATTCAAACGTATCATCGAGTGGTTCAGGGCATGACAACTGGATTTGTTTCTGTTCAACCAGCCCATCAAACATATGGGTTATATGCTCAAACATGAACCCCAATGTCTGCCATTGATTGTTGATGGTGTACTTTCCAGACTCAATTTTTTCAATATCAATGACATCCCCGACAACATCAAGCAATCCAAACGCGACCGAATAAGCCAGTCCGAAATCGTCGTCCTGTGCGTATTTGTGTTTTAAGATCTCGAGAAATCCCATCACTGCGCTCACCGGCGTCCTTATTTCGTGGCTCATTCTGGCGAGGAAAAGCCGTTTTGCCTCATTTGCACGAATAGCATTTTCTTTTTCCGACTGCAGACAATGCAGTAATTTTTTATACTCCGTCATATCTTGCCAGCCGCAAATAAAGGTTGTGGTTGACTCACCATTCCGCCTGAAAGGCACAAACCAATGCTGTACATCCCGCGTTTGCCCACGAAGACCGAGTAGCAGTTCAGTCGTGACAACTACATGAGGAAGCAGACCAGCCTGAAAATGATTTTTAATTTGCGTAAACACCTCAAATAGGGGATGACTGACGGAAATGGTATCAGCGGCGAAATGGGATCCTATGGAATGTATGTAAGCGGCATTAGACTTTAATATCTGTCCATTCAGATCGACCATATACAGGGGGAAAGGAAGCAAGTTAGAGAGTTCATGGCTGTAATTGAGTTGGTCTAAAAGATGTCTTTCAAACACCTTTCTTTTACGCACTTCACGTTGCAGGTACACGGCCCAGACCAGACTGCTTGCGATGAGCAGTAACAAAAAAGCCGAAACACTATAAAATTCCCTACGATAAAGATTCCAAGTATTAATACCTGGGTCTGTAACACGGTTCCACTTATCAACCGAATAGAAAATTTGTTTTGAGGGCACGCTTTCTAACACTTTGTTAATGATAGTTTGCAACTCAGGTTTATTTTTATTGATGGCAAAGGCGATATTTGCCGGGGGAGCGTCGGGGATATCGGCGTAATTCATTGTTCCCCGGAAATAGTGGTCTATAAAAAATCGTGCTGTGACTTTATTCGCAACGGCGATATCTGCTTTATTCTCAATCAGATAAGTCAATGCCTGAGTTGAGCTACCGACAGGAACAAATATTGCCTGTGGGTATTTTTTTTGTAAAAAATGATATAATGCGAAATGGTTAGGTACAGCGATTCTGGTGAGTGTTGCACTGCCGGGCTGGGTTTTTTTATTATGTCGGGATATAAAAACGTAGGGTACTGAAAGATAACTGTTCGAAAAAAGGGCGACCTTCTCTCTCTCAGAGGTTGCCGTAGCAGCCGGGATCATTTCCCATTGACCATTTTTTATCCTATCGGCCATGTCATTTTCAGTATTCACATAATCCACATCAAATTTCAGGCCCGTTTTCAGTGAAATTAGCTGAATAAGGTCACCCGCCACGCCGTTAATATCCTCAGTGGTACTCATCATGGTTAAGGGAGCATAATAAGGGTTAGCTAAAACCTTAATGGTAGGATTATTTTGTACCCATTGTTTTTCTTTCTCTGTGAGAGGCATTTCACCGGCTGTCAGCAGCAACTTATTGGTATCGAGCCAATAATCGAGGAGATTATTTTTTTGTCTTAATGACAGACGATGGCAAAAGTCACTGACTTTAGTGTATAGAGAGGTGTTATGGGAATTGACAAGAAAATACTTTACAGATGCCTGCTTTTCCCACGCTTTTTTTATTTCAAGAGTATGTGAGAAATCATTGGTAAGGTAATACCCTGCATCAAGGTTATTACCAATATACATATCATTCTCTCCGCGTTCGACGGAACTCAATGCAGAATAAATGTTACTAAATTTTTTCACACAAGCTTGGGGGTAGGTCTTTTTGATGAAGTCAGTGTATACGGGATCGGATAATGTGGCGATCCTTTCATTCCCCCTCTCCTCCGGCAAGGATACCAGATGTTGCATGTTGGTAACGGCAACCATCTGCGTTTTTAATATCGGTATTCCTTGATAGAGAGTCTTTTCCGCACGAGAGATTTTTTCAGATGAGTCAGAAAATGATGTCAAAATTATATCTGCCTCTCCATTTCCTAATGCTGTCAGTGCCAGCTCCCTGCTGTTATATATCTTGATTTTGCTTCTTATATTCAGGTGATGTGTTAAAAGTGCAATATATTCAGCATCGAGTCCACGAAAGGCACCATAATTATCGAGAAAACTCGAGGGCATCGTCAGGGGTCGGTAAACCCCTACAGTCAGCGAACCAGGGTTAAGCGGTACCGCTGAAACAGACGGCATGAAATCCAGTTCACTTTTTAATGCCACTTCATTTCCGGCAAATGTTATCCCTGTCCAAAATGCACAGAAAATAAAAATCCAGGGCAGAATATTTTTCATATCAAGTTATATTATTTCTGGCTGCAAAATTCACTAACTCAATTAATGAGCTGCAATCGAGTTTTTGCATCAATCGAAATTTATAAGTGCTCACAGTTTTAACATTAATTTTCATGGTTTGTGCCATTGTACCAATGCTCATCCCTTTCAAGAGATAATGCAATACCCTAACCTCTTGCTCTGATAAGCTTTCAATCTTTGTTTCTTCTGAAGATATATGTCCAACAAAACTATTCAAAATGAAGGGGAAATAACTATATCCATTTCTGGCCGCGTTAATTGCGCCGATGATATTATCTATGCCATTCTTTTTGCTGACAAAACCATTCGCTCCTGTTGCCAGACACTTTTTGCCGTAGAAGACATCATTTTTAGCTGAAAAAGCAATGAGGATACTGTCAAGCCCAGCGATTCTGGCAGACCCAATCACTTCCAGGCCACTGATCCCGGGCATATCGATATCAATAATGGCAATGTCTGGCCTCATCTTCAGCAGTTGCCCAAGTCCCTCCTCGCCCTGTCCACACTTATTTATCACATCTATACCATTTTTATTGAGCAACGTTTCCAATGCCAACATTGCCATAGGGTGATCGTCGATTATGATGGCCGTGTCGATGCGTGTGGAATGGGCATTTCCCCCACCCCGCAGCTTGCAGTTACTCTCTGTACTCTCATTAATTTGTGACATATTCAGTCCGGATTATTACGGCAACCTTTTGGCAGCATTCCCAACGCACGCAGACTTTATTCCGTAGGCGCTTGCGCGTTAAAAAGGTTTACAGTTGGGAGGATCATTTGCTGATACAGTTCCCTTTCATTTATTTCATCGATATCCTGAGAACTAGGTATTTCTTCCTCAACAAGAACCTCCGTCTGGCAGGTAATACACGGTGCCTGAGCTTCAGCTTGGTCAACCTCGATTGGAGGAGCTGATGCAGCATCTTCTCCTTTGCCCAGCCCACGACTCGTTAATGCTTGGATGCTTTCTTGCGCTAATACGTCACCTTGATGTGCAGCCAACGTGAGCCATTCGAGTGCAAGGGCATAATCCCGCGGTCCGCCTTCACCTTCTCCAAGCATAATGCCCAGACTATATTGAGACAGCATATGGCCGCCTTCGGCTGCTTTGCCTAACCATATCCGTGCCTTTTCCGGAGACATATCGACATCCTTACCCTCTCTGTATGCAATCCCCAGCCGATATTGTTCTTCTGGTGTACCCTGCTCGGCGGCAGCGCTAAACCACTTTTCGGCCTCCGCCTGGTTTTTTTGAACACCCAGGCCATTGCTGTACATCACGCCGAGATTGAACTGCGCGTCTTTGTAGCCACTGTTTGCAGCCCGGATAAACCAGCGAAAGGCTCGTTGATAATCCTGCAAATTTGCACTCCCATCCGCGCTCAGCACCCCAAGATTGTAGGCCGCTTCAGCATCTCCTTGTTTTGCCGCTTCCATCAACCAGCGCTGCGCCAGTTCGAGGTTACGCGTTTCTCCCTTGCCGGAGGCATACATGACGCCCAGCCTGACCTGGGCACGCACATCTCCGTTTGCAGCCGCAGACTGTTCATCTGTTCGCAACGTCTCTGCGTTGACTGACAATGTCGGGAGGAGAAAGAAGACGGTAAGCCACCCCATCACTACGATTTTCTTTTTCATTACTTTTCTCTCTAATAACAATAGGGTGGAAACTGATAATCCGTTATTGCTTCACAGGAATCGTGACATCATTCGCCATACGAAAACCGTATCGGCTTAAAGGCGTCAGCTTTAGCGCTTTCACAGTTCCTTCCACATTCACAGTTTTTACCTCGCCAGAACGAAGATAGAACTGGCCGATCCCATTCCCTTTACCATCCGGTAATGTCGTGAAATTAGGCGACATACGAATGACCTGTTGTCCCTTGTTGGTGAGGGTCAACTGGTTACCGGTTTGCTTGACCGACATGTTTTCCCAAGGTTTCTGACTCTCAACCATTCCTTCAGGGATCACCAACATCGCGACTTCCTGACGTATAGGCATCTTAGTGACATTTTGTTTCGCCGCGCCTACCCCCTGAAATGAAGCTTTGAGCAGCAATTCATGCGGGACCGCGGTACCTTTTTTGAGTACAAAGTTAATTTGCTGACTTTCCTCAGGTTCAATACGGATGATAGGGGGAGAGACCAAGATATCTTTAGCTATAGGTTGGTCGCCTGGAATGTCCTCTACCTGTGTGGACAATAAGATAGGCTCCTTCGACATGTTCTTCACACTAAAGACCTTACGGCCATCGCCGGCATCGAGGATCACGGTCATTGTTTCCAGTTGGAAACTGGCATGAACAACAGGCGTAGCCAGAAGGGTGGCGAGGGCAAAAATCACTTTTCCGGCATGGCGTTTAGTTTGTTGCACTGCATAAAACGGATTAAACATGAAAACTCCAGGGGTTGGTTTACTTACAATACGCATCGGCTTCTTCGTAAAGCGCGTTAGGGTCAAAATATTCAGGAACTTTAAAACTCAGACGGCAATCACTCTGGTTGGGAATACGAAGAAAGAGCTGTTTATCAATTTGATCGTTACTTAACATTAGATTGCCCTTACCCATCACCACTCCGGCGAGCACACCTTGCTTATCCAGCGCGCTCGCACCTGTAGGGGCCATTTCACCATTGAGCATCTTGACAGTGAGGAGAAGTTGCTTGACCACGGCGGCTTTGATTTCGCGTGTGATGACCGTCCCCCGGGAAACAGCGACGTCAAAGGAGGTACTTCCCAGGCGAACATTTAGCGGCAAGTCTTTCGTGTTAAGCTGTATGGTGGTTTTCTTGTTCACCGGCATTGAGGGTATCGCTGCCGTGCCAAAATGATTGGTGATGGTTGTGCCGCTGCCCATGGCACTCACTCTTACGCCGGGCTGTCCGGGCACACTCACAATCCCAAAAGTGTCGCTGAGGGCATAAGGAGACGTGGCGAATAATCCGTCGGCATACGCGGTGGCGCCTGAAGCAGAAAACATCATGGATCGGGAACTGTCATCCCCCCACGTTCCGTTGGCAGATAACTGGCTGTAAGCAGTTGTTGCCCGTACTGAACCGTTAAGACGACTTTGATCCCCATTATGACTGGCACCCACAGAGTAGCCCCAGAGGTCATCCGGATTATGAGAAAAGGTGGTAGTGTAGTTATTTTCACCCTGATAACGCTGCATCTGGCTGCTCAAGGAGGAGCGTCGTCCAAGCGGCACTGACGCACTCAGGAACACACGATTATCCCTGTCACTGGCGGCCTGGAAACTGAGATTCATGGTGACAAGACTAAATTTTCGACCGTAGCTGAGGGTATGCAACAGGGTGGCCTGTTTCTCGCCGTAAAACTGGTTGTAACCAAGCCCATATCCAAATCGTCCCCACACTGCATCAGCCCAACTGAGGGAGAGGGACGTCGAGGTCGAAATACCGGTATCCTGTGTTTGCCAGTTCTGCACCTCTTCTGTCTGAGTTTTAGGCTCACTGCGTTGCAACGACGACTCAAGCGTTGGATATTGCGCACTGCGCATCAGCGTGGTGAGTCCCAGAGAGATTGATCCGAAAGCCAGTCCCAAACCCGTGTCTACCTGCAACCCTTGCTCATTCCGGCTCCTGGCTCCCGTCATCCCCACTCCGACGGTTACAGGGCGATCCCCTGACCAGTAAAGATTGATCCGGCTACCCGCGGCCTGATAGAGGCTAGAGAGTTGGGTCCCACCTGAGAACTGCGCCCCCCCAACAGAGATGTCCCCTTCACCACTGACAAACAGCGGTTTATCGCTATCGTTTCCGCTGCTTCGGTCACGATAGGTTCCTAGCGCAAACTGATAGCTGAGGGGGCCTCTTTCATTTTTGTTAAGCGTTGAGGTATTGACCTGGAATCGTTGCGTCTGGCCATCATTTTGCAAAATGCTCACATCAAGCGGCTGTCCGCTTGTGACACCATTTATTCGATCTAACTGAAATGGACCGGCTGAGACTAAGGTGCGGTATAGCAGACGCCCGTTCTGACTCACTTCGACCGTCGAGGGGGCTTGTGTCAGTCCGGTTATAGGCACTAACAAACGCCCCCCATCTTGTGAGGCAGCGTCGCTAAAGAGCTGCAAACCATTGAGCGGGGTGCCCCCAAACTGGGCTCCCTGCGTATTAATCTGCCCCATCTCCAGAATCGCTTTTAAGGGTTCAATAGCACGGCTTAGGGTCGTCTCGTTGAATTCGTATTTAGAGCTGTCGTTACCCGATGTAAAGCTGCTGTTGTTTCGCAAGACCCAGTTGCGCAGGTTCATCCCCGTTTCAAACTGTCCCTGATAGAACTGCTGCGAATCACGGTTTTGCATACGCATGCCGTAGACACGGTAATTGTTGAGCAGAGCAAATCCACCTGAGGTGAGGTTGCTACCACGTAATTCATCGTCAAAAGCCTCTTCCGGCACGACAACATCAATGCTGAACCTGGCTGGATGGGGCGTGATACGTGCCTCGGGGATCAGCGTATTCAACGCGACACATCCTGGCCCTTGAGGTACAGCTTTTAAACGTAACAGTTTCAGCAGTTCAGGTGTGGCGCAGACCTGGCCGTGGTCGCCCGTGGTAATGGTGGTGGAATAATTACCAGCACCGTTGACATTCATCACGACGTCATGCTGACCGGGATAAAATTGATTGCCGTTTTTGAAAAATTGAGCGACTTCTGGGCCATAACCCAGAGACTTCAGGGAATCCAGATCAAAATCAACTACACCAGTAGATTTGTTGACGGAGTCAATTTCACTTGACCGCGCAGCCGTCGCCCCTGACAGGGCAATCAGAATTCCGATAACGAGCGGAGAATAACGCATAATAAAGACCTGCCAGATTCCTTCCGGAGGAAATTAGCTTTCGCCACATCCAGAATAATTACTAATGAATAATCAAATACCAAAAGAGAAAATCATCTCAGCCTGACCATTAAGCTCAGCCCCATTAACCAAAGGACCATTGGTAAACTGCAAACTATTTAACAAAGGAGAAACTGTAATATCAGCAAAAAATAATTTCCCATTGCTGGCTTCACCATTACTTTCCGTCCATCCATAATATTTTTCGGTTGAGACATCCCATTTGGCGGCCGGTACCCCGGGGACGGACGCATCGCTGGTTTCATAGACCTTGGCGGATTTACCATCAATACTGGCATTGCTCAGAGTGATTTGATATTGCCCCAGATAACCTCGCCCGTTGACCATGCCCAGGCCAAATTGGGTACTGTCTCCTGCTGATGCACTGTTACTCTGGATATCCCGCACCTGAAGAATCAGCGTTGTCGGTGCGTCACACACGACTGCCCACCGTCTTGTCATCGGCGGTAGCGATGTGGTTTGCTGCAGGTGAAACTGACTGGCATGAAGCTGTGCGTAAGCATATTCTCCCCCATCCGGGGCCTGAATATCGCAAGAAGGTGCGGCTTGTATCTCAATGGGCGGGATCTCCATTTGAGCAACACTTCGCGCTTTGGCGTTTGCAGATGTCCCGATGACTAAAAGAGTCAAAAGAATTTGCACAGACCAGCGGTAACTGAAATGACATATTAATTTAATGGTAATCATGCATATAGACCTGCGTTTTACTCAGCGACAGAGGGTAAGGTCGCGTGACTCACGTCGGAGAAACAAATAGCGTTATTCTTGTACGAGTTATCTTGAAGGGATAATACTCTTATAAGACTTACATTCTATGAGAATGCCATTTCAATCTGGTAAGGGATTTCCTACTCATGTAGGGAATTCCAACATAAGGCGAGAATAGATTTAGCGAGAAAGCCACCCAGAATTTACTAGCCCGGGTGGTGCAAATCAATTACAAGAAATTTTATTAAACACCGAAATTAAAGGTCAACATGACATTGCCGGTATAGTCAATACCATCTGAAATATCAACACCCTGCTTTTCAAGTTCATCTTTGGATAAGATATATGTAGTGCTCCAACCATAGTTTATTGTTGTTTTATTAATTAGTGATGCCGAGAACTCTTTTGCCGAAATTAAGTCAAGCTGAGATGAATCCACAAATTTTTGCTGTGTTTTAGTCCAGCCGTTGGTAGCGTCTTTTATCATCCAGTGTTCGCCAGCCCACGTACCATTATCATTAGTACCATCATTGGCCCGAGAGAGATAAGCTGCGTTACCATCCGCCTGAACATCAGACCACGCGTATGATATTCCACCGATAGTTTTATCGGGAGCATTCACATCTACTAGATTGAACGAATGAGCCCTAAAGTTGCTATTCATCCCAGGAGGCTGAATAAAAGGATTCTGATACGTATCCGTCGCCTTAAAGGTCAGATAGGTTGCAGCATCACAATCTACGGTTAGCGTGTTAGAAATGCTAGGCAGGCCGTTATACCCCGCTGACTGAGGAATCACCGAGGGAGATACCGCCCCTAGGTTATAAATCAAATCCGCCTGGTCACCGCCGTTGACCGTACAGGTTGGCGGCTTGATGTCGCCGTTGATTTTCAAATTCGCCACCGGTGCCGCCGTCACGCATGCACTGGCCAGCACGGAGGCCACTAAAATCCCAAGGGTTTGCTTATTCATATTGCTTCCATCATCGTGTTTATTATCAAATTAACCCGCCCTCTCAGGCAGGTTCGCAAGAATGACAGGCTTAGACACCGAAGGCGAACGTCAGCACCGCGTGGCCGTCCAGCTGTGCCGTGCCGTCGCTGCTCTTCATGTCCGCGTTGAGCGTAGGCTGTACTGCGAAGTCAGCGGCAAACACCTGAGCGGCGGCCAGTGTGTCTTTGTCAGTCGCCCAGGACACCGTCTGCGTTTTATCGATAACGCCACTGGTCGCGTAAGTACTGCCAACCAGAACGCCGACTGATGTATCCGCGGCACTTTCATTCGCTTTGACCGTCGCATTTTCCATGGTTACTTTGTAAAAACCGACCTTGGTGTCGTCGCCATACAGACCCAGACCAAAGTTGGTGTTACCGGCGGTCAGCTCGGTACCCGCGCGCTCATCGGTGGCGTTGAAAGCCAGATAGGTCTGTGCGTCACAGACCACCTGAATATTTTGAGACTGCGGTGCCATAGTCAGGTTGCCACTCGCCGGGAACAGACCCGGAGAGACATCAAAGGTGTACAGCACGTCGGCTTCATCTACGCCGTTAACCGTACAGGTCGGCGGCGTGATGCTACCGGTGACTTTGAGGTTAGCAACCGGCGCGGCAAAGGCAGAGCTGGCAACGGCGGTCAGGGCGAAGGCTAACAGGGATTTCTTCAACATGGGGTTTATCTCACTAAGTGTAAAAGGCACGCGCCTCCTCCGTCCAGGAGGAAACTACAATCCGCCGCAAAGGGCGACGGTAAGCCGCGCATAATAGAGAGAGGTAAAGCAGACAGATATCAGAGGGCATTTACAAGCAGGGAAATGATTACCTACAGGCGTAGGCTGACTCATAAAATAATGAAACAAATCAATAGGTAAATTTATGAAGAATGGGTACTGATTTCGTTTATAACTTTCATAACCACTCTTTCTAACGTATCAAACTGACTTATCACAACGTCAGTCTTTGAATTGTATACCGCCATGGATTCAAAAAACAAAGCTGCGTCTATAATAGGTTTAATATTAAGCAACTGTGCGGCACCATAAATCTTGTGAGTGGCTTGTCGGAGTGCGTGCAAGTCATGGGTTTCAACAGCTGATTTCGCTGCAGCAATATCCTTTAAGGTTTCGCTTTGGAATGTTATCAGTATCTTATTGACTAAATTAGGGTCCTTTTGCGCATTTTCGAAGATTATAGATATATCAAAATATTCATTAGGAACCCTTGGAGATAATGAGAAAGATAACTCTTCAATGGACTTTTGTAATAACCTTCTGTTAATGGGCTTAAACAAACACTTATTCATTCCGGCTTCAAGACAGGATTGAGTATCATTGGCTTGTACGCTGGCCGTTAACCCCCAAATCGCCATTGAACTGTTGAACTTGCGGATTTCACGGGTAAGTTCTAGGCCACTCAGTCCTGGCATATGCAGATCGGTAATGAGCAAGTCGTAATGTCTGCGCTTCACCTTGCGCAATGCATCTTTGCCATCAACGGCGGTTTCAACATGATAGTTTTGCTCGTCAAGCTGACGTTCTAATAATATCCGATTGGTAGGGTGATCGTCGGCAATCAAAATATTAATCAACAGATGGGGATTTTTGCCCTCTTCGTCCTCCACTTCAGGTTCAAAGTGGGTATGCCTGATCGCAACGGGAAATGATAACTCGACGTGTGTTCCCTGCCCCTTAACGCTTTCAAAAATAATATTTCCTGACATCATGGAGATGAGCTTTTTGCAAATGACCAGCCCCAATCCTGAACCACTAATTTTTGTGCCATTTACTGCCCGCTGATATTTTTTAAACAGCTTTTCCTGCTCGCTGTCAGAAACGCCACATCCTGTATCAGAAACTGAAATACCTAATCGAAATTTATCTGAGGATTCAGTTATGATGTTTGAC
The DNA here is from genome assembly GCF_019049675.1 of Rahnella bonaserana. GTDB lineage: Bacteria > Pseudomonadota > Gammaproteobacteria > Enterobacterales > Enterobacteriaceae > Rahnella > Rahnella bonaserana. Next base: position 65,557 of record NZ_JAFMOW010000051.1, on the reverse strand, counting down.
ACAATTTCAACACTTCCAGTATCTGTGAATTTTACAGCATTGCTTAAAATATTACTGTAAATTTGCCTGAACGCCTGAGGGTCAATAAATAAATCAATCTCACCATTAAATCCATGCTTTAAATTCAATGATATATTTTTTATTTTTGCTTCGGCTTCAAACGAACGTGTCGTCTCATTAATCAACTGAAAGAGGTCAACCCATTGGGGTTCAACTGAGTAATTTCCGCTTTCAATCTTATCCATATCAAGTACATCCCCTATCAATCCAAGTAGCGATCGCGCGGATGTGTAAGCAAGGGCCAAGGCTTCAGTACTTTCAGATTTAGTAAGGCGTCGGTTGGTTAATAATTCAAGAAATCCTATAACTGAACTTACAGGCGTTCTGATTTCATGGCTCATGTAGGCTAAAAATTGACTCTTTGCTTCAGTGGCGTGTATCGCTTTATTTCTTTCAGCTTCCAGCTCGGCGATAAGATTTTTCGACTCAGTCACATCCTCCCATCCGCAGATATAAAAATCATCCTGTGCAACTAAGTGTTGGCAAGCGGCAATCCAATGTGAAACCTGTCTCGTTTCCTCACCCTGGCGTATAACCATTTCTTGCGTCACCATTTTTTCGTTGATATTGCTGAGAATAAAATGTTGTAATTGTAAAAAAACTTCATGTAATGGAGATTGGTCATCGGTTAATGTATGGGGGACTACTCGCTTAGAGCGTTCTGTGAAAAAGAGCCTAAAGGATTCATTGTAACTAAGGATCTCCCCGCGCGGGCTTACCAGATAGACTGGTAAAGGCATAGAGTCTGTTAATGTCTGCCTAAATTTCAGAAGATTTTCTAAATGCTGCTGGTGTTTTATCTTCCTTTGGATATTCTTTTGTAAAAATATCCACCCTGTTAGCCCAATGATAAACAACGACAATGATATAAAAACAAGAAAATAGATTTCTTTTTTATACAATTCCCATGTGGATATTCTTATCTCAGGAGTTTGCAACCATTTTTCCGTAATCCTTGAAATCTCGCTTTCCGGAATGTTATTTAATACCTTGTTTAATATACTTTTAAATGCCATGTTATTCTGTGGAAAAGCGAAACTTATAGACGCATCACTTATATCGGGTAAAATAGAATAATATAATACATTAGAATAGTAATGCTCAATCATAAAACGAGCCGTAAGTTCGGTAGTTACTACTGCATCAAGCTTACCTTCAGCAACCGATTGTAGTGATGAACTGGAATTATCGACAGTGATCCACTGAACCTCAGGATAACGGTTCCTCAGCTCTGCTTCCTGTGCGTAATGTGAAGGCATACCTACCTTCATTTTACGCTCTAAGTCTTTTATTTTTAAAGTTTTTTTATCTAACTTTGAAACAAACACCACAGGCGAAGTGAGAATTGTATCACTAAATGCAATATGCTCATTGCGGAATTCATTGAATGTGGCAGCCAGGATGAGGCTATTATTTTTTATCTCTGCATCTTTAAATAGTTGCTTGTTAGAACTCACATCCATGATATCAAAATCAATCCCGGTTTGCAGATGAACAATATTGAGGATGTCGCCCATTATCCCTCTGACAGTCCCATTATCATCCAGTAATGTAAAAGGAGGGAAATACGGATTTACCAGTACTGGGAATTTTTTATTTTGTTTTATCCAGTTCAACTCTTCCATTGTAAAACGGCAATTTTTTTGCGTGAAAAAGCAGATATCACCACCGATCCAGTTTTTTAGAATTTGGGTTCTGATATCATTGCTCAATGACGCAATAAAACGCTCAATCAATCTTGCTTGCAAAGGTTGATTGCTTTTAGAAATAAAGTGGGTTTCTGCCACCGGCTCTCGATAGTTTTTTATTAAATTTAGAGAGTTTGGAAAAGACTTAGACATAAATGCGGCTATAATTAAACCATTCCCAAAAAAATAGTCTGCTTCATTATTATCTACTTCTGATATGGCCTGATAATTATTTTTGAAGGATGTGATGTTTGCATTCGGAAAATGTTCTTTAATGAAACTATCAGATGGGCTATTCCCTGCTCTGGCTACGCTCACATGATGATTGCTACCAGAGGGAAGCATGGTGTTTTTTTTTGAGGAAATGAGCGCTGGAGAACTGCTCAGAATTGGCGATGATTTCAGATATTTTTCATTTTCCAACTCCATCTCAGTAAAAGATGATAGAACCATATCGGCTTGATTACTTTCCAATGCAGCAATTGCCTTTTCTTGCGTAGGATATTCATGAATAATGACCTTCAGTTTCAGTGACGTTTCCATTAGATGGAAATAATCTGCCAATATACCCTGAGCACGTGAAGATGAATCTTTGGAAAGTAACGTTGAGATTTCAAAAGGAGATGTAGCAATTATAAAATTCTTTTTATGCTCAACCCAACGTGACTCTTCTTCATTGAGATCAATCCTGTTTGTATAAGTTAAATTGCTATTTTTTATTTGACTGTAGGATACATATACACCCTCAGCATAAGCATTTGATAATGCCATTATTGAAAAAACAGAAAAAACCCATAGCACAATACGCATCGATCTACCCTATATTATTATCTTTAGAGAATGCAAAGAGCTCTATAAGTGAATTACAGTCTAACTTTTCTAATAGTCTTTTCTTATAGGTGCTAACTGTTTTATTACTGAGTTTCATTTTATCCGCAATTTTATTGTTATCTACACCCTGGAGAATATAAAGTAAAACGTTGAATTCCTGGAGCGACAACGAGTCTAGCCTTTCCTCATCTGACGACCTTTTCCCAATATATTGTCCTAAAAATAACGGGAAATAGCTGTAGCCATTTTGTGCAGCAGTGACGGCACCCATAAGGTTGCTCAGACCCTCTTTTTTACTCACAAAACCACTTGCCCCCGCTTCTGAACTGCGTCTGCTGTAAAACCGTTCATTTTTGGACGACACTACAATGATAATGCCTTCATAGCCTCTCTTTCTTAGACGTTCAAGTATTTCCATTCCATTTACAATAGGAATATCTATATCAATTACCACCAGATCAGGATTAGTGGATTCTACCGTTAGTATCGCAAACTCACCGTCCTCCAACTCCTTTATGACACTAAACCCACTGTTTTCCAACAACATTTTAATAGCAAGACGAGCCATTGGATGGTCGTCAATAACAATTGCTTTCATAGCTATACCTTAGTATCCATTCTTTACAACTTACGTTTGTACACGGAGTATGCATGAAGGTTTCTAAATGTAACTGACACAGCTTGTTGAATTTTCATTTTTCACCGTATATAAATCGGTGCCCCGGACCCAAAATCCTGCTCCATTCAGAAACAGAATTCCGGCATGATAAACACTCCTCTGAACGGAGGTGGTGCCGATGAAAAAGTCACGATTCACCGAAGAGACAGATTGTCTTTTCCCTAAAGCAAGCCGAGCTGGGCATCTGTACCGGATGTCTGCCGTTGGCAGGCCATTTTCTGATGCCACGTAGAGAACGTGGCATCAGAAATACGGCGGAATCTCCCCTTCTGAACTCAAACACATGCGGCAACTGGAGGAGGAAAATCTGCGGCTGAAGAATTTGGTTGCAGATCTCAGCCTCGACAAGGACTTAACTAATTGATTCAGCACTGTGAGTGCTCCTCTTTATTCATATGTTATCCACTTTTCCACAGCTCAGATCCAATAATAAGATCCTATATAGATCATATAATAGATCAAAAGAGATCCCCGCACCTTCGCAAGCCGCGTTCTATAAGGCCTCAAGGCACATTCCTAACCACTATGATAAGTAATTTAACCACTGTAAAGGGCATAAAAACCGCTATAGACAGTATTCTAACTTCGCTGGTGAGTGGTTCAAAACCACTACAGTGAGTAAATTAGCAATCGAGCTGTGGATAGTGTTCTTGCAAAATGATTTTTTAAGCCACTGAAATTTAAAATTAATCCTTAAGGTGATTGATGTAGTAAAAATTATGCTCACAGTTTATTCAAAGGGTAGGTTCTCGGTTGTGATCACTGCTTAGATCTTTATCGACAAACTTAACGCTCTGTTTTTAAAGTTATCCTTTGCTTCGATCCAATAATAAGATCCTTATAGAACCTATAAGACCCAAAGAGATCCCCGCTCCTCTGCAGACTTTGTCCTATCTGGGAAAAACTAAGATCGTTAACCGCTGTAGTCAGTAAAACAACCACTGTGAAAAGCAAACTAACCACTATGACCTGTGGTAAAACCGCTATAGTGAGTGTTAGTATCCACTGTATTGTGTATTACGAGTCTCTTATCCACATTCCTTGTGAGAGCTGATAATGTCTGAAAATGAGCCTAAAAACATAGAGATAGCAAAAGCTTTCTCTGAAACCGATAAGCGAACGGGTGAACTTGTTACTCTGGTTCCTAACAGCAATAACACTGTTCAGCCTGTAGCATTGATGCGGTTGGGCTTATTTGTACCTACTTTGAAGTCTACTGCCCGCGGCCGTAAGGGTCAGATGAATTCAATGGATGTCACTTCTGAGCTGAAGCAGCTGTCGATTGTGAAGTCTGAAGGATATGAGAACATTAAGATCACCGGTGCACGGCTTGATATGGACAACGATTTCAAGACCTGGGTTGGGATCATCCATGCTTTTGCCAAGCACAAGGTCCTGGGAGACTCTGTATACCTGCCTTTCGTTGAGTTCGCTAAATTATGTGGCATTCCCTCAGCACGCTCCTCAGCGAAGCTCAGGGCGCGTCTGGAAGCCTCTCTTGAACGTATCGCAACTAACACGTTGTCTTTTTCGAACAAAGAGGGGGACTATTACGTTACCCACCTTGTTCAGTCAGCAAAATACAGCCCGAAGAAGGACGCCGTAGAGCTGCAGGCAGATCCGAAGATTTTTGAACTTTATCAGTTCGATAAAAAAGTTCTTCTCCAGCTTCGTGCCATCAATGAACTCTCCCGCAAAGAGTCTGCTCAGGCTCTCTATACGTTCATCGAAAGTCTTCCGACTGATCCCGCTCCGATTTCCATGTCCCGCCTGCGTGCTCGTCTTAATCTGACATCACGAGCAATCACACAGAACGCAACTGTTCGTAAGGCGATGGAACAACTTAAGGCTATCGGCTATCTCGATTATACGGAGGTCAAACGTGGTAAAACTGTGTACTTCTGTATCCACTATAGGCGGCCAAAATTGAGGCCTGCTCAGATCCCTACGGGTATTGGTGACGATGTCTATGACGTCCGGGACGATGAAAATATCATTGATGTCCCCGCTGAGAAGGATAGCGATTCGGCAGCGCCGCGTGAGATGGTTATGCTGACCAAAGAAGAGCTTGAGTTGCTTGAACAGCTTCGCCAGGCGAAGAAATAGTTTCATTCCCCTGTCATTCCCTGAAGCCGAAAGTCTGCTGAAAGTTGATAGCAGGCTTTTACCTTAACCACTGTGGTAAGCAAGCCAACCACTGTAGTGAGCAGACTATCCACTGCAAACAGCAAGCCGGGCATTATAAAATTCAGCTAACCACTGTCGTCAGTAATATCTACTCACTGTAGTGGTTATTTACTTGTTTCGACATTACCCCCCTAGTAGTCACTAACCCGCAATCCTATATAGCCGCTGAGTCAGTGGTCACTAACTTATGACGATCTGTCGCTATTTGCTCTCTGTAGTGGTTAATACTCATCATAGTGGTCGTTACTGACTACAGTGGTTTTTTACTCACTCTAGTGGATAACACTCGCTGTAGTGGTTGCTACTTACCATAGTGGATATATGCCCACTCAAAGAGAATGCTCTCCATAGTGGATGTGTAAAATGCCTAGTTGTAGGTAAGCGATTGTTGTAGGGGGGATTTGAGACACTGTCACTTCTGCTGTGATACTCGTGAAACACTCCTTATGAGATCTCTTAGGCACTGTGTGCTGGCACTTATCCTCAAAACGGTTTGATCAACTATTTTGGGCGCTTAGCAGTGCCGCTATTTGAAATCCTCTCAGCATGTGTACCGTCTATATATATCGATGTGCTTTCCCCTGACAGAGAATTCGCAGGCGGCATCGATGACATCCCTATTGGCCGTTATAACGTCGCTCCCGGGACGCGCGTGCTCATACTCAATCACCGCGATGATAAAATCTTTCTCGATCCTGTTAAATGGGGCTATCAGCCCGCCTGGGCAAAAGAATCAAAGCGACCACCGATGATTAACGCGAGTATAGAGACAGTGGCAACGAGCAGGATGTTCAGACCCCTGTTCGAACATGGCCGTGCGTTAGTGATGGCCGATGGCTGGTATGAATGGAAAAAAGACCCTGTTGATCCGAAAATTAAGCAGCCATACTTCATCTACCATAAATCACATTCTCCCTTATTTTTTGCTGCGATAAGCCGTTTTCACCCTGATGCCTTAGAGGTCCCGGAAGATGATGGCTTTGTGATCGTCACAGCTGCGAGCGACGAAGGGCTACTGGATATCCATGACCGCCGGCCACTGGTATTAGAGCCCTCAGATGCACTGGAATGGTTAGACTGCGATACTTCCCCGCAGCGCGCTCTTGAGATTGCGCAGATGCAATCGGAACCCCCTTCTGAATTTCAATGGCATCCGGTAAATAAAAAAGTTGGTAGCATACGAAATAATGGTTTCGAGCTAATCGAGCCTATTGGGGATCCAATAATTTAAAGTTTGACGCGCATGAGTTCACTGAAGCGTGTTGTATATGCGGGAGAGAGCATCTGACGCTTCATTTCCCAGGATTTTTGCACGCCCTGGCCAGCGAACCACACCCGCCCTTTCCCGCTATGATTGATTTCATCGAGAACCGCCATGAGCTGCTCACTATTTGAGCGCGGCTGGTACTCGTCGAAAAGACCCAACTGGGCGACACCCTGGCTGTAAAAATCCCCCAGCATCACGCCGCATTTCTGAAAGCGATGGCCATCTTGCCAGATTGCATCCAGACATTTAGTTGCCGCAGCCACGATATCCCTGGTGTCCTGAGTAGGTATCTGAAGCTTGGTTCCCGCCGTTTTACCGTAATAGACTTCATTCACAGCAAATGGACTTGTTTTGATGAATGCAGAGATATGCCGGCAGTATTGATGCTCACCCCGGAGTTTCTCTGCAGCCCGCACGGCATGACTACATATCGCTTCGCGCATCAGATCGTATTCTGATACGCGATCACCGAATGACCTTGAGCAAACGATTTGTTGTTTGGTCGGTGCGAACTCTTCCAGTTCTAAACACGGTTCTCCACGGAGCTCCCTTACCGTACGTTCAAGCACAATGTTGAAGTGCTTGCGGATCAGAGGAGTTGGGGTATCTGCAAGCTGCAGGGCAGTTTTAATCCCCATATCATTTAACTTTTTCGAAATCCTGCGTCCGACACCCCAGACTTCCCCGACTTCAACGAGTGCCATCAGTTTTCGTTGACGTGCCGTCAGCGAAAGGTCAACAACGCCACCCGTCTTTGTCCATTTTTTTGCGCTGTAATTGGCTAATTTTGCTAAAGTTTTGGTGGGTGCAATGCCGACACCTACAGTGAGTCCGGTCCACTGGAGAACTTTGGCTCGCACTTCCCTTCCGAACTCCTCCAGATCCTTGCAGTTACTGACTCCCTGCAAATTCATGAATGCCTCATCAATGCTGTATATTTCTACAGCCGGAGACATCTCCTCTAACACCGTCATTACCCGTGTGCTCATATCTGCATAGAGCGCGTAGTTACTGCTGAATGTCACGATCTTATGCTGCTCGAAAAGCGCCCGCATTTTGAAGAACGGATCGCCCATCTTTATACCGAGTTTTTTTGCTTCGGCGCTGCGTGCGATTACGCAACCATCGTTGTTACTTAAAACCACGACAGGCCTTCCCTTCAGGTCAGGCCTGAAAACAGTTTCACAGCTTGCATAAAAACTGTTCACATCAGCCAGGGCGAACATTACTGAAATCCGTTGATGCTGAAAGTCACCACGCCAAACACTTCCAGTTCATCTCCGCCGTCATGCAACACAATGGGAGGGAAGTCCGGATTCATTGGCACCAGCTGAACAACCGGGTGTAAGCAGAGGCGCTTAACAGTGTATTCACCTGCAAGTGAAGCAATGATGATATCGCCGTGCTTTGCCTGCAGGCTCCTGTCCACAACAAGCATCGAACCTTCGTAAATGCCCGCATCTACCATACTCATCCCTGTGGCCATCACAAAGTAAGTGGCGGCTGGATGATTTATACAGAGCTCGTTTAAGTCAATGCCCTTCTCAATATAATCCTGCGCCGGCGAGGGAAAACCAGCCTGAACTTTATCTTGAAAGAAAGGGGTCAGCAGCTTCAAAGGCTCAGGTGTTGGGTAAAAGACATTCATGATTGACACTCACTAAATACTGTTTATGTATACAGTATAATCATGGGTTCTTTAGCTTGTGAAGGGCTGATGCTTAGAAAAGTCTTAGGCGCCTGATCAGCAAGGAAACAAAAATTGTGCCCCCCTATTCCTCCAGTTCCCAACGCACCCTCTGTCTTACTTTAAATATTTCTGGAATATGACGGAGCTTTTTCTCACTGATGCAGTCATGGGGGATTAAATTAAAGTGGTATTTCTTACGCATGCATACGGAGGGTTCTTGTTGATGAGATGTAGAACTTGATGCCTGGACGTACTCTCTGCCGGCAATGTTCTGGTTAGAATCTCGCGGTTCGACTTAATTTACTCTAAGCCCAAAGTATGCGGTTAGGGCTCAGGTCGGCAATTGCTTTATAGTTAACTTTATGTTTAAAAAGGATAAAATTTATTCACTTGCGAAGTTACGCCGTAACTATTGTTTATTGAAGAAAAAAGTCATATGAATAAGTATTACTTCATACATAATAATTACTCGATAATACTTCACATATATATTTTATGAGTTATCATTTAGGAAATGCTACTTTCGATATCACAGGTGACAAATGATCACGATTATTGGATGCAATAAAGGCGGTGCTGCAAAAACAACAACGGCCATCAATCTGGCGGTTGGTCTGGCTCTTCGTGGAGACGACGTTTGTCTCGTCGATGCAGATGTTCAGCGTTCCGCTTCCAGATGGTATGCAGAGCGCGAAGCCTCAGGCATCACTCCATCCATCACCCTGATTGAAAAACGAGACAACATTTCCCAAACGCTGAGAAGCCTGGATGAAAAATTTGCTCATGTCATCGTGGACGTTGCGGGACGCAATAGCCGGGAGTTGATCACGGGGGGTACCGTTGCTCATCAGATTATCGCGCCTCACCAGTGTTCACAGTTAGACCTGGATACTATGGTTGAACTTCAGCAGCAGCTGGAAAGTATGCGCGATTTGAATCCTGAGCTTAAGGCCTACTGTTATCAAAGTATGGCAACGACTAACCCGCTGTTGCAGGGTAACGAACGACATGAGTTTCTGGAGTATGTGCGTGAGTTTGAAGGGCTCATTCCCTTAGCCGCCACAGCATGTTACCGGAAGGTTTACCGTGATGTTATGTCAGAAGGTAAATCTGTACTCGAGACATCTAACGAAAAAGCCAAGGCAGAAGTTCTGGCATTGCTGAATGAGGTATTTTAATGGCCTTAAAAAAACCCGCATTTTCAAATCGCCGAGTCGTAACAGAAGCTGAAGCTGACGCTCTGGCTAACAGACTGGCCGACCGACCTTATGGTGACGAAAAAGTTGTTGCTGAACCTGCTCAGGAAATTCTGACTAGGACAACTATCTCTTTACCTCAGAACACGCTGCGAGAGATTGAAGATCTTGCTCTGCATAATAAGCGTAATGGTATTAGCCCGAAAAGCGTAAGTGCAATCATTCGTGATGCCCTGGATACTTACCTTAAAAAGGTTTGATACCAAGCAGCATTGGTAACCAAGCGGCTACCAATGCCGTTTTGAATAATCTCAAACATTTCCTTAGCCACCGTGTTCCTTACTGCCTTCTCTCCTTTCCAACGTCTCCCATTGAGCCCAACGTTTCAAGAACACTCTAAATCCAAGGTATCGGATTCATTTCTGAGTGGGTTTAATCATTATTAGGTAATAAATATCAAGTAATAAATCACACTTAACACTGTCCTCCTATGGCTTAGATTATTTGTGAAATACCAAGTATGAAATGTGAGATGTGATTTTTAAGTTAAGGCATAACAAACTACATTACTGAATAAATGATATTTCATACCTCACACCTCACACTTCATAAGTGAAACATCCTATCGATTACTGCACTTCTCCGAAAAACGTTGAAGGCATGCCCGTCTTTGTATGATTTACTCAGGGCGTATGTCACAACACATAAGTGTGAAGTATTAGTTGTTACTTCACCAATTTTTTATTGTTTATACACTATCAACAATTCATACCTATGCAATATGAATTATTACATCATACTTCCTAACTCCTAACTCCTAACTCCTAACTCCTAACTCCTAACTCCTAACTCCTAACTCCTAACTCCTCAGTGACATTTACCATTAGCTTGAAAGGATACTTATCCATAGAGAACAGCATGGGAGACATTGCGAAGTCGAGTGTCTATGCAATCATGCTGATAGAGAGGTATTAAAAGTTCAAAAGTGTTATTTATGAATTCACAATTCACAATTCACAATTCATAATTCATGCATGTGATTAATGCGTGGTGTCGGGTTGATTCTATGGCGGGGGACTTGGGCGTGCGCGTGAGGTAGAGCTCATGACCATGGTAAACGTGTTAATGAATGATAATACTTACTATTTCATAATTATTATTTATGATTAAAAGTATAGCTTTCTGTATTACGTAGCACTTCATAATTTATAATTCACACTTCATATTTACTATTTAACATTTTTTAAGTTCTCTGTGGTGTTTTGCTGAGAGAATAAAATGCGTTCAAATAATGCATGAGGATTCTTAGTGAATAACAGTAAACGGCGCGATAGGCATTGCTGAGGTTGGTTCTTTTTGAACAGAGTTTCATTCATATACATATATAAGTAAATTGCAGTTTCGGAAAATCAGGGGCAGGGCGTCACCTTCGGCACGGCTGTCGTGAACAGAGCCAGGCTGCCTGTCTCTGCCCTTCGGGCTTCCATCCTGACGCAAAACCACGCTTACAGCGGCCAACGGCCGCGCCGCTTCACTGGCCTGCGGTAAAGCAGCAGGCCGCTGTCGGGCAACGGCGATTCGCTGCCGCTCGTCGTCGTTGCGGTGGTATCCGCTACGTCCATCTATGGTGCCGTCTCTCCAGTTAAGCCCCTCTCGCCGGGGCTGACCAAAACACAGCCGCTGTCGTCCGTCCAGGGTAAATAAACGCCCCCAAAACTTTTCCTCGTACCTCCGAAAACTTTCGTGTTCGCCCCGGACGTTCGCCCTCGTCGGTGTTTTTTTACGCCCTTGCGGCGGAGGAACTCTACTGGAGATGTGGTTACACCCAGCCAGAAATCCAGCCGGATACCACAAAACGTCAAGGTCGCGACAAAGCGAATCTTACCGAAGATATGGGCTAAAAGCCCTGAAAGATAAGGAAAGTCATCATGGCAGAACGTGGAATTAACAAAGTCATCATCGTGGGTAATTTAGGTCAGGCACCGGAAATCCGTTACATGCCAAACGGCGGCGCGGTCGCCAGTCTGACGCTGGCCACGTCCGAAAACTGGCGTGACAAAGCCACCGGCGAGCAGCGCGAAAGAACCGAGTGGCACCGTGTGGTCGTGTTCGGAAAGCTTGCTGAGATAGCCGGTGAATACCTGACCAAGGGCGCAAAAGTCTACATCGAAGGTCAGTTGCAGGCCCGCAAATGGCAGGACGCGCAGGGCATCGACCGTTACACCACGGAAATTGTGGTCAAGGCAAACGGCACGATGCAGATGCTGGGCAGCGCACAGGGCAACCGTCAGTCGGGTGACGCAGCGGGTTCACTGGCACCGGCAAATGCGCCGTCTCATTCCGGTGAGCCTGCAGTTGACCCGAAACCAGCAAAAGCCACGCGCGTCAAAAAATCCACCAAAACGGCACCGGCGCAGCAATCCGCACCGCAGGGGGGAGAATTCCCGCCGGTTGATTTTGACGATGATATCCCGTTCTGAAGATGACCTTAGACATTAACCGCCCCGTATTTGCGGGGTATCACAAGGAGTACCGAGTTATGGAAAACCACGATCACGTTCTGCTGCCGGAAGACACTTTTACCCGCCAACAGGCTGAAGCCGTTGCAGATGCTTACGAGAATATCGCGATCGAGGACGATCAGGGCACGTATTTTCGCATTGTCGTTCGCATTGACCGGCAGATGGTGTGGCGGGCGTGGGATTTTGAGCCTGAAGCAGGGGCTGGTCTTAACAGATAAATCATCAGATGTGGTGTGAGAAAGCAGTAAGGCAGTGAAGTGAGGTGCCGGACGGGGAAAACGTCCGGCAGACAAAATCAAAACTTACGAGGTATCAATTATGTCAGTAGCCGAGTCTAAAGCAGTTTCTAAAGCGAGTAAATCCACAAAACGTCCTAAAAATACCGCCGTTAACGAGGCCGTTGAGCAGGCGCTGGCGAATACGCCGGTCCAGATGGTGCCGTTCAGCCAGCTGTCTCTGTCTCCGCTGAATGTGCGTAAAGCAGAGCCGGATGCGGCAAAATTGCAGGAACTGGCCGGCAGCATCAGAGCCGTGGGCGTGTTGCATAACCTTATTGTTCACCGCCTGCCTGATGGCCAGCTGGGTGCCGCCGCCGGTGGACGCCGTTTTCGTGCGCTGAGTATCCTGCTGAACGAGGGGGCGATCGCACCGGATTACGCCGTGCCGGTGAAAACCGTCAGCGATGACGTGGCAGAGGTGGTATCAGCCATCGAGAACTTCCAGCACGAAAGCATGCATCCGGCTGACCAGATTATGGCATTCGCCCGCATCAGTGCCAGCGGCAAAACGGCAGCAGAAATCGGTGGCCTGATGGGGTACAGCACCCAACACGTCCAGAAATTCCTGCGCCTTGCAGGGATGGTACCGGCGTTGCTTGCTGAACTGGCGGAAGACAAGATTAACGTTGACCAGCTGCAGGCACTGTCTGCCTCTGAAGACCACGAACGCCAGCTGGACGTCTGGAAAAATGCTTATGGTTATTATCGCAATCCGAAAGAGCTGCGTGAGGCGGTGCTCAGAGGCGAAGTCTCTGCGGAAGGTCACCGCCTGCTGGAATTCGTCGGGCGGGATGCCTACGAACAGGCGGGGGGCGGGTTCCGCTTTGACTTGTTCACGGACGAAGGATTTCTCACCGATACCGTTCTTCTCGACACTTTAACCCGCCAGAAACTCACCGAAGTCGCGGGCGGTATCGCACAGGCAGAGGGCTGGAAGTGGTCAGAGGGACGAACTGACGGCATAAGCACCTACGGCGACGACGCGCAAAAATACCTGTTACTCAACCTGCCTCACGGTGAACTGACCCCCGAGGAAAGTGCGCGGTTTGATGCGCTGGATAAGCAGCTGGAGGCATTATCTGAGCAGGACGACAGCGATGACGCAGACCACGACGCGCTGGAACAGGCCGCTGACGCCTGTCAGGCCGAAATGTCTGCCATCGAAAAAGCCGCCGAGAACCGCGCATGGACTGACGATGTGCGTGCTAACGGCGGGGTGGTCGTCTTCCTGAGAGGGAACGTTATCAGCGTGCGCCGTGGCGTGATGCTGCGAAGCGATATCCCTGAAGTCGAGAAAAAAGCCGGTGTGAACAACACCATTGCCAGCATCCGCACTGAAGACAGCACATCGGAAATGCCGCAGGCGAAACAGTTGTCGGCTGTAATGGCAAAAAGCCTCTCCAGTGAAAGAACGCTGGCAGTACAGGCTGCACTGGCAGAACAACCGCAAATGGCTTTGGTGATTTTTGTCCATGACTGCCTGAAATCTACTTTCGACCACCGGTCTTATAACCCGTCGACCCTCAAAGTAACACTGCATGCCAAAACCGGACTGATGCTCGACAATGCGCCGACGTCTGCCGACGGTCTGGCCATGCAGCACCTTACTGCGATGCACGATACGTGGCAGAAACTGTTGCCACAGGACTGGCATAAAAGCTGGGACTGGCTGCTGACGTGGGACACGCAGGCGCTGATTAATGTAATGGGCTATTGCCTTGCCAGAACGCTCGACGGTGCGTCAGAACGTCTCAGCGACAAAGATGGCAAGGCGGGTAAAGACCTCGAGCCGGTGGAAAACCTGCTGGGCTTCACGCTGCGTGACTGGTGGCTGCCGACCAAAGCCAACTTCTTTGGGCGCATCAGTAAGGAGCAGATTGCTGACAGCCTGTCACAGGCGGGGCTGGACGGTGCATCACGCGACGCACTCAAAATGAAGAAAGCCGATGCGGCTGAACTGGCTGAAGAGAAAATCCTGCTGACCAGCTGGGTACCTGACTGTCTGCTGCCGGTCGCTGCCCCAATCGCGTTACCGGAAAGTGACGCGGTCACTGCGACTGATGCCGGAGGGCCGGAAACCGACGCAGAAGCCACCGCAAACGCCTCTGAATCTGACAACATTGCCGCCTGACAGGAGATGCCGCTTCGCAAGGGGCGGCAGTAACGACATGACCCGATTGAATGAATTATCGTTTGCCGAGTTACACACGATGAACGGCAGTGAGCTGGAGCAGTACGCAGAGCGCGGTGAGGCTTCCCGTAGCGACCTGAGCCGTGGCGTTGTCCACCAGCTGCACCTGTCCGATAACTGGCTGTGCGACATGGAGCACCGCTGCGAGTTTGGTGCCGGTGCGCCGGTAAATATCAGGCTGAGCATGAAATCTCACCCACCGGTTGTGGTTTGCCTGACCAGCAGCAGCGACGATGTGCCTTACTGGCAGGTGAGCCTGCCTTTTGACTGCGGGGCATCGGTGGCGTGGCTTTGCTGCAGCGAAACGTTTGAGCCTGCGCTCATTTTTGATGCCCTGCGCACACTAGAAACGCTGGTTGCCACCGGACTGAACACCCCTGAGCAACTGGCTGCGGCGCTGCGAAAAACTGGGGGTGCAGTATGATCCCTCGTCACCTTTCGTTAGTGCCCGTGAACCCGTTTCAGGCTGCTGCGCTGCAGGCCATCATTGATGTGGAGGACGGTAGGTGTCGGCGGGGACAATATCCTTATGCCGTGGCGTTGCTCCGCCAGCTGCGCGGCGGGGAGGCCGGTGCTATTACCGCTAGCGATGTGAAACGCGCCTCGCTGAACTACAACCCCAAAGACCGGGCCGGTGAACCGAAAGAACGCTATCTGGCGGCGCTCGATAAACTGGTTGAAAGTCGTGGTGACGTTTGCCCGCTGCCGCTGTCGGGCTGTGCCGTCAGCCAGTATTTTCCTCAAACCGGCTATCGCCTGAGTGAACGTCAGCACCGCCGCTGGGATGTCAGCGACAGCCGCAGGGAAAAACAGCAGGAAAAGGAACGCCAGCAGAAGCGCAGGCGCTATCGGGGTTCGAGGTCCAATGATGTAAAAAACCACGCTAAGAGGTTAATTCATTGTTTGTATTGAAATTTAGCGGTCTTAACTCGCCCTTCAGAATATCTTCCGGTAACGAAAACGTATAATGCCCCAGCATATTTATATGGCCATGTATCAGCGGCGATAATCTTGCCAGATGCTCCTCTTCAGGTGTTTCCCCCGATTTGCGAAGATGTGACAACGCCTCCTGCATGTAAAGTGTGTTCCACAGCACAACCGCATTGGTCACCAGACCCAGAGCACCGAGTTGATCTTCCTGCCCTTCACGGTAGCGTTTTCTAATTTCACCACGTTGTCCGTAGCAAATGGCTCGAGCCACTGCATGGCTCCTTCTCCCCGGTTGAGCTGAGTGAGGATCCGACGCCGGTAATCCTCATCATCGATATAGTTGAGAAGATACAACGTCTTGTTGACCCGGCCCACTTCCATAATCGCCTGAGCCAGACCAGATGGTCGGCTACTTTTCAACAGTGAACGAATAAGCTCTGATGCATGGATGGTCCCAAGCTTCAGTGAGCCCGCCATTCGCATCATTTCATCCCATTGGGATTCTATTTTTGACAGTTCAACACATCCCCGGGCCAGCTCATTCAGGGCACCATAATGTGCCGTTTTATCTGCCCGCCAGAATATCGCCCCGCCTGCATCGGCCAGACGAGGGGAAAACTGGTAGCCCAGTAACCAGAACAGGCCAAAAATGATATCGCTGGATCCTGCCGTGTCCGTCATAATTTCTACCGGATTCAGCCCGGTCTGCTGCTCCAGAAGCCCTTCCAGTACAAAGATGGAATCACGAAGCGTACCGGGAACCACAATGCCATGGAAACCGGAGTACTGATCGGAGACGAAGTTGTACCAGGTGATACCGCGTCCTGAACCAAAGTATTTACGATTTGGTCCGGAATTAACCGTTTTAACCGGTGTGACAAAACGCATACCATCTGCGGAGGCAACCTCACCACCTCCCCAGTACCCCGCGAGCGGCAGCGTGGACTGAAAATCAACCAGCCGTGCATTAGCGCTGACCAGCGTTTCTGCCCTGAGATAATTTTGTTTAACCCAGCTCAGACGATGGCGAGTAAGCGCGGGAATATTATGCTTTATCAGGGGTTCATGCCCTATATTGCAGGCTTCTGCCAGCAGTGTTGCGCACAGACTGACCTGGAGATCCTGCGCCCGAGCACCTGATTCACTGACGTGGCTGAATTCGCGGGTAAAACCGGTTCGGGCATCTATTTCAAGCAACAGCTCAGTCAGATCAACCGGAGGGATCAGTTCTCTTACCCGACGATTCAATTGTATCAGTGCCGGTGGCTCATCCAGTTTATCCAGATTGCTAATCGTCAGTGAGGGATGCTTACCTTCATTGCTTATGCTGACCGCTGCGTTGCAGGCAAAACGTGAAGCCACTGATTTCCATGTGTCATCAAGCCGCGTAGCCAGTTGTTCTGCTGCTTTAGTTCCGTCTGATGGATGACCCAGCGCCCGACATACCGGGATGCGTTGTGCCTGCCATTCAGCTCCCTGAAGCAATTTTTGACGCGGGTCCCCCCACCGGTCACTGTTCTCCAGCCAGAGATCACGACGGCGCAAAGAATCCTGAAGGCGCTCGAGAAGGCACAACGAGTAACCCGCTCGTAGAATCCTACCATCTCTGTCGTAGACCAGACGTTTCCAGGGGCCGGAAATGATTTGCTCTGGTGCATCGTCGAGAATTCGCTTTTTTGAGCCACTCAGTTCGGCCAGATAATGGATTGCTGACAACGTGTGCTCCCCGGCTGGGGCGGCCTGAAAGTGTAAGTCACGCAACATCGCGGACAGGAAGCGCTTCACCCGTCCATATTGTTCCACCATTTCATTCTGAAAATGAGTATCTTGCGGGCGCGCCAGCTCATTTACCTTGCCGACGGCTTCAGCCAGTTTGTCCTTTGGTATGCGGCGAAAAATAGCCTGCCGCAGAGCTGCTTCATCGGTGTTCTCATCAAGTAATAACGTGCATGCCCGTGCCAGTAATAGCGCGGCACGATCAAGATCTTTTAGGGTTCTGAGCCGCTTTTTCTGCCCGATATTTTTTGCAGAACGCGTGATATCCAGAATAAGCATATCCAGCACATCCACGGCCTCGTCAAGCGCCGAAATTTCCTGTGCTTTCACAAACGCAGTAAGCACGGCCAGTCGCCGTTCGTCAGGCATTCTTGAAATGTATTTCACCGAAGCCATTCCGGCATAACGGGCCAAATTCCGCAGCTGGATGGCAGGCAGACCGGAGAAATTCAGCCGGGAAAACTCCATGCTACGCAGTCGGGTATATCGCTCCAGGGCGTCTGTAAATGACGGCCCACTGATAGTGACAGGACCTTTTCGCATCTCCTCCAGCACCGATATACGCTGCCCTTCAGGTATTTCAAGTAAACCGTCCAGTTGTGTTTTCTGCCAGCTGTCAGGCAACAAAGCCAGCCTTCGCCATAATCGTCGACTTGCCCGTTCGCGTACTTCGCCAATCAGCCTTGTCAGAGTCGAGGCTGCGGGTAGCAGGATCTTATTTTGCAGCAACCATGCGGTAGCAAAATCAAACAGCAGACCTGGACGCTCATTGCTGAGCCAGGCGCGAGTATAGAGCAAACGCTTCAGTCTGAATGACCAGGGGAAATCACCAAAATCATGATAATCATAATAGAGCTTGATAAGCCCCTGATGCTCCCAGCGGGTATTTTCTCTTTCTGCATACCGGGAAAGGATCTCTGGTCGGCTGATGTTCAACTGTGCCGCAATGTAAAAACGGATGAATGAGGGAATTTGAAGGGGATCAGGAAGAAACGTTCCCAGAAAGCGCGCCGTAGTCAGCTGAAGTGCAATCCCCAGCCGGTTATGTTTTCCCCGTCGCTGATTAATAAAAGCAAGGTCACGCTCATCCAGATGAAAATACCGAGCCAGCTGAACCTCATTTGGGTCTGCCACATAGCGACCGTAGTTTTCTGTCTGTTCGCTGGTAAGAAAGTCATCACTCATTGCGCATCCTTTCGTAAACGGGCGTTCTGTTCTTTTTTTTACCATCTCAAATATTATAAGTTTTGATACCTCTCAAAACGACTTCAAACATGAGTATCAAAAATCGTGATTTATGCCTTATGATACTACGCAGTATCAATATCGATTTGTGAGACCAATATGGCATTACTGGGATATGCAAGAGTATCAACCAGCCATCAGAAACTGACGGCGCAGATTACAGAGCTGAAATCTGTAGGTGTCAGAGATGATCGAGTTTTTACTGATATGATGTCGGGAGCCACGGACGAACGCGAAGGACTACAACGGCTACTTGCCCGAGCGGAAAAAGACGACATCATCATTTGTACCAAAATGGACCGGCTTGGCCGCAATACCGCAGATATGATCCACATTGTTGATGCTTGCTATAAAAAGGGAATAGCCATTCGATTTTTGGAGAATGGACTGAGTACTGAAGGCACGATGGGGAAAATGGTGATTCAGATCCTTGCCGCTGTTGCAGAGGCGGAACGCGAACGAATATTAGAGCGTACCAACGAGGGCAGAGTGGTCGCGATGGCGGCAGGAGTTAAGTTTGGGCGAAAACCTCATCATGGATCGGGAATGGCTCTGGAACTTATTCACCTTGATACTCCCATTAAGCTGGTGATGGAGAAAACCGGCATTTCTCGGGCAACTTACTTTCGGTTGAAAAGTCATCAGCGCCGTTCCTGATGGTCAGACGCTACAAATGAAAATTTTTCAGGTTCCTGCCTCGGAAGCTCTAAACATCTTCACATAAATAACCCGGGACATAATGGATAATTATAATCAGTTGCTTGCATTTATATGGGCGTATGAATACGGCAATTTTTCTGCCGCCGCGCGGGCAAACGGATTGACGCCTTCAGCAATGAGTAAACTCATCAGCCGGCTGGAGGCGAGATTACAGGTAAGGCTCTTTCATCGCGGGACGAGAACGTTAACGCTGACCGAAGAGGGGCACGTTTATCTTAACAGTGCCCGGGCAGTCGTTGACGCAATGTCTGAGGCTGATTCACTGGCAGAAGATATGCCATCACGCATCAGCGGGCAGCTGAAAATCCGTACCATGACCACCTTCGCCCGTTATCATATCCTTCCATGGTTGCCCGCGTTTATTGACGCCTACCCCGACCTCGACGTTGACATTGAAACGGGGCCGGTTTACCGGGATGACTTTGATAGAGGGCTGGATCTCGCCATTTATGGTGGTGTACTTGCGAGTTCTTCCCGTATCGCCCGTCGTATCGGTGAGAGTCAGTGGATTACCTGCGCTTCGCCGGCCTACATCACAAGGTACGGGATACCCTCCCATCCCCGTGAGTTGATGGAGCATCGCTGTTTCCACTTTAATTTCGATAGCCACTGGAACCAGTGGCTATTCACCGAAGACAATCAGAGCATCATATTCCCAGTGAAACCGGTTGCCTCACTGTCGCAGGGCGATTTGCTGCGAGATCTGGCTATTCAGGGAGAAGGTATAGTCCGCCTGGCTGACTTTCACGTTCACCGGGATATCAGAGAAGGAAGATTAATACCGCTTTTGAAGGCATTCCAGTCTCCTGTCAGAGAGCCGCTCTATATAATTTACGCGAAAAGGCAGCATCTCAGCCCGCGCATCCGCTGTTTTATTGAATTCATGGAAAAACAGATAGCCCTGCATCCCTGGAGCATTTGAATTTTCAGCCAGCCCCTTACTACTTGTCCCCAAGGTCATATTTAAATACTCACTGTGAAAATACGTCACAGTGGGTATTCCTGCTGCTCGAATCCCATCGCTAAGGGATCGTGTTACTGTTTTATGGATTTTTACAGAACGAATCCATTTCCCTGGACAGAAGATATTACTATGTCAGACAAACAAACATCGCATGCAGGGATGGCACTGGCCATGGCTTTCTTTTCCGGCATGCTGAGCAGCAGTCTTCCCACTCCTCTCTATCCCGTATACATCACTTTATATGGTTTCAGCGCTTCTCAAATAATGGCGGTTTTTGGCGTCTACGCGGCTGGAGTCCTTTTAGCGCTTGCATTTACCGCCAGGGTTAACATCAGGCCTGAGCTGTATACAAAACCCCTTTATGCAGGTCTGGCCTGCGTTTTGCTGTCATCACTACTGATGATGCTTGCAGATAACTTTATGATACTTATCCTAGGCCGTTTTGTTACCGGTCTGGGTTCAGGTATTTTAATGGCCTATATTAACCGCTCGCTGATTAAATTATTTGATACGGAAGTAAGTAATACTGCGGCATTGACGGCTTCTGCCTCGTTGATCCTTGGACAGGCTATTGGCCCATTAATTACGGGGGAAATCGTGCATCGCGGTTTTTATGTACTTAAGGCTCCCTACGTAATTCTTTTTATTCTGGTTACAGCGTCAGTATTTGCGATCAGGGGCAGTCGTCTGATGATTAACAGGCACAGTACACCCGTAACCGGTGAACGGAAAAATATCAAAGCTCAAGGTCATAAGGTACTCTCTTTCCGGGACGTCATCGTCTGCTGCATGGCCATATTTCTTTCATGGGCGATGGCGTCCACGTTTATGTCCCAGGGACCCACCCTCGCCCGCACCTACTTCAATGTTACCAGCGTGCAGCTGGTAAGCTATTCACTGTCGGTATTCCTGCTGGTTGCAGGTATCACCCAGATAGTGATGAGAAAAAAACACCATTATTCGTCGCTGAAAATCGGAATTGTTACCCAACTTTCTGCGGTTTTGCTCGTCCTCTGCAGTGTATACAAAACGGATCCCTTCCTTCTTTTCATAGCCGTGATGCTCGAAGGATTCGCCTATGGGGCAATACTGGTCGGTGCCGCCACTATCGTTAATGTGGTCGCCAGACAGAGTCAGCGGCACCACCTGATAAACCTTCTTTACATTGTGGGATACGTGGGTAACTGGCTGCCGTTTTCGCTGAGTGTGATGATGGATCATTTCCCCCAGGAAACAGCCCTGAATGCCTATCTTTGTTTGTGCAGTGTTTTAAGTGCGTGTATTGCTTTATCGGCGTATTTCGCGGGAAGGAGCCAGCCAAAATCATGGGTCGGAGCATAAAATACTAAATAATATAGACGGAAAAAATTATCATCCGGGCCCATCTATGCATGATGGCCGGAAATTGAATGCGAAAAATTCAAACGTAAACTCAATATTAAAGGAAAATAAAGATGTTATTATGAATGCTAATTTCCCGGAAATCGACCACGTCGTCTGAGGAAGACTCCTCCCTTACGAGCGCTCAGCCTTGATGACCTGGTATTGCCATCTTCGTGGAAGAAAACACGTCTACGTTTGCTGAAATTGCCACGATGACCGGTATGCTGCGTATTCCTGAATCTAAGCTGGCATGCAAAAGATAAGCACAATCAGCGCTCTTTATCTTTCTCCATCAATATATTTAAAAATGAGCGAACCTTTGTCGGGCGAAATCGAGATGCGGGAAAAACTGCATGAATCTCACCTGAAGGTAGTTCCCATTCTGGGAGCACCTGAATTAAGCGGCCAGAAATAAGATCATCACTGACAACGTAATCCGGCAACACAGAGATGCCAGCACCTTCTCTCACCGCTTCACGGACCGCCAGTGTGTTATTAATGAATATCGAGGGCTGAACGTTGACACTTTGTTGATCCGATCCATTCAGCGTGAAATGCCACTGAGAAGGTTCACGCAGAGCTGTATTGGCTATAAAAGGCAGTGGTTTGATATCTTGTGGTTTATTAATTTTTTCTACCTGCGGCTGCATATTGCGCGGGGCTATCAGCAACTGCCGGAAGTGCCCGATTTTCCTTGCCTGCAAATGTGAGTCGTCTAACCAGCCCACACGGATGGCTATTTCTATATCTTTGTCCACGATATCAAACTTGTTATCACTTATCACGGCATCAACTTTGCAGTCTGGATAGCGCTGACTGAATGCCGTGATAGCTGGAACGACGACGCTGATCCCATAGTCAAAAGGCGCTGTCAGCCTCAATGTCCCAGAAGGCTCTGCCACCAGTGCGTCTAACTCTGCAAAGGCTTCCTCTGTTTCACGTAGAATAGACGCACAGTGCTCATAAAAGACTTTTCCCGCATCCGTTAAGCGAATGGTACGAGTAGTACGGATAAGAAGAGTGGTGTTCAACTCCTCTTCAAGACGCGCGACCTGATGACTGACTACCGCTTTAGTTATACCCAAACGCTCGGCAGCTGCAGTAAATGAGCCAGCCTCAACCACGGAGACAAAGTAGGCAAGGCGTCTGATATTTCCTAGTTTTCTCACTACCGCATTCCAATTGTATGTTTTTAGATGACAAGCTGTTTACCATGGATGTATTTAATATCCAATAAAAGTTTTCTATGATGAGTTACTTTTAAAAATAGGGGGCACCTGTGAACATGATTCTTAATTACTTATTCGATCCGCTTTGCGGTTGGTGCTACGGCGCGTCACCTGTGCTTACTGAACTAAATGACATTCCGGGCATTAAACTTGAGTTCATGCCAACCGGCCTGTTTTCAGATGCCGGCGCACGTCCCATGAACAATGAATTTGCTGCTTTTGCGTGGGAAAACGACCAGCGAATTTCTAATATCACCGGGCAGCCTTTTTCCGAGATTTATCGCGAAAAAGTGCTTCATGGCCAGCAGAAAAAATTTGACAGTGGTTCAGCCACGCTTGCGATTACTGCAGTATCACTGTCAAACCCTTCGCGGGAAATTGAAGCGCTGAAAGCAATACAACACGCTCGTTATGTTGAGGGGCTTGACGTCACGTCATTGTCGGTTCTTGCGGGTGTGTTAAGTTCTCAGGGTCTGGAAAATGCGGCGAAGAAAGTGTTGGATCCTGCAGCAGACTTGCTCGAAGCAAACCATACTCGTACTGAGCGTGCGAAACGATTAATGCGGGAATTTGGCGCACGCGGTGTTCCCACTTTTATTGCCGAATCCGGCTCAAAGCGCTGGATGCTAAACTCAAGCATATTGTTTTCAAACCCTCATGAATGGATACGTCAGTTAGTGGATTCATAACGTCTGGTGAAAGCAATGCTCACCTAATTACCACTTTAACAGAAGGCGAAAAATACGATGACACTACAAACCAACGTCCCTGATGCAGGGAGGGACATTTCCCTGAGTTGGACACATTTTCCTGCCGGCGAGCACGGTTTTTATCGCTCGCCAGTGCTGATCTCTGGCGATAAGGAAGCCGTACTTATTGACGGTGGTTTTACGCTCGCCGATGGCAGACTGTTGGCAGAGGCTATCCAGAAAACAGGTAAAAAGCTGACCACAATCTATATTAGCCAAAGCGACCCTGATTACTACTTTAGCCTCGGTCCGGTAAGAGCAGCCTTTCCGGAAGCTCGTGTCGTTGCCGCATCGTCGACAATCGACGCCATTAAGAAAAGTGTTGATAAGAAACTGGCAGTGTGGGGCCCACAACTCAAGGACAACGGCCCGCAAACGTTGTCAGACATCGTTATGCCCGAGGTATTTGACGAGGATGCGTTATCTCTCGAAGGCCAGGTCCTCGAAATTATTGATGCTGATGGCCTCGCTAACCGTCGTTATCTCTGGGTACCTTCGCTTAACGCCATTTTTGGCGGTGTACTGGTGTTCTCTGGTACCCATGTGTGGACCGCCGACACTCAAGGTCCAGAGGGTCGCGCACTTTGGATAAAAAATCTGGACACCATGGCATCCAGACATCCCACTACGGTCATCGCAGGGCATATGTTACCTGAGGGTGCTACCGATATTTCAGCAATAACCTATACCCGCGACTATCTTCTGGCTTTTGAGAACGAGCTAAGTCTGGCCAGCGACAGTAGCGAACTGATTGCAGCCATGACAAAACGTTATCCTGATGCTGGCATGAGTGTCGCTTTACAAATTGGTGCAAAAGTCGCCAAGGGCGAAATGAGTTGGGGATAGATTAATGAAGAGTAATGTGGAAATTATACGCGCGACTTATGAAGGTACCTCTGAAGAAAATGGAAAGAACCTGCTTGCTGTCCTGTCCCCCAATGCGACATGGACTGAAGCGGCTGGGTTCCCCTATGCAGGGACTTACACCGGTGCAGAAGAGATAATCGCTAACGTATTTCAGCGACTGGCAACTGAGTGGACAGACTATCAGGCAAAGACGCATACGTTTCTTGCTGACGGTAACTATGTTGCTGCTTTTGGGATTTACTCCGGCGTTTATAAAATAACCGGCAAGGCGATGACGGCATCATTTGCGCACCTTTATCGCCTTGAGGATGGGAAAATTATGACCATGGAGCAGTACGTCGATAGCGCGTCGGTCATGTCGGCGTTAGCATAAAGTTAACACCGTCTGACAGGTTTCTACGCACTTGTAGTCGTTTACTGAATTTGGTCAGCATCCATTGTGGGCAGTTTCAGTAAACCACTACAAGTGCAATCTGACTAAGCCAAAACTTTCTTCAGCCACAGGCTCAAATCATGGAGTTCATCATCACTTACTGTGCGTCCAACAGGATAGGTCTTCCATGATCCCCCAATGACAATTCGCTTTCATACCGCGCGAATTTCGCGGTGTATCAGACTCTCATAATATCCCATCGTATTACGCAGTCCTGTTTCGTCTTCCGAACGAGAAAAATCAGAATGACGTTAATCGTACCAGGCCGGTCTGTCCTGTCCCCCGCCTGCGATAATGCTTGAATTGTTAAGCTTTAACGACCGGCGCTTCTGGATCGTGATTTTCTGGTTCAAGTTAAAAATAATGAGTTTATTATCAAAGCATTATTCCCAGGGTAATCCTTGCTCCCAGCTTTCGACAAGCAGGTCAATAAAGGCCCGAATTCGCGGTGATAAATGTCGTTTACTGGGATAAATGAGCCGAATAGGTTCCGGAGGAAAAGGAAACTCCTCAAGCACAGGTATCAGCTTACCGCTACGCAAATCATCCCCTAGCAAATAGGTCGGTAAGTGAACGATACCAAATCCGGAAATTGCCGACGCCCGCATGGCTTCCGAATTGTCGAGGTTTAGTCGCCCGGGCCCTTCATAAACAAAAGTGCCTTCCGGAGTCGCAAACCGCCAGCTGCGTCTCTTTTCTGCACTCAGAAGAAAAATAGTGTCATGCCTGGTTAAGTCTGCGGGTGTTTCCGGAACGCCCCGTGAAGATAAGTATTCGGGGGATGCACAAGTGACAATATGCTGCGAAGCAATCGTGCGGGTAAGAATACGTGAGTCATCGCGAGGTTCACCTATACGAATGGCAATATCAAAGCCTTCCTCTATCAGGTCAACAAACCTGTCGCTAAAGGACACTTCGGCACGAATTTCCGGCCACTTTTTCAGATAAATATCCAGAATGGGAAGGATATGTCGCTGCCCAAAAGAAAGCGGCGCACTCAGCCGGAGAGTCCCCGTTGGCTTACCCCTGCGCATGGCCATGGCGGCATCGACCTCTTCCAGGTCCTCGAGTATCTGGCGGCAACGATCAAACATGACCCTCCCTTCATCGGTGAGACTCAGACTTCGGGTGGTACGGTTAAGAAGACGAACCCCCATACGCGTTTCGAGCCGGACGATACTTTTACCAATCGCAGAACGTGTAAGCCCAAGGGAACTTGCGGCGTGTGTGTAACTCCCGGCTTTTACAGCCGCGACGAACGCGGCGATATCACCAATGCTGTTGATCTCCATACTATATTTTTCTCATCCAATACGGGCGTTGTTGTACCCTTATATGGGAAGCACATTCCCCAAATGTTGGTATATTATATATTCCTGTTCCACTTTAACGCAAATACAAACAGGAATACCGATGATGAATCAACAAACTAAGAAAGCCGTAAAAGAATGGTCAGAAAGCCTGGCCGGTCTGGGACCAATCCTTACGGGTGAAGATACCGTAACGCCAATGAGTGAAGTGCGTGACGCCTATACCCGTATGTTGGCTAAAAATCCTGCACCCGCAGGTGTTGGCTTTACTGAGGTCGATATGGGGGGAGTGCCGGGAACGCTGGTGACTCCTGAAAATCTAAAAACCGATGCCATCGTTATGTACATCCACGGTGGGGCATACATTGTCGGTGAATCTGCTGGCTATCACGGTATTGGTGGCAACTATGCCAGCATGCTGGGCGCACGGGTTTACATGCCAGATTACCGACTGGCACCGGAGTATCCTTTCCCTACGCCCGTTACCGATACCGTTCGTGCATATGAGTGGTTGATTGAACAGGGCTTTGACGCCAGCAAAATCGTGCTGGCGGGTGAGTCTGCGGGCGGCGCGATGGTGGTTACCGTTATGGTTGCGGCACGCAACAAGGGCCTGCCGCTTCCAGCCGGCGGGGTCGCTATTTCACCCTGGGCTAACCTTGAGCACACGGGTGTCTCTATGACCAACAGAGAAGGCCTTGATCCTCTAAACACCAAAGCAGGTCTTGATTTTCTCGCACGTACGTTCCTCGGCGATGCATTGCCTAACCATCCAATGGCATCACCTGTGTTTGCTGATGTAACGGGCCTGCCGCCGGTGCTCGTTCAGATAGGTGAAAACGAACTGATGCTGACCGACGCGATGCGTCTGGCAACTCATCTGGGTGATAACCGCGTACGCGTAAATCTGGAAGTCTGGCCGGGCATGTTCCACGCCTGGCATTTCTTCTCCACGTTGCAGCCAGAAGCGGTACAGGCGCTTGAGAGTTCAGTCGCCTTTATTGAAAAGGCTCTACGTGATGCAGCGAAGTAATCATCATTGATGATTGACTAAATAACGGGCGCAGCTGGCTGCGCCCGTCAGGAGTGTAAATGCCCCCTCTACAGACACAACCAACCTATCCGTCGGATCTTGCCTCACATAGCGCATATAAGCGCGTATTCCGCCCGGGTAGTCTGACATTTGGCTTTATTATGCCGCTTGAAGGTTATCCGGATTCGCCTTTTCCGACCCTGCAGGATCATCAGGCGCTGGCACAATTTGCTGATGACGCCGGTTTTTCCGCTCTGTGGATGAGAGATGTGCCCTTTTATGATCCACAGTTTGGTGACACAGGACAGATGCTTGACCCCATGGTCTACCTCGGATTCCTTGCCTCTCAAACCACACGCATAACGCTGGGTACCACCGGTATGGTGTTACCCCTGAGGGACCCGATTATATTGGCCAAGCAGGCAGCCTCAGTGGACCAGCTAAGTGGTGGACGCCTTTTGCTGGGGCTATCCAGCGGGGATCGCGCTGTTGAATACCCTGCGTTTGGTGCCGATTACGATAACCGGGCCGAACGTTATCGCGAGGCGTTTGGTCTGATAAAAACCGTCTGTGAGACGTCCTTCCCGGTGGCTGAAACGGCGTACTACGGCAAGCTTTCAGGCAACCTTGATCTTATTCCCAAACCCTTTAAATCCCGCATTCCAATGATTGTGGTTGGTCGAGCACGGCAGGACCTGAGCTGGATAGCAGAGGAAAGCGACGGATGGATATGGCATCTGAGTGATTTCTCAACGCTCCCGGAACTGCTTGAACTCTGGCGTGGCGGTTACGACGACAATCGTTTCAGACCTTATGGCTATGCCACCTTTTTTGACCTGGATGCTAACCCTGACGCGCCGCTTCGCAGATTGATGAATGGCATCACCGTCGGCCGCAATGCGCTGATAAAGCTATGGAAGGAGCAGGAGCGCCAGGGAGTAAACCACGTTGCGTTAAATCTGAAACCGCTGACACGGCCAGCAGCCGAGGTGATGGCTGAAATGGCAGAATTTGTGTTACCCGAGTTTCCTTCTGAATAAATGCAGGGTAATAAATGAACTGTTTATTTCATTCTTCAGTGCAGAGCCTGAATACGTTTTGTGAAGCCTGGTCCGGTAACGCTTGCTCCGACAATAGCCAATGGCTGGACCCCTCGGTCAGATTAGTCAGCAGTCATCGTGGAACCGTTTCCGGCCGTGAAAATGTCACCGCCCTTTTGCAAAATGACTTTGCTGACCTGGACAACGTGTCCGTTACGCTGACAAACACCGTTGAGCGCAGGAACGATAAAGATTACGTCGCCAGTGCATACCTGCACGGACAGGCTTCGCGCACAGGTTCCGGACGTCATAACCCGGTACGGTTCGGGGGGACGGTCGTGATGAGGGCTGGCACAGATGAAGCCCAACCTGTGATCCATACCCTTCACCTCCAGATACACTGGACCTCAGGTGCAAGACAGTTGTTATCGGGATGGCAGCTACCGGCTGAAGAGTCCGGCTGGCATCAGGGATTTCCGCCAGTCGCCATTATCAGTGAACTTGATGCTCCCTGGCATATTGTGCCAGAAAACCACCGTGCTACGGGTGACGAACAGGAGGTGATCGATATCTGGTATCGCTACGCGTGGGCGCTGGACCAGGCAGATTTCACACTTTTCAGCACATGCTTTAGTGAAAACGCCGCGGGTAACTTTACCCCCCTGGGCTATATCTCCGGGAGACGAAATATCATTGCCGCAATGAAAGCCTTCCGGCTTCCGTGGCCCTGGATGCAGCATTTTGGTAAACCTCTGAAAGTATGTGTCCACCCAGATCGCCAGTCGGCCTTCCTGATAATAGGCCGGGTTATTGCCGAGAAGACGCATGATTCAGTGGGTCGCAAAATCTACGGCGCGCATTACCGGGTTGGAATGGAAAAAGACGCTCACAATCAGTGGTCAATTTGCTGGAGCGAATATAATCCTGGCTGGCTTTCAACAGACGATGTATCCAGCATTGATACTGCATTACCGCGCAACAGATGAACGCTGCGCGCTCGACAAGCGTGCCGGCAACTCTTTTTTCAGTTCTTCAATCAAGGCTCTCACTTTAGGAAGGACCGTGTGAGTCCTGGGCCACATTGCAGAAATGGGGGTGGGCGGTGCCTGAAATGTGGGTAGAATTGCACGAAGCTGCCCCTTTTTGATGGCATCACCACATAACCAGTCAGGAAGTTGCGTCACCCCACATCCGGCAATAGCCGCTTCCAGCATGGCTTGACCATTATTAAAACGGTAGGCTGAGGAAACAACATGCCTTACAACGTGTCCCTCTTTGCCCCGGATTAGCCAGTAAGTTTGCCCGTCTGACGGTAACCCTGAAATGCATCTGTGTGATGAAAGCTCACGAAGATCAATGGGGGTGCCTGCTCGTTCCAGATATCCCTCAGAGGCGCAAATGATAAGCTTTTGCTCGCCAAGGCGGGTGGCAACCAAATCACCTGAGTCAGGCAGGGGACCAAGCCTCAGCGCGAGGTCAAAGCCGTCTGTCGCCGGGTCGCGAACCCGATCACTGAAATCAACTTCGATGTTCAGGGTCCGGTATTTTAACGCCATGATATTGAGTAAGGGCATAATGAAAAGATGCCCAAAGGCCACGGGAACCGTCAGCCGCATCAGTCCAGACGGCTCCACTATCCCCGCCTCTATTATGCTTTCAGCATCTGAAATCATATCCAGAGCAGCAGTGCAGCGATTGAAATAGATCTCACCTTCCGGCGTCAGCGACAGGCTTCGCGTACTGCGGTTGAGTAAGCGAACCCCCAGGCGGATTTCCAGACGCTTGATGCTTTTACTGAGTGCAGAGCGCGTCACGCCTAAACCCTCAGCTGCAGCAACGAAACTGCCTTTTCTGACAACTTCAGTAAATTCCTGTACGCCATTGAGTTGTGCCGTCACAAATATTGGTTCCTTTATCTCAACACTGAGGGGCTTTTTGCCCAGGTAATCATGGCCTTTAAATAAGGATAAGATCGTTGCTAACAGATTTTTACCATGAAATGGCGTCAGGAGACAGAATGAGTGAGTTGCTGAATATCTATACAATGAATGGAATAAAGCTTAATAATCGTGTCGTTATGGCACCAATGACCCGATCGCGGGCCTATGACCTTGTTCCCACTGACAGTATGGTCACCTACTATCGCCAGCGCGCAACAGCAGGTTTAATTGTTTCCGAGGGTTCACCTGTTTCAATGGAAGGCCGTGGACAGGCTTACACGCCGGGAATTTACACTGACGAACAGATAGAGGGATGGAAAAAGGTGACAGAGGCAGTACATGCGCAGGGTGGGAAAATATTCATCCAGCTTTGGCACGTAGGACGTTCCTCACACATTGCTCACCAGCCTGATGGGCAGGCCCCGGTCAGCTCCGTCTCACGCGTTGCAGAAGGCTGCACCACTCACATTCCTGGTGATAACTGTCAGTCTGTACGCGTATTTCACAGCCAGCCCCGCGCATTAGCAACGGATGAAGTCCCGCGGGTGACACAGGATTTCGTTCAGGCAGCTAAAAATGCCATCGAGGCGGGTTTTGACGGAGTGGAGATCCACGCAGCTAACGGCTACATCTTCGAGCAATTTATCAATGGTGGACTTAACGACAGAACAGATCGTTATGGCGGTAATATTGCCAATCGTCTGCGGTTTACGCTGGAAACTGTGGATGCTATCTCTGCAGCCATCGGGAGTCATCTGACAGGTATCCGTATTGCACCCTTTGGCCGCCTGCAGGATATGCATAGCTTTGATGATGAGCAGGATACCTGGTTATCTTTAGGTATCGAACTGCGTCGTCGACATCTCGCATATGTGCATTTGAGCGATCAGGAATCTCTCGGAGCTCAGGCCATTCCTGCTGGTTTTCTAACAAAGTTTCGTGAGGCCTACGAGGGAACTCTTATCGTCGCAGGCAGCTATACACAGGCGCGTGCAGAAATGGCACTCAGAGAGGGGTTTGCCGACTTAATTGCATTTGGGCGTCCTTTCATAGCCAATCCAGATCTCGTTAAACGCATGAAAAATGGGTGGCCGATAGCTATTCCTGATAAAGATACGTTCTATACTGGGCGAGATGCAGGTTATATAGATTATCCCACGCATCACGTCGATTAAGTTCCCAGAAGCTGGAACGTATCCGGAATGCCTCCGATCTTAAAACAGCTCCGGTTTTCAGCCATTCGGAGAGGAGGAATTCTATTAATAGTGAATTGCCAAATAAATACCCATATTTCATATGATTACTTCGTTAGAGTGGTTTTTTACATCATCGGCCCCCGAACCCCATTTATAACTGATGAGCATGGCGTAAAACAGGCAGCTGTCATTCCCATGGAGCTGTTTGAGCGTCTGATGCTACAAGCCGATCTTGATGAGCTTTATGAAGACATCACCGTTACTCCTGGTAAGCATGATGACGCACAGATCCCAAATGAAGTGGTCGAAATCATGTTGAGTAAAGATGTCACCATTCAGGCCGCCTGGCGTATTTACCGTGGTCTGACTCAAAAGGATGTTGCCGAAAAACTGGGGATTAAACAGGCCGCTGTATCTCAGTTCGAGAAGTCCGAGAACCCACGAAAAGACAACATCGAACGTCCGGCTCAATTATACCAATGCAAAGTTGAACAACTCACCATGGACTGATGCTGTCAGTCCATTCGTTTATCTGCCTATCTTATTAGTTACAACATTCTTATCACCCCTTTATCTACGCCGTGCAAATCTGAGGCTCCCGAGCTGACCCTGAACATCGCACCGTGCACAGCGGTAACCCCTGAGCGGAACCCGACCGCCCTGAAAAGCCGCGCCGCCCCGGCCGAAGGCCGGGATCAGTGCCGCTTTAATCGACGGATGTTGTAACTACTACATTCGTGTTGCTGTCAGAATGTCGGTTTGGGTAGTGGGGAACACGCCCGTAAGCGCCCAAAGGGCGCCAACGCGGAGATACGCCACGGCTGCGGCAAAGCCTTGCCGTGACCACTCCGACAGCGTACATAAAGTTCTGTGGGATTTTAAGGTGGTTAAGTCTGGCAGGCAGAGTGGGGGATTGAGGATGCCAGGGACTGATAGTCGCCGGTGATGCTGGGACAATCAGCCTCAGATTTGCCAAGAAGATTTACTGTCGCCTGCATGCCCTGGCGGGCATAAAAATCTGCACTGGACGTTATTTTAAACGCTCACTGGCCAACTGATAGACGTCACTGAGTTCTCTTTTACCAACGGCTACGACTGCGATAATCAGGACGTTATCAATTACTTCGTAGACTAAACGGAAGCCCGATGCGCGCAGTTTGATTTTATAACACCCGGGCATCCCGCGAAGTTTGGCCGAAGGAACATGAGGATTTTCGCAACACTTTTTCAGTTTCTTAGCAAATTGTTGTTGAAGCGCCTTATCAAGCTTGTCCCATTCTTTGGCTGCAGATTCACGAAACTTAATCGTGTATGTCATGCAAAATGGTCCAAATCCACTTCAACCAGCGCCTCTTTGCATCGCTCACTAACCAGCTTAATTAATTCCTGATCATCCAGCGCATCTAGCATTTGTTCATATAATTTTGCGGGCACGCAATAAAATGCAGGTTGGTTGCGGTTCAGGATGGCCACAGGATACCCGTCACCTGCCCCTACAGTTCCCATGGGATTTTTTTTTAGTTCGCTGATGCTCGCACTGGTGTCGCTAAGAATAATATTTGGCATGTTGCCTCCTGACTAAGACCTTTTGACAGCTCTTAGTCTAAGGGATGAAAAGACCTATTAACAGGTCTTTTTACTTAAACCACCTATTATAGTTACCAGTCACTCCGTGACGAAGTAGTCTTCTCACTATTTGAGACTGTTACCCGGCACGTGTATGTACCGGTGTGTATCTATGAAAATCCGGGCACTACGCATTTTACCTTTACGGATGAACTACATGGTCGTCTCTCATCACTTGAGGGGGTTAACTCGGTCAAGATCTCAGACGTCCCGGATATTACCCATGTGATTAGGGCGCTGGAGCTGAAGTAATCTCTCCGCAGGACTGGCAGTTTACCGGTCCTTTTGAAACAATTACCGCGATTTTTTACCCGCCGACGAGTCTGAAAAAACCAGTAAGGGGGCCGCTTGGAAAACGGAAAATATCCTACGCTAACCCAGTGACTTAAGCAGGTATGACGGTCCGATTTGTGCCAAAAGCGGACGTTAGTTAACCAGTTAAGTGAAATGCGAATAAATTTTGCGTTAACTGTTATGGCCAGTGAATGATTCAGATGGCTTTCTCACTGGCCAGTCGTAATACCCTCTAATTCAACTCTGCAACATGCCCGGTTTTATCCGTAAGACCGGACAACACCGCAAGTATCAGTGCAATGACAGACAATATAGCGCCTGCCCAATTGGGCGCTTGCAGACCGAATCCCGCAGCAATCACCGCGCCACCCAGCCAGGCTCCCACGGCATTACCGAGGTTGAAAAGACCGATATTAACCGCAGCGGCCAGCGTGGGGGCACCTGCTGCCCGTGCTTTATCCATCACCAGTTTCTGGATAGGGGAAACGGTCGCAAATCCAAACGCAGCCATCAGGAAAATGCACAGAGCTGACATAACCTGGCTGTGCGCGGTAAAGTTGAATACCAGCAACACGACGGCCTGAGCAGCCAGGGTGATATAGAGCATCGGCATCAGGGCGCGGTCGGCATACCGGCCACCAAGCTGGTTTCCCGTAAATAATCCAAGTCCGAACAGCAGCATTAGCCATGCGAGGCTGCTTTCACTGTATCCTGCCAGCTCGCTCATCATCGGCGCGATGTAGGTAATTGACGTAAAGAATGCGCCCGGTCCGAAAACAGTAATGCCCATTGCCAGCAGCACGTTTACGTTTCTGAAGGCGTTTAACTCATGCACAAATCTCTGATTTTGTGCTCTAGGTTGGTGCGGGACGAGCATTCCGATACTGATAACCGTAATGACCCCTATCACGGCTATAGCCATAAAAGCATCACGCCAGGAGAGGTGTTGACCAATCCAGGTACCTGCGGGTACGCCTATCAGGTTTGCGACGGTCAGCCCCATAAACATGAATGCAATGGCCCTCACGCGCTTAGACGGCGCAACCATATCTGCTGCAATAATCGAACCAAGGCCAAAGAAAGCACCGTGCGTCATCGAGGTAATAATTCTGCCCAGTATGGCTATGCCAAGTGTTGGGGCAAACGCCGTCACCAGGTTCCCGGCCACGAAGAGCAGCATCAGGAAAACCAGCATGGCTTTACGCGGGACTTTTGAACCCAGAATAATCAGGGCCGGTGCGCCGACGAAGACGCCCAGCGCATAAGAGGTTGCCAGATAGCCGGCAACGGGAATGGTGACGTTAAAATCAACGGCAATGACGGGGAGCAGCCCGGCAATGATGAATTCAGTTGTTCCGATACCGAATGCACCTATCGCCAGCGCCCATAGAGCTAATGGCATAACAAATATCCTGTAAGTAACATTATGTTTTACGTTTTAACTGCTCTGGCATACGGGAAGGTTTCAGCCCGTAAGGTAATTAAAGCAGCGGGACGATAAGGATATAAGTTTGCTAAAAGGCGATAAACTGCCCAGGTATCTCCTCACTGACGACAAAATGTCTACCTAAGCGAACCGAAATAACCTTCTCCGGCCTTTTTCAGCAGTTCGTCAACGATGAGGCGAACTCTCGGTATGAGGTGCCTTGTTCTGGGCCAGATGACGTTCAACTCAACCGGGATGGGGGCATGGTCTGCCATCACGGAGATCAGGTTGCCTGCGGCGATATGGCTGTTAACCATAGACTCAGGAAACTGCGCTATCCCCACGCCAGCCAGACAGGCCTGAATCATGGCATCTCCGTCGCTTATCTGATGTGCTGTGGGGGATATAAATTTTACTTCACGCTCCCCGACCTTTCGCAGCCGCCAGGCAAGGGGCGCGCCCCGACGGTAGCCCATGATGCAGTAGTGGCTTTTTAAATCCTCCATATCGGCAGGCAACCCGTTCTGTTCAAGGTAGGCCGGAGAGGCGCACAGGATAAGCCGCTGCCGGCTCAGCCGACGGGCGATCAACTCATCGGTGCTCTGTAGCTCCCCAAGGCGCAGAACCAGGTCAACGCCTTCCTCCACCGGGTCAATAAGACGGTCATTGAACGTGAGCGCCAGCCGCAGGGCCGGGTAGCGGGTCATCATCTCGATTAATACCGGCATCATCAGATTCCGTCCGAAAGACGCAGGCATATCAATACGGACCGTCCCGGCGGGATTTTCCTGGCGTCTGCTGAGCGTATTCTCGGCAGAATCGAGAATTTCAAGCGCCGAGAGGCAACTGGTGAGGTAGGCCTCTCCATCACTCGTCAGGCTCAGTTTACGCGTTGAACGGTGAAAAAGACGCGTTCCCAGTCTCTCCTCAAGCCGTGCCACACTTTTACCTACGGCCGATTTGGTAATGCCCAATTGCTCCGCAGCCTCAGTGAAACTGCTCGATTTCGCGGTAATGACAAAGTTAGTAATCCCCCGCAGGGATTCTGCTGACAGTCCGGTAGACATAAAGTTGACTCTGTGACGACTCATAGTGTGTTTATCGATGTGTAATTCTATACCAGGCTTATCGCTATCAGTAAACAAAGCATCGGCAACCGCCGGATAATCCATTTTTAATTACAGGGGACAGCCATGTCATATGAAAAACCACTCAAATTTGTGACTCTTCTGGGAAGCCTTCGCGAAGGGTCTTTAAACGCCAGTTTGTCGCGCAATCTTGCCTCACTGGCACCTGAGCATGTGGAGATTAGTGCACTGGGCTCTGTAGGAGAGTTACCGCACTATGATGCAGACCTTCAGGGGCAGGGCTTCCCCGAGGCGGTGGTGGCAATGGGAAAAGCAATATCGGCAGCGAATGCGCTGATTATCGTCACGCCTGAATATAACTATCCCGTCCCGGGTGTCCTGAAAAATGCGCTGGACTGGCTTTCCCGCCTGCCGGACACGCCAGTTGCCCGCAAGCCTGTTGCCATACTGACGGCGTCACCCGGGGCGATCGGCGGTGCACGTGCCCAGTATCACCTGCGTCAGATTCTGGTCTTTCTGGACGGGCGGGTTCTTAACAAGCCTGAAGTCATGATCGGTCAGGCCACTTCAAGACTGGATCCGGAAAATGACAGCATCACGGATGCGGACACACGCAGCCTGATATCAGCTCAGATCGCTGCACTGGCAAAAATGACGGTCAGCCTGGGCTGAACATCCCATCACTCTTATCCGTAAACCCACTGGGAGAAAATTATGTCTACTGAAACTATTCGCGGTATGGACCACGTTGGCATCACCGTCTCTGATATTGATGAGGCGACCCGCTTCTTTGAAGAAGCCTTTGGTGCAGAAGTTATCTATGACTCCGTTTCACGATCTGACGACGACGTGAAAGGGGAAGAGACGGAAAACATCCTCAATCTTTTCCCGGGAACACGTATCACCACGGTCAGGATGATGACGCTGAAGCACGGTCCGGGGCTCGAGCTTTTTGAGATGAAGGGGCCAGAGCAGAATCAACCTGTGCGGCCAAGCGACTACGGGTTACAGCATTTCGCCGTATACGTTGATGATATTAATGAGGCCATCAGCCTGTTTGAACGTGCCGGGGGGGAAATGTTTACCTCTCCTCAGCCGCTGATGTTTCCAACTGAGGTCGGAGACAACAACTTCTTTTGTTACGGCCGCACGCCGTGGGGCAGCGTCATTGAGCTGATCTCTCTGCCCTCAAGAATGCCTTATGAAGATCACACGTCTTTGCGCCGCTGGAAACCCTGAATTTGACCGGGTGCGTCAGAACAGGCGTACCCATAATATTTGAACGTCCGCTTTTCGCTCATGGCTGACCTTCCTCACATGCGTCATTCGCTCAGTGCCAAGAGCAGACCTCAGCACGTTGAATGAGTTTGGATATTATACAAAATTCGGGTAACCGACAGGTTATCCCGAAAACGAAGCTAAAGCGGCGCAACGTTTTCCACTACATGCTGGAATACGTAGGGATCGGAAAGTAGTTCAAATTCTTCGTCATCTGGGTAAGTCACAGCTACGTGATAGCTTTCTCCGGCAAATGTCTTAACCGATTGTAGATCTTGCCAGTAAGTAGCCAGAAAAAAATGCTCCCAGCCACCTTGGGTTTCTCTACGCACACAAGCGCCTATGTTCCCAGATATGCTCTTAGAATGCTCTACACCTGTTTTCTCAAGGTGTTTCGCAAAAGCTTCAGCATGTTTTAGTGGAACACAACCGTGCCAGGTCCTTACAATCATTAGTGTTTCCTCTTTTAGTGGTAAGAATGTAACCATACCATCGGAAGTCACTTTATGGCGTATTTTCCAATTAGCATGCTTCGTAACTTAAAAACTAATTATTGGGATCAGCCAGCCTCCCTCTTCTTGTATGTCCGCTCATCGCTCATGAGGGACAATCATACTTAAATCTCCCACATTGCAGGAGGTTTGAGCATGAACACGTCACAGTGGAACAAAGACCGTATCATCGGACAAAAAAGACCGCTTCAGATATCTCATATCTGGGGGATTCGAATTAGACTTAAACTGGAAGGCAAAACGCGCGATTTAGCCCTGTTCAACATGGCCTTAGACAGTAAACTCAGGGGCTGTGATCTGGTAAAACTCAAAGTATCAGATGTTGCATATGGCAGTTCTGTTTCGAGCAGAGCAACGGTGTTACAACAGAAAACCGGTAGCCCCGTCCAATTTGAGATAACCAAAGGGACAAGAGAAGCAGTTGCAGCGCTAATAAAGCTGGGTAATCTGCACAGTAAAGACTACTTGTTCCAATCTAGGGTCGGTTCTTGCCAACACATTTCAACCCGGCAATACAACCGTATTTTTCATGGATGGGTAGGAAAGCTTGGTCTAGAAGATTCGCTGTACAGCACACACTCCATGAGAAGAACAAAACCTTACCTGATATACAAGAAGACCAAGAATCTCCGGGTCATCCAACTTCTGTTAGGTCATAAGAAACTGGAAAGCACAGTGCGATATCTGGGCATTGAAGTCGATGATGCGTTAGAGATCTCTGAGTCGATTGAAGTCTAAGGTTGTCAGGGCTGCAACAGCAGCCCTGTGCCAGGCGCGGACATTTCACGATTCTGCTTATGTGGCCAAAATCGGTATTCCACTACACTTTATAGAATTTATATCAATAGGTAAGATAAAATGAAGGTTAATTGGAGTTTCATTCGGTTACACAGACTCACCGTTCAGTTCATGATGTACTCAGAAATTATCACTGTCAGAGTTCATGAAAAAAATACAGGTAAGGGATTATCAGATGCCGTCTCGATACACACTCAATGACCTACTCGGGTTGCTTGTTTTTTCCCGGAAATATCACTTTCTCCACAATGATCTGGACCGCCTGTTCATTGCATGGGCTGAAGACCAAATCACCGAAGGAAATGATTCAGAGACTCTTTTAATTCTCGCTTCACTGGGGCTTGATAACCAACCTGAGCGGACCGAGGTTGAATTATTTATCTCACGGTACATGGCAGAGCAGCGGATAGATCTGCCACCGCTAAAAACAGCAGCATTGGTCTGGATTAAGCTGTTTGTGCGTCAACTTTCCCAGTTTGCGTCCATCCATGATGCAGAACAGAAAATGTATTTTCTGGTGTGTCATTGGCTTGAACCTGACGTAAAGATTTTCGCTGCGGTCGTCGATACCCTGAAATCGCTATACTGGCATCTCTTTGATGAATGGGGGGGACCAGGCACAAGCGAAGCAGCAAGGATGGAGGAGTCAGAATTCTTTGAGCTGATTAATCGTGCGATACTGCCCTATTCCCGTAAAATTGAGGACCCAGATTGGCTGGATCTGCTTGTTCGGTAATTTTTCCCAGCATCCTGAAAGATGCATTTTCTGTGTGCATAATTCCATCAGATTTGACTTCCCTTTCGCATTTTACTTGAGTATATCCAGCAAGAATATCATCGTTCACCCGAGGAACCTTGGCATAAGATCGAACGTGATTTAACAGCCGCTCTGTGCCAGGAGCGGACATCAAATCATGCTATCAACATAAATGATGGTTTAGTAAAACCTCAAAGAAGTTAACCGGAGTAAAAAATGCGTAGGATCATTGTTGTGGAGTATGAAGAGCAATGGCATACCCGATATGAGGCTGAAAGGGGCTTATTACAGAACACGCTGGGGAAGGTAATTTCACAGGTTCATCATATTGGCAGTACGTCTATACCGGGGCTATCAGCAAAACCAATCATAGATATATTGCTGGAGGTATATGATCTGGATGAGCTGGATAAATTAAACTTTGCAATGGAGCGTGCCGGATACTGCGTTCGTGGTGAAAATGGAATTCCAAATCGAAGATATTTCACTAAAGGAGAAGAGCACCGTAGTCATCACGTTCATGCTTTTGGCGTAGGCAATCCTCAAATAGTAAAACATCTGGCGTTCCGCGATTATTTGAGAAAAAACAAGAAAGAAGCTGATGAGTATGCTGAGATAAAGCATGCTGCAGCACTGGCAAGTGAGGATAATATTCCTCTCTATAGTACTCTTAAAGCCGACTTTATCGCTCATCATCTCCGGCTGGCACTTAGAGACTACAAATAACAAAAGTTACTTTTGGCACAAATGCATGATGTGGTGGTACGTCCGCTCCTCGCTCGAAGCAGCCTGATGGGCTTCACCTACAGCAGTTTGGTGCCTAAAGCGGACATTGATTAACCCCGGAGCCAGGGGGTGAAAGTAAATCCGGTAAGCACCCCTTCAGGGCTGAGTAGCCGAGTGACTGTTTGCGCTCATAGTTCTGTGCAATCACTTTAGTTTTTATTCAAAAAAATTGATGAAAAACACATTCACTTACATTTGTTTACTTAAAGCAGGCGATTTTAGAGAATACATTACACAAAGAAAATGTGGCTATTCTCCTGCCGTAAAGAAACAAAAAAAACGTGTCAAAATGATTTGCATATTTAATTTTCCATTTATGTTG
This sequence comes from Rahnella bonaserana, assembly GCF_019049675.1. Classification (GTDB taxonomy): domain Bacteria; phylum Pseudomonadota; class Gammaproteobacteria; order Enterobacterales; family Enterobacteriaceae; genus Rahnella; species Rahnella bonaserana. The sequence goes on along the minus strand of NZ_JAFMOW010000051.1, from coordinate 25,266 downwards.
TGAAAAGGAATTCAAAATAATGAGACATGTCCATTTTAGTATTTTTTCCATTTTTAATCATCAAGTGATGGCTTCAGCATTTTTGATTGTCTTTTTATTTTCCCCGGCACCATGTGGAGCATATGAGGAGATCGATCTCCCGGACGTGAAGGTTCTTTTAGATCCTCCTGAAATATATAGCAGGGGGGATGTGCTTTATTATAATGGAAAAATTACAGACACTTCTTACGTTGCTGTTTTGAATCTAACCATAAATCATGACATCAAAAAAATATCTATAAATAGCATTGGTGGTGATGCCAGAAATGCTATGGAGATAGGTGACTACATCTACAAAAATGGCCTCAGTGTTGATGTGCGTAGTGTTTGCGCTTCTGCCTGTGCTAACTATATTTTCCCGGCCGGGAAGAATAAATATCTAGGTAATAATTCATATCTTCTGTGGCATGGTGGTGTCAACGGCCCTGAGAGAGAAGTAACAGTATCAGGAAATATTTCTAAAGATGATTTTTTTATGCTTCAGGGATTTAAAAAATTAAAAAATGATGACATTGCATTCTATAGAAGAATTGGTGTGAACATCAGGGTGTCATTTTGTCCGCAATTAAAAGATGACTATAAAGAAAGATTTCCGGAGAAATGGTTTTCATACCCTCCGGAAGACTTGGAAAAATTTGGTATAAAAAACATTCACTATGCCATTTCAGCTTCTCAATGGATTCTCTCCATGAGAAATAAGCACGTTATTTTTGCCAGTTACTGTAATTAAGAGAAACAACAATGCGTGAGTTTTCTTTAAGTGAAATCCTTACGTCCTTTGTGAGTACCGCCCCATCATCTGTATCGGGGCGGATCGAGTGTGTATTTATTGACAGTGCAATCGCACTACGTTCAGAAGCTATATGTCACTTTCAAGCTTCCAGTGGGCGATGCTTTTCGTTGCACAATCGGGCTGTTGCGTGCATCACCAGCCAACTGCGTAAAGCCTGTTGCGGCAACCACGCTCCAGTCTTGGTTGAACTTGTGTGTCCAGTCCATATTCAGTGAATAGGCATAAATCCCGGAACCGGCATCATATTGACTAAACCCCGATGCGGCTGACTGTGATGAACTTACCCCGTAGTAAGTTTGCATATAGTTGCCTGTTCCCCAACTGCTGGTCAGCGCCATCGTCACGGTATTTTCCGATGAGCTATAAAGCGGGCTGATAATGCCGAAATGCAGGGCCGCGCCATTGTCCCGCTGAGAAAATGGCACCTCAGCCTGCAATTGCAAATGAAGCCAGTCGGTGACCTTATACCCCAGACCCAATGCCCCGATAGCCGAGCCTTTGACATCGCCCATACCCCGCAAATCGTCACTGCCATCGCTCAGTGAGTCGCTGTCCACGTCATGATCCTTACGGCCTGCGCGATAGCTCAGCGCAGTACTGTAATCCAGCTTGCCGGTGCTGTTGCCGTAACCGATACCCCGCGTGGTACTCACGAAGAACCCATTATGCATCGAGTAATCAAGCACCAGGGCTGTCGTGACGCGGTTTTCATCCGAACCAGAATAAAGTGGCGTAACATCCACGCCTCCTCCCAACGTTAAGGCGTTACCCTGTTGTGGTTCTGCCGCAAGTGTTGGGGTGGCCAGTAACGCCAGCAGCGCGCCCGGCAGCATTTTTATCAGGGTGCGTCCTGAGAGTGAATAGGGGAACTTATGACGCAGTTCGAAGTTGCTCATTAAAGAAGTCCTTATGGATTCAAACGATTACGATGCAAGCGGGTTTTAAACGCCAGAACGCTCAGTTTGAATACGCACCCTAAAGTTCTCATGAGCTAAAAATGAAGAAATACTTAAGCACGTACCGGTGACACAAACCTGATAAATTTCCTGATACCGTTTTTTTCTTCAGACGTTCTTCATTCACTGTTGATAACGTAACTATTGTGAAAATTCTCCTCATCGAAGACGACCTGGATCTCGGCAACGGCGTACGTATTGCCCTTGCAGATCAAGGATTAGATGTCATATGGGTTCGCCGCAAAGTGGATGCGCTGCATCAACTCGATGCCTGCGTGCCGGAACTTGTGTTGCTCGACCTCGGACTGCCCGACGGCGATGGCATGAGCCTGATGGCGTACTTGCGCCAGCAGCTCAAGGGGATCCCCGTCATCATTCTGACCGCGCGCGGCACTCTGCAGGATCGCCTGTGCGGGCTGGATGCCGGTGCCGACGACTATCTCGTCAAACCTTTTATTCTTGCCGAGTTATTGGCCAGGGTGAGAGCCCTTGCGCGACGCAGTTACGGTTTTGAGAATGAGGTGATAGAAATTCGTGGGTTATCTCTCCACGTGCCGACTCGTCGCGTGACAGTGAGCGCGCGGAATGTTGAGTTGACGGCAAGTGAATACGCGCTGCTTGAAACTTTAATGATGCGCACTGATCGCGTGCTTACACGAAGGTTTCTGGAAGAAAGGATATTCGGCGCAAAAGAAAATATGAGCAATGCACTCGATGTGCATATGGGTAATTTACGTCGCAAAATCGGCGACGGCTATGTACGAACGGTGAGGGGCGTAGGGTATGTCATTGATACTGTGCCGATTCAGAAAGGGGCTGGTTGATGCGAAATTTTTGGCGCCACCTGAGAACTCCAACGCTCGTACGGCGAATTATGATCGCCCAGATGCTACTGCTTACACTGCTTTGGTGTCTTTTTCTGACCTACATTTTGTGGGAGAACTTGCGTAGCCCCCCTATGCTAACGGGCAACAATACCTACGAAACCATTCTTACATTGGTTGATCGTATGGATGATCGCCCGCAGGATCGCAACGCGGTGCTGGAAAAGTTCAGCACCGCGTTGCGGGAAGGTTATGGCGGAGGTGAAGATCCGAAACTGTCAATCAGCCTAATCGTTCGGAAGAATAAAGAGATAATTTATTCATCTGATGGCGCTCCGGCAGGGGTGACAAACACCCTGTATGGGAAAATTCAGAGCATTCAGAGTGAAGGTCGCACCTGGACTAGCCGTACTCTCAAGTCCGGGAGATCCGATGCGGAGGTAACACTTGTCACGCCTGCCGGCGGCTGGAACTTTTTTATATACCTGAACTCGCGTGGATACTACATATTGCCGCTACTGGTGTGCATTCCTTTTCTTTTGTTTCCCGCGTGGCTGTCAATCCGTATTGCAATGCGCCCCTGGAACAAGGTGATAAATGAAATTTCCTTACGAACTTCAGAAGATCTCTCTCCCTTAAAAGAAGTGCCAAAGCACATGGAGCTTCGCCAAATGGTGGACGCTACTAATCTATTTCTCGCCAGGGTGCGAGAGAGTTCTGATAGGGAACGGGTTTTCATTGCAGATGCCGCTCACGAACTGCGTACCCCACTGGCTGCGATGCGAATCAATGTGGAGGCTTTGCAGTCCTATGTAAGCAGCGATAATCAACAGGAGTTGCTTGCAGGGATTATTCGCAGCAACAGCCGTGCAGCGCGTCTTGTCAATCAGTTGCTGCTGATGATGCACAGCGAAGTGCGCATTGACACTGTTATGGAGCCTGTGCCGCTGACAACGCTCATACAAGAGCGAATGGCTGCACTGGCACCGCTGGCGGCTGAGCGCAGGATTGAGCTCGAATTCTACTCTGATGATGAAGTCTGGATCACAGGCGTCAGGGAACGCCTGATGTCGCTGATTGATAATTTAATTGAAAATGCCGTGAAGTACAGCCCTGAGGGCGGACGGGTTGAGGTAGATGTACGATCACTTGATAAATCTGCTCAGCTACGTGTTTCAGATGCAGGGCCCGGCATTCCATTTGAATTGAGGGAGCGCGTGTTCGATAGGTTTTTTCGCGATCCCAATCAGATACAAAGCGGGAGTGGACTGGGGCTTGCCATAGTCAAAGCGGTTGCGCAGCAACATAACAGCAGCGTATGCCTGAGTACGTCTGCAGAAGGTGGGCTCATGGTTACTGTTGACTTTCCAAACCACAAGTCCGCCTGAAAGAAAACATGATTTTGATACCAGCCCAGCGGAGGGCCTCTGTCAGAACAATGGAGTTGAAATTGAAATATTTGACGCTGTCTACACTATTATTTTCTATCTCAATCAGCGGGTGCGCCATAACCGTCAGCGAATTAAAAAGCAGTCAATCATCCTATGACGGCAGCTTCACGAGCAAGACGGAGCCCTCCGATACCTATCGAACCTTAAGACACATGGCAAGGCAGTGCCTGGAATATGAGGCATATTCAGGAAATCCGGTCATCGTATTAAGCGAGTTTGACGGTGAGCGCAATGAAGGTGAGATCAATCAAAAGCTCCTTGCGCAGGGACTGTTGATTAACAACACGCTAATTGAAATAGAAAGACATGATGGGGACAAAGCACAGGTCAGCCTATACACAACCAAGAACATCTTGAGTGTGGGCATCAGGTCGCCAAATATAAGTGATATCAAGCGCTGGGCTGACGGCGATAGAGCTTGCTAGAACGACACTCTCGTCAATACCGTGAAGCATCTCAGGCCATATGACTTAATCCCCCGTTGATTTACACACCGCGATTTAAGTAATGCCTTCATCAGTAATGAGAACAACTGCGAACGTCTGCTGTTCGCTCACAGCTGCCCTTGATCTTTACATTGGTCTGCTTCGTGAGCATAACGGTAACTGCTTCATTATATGAAGCAAAAAATCATTTCAATTTTGATTCATCTCGCTATTCCAACAGTCCATCTCATCTCCCGAGATCTAATCAATATACTCGTCCTATACCTACTAAAAAGTCGTACCAAGACTGAGACCCTACCTACCCTCGGGAGTTGATATGGACAATACAGAGACCCAATACGCCACAGACTACAGCGGGGCTAGAGAAAAAGTGCCAGCCCGGCGCACAGCAAAAATCATGCTGTCAGCCGGTATCGGTCACTTTATTGAATGGTTTGATTTTGGACTTTACGGAACATTAGCCACCATTATCGCGAGCAATTTTTTTGCCAGTAGCGACCCGGCAATTGCACTGCTTAAATCCTTTGCTGTTTTCGGTTCTGGCTTCTTGATGCGGCCGCTTGGCGGGCTGTTCTTTGGCTCGATGGGCGACCGTCTCGGACGGCGTAAAGTGCTGGTCACGGTCATTGTGATCACGTCAATTTCGACCTTTATAATGGGGCTTTTACCCACCTGGCACCAGGTAGGCATAATCGCGCCAGTCTTACTGGTATTCACCCGTCTGGTACAAGGGTTTGCCGCCGGTGGCGAAAGCTCTGGTGTGATTACTTATCTGGCGGAAAGCGCAAAGCCCCACCGCAGAGCCACCTTGACCTGCTGGAGTGAAAACTTCAGCTTTTTGGCCTTTGTCTGCGGTTCCGGGTTGGTTCTTTTTCTCACCCATACCTTAGGTGAGGAAGTGATGAACGACTGGGGATGGCGCATTCCGTTTCTGCTGGCAGCGCCATTAGGTCTGGGTGGCCTGTATATGCGCCGTAACATGGAGGACTCCGCTGAGTTTCATAAACTTAAAGCCGCCGGAAAGATTGAAAAATCACCTTTGCGCACATCTCTTTCAACCTCGATGTCTGCCCTTCTGTTCTGCACAGGATTTGTGATTGTTAAAGCGGTAAGTAGCTGGGTTCTGCAATCTTTTATGCCCGGTTATCTCTCCACCTATTTGCATTACAGCCGGACCGACTCCTATTTAATTACCACCCTCGGGCTGCTCAGCGTCGCAATTTGTATGCCACTCACCGGCTATCTATCTGATCGTTGGGGACGCAGGCCACTGATGCTGATGGGATGTGGCGGATTCATTTTACTGACTTACCCGGCAATGCTGGTGATGAGCCAGGGATCAGTCGGCTCGTCCATTGCGGCGATGAGCATGCTCGGCGTCTTTGTCGCCATGTTTAATGGGGGTTGCGGCGCAGCTATGGTCGAACTGTTCCCGACCGCAATTCGTTACGGCAGTATTGCCATCGCCTATAACCTGACTGTCGCTGTCTTTGGCGGTGTAACACCATTGGCTTCAGCAAGCCTTATCACCCTAACCGGTGACCCCTTATCCCCTGCCTGGTATGTGATGATCACTGCCGCAATCTCGTTTATCGCCGTCTGGTTTGCTAAAGAAACCGCTGGAAAAATTTTGGATTAATGTGCCCAGGAGTCGCAATGAAGATAAGCCATATTGAATGTTTCCCGCTGAAAATTACGCCACAACAAGCCTATCTTGGAGGGAGTGTTGAAGGTCACAACAGCGATTATTACTATCGCCCGGAGTATCGCTGTGTCTATTCGCGAAAGATGGAAACGTGCCTGGTTAAGATCACGACCAATGAAGGGTATGTCGGTTGGGGAGAGGCGCTGGCACCGGTAGTACCTCAGGTGATCGCCGAATTAATTAACCATCTTTTTGCCCCGTTACTGATTGGCCAGTCGCCGTTCGCCAGTGGGGTACTGAACTCTAAAATGTACGATGCCATGCGCGACCGTGGCCATATTACTGGCTATCACATTGATGCTATCGCCGCGGTGGATATTGCCTTGTGGGATCTGAAAGGCAAGATCCTTCAACTCCCGGTCTATCAGTTACTCGGCGGCGCCTATCGCGAGACAATTCCTTGCTATGTCTCTGGGTTGCCCGAACCCGACCTGCCTGCCCGCTGTCATCTGGCGAAGCAATGGCAAGACAAAGGTTTTAATGCCTTCAAACTGGCGTTGGGCTATGGGGTAAGGGAAGACATCGAAAACGTGAACGGGATTCGTGAAACGTTGGGCAACGACGCTGAAATTTTTCTCGATGCCCACTGGAATTACAGTGTGGCGCAAGCCGCTGAATTGGCAGCAGCCTTGCATCCATTAGGAGTCGGTTTCCTTGAAGCCCCGCTCCTGCCTGAAGATATTGCGGGTCACCGTGAATTGCGGGCGAAAAGTCCCGTCGCTATCGCGATCGGGGAAACCGAGCGCACCCGCTATCAGTTTAAGCCGTTCATCGAGCAACGCGCTGCCGATATTCTGCAACCAGATGTTGGCCGTACCGGCATCAGTGAAATGATGCACATTGCTTCCATGGCTGAAGCCTGGAATCTACAGGTTGCGCCTCATCTTAGCGTCGGCTTAGGTCCCTGCATTGCCGCTTCAATCCAGGTTGCAGCCGCGATCCCTAACCTCTTTATGCTGGAGTACCAGCCGCCGGTTTTTGCCATTGCTAATCAGCTACTCAACACACCACTGGTGTGTGAGCAGGGACATTACCAAATACCTGAAGCCCACGGTCTGGGTATTGAAATTAATGAAGAACGTGTTCGTGAATATGTCATGGGGGCAACATGTTAAAGGGTAATGTGCCAATTCTGGCAACGGCATTTGATAAGCTAGGTAACGTTGATTTCACTTCAATTGAAAAACTGGTGCGGTTCTTGTTGAACCAGGGTATTGACGGCCTGGCGCTGTTTGGCAATGCCTCAGAAGGCTATGCGCTAACCAGTGGAGAGAAAGAAGCGCTATTCCATTGTGTAAAACGACTGACCGGAAACTTACCGCTGGTCGCCGCTGCGGGAGGAGCCAGCTCAGCCGTTGCCATCGAGGATATTAATCGCGTTAAGCAATGGGGCGCTCAGGTGGCGATGGTCAACCCACCCTCAGTGGTTAAACCCGGCCCGGATGAGATTTTCCATTTTTATCGCGACATCTGTCATGCCTGCGATATAGAGATAATGATCCAGGATGCGCCAATGATGACAGGGGTGACGATACCGGTCGCCACGCTGGTCAAACTCTGCCAGGCGTTTGCCGCGATCAAATACATTAAAGTTGAACAACCGCCGACCACTCTCAAAATCACAGCGCTCAAAAATGCCCTCGGTGATAGCGTCGGCTTGTTTGGTGGGCTGAATGCCGGCTTCTTATATGAAGAGCTTCGCCGCGGCGTGATTGGCACCATGCCTGCCTGCGAGTTTCCCGATGTGATCAATGCCATTCTGCGGGCCTTTCCGCGCAGTGAACAGGAAGCACAGGCGCAATTTTATCGCTATCTTCCCTTCCTGCGTTATGGGGTTCAACCGGGTATTGGCGTAGCCATCCACAAAACCGTTTTGCATAAAGCTGGCATTTTTGCCACGGACTACGTTCGCGAACCGGCAAAACTGATAGATGATATCACACGGGATGAATTGCAAAACCTCACTGCTGCATTGCCACTGGCAGTCTTCGGAGCGAGCCAATGAACTACATTGCGGTAGATTGGGGTACCAGTAATTTCCGCGCGCTGAGTGTACGTAATGGCGTCGTCACACGCATGGTTGAAGACACGTGCGGGGTGGGAAAATGCCAGCGCGAGCAGTTGCCTGATATTCTGCGCCAGCAATTGCTGCGCCTAAAGGATGCCTGGGACGCACAGCTCCCGGTTATTCTGTGTGGCATGATTGGCAGCAATATCGGCATTGCCGATGCCGGATACCTGGAGCTGCCACTCAGTTTTGCCGCCTTACTTGGCAAAGGTCGCGAGCTTAAGGGTGTACTCTCCAATCCTCTCACTCTGCGCCCGGGTATATGCGACCGCCGCGTTAATGAAGTGTGCCGGGGTGAGGAGATGCAACTCGCGGGTGCATTAACGTTAACCGATGCCAGCCGCTTCGCCGCCGTGGGGACGCACAGTAAATGGATAACTGTTGATCGCTCGAAACAGCAGGTTGAGAGCTTACGCACCCTTATGACCGGTGAACTTTATCATTTAGTTGTTCACCATTCAGTGGTGGGTAAAGGTCTGCCCGAACAAATAGATTCCACGTCGGCATTTATTCATGGGGTCAACACTGCGCAATCTTTTGATTACCCTGCCAGTGATATTATTACCGAGCTGTTTCGTATCCGCGGGCGATATATTCTTGGTGCGATAGAGCCACACCATGCTGCAAGCTACCTTTCAGGTTTACTGATTGGCTACGAAATCCTGACCGGGCAGCAAGAGAGTGAAAGTATCTGCTTTATCGGCAATCGCACCTTGTTGTCACTGTATCGCCAGGCCTGCGATGTGTTATCTGTCAGTTGCACCACGCTTGAAGCTGAAACCACAATCATTGCCGGACTGAATGAGGTTTTTCGCGATGATCAATAGTGCAAAAGTCGTCGCCATTCTGCGGGGGATCACCGCAGAGGAGGCGATAGAACATGTCGCCTGTCTGCTGGATTATGGCATCAATACGGTGGAGATCACCACCAACTCCCCTGGCTGGGATCAGAGTGTGCAACAGATTAGTCGCCAGTTTGGGGACCGGGTGCGTGTGGGTGCCGGGACGGTGCTCACGCCTGAGCAGGTGAAAACCAGTGCCTTACGCGGAGCAGGATTTATTTTAACGCCCAATCTCGATTTCCGTGTTGTCACTGCTGCAAAGCGTCATGGTCTGGATGTCTGCGCCGGCGTTTTTACCAGTAGCGAAATATTCTCGGCCTGTGAGATGGGAGTGGATGTGCTGAAAATTTTCCCTGCTGCGGCGCTGCCGGTTAACTACCCGCAATTGATCAAGGGCCCGCTGTCACAAGCAAGCCACTTCTGCGCAGTGGGGGGTGTTGATATTGAAAATGCAGCCGATTATTTACAGTATTACGACAGCGTAGGTATCGGTTCTGCACTCTACCGTTGTGGGCAAAGTGTGGTGACTACGGCTGAACGCTGCCAGCAGTTACTACAGGATGGGAAATGATCCTCTACTGATTTTCTGTGCTGCAGTCATTAAAAATTGGCGAAAACTATCAATATTGAGTTTGTCACCCTGAATATTAGACAATGCTATGGCTGCTTGCATGCCAGGAATAATACACGCCAGTCGGTAATCTGTCTGGCTGTATACTTTTTCAAATACCTGATGTCGCCTTGCCTCTTGTATATCATTTTTCAACAAATTGTGGTCATGGACACCAATGCGAGCGACTATTTCTTCATCACTCATGGCTGAGAGTAGTTTAATGCCAATGACTGAATCATGAATCGGATAGGACTCATAATTCCCGATAGCACGGGCGATACTTTTCCCACCACGGGTATGGATTAAATACGTCACATTCTTCCCGCTTAATATACCAACAACAATAGAAACAGAGTGACTACCAATTTCCTCTAGCATTCCCAACACTGCGCTATAAAAGGTTGAGTTATGTATCGCACGGGCAGAGAGCTGGTGGATACCCATCCCTAAACTATATTTTTTTCGTATATCTTGCTCCACCATTTCCAGTGACAATAAAGTTTGCATCAACCGAGTGACTTTTGCTGAATCCAGTTCCAAAGTCCGCCCCATCTCCCTGATACCTAAAGCACGATTTCCGGAGGACAATAATTTCAAACAACGAAATGCATCATAAACTGTGTTGTTCATCTCATACCTCAATTATGGGAAAGTGATATTTTTTCCCCCATTTAAACAGTGCTAAATAGCTTCGCAAAATAGTAGATCACTTAGAGGGGGCTCAGCCCGGATTGTGCGATCTGGGGGCCGCTTGGAAAACGGAAAATATCCTACGCTAAGCCAGTGACTTAAGCAGGTATGACAGTCCGCTGTGTGCCAGGAGCGGACGTTGCTGGCATTCAGGCTCATCAGATACGCCGTTGCCGCCATGCAACGGCATCTTGAGGCGGGTCACAAAACTGCCGCTGGTCATCCCAATCCTGTTCTATACCGAGAAACGCAGCCCGTATCCGTATTCCACTAATTGGCTGCAGGAATTTGATGAAACGGAACTTGCAGGAAAACTCTACGGCAACGCTTGTCCACTGGTAGATGTGACGGTCATACCCGACCGCAGTATGGCAACGCTAACTCTGCTGCAAAAACATATCCGCCAGCGCAGATTGCTGGCTGTACACAGCCAACTCCGAAACAGTAGTTATCTGGTCGCATTGGCGGCTTTATTTCTCTTACCATGGAATTCCCCTCGTCACCAGGACAGCCAGCAATCTCTGCAACACTTGGTTATTCACTATGAAGTCCGGTCCAGAAATCTAAAACCCTCTCCTCGATGGCATCAGTATTGTCTGTCATGGTCTGACGGACAATTGCATCAGTGAGTGCATCTGCGTCAAGTTTAAAAAGTTCGACTATAGAATCTGGAGTACTGATCATCGCGATATCTTTTCCCAGCAATAACGCCCCCATACGATCAACATCCCAGTCACGCTTGTCACACTCAGCGGAATTTTCAAACGCACGCTCATTCTCAATCTGCCCGTACTCATTGATAATTTTATAAAGGTCTACCGCATCTTTTCCATTTGCCATTCCACGATCCCGCCAGGCGAAAAGTTTGAGCAAGGCGAGACCAGGCAGGGAGCAGAAAGGGATTTGTTCCCCAGCTTGCATTGTTATCGATACTGTATGCCCGAAGGCTTCCTCAAAGCCATCAACAGCCATCACAACCTCGCGATCCGGTGGCCAGGCAACTTTATTTGCTTCGGCAACGCCGCCAAAAGGAATGATGTCCAGTTCATTACCCTCCAGCACTAATCGGTGGGCATTCCCTTTTATAGTTTTTGCGCCAGCCGCAGTTAATGCCTGCTTCAGGTTGTCAAACAGCTGCCATTCCTGAACAAATACCGCAAAATCAATATCACGAGTCCGCCGGCCGACCGCTCTTCCATACACATGATGTATCAGGATTTCGCGCGCAGTCGCACCCGCAATAAAGTAAGGGATACCCTGAGCGCTGCAGATTTGGTTTATCTGTAACAGCAAGGTTTCAGTAACTGAAGAGAGCGGAATCTTTAAGGTTAAGATATTTGTCATTGATGATCCTTGCGACTTCACGACTTCTGTCGTCGCCACCATCCAGCAAATCCCCAAGGCAAAGCATGGCTTTAGCTCGTGAATTGAGAGTAAGTGCCCCCCAGAAACTCGCAATAATTTGCAAACCTGGTTCTCGTGCTGGTCTTAAAGCCAGCCTGTTTCGACGCTCCACTAATGAATAGGGCGTATAGATTATACCCGTCACAGGTACCAAATAGCCGCCGCTTAATGAGGCAGCGGCAAGCTCACCGCTCGCATACTCTCCAGTTTCAAGAGGCAGATGCTCCCAGGAACTAGGGGCTTCTAAAGTCAGCAGATCAAGCCGCGGTTTTAAAGAACGGGCGTAATCATTAATCCACATAGCACTAAGTCCGTCAGTATCTATCAGGCGTCTACCGGTTTTCGCCTTTCGATAATGTCGCCTCTGTTCAAGAATATCAAAGGCTTTACTAACCATTCCCAGTGAAATACCCGAGAGCTCTGCCAACTGACGGTACGTTTTATTGAGCGCATCAGGTTCAGAAAGCAATACAAACAGTAGTTTCATCACACCTTCAGGGAATATCCCTCCGACTGCAACATTTGTTTTTTCTTCCTGCTTTCCCTGAATAATGATGCAAAGTCCCGGCACATCAATGTGCGCATTTCCGGCACTGTCGATAAAGTTAATGCGGTTTTGCATACAGTAGTCCGCCAACGGCGGAGAAAGTCGATTGCAAATGAGCAGCACCGGCAGACCATTCACTGATTGGTTAGTGCGCCTTTCAATGCCGGCGAGAGTCTCAATTCGATGTACTGTTTTTATTTCAAGAGTAAAGTTTTTTCTCCCCCCTCCCGCGGTGGTCAGCGTAACTCTTCCATCAGTGTCATCGTCTTCCTGAGCAAGCTCATATTCTAACAAGATGCCAGGGGGCATCGTATCGGCAACTTTTGTGATAAGTCGTTGAGGCCTCATTTGTTCACGCCTTAATTTTGTTCACGAATCATGAACAAAAACATACTATGAACAAAATGAGGTTTATGCAACTCTCTATGAAGTGATCCGGCATGATTTATTGAAATGAATTCTTGAAATTCATTCCCGTGGAGCTAGCAAATTATAGTGCCGATAGATTAAATACTTGCCGACCCCCATGAGCAGCAGACGCTGCTTTTCTAAACAAAGGTTGAAGTATCCCGCAAAGCTGGAAAACAGTTCTTTTTCGGATTTAGATTTAAATTGAGGGATGTGCTGTCCGCCTAGTGCCAAAGCGGACGCGGAACACCACTGTTCGGATGCCAAAATTTAATAAACCACTTCAAACTATAGTGGCATAGTGAATTTGGCCACCTGAATAGAGGTGATATCATCACCTCATAGTCAAAACAGGTGACATTATAACCGGACGTAACAAACGCAATTTTAGCCCCGAGTTTCGCCTCGAGGCTGCCCAGCTTGTACTCGATCAGCATTACACCGTTGCCGCCGCTGCCACTGCGATGAATGTCGGCAAATCCACGATGGATAAATGGGTTCGACAACTGAAAGAAGAGCGAGCGGGAAAATCACTCATAGCTTAACCCATGACACCTGAGCAGATTGAGATACGTGAGTTGAAGAAAAGACTTCAACGCGTTGAAATGGAATGGGATATATTAAAAAAGGCTACTGTAGATTCAATCTGTCAAAGCAACACCCCTTTCAATTATCTCTTTCGGTGTTTTGAACTTCAGTGTCTTTCTTGGTCTGTTGTTTAGCTGAGCCGCAATCTGATCCAGCTCATGTTGAGTATATTGGGCAAGGCATGTCTTTTTGGGAAAGTACTGTCTAATTAGCCCATTAGTGTTCTCGTTTGTTCCCTGCTGCCAGGGACTCTGAGGATCGCAGAAGTAAACTTTAACTCCGGTGCTGCCAGTAAATTCCAGATGCCTGGCCAGCTCAATTCCTCTGTCCCATGTCAGTGATTGCCGGAGTTCAGGCGGCAAGCTCAGGAATTTGTCGGTAAGAGCCTGATTCACTGAGAAAGAATCTTCGCCCCTGAGTCTAAGGATTATCGTATAACGTGATTTTCGGTCTACAAGTGTGGCTATATGCGAGTTTTTTGTGCCTGATACTAAATCGCCTTCCCAGTGCCCCAGAGAGCGTCTGTTATCGATATGCCGGGAGCGTTCGTGAATTGGCGTTCCGTTCACTATGTTGATCGTACCTCTTTCACCTTTGCGGGTACGGCGTCTGCCATGACGAAGGCTATGCGACCGGCGCAGATGCTGTACATTCAGGTGGTGTAGCGCTTCACGGCTACGAAAGTACAGCGTTTTATAAATTGTCTCAGGTGATATTCGCAGTGTTTTTTGACGCGGCTTCGTTCGCCTTAACCATCCTGATATTTGCTCATGAGACCACTTCATCTCCAGCTTTTCCAGAACAAGCTCTCGCAACGGTAAATTCTGATCCAGTAAGCACGGTTTTGGTCTTTTCGCCATCCTGCTGGCCCGGTTATTAGCATCAACAGCTTTGTAATAGCGCCTGCCTCGATTACGCTGAACTTCACGTGAGATCGTCGAAGGACTACGATTTAGCGCAGTCGCTATCGCACGAATGCTCATTTTGGCTGACAAACTGGCTCGTATTTCCTCGCGCTCAGACAGCGTCAGGTGAGCTACAGCCCGCTTGCGCTCATTGGGTTTTATGCCGCCAGTATCTCTTAACATAGTGAAGATTGTTCCTGGTTTCGAACCCAGAATATTAGCTATTTCACTGAAGCCTGTTCCGTTCTTCCACAGTTCAAAAACAGATGCTTTTTCCTTTGCTGTAAATGTCCGTCTCATTCAAAAACCCTCCGCAACCCCATGTTTTCACATGACTGTTGCGTTGACCAATTGAATCTACAGCGCGGTACTTTGCAAGAGAGCCCGACTAAAGTACCGCTTCATCAACGATCACCGTGATATCTGGTCGATCGCTGCGATGTGTCGGGTTTTGAAAGTTGCCCGTGCCGGATTCTACGTCTGGCTTCATTGTCCTGTCTCTGCAGGAGAAAAGGATAACCAGCGATTATTGCAATTAATCCGCGACTCATATGCACTGAGCGGCGATGTTTACGGCTATCGAAGGGTTCACTGCGACCTACGTGAAGTCGGTGAAGCGTGCAGCAGAAACCGGGTAGCCAAGATCATGAAACAAAACAGGATACGGGCTGTACAGGTTACAAGATACCCCGTGGAACCAGAGGACGTCCGTCACTGATAGCACCTAACCGCCTGCAGCGGAAGTTCACGGTAATGAAACCCAATCAGGTCTGGTGTAGGCAGGGTAACAGTAACTCCAGAAAGTGTAGCCCCCGGAGAATAACCGGATCTACTGCAAATTAACGAGCAGATGAAGGCGACAATGCATCCGACCTGGGCAGGCGTTCTGCAAGAGCCGCTGTATCTTATACCTAAATTCTTGCTCCTATTGGCGAAGTTCTTCTAAGCAATCAGACTCTCAAAACCCGGCAGTTCATTGTTAAGAAGTTTACTCCGGGAGTGTATTGACAATAGATACACAACACTTTAATGTATATCCATTGTCAATACAGGAGGAAACAAAATGCGTGACGCTGCGATTAATTTGCGTGCCTTACCGGAACAACGTGATCTCATCGATCAGGCTGCCACTCTGTTAGGTAAAAACCGATCTGACTTTATGCTGGAAGTCGCGTGTGAGCGCGCACAGGCTATTCTGCTCGACCAAGTCTTTTTCCAGCTAGATACTGAAAAATTCCACGAATTCACAGCGATGCTTGATGCACCTCAAAAGGCAAATCAGGGTTTGGAACGTCTTATGGCAGTGAAAGCACCCTGGGCATGAGTTTACAATTGTCTGCTCCTGAACCACTTACAACTGAACATATCCTTGATGCGTTTGGTTGTGGGGAATCAATGTTAGATGAATGGTTAAAACGGCGTGCTCTGACAAACCATTTAAACGGTGCAAGTCGTACTTTTGTTGTCGCGACTCTCGATAAAAGTGTTGTGGGTTATTATGCCCTTGCAGCCGGCGCTGTGTCGCACAGGGAAGCAACAGGGTCAGTTAGGCGTAATATGCCTGATCCAGTTCCAGTCATAGTATTAGGAAGATTGGCGGTCGACCTGCGCACTCAGGGAATAAAGCTAGGTGCCTCATTGTTACAGGATGCCGTTCTTCGAGTTCACTCAATTGCCCAAAATACAGGTGTCAGAGCATTGCTCGTACATGCACTTCATGAACCGGCTAAACAATTTTATGAACACTACGGTTTTACGTCATCGCCAATTAATCCGATGACATTAATGCTACGCCTTTAGAATTTTCAACGACCTTTAAGCGCATCATGTGTAAAATCAAAAAAAGAATGAAGTAACACTTCATATTGATGAAGTATGAATTATTCTATTATGCATTGTTATGATTCAGAGTACTGTTTTCCATAAGATCGGTCATAGCGCCTTCATGAGCCTGAAGATTGCGAATATAACGCATTAATGTTTCAGGCTTTTTCCAGGTTCCTTCCTGCATAATCTGTGCGACAGCATAACCACGTCCAGCCATATCCTGCGCAGCTCCTACGCGGGCGCTGTGACCAGTCCAGGCTGAGTAACGCCCTTTGTTTGGAATGATGGTTTCACCTACACCAATCGTACGCCAGGCCTGAGCGAAAATAGATTCAATCGCAGGCGTGCTAAGCGGACGGGTGACCGAAAGAGTTGCACTCCCAGATCGGTGCACCGGACAAAAGAGGAAGGCGTCAGGTTCTGAATTGATACCAGACACCGACAGCCATTCTGTTAGCCGGCGGGATGACTGCGAACTTAGGGACTTGATCAGGCCACCAGTTTGGACAATTGTTTTGGTGTAACTCACATTAAGTATGATCCTGCCATCAGTTGCCCGGGAGATATCGCGAACGCGGAGACGGGCTAATTCACTGATACGCAGCAGCGTGCTGTAAGCTACATGCAGAAATGCTAAATCACGTTTAAGGCGAAGCGATGTTGAGTCAGACCAGAGCGCATCAAGCTCAAGCAGATTTTCAAGCCGAAAGGGCACGGCCTGGCCAGTACGTTCACCCGTGACAACTGCGACACGATTTATTTTCTTAACAGCCCGGAAAACCAGCGGTGAAGAATTAGGAGGTGTCAGGCCAGCATTACGGTGTAACATCGAAATCAATGAGCCATGCGTCGCAATCGTTGAAGAGGCCCGGCCATTATCCTGCAGCCAGTTCAGGTAATCGCGAAGGTCAGCCGGAAGCATAGGCAAAAATGAACGTCCATTCTCTGCCGACCATTTATGGCAAATACGCATCACGCTCATTAGTTGTCGCCACGTATTGGGAGAAAAAGCCTCCTTATCCTGAACAAATTCCTTAAGTCTGGCCAGAACATCCTCTTCAGCCTGGATAGCCGGCAATGCCTGGGGGATCGGTGTTAATTTGCCCATATATAGCTTAAAAAACACACTCCCGGTCACTGACGATGCTACGTGGATTCTGAGAAACACGCAGGGCATTTACCTTGCAGATTTCACGTAGCGTAACCTGCACGATCTACAGAGAAAATCATCTGCATTTGTAACTACTGGATAGATTACCAGCTCATACAGTAGATGGCTAACTTTATATAAGTCCCATTATATAAAGTTGAAAAGATAAAATTTATAACTTCAATGCAATTAATTAGCCTAAATTTTCCGGCGGGCTGCGGAAGTTATTTCAGATAAGCCGTTTTACCGCACAAATAATTGTGGGCAGAGAAGGGTGGATTACTTAAAAACGCAATATCTATGGTTCCTCGGGGTTGCCAAGTACTAGATGAAGGATTTGTAAGGGGGTGCGGCATTTGCGGATCTTTACCCGTTTTGCCGCAAGTGAAACGAAACATGATGATTTTGTAATATTTGCATTTACTATTTATTACATTGATGTGATTATGCTTTAACTGATTACACGGCGAGACTTTTCCCATGAGTGAGAACAAGCTTAAGTTAGTACAGTGCAGGATCCCGGTATCTCTTGACGAAAAATTGAAACAGCTGGATTTGAACGTCAGTGAGGAAATTCGTAAAGCACTGAACTGGAGCGTATATAAAAATCTTTCGTTAGAAAGCGGTCTGAATGTTTCGGTTACTTACTCTCCGAGGGAACCGCGTGATAAGTTTCGTCAGGAAGAATATTTAATTTACGCCAAAATAGAGGGATTGACCGCAGGACTGCTCGAAGAAACAATTAATTTTTTACTTCCTGAATTTAATTCTGAGAATGTTGAGCCAATGCGTATTTATCCTATAGCTCAGTATCGTGCAATTTTTCCCGGATGCCGGAGTCAAACGAATAACCGATTGCTTGGAACGAAAGTTGTAAATTTAGAATGGAATGCCGTACTGATTTTTATGGATAGCGAATTGGCAGAGGATCCAGAAACGTTGCTTGAGCTCGTCTGTAGGCGGACCGAGGAAGCAATTCGTAAAGCAGCTTTCGACCAACTCTATATTAATATGAAGGAAATGAGAGTTAGAGATAAGGGTGAACTAGAAGAAGGTATATTCAAACGCTATCACAACTGTGTCATAAATTACACAAGACCAGAAAATTTTGAAGCGGGTGCCTGGCAGTTCGAGGTCGTATTATCACAAGAGGCTATGGACAATGACGACCTTATTGGCGACTACTTTTTCGTTCCTAAATTGCCGAACCGCCTAATTCTTGTTGACGGTCAGTATGCACGCGCAGCCATGAATCCAAAAACAAATGAATATGAGATCACTATGCAATTTATTAACGGTAAGTCCAAGGCGCATGTTTACACGAACGGCATTTCAGAAAATGAAAAACCAACCTCTTTGAAAGAAGTTTGTGATGCTATTTCAGAATCTATTAAGCACGCTACCGGAGTTTAAAATCTCATATGCGTATTGAAATCACTCCTTTCCCTTTATCTCTAACATACAAAATAATCCAATATTGTGGAACTATCTATATCAAAGATAATATATCAAACAAAGAATTTAGGTTTAATAAAGGAGTTTTATATTACGTCAATGGCCGTGACGCAATTTATGATATTTTACAAACAGGGGGGGAGGTTGAGTTAAGCACAAACCAAGTCATCACGTATTTAATGATGTACGTATCACTTTGTGTTACCGCCCCACAACATCATGCGTTGATTGATGAGTTTTTCAAAAAATGTTATTGATTTATAATCTTCACTTATATGATTGGATTTAAAGGTCGCACTTATCCGCGACCTTCAAATTTTTAAAGTGATTATTGCTCGTGATTAATCTGTAGTAATGAGTTTTCATCATTTATTATAAAATATGCTTCTTTAATACCTTCGATGCTTAGTGATTCATCAAAATATTCCGCTACTGTAGTATTTATATCTAAAGCGGATTCTAACTTATTATCCAGGAGTGCGTATAGTTCAACATCATTTTTTTCATGTTTCATATGGTCATAATAGTTCATTGATGTGTATCTCCTATCCTCTACATATCTTACTATATGATTTTTTATTCTTGAATACTCAATTTGTATGATGTTAATAAGTGGCTGAATCCTTTCATATAGTCCAATCCTAGCCATATTTATATAGCGAGGGTTTGCTTTACCAGATATCATTATCTCAAATATTTCAATTGTAAGTAACACTTCAAATGTTCTAAATGCGTTATGGTTACGAAATTCGTCCATTGTGCATATTAGTTGCTGTATATTCATATTGTTTCTATTGATATTACTGTATTTATCTGCAAATTCCTTTGCATGAAATTCATAGAGCCCACCGACATCTTTTTTTAATATTGCTAACGTATTGAGTGATAAATGTGAATATTCAGTACCTTCTAGAATAGCAGGCATTTTTCTAGAAATATCTTTGAACATAAGAAATATATTTCTTACTGATGCTTTGTGAATTTCTAATTGATAATTTAGAAATGATTCGAATTTTTGTGATAAAACATTCACACGATTTGCAAGAATACCGTAATTTGTTAGTTTTAAAAGAAGTCGAGTGGCTTCTTTGTCTAAATCGACTTCCATAAGGCCAGCTGTACCGTTTATCTTTCCATCATAGATAATACTTGTCGTATGTAAGCCAGCTAAATTCCCATTAGAAAGTTTCATTAGAGAACCTTCTTTACCTTCAGGGAAGACAACTCGATAGACTCCACTTTTTAATGATGAGATAGGTTTTAAATCAGGGTACTCGCTTAAAGAGAGTAACTCAGGCAACATAACTTCTTTATTAATCATAAAATATCTCTTTATATTTTCGAATGAAATAAAATTATTTTTTGAAAGCTATTTGAGTTTTACTCAGTTATTGGGTAATAAAGTTTTAACAATCTATTTTTTTCATTCTCAAATTCCAAATCAAAGTTGATACCATCCCCAACTGATTGTTGTAACTCATGTAATTTTTTGACTACAACCCAGGAATTATAATGGATAAATGGATTTAAACCCATAACGTTTCCTGCGTTATGATCGTTTATTGTCTTATAACTCATTATCTGGGTAAGTTTATTTAGAGCTTTATCGTTTTCCCAATCAGAAACAAATAACAACAGTGCGGATAATGCCATTAGTGGGTTACTGTTGCTTACCGCAGGAATCGAATGACTCATACTGCTTCTTAAGCGAGGATTTGCTTTTCTAATTTCTAAAGCAAATATCCTTGCAATGGCATATTTATCAGAAAGAATGGTTCGGTCAAATGTAACGGAGTTTGATTCTTTAACTGCTATGCTGCGTGATTTTTTAAGAACAGATAGAAGTCTTAAATTATAAAGTTCACTGTTATCTTTGAAATTAGGTGCTAGTTGTGGGAATTTATAATGAAGAGATTCGTAAACTTCTTGGTTTATATCGAAACATTCATCTTTGATAGCATTTGCATCAAAAGTATATTCTTTGCTGTTACGTTTATTTCTAACCATAAAGGCACGAGTTATATTAACCAAATGAGGGCTGACTTCAAATGTGAAATCCCCATTCTGTCTCAACTCAAGAAACCATTGTCGCATATTTCTGATATCTTCTTGGCTGAATATACTGTTTTCTATTCCGCAACATACCATCCACGCAACAGCTTGTGTAATTGGTGAGTTTGATTTAGAAAAGTCAACCTGTCCTTCATTTGTTATTGTGTTTTGTTTATCTGGGCCATTATAAAAATCACAGAATGGTAAGTGTGCATCGTTGCCTTCAGCATCCCTGAAGGCGAAGTAAGCCTGTTTGATCACTTTACCTGTACTAGATACCGATTCATTAACATAATGGCCTCCAGTGGCATTACATGCTGGGCATTCAATATCTTCTTTCACGAAATCACGAAATGAGATTTTTTTTCCAACCTCGTGCTCATTAAAAAGGCGTGTAAGTTGCGTAGAGTCGAGTTCTCGCTTAAATGTTTTAGAGTAAGCAGTTATTGGCATTGCATTCGCTCCTTTCAGGGGGGAGTATTATATCATGCATATGTTCATTTTAACTTGAGCCTTACAGGCGAACGTTATTAACACTTACTCATGATATACAAAACCTTATTTAACATAATGCGCGTTAACCGTACCGCGTTTGTAAGTCCCATTTGATAATGTCACTTTTGGAGATGCGGATGTTTTGTTGGACTGATTATGTTGTGATCCCCAGATGCTTCCGGTACTTAACCGGACTCATTGCACCCAATGATAATTTAATTCGCTTCTCGTTATACCAGCGTATGTACCTGTCCAAGAGGCAGATAAATTCTTCCTGCGTCGTGCTCGCCCAGTTTCTGCCATAGTACATTTCATTTTTGACCCGCCCGAAGAAGCCTTCACACGCCGCGTTATCCGACGAGCAACCTTTGCGCGACATGGACCTTTTAAGACCTGATGCATTAATACGATCCAACCAACCCGGCCATCTATAATGGCCGCCTCTGTCGCTGTGTATCACCGGTTTTTCATTTTCTCTGAGCGTATCGAGCGCGTCGTCGAGCATGCCATTCACCAGTTTTGCGTCCGGACGTGTTCCTATCGACCAGCTCACCACTTTGCCATCAAAACAGTCGATTACGGGCGACAGATAGACCTTGCCCGCCGGCAGGTGGAACTCAGTAATATCAGTCAGCCACTTCTCATTTGGTACGCAGGATCGAAAATTTCTGGCAAGGAGATTTTCAGGTGCCGGCCCTATTTCTCCGCAGTAAGAGCTGTATCGTCGTTGCCTGGCTTGCTTAACAACGAGTTGCTCCTCAGTCATTAGCCTGCGGACAACCTTTTCAGAGATGCAGAGCTTGTTCTCTCGGAGCATCGCGTGCAGACGCCGGTAGCCATAGCAGCGGTAATTTCCTTCAAAGATCTTTGCCATGGCTATGCGTATTTCCGCGTACTTATCATTTAGACGCCGGCTCGCTTTGTGATAAAAATAGCAACTCCGGGCAAGCTTCAGAACACAGAGCAGTTCAGCGACGGAATAGATTTCCTTAAGGGCATCAACGACCTGGGTTTTCTCCCTGTTCTTCAGGGTCAGGACGCTGATGCCCATGTCTTTTTTTTTATCAGTTCATTCGCCTTTGTCAGGATATCGCGTTCAAGCTGCAACTGATGAACCTGCTGTTTAAGCCGCGTGATTTCATCAAGTAATGCATCCTGGTTTTTATTCTGAGTTGATGTTTTACGTCTTCGCATGGATCGATAAGCCTCATCGTCGAGCAGGTCTTTCTTCCATTTGTACAGGACCGGGACGCTCACGCCTATGTTTTGAGCAACTTTAAGGACGGTTCCGCTTCGGTTGCAAAGCTCACGGACTGCTTGAGCTCTTTCTTCCTGACTGAAGCATTTATTTGTATTTGAGCGGACAATCAGAGGGCGCCGGTTTGGATATATTTCTTCAATCCAGCGTTTAAGTAATACGCCGCTGGAATAGCCGATGGCTCGCCGAGTAAACGCCAGACAACCACCATGCGTCAGGAATGTTCCACAGCAGCGATTTTTTGTGCCTGTGAGTATCGCTGTCTCGATTTTAATCCTTTTGGTAAGTCGCCAGTTTCTTCATAAATTCGCACCCAGCGACCGAGCTGTTTTATGGATGGATATCCCAATTCTCTGATGACCATAGAGGCTTTTTTGCCATATCGATAATAGAGTTCAACAGCCCGAACCCTGTCCTCATATGAATGCATTAACTCTCTCCCGAGAGTCCAAGTAATCGTCCGCACCCCCGGGGGTGAGAGGCTAATTTTTACGTAGCGCGATCTCGGCCGTTTTTGGCCACACGTGATGACATTTGCGATGCTGTTTGAAGAGGAAGATGACCGATGACTGAGTTGACCACGCTGCCGGGACCGGAGCGTCGCCCCATGTTAATGGTGCGTCCGGAAGATCACCGGCGCGCGCTGGCCCTTCGGCAAATGGCGATGGCCTATGCCGATCTGCCAAGATACCTTTTATTGCCAGAGGTCAGCGCCCTGCTCCACTACTTACCCGACTGGTCACAGCACGCCCTGGTTTCCACGCTGTGGAACACCGGCGGGCGGATCAATGAAGTGCTCGCGTTGAAAAGGCGGGACTTCCGACTTAACGGCGATTACCCACACGTGGTGATCCGCACCGCTAAGCAGCGCCGCGCCGGTACCGGCCGTCCGGCCAAGGGAAAATCAGCAAACCGCGTGGTGCCTTTATCCGATCCGGGGTTTGTGGACGAACTGCGCCGGCTGTTCGCCAGCACGCGTGAGAGGATTGAGACCGATGAGAAAACCGGAGAACGCCGTCCGCTTCCTATCTGGACGGCCACCGACAGAACGGTTAGAAACTGGTTAACCCGGGCGGGGGATGAGGCAAGGCGTGACGGCGTCACATTTTCGGTACCAGTCACCCCACACGTATTTCGGCACAGCTACGCCATGCACCACTGCTATCAGCATACGCCGCTGAAAGTGCTGCAGGCACTGCTCGGCCATGAGAAAGCGGAAAGTACCGAAGTGTATACGCGGGTGTTTGCGTTAGACATTGCGGCCAGTCAGCAGATCACGTTTAGCATGCCTGAATCACAGGCAGTGATGTTGTTGAAAGAAACGTATCAAGAGAAGGTTTTTTGACACAAAAATGACTCCATTAACACACTGTTACGGCTCTATATTGGTACCATCTTAGTTTGTAATGAATACGTGTCTTAGCCCGTGAAT
Organism: Rahnella bonaserana; assembly: GCF_019049675.1. Lineage (GTDB taxonomy): Bacteria > Pseudomonadota > Gammaproteobacteria > Enterobacterales > Enterobacteriaceae > Rahnella > Rahnella bonaserana. Next base: position 1,318 of record NZ_JAFMOW010000051.1, on the reverse strand, counting down.
ATAACGAGTACATGATGCATTGTGTCCAGCCTTATGAGAAGCCAGGGGCAATGCGAGATGACATACTTGTACTTAAATAAGTACATTGCTATTATGTCAGCAAATTGCTTTAAGGAGACTGTTCAATGCGTCATATCACTTTTACAGAAGCCCGTACTAATTTCGCGAACGTACTGAATCAAGTCAGCGATGACGCCGATACCGTCGTTATCACCCGTCGTGGCAGTCGTGACGTAGTGATGATCGATGCAGACGAATACAGCAGCATGGTTGAGACGCTTTACCTGTTCAGTAACCCGGCAAACGCTGCGCATTTAGAGGAATCATTGAACCAGTTAGATCGCGGTGAAACTGTTGAAATTGATGTATGAAAACCGTATTCACGGCGCGTGCCGCTGAGGACTATCGATACTGGCAGGATAACGACCCGAAGAAGTTTGAACGCGTGCGCCAACTTATTAAAGCCGTGCATGTTGACGCGTTCGTCGGGATAGGTAAGCCCGAGCCTCTAAAGCACAAAAGGCCATTATGGTCACGACGTATCGACCGTGAACATCGGCTTGTCTATTACGTCAAAGACGGCGAAATTATTATCATCTCCTGTCGTTTTCATTACACCGGCATCTGATAGGCCCGCATTATGCGGGCTTTTTTGTGCCTGTAGGGGCAAACGCATCTGAAAAGTAAGATCGTTAGAGTCGCATATTTCTTTGATATCCTGTTCGCCAATGAAGGGGCATACTTGCGCCTTCAATGATTTTTTATGTCAGTATCTATTTCTACAGTATTTGTCTGGCACAACTGACCAGCCCCCAGGATTAGATACAACCTTCAGTTAGTAATGTCGGTTGGTTTTTCTTCATATTTCCCGTTTCGCAAACCAGCTGCAAATTCAGCTGTAGTCTGGTAATTCAGCGATGAATTAGGACGGCACTCATTATAATCTTGTCGCCAGTTATTAATGATTTTCCTGGCGTGAACAATATCGCTGAACCAGTGTTCATTCAGGCATTCATCGCGAAAGCGTCCGTTAAAAATCTCAATAAATCTGTTCTGTGTCGGCTTGCCCGGCTGGATAAGTCGCAGCTCCACGCCATGCTCAAAGACCCATTGATCCAATGCGCGGCAGATAAATTCCGGCCCCCGGATCGGTTCTTATCGTCGCCGGATAGCGGCGAAACAGTGCAATGTTGTCCAGAATACGCGTGACCTGCACGCCTGAAATCCCGAAAGCGGCGGTAATCGTCAGGCACTCTTTCGTGAAATCATCCACGCAGGTCAGACACTTGATCCTGCGACCCGTGGCCAGTGCGTCCAT
>NZ_JAFMOW010000052.1 GCF_019049675.1 Rahnella bonaserana | reverse complement strand
TGCCCGCTTTATGCGGGCATTTCTCTTTATGCAATTCAGTTTGTGCTGCGCTGGCCGCTTTTGATTTAAGGACAGGACTTCGTTGCGTCAAACTTAACGTTTTTATCCGCCACAATAGCTTTCTGCATCTGTCCTTCTTCCATTGACGGTTCGGTCATGAAATGACCATCCATCGAAAGGAAAACCAGCTGGTTCGGTGCTTTGCGTGCTGCAAGATAGCCTTCTTCCAGTGATTTATTTGCCGACATCGGGAACACTTTACCGGTGGCGCAATCTTTAAATGATGCTGCATCCGCGCTGTATTGCATCATTCCGGTCAGCGCCATCGGTGTCTTAGGCAAACTCTGCTGCACTGGCTTCAGGGTATAGTTGAACTGAGAAGTAACAGGCTCGCCGCTCATATCCAGCATTTCAAGATTTTCATCTTTCGGATGGAAGTAACGCTTCTCACCATCATTTCCAGTGAGTACCAGTTTGTCGGCCGTCCGCGCCCAGCTTCCGTAACTGGCGAACGCCTGATCGCCGTCCTTACTTCCCTGATAAATTTCCTGCAGGATATACGTTCCGTCCTGTTGCAGGAAAAGTGACGTCTCCAGCCCACTGCAATCTGCGCAGGGCAACACACCGCTGTAACTCTGCTGCATCGCCTGCAAAGGCTTCTCATGGTTAAATGCGGCGGTATGACAGCCGAACAACGATAACGCCCCGAGCGCCAGCACTGCTCCTGTAATGATTTTTTTCACAGTTTCTCCCCTACTGCTATTCCACAGTGCTGCGATAAAAATTGTCCTGCAGCACGAATTTAGGGCTAACGTATCTTGCCCCGCAATGCTTTCGTTGCACCCTTGCGAACTTTACTTTCTACCCGACGAATTTTAGACCCCCGGGTAGGTTTTGTTGCCCGTCGTGGTTTTTCTACCACCATCGCTTGTGAAATCAATGCCCCAAGCCGTGCCAGAGCGGCTTCACGATTCATCTCCTGACTCCGGTATTCCTGGGACTTAATAATGACCCAGCCGTCGGCGGTAACAGAATGATGATTGAACGCCATTAACCGCTCTTTGTAATATTCTGGCAAACTCGACGCTTTAATATCAAAGCGTAAATGAATAGCCGTTGATGTTTTATTGACGTTCTGGCCGCCGTTACCCTGAGCGCGTATCGCGGTTAATTCGATTTCGCTGTCGGGTATTTCAACTTTTCCGGAAAGGATTAACACGCTGATTACCTGGTTTCTTTTACAACAGACTCTTTCCATTCAGAAAAATGAATTTCTAAATTACTCTGAGCATCAGAAAGCCAAATAGTTCCGTCCTGCAAGGTCGCCTGCAAATTCATGGTACGGCTGCCAAAAGCTGTCAGCTGAGTCAGTAACTCATCTTCTATGTAACGGATGCGCAGGTTCTCAAAACCTCTGACTTTCCCTTCGATTTGCGACCACCAGACCTTCGCCGCACGCTCACCATACGCGTAAAGCACAACCTCGCGCGATTGGTTACAGGCTTTTTTCAGACGCTTCTCATCAGGTAATCCTAATTCGACCCACAATTCGATACCGTTGTGGTCATTCTTACGCCAGATTTCTGGCTCATCTTCCGCGCTTAATCCGCGGGTAAACACCAGTCTTTCGTCAGCATGATAAATCCACGCCAGCAAACGCAGCATCATGCGTTGTTCTGTTTCGGAAGGATGCTGCGCCAGTGTCAGGTTGGCATCATGAAAGAAATTGCGATCCATATCGGCGATATTGACTGCTGCTTTATAAATAGTTGCTTTTAACGCCATGGTAAACCCCTTGATAATAGACGCACAGTGTACTTGAAAGCGTCCTGCCGCGACCAGTTTTCCCCCGATGGTCATCCTCAATAATGGCTTTACGCAAACGATTTACCTTTACAGACCCGCTAATAACTCACACTCTCCTGTGCTATAGTCGTTAAATACTGAGAGTTTATCTTTCTGCGCTTTCCTCAGAGGGATACGCTTTTTAGGGAGAAGTTATGCAACAATACTGTGAGTTGGTGCGCCGTAGATATTCTGAAATCGCCAGTGGCGATCTCGGATATGTGCCCGATGCGTTGGGCTGTGTATTGAAAGCATTGGACGAAGTGGCAGCAAACGCTGAACTTCCGTCTTCCGTTAGGGACCAGGCGGCCTATGCCGCCGCTAACTTATTGGTGAGCGATTATGTCGATGAATGATGAGTACCAACCCATCAATTGTGATGACTACGATAATCTCGAGCTCGCCTGCCAGCATCACCTGGTTTTGACGCTGAAGATGCGTAGCGGAGAAATTGTTGAGGCAAAAGCCAACGATCTGTTAATGCGTAAAAAAGTGGAATATCTGGTGGTTGAGGCGAACGGCGAGCAACGGGATCTGCGATTAGATCACATTGAAAGCTTCAGCCATCCGGAAATTGGCACCGTTGTGGTCAGCGCTGAATAGCGTCAACTGCCGTCAATTTACCTAACGGGCAATCTCAGGATTGCCCGTTTGCATTTCTGAGGGCAGACTTATTTCAGTGGCGTCAGACTGGCGTAGTACGCCGACAAATCAATGATATCCTGATCGGATAATGACGAACTAAAAGCCTGCATCACGCCTGCCTGCCCGCCACTTCTCTCACCTTTCTTGTAAGCATGTAAAGAAAGCGCCAGATAATCGGCATTTTGGCCTGCCAGATTAGGGTAAATTGAATTAACGGCTTTACCCGTTGCGCCATGACATGCCGCGCAACTGGCAGATTTTGACTGCCCGTCAGTAATGTTACCGCCTGCCAAGGCCGGTAAAGAGATGAGCATTAACGTCACGCACCCTGTTAATGCCCTTATCACTGTCTTTTTAACGATTGTCACCGGCATCACCACTCCCAGGGCGAATAAGGTTCACCCAAATAAACTGTTCAATTCTTTTATTGCAGAGCCGACCAGACGATCTGCCACTGCGCTTCATTATTTTCGGGCTGAGACTGGCGGGTGGTGAACCATCCCGGTGCAGCCATCAGCTGTTCATCGTAATAAATCAATGGAATACGATCCCGCTGCCACGGCGGAACGCCCAGCTCAGACCACAGTTTTTTTGCCTGACGCGCCCGATCCCGTCCGACTTTTTCGATAACACCGTGCGCCTTAAAACGCACAATGACCTTTTCATCAGCGCGAGGCTGGCGGATCACACATTCAGCCATCTGCAAGGCCGGAGCCGGATCGGCCTTCAGATAACCCAGCCCGTCGGGTAACGTTAATTTCTCAGCCGGATCCCAGCGGATCACCACATCTTTAAGTGACTGGAATTCTGGCAGTAAATACAAACGCTGGCGAAAACGTCTGATGACCAAAGTGCCGAGCACTAACTGTGCCTGCGCATCTTCGCGACTGAGCGCCACTTCGTCCCATATTCTTTGCAACTGTTCCCGTGAAGGCATTTTTGCACCACGCGATGCCAGCCAGCGACGCAACAGCGCAGAGCGCCTGACGGATGAAAACGCCTTCAAACCCTCGACTGCCAAACTTCCCTGATCGTCGGTTAACGCGCAGAGCGACTCGATGAGTAATTCGTCCAGTAACGTTTCCTGCTCGGCGCAGAGCAATGCGCTGCGGGCGGTGGCAGAGGCAAAATGCGGCCAGCGCTGGTAAAGAGCGGGCAAAATATCCAGCCGCAGAAAATTGCGATCAAAACGGGCATCCCGGTTACTGTCGTCTTCAATCCAGCTGAGCTGAAGTTGTGCCGCAAATTCTTCAAGCTGCTCACGACTGAGATCCAGCAAAGGCCGCAACAAACGATAACCGTGAACCGAACTGTCCGCGCTCATCGCGGAAAGACCGGCGGGTCCGCTGCCCCGCTTGAGCGCCAGCATAAAGGTTTCACATTGATCGTTAAGATGCTGAGCAGTCAGTAATATTTCATTCTCAGCCAGATTGGCTGCAAAAACCTGATAGCGTGCCGTTCTTGCGGCCGCTTCTATGCCGCCGTCCTGCGCATCCACCTGAACTTTTACCGCAGAAAAAGGGATATTCCGCTGATGACAAAACGCCTGACAGTGCGCCATCCAGTCATCCGCAAACTGACTTAATCCATGATGAATATGCAGCGCACGCAGTTCGACCTGCGGTAGCGTGGTATCACGTAACTCCGCCAGCCCGGCCAGCAGAACAGCCGAATCCAGCCCACCGCTGAATGCCACGCAAAGTTTTCGTGAGTCACCGATTTTATGGCGCAGATGTTCAGTCAGAAATGTCGCGGCAATTTTTGAGTTCATAGGATATTCAGGATTCGTACAGTTCCAGCGGCAAACCATCAGGATCATTAAAGAAGGTGAATTTTTTACCGGTATAAGGATCGATTCTTACCGGTTCACTGACAACGCCCGCCGCAGTGAGTGCAGAAATGGACTGTTCGATATCGTCCACGCTAAAAGCCAGATGGCGTAATCCACAGGCTTCCGGACGACTTGGTCGTGCCGGTGGTTGCGGGAAGCTGAACAACTCAATGGTGTAATGACCATTGAGTGCCAGATCGGCCTTCCAGGAATCACGCTCTTCACGATAAAACTCGCCCAGCAACGTGAACCCGAGAATCTCGCAGTAGAAGTGTTTGCTGTTCTCATAATCGGAGCCAATAATAGCAATGTGATGGATCTGGCGAAGATTAAGCATAGTCATGTCCTGTTAATTTCTGACGTGAACGTTACTCAGGCTGTCCGGAGTCGTCAATAAAAAGCCCTCACGAAGAGGGCTGTTTGTTACTCCGCTTCCGGAAGTTTTAAGACTTTCACCAGATAGCGTCCGTCTTCTGTGAGACGCGTTCCATGAATATCGGTTTCAAAGCCAGGATAACGTTCACCTATCGAGCACAACATAATCAGGAAATCGAGCACCGCGCGGCTTTCTTCGGTGATCATTTCTCCCGGCATCACTACCGGCACGCCCGGCGGATAAGGCAGTATCATGTTGGCGGATACTTTGCCGATCAGATCATCGATATCACATTCATCTATATGTCCGCGAACCTGATGCTGGAACATTTCGTACGGCGTCATTTTCATTTCCGGCAATACATCGAATGCTTCCAGCATTAATCGCGGCAAGTCGTGGCGGACGATCAGCTTGTGGATCCCCTGCGCCAGATCCTGAATACGCATGTTGCGATAGAAATCAGGATCTTCCGCATAGAGATCTGGCAGCATATTCTTGACCCGCAAATTGAGATCATAACTGCGTTTGAAATCGGTCAGCCCGCGCATCAGGCTCATAGATTTGGTTTTATCAATGCCGATACTGAACAGGAAAAGCAGATTGTACGGACCGGTTTTTTCCACCACCACGCCGCGCTCATCCAGGAATTTCGCCACTAACGCCGCCGGGATCCCCTCCTCTTCCAGCTTACCCATTTCATTCATGCCGGGTGTCAGGATGGTCACTTTGATCGGATCCAGATACATATGATCGGTATCGGCGTTGGCAAAACCGTGCCAGTTTTGATCCGGATTCAGCGGCCAGCATTCCGCTTCATCAATATGTTCGGGCTGCCAGATATCAAAGAACCAGCCGTCAGTCTCTTCGCGAAGCCTTTGGATCTCTTTACGAAAATGCAGGGCACGTTCCACTGAGCGGTTGATCAGACGTCGTCCGGGGTTCCCGCGCAACATCGCCGCTGCCGTTTCCGCCGAGGCGACAATGCCGTAGTTTGGCGAGGTTGTGGTGTGCATCATGTAAGCTTCGTTAAAGGTGCTTTCGTTGTAATCACCCTTAATGTGAATCATTGAAGCCTGCGAGAAAGCCGCCAGTAACTTGTGTGTTGATTGCGTTTCGTAGATGACTTTCCCCGGGATCCGCTCCCCGCTCATTCCGCTTTTGCCATCATAAATCGGATGGAAGTTGGTGTACGGGACCCATGCAGAATCGAAATGAATCGACGGAACATCCAGCGTATTCTTGATGTAATCGGTGTTGTACAACAGACCATCGTAAGTGGAATTGGTTATGACCGCGTGAACCGGCCAGGAGGCATTCTCGGTCTGGGCAATTTTCTCTTCGATGCTTTCACGGGTGAATTCATGCTGCGGGATGCTGCCAAGAATGCCGTAAGCATTACGGTTCGGGCGCAAATAGACCGGCACGATATTAGTCATCATCATCAGATGCGCGAGTGATTTATGACAGTTGCGGTCAATCAGCACTGTGCTTCCTGCAGGTGCTGCATACATGCCGACAATTTTGTTCGCCGTCGAGGTACCATTGGTAACGATATAGCTCTGTTCAGAGCCAAACGTTCGCGCGATATATTCTTCGGCCTCAAGATGCGGGCCGGTGTGATCGAGCAAAGAACCCAACTCAGTTACCGAAATCGACACATCCGCTTTCAGCGTTTTAGCGCCGAAAAAATCATAGAATAGTGTTCCAACCGGACTTTTCAAAAAAGCCGTACCGGCCATATGCCCTGGTGTACAGAAGGTGTATTTCCCTTCTTCCACATAATTGAATAACGCTTTTGTCAGCGGCGGCGTAATCGTATCAATATATTCATCGGTGTACTGTCGGACGCGTTTAGCAATATCATCGGCCGCACTCAACGCATACTCAAAGAAATACAACACCATACGCATTTCATTGACGTCAACGTCCAGTGTCGAATGCGTATTGATGAAAGCATAAAGCGGCAGGTATTCATTAAGTTCGTTAATTTCGGTACACAGCTCTTCGCTGTGCTGATCCCAGTCGAAAATCGCACCACAGATCCGGGCATTGTTTTCGATGAGTTTGAGTAAGTCAGCGCGGTCACGCGGATAAATTATCTGAAACCCAAGAAGCGTCAGTGCGCTATCCAGTTCGCGGATTGGCTCCTCTTTGTAGTAAGCCCCTTCCGGGCGCATGATAGCGATAATATTCATCTGACAAATCCTTATGTTGTTTTTTCTCTCAGGCATTAATAGAAACACGGTTGGTCGCTGCTGTGTACCCTTTGCTGGTGAGTTTAGGTAAAACGGGGGTGATTTTAAGATTACAGGTAAGACTGCAGGAAAGTCCGGGTGAAAAACTGGCAATAAAAAAGGCCATGCATAAGCATGGCCTTTTCGAAATCACTCGCAAATCAGCAGTAGCCGTAAGTCATCAGACGCTGATAACGACGGTTACGCAGTTCTTCAGTGCTGAGAACATCCAGATCGCTGAGATCAGCTTCCAGTTGTGCACGCAGAGAAGCTGCCATGGCTTCGACGTTGCGGTGAGCGCCACCCAAAGGCTCCGGGATCACGGAGTCGATCAGTTTCAGCTCTTTCAGGCGTGGCGCAACAATACCCATTGCTTCCGCAGCCAGAGGCGCTTTATCCGCGCTCTTCCACAAGATAGACGCACAACCTTCCGGTGAAATTACCGAATAGGTGCTGTATTGCAGCATGTTAACTTTGTCGCCAACGCCGATCGCCAGTGCGCCACCGGAACCACCTTCACCGATAACGGTGCAGATAACCGGAACATTCAGGCGGGACATTTCGCGCAGGTTACGGGCGATAGCTTCAGACTGACCACGTTCTTCAGCGCCAACACCAGGATAAGCACCCGGAGTGTCGATAAAGGTGATGATTGGCAGTTTGAAACGTTCGGCCATTTCCATCAGGCGTAACGCTTTGCGATACCCTTCCGGCGCAGGCATACCGAAGTTACGACGAATTTTCTCTTTGGTTTCACGGCCTTTCTGATGACCAATGATCATCACGGCACGTTCACCTAAACGGGCGAGACCGCCAACGATAGCTTTATCGTCTGCGAAGGCACGATCACCTGCGAGTTCATCAAAATCGGTAAAGATATGTTTGATGTAATCCAGGGTGTAAGGGCGACGAGGATGGCGCGCCAGTTGGGCAATTTGCCAGGCACCCAGATCAGAGAAAATCTTACGAGTCAGTTCAACGCTCTTTTCGCGCAAGCGTGCAACTTCTTCGTCCAGATTAATATCTAATTTTTCGTCTTGACGGCTGACTGCAGTCAGCGAGTCAATTTTCGCTTCCAGTTCCGCAATCGGCTGTTCAAAATCAAGAAAATTCAGACTCATAGCATTCCTATTTTAGTCAAATTCCAGTTCCACCTGCTCACTACCGACCAGGCCTCGCAAATCCAGCAACAGTTTGTCTGTTGGCGTAACACGCCATGACGCCCCGAATCGTAGCCGGGCTCTTGCGTTTTCTCGTTGGTAATACAGATGCACTGGTATCGTCCCCGATCGATGAGGTTCCAACGATTGGCGGAGACGGTTCAAAAGCTGGTCATCAATTTGCCTGTCAGTCAGCGATATAGCAAGACCGCGAGCATATTTTTCCCGTGCTTCACTGATGTCCATTACATCGCGGGCCATCATTTTAAGCCCGCCACTGAAGTCATCAAAGCTGACCTGTCCTGTGGCGATAAGGATACGGTCTTTTTCCAATAAATGCTGAAATTTTTCCAATGCTTCGGTGAACAACATGACTTCCAGACGACCTGAGCGGTCATCCAGTGTACAGATCCCAATGCGGTTACCGCGCTTGGTGACCATGACACGTGCAGCAAGCACCAGTCCCACTGCGACGGTCATTTTGCCCCGTTCCGTCGGGTGCATATCTTTCAGGCGCTGGCCGCCGCCATAACGCTCGATTTCTTTCAGATACTGTGTGATCGGATGGCCGGTCAGATACAGCCCAAGCGTCTCGCGCTCACCATCCAGCACCGTTTGTTCCGGCCACGGCATCACGTTAGCGTAAGATTTTTCGACCTGTTCCGGCGCTTCTGCCAGAACACCAAACATATCCACCTGACCAATCGCTTCAGCTTTAGCATGCTGATCCGCCGCTTTGAGTGCGTCCGGCAGAGAGCTCATCAGCGCAGCACGGTGTGGCCCGAGGCGGTCAAAGGCACCGGACATGATCAGTTTTTCGAGAATGCGTTTATTCAGTTTTTTAACATCAGCGCGCGCGCAGAGATCAAACAACTCTTTGAAATAGCCGCCTTCGTTACGCGCTTCGATAATGGCTTCAATCGGGCCTTCGCCCACGCCTTTGATGGCGCCAATACCGTAGACAATTTCACCTTCGTCGTTCACGTGGAAATGGTACAAACCGCTGTTGATATCAGGCGGCAGAATCTTCAGCCCCATACGCCAGCATTCATCGACCAACCCGACCACTTTCTCGGTGTTATCCATATCCGCGGTCATTACCGCCGCCATGAATTCTGCCGGATAGTGCGCTTTAAGCCACAGCGTCTGATACGACACTAAAGCATAAGCTGCGGAGTGAGATTTGTTAAATCCATAACCGGCGAATTTCTCTACCAGGTCGAAGATTTTAATCGCCAGTTCGCCGTCAATGCCGCGAGATTTGGCACCATCTTCAAAGCCGCCACGCTGCTTGGCCATTTCAACCGGGTTTTTCTTACCCATCGCACGACGAAGCATGTCTGCGCCACCCAGCGAATAACCCGCCAGAACCTGCGCAATCTGCATGACCTGTTCCTGGTACAGGATGATGCCATAAGTCGGCTCCAGTACAGGTTTCAGGGATTCATGCTGCCACTGAATATCTGGATAGGAAATCTCTTCGCGCCCGTGTTTACGGTCGATAAAGTTATCTACCATGCCGGACTGCAAAGGCCCCGGACGGAACAGCGCCACCAGTGCGATCATATCTTCGAAGCTGTCTGGCTTCAGTCGTTTGATCAAATCTTTCATACCGCGCGATTCAAGCTGGAATACCGCCGTGGTTTCCGAGCGTTGCAGCATGTCGAAGCTTTTCTTGTCATCGAGCGGGATAGCCGCAATGTCCAGCGGCGGCTCACCGGCTTTCTCGCGGCGGGCGTTAATCATTGCCAGCGCCCAGTCGATGATGGTCAGCGTGCGCAGACCGAGGAAGTCAAACTTGACCAGCCCGGCATATTCAACGTCGTTTTTATCGAACTGAGTAACCGGATGGTTACCTTCAGCATCGCAATATAACGGCGCGAAATCGGTAATTTTGGTTGGCGCGATGACCACCCCACCAGCGTGTTTACCGGCGTTACGGGTGACACCTTCCAGCTGACGGGCCATGTCAATCAGCGATTTAACCTCTTCATCAGCCTCATAAATTTCTGGCAACTGAGGTTCTGCGGCAAACGCTTTTTCCAGTGTCATCCCCGGATCAGGTGGCACCAGTTTTGAAATGCGATCAACAAAGCCGTAAGGATGACCGAGGACGCGTCCCACATCGCGGATAACCGCTTTGGCAGCCATCGTACCGAAAGTGATGATCTGCGAAACGGCTTCACGACCGTACATTTCAGAAACGTGATCGATAACCCGGTCGCGTTTCTCCATACAGAAGTCGACGTCAAAGTCGGGCATGGAAACACGTTCAGGGTTAAGGAAACGTTCGAAGAGCAGGTCAAACTCAAGGGGATCCAGATCGGTAATTTTCAGCGCATACGCCACCAGAGAACCGGCACCGGAACCACGACCGGGACCAACCGGCACGCTGTTATCTTTCGACCACTGGATGAATTCCATAACGATCAGGAAGTATCCGGGGAATCCCATCTGGTTGATCACTTTAAGTTCGATATCCAGACGTTCGTCGTATTCAGGACGTCGCTGAGCACGCACTTCAGGATCCGGGAATAAAAACTCGAGGCGTTCTTCCAGACCGATTTTTGATTTTTCGACCAGGAAGTCTTCCGTGGTCATATCACCGGTCGGGAACTGGGGCAGGAAATATTCGCCCAGTCGGATGGTCACGTTACAGCGTTTGGCGATTTCCACGCTATTTTGCAGCGCTTCGGGAACATCTTCAAACAGCTCGCACATTTCGTCTTCACTGCGCATGTATTGCTGCGAAGTATAATTACGCGGGCGTTTAGGGTCGTCGAGAGTAAAACCGTCGTGGATAGCAACGCGGATTTCATGGGCATCGAAGTCGGTCGGTACCATAAAACGTACGTCGTTGGTGGCCACGACTGGCAGACCACGTTCTGTCGCCAGCGCAACGGCAGCATGAAGATAGTTCTCTTCTTCCGGACGACCGGTGCGGATTAATTCGAGGTAATAGCGGTCAGGGAAATACTGCTGGTAGAAATCGAGACACTGATTGACCTGCAAATCATTGCCGCGGATCAGGAACTTACCGACGTCGCCCATTCTCGCGCCGGAGAGCAGGATCAGGCCTTCGTTCAGCTCCGCCAGCCATTGGAGGTCGACAATCGGTCCGGCTGCGCCATAACCGCGCTGGTAAGCTCTGGAGATGAGCAGCGTCAGATTTTGATAGCCCTGATTATTCATCGCCAGAACGGTCAGCTGAGCCAGCTCATCCCCGAGGATTTCACTCTGCACATTCAGGTCTGCACCGATAATCGGTTTAATACCGGCACCGTGAGCAGCACCATAAAATTTCACCAGTCCGCAAAGGTTGGTGAAATCGGTAATCGCCAGAGCGGGCATGCCGAGTGACGCTGCGCATTTCACAAGCGGGCCCACTTTCGCGAGCCCATCCACCATGGAATAGTCGCTATGTACACGCAGATGAATAAAACGAGGTTCGGCCATATCCAGAGTCCAGAAATGAGTGAATTAAGGGTTGTATACCCCGCAAAACGGGGCAGGAACAAGTGACGCGTTATGCCAGCCCGAGCGCGCGTTTCACCGGAGAGAAACTTCGACGGTGATGTGCTGTTGCTCCAAGGCGGGCAAGGCTTTCGAGATGCACCGGCGTAGGGTAACCTTTGTGCTTCGCAAAACCATATTCAGGGAACTGAAGATCCAGTTCAACCATTTCGCGATCACGGGTGACTTTAGCCAGAATTGAAGCAGCGCTGATTTCAGCGACTTTGCTGTCCCCTTTCACTACCGCCTGTGACGCCATCGGAAGTTTAGGGCAGCGGTTGCCATCAATCAGCACCATATCAGGCGTGATAACCAAACCAGCAACCGCTCTTTGCATGGCCAGCATGGTGGCATGCAGAATATTCAGTTCATCGATTTCGTGCGGTTCGGCGCGCCCGAGGCTCCAGGCCAGCGCTTTCTCTTTAATCTCGATGTACAACGCCTCACGGCGCTTTTCAGACAATTTTTTAGAATCCGCCAGACCTTTAATCGGATTGGCAGGATCAAGGATCACCGCAGCCGTCACCACGGCGCCCACTAACGGACCACGTCCCACTTCATCCACACCCGCAATACATACGGCCTGCGGATAGATAAATACTTCGCTCATCGGTTTGCCAGCTCCATGACGGCCTGAGCAGCCTGTTCGTCTGCATCACGGCGGATGCTTTCATGCAGTTCAAGGAACGTTTCGCGCAGCTCGTGGCTTTTCTCGCCACCGGCCAGTAAAGGCAGCAACGCAACAGAAAGCTTTTCAGGCACACATTCGGTTTGCAGTAATTCGGTAACGATTTCGCGTCTTGCCAGCAGGTTTGGCAATGACACGTACGGCGTTTTCACCAGACGCTCAGCCAGCCAGAAAGTGAACGGCTTCATACGATAGCCCACCACCATCGGGCATTTCGCCAGCATACATTCGAGCGCTGCCGTCCCTGAAGCCAGCAATGCCGCGTCACTGGCAATCATCGCTTCACGGCCTTTACCATCGAGCAAGTGAGCAGGTAAATCAGGCGCAATTTCAGCCTTGATGCGCTCGAACTGTTCGCGACGTTTGGCATTGACCAGTGGTACAACGATGTGTAAATCAGGATAGGTCTGTCGCAATTGCAATGCGGTTTTCAGGAAATCTGCGCTGAGCATTTCCACTTCCGCATGACGACTTCCCGGTAATAACGCCAGGCAATGAACTTCTTCAGGGATCCCTAACGCCAGACGTGCCGCCTGTTTATCAGGATGCAACGGCATCGCATCAGCCATGGTATGACCAATGAAACGGCAGGGAACATTGAATTTGTCATAGAACGCTTTTTCAAAAGGCAGGAATGCCAGAACTAAATCTGTCGCCTTCCCGATTTTGAAAACACGCTTTTGTCGCCAGGCCCAGACAGACGGGCTTACATAATGAATCGTGCGGATACCACGCTGCTTCAGGCGGCCTTCCAGCGTGATGTTAAAGTCCGGGGCATCGATGCCCACAAACACATCAGGCCTGAGTTCGCTAAAACGCTGAGTCAGATCTTTGCGGATTTTCAACAGGCGTGGCAGCCGTTCAAGAACTTCCACCACGCCCATCACCGCCAGTTCTTCCATTTCGTACCAGGCTTCGCATCCTTCCGCCTGCATCAGCGGACCTGCGACACCCACAAAACGGGCATCAGGATGATGCTTTTTCAAGGCTCGAATCAGCCCGGCGCCAAGAATGTCACCGGACGTTTCACCGGCCACCAGGCCAATTGTCAGAACAGGCTTTTGCATTGTTTTCCGTAGCCCAGATCAGCGAATAATGCCGCGCGTTGAGCGGGCGAAAAAATCACTGAAGGGTTTAGCTTTCGGGAATTCAGCCGCAATAGCAGCGATTTCCGGCTGGGCTTCTTCCAGCGTTTTACCGCTGCGATACAGTAACTTATAGGCATTGCGGATAGCATGCAGATCGGCTTTTTCGAAACCACGACGCTTAAGCCCTTCAATATTGATACCGAAAGGTGTCGCATGGTTACCCTGCGCAATCACAAACGGAGGAACGTCCTGAGCAACCCCGGAACATCCACCCACCATGACATGCGCGCCGATAATACAGAACTGATGCACCGCCGTCATACCGCCAATGATCGCGAAATCATCAACTTCAACGTGACCACCGAGGGTCGCGTTGTTCGCCAGAATACAGCGATTACCAATGACACAATCGTGGGCAATATGCGCGTTAACCATTAACAGGTTATCGCTGCCCACTTTTGTCAGACCACCGCCCTGAACGGTACCACGATGAATGGTAACGCTCTCACGAATATTGTTGCGATCGCCGACCTCAACGCGTGTTGGTTCACCGGCATATTTCAGATCCTGGTTAATTTCACCAATGGAAACGAACTGGAAAATGCGGTTATCGCGACCAATTTTGGTCACGCCATTAATCACTACGTGTGATTTAAGCTCAGTACCTTCACCAATTTCTACCTGGGATCCCACGTAGCAGAAAGGACCGATATGGACTTTAGGGCCGATTACGGCACCGTCTTCAACAATAGCGCTTGGATGAATAAAGGCGGTTTTATCAATCATGTATTAAGACTCCCGGCGACGGGCGCACATCATTGATGCCTCGCAAGCGATCTCACCATCAACTTTCGCGACACCTTTGAATCGAGCAACGCCACGACGCTCTTTAATGAATTCAACTTCCAGAACCATCTGGTCACCTGGTAAGACCGGACGTTTAAAACGTGCATCGTCGATTGCTGCAAAATAATACAATTCGCCCGGTTCCAGTTTTCCTACGCTTTTAAACGCCAGAATACCGGTGGCCTGAGCCATCGCTTCCAGAATTAAAACGCCTGGAAAAATAGGTTTACCCGGGAAATGCCCCTGGAAGAACGGCTCGTTAAAAGAAACGTTTTTCACGGCGCGCAAAAATTTCCCTTTTTCAAAGTCCAGCACGCGGTCAACCAGCAAGAACGGGTAACGGTGTGGCAATAAATCCAGTATCTCTTCAATACGCAGAGTATGAGTGTCAGTAGTCAAAATACTCTTCCTGTCTATAAAAACTGATGGCATCAATAACACGGCCTGCCAGACCCCAAAAGAAGGTCATCAGGCAGGCCGCAAATAGGAACGTATGTCGCAGGTTCACTCAACAAAGGGAACACAAAGCAGCATCGTAGGTGGTAATTAGTCTTTTTCGATTTTACGCTCGACAGCTTTCAAGCGCTTATTCATCTCGTCAATATTCATTACCAATGCAGCCGTCTTACGCCAAACTTTATTCGGTTGTAACGGGATACCGGAGGAGTATACCCCAGGTTCGGTGATTGGTCGCATTACCATTCCCATTCCCGTCACGACAGCCTGGTCACAAATCTCCATGTGACCGTTGATAACACTGGCTCCGCCAATTTGACAATAGCGTCCGATTTTCAGACTACCGGCCATGATAACACCACCGGCAACCGCCGTATTGTCTCCAATCACGACGTTGTGTGCAATCTGGCATTGGTTATCAATAATAACGCCGTTGCTGATAATGGTGTCATCCAGCGCGCCACGGTCGATTGTGGTACAGGCGCCAATTTCAACCCGGTCACCGATAATTACCGTGCCGAGCTGAGGAATTTTGATCCAGTTACCGCGATCGTTAGCGTAACCAAAACCGTCAGCGCCAATGACTGTTCCGGACTGGATCAGACATTGTTCGCCAATCTCAACGCGGTGATAAATAGAAACGTTAGCCCAAAGTCGGGTTCCCGCCCCTATTTTCGCGTCTTTACCGATAAAGCAGCCGGCACCGATGATGACGTTATCACCCAGTACAACGCCGGATTCGATGACTGCATTTGCGCCAACCGAGACATTCTTACCCAAAGAAGCACTGTCAGAAATCACCGCACTCGCGGCAATATCATGTGCCGGTGCTGGCGTGGTATCCAGCAACTGCGCCATACGCGCATAGGTCAGGTAAGGGTTTTTAACCACTAATGCCGCTGTAGGGCAAAATGGCAGATCCGCTTCCGTCAACACTACGGCACCTGCATTGCAAGAAGCCAACTGTTCACGGTAACGGCTGTTTGATAAAAACGTGATTTGCTCAGAGTGTGCGGAATGCATTGAAGCAACGCCGGTGATGGCAATTTCGCCATCACCGTGCAATTGTGCATCCAACTGCTGTGCCAGATCAGCCAGTCGAATTGAAGACATGTTTATTTAACCTGTTTCAGCACATCAGCAGTAATATCTTTGTCATTGTTTGCATACGCGATGGCGTTTGCATCGATAACAACATCATAACCTTCTTTGCTCGCGACAGATTTAACAGCATCCTGAATACGGCTCAGGATTTTGTTACGTTCTTCAGCCTGACGACGACGGTTGTCTTGCTCGAACTGCTGCGCTTTAGAAGAGAAAGCTTCACGCTGAGCCATAACGTCTTTTTCAAGTTTTGAACGATCGCTGGCTTTCATGGTAGAGCCATCACGTTGCAGACGTTGCATTTTGGTTTGCAGATCACGTTCCTGAGATTGCAAATCTGTCGCACGGCTTTTGAACTCGTTTTCCAGCTGTTTTGCTACTGCTTCACGAGCAGGCATTTGTTGGAAAATGCTTGCTACGTTAACGATAGCAATTTTATCAGCAGCCTGAACGCTAGCTGAAGAAGCCATAACTAAACCGAGGCCTGCGGCATATAACCACTTTTTCACTATAAACTCCTTCCATCACCCGTTTGTGCCAGATGGCACAGTAAATTACACAAAACACCCGATAAGAAAACGATACACGGGCCGAGACCCGTGTATCAAATTCAGCATCTGGCCTTTGCGATTCTTCTGAACAAATTCTGCCCAGGCAGGACGTTACCAGGTTTTACCAATGTTAAACTGGAACTGTTCTGCCTTATCGCCTTCATATTTCTTAACAGGTTGTGCATAAGAGAAGACCAATGGTCCCAGTGGAGACATCCACTGCAATGCAAGACCTGAAGAAACACGAATGTTGCCTGGTTTACTATAGTCAGGAACGCCCGCGGCCAGAGACTCTGGGGTATTTTCCCAACCGGTATCCCACACTGTACCACTGTCCACAAACAGGGAAGTACGCAGTGAATTCGCATATTTCTCGCTGACGAACGGAGTAGGAACAATCAGTTCCGCACTCATTACCGCCATTGCGTTACCACCCACTGCATCGTTCGAGTTATCGATCGGACAGGTGCTGTAAGAGGTATTAGCAGTAGTACATTTGTAATACGCTGCTTTAGGACCGATGGTGTTCGACTGGAAACCACGAACACTGCTTGAACCGCCGGCATAGAAGTTATCGTAGAACGGCACTTCTTTACCGCCCAGACCATCTGCGTAACCTGCACGCGCACGGCCCATCAGCACCCAATCACGATCCTGATTCAGTGGCAAGTAACTGGTTGAATCGAAAGTAATTTTGTAATATTCGTTATCAGAGCCCGGAACAGTAACTTTACCGTTCAGACTGGCTTTAGTCCCTGAAGTCGGGAAGTAGCCACGGTCAAGGTTGTTATAACCCCAACCCAGATTCACGAAGAAGTCATCCGCGCTGAAGTCAGCATCCGCGTTGTCACTGGTCGTGACAGCAGGTTGTAGGCCAACAGAGTTCAGATAACGGAACATAGCAATCTGAGGTTCCATATTGGACAGATCGTTATGAACATAATCCAGACCCAGACGTAATGAGTTATTCTCATTAATCGGGAAGCCCAGGTTCCCGCCAATACCATAACTTCTGTTGGTATAGCTGGAGAGATCGGCATCATCAGCTTTAAAGTCGTTATAGAAGATACGACCACCCAAACTTACGCCGTCAACGGTGAAGTATGGGTCAGTAATAGTGAATTCCGCGTACGTCTGGTAATCGTTCTTGGTACCGCTGATGCCGACAGAGTTACCCGTTCCCAGCCAGTTGTCCTGCTGGACACCGACCTGGAAGCTGACACCACTTTCTGTACCGTAACCCACACCAAAGTTGAAGCTACCGGTGTTACGTTCTTTCACCTTGTAGACCACATCAACCTGATCCGGTGAACCCGGAACACGCTGCGTATCAACATCGACAGTTTCGAAATAACCCAGACGGTTCAGACGCTCTTTGCCTTTATCGACCAGATCGTTGCCTAACCAGGCACCTTCCATCTGACGCATTTCACGGCGCAGTACGCTGTCTTTACTGGTGTCATTGCCTTCAAAGCGGATATGACGCACGTAGAAACGGTTACCCGCATCAACGTTGATGTGCAGCTTAACGGTTTTGTCTGCATCATTAATTTCTGGCTGTGTCGTCACACGTGGATAAGCGTAACCATAACGCCCCAACATCTGTTTGATGTCGTTTTCCATTTTGGTGACTTTGGCGCCGTTATACAGCTCGCCTTTATCAATTTTTGTCAGGCTTTGAACTTCTGCTGAGTGACCCGCCATGCTGCCAGTCACTTCCACGCCAGAAAGTTTGTACTGCTCACCTTCTGTAATGTTCAGCGTGATGTAGATGCCTTTCTTGTCCGGCGTCAGGCTGACCTGAGTCGAATCAATATTGAAACGGGCATAACCGCGATCCAGATAGAAACTGCGCAGGGTTTCAAGGTCACCCGCGAGTTTTTGTTTCTGGTATTTACGATCACCGACGACGTTCCACCATGGCACTTCATCACGCAGCTGGAAGCGTGAGATCAGTTCATCAGTTGTAAAGGCGTGGTTACCTACAATGTTGATCTGCTGAATTTTGGCAGAGACACCTTCGGTAAAGACCAGTTTCAGGTCAACACGGTTACGCGGTAAAGGGGTCACAACCGCTTTCACCGACGCACTGTATTTACCCACGCTGTAATAGAAGTCTTCGAGACCTTTCTCGATACTGCCGATGGTGGTGCGGTCAAGCGCTTCGCCAACACGGACGCCAGAGGCCTCCAGGTTTTGCTTGAGCATGTCATCTTTCACCGATTTGTTACCGGAGAAAGTGATGCTGGCAATAGTTGGGCGTTCTTTGACCTGAACAATCAGAGAATCACCATCGCGCAGGACGCGGACGTCCTCAAAGTTGCCAGTGGCAAACAATGCACGAATGGTGTTACTGATATCATCGTCAGTAACCGTATCACCGACGCGAACCGGCATATTGAGTAACGCCGCACCGACGGCAACTCGCTGCAGGCCTTCGAAATGAATATCTTTCACTACGAAACCGTCTGCACCGTATACGGTGGCGCTGCCAAACAGCAGCGACGCTATGAGCAACTTTTTGATCGCCATCGTTGTTATGCGTTCTTCCTAACCTAATCTCCGGCCTTAAAGACGGGAGAAATCATTGAAAAGTGCAAGCCCCATCAACAACACCAGCAAAACTGAACCAATGCGGTAACTGAAGTCCTGAACTCGCTCGGAAACTGGCCCACCTTTTAGCTTTTCTATTGCGAGAAAGAGCAGGTGTCCACCATCTAATACCGGTAATGGGAAGAGGTTGATGATCCCCAGATTGACACTAATGAGTGCCAAAAACGTGAGGTACGACACCAAACCATACTCTGCTGACATTCCTGCGCCCTGTGCGATGGATATTGGGCCACTCAGATTGTTCAGCTTCACATCTCCGGTAATTAACTTACCCAGCATGCTCACAGTGAGTTTCATCAGTTGCCAGGTTTTATCCCCGGCCTCATAAAACGCCACAAACGGACCATACTGACGGATTGTTTTAAATTCGTCAGGCAGCGGTATCACTTTCGGTACCACGCCAGCAAAACCCTGTATTTTGCCTTTACCTGCGGACTTCGTGTCCGGCGTTAATGTTAAAGCGACCGAATCTCCCCCCCGCTCTACTCCCAGCGCGATAGGTTTGCCCGGATTGTCACGAACCTGAATGACAAACGACTGCCAACTTTCCAGAATCTGACCATCGACTTTAACGATCCTGTCCCCGGCTTGCAAACCCGCCTTTTCGGCAGCTGAACCAGGCTGCACTTCCTGCAGAACAGATTCTATCTGCGGACCTCTGGGAATCATACCCAGAGAAACGACCGGATCTTGTTTTTCAGGATCAAACTGCCATTGGCGCAAATCCAGAGTTTTCTCAACGACCTGAGATGAGCCAAACTGCGCAACACCTACGGTCGTTTGATCATCACCAATTTCGCCCATTAACGCCATACGAACTGATTCCCAATCAGGCGTTTCGATACCCGCAACAGACTTTAGTTCCATACCTGATGAAATATTCGATTGCGCAGCGATTGAATTTGCAGTGATGTTCGCGATAACAGGACGCACGCTGGGCACGCCGATCACGAAGACCAGCCAGTACGCAAAAATGGCAAAAATGAAATTGGCAATCGGTCCGGCACTGATGATAGCAGCACGTTGCCAGACCTTTTTGTTATTGAATGATTGATGACGAAATTCAGGAGCAACGGCTTCGACTCGTTCGTCGAGCATTTTGACGTAGCCGCCGAGAGGAATAATGGCCAGCACATACTCAGTCCCCTGCCGGTCAGTTTTGCGCCAGAGCGCACGTCCAAAACCGACAGAGAAACGTTCTACACGCACACCACAGCGACGAGCAACCCAGAAATGGCCGAACTCGTGCACGGTGATAAGCACCCCCAATGCAACGATAAAGGCGGCCAGGCTCCAGAGTATGTTCATCATATGTCTAACTATTCCTTAGAAACATCACCGTCTGCGACGGATTAATACACTAACAGCATCAGACAGGCGAATACAGGCACCGCAGCCGTCAGGCTGTCGATACGATCGAGTATTCCGCCGTGGCCAGGGATCATATGACCACTGTCTTTGATTCCTGCCTCGCGTTTGAACATACTTTCCGTCAGGTCGCCCAGCACAGAAGCCAGCGCTGCGACAACGGAACAAATCAGCAGGATTGAAGGCTGCACAGTTAATGGTGCATAGCGGCCAAACAACCAGGCTATCAGGGCAGAAGTCAGAAGACCGCCGGCAAACCCTTCCCAGGTTTTACCCGGTGAGACTTTGGGTGCCAGTTTGTGCTTACCAAATAATTTACCAAACAGATACGCCCCGGAGTCTGCCCCCCAGACGAGTAGCATCACATATAACAACCACCATGCGCCAGTGTGATGATTCTCAGCATAACCATATTGGCGCAATGCGATCATGCCCCAGAAGAATGGCACAATCGTCAGCACACCAAATATTACCCGCAACACGCGGGAATGGCGCCAGAATCCTGCCGAAGCCGGATACCCCACCACTAACACCAGCGCCACACACCACCATGCAAGGCCGGCCCATAAAGAACCCCCAACCTGCATCAGATGCACACTTTGCTGATAAGCCGGTATGCTCAGCAACATGGCGGCCAGCAAAAAACCGCAGAGTATGGCAAGCCAGATACGCTGATTACGTGTTGCAAAACCCGCCAGTTGCCCCCACTCCCACGCAGCCAGCATGCACACAACTAAGGTGACGATGGCGAAACCTACCGGTGGTAGCAGAAAGAGTGCTGCAATAACAATCGGTATTAAAATCAAAGCTGTGATAATGCGATACTTCAGCAAATGTTCTCCCTAGGACGCATCAGCGCCGATAGGTGTAGTCCCCCCGAAACGGCGCTCGCGTTGTGCAAAAGCAGTCAGCGCACCTTCGAAGGTATTTTCATCAAAATCAGGCCAGAGGACATCGGTAAAATACAGCTCTGCATAGGCAATCTGCCACAACAGGAAATTACTGATCCTATGTTCCCCACCGGTTCTGATCACCAAATCGACGGGTGCCAGTTCGCTCATACAGACCGCTGAATTCAGCAACTCTTCTGTAATTTGCTCTGCCCGCAGTGTACCGGCTTCAACCTGACCAGCCAGTGTCTTAACGCCTTGAATAATATCCCATCGGCCGCCGTAATTCGCAGCGATGTTGAGCGTCAAACCGTCATTATTTTGAGTAAGTGTTTCTGAACGACGAATGCGTTCCTGCAGACGAGCACTAAAGCGACTAACATCGCCGATGATTCGCAGCCTGACATTGTGTTTGTGCAGGCTTTTCACTTCACTGTCCAAAGCACGAACGAACAATTCCATGAGTGCGGAAACTTCCTGAGCCGGGCGATTCCAGTTTTCACTACTAAAGGCATAAAGCGTGAGCGCATCGAGGTGATGACTGGCAGCAAAACTCACGGCTTTGCGCACTGACTTCACTCCCGCTTTATGACCAAATACCCTCATTTTACCCTGACGTTTTGCCCAGCGTCCGTTACCGTCCATGATAATGGCAACATGGCGAGGTTGAGAGCAACACATATCAGACATCTGTTGATTTTCGAGGGACATAACGCGTACTCATTTCCTTTTATCAGAACACAACGGCTTTCAGGCTGGCATAACGCTCTTCAGGCTTACACCAGAATAGCCAGCTGGCGCTGCACCTATTTGTCGCTAATGCGACTACACGCGCAAAAAAGCCGTGTCTCCCTTTCAGGCACGGCTTAACTGACAGCTCACCGATTCCACCTGTAACATTCAGTCTCTGAAAAGCCAAATCTACTGCCAGTGTGGCGCAGACTATATCATCTCAGTGTGATGCTAACAAACTGCTGCATAAGTACTAAAACAGGCCTAGACCGCAAAAGTACGAAGTTTATCTTTCGCACGCGCCCTCGCCAATGCATCAATCTGCAACACTTCCTCAACAGAATCGGGTTCGGCACTCACCAGTTGCTCCATAACCTCGCGGTTAAGAGAAGCAATATCAGTAAAGCGGAGTTCACCATTGAGGAAAGCAGCGACGGAAATTTCATTGGCGGCATTCAGCGCCGTAGTGGCAGCCTGCCCGGTATTGCTGGCTTCAATGGCCAGTTGCAGGCACGGATAACGCGCATAATCAGGCGCTCCGAAGGTCATGGCACCCATTTTGCAGAAATCCAGCGCTTCTACATCAGTCTTCACACGTTGCGGATAGGCCATCGCGTGTGCAATAGGTGTGCGCATATCCGGCGAGCCCAGCTGAGCCAGTACGCTCCCGTCGCAATAACGGACCATGGAATGGATGACGGATTGCGGATGAATGATAACTTCCATCTCTGCCGCAGAGGCATTAAATAGCCAGCGAGCCTCAATGTATTCAAGGCCTTTATTCATCATGGTGGCTGAGTCCACGGAAATCTTGCGCCCCATTGACCAGTTTGGATGAGCACAGGCCTGGTCAGGCGTCACGTCGCTAAACTGATCCAAAGGGAGTTCGCGGAACGGGCCGCCGGAACCGGTCAGGATAATGCGGGAAATTCCGTGTTCTTTGAGAGAAGCAAAACCCAGCTGTTTTTGAACAGCTTCTGGCAGGCTCTGAAAAATCGCATTGTGTTCGCTGTCGATAGGCAGAAGCTGAGACTGACTTTGACGAACGGCATCCATAAAGATACGCCCGCAGGTGACCAGCGACTCTTTGTTGGCCAGAAGTACCTGTTTACCGGCACGGACCGCAGCGAGTGTCGGTAACAAGCCAGCCGCACCCACGATAGCCGACATCACCTGATCCACATCATCAAGTGCCGCCAGTTCTATGGCAGCATCCTGACCGGATAGCACTTCAGTACGGCTTCCCTGTTCAGCCAGTATGGCTCTCAGCGCGCGTGCAGAAGCTTCATCCGCCATTGAAGCGTAAGCCGGTTGAAATTCAAGGCACTGCTGCGCCATAACGTCAACATTACGCCCTGCAACCAGTGCTTTAACGGTGAAGTCGTCAGGATTAGACCGGACAAGGGAAAGCGTGCTGGTGCCGACAGACCCTGTCGAACCAAGAATAGTCATTTGTTTCATGAAAATGCCCGGGATAGCGCTCGTAGATTGGGAAAGTGCACAGTCTGAAACCTCTTATCTGGCTTGTCTATGAGATTGTGCGAACGGGTAAAAGAATTAAAGCCCGATAAAAACAAAGCGCCGCAATTGCGGCGCTTTGTAGGAAGCTGAACGTTGGATCAGAACTCCATTAGCTCAGCTTCTTTCTCAGTCAAAGCAACGTCGATTTTCTTGATGAAAGTATCAGTCAGTTTCTGAATATCGTCCTGAGAACGGCGATCTTCGTCTTCGCTGATTTCTTTATCTTTCAACAGCGCTTTGGTTTTGTCGTTCGCATCGCGGCGAACGTTACGCACAGACACACGGCCCTGCTCTGCTTCGCCACGAACAACCTTGATCAGGTCTTTACGACGTTCTTCGGTCAGTGCTGGCAGTGGAACGCGGATAGTCGCGCCTGCTGAAGAAGGGTTCAGACCCAGATCAGAGGTCATGATCGCTTTTTCTACCGCTGCGCTGATTGAGCGGTCAAATACGGAGATTGCCAGAGTACGGGAATCTTCAACAGTCACCTGCGCCAGCTGGCGTAAAGGTGTAGCTGAACCGTAATATTCCACCATGATGCCATCCAGGATGCCTGGTGACGCACGGCCGGTGCGGATTTTGCTGATATGGGTTTTAAATGCTTCAACGCATTTTTCCATACGAATTTCAGCGTCTTTTTTGATTTCGTTAATCACGTTGTTAACCTTTGAAAGCGGGTTACCTGGCAGACCATAACATCAGTATAGTCCGTGAATACTCGTGCCAGCAGAGGCTGGCTGAACACAATGTTCAATTGTGAAGGATCACTCCGCTTTAGAAATCAGCGTCCCTTCATTTTCACCCATCACCACGCGACGCAGAGCGCCCGGCTTATTCATGTTGAAAACACGAATTGGCAGATTGTGATCGCGGGCCAGCGTAAAGGCCGCCAGATCCATCACTTTCAATTCCTGTTCCAGCACTTCCTGATAGGTCAGTCTTTCATACAGCGTTGCTTCCGGGTTTTTCACCGGATCAGCAGAATACACGCCGTCAACTTTGGTGGCTTTTAATACCACATCAGCTTCGATTTCGATACCGCGCAGACAGGCTGCTGAGTCAGTGGTAAAGAAAGGATTGCCGGTACCGGCGGAGAAAATCACCACACGGTTATGACGCAGCAAGCTGATAGCTTCAGCCCAGCTGTAATTATCACAAACACCGTTCAAAGGGATTGCAGACATCAGGCGCGCGTTAACATAGGCACGGTGTAATGCATCGCGCATTGCCAGGCCGTTCATGACAGTCGCCAGCATACCCATATGGTCGCCTACAACACGATTCATGCCCGCCTGTGCGAGGCCCGCGCCACGGAAAAGGTTACCGCCGCCGATCACAACGCCTACCTGAATGCCGAGTTCGACCAGCTCTTTTACTTCCTGAGCCATACGATCTAATACACTCGCGTCGATACCAAAACCTTCACTGCCCTGCAGGGCTTCGCCACTGAGTTTGAGCAGGATACGTTGATAAACGGGTTTCGCATTGGTAGCCATGGTGTCTGTCCTAGAAGCAATGTGTCTTAATGGATAGTCGGTCTTTACATCATAGCGCTGCCAGAATGACTTTACGCACAATGTAATAGGAATTTGGGGCTGGATAAAACGGAACCGCCCTTTCGCAGCGGTTCCATTTTAGGGTGTATCAGATACTGATTAAGACTGTTTAGTCATTGCTGCAACTTCAGCAGCAAAGTCAGTCTCAACTTTCTCGATACCTTCGCCCACTTCAAAGCGGATGAAGTTAGTCACGTCAGCGTTGTGTTCTTTCAGAACCTGGCCAACAGTTTTGCTTGGGTCGATAACGAAAGGCTGACCAGTCAGAGAAACTTCGCCGGTGAATTTCTTCATGCGGCCTTCAACCATTTTCTCTGCAATTTCTTTCGGCTTGCCAGACTGCATCGCGATGTCCAGCTGAACCTGGTACTCTTTTTCTACAACTTCAGCAGACACATCTTCAGGCTTAACGAATTCTGGTTTGCTTGCTGCAACGTGCATTGCAATTTGCTTAACCAGTTCTTCATCAGCGCCAGTAGCAGCGATCATAACACCGATACGTGCGCCGTGCAGGTAGCTGCCCAGCACATCGCCTTCAAGAATCTGAACGCGACGGATGTTGATGTTCTCACCGATTTTAGCAACCAGCTGAATACGCTCTTCTTCGAACTGAGCTTTCAGAACCTCAACGTCAGTCACTTTGCCAGCAACAGCAGCGTCCAGCACTTTGTCAGCGAAAGCCTGGAAACCAGCATCTTTAGCCACGAAGTCAGTCTGGCAGTTAACTTCCAGAATCACGCCGAAGTTGCCTTCGATTTTGGTTTTGATCACGCCATCAGCAGCGACGTTGCCTGCTTTTTTCGCAGCTTTGATCGCGCCAGATTTACGCATGTTTTCGATTGCCAGCTCGATGTCGCCGTTAGCTTCAACCAGAGCTTTCTTACAATCCATCATGCCAGCGCCAGTACGTTCGCGCAGTTCTTTTACCAGGGCAGCGGTAATATCAGCCATTGTATTTTCCTCGATTATCTCAGTGCAAAAAGAGTTTTTGCGATGAGATATTTCTCGCATTTAAGATAAGCAAAGGGGGCCAATAAAGGCCCCCTAACCAACATATTTCAATACCTGGTTAATAAGGGCTCTGCTGAGCTTGCCTTATTATTCAGCTTCTACGAAGCTTTCTTCTGCCTGAACAGCCAGATCTTGCGAACGGCCTTCACGAACAGTGGCAGCAACAGCGCTCAGGTACAGATTTACTGCACGGATTGCGTCATCGTTACCAGGGATAACAAAGTCAACGCCATCCGGATCGGAGTTGGTATCAACAATGGAGAATACCGGGATACCCAGGTTGTTAGCTTCTTTGATTGCAATGTGTTCGTGATCAGCGTCGATTACGAACAGAGCATCAGGAAGACCACCCATATCCTTGATACCACCCAGGCTGTTTTCCAGCTTAGCCAGTTCACGAGTACGCATCAGCGCCTCTTTCTTGGTCAGCTTCTCGAAAGTACCGTCCTGAGACTGAACTTCCAGATCTTTCAAACGTTTGATGGACTGACGAACAGTTTTCCAGTTAGTCAGCATGCCGCCCAACCAGCGATGGTTCACGAAGAACTGGTCGCAGTTGTGTGCAGCTTCTTTTACCGCTTCGCTTGCTGCGCGTTTAGTACCAACGAACAGGATCTTACCTTTACGGGAGGAGATCTTCTGCAACTCAGCCAGAGCTTCGTTGAACATTGGAACAGTTTTCTCAAGGTTGATGATGTGAACCTTGTTACGAGCGCCGAAGATGAATGGCTTCATTTTCGGGTTCCAGTAACGGGTTTGGTGACCGAAGTGAACACCGGCCTTGAGCATGTCGCGCATGGAAACAGTTGCCATGATAAAACCTCTATTAAGTAGTTGGGGTTATGCCTCCACGTATCCCATACAACCGACCCCGAAGAACGAATTCCCAAGGCACCCCGGCGTATGTGTCGATACGTGTGTGTTATTACTTACGTTAATAAGTACACAATGAGTGATTTTGGCTTTAATCCCTCAGCGTCGTAAGACCCAGAGCGGATTGCCGGCGCGCTTTATACCATAAATAACGGCCGGACAGCAACTTTTGTTCACCGAATTGCTTAGCGGGAAATGATAGTTTGGCAGCAAATATCAGGGCTGATACCATAAGCCACAGCTAATTATTGACGACATCGGTGTAGAAATAAAGCACACCTGATGCACAGAACCTGCAGGACAACACATGGCTATTTCAATCAAAACCCCTGAAGACATCGAAAAAATGCGCGTTGCTGGCCGTCTGGCCGCTGAAGTGCTGGAAATCATTGAACCTTTCGTCAAACCTGGCGTAAGCACCGGTGAGCTTGATCGCATTTGTGCCGATCACATCGTGAACAAACAGAAAGCGGTTTCTGCTTGTCTGGATTACCACGGTTTTCCGAAATCTGTCTGCATTTCGATTAACGAAGTGGTGTGCCACGGCATTCCGAGTGACGACAAAATCCTTAAAGATGGCGATATCGTCAACATCGATGTCACCGTGATTAAAGACGGTTTCCACGGCGACACCTCAAAGATGTTCATCGCGGGTAAACCGACTATTCTGGGTGAGCGTCTTTGCCGCATCACGCAGGAAAGTCTGTATATCGCATTGCGTATGATCAAACCGGGTATTCGTCTGCGCACGCTGGGTAAAGAGATCCAGAAATTCGTCGAAGCCGAGAAATTCTCTGTGGTTCGCGAATACTGCGGTCACGGTATCGGTGAAGGTTTCCACGAAGAACCTCAGGTTCTGCATTACGATGCAGATGACGGCGGTGTGGTATTACAAGCTGGTATGGCTTTCACCGTTGAACCGATGGTCAACGCCGGTGATTTCCGTATCCGTACCATGAAAGACGGCTGGACAGTAAAAACTAAAGATCGCAGCTTGTCGGCTCAGTACGAGCATACTATTGTGGTGACAGATAACGGTTGTGAAATTATGACGCTGCGTAAGGATGACACCATCCCGGCTATTCTGACGCACGACTAACAGTCGCCCGCTCTGCGGAGAGGGTATAAATCTGTGAATCAAACCGGCGAAAGCCGGTTTTTTTATCTTTCACGTTTATTGGTCTCTCACGTGTAGGGCTGCGCACCCATGATTGAAAATTTTCCGGCTGAAAAGAGTCTGCAACCGCAAACCACGCAGGATCTTACCCAGACTTTCCCCCCACAGCCTGCCTCCCCTTCTGTCTATCCGGATGACGATTTAAACCGTCAGAGCCTGAAACAGCATATGGAACAGTTTCAGGTATGGCTGGCGGATGCCTTCAATGCCGGGCAACGGGCGGAAGAGCTGGTGGATGCGCGAACGCATTACATCGACCAACTCCTGCAACGTCTGTGGACGTTCTACGGGTTCGACAATATTCCTGAAACTGCGATGGTGGCCGTCGGCGGTTACGGCCGTGGTGAACTGCATCCTTTATCCGATATTGATGTACTGGTACTGAGCCAGAAACGCCTCAACGACGAACAGGCACTGCGGATTGGCGAGCTGATCACTTTGCTGTGGGATCTCAAACTTGAAGTCGGCCACAGCGTCCGCACGCTGGAAGAATGCCTGTTAGAGGGGCTGGCCGATTTAACGGTCGCGACTAACCTGATCGAATCCCGCCTGATTTGCGGCGACGTGGCACTGTTTCTCAGTATGCAGAAACACATTTTCAGCGACGGGTTCTGGCCTTCACCGAACTTTTTCCGCGCTAAAATTGCAGAGCAGAATGAGCGCCATCAGCGTTATCACGGCACCAGCTATAACCTTGAGCCGGACATTAAGAGCAGCCCAGGCGGCCTGCGTGATATCCACACGATTCTGTGGGTGGCCCGCCGCCATTTTGGCGCCACATCGCTCGATGAAATGGTGGCATTTGGCTTCCTGACCAAAGCCGAGCGCAACGAGCTGCTGGAATGTCAGAGCTTCCTGTGGCGTATCCGTTTTGCCCTGCATCTGGTCTTGCCGAGATACGACAACCGCCTGCTTTTCGACCGCCAGCAAAGCGTGGCGCAGCTGTTGCAGTATCAGGGTGAAGGCAACCAGCCCGTCGAACGAATGATGAAAGATTTCTACCGTATGACCCGCCGGGTCGGCGAGCTGAATCAGATGTTATTGCAGTTGTTCGATGAAGCCATTCTGGCGATTGGCCCGAATGAAAAACCGCGTCCCCTGGATGAACATTTTCAGCTGCGCGGCGACCTTATCGATCTGCGTGACGAATCCCTGTTCGAAACCTGCCCGGAAACCATCATCGGCATGTTCCACCTGATGGTGCGTCATCGCGAAATCAAAGGGATTTACTCGACGACCGTGCGTTTACTGCGCCACGCCCGCCGCCATCTTAAAGAGCCGCTGTGTATGATCCCCCAGGCACGCGAAATGTTTATGTCGATTCTGCGCCATCCGGGCGCCGTGTCGCGGGCGCTGGTGCCGATGCACCGCCACAGCGTGTTGTGGGCTTATATGCCGCAATGGGGGCAAATCGTCGGGCAGATGCAATTCGACTTGTTTCATGCGTATACGGTTGATGAACACACCATCCGCGTGCTGCAAAAACTGGAAAGTTTTGCCCATGAAGAGACGCGGCCGAAACATCCTTTATGCGTGGAATTGTACCCTCGCCTGCCGCAGCCGGAACTGTTATTGATGGCCGCTCTGTTCCACGATATCGCCAAAGGCCGTGGCGGAGACCACTCGATTCTGGGCGCGCAAGATGTGCTGGAATTTGCCGAACTGCACGGACTGAATTCCCGTGAAACGCAGTTGGTCGCGTGGATGGTTCGTTGTCACTTGCTGATGTCAGTGACGGCGCAGCGCCGCGATATTCAGGATCCGAACGAGATCCAACAATTTGCCGCCGAAATGCAGACCGAAGTTCGTCTGCGCTATCTGGTCAGCCTGACCGTAGCCGATATCTGTGCCACTAACGAAACCCTGTGGAACAGCTGGAAGCAGAGTCTGATACGCGAGCTGTATTTTGCCACCGAGAAACAGCTACGTCGTGGTATGCAAAATACGCCGGACCTGCGCGAGCGCGTACGCCATCATCGCCTGCAGGCGCTGGCCTTGCTGCGCATGGATAATATTGATGAGGAAGCGTTGCACCGCATCTGGAGCCGCTGCCGGGCAGATTATTTCCTGCGCCATTCCCCAAATCAGCTGGCGTGGCACGCAAGACATTTGCTTGAGCATGACTCCACCAAACCGCTGGTGCTGGTCAGCCGTCAGGCAACGCGCGGCGGTACGGAGATATTTATCTGGAGTCCTGACCGCCCGTATCTGTTTGCCACCGTTGCCGGTGAGCTGGACAGACGTAACCTGAGCATTCATGACGCGCAGATTTTCACTAATCGCGACGGCATGGCGATGGATACCTTTATCGTACTGGAACCGGACGGCAGTCCGCTGGCACAAGACCGGCATGAAGCGATCCGTTACGCGCTGGAACAGTCGATGACGCAGGCTTATCAGCCGCCACGCGCCCGACGTCCTTCGCCGAAACTGCGTCATTTCAGCGTACAGACCGAAGTCAGTTTCCTGCCAACGCATACCGACCGCCGCACGTACATGGAACTGGTGGCGCTGGATCAGCCTGGCCTGCTGGCCCGCGTCGGGGAAGTGTTCTCTGATCTCGGGCTTTCGCTGCACGGTGCACGCATCTCGACCATCGGCGAACGCGTGGAAGACTTATTTATTCTGGCCAATGCTGAGCGCCGTGCGCTGGATAAGCAAACTCGTCAGGAAATCACGCGCCGATTAACTGAGGCACTCAACCCTGGCGATAAAATGTGATACAAGTACCACTATCTTTTAAAACCAATTCAGGAAAGAGAACAGGATGCAGCAACTACAAACCGTTATTGAACAAGCCTTCGAGCGCCGTGCAGACATTACTCCGGCTAACGTTGACAGCGTAACGCGCGACGCCATCACTCAGGTTATCAACAAAATCGACAGCGGCGAATTGCGCGTGGCTGAGAAGATTGATGGCGAATGGGTGACGCATCAGTGGCTGAAGAAAGCGGTACTGCTCTCGTTCAGAATCAATGACAATCAGGTGATGGAAGGCGGTGAAAGCCGTTACTTCGATAAAGTGCCAATGAAATTCGCTGACTACGATGAAGCGCGTTTCCAGCGTGAAGGTTTCCGCGTGGTGCCACCTGCCGCCGTGCGTAAAGGCGCATTCATTGCACGCAACACCGTGCTGATGCCTTCTTACGTCAACATCGGCGCTTACGTTGATGAAGGCACCATGGTTGATACCTGGGCGACCGTAGGTTCTTGCGCTCAGATTGGTAAAAACGTACATCTGTCCGGCGGCGTTGGCATCGGCGGCGTCCTTGAGCCACTGCAGGCTAACCCGACCATCATCGAAGACAACTGCTTCATCGGCGCGCGTTCAGAAATCGTTGAAGGCGTGATTGTTGAAGAAGGCTCGGTGATTTCCATGGGCGTTTACATCGGCCAGAGCACCAAAATTTATGACCGTGAAACCGGCGAAGTGCATTACGGCCGCGTCCCCGCGGGTTCCGTTGTCGTTTCCGGCAACCTGCCTTCTAAAGACGGTAAATACAGCCTGTATTGTGCAGTTATCGTCAAGAAAGTAGATGCGAAAACTCTGGGCAAAACGGGCCTGAATGAGTTATTGCGTACCATCGACTAAGATTAAAAATAGCGGGTCATCAGTTACCCGCTATTTTTTTATCTTGCTGATAGCAAATTGTGTCATTAATCAACGATTCGAATTCTTCTTCGGTTCATCATGACCGTTAAATATTCTCCTAAACGAAGGTAGCGCTATGTATGACAATCTGAAAAGCCTGGGCATTAATAATCCCGACGATATTGATCGTTACAGCCTGCGTCAGGAGGCAAATAACGATATTCTGAAGATCTACTTCCGCAGAGATAAAGGTGAATTCTTTGCTAAAAGCGTGAAATTTAAATATCCACGCCAGCGCAAAACCATCGTTGCCGATAACGCGGGACAAGGTTATAAAGAAATTCATGAAATCAGCCCTAACCTGCGCTATGTGATTGATGAGCTTGACCAAATCTGCCAGCGCGATCAGGTTGAAGTGGATCTGAAGCGTAAGATTCTTGATGATCTGCGTCACCTTGAATCTGTTGTGGCGAATAAAATTTCTGAGATTGAATCCGATCTGGAAAAACTGACCAACGGCCGCTGATTGATAGTCGCAGTCAGAAGATTGAGAAAGTAAAAAGGTCAGGCATTTGCCTGACCTTTTTTATTGCGCGGAGAAAAGACGGGATACGACGTTATTTAAGCAACTGACCCCATTTTTCCACCCAGGGAACAGCGACCGTTTCCGGTTCGGCGGTTTCCATCGCATCAATTTCCAGCAGTTCGCCGATACGCGACGCACCCTGTTCCTGCAATAAATCATCCAGTTTATGACCGCCGCCACAGAAATGATCGTAGCTGATATCGCCCAGCGCAATCATGCCGTAGCGCAGTTCCGGCTGATACCCGACCGTGTCGCGGATAGCGGCATACAAAGGCGCGATGCTGTCCGGCAAATCCCCCTGACCGGTGGTGGAAGTCACAATCAGGACAAAGTGATGACGGTAATACTGCCAGGCTTCCAGCGTGCCTTCTTCAAACAATTTGACGTCATGGCCCTGGCCTTTCAGCACGGTTTCCGCTTCTTCTGCTACCAGTAACGCATTGCCGTACACCGTACCGACAAAAATTCCGACTTCTGCCATGAGTTTCACTCCTGTGTGATGCCAATATTTCAATCAAAGGACTTAAATTTGTGGACTATCCTGACCGCAAGTTTCTGCAAACTCAACCCTTTCAAGCTCAGGGATTTTTCCCTGCCAGCCAAACTGTGTCACCACATTCTGCCAGCGATGATCCCAGCGCGCCTGAATCGACAGCGGTTCACCTGTCACAGGATGAGGAAGCGCCATATGGCTGGCGTGCAGCATCAGTCCGGAACAGCCGAAATGTTCGGTCATGCCACGGTTCTGCTTTAAATCGCCATGGGCGCTGTCACCGATAATCGGGTGGCGCAGATGCGACATATGACGGCGCAACTGATGCTTACGACCGGTTTCCGGTTTCAGTTCAACCAGCGTGTAGCGCGCGGTGTCGTAACGTCCGACAGCCACCGGCATCTCAACCTGTGCGACGACGCGGTAATGCGTGACCGCAGGCTGCGGCGCTTTATCCGGATTCGCAAACTTATCGGCGATTTTATCCAGCTCTTCGGTCAGCGCGTAATCCAGGGTGCCGTCTTGTGGCACATAACCGCGAACCACAGCGTGATACACCTTGCTCATCTGATTATTTTCGAACTGCTGCGACAGCAAACGTGCCACCTCGCTCGACAGCGCCAGCAGCAAAACGCCTGACGTCGGCTTATCCAGCCGGTGGACCGTAAAGACATGCTGACCAATCTGATCACGCAACGTTTGCATCACAAACACCGTTTCATGGCGGTCCAGCCAGCTGCGATGAACCAGCATACCCGCAGGTTTATTCACTGCAATCAGGTGTTCGTCCTGATACAAAATTTCCAGCATGTCAGTCTTCTATATTCAGCAAATCGTCGAGGCGTTGCAGTTGTGTCAGCAAACGGAGTGCTTCCGGCATCGCCACTTCAAAATAGGGGGTGATAGCAAAACGGGTTGGCAGTGGCGTCTTAGCCTCCAGCAACGCGTACATACGGGGAACCAGCACCCATTGCAGCCATTGCTCAGCTGACATGGTATCTACGGAAAACGGCTCTTTGCTTTCAAAGGCTTCCGCTTCCGGCGGCGTGGCGTGCCACAGCTTGTCATCACGCATGACCTGCTCGATATCTTCTAAAATCTGGCGAACCTGGTTTTCTGTATTCATTAATGACTCTCTTCGTTCATGGCCCCGGGCAGCCTTCGCCGGGGGCGCAAAGCATAACATTGAAGGACTGATGCCCCAACTTTCTGCATCGTATCCAATTAATCAATCCAGCCATAAGTTTTTCATGGTGGCGATAAACGCCCGTTACGGGCAAACTACCGCCACTTTTTTCTTCACAGATGTGTAAACATGTCCGCACAACATACTCAAAAAGCACACGCTCAAAAAGCACACGCAACACCGGCAAAAGCCATGCTGGCCTCCGTCACTGGCTACGCCATGGACGGTTTTGATTTACTGATCCTCGGTTTCATGCTCCCGGCTATTACCAGCGAATTTGGTTTGTCTTCCTCACAAAGTGGTTCTCTGGTCACCTGGACTCTGATTGGTGCCGTACTGGGCGGCGTAATTTTCGGGCCAATCAGCGATCGCTTTGGCCGTATCCGCGTACTGACATTCACCATTCTGATGTTCTCACTGTTCACCGGTTTATGCGCTTTCGCACAAGGCTACTGGGATTTACTGATTTACCGCACGCTGGCAGGCGTCGGGCTCGGTGGCGAGTTCGGTATCGGCATGGCGCTGATTGCAGAAGCGTGGCCGGCGGAAAAACGTAACCGCGCCTCGGCGTATGTCGGCATGGGCTGGCAGCTTGGCGTGTTAATGGCCGCCTTCCTGACACCGATGTTGCTGGGCATTATTGGCTGGCGCGGTATGTTTCTGGTCGGCCTGTTACCGGCACTGGCCTCTTTCCTTATCCGTCGCACAATGGGCGAACCGGAAGCTTTCGTAAAACACACTGCCAGCAATAATGATGGCTCATTGTTCAGCCGCATTAAGTTACTGTTCCGCGATAAAGTCACGACAAAAGCCAGTATCGGTATTCTGATCTTATGTTCTGTGCAGAACTTTGGCTATTACGGGCTGATGATCTGGATGCCAAGCTATCTGTCGAAAAACTTCGGCTTCTCTCTGACGAAGTCCGGACTGTGGACGGCAGTCACGGTTGTCGGCATGACGTTTGGCATCTGGCTGTTCGGCGTGCTTTCTGACCGTTTCCCGCGCTGGAAAATTTTCCTGATTTATCAGGTCGGTGCCGTGATTATGGTGGTGTGTTATGCGCAGCTTACCGATCCTACCCTGATGCTGTTCGCGGGCGCGCTGATGGGCATGTTTGTGAATGGCATGATTGGCGGCTACGGCGGCCTGATATCTGACCTCTATCCGGTACACGTCAGAGCAACGGCGCAGAATCTGTTATTTAATCTGGGTCGTGGCGTAGGGGGTTTTGGTCCGCTGGTGATCGGGATACTGGTTGCTCAGGTTTCGTTTACCGCAGCAATTACACTACTGGCGGCAATTTATCTGCTGGATATCTTCGCTACTCTATTCCTGCTGCCGAAAAAACAGGGGCAGGATGATGTCTTAGGGGCAATTGGCTGATAATTAAGGGGCGCTTCGGATATTGCGGAGCCTGTTGCTATAACACGCTTCAGACATTGCGACAAAATTCAGACAAAAAATTGGGGGCACTGTTTACACAGTGCCCCCGGTTCGTTTTATAGCAATCCAGCTACCTAAGTGCTCCCTGCTCAATCCCTGAAAACTTTTCCTGCGGTTATCCTAACCGGCTATCCTTCGCATCGTCCAACTTTCATCCTGACGGTCTGTCCTAAGTCATCCTGACTGATATCCCTTGGTCATCTGTGACCCGCTCAGCTTCCTTTGTGAGCTCTCTTCTCCGTCCTGGAGGTGTCCCTGGTTTCGTCCTGAAACATCCTGGCATAATCCGATGCCGTCCTGACTCTTCCTGAGCCGTCCCCTTCTTTAATGATTCAGCCATCATCCTGATGTTCTGTCTCATGCTTCCTTGGTGCACGACTAGAATCGTCGATTTTGCCTTTCAGGACAAGACAGGGTGTAAGCCAAAAACATGGGGTGTAAGCCTTCTTACAAAAAATAATCGAGTTAACTTATTGATCTTGATAGTTATATGGATTTTTAGAGTGAAGTGATTAAGTCAAATTAGCGAGATCTCTTACAGCCTTTGTGAGAGATCTCTCACACGCTTGTGAGCCATTTGTGCTCTGCGGGATGGGGACATGGTTAATAAAATCAGGCGGGATAAACAGCGGTCAGCATTGTAAGGAATTCTGACAACGATGGCGAGAGTATAGTTCGTTTTTTACTGCCGAATTGTTCCAGCACAACATTACCCGTCACATTACAAAGCGAAACCAGATCCAGCTCGGAATCTGTGGTCGCCAGAAAAATCGTTGGCGTGAGCTTCAGACGCTTTTGCGTAACCAGATGACCAATCAGATTTTCCTGCAAACGGGTGAAATCTTCCGGGCTCCACACCTGCAACAGGGTCAGCGCATTGCCCTGCCAGCTGGCGGTCATGTCTCCGGCAAACTGCGTGGTATAAAACGCATGCGCCTCAGGACGCAGTTGTAATTCCATCGCGCGTTCGACATTTTCCAGGGTTGCCTGCGGGCTGAACGTCTGAGTCAGCCAGTACACTTTATCTTCTTCCGTCTTCACCACGCACGGCGAAGCCACCCCAAACAGGGCTTCACTGGAAGGAGGCATGCCGGTTTCCTGTTGCCAGAGATCGACAAAACGCTGAGTAAATTCACGCAATGCTACTGAAACTTCAGACTCCATAATTCTCTCATCTTCCGGTAAGGCTGGGTTAAACTGGTGGCTATTCTCTATTGTACCGATCTCTAAGCAAGGTGACAGCATGTCCTCATATCAGGATAACCCCGCTCTGGCGCAACTGACGCTGGGCAAAAGTACGGCTTACGTTGACCATTATGATGCGTCTTTATTGCAGGCCGTTCCGCGCAGCATGAACCGTGAGCCGCTGGGCTTGTATCCGGATAACTTACCGTTTCATGGCGCCGATATCTGGACGCTGTATGAACTGTCCTGGCTCAACGCGAAGGGATTGCCACAGGTTGCTGTGGGCGAAATCAGCCTGAATGCCAACAGTCAGAACCTGATCGAATCCAAAAGTTTCAAACTCTATCTGAATAGTTTTAATCAAACCGTCTTCCCCGACTGGAAAACGGTGCAGGAAACCTTAACACGTGACCTGAGCGCCTGCGCACAAGGTGACGTCACAGTGACAGTCAGCCGTCTGTCTGAAATTGAAGGGTCACCGGTAGGACATTTCGACGGCATCTGTATTGATGAGCAGGATATTGAAATCGACAGCTATGAGTTCAGCACTGATTATCTGGTCAATGCTAAAGGCGAGGAAACTGTTGAAGAATCGCTGGTAAGTCATCTGCTGAAATCCAACTGTCTGATCACCCATCAGCCAGACTGGGGTTCCGTGCAAATCCGGTATCGCGGTCCGAAAATCAACCGTGAAGCCCTGCTGCGTTATCTGGTGTCTTTCCGTCATCACAACGAATTCCACGAACAATGCGTTGAACGCATCTTCAATGATCTCCTGCGTTTCTGCCAGCCGGAAAAGCTTGCCGTTTATGCGCGCTATACACGTCGAGGCGGACTGGATATCAATCCGTGGAGATCCAACTTCCCGTTTGAACCTGCAACAGCGAGACTTGTCAGACAATAATGCGAGACGTTGCTCAAGAACTGAGCTAACGCTCTGTCAGCATTGGTAAAAGCCTGATGACAGGGTTACTGTTAAATTGCATACGGCGCAAAAAACATGATTCGAAAAATCATGCGCCGCAATCAGGTAGCAGAAAGAATCACTGCACCCGTTGGTGTCAAGGAGCAACTTTGATTACACATATCAGCCCGTTAGGCTCAATGGATTTGTTGTCGCAGCTGGAAGTCGACATGCTCAAACGCACGGCGAGCAGCGACCTCTATCGCCTTTTCCGAAATTGTTCACTGGCCGTCCTTAACAGCGGCAGTCAGACTGACAGCAGTAAAGAACTTCTCGATCGTTACGAAAGCTTTGATATCAATGTGTTGCGCAGAGAGCGTGGCGTGAAACTTGAACTGGTAAACCCGCCGGAAGATGCCTTTGTGGACGGGCGGATCATCCGTTCATTACAGGCCAACCTGTTTGCCGTGCTGCGCGATATTCTCTTCGTCAGCGGGCAAATCGACAACGCCGGTCGTTTTCAGCACCTGAATACCGAAAATTCAGCACACCTGACCAATCTGGTATTTTCTATCTTACGTAACGCCCGCGCCCTGCATCTGGATGAAGATCCAAATATGGTCGTATGCTGGGGCGGTCACTCTATTAATGAAATCGAATACCAGTACGCCCGCAACGTCGGCAGCCAGCTGGGTTTGCGCGAACTGAACATTTGCACCGGCTGTGGGCCGGGTGCGATGGAAGCGCCAATGAAAGGTGCCGCAGTCGGTCACGCGCAACAACGTTACAAATCAGGCCGCTTTATCGGCATGACCGAACCTTCAATCATTGCCGCTGAACCGCCTAATCCGCTGGTCAACGAACTGATTATCATGCCGGATATCGAAAAACGGCTTGAGGCGTTCGTGCGTATTGCCCACGGGATCATTATTTTCCCTGGCGGCGTCGGCACCGCAGAAGAATTGCTCTATCTGCTGGGGATCCTGATGGATCCGGAAAACAGCAATCAGGTTCTCCCGCTGATCCTGACCGGCCCGAAAGAAAGCGCCGATTACTTCCATGTGCTCGATGCTTTCATTAAAGAAACGCTGGGCGAAGAAGCCTGTAAGTTCTACACCATCATTATCGATGATCCGACAGAAGTAGCCCGTCAGATGAAACATGCGATGCCGCTGGTGAAAGAAAACCGCCGTAACAGCGGCGATGCTTACAGCTTTAACTGGTCGATTCGCATTGCGCCTGATTTGCAGCATCCGTTCGAGCCAAACCATGAAAACATGGCGAACCTGAACCTTTATCCAAACCAGCCACCGCAGGAACTGGCCGCCGCACTGCGCCGCGCCTTCTCCGGGATTGTGGCCGGTAACGTGAAAGAATTTGGGATCCACGCCATCGAGCAACATGGTCGCTTCAAACTGCATGGCGATCCGGCATTGATGAAAAAAATGGACAGCCTGCTGCAAGGGTTCGTCGCACAGCACCGCATGAAATTGCCGGGCAGTGCGTACATTCCTTGTTATGAGATTTGTGCCTGATTAACCGTTCACACGGCAAGTCACACTTCTAAAGCAGATCTAAGGGCGACGCAAGTCGCCTTTATTATGGAGATTAACATGGCAATACATCTGCTGATTATTGATGCCCTGAACCTGATCCGCCGTATTCACGCAGTACAGAGCTCGCCTTGTCTTATTACCTGCCAGAATGCTATCGGCCAGCTGATTCAGCATACTCAACCCACACACGCCGTTGCGGTATTTGACGAAGATGACCGTGCCGACAGCTGGCGTCATCAGTGCCTGCCCGACTACAAAGCCGGGCGTACACCGATGCCGGAGAATCTGTTTACAGAAATGCCCGATCTGAAAGCCGGCTTCGAAGCGCAGGGCATCGCCTGCTGGCATTCTGCGGGCAATGAAGCGGATGACCTGGCTGCCACGCTGGCGGCAAAAGTATCGTCCGGCGGTCATCAGGTGACTATTGTTTCAACCGATAAAGGATACTGCCAGTTGCTGGCTCCGAATGTTCAGATCCGCGATTATTTCCAGAAACGCTGGCTGGATATGCCTTTTGTGCAGGAAACCTTTGGCGTTCTGCCTCAGCAACTCACCGATTACTGGGGTCTGGCGGGGATCAGCAGCAGTAAAATCCCAGGCGTGCCGGGCATTGGTCCGAAGACAGCGGTGACATTACTGACGCAAACCGGCTCGCTGGATGAGCTTTACGATAATCTGGAAGGCGTGCCGGAAAAATGGCGTAAGAAGCTGGAGGAACACCGCGAACAGGCTTATATCTGCAAACGGGTTTCGACGCTGCAAACCGACGTGGCGCTCGACGGCAACTTACAGCAACTGCGTCTGCCATAAAATGGGTGTAAAAAAGGCGCTTCTTATTAAGAAACGCCATAATCAGATACTCAAAATAATTCGAGTTGCAGGAAGGCGGCAATTAAGTGAATCCCGATGAGCTTACATAAGTAAGTGATTCGGGTGAGCGCATGCAGCCAACGCATCAGCAACTCGAAGTATGAAGAGTATCAGCGATCACGCTCATCGCGACGCCCGCCAATAGCTGACCAGAAACGGCGGATATGCACGGTGACTTCTTCGCGGTCATGATAAAGCTGTTTCGCAAAGATCTCCGCGTTCACACCATTTTCTTTCAGCCGTTCGTCGATGCGCTCGAGAATGTTAGACACTTCTTCGTAACGCTTTTTCATCGGTAACTTCAGGTTGAAAATTGCCTCGCGGCACCAGCCGTTGACCAGCCAGTCACACATCAGCGCAGCCACTTTCGCCGGTTTCTCTACCATGTCACAGACCAGCCAGTAGTTTTTAGTACTGGTGGATTTATAGCGGAAGCCGTCTTCGCGCAGATGAATAACCTGACCGGTTTCCATCAGGCTTGGCGCCATCGGACCATTGTCGATAGCCGTGACCATCATGCTGCGTTGTGTCAGCTGATACGTCCAACCGCCCGGACACGCGCCTAAATCGACCGCGTACATGCCGCTGGCCAGACGTTCATCCCACTCATCCGCCGGAATAAAGACGTGGAAAGCTTCTTCGAGTTTCAGCGTTGAACGGCTTGGCGCTTCGGACGGGAACTTGAGGCGCGGAATACCCATGTAGAAAGGTGAATTGTTGTTGCTGTAGGAATACCCCACATAGCAACAACCCGGCGCAATAAAGAACACATGCACGACCGGGCGCAACGCATTCTCTTTCTTACCCAGCACTTTGCGTTCACGCATCGCAGCACGCAACGGCACGGTCAGTTTGCGACAAAACTTAGTCAGTTCTTTGCTTTCATTGGTGTCCGGCACTTCGACGCGAAGCTCACCGCCATTGGTGATCACGTTCTGAACCATGCCGACGATCGGAGAAACACGGTCTTCCGGCGGTAAATCTTTCAGCAATTCGCCGACCACTATTAACTGACGGGCAAAAATCAGTTCGCGGAAGGGCAAATCTTTAGCGATACGGTCAGCATCATCCGGCTGGTAGCATTCAAACAGCACATATCCGCTGTTTTCTTTCACGCGGGCAAAACCGAAGATTTCCATCTTTGCGGCTTTGTCGGTAATTTCTGCTGCACATTCTTTTTCAAAACCCTGACGGCAGTAGAGAGCAACTTTATTCATGGCGTTCGGCCTTTTTCTTCAGGCGCAGTGCGCCGATCAACATCAAAATCCAACCGACCAGGAACAAGGTACCGCCAATCGGAGTTACAAAAACGAATAAACGGAGATGCGACAGCGCCAGACAATAAAGGCTGCCGCTGAATAACACGGTTCCCAGCGCTAAAAAGGCGCTGCTCCAGTAGAACCACACATTACGCTGGCGCTGCATCGCAACAGCTAAAATCATCACCGCCAGGGTATGAATACTTTGATACGTTAATCCGGTATGGATCCACGCCATTTCTGCTTCGCCAAGCGACTGGCTCAACACATGTGCGCCGAAGGCACCGAAAGCGACGTAAATAAAACCGCTGATTGCAGCGAAGATCAACATTGAACGA
Organism: Rahnella bonaserana; assembly: GCF_019049675.1. Classification (GTDB taxonomy): domain Bacteria; phylum Pseudomonadota; class Gammaproteobacteria; order Enterobacterales; family Enterobacteriaceae; genus Rahnella; species Rahnella bonaserana. Next base: position 65,820 of record NZ_JAFMOW010000052.1, on the reverse strand, counting down.
CTGGTCATTATGCGTTACCTGTTATCGTTATTTGCCGATGAAAATCCAAATCAATCAGTCTGATAAGCAGACTCAGAACTTTCTATCCCAGGGGATCCGGCCTTATGCCTGATCGAAACGAAAGCGCAGTTTTTCCTGCTCGCTGGCTGCTCGCGCGAGGATCCACTGACGAAAGGCGGCTATTTTACCCAGTTCTGCCTGACTGTCATGACAAACCAGATAAAAAGCATTTTTACTGATCAAAACTTCGCTGAACGGGCAGACCAGACGTCCGGCCTCAATTTCAGTCTGCGCCATGACATTATTCACCAGCGCTATGCCTTGCCCGTGAACGGCAGCCTGAACCACCATCGCGCTGTGGCTGAAAATAGGCCCTTGCTGGACATTGATCTGCTGTAACCCGAGTTGTTTGGTGTAGGCCAGCCAGTCGCGGCGCGAAGCATCGTGCAACAACGTATGGTGGCTTAAATCAGCCGGTTCCTTCAGCGGATTATCACTCATCAGAAAAGAAGGAGAACAAACCGGAAGTAAATATTCAGCATATAAACGCTCGGCCCGCAGCCCCGGCCAGTTGCCCCGTCCATGGAAAATCGCCACATCAACATCGTCGGATAATTTGTCTTCTTCACGGTCCACGGCCTGAATACGCACATCAATGCCCGGATAAGCTGAGTTAAAGCCAGACAATCTTGGCACCAGCCATTGAATCGCAAAGCTCGGCGGCAAACTTACCGTCAGTGCGCCTTTAGCGCTGCGCGCCTGAAGTTTTCTCGTCGCCTCATTCAGGGAGGAGAATATCTCCTTAATATCCAGATAATAGCTCTGCCCTTCTTCGGTCAGTAACAATGAGCGATTACGTCTTCGAAACAGTTTTAACCCTAAAAAGTCCTCAAGTGACTTAATCTGGTGGCTAACAGCGGCCTGCGTGACGAACAATTCTTCGGCAGCCTTAGTAAAACTAAGGTGGCGCGCTGCGGCATCAAATACCCGCAGAGAATTCAAAGGCGGTAAACGTTTTGACATAGAATGGATACTTCTTATTCGCCGGTAAGCGGAGCGCCTGTCCGCGGGTTTAGATATTAGTTTTTTTAATCCGAGACATTATAATTTGTCCGTTGAGGATGTACAGGCAAAAACCTATAGTGGCGCCACTTCCTGAGCCGGAACGAAAAGTAGATTGGTATGAGGATGCTGAAATACTTTTGGCTTGTGGTTGTGATGTTGTGTTTGCAATTGTCTGGCAATCCAGACACGTAGCTTGAATGCTACAAACTTTTCACTTCCTGTACATTACCCTGTCTGTCCAAAGTGATTTTTCAGCACCGCAATTTGCGGTGCTTTTTTTTGCCTGTTGGTTTTTCAGGACAAATTAAGGCAAGTACGGCGTTATGCGGGCGCATAATGTGACAAAACCGGCCTCATCGCAAGAAGAGCCGGTTTTGTCATAAAGCAGAATGTGAGGTTACCCCGGCTTCAACCCATCGGGGAATTCACCTGAGGGATTAGTTCCCTTCTGCCATTTCTTTGATTTCAGATTTATTGATCTGCTGCTTGTTGCCATACGCATCGGTATAACTGATCATACCGGTATCATTGTCCGTGCTAGGTTTGCCATCAGCAACAATGGTACGGCCATCGTTGGTATGCATCACGTAGTTGCTTGAACAGGCGGCAAGTGTTGTGGTCAGCAGTGCAGCTGAAATTACGGCGGCGATCTTCTTCATCATAGACTCCTTGCAGATTAAAATGCTTAAAATTCCTGGTTAAACTTCCAGGCTAATGTATTTAGTTAACGTAATTCAGCATAACAAACTTCTGATAAATTTCCAGGTAACCATTCCTAAAATGGATAAGCGGCTTGTGTTACAAAAAAACCTGCATTCTTTAACTCAGGCTGAAGGATTTGATTTCGTATGACTGACTTTAACCCTGCCGGTTTCCGCCAGCACTTTCCTGCACTGTCTCAGGGACAATGCTATCTCGACAGCGCAGCCACCGCGCTGAAGCCGCAGGCAGTGATCGATGCCACTGTGAATTTCTACTCTCAGGAAGGCGCTACCGTCCACCGCAGCCAGCATCGTGCGGCGCAAACCCTGACGGAACAATACGAACAGGCCAGATTACAGATGGCGCAATGGATCAATGCGCCGCGTAACGAAAATATCGTCTGGACGCGGGGAACCACGGAGTCCATCAATCTGGTGGCGCAAAGCTGGCTACGTCCGCGCCTGCTGCCTGGTGATGAAATTATTGTCAGCCAGGCAGAACATCACGCTAACCTTATTCCGTGGCTGATGGTGGCGCAGCAGTGTCAGGCGCACGTCGTCACGCTGCCGGTAGATCAACTTGGCATACCGGATATCAGCACCCTTCCCCGTCTGCTGAGCAGCAAAACACGCCTGCTGGCGCTGACGCAAATGTCGAACGTGACGGGCGCAATGCCTGATATTGCCCGCGCCGTTGAACTGGCACACGCTAACGGCACGCCCGTTCTTATCGATGGCGCACAGGGCGTGGTGCATTGCGCGCCGGATGTAAAACAGCTCGATATAGACTTTTATGCTTTCTCCGGTCATAAGCTTTATGGGCCGACCGGCATCGGTGTGTTGTATGGCAAAACTGAATTACTCGAAAGTATGTCGCCGTGGCAGGGCGGCGGAAAAATGCTGACGCAGGCTTCTATGACGGATTTCACACCGCAGGCCGTTCCGCACCGTTTCGAGGCGGGAACGCCAAATATTGCCGGTGTGATCGGAATGTCTGCTGCACTGAAATGGTTAAAAACCGTGGATATGCAAGCGGCGGAGAAACATGCACAGCATCTGGCGGCACTGGCTGAGGAACAGCTTGCGCAAATTGAAGGCTTCCGCAGTTTTCGTGTTCAGCATTCGTCCGTTCTGGCATTCGATATCGCCGGTGAACATCACAGTGATCTTGTCGCTTTGCTGGCCGAACAGGCTATCGCCCTGCGCGCCGGACAGCATTGCGCTCAGCCCCTGATGAACGCTCTGGGCATCAGCGGAACATTACGGGCCTCGTTTGCGCCGTATAATAATGAACAGGACGTTACGCGGCTGGTCGTTGCGGTAAAATACGCCCTCGACTTATTAGCCGATTAATTCATTGTTTGGGGAATACCATGTCAGCGCCACATCCTTTCGGCCATGAGATCACTGAAGCCTCACTGACCGAAAAATTTGCGTCATTTCGTCAGTGGGAAGACCGCTACCGTCAGTTAATCCTGCTCGCAAAATCCTTACCACCGCTGGATATTACGCTGAAAACACCTGAAAATGAGCTATCCGGATGTGAAAACCGGGTCTGGCTGGGCGCGGAAAAAGCAGATAACGGGACGATGCATTTTTATGGCGACAGTGAAGGCCGAATCGTGAAAGGTTTGCTGGCTGTATTGCTGACTGCCGTAGAAGGCAAAACGCCAGACGAGATCTTAAACCGGGATCCGCTGGCGTTGTTTGATGTATTAGGATTGCGTGAGCAGCTCAGCACCAGCCGCGCAAGCGGCCTTAATGCGCTGGCAGAAGGCGTAATCGCGCTTGCCCGTCAGGCGGCCTGAGCCTGACGCTGTGCTTTCGCCATCATTTTCTTCAGCACATGAGACACCGCGACAAAACCAAACGTCGCGGTCACCATCGTCGCCGCACCAAAACCGGAAGCACAATCCATCCGCTTCGGCCCTTCTGCCGTGGCTCTTGAAGCACACACAGAACCATCAGCCTGCGGATACATTAACGGTTCGCTGGAAAATACACAGTCAATCCCGAGCTTACCTTTGCTATTTTTCACCACATTGAAATCATTTTTCAGACGTTCACGCAGTTTTGCCGCCAGCGGATCCTGAATGGTTTTCGCCAGATCCACGACAGCGATTTGGGTTGGATCGATTTGTCCGCCCGCACCGCCTGTCGTTACCACCGGGATCTTATAACGACGGCAATAAGCCAGCAGCGCCGCTTTAGGCCGTACGCTGTCAATAGCATCAATCACGTAGCTGAAACCCTGGTTGAGCATCTCTGCGACGTTATCCGGCGTAATAAAATCGTCTATACACGTCACCTTGCACTCCGGATTAATCGCCAGAATGCGCTGTGCCATGATTTCTGTTTTCGCCTGCCCGACATTTTCACGCAGCGCATGAATCTGACGATTGGTGTTGGTCACGCAGACGTCATCCATATCAATCAGCGTTATCGCACCAATGCCGGTTCGCGCCAGCGCTTCCGCCGCCCATGAACCCACTCCGCCGATACCAATTACGCAGACATGCGCCTGCGAGAACAACTCCAGCGATTGCTGACCATAAAGCCGGGCAGTTCCGCCAAAACGTTGCTGGTAAGCGTCGGAATATGTAGCTGTCATGAAAAGATAAACCTCAGTGCGTTATATCGAAATCTAGTGAGAGGGCGCGTAGGCCGTGAACAACGGTTTGCCGTTCTGCGCTGATTTTAACACCCAGACGCGTCCGTAGTGATTATAATATCCTGCAGAATGTCCTGCATCAGGCCCAATCCCCTGATACATATCGAAATGTTGTCCTTTAATCGCCCCGCCAACATCCAGCGCTACCATCAGACGCATATGATATTTACCGGTAAACTTACCTTTATCGTTGAGCTCGGGCACTTCAGCCAGCAAGGTTGTACCGGCCGGGATCAGCGAACGGTCAGACGCTACCGACGCTTTGGCAATCAGCGGAACACCGCTGGCACCGCGAACCGGGGCGAACGGTTCAGGTTTAAAGAACACGAATGACGGGTTTTGTTCCAGCAGTTCACGGACTTCTGCCGCGCTGTGCGTATCGGCCCACTGACGGATAGCCTGCATCGACATGTTTTCACGCGCCACTTCACCACGGTCGATCAACACTTTGCCAATACTGCGGTAAGCATGGCCATTTTTGCCTGCATAACCAAAGAACATGAACGGTCGGCCATCGCCATAATCGACATAGCCGCTGCCCTGCACTTCCATCATGAAGTTATCCATCAGGGAATTCGTCCAGGCAATCACGTAGTTATCGCTCAGCGCACCGGAATAAATCGACGCGCGATCGGGCAGACGGCCACGTTTTGGCGGCATACGGTACAGCGGATACTGGAATTCGCCCTGACGGGTATAGCGCGCCTGCACCACCGGCGTGTAATAACCGGTCAGCTGGACGTTACCAAAATTGTCGGCGCCTTCCATCTGATACGCACTGATGCCGTACTGGCTCAGATTGCGGGTATCCGCGCCCGAACGTAACCATTGTTCGACAGCCTGAAACGTCGTGTTATTACGACCATATAAAGAAGAAGAGGCAATCTGGACTGCGGCAACCTGATTGGAGTAATCCAGCGCATTCACCGGTTTGCCTGTCGCATTCGGCTCATTCACGTATTCAAGCGCATTATCCAGACGACCATCTTTATACTGCTGGCCACGGTCGGTCGGTCGCGATGAACACCCCGCCAGAACCGCTATCACCAGACCACCCAGCAGATATTTACTCCAACGTCCTTTCATTATTGCTGCGCTCTCTTACATTCAGGGAAATGACTGGCGAAACGATAACAAACGACCTGTCAGAAAGGAATTGCCCCAGTCGAAAAAAGTGTACTGAACCAAATTGCGTCTCAAATGGCCATTTTATGGATAAAAAGTCAGCAACTAAGTGCTTTATTTGAATAAATTCAAAAAAGGGTTGCACGAAATCTCATGGGGAGTATAGTTCGCCTCCATCGGACGCGGGGTGGAGCAGCCTGGTAGCTCGTCGGGCTCATAACCCGAAGGTCGTCGGTTCAAATCCGGCCCCCGCAACCAATTCGATTTCGATGCATTAAATGCTCAGTTGAATTGTACGATGAAGTAAAGCAGTATACGGACGCGGGGTGGAGCAGCCTGGTAGCTCGTCGGGCTCATAACCCGAAGGTCGTCGGTTCAAATCCGGCCCCCGCAACCAATTCGAGACTGAAGTATGAAGATGCTCAGTTCGGATAATGTGATGAAGTAAAGCAGTACCAAGTAGTGACGGACGCGGGGTGGAGCAGCCTGGTAGCTCGTCGGGCTCATAACCCGAAGGTCGTCGGTTCAAATCCGGCCCCCGCAACCAACTACTAAACACAAGCAGCACAGTAAAACATCAGACACCTTAACGGGTGTTTTTTTGTATCTGAATTCCGGCGAAATGCGGGAATGAACTTCCCGCCCCATACCAGAATCATCCTTTCGCCGACATCCCACCCTGAGCAAAATACGCCTTGATCCCGGCCAGAATGGACTCCGCTACCTGCTGCTGAAAATGCGCAGTCCGGAGCTTTTTCTCTTCATTGATATTACTGATAAAGGCAGTCTCGACCAGAATCGAAGGTATATCCGGCGCTTTAAGAACGGCGAATCCTGCCTGATCGACTTTGTTTTTGTGCAGATGATTAATTTTGCCCATGCGCGTCAAAACTTCTTTACCGAATTTCAGGCTGTCGCTGATGGTCGCCGTCTGAACCAGATCAAACATCGTATGATCGAGATAGCGGTCACCGCTTTTGCTGACGCCGCCTATCAGATCCGATTCATTCTGGCTTTGTGCCAGAAAACGTGCGGCAGAACTGGTGGCGCCTTTCGTTGATAACGCAAATACCGACGATCCTTTGGCTGCACGGCTGGTAAACGCATCCGCATGGATAGAGATAAAGAGATCTGCCCTTAGCTTTCGCGCCTTTGCCACGCGGACTTTCAGCGGAATAAATACGTCCTCATTGCGGGTCATGTGTGCTTTCATATTGGGTTCACGCGCGATCAGTTTCTGCAATCTGCGGCCAATCTGCAACACGACATCTTTCTCGCGGGTTTTGTATTTGCCGATAGCCCCGGGGTCTTCACCACCATGGCCGGGATCAAGCATGATCACCAGTGGCCTGCTTCGCCCCGCCTGCCCGTCTTTCTTCGTTTCCGGCGGCAAGGTTCTTGCGACATCCCCGCGGTTGTAATCTTCAAGTAATGCCAGCAGAGGATCGTCCTGAACATTGACTTCCCCTTCTTGCGGATAAAGGTCGACAACCAGACGGTTATGAAACTCCGCCACCGGTTTGAGCGTAAAGACATGCGGACTGATGGCACGCTTGAGTTCCAGCACCATGCGAACCGTTTTGGTATCGAACTGCCCTACCCGCGCCTGACGGATATAAGGGTCGCTTTGCTGAACTTTCTCGCCAATGCCTTTAAGCACGCTGTTCAGGTGGACGCCCTCAATATCAATAACCACTCGCGGCGGGGAACTGAGCAGGAACTGCTTATATTTTAGGGGAGTGCTGGATTCAAGAGTGATGCGGGTATACGTCGAGGAAGGCCAGATGCGTACCGCGATAACCTGTGAGCTGGCGGCAAAACCTACTTTACTCACACTTAGCATCCAGGAGGCAGCTACGGTTTGAAGAAGGCGTCGTCGTCCGGGATTGTGATTATCGTCAGTCATGCAGTCTCAAAAGTATCTAAAAGTAAAAAACAGGTGATAAAAAAATCATTTTGCGAATTCTAGCGAATCGAATCCCGCATGTCATTCCTTAACATTTATTCGATTTATCAATTTGTTGCCTGTATGTAATCAGTGTTAATTCAAAAACAGAGATTTCTTACTTGCCACACAGCCCCAAAAGAATAAAAATACAGAAATTACGAATAAAAATTCAAACGAGGTTTTGCCGTGAAGGAACGTAGTACTGAACTGGTTCAGGGATTTCGCCACTCAGTTCCCTATATCAATGCTCACCGTGGCAAAACATTCGTTGTCATGCTCGGAGGTGAAGCCATTGAACATGAGAACTTCAGTAATATTGTCAATGATATCGGGCTGTTACATAGCTTAGGCATTCGTCTGGTGGTCGTTTATGGCGCCCGTCCGCAGATTGATGCAAACCTTTCTGAGCACAATTACGAACCGATTTACCATAAAAATATTCGCGTCACCGACGCCCGTTCACTGGAACTGGTTAAGCAGGCTGCTGGCCTTTTACAGCTTGATATCACCGCCCGGCTCTCAATGAGCCTGAATAATACGCCACTGCAGGGTGCGCACATCAATGTGGTGAGCGGCAACTTTATTATCGCGCAGCCGCTGGGTGTGGATGACGGTATCGATTACTGCCACAGCGGCCGTATCCGCCGTATTGATGAAGAAGCTATTCATCGTCAGCTCGACAGCAACGCTATCGTGCTGCTCGGTCCGGTGGCGGTTTCCGTCACCGGCGAAAGCTTTAACCTGACATCAGAAGAGGTCGCGACGCAGCTGGCAATTAAGCTTAAAGCCGAGAAAATGATCGGTTTCTGTTCTTCGCAAGGGGTCATTAATGAGGAAGGTAATATCATTTCCGAATTGTTCCCAAATGATGCGCAGGAACGAATTGATCAGATGGAATCCAGTGGCGATTATCTTTCCGGTACGGTGCGTTTCCTGCGGGGTGCGGTGAAAGCCTGCCGCAGCGGCGTTCGTCGCAGCCACCTGATCAGTTATCAGGAAGATGGTGCGCTGGTTCAGGAGTTGTTCTCCCGCGATGGCATCGGTACGCAAATCGTCATGGAGAGCGCTGAACAGGTTCGCCGCGCCACGATTAACGATATCGGCGGTATCCTTGAATTGATCCGCCCTCTGGAGCAACAGGGCATTCTGGTGCGCCGTTCCCGCGAACAGCTGGAAATGGAAATCGATAAATTCACGATTATCGAACGGGATAATCTGACCATCGCCTGCGCCGCGCTCTATCCTTTCCATGATGAAGGCATTGGCGAAATGGCCTGCGTTGCCGTTCACCCGGATTATCGCAGTTCTTCACGGGGTGAGATGCTGCTGCAGCGTGTTGCCAGTCAGGCAAAAATGATGGGGCTAAACCGGCTGTTTGTCCTGACAACGCGCAGCATTCACTGGTTCCAGGAGCGTGGTTTTAAACCGGCAGAGGTCGATGTGCTGCCGATTCAGAAACAGGAACTGTACAACTATCAGCGCCGTTCAAAAATCCTGATTTCTGAGCTGTAACCTTACGTTCTGAACGGTGAATTGTAGAAATCAAAAGGACGCATAAGCGTCCTTTTTGATTTTCTGCTGGTTCCTGCAAAGTCATTCAGCAGATTTGGGTTCCAGCGTCTTCTGCAATGCCGACGTATCTGGCCAGGTTTTAAAGCCTTCCGGTGCGGCGTATTGCGGTGTTTTACTGTCATTGCCCGAAACCTGAGACAACATCGCCAGCCCATCCTGCTTGATCACCGCTTTCCGGAAGTAATCCGCCAGCTGGGTTTGTGTCAGACCGGCAATCACGCGGATGACATTCGTCCGGGTATCAAATTGCGAATTTCCGCGACTGAAATCATTACCGAACCTGTCGGCTTCCTCGTCCAGGGTTTGTGGATTCTGCTGCATTTCATTGACCAGTCCCTGCTTGTACTGCAGGAATTCCGCATCTTTCATTTCACGCAGACGTTTTTCGGCCTGCGGATAAAATGCCAGATAGCGCTGATACAGATAGTCCGGCTGCTTACTGTTACTTTGCAGCAGGAAACCGATACCCCACTGTTTTCCGACAGGAATAGGGAAAGCAAATACAGCGTATCCCAGTTGCTCCTGAGTACGCAGCTGGCTGTAGAACCAGGGCTGAATAATCTGCCCGAGCAGCGCGCTGTATCCCATACTCTGGACTTCATCGTAGCCTGTCGGCACATAAACGGCAGCCAGCGCGGAGTCCGAACTGGTACCGACACGCTGGATATTAGCTTTAACCGGCTCAGTTACCTGCGCCTGCTCGCCACGCCACCATTTGTCACCATGCGAACCAAGCTTTTGCATGATCTGTTGCGACATGGCTTTAACCTGACCGGCCGTCATATTACCGACAACCATTACTTCCACGGCGGCATGATGCGCCAGTTGTTCACGATAAGCGTTCACGTCTTCCAGGGTGATGGCGGAAACCAGTTTTTCTCGTTCGCTGCGCTCGGTATAAGGCACGCGGGAAAGCAGTTGAACAGGTTGCAACGCAAGTTCAAACGCTTTTCCTTTATCCGCTGAAGCCAGGCGTTCGAGATACCACGATTTCGCCTGATCCAGTTGTTCCTGAGTCGGTTTGAAATCCGGATAGTTGTCTACCAGCGCCGCCAGTAAATCGGGCAAACACTCGGTAAAACCTGTGGCCGTAAATTGCAGGCCATTGTCCGGAGAAGTCCCGAAAGTGATCCCACCAATGGACGCCTGATAGCTCAGCTGATCGAACGCTACGCCGGTCAGATAATCCGTCAGGCCATACAGCACCTGATTTTTAGCCGTGCTGAGCGCCTGATCGTTGCGGAAAGAAACGGTCACATTGGCTTTTGGCTCGTCTGCAAAGTATCTGCTGGGCATGTAGAACACCCGCAAACCTTTATCTTGTACCAGCAGTTCAGGCCGGGTCGCTTTAGAATCTTTGGTCACCAGCGCGAGTGACTCCGGGATATAAGGATTCAGTGCCGGCAGTGATAACGAAATACGTTGCGCGATGGTTTTCCATTGTTCATAGGTCTGAGGCGGTACTTTATCGACCTCATAGGGCGCATTCACAAAGTAAGCAATTTTATTGTGCGGCTCATTTGGGCTGATTATCCAATAGCGCGCATTTTGCGGCGTCATCTCATCAAGACGGGATTCAATGGCTTTAGGATCGTATTGATCTGTCAGATAAGGCGAATCGAGGACGTGCTCAACCGGGACGCGCAGCATGGTATCGACCAGCCATTCAACGTAATCCATATCCCGCGTTAATGCCGGATAGCGGTAATCCAGCGCCATCACGTGTGCAATTTCATCAAAATAGGGCTTATCAATACCCTTTGTGCGCATCTCATTGAGATAACTGAATACCGCGGCAATGACGGTGTCTTGCTGTGCGAGCCCCTTATCCGTAAGGGAAACCGAGATATTGAAGACACCCTTATTACGATTCACCATCGGATCGGCACCGGCGCTGATCCCATCGGCATAACCTTGTTTCTGTAACCAGTCAGAAAGTGTATTCGGACTGCGGTTGCCAATCAGATAGCTGATATAGGTATCTGTTTTACTGCGAAAATCTGCGCTGTTGTTATCAATAGCAAATTCAATGCGTAATTCTTTGCGGGGCTGTGCAGGAACAAAATGGATGAATTCCCCTTTCTGTTCGGCGGTTAAAGTGGGCACCGTGATCGGCGGAACCACCGCGTGATGATTGGCTATCTGACCAAAGGAATTGGAGGCCAGCTCTGCCAGTTCCGGCAAAGACTTATTGCTGTAAATCACACCGACCATCAGGTTAGCGGAATAATAGCGGTGATAAAAAGCCGTCAGCTCATCATGCAGCTTGCTGCCGGGTTTGTCTTTCAGGGTATCCAGATTACCCCCGGCGAAACGGGCGGCCGGATGCTCAGGATTCAATGTCTCTGCGCGAACCTGCGCCATGCGCATTCCGTCACGGGAACGGGCCATCGTCAGCTCAGCGTTGACAGCGTTACGCTCGCGGTCGCCATTGGCAGGATCAAGTAAGGGCTCGCCAATGGCATCGGAAAGGCGATCGACTGCCCCGGGCAGGGCATCATTTTCGACTTCAAGATAAAAGGCCGTGCGGTAAGAAGCCGTGCTGCCGTTATGGCTGCCGCCATGCTTTTTAAGAAACTCAGAGAGACTTTCCGGCTGAGGATATTTCTTTGAGCCCATCAGCAACATGTGTTCGGTGTAGTGAGCCAGGCCTAATTGAGAATCAGGATCTTCCAGAGATCCGACAGGAATAGCCAGTGCAGCGAGAGACTTGGGAGCTTGAGGATCAGATACCAGCAAAACGGTCATATCATTCGCCAGTTTTATGGCCTGATACTGACGCGGGTCGTTCTGACTTTTATTGATAGCTTGTGGATAAGGCTGCCAGTCGGCTGCACTTGAAACAACAGGGGCCCAAAAGGTCAACAACAACAGTAACCCGGAAATACGGGTAACCTGTTTTAACATTGCCACACTCCCTAAATCGAATAAACGTGCCACACGGGCAATAAATACAGGGTTCAACAACAGATGAACCTCAACAAGCTGTTTTGAGCAGATGAGTCTGTTCAGCCCCCGCAGAAACAGGATAGTTGTGAAAAAAATCCAATCGGGATTTTCTTCCTGTGTTCCGTCACGTTTTAGCCATAAAGCCAAATGTTCCCATTAGGGAAAAATCACCCTGTTAAACCACTCTAAGCTGTTAGCTCACCATTGCAAGTAGCTTGAGGGTATTTTTGTCCTTCATTATGCCGCTAACGGGCACCGTTTCAGGGGCTGAAATTGCATATAAGCCGCTGCAATATTGCCTGATATTTTGCTGGCGTTTGAATCGCAGCACTGACTAACGTGCAGGATTGTGCATCTGAAAGGCCAGTAAGCAGAAATTCCCAACCATCCGTAAAAGGCTCTGTGCCTTTTCCTGTCACGGAACAGGCTTCAAGCTGAGAATGCGCTTTCGCCCACGCCTGCTGAACCTGCCACTGTTGCATAAACCCATGGGTAAGCGACTGGTAGTAATTCAGGAGTCCAAGAATCGAAACTGACAGCAATAACATTGCAATCAAAGCCTCCGTCAGGCTGAATCCTTGCTGAACGGAACAGCTTTTATTCATTGCAGACCTGCTCATCAGCCTCAGGGCAAAAATCCAGCCATCCCTGTTTTAGTGGTAAAAAAATTACATCTCCGCTGGCCTGCTTTTTCATAATGACCTGCTGATATTGCATAACAGGTTCATTGCCTTCTGCCATTCTTCCTTCACCACGAAGCAGAAAAATATCCTGGCGCAATGAAGGCCGGATACACACTTTGCCGGTGCCTGAAGCGATGATGCCAGCGGCCATATCCCGGCACTGCCAGAGAGGTTCGCTGCTTTCTTTCCACGACTGGCGAAGACCCCAGGCTAATGCTGATGCTGCGTTTTCCCAGGCGATGACATAACGATGCTGATTGGACGTCAGCGCCAGTCCGGCGGAAAGCTGCTGTTGCAGCGAGTTAAGGGCAATTAATCCTAACCCCATCATCACCATAATACTCAGGATCATCGCACTCCCCCGCTGCCTGAACGAAACGTGTATTTCTGCTGCTGTCATAAAACGTGGCCTGCAATCATTTCGGTCACCTGCCGGTGGATCAAAGGATTGTTGCTCCAGCTGGCTTCAAGTTGCAGAGAATAAAGGCGGCCGGAGCCACTTGCTGCCAGTTCGGTCACCTCAAACCGGGTCACGTTGACTTCAGCAGGGTCGAGGAAATTTTCCCAACCCGCACTGCTGCAATCACCTGCCCCTCGCTGGATCTCAATACCGCCCTGACGTAAACGATAACCAAAGTATTCAGACTCTGCCGTACCAGGCTTATCCCATTTTCCGTTACGGTTCAGGTCATAGATAACAAGGATGCAGGAACTGGCCGCTTCACCCGCAGCGTTGCCGATAATGACAGATTTCCCCTCACAGGTTCCGTTACAGAAACCGGCGCGACGAATATCTTTGCCAATGGCAAAAGTAGTCTGCCGCAACAATTGATCGAGCTGATAATGGCGGCCCAGGCTCTGACTTCTCTGACGCATGAGCGGATAGATTTGCGCGGCACTGAGCATCAGCATGCTGCCAATCCCCATCGCTATCATGACTTCTGGCAGCGTAAATCCCTGACAGCGGGGTATGTTCACTGGCATAACCCGATGCCCAGCAATGGCTGGGTTTCACTGCAGGTACGAAGCCGTCCTCTGACAGAAAGCACGATCCGCACACTTCCCGCTGAATTTTTCAGTGTGATATGCCCGGCCAGCGCGGCATTACGCAGGCCGTAAAAACCCATGATTTTTTCGCTGACAGCAAGTAACTCCACACCGGATTCGCTGGTGGCAAATATTTTACCGGCAGCATGATGACAATCCGAAGGACGGGTTCCGGTTCCCACGCATCCATCAGCACCAGCAATGCCCCATAAAACAGCAGAACGATTGTAATTATTGGCTTCTGCCTGTACCCCGGACAGATACAAACGCAACTGCTGTGCAGATTGCTCAAGCTTTAATGCCTGCTGGTAATTGCGCCAGCTGTGGATCCCCCACAACGTACACATGGCGATCAGAGCCACGACTACCATCATTTCGATCAGCGACATTCCCTCTTCTCCTGCCCACTCAAATGTTTTCATGCGGCCAAAATAGGCGTTTGAATTTTTAACACCACCGGCAACATTCTTTTTTCCAGGATGTCGTGAGAACTATCGGTGCAACGAAATCCACACGGCAAAAAAGTTGCGTGATGTCTCGCAGGAATAACGTTTGGGTTTAAAACGGGGTTGGAATACTGAGAAAAAAGCGTAAAAAGTGCAGCAGCAGAAAGGCAGGATAAAAGGGAAGTGACCGCCTGACGGGAGCGTCAGGCGGCAGACAACGAAGGTTCAGATCGCGACAGGGGCTTTGATTGCCGGGTGAGGATCGTACCCTTCAATCTCGAAATCTTCGAAGTTGTAATCAAACAAGGAGGCTGGTTTGCGCTTGATGACAAGTTTTGGCAACGCACGAGGTTCACGGCTCAGTTGCAGATGCGTCTGTTCCATGTGGTTGCTGTACAGGTGCGTATCGCCCCCCGTCCAGACAAAATCACCCACTTCGAGGTCGCATTGTTGCGCCATCATATGCACCAGCAGTGCGTAGCTGGCGATATTGAACGGCAAGCCAAGGAAGATATCGCATGAGCGCTGGTACAGCTGGCAGGACAATTTGCCGTCAGCCACATAGAACTGGAAGAAAGCATGGCATGGTGCCAGTGCCATCTGATCAAGTTCGCCCACGTTCCACGCTGACACGATAATACGGCGCGAATCCGGGTCTTTCTTCAGCTGTTCAACCACGTTTGCCAGCTGGTCGATTTGCTTCCCATCAGCCGCGCCCCAGGCACGCCATTGCTTGCCATAAACCGGGCCGAGGTCGCCGTTTTCGTCAGCCCACTCATCCCAGATGCTGACATTGTTTTCACGCAGGTACGCGATATTAGTCTCGCCTTTCAGGAACCACAGGAGTTCATGAATGATAGAGCGCAAATGACAGCGTTTGGTTGTGACCAGCGGAAAACCTTCCTGCAAGTTGAAACGCATCTGATGACCAAAAATCGACAACGTGCCAGTGCCGGTACGGTCGGCTTTAGGGGTGCCCTCATCGAGCACTTTCTGCATTAAATCCAGATACTGTTTCATGTTACCTCACGACAATTGTTTCTGCGGACGGCGATATGCCCAGACCATCATAATCAGGCCAACGACGACCATTGGAATGGACAGTACCTGCCCCATACTGATGATCCCGTCGAACAGGCCAAGCTGTGCATCCGGCTGGCGGAAGTGTTCCACGATGATGCGGAATAAGCCATATCCGATCAGGAACAAGCCTGATACCGCGCCCATCGGGCGTGATTTGCGGATAAACACGTTCAGGATGATGAACAGTACAACACCTTCGAGCAGCAGTTCATACAGCTGAGAAGGATGGCGCGGCAACACACCGTACTGGTTCAGCAACGGCTGCCATTTCGGGTCAGCAGCGGCAATCGCAATATCTTCCTGACGGGAACCCGGGAACAACATCGCCCATGGCACATCCGTGGTCACGCGGCCCCAGAGCTCGCCATTGATAAAGTTACCAAGACGGCCCGCCCCCAGACCAAACGGGATCAGCGGAGCGATAAAATCGGCAACCTGGAAAAAGTTGCGTTTGGTGCGACGGGCAAAAATCAACATGACCACGATTACGCCAATCAGGCCGCCGTGGAAGGACATGCCGCCGTCCCACACTTTGAAAAGATAGAGTGGGTTTTCGAGGAACAAAGGCAGATTGTAGAAGAATACGTAACCGATACGACCACCGAGGAAGACACCGAGGAAACCCGCGTACAACAGGTTTTCAACTTCGTCTTTGGTCCAGCCACTGCCTGGCTTGTTAGCACGGCGTACCGCCAGCCACATTGCGAAGACAAAACCGACCAGATACATCAGTCCGTACCAGTGAAGAGATACCGGTCCGATTGAGAAAATCACCGGATCAAACTGGGGAAACGCCAGATAGCTGTTGCTCATCTATCACCACAAATTGTTTATCATTATTGCCCGGTCAGGGGCCAGCAGGGAGCGAATAGTAGCATAGCCGGAAGGTTTTCCGGGGCTAAGCCGCTGGAAAAGTTCTGTAAAAAATCATCTCATCCCGCGCCAGAGTGCGATCGGGATGAGAATAAGGCGGTGCAAAAACTGGCGTACGGCGCTTATTTACCACCGCGGATAAGGCCACCCAGTCCGCGTCTTTCCATAAATGCAGCGGTCATATGACGCACGTCCGTCGTGAATTGCGCCTGTAAAACCCGTCCGGCAAGCTCTTGTGCATCGGCTAAATCAATGCGGCGAAGCAGGTATTTTACGCGGGCGACACTGCGTCCGTTCATGCTGAGATTACGGAACCCCATGCCGGTGAGCAGCAATGCGCCCATCGGATCGCCTGCCATTTCGCCACACAAACTGACGTCCAGTCCTGCGACTTCTGCACTGGTAATAATCTGCCTGAGCACGCGCAGCATAGCCGGATGCAGGCTGTCATAGAGCCCGGCCACGCGGGTATTGTTGCGGTCAACCGCCAGCAGATACTGCGTTAAATCGTTGGTGCCGACCGAAATAAACTCAACCCTTCCGGCCAGCGCAGGCAGCATAAAGACCATGGAAGGCACTTCAATCATGACGCCAAGACGTGTGCGTGGAAGTTCGTAACCGAGTTGTTCCTCCACTTCACGTCCGGCACGATCGATTAAACGACGCGCCTCGTCAATCTCTTCTAGACTGGTCACCATTGGCAGAAGAATGCCGAGATTACCGGTCGCCGCATTGGCACGCAGCATTGCCCGTACCTGAATGAGGAAAATTTCCGGCTGATCGAGGGTAATACGAATACCACGCCAGCCCAGACAAGGGTTTTCCTCGCTGATCGGCATATACGGAAGCTGTTTATCAGAACCGATATCCAGCGTGCGCAGGGTTACCGGCTTTTGCGGAAACAGCTGCAACATCCCCTGATACTGTGCGACCTGTTCTTCTTCAGAAGGGAAGCCGCTTTGCAACATGAACGGTATTTCAGTGCGGTACAGCCCGACACCATCAACGCGGCTGCCGAACAGTTTTTCGTGATCGGCACTCAGACCGGCATTGAGCATCACTTTAACCCGTTCGCCACTTTTCAGCGCAGCGGGTTGCTCAACGTCGTCTTCAGCTTTCTGGCTCAGCTCCATTTCTTCACTGATCAGGCGCTTGTACTCCGTGACCAGCACGGGCTCGGGGTCAATCAGTAGCTCGCCACGATAACCATCAACAATCAGTTGTCGCTGGCTCAACAGTGCAGGCTGGATATCAGCGCCCATGATGGTTGGCACGCCCATTGCCCGCACCAGAATCGCCGCATGAGAGTTGGCCGCACCGTCGCGAACCACGACACCGGCCAGCCGGTCTTGCGGCACTTCGGCCAGCAACGTGGCGGTCAGCTCATCGGCGACCAGAATAAAACGCTCAGGCCACTGGGTATTACCCTGAATCGTGTCGTCGAGATGGAAAACCAGTCGCTGGCCCAGCGCACGTAAATCGCTGCCGCGTTCACGCAGGTAAGTATCCTGCAAACTGGCAAACTGAGCGGCAAACTCTTCAACCACCTTTTTGACCGCCCATTCCGCAACTGCACCCTGATCAATCTGGGCGAACAATTCGCGTTTGAGGCGTGCATCGTTAAGCAGGTGAGAATAGAGATCAAAAATCGCGGCGCTTTCTTTCTGCGCACTGGCAGTAAAGCGTTTGCTGAAACGGCGAAATTCGGCACCGGCATCTTCCAGTGCGCGGGTCAGACGTTCGCGTTCACGCACCGTATCGAGCGTGGACGCCATATAAACATGCTCAAGCGAAGGCTGCGAGCTGTCCTGCCAGCCGATACCGATGGCCACACCCGGCGAAGCGGCAAGCGCGCGGACACGGGTCTGACGAAAGCGTCCGTAAAGCACATTAAGCTGTGCCTGAGAAAGGATCGCGGCCAGCTGCGTCGCCAGCGTGACCAAAAATGACTCTTCACTTTCATCGAACTGACGGTGTTCGCGTTGCTGGATAACCAGCACGCCAAGCAACTGACGACGGTGAATGATCGGCACACCTAAAAAGGATCGGAAAAGATCTTCTTTTACGGCAGGAATATATTTAAAGCTGGGATGGCTCTGCGCATCAGCAAGGTTAATAGGTTCGGCAAGACGCCCTACCAGACCGACAATCCCCTGATCAAATGCCAGAGTAATAGTCCGCCCGCGAGGTTTCTTCAAACCTCGCGTCGCCATCAGGTAATAACAACGGCGGTCATTGTCAGCGAGATAGACGGAACACACTTCGGTGTCCATCGCCAGGCAGGTTTCGTTGACCAGTACATCCAGCGCATCATTGAGGCTGGACGCCATTGCTACCTTTTCAACAATTTCTCGCAAACGCGTGAGCATCTCTTCGTGACTTAGCCTCTTTTACGACGATAAGCGGGCGATGTCCTGGGAAGGGAAACTTCCTGCATCGGCATAATCGTGGTGGAAAACTCTTTCATAACGCGACGGTAAACATCGCGTTTAAAAGAAACCACCTGACGAACCGGATACCAGAAACTCACCCAACGCCAGCCATCAAATTCAGGCGTACTGCTGCGCTGCATATTGATATCAGCATCGTTACACATCAGTTGCAGCAAGAACCATTTTTGCTTTTGGCCGATACAAACCGGCTTTGTGTCCCAACGCACCAAACGTTTAGGTAATTTATAACGTAACCAGTTACGGGTTGAAGCCAGAATACGTACATCTTTACGGCCAAGCCCCACTTCCTCAAACAGCTCGCGGTACATGGCCTGCTCAGCAGTTTCACCGGGGTTTATGCCCCCCTGCGGAAACTGCCAGGAGTGCTGACCATATCGTCTGGCCCACAATACCTGACCCTGCTTGTCACAGATTACGATACCAACATTCGGGCGGTAGCCATCATCATCGATCACCGGACTACCTCAATAGCTTAAAATCATAGATGTTCTGATTGTTTCATACTACCAACAGGCGGTAAACCACTGGTTAATGCCGATGAGCATGAATAAAAATGGGATAACTCACAGTTAACCTCGAAGTTATAAACAGATTTTGAAAATGACCCGCCATTTTATTCACTTTTTCTGTGGATAGATATGTGAAGAACTTAAGAGTAAGCGGGGTAAAACTCTGCTGAACTTATTTTCATGAGAAAAATGAGCCGTCATAAAACAATTATAAAACATATCATTACAGGCAATAACTGAAGTTATCCCACGGTTAAAAATGAGAGTTATCTCACACCGCACAGTAACCTGGCGAAAGATCCACCAATGTCGTTTTTATCCACAGCGATCGTTTAAAAGTTGACGTCATCAGAGCAAAAATTGGATAAAACCCCTTCCGTCAAGCCTGTAAATCGAACCAGTGATCGGTAAAAGACAGGGTTATCCAAGAAATCTGTGGATAAGTAGGGGGAAGATCCTGTTTATTGTCGCCTTCAACAGGTGATCAACCTAATCAAATGTGAATAAAAGAGGCCAGAAAGCGGAAAAAAACCTAAGGCAAATCATGCTATTATTTCATTACTCCACAGGGATAACTTTTTATTCATTGTGCCTGCACAAAGCAGTACAAAAATTAATCATTTAATTGAGCGTTGTTTTTTTTATGTCTATTCCTTTACCTGCGACCACACCGCCCCATCACGAACAGGAGCTGCTGCAACGCGCGCAGTCGCTGGCGGGTCACACTTTTGGCGAACTGGCGGCGCATGCGGGATTACCTATTCCGGAAAACCTTAAACGGGAGAAAGGATGGGTCGGCATGTTGCTGGAAGTTTATCTTGGCGCAATAGCCGGCAGTAAACCTGAGCAGGATTTCGCTGACATCGGCATTGAGCTAAAAACCATTCCGGTTGATGCCCGTGGTAAGCCGCTGGAAACCACCTTTGTGTGTGTCGCCCCTTTAACCGGCAACAGCGGTGTGACGTGGGAAAGCAGCCATGTACGGCATAAACTGGCGCGGGTGTTGTGGATACCGGTCGAAGGCGAACGTCAGATCCCGCTGGCAGAGCGGCATATTGGAGCGCCATTGCTGTGGCAGCCTTCGCATGAAGAAGATGAACAACTGCGTCAGGACTGGGAAGAACTGATGGATTTGATTGTGCTGGGCAAGGTAGAAAGCATCACCGCACGTCATGGCGAGTTTTTACAAATCAGGCCAAAGGCTGCGAACAGTAAAGCGCTGACCGAAGCCATCGGCGAATTCGGGCAACCGATCCTGACGTTGCCTCGTGGTTTCTATCTTAAGAAGCGTTTTACCTCGGCGCTGCTGGCCCGGCATTTTTTGCTTTGATCGCCGCATTTAGAAAATTTTAATCACCTTTTCTGCCACTTTTGAAACCTTTTGCTACGCTAGAATCTGACTCTCTTGTTGTAAATAAAAGGAATGATAATAATGATGAAAAAAACATTGATGATGACCGGTGCCGCCATGCTGGTTTTTACCCTGGCAGGTTGCGCCAGCGATTACGTCATCTCGACTAAAGACGGCAACATGATCCTGACCGATGGCAAACCAAAGCTGGATAAGTCCACCGGGTTACTGAGCTATACCGATGAACAAGGCAATGAACGCCAGATCAATAACGATAACGTCAGTCAGGTCATGAAGCGTTAAGTAAAGTCTGATCCAGTCCGATAAGAGCCGGTTTTGAACGGCTCTTTTATTATTTCCCCTCCCAGCTCAGATTACCGGCACTCTCTGCCACTTCCCCCTGATGATTCCCTTGTATATAGTCAGTTGAGGCGCATTTTCATTAGCCTGACATTCTCAGATAGAAAGGAAGACCGGCAATGCAATATCACCGTATACCCCACAGTTCTTTAGAAGTGAGCTTACTGGGACTTGGCACCATGACTTTTGGTGAACAAAACAGCGAAGCCGACGCCCATCAGCAGCTCGATTACGCCGTTTCAGCAGGCATCAATCTGATTGATACTGCTGAAATGTATCCCGTTCCTCCGCGTCCTGAGACGCAGGGACTGACAGAAAGTTATATCGGCAGCTGGCTCAAAGCCCGTGGCAACCGTGAGAAGATTGTTCTGGCGAGCAAAGTCGCCGGCCCTTCCCGTGGTAATGACAACGCGATCCGACCGGGTCAGATGCTGGATCGTAAAAATATCCGCGCCGCGCTGGATGCCAGCCTGAAGCGTCTGAACACAGATTATCTGGATCTTTACCAACTGCACTGGCCGCAGCGTCAGACCAACTTCTTTGGCAAACTGAGCTATCAGTACACTGAAGAACAGTCTCCGGTGACCTTGCTGGAAACGCTGGAAGCGCTGAATGAACAGGTGCGTGCCGGTAAAATCCGCTACATCGGCGTTTCTAACGAAACCCCGTGGGGCGTGATGCGTTATCTGCAACTGGCGGAGAAACACGATCTGCCCCGCATCGTGTCGATTCAAAACCCGTACAGCCTGCTGAACCGCAGTTTTGAAATCGGTTTGTCAGAAATCAGCCAGCACGAGGGCGTTGAACTGCTGGCATATTCCAGCCTGGCGTTCGGTACCTTGAGCGGCAAATACCTCAACGGTGCGAAACCGGCGGATGCGCGTAATACGCTGTTCAGCCGCTTCACCCGTTATTCTTCACCGCAGGCAGAAGCGGCGATTGCCGAATATGTGGCTCTGGCGAAGAAACGCAATCTGGATCCTTCACAAATGGCGCTGGCCTTTGTTCGTCAGCAACCGTTCGTGGCCAGCACGCTGCTCGGCGCGACGACCCTGGAACAGCTGAAGATCAACATCGACAGTCAGAACCTGACACTCGACGAAGAAATCCTCGCTGACCTGGAAAATATCCACAAACGATTCACTATTCCTGCACCGTGATTCCTGCATTGTTAATGCGGATAGCAGGCAACAAAAAAGGGCGCTCAGCGCCCTTTTCTTTTGTGCTAAAACAACATTACGCCAGACGGCGTTTCTGCATATTCTTCCAGATCCACAGCCCGGCAATGGCCAGCGCGAATACCACACCAAATCCGATGCCAATTGCCACCACTGGCGCACCCGCCATGACCACCAGCGAATAAAGCCCCAGCATCAAAAGCATGGCGGTGTTTTCACCCAGATTCTGTACGGCAATCGCATTACCGGCACCGACAGAAATTTTACCGCGATGCTGCAACAGGGCATTCAGCGGCACCACGAAGAAGCCGCCCAAAATCCCTACCACCACCAGAACGATGTAAGAACTCAGCATGCTGGTTTGCAGCGCAAATACCACGACAGCGATACCAATGGCGACACCGGCGGGCAGACAGCGCTTTACGGTTTCCAGACGGATTAATTTCGCCGCGGCTCCCGCACCAAACACAATCCCGATCGCCACCATCGCGTTCAGCAACGTCGGCGTTTTGTTATCGGTAATGCCCAGCGCCACCGGCACCCAGAGCACCAGCAGGAAACGCAGCGTTACGCCCGCGCCCCAGAACAAGCTGGTGCCGACCAGCGAGAAGCGGGTTTCGCCATCCTGCCACAAAGTTTTACAGGCAGAGAAAAACGTCCGGCTCATTTTTGCCGGATTCCACGACTGCCCCGGACGCGCCGGATCCAGCTTTGGAATAAACCAGTTTGCCGCCACTGCCGCGCCGTACGCCAGCACGCAGATCCCGAGCGCCGCCAGTATGCTCCAGTCAGCCAGTGCGCCACCGGCAACCGAACCCAGCAGGATCGCGGCAATAGTGGATGCTTCCATCAGCCCGTTGGCTTTCACCAGCTGTTCGCCACTGGCGATTTCACCGAGAATGCCATATTTCGCCGGTGAATAAGCCGCGGCGCCGATACCGACCAGCGTATAGCCGAGGAACGGATCCATGCCGGCGCAAATCACCGCAGCCCCTGCCAGTTTCAACAGGTTAGCGACCATCATCACGCGGCCTTTCGAGAAGCTGTCGGCAAATTGCCCGACAAACGGTGCGAGGATAATATACGTCGCCACAAACGCCATTTGTAAAACGGGCTGGCTCCAGTCGGGATAAAGCTGCTGTTTGATGAGCGCCAGCGCGGCGAACAACAGCGCGTTGTCACCGAACGCGGACAGGAACTGCGCCACGATCACCGCACTCATGCTTTTTGACATCAGCGGCGATGCCGCCTTTACTGGCTGGATCATGCCTCAGTCTCCGGGTTTTCTGCCATCTGGCGCAGGGTGACAAAATCGGGTTTACCGCTGCCGAGCAACGGTAACGCTTTAACGACACGAATATCACGCGGCACCGCCAGTTCCGGCAGCCCGAGTTCGCGGGCGGCTTTACTCAGCGCATCGCGGCGTAATTCAGGATCGGTGGTAAACAACACCAGCGCCTCGCCTTTGCTGGCATCACTGCGCGATGTCGCCGCATGTTGTTTATCCGGTGACGCGCTGATCGCCAGTTGCTCGACG
The DNA here is from genome assembly GCF_019049675.1 of Rahnella bonaserana. Classification (GTDB taxonomy): domain Bacteria; phylum Pseudomonadota; class Gammaproteobacteria; order Enterobacterales; family Enterobacteriaceae; genus Rahnella; species Rahnella bonaserana. Next base: position 42,269 of record NZ_JAFMOW010000052.1, on the reverse strand, counting down.
CTTTCCAGCGACACCATTTCCCCCGCCAGCTTGGCAAAACGCTTCACGCGGCCACGGATGGCGCAAAAACCTTTTTCATCCAGCGTGACGATATCGCCGGTGTCATACCATCCAGCCTGCATTTCACCTGCGGCATTTTCAGCCTGCGGGGTTTCCAGCACGCCCGGATTTTCGACGCGCAGATAGCCTTTCATAATGTTCGGGCCACGCAGTTGCAGACGACCGCCCTCTTCAATACCCGGCACGGTAATCAGACGCGATTCCATCCCCGGCAGAATTTTACCGACGGTATTCACTTTGGTCGCCATCGGCACGTTGATTGCTACCACGGGTGCGCATTCGGTCACACCGTAGCCTTCCAGAATGCGGATACCGAATTTGTTCTGCCAGATTTCCTTGGTGCTTTCAGCCAGTTTCTCCGCTCCAGCCACCACATAACGCAGGCGGGCAAAATCATACGGATGGGCAAAGCGGGCGTAATTGCCCAGGAAGGTTGAGGTACCAAACAGGACTGTACAGTTCTGGTCATACACCAGTTCCGGCACGATGCGGTAATGCAGCGGACTTGGATATAAAAATACGCGCGCACCGGTGATCAGCGGCGTCAGCAATCCGACGGTCAGGCCAAAGGCGTGGAACAGCGGCAGCGATGACATAAAGCGATCACGCGGCGTAAAGTCAGCCACGGTACGGATTTGCTCAACGTTCGCCAGCAGGCTGGCGTGTGAATGCACCACCCCTTTCGGATTACCCTCCGAGCCGGAAGTAAACAGCACCAGCGCCGCATCATCAGGCTTTTGCGGCAACATCGCACGACGCGGGAAAATCAGATGGAACAGGATCCACAGCTTGTCCTGCGTGGTCACCGTGTCTTTTAAATCTTCCAGATAGACCCAGTTCGCCTCAGGTACATTTTCCGGCAGATGTGTCAGTTTGCCTTTCTCAAGGAACTGGCGGGAGGTAATGATGGTGTTGATCTGCGCGGCTTTCATCGCGCTTTGCAGCCCTTTTGCGCCAGCGGTGTAGTTGAGCAGCGCGGGAATGCGGTTGCGCATCGACGCGCCAAACAGCGCCGCCGCCATGATGGTGGCGTTCGGCAGCAGCATCCCGACATGTTCACCTTCACGGGTGAAACGTTGCAGGATACGGCTCACGCCGAGGCATTTTTTCAGCAGCCCCTGATAAGAGTCTTCTTTGAACGCGATATCGGCGATGCAGGGTTTGCGGCGGCCATAACGGGTTTGCGCGGACAGGAGCGCCTGATACAACGTTTCCGGCTCGCGGGTGTCCATACGTGCCTGCATCATAATTTTATGCAGTTGCTCACCGGCCAGCACGCGACGGTCACGGGAACGCGGCGCATCCGGCATAGGAATTGTCGTCGCCGGCAAAAGATTGATGGTGACTTTCGGGAACCAGCGGATTTTAAAGCTGCCGAACAAACGGCCAAACGGCGTGTATTCCGGCCCGTCGATACGCACCGGGATCACTGTCGCCTGTGACTTCGCCGCCACAAAGGCCGCGCCGTCGTAAATCTTCATTAAAGAAGCCGTAACCGTAATGCGGCCTTCCGGAAACACAACCACCGGACGCCCTTTCTCCACTTCGCGGATCAGATGCTTGACCGCCATCGGTTTGGTCGGATCCAGCGGCATGAAGTCCACGTACGGCTTCAGCCAGCGCATATACCAACTGTCCGTGATGTTGGAATACACCGCAAATACCGGTTTGATCGGCAGAAAGAGCACCAGCAGCATGCCGTCGATAAATGAGACGTGGTTCGGCGTGAGGATTAAACGCGGGTAATTAAAGTCGTTTTTCACCGGGGTCACAGTGACCCGGAACATCAGACGGAAAAGCCCTCTGAATAAGGCGAAAAGAAAGTTATACATGTTTGCCATCTCCTTATGTGTCATCCCTGATTTTGAAAGAAAAAGGTTGGGGAAACAGCATACTATAAGCGGTTGCAAAAGACGCCAGTCAGAGAGAGTTTAGGAGGTTGCTTAAGGACGTGCAGGTATTGAGGCAAAAAAAAACCTACGCATCCGCGTAGGTTGGTGCAAATTTAATCGGTATCAACATGCAGAGCACGTTGATGATTCACCAATCAATACCTCTGGGACGTTCAATTTAGCTGTTTTGTACGAACCACAGCCAGCAGGCAATCGAAACATAATTCCGCAAAGTGTAACGAGTGGTGAAAATCGACCCGATTTATCTGTTTTCAGCTTAACGGATTACATAGTTCACTGAATAATCTCGACTTCGACTAAACAACTCATCGCATTTGGCCCCTGCGTCAGACGCGATGTGCCGATATCCAGCGTCAGCACATTCGGGTTCCCCGCCTGCTCGGTTTCCTGCCATTTACCCCCAAAGCCCGGATCAAACCAGGCACCGGTGGACATCAGCACTACGCCGCGCGTGATCCCGTCGTTAAGCGAAACACCCGCCAGACAGCTACCACGCGCATTATGCACTTTCACCCGGTCGCCATTTTTCAGCTGGCGGCTGCCCGCATCTTCAGGATGCATAAACAGCGTTTCCTTCCCGGCAGTTTTGTTCGACTGCGCCAGCGGCGACTGATCGAGCTGACTGTGCAGGCGATCTTTCGGCTGAATGGAAATCAGGTGCAATGGCCATTCTTTGGCGCTTTCGGCCCCCAGCCATTCGACCGGTGGCTGCCATTCAGGATGCGGCGCGAAATCTTTATAGCCGTAACCGGCGATGGTTTCAGAGAACAATTCGATTTTGCCGCTGTGCGTGCCGAGCGGATTAGCGCGCGGGCTTTTACGGAATTCCTCAAAGAACACGTAGTCTTTTTCCGGCATCGGCAGTTCAACAAAACCGCGCTCCCAGAACGTTTCGAAGTCAGGCCATTCCACGCCAGTTCCTTTCTGCGCTTCGCCGCACTGACGGTAAATATGGCGCAGCCACTGATCTTCATTGCGCCCCTGCGTGAACTGCTCGCGATAACCGAGACGATCGGCAATGTCCGCGAAAATATCAAAATCGTTACGTGCCTGATGCTGAGGCGCGATAGCCTGATGCATCGCCAGCACGAAACGGTCACGCGAGGATCCGCCGATATCGTTACGTTCCAGCGAGGTCGTCGCCGGTAGCACGATATCCGCCATCTGCGCCGCTGGCGTCCAGACGTTATCCTGCACAATCACAGTATCCGGCTTCTGCCAGCCTTCGACCAGCCGGTTAAGCTGCTGATGATGATGGAACGGATTGCCGCCCGCCCAGTGCACCAGATGAATATCCGGATAATTCAGCGTCTCGCCCTGAAATTCATACGGCTGACCGGGATTGAGCAGCATGTCGCTGATACGCGCGACCGGAATCGACAATCCTGACGGATTCGGCCCGGCGCTGACGGCAGGCCCTGGCGTGTCATAACGCGGATTACCGACGCTGTTCATTGAACCGTGTCCGAACGAGAATCCGCCGCCCGGCAAACCGACCTGCCCGAGCATGGCGGAAATGGCGATCATCATCCAGTAAGGCTGCTCGCCGCGGTGGGCGCGCTGCACGGAATAGGAACAGGTAATAAAGCTGCGCACCCCGATCAGGTCATCTGCCAGACGCGCGATACGTTCTGCCGGAACACCGGTAATAGAGGCCGCCCAGTCAGGCGTTTTCGGGATGCCGTCGGTTTCGCCGCGCAGATAGGCGGCAAGTTGCGGATAACCAACGCAATGGGTGGCAAGAAACGCGTCGTCCTGCGCTTCTTTGCGCTGAATTTCATACGCCACCGCCATCATCAGCGCAGCGTCAGTGTTCGGGCGGATCGGGATCCACTCCGCATTCACAAATTCCGGACAGTCGTCACGCATCGGGCTGATATTAATGACGCGCGTGCCTTTCTTCGCCAGCTGCTCCAGCGCCGGTTTCAGGGTATGTTCAACTGCACCGCCGGAAGCAACCTGCGCATTTTTCAGCGCCAGACCACCGAACGCCACCAGAATGTCAGCATGTTCGACCACACTCGGCCACGACGTCACACGTCCGGTCAGCGGGGTAAACGTGCCAATAACGTACGGCAGAAAGAACTGCGCCGAGCCCCAGCTATAGTTGCCCTGCTGATCCACACCACCGCCGCCGGTGAAGTAAAAACGACGCACCAGAGAACGGGCATGATGCAGGCGACCGGCCGATGACCAGCCGTAAGAGCCGTTAAAAATGCCGGAAGCGCCGTAGCGGTCACGCACGCGTTTGTTCTCTTCAGCCACCAGATCCAGCGCCAGATCCCAGTCTACCTCGACAAAATCTTCACGCCCGCGCAGCGTTCGATCGCTGTTCTCACGGTTTTTCAGCCACGACCGGCGCACGGCAGGTTTACGGATACGTTTGTCGGAATAGACCAGCGGCGCAATAGAATCGAGTAAAGGGGAAGGATCGGCATCCGCTTTGTAAGGTTCGCAGCGGATAAGCCGGCCGTTTTCCACCACGGCGGTGTACGCGCCCCAGTGGGCAAGTTGCGGATAGCGTTTAATAGACATTATTTCTATTTTTCTCAGCGCAGATAAATGACTTTAAAAATACCATTCACTGCGCTGATAACTCAAAGCACAAATGTGGATAAACAGTAAAAGTGGCCTGCTCCCCATTCGTCATCATTTTAGTAAGAAATGATCATTCAAGCCTGTGGCTGAGCGATGACCGGCGGTAGCCAGCTGTTGTAGCCGAAGGCACGACGGCCGATGAAGATCAACAGCAATCCTAATATCAGCGCAAAAATCAGTATGATGGCGATGATTTGCAACGGCATAAAACTGCCTGCCAGCGCTGTCACCGCAAGGCCGCTAACCGGGACCGAACACATATTCATCAGGCCAATCAGCCCCATGGTTTTTCCCAGATGTTTCTGCGGAATAATCTGGCTGCGTAAGGTGCGCAGGTAGACGCTGAATGCACCGTCAAAAGCCATCAGTAATGCGTAACCGGCCAGATACATCGCATAATCGAGTGAAAGCGACATCAGGGCACCTGACAATATCATGCCGCAAAATGACAGGGTGCCCAGCGTGGAAAGCCCAAAACGTTTGGCAATTCGCGGCACAAAGAAAAACGTAATGATGGTGACCAGCGCTGCCGAGGTCTGTAACACACCAAAGTAACTCTCAGGCAGATGAAACTCTTTGAGGATCACCGCCGCACTCACCACCAGCGCCGCACCGTAAACCAGATTCACTACCCAGGTCAGCGCACACAGATGCAGCAGGATTTTATTCTGCTTAAGCACCTGAATCGCCGTAATGTTGGATTGCAAAATTGAACGCAGACTCATCTTCTCTGCGACTTCAAGGTCATGAGTTTCGAGGAACAGGTAGTTGATGGCAGAGACAGCAAACAGCACGGCTGCACAGGCTAAAATCGCCCCGACGCCGCCATAGACGGAAATTGCCACTGCCAGCGCAGGGCCCAGAACCTGCGTGGTCTGGTCGACACCCTGCAACATGGAATGGGCTTTCGGCAGAGTCTCTGCCGGGATATGGCGCGGTAACAGCGCCTCAGTGGCGACAAAGTTCAGGACATAAGCCACCGACAGCAGCGCCATCATGACCGCCAGCACCGGGAATGTGGCGCCGGGATGAAAGGTCAGGGTCAGGAAAGCGACCACCATTAATATGCAGCGTCCGGCTTCCACGTTAAAGAAGATAAAACGGGGCCTGATACGGTCAGCCAGAAAACCTGAAAGCGGGAAAAACAAAATGCGCGGCAGCCATTCAATCACGAATGCCAGCGAGGAAAAGGTAAGAGAACCGGTAGCTTTCAAAATGGCCAGCGGCACGGCAAACAGCAGAAACTGATCGCACAGTGACCCGGCAAAGCGGGAAAAGACGAAACGTTTTAATCCAAAACGATCACTGTTCATATCATTGCTTTCCTTGAAGGAGTTCGGGAGCCACCCCAAATGAAGTGGCTCGGGTGATATCAGATCTGACGAAGGGTAAACAGCGAGCGGGCGTATTGATCAGCAATGGTTAAGTGCTCGTCAAAACCCTGTTCTGCGGCACGCTGTGGCCAGAAATACTCTATGGAACCTTCACGGGTTTTCCACGAAACCAGCTTTTTCGACAGATCCAGCGGCTTAGCGGTCACCTGCATATTCACCACATGAGCTGGCAAACTGGCGGGCAAGGTGATTTTCTCAATCACGCCCACGTCGGCTTTAATAAAAGCGACAGCACTCAGGCCGCGAGGTTTGAGCGTATCCGGCAGCGGTTTAAGTTTGTTCAGATGGCTGAGTACGTGCAGTTCATACGGGTTGATGCCGTAGGTTCTTTCCACCAAATCCATGATGGTGTCGCCCCCTGTGCGCGCACCCACTTCGATGATTTTGATTTCACCGGCAGGCGTAATACGTGCTTCAAAATGCGCCACCCCGTAACGGATCCCCAGTGCATGACAGGCACGCTCAGCAATGTCACGCAGTTGCTGATTGTCACTGTGCAGCGACGGCATGCTGTGGCCCACTTCGACAAAATTCGGCTCTTCACCCAGGTATTTGTCGGTAACGGCCATTGCCCGGTGATAGTCGCCCTGATTGATCACCTCAACGCTGACTTCCTGCCACGCCGGAATATATTCCTCGACCTGGAACAGATCTTCCGGCGCAAAGGATTCACCATTAAGTGAAATCACATCGGTAACGCAACGGGCGAACACTTCTTCGATTTCCTGTTCGTGACTGATTTTCAACACGCCCAGACTCCCCGCCAGTTCACGGGGTTTAATCACCACGGGCAGACCAAACTCCGCGATCAGTTTTTTCAGTTCAGTGAGGGTGCGAAACGCCGCGAAGCGAGGCACCGGCAGGCCAGCTGCTTGCAGGATCTGCTTCATCACAAATTTGTCACGGCAGTTGGTGATCGTCTGGCAATCATTTCCGTGAAGCTGGTAATGCTCAGTCAGCAGGCTGGCGGCACGCACGGTGAAGTCGTTCATCGGGATAACTGCCGCTGGCGTTTCACCGGTTTCCTGTTCATGAGCCTGTACAGCAAGCAGTACAGCCTCCGCATCGGCGACATCCCCCGGTAAAAAACCGTCGAAAAATTTGATGGTCGGGGAGGTGCGGTTTTTTGCCATCGTCAGTACCCGCATGCCGCCTGAGGCACGTAAAGCCCCCGCCAGCACACGCTCACGTAAAGCAAACTCACCGCCAAGGATCAAGATATAGGTGTTGTTCATAATAAAACTCCTGCAAGTCAGTAGTGGCCGTTATGCCGGCCATCGGATTAAAGGTCTTTACCAATCGTCCAGCCGCCATCAATAACCAGCGTGGAACCGGTCACAAATCGCGCATCAGATGAGGTGAGATACATTGCCGCTTTTGCCACATCCTGCGTTTCGCCCAGCACAGGCAGGAACTGACCACGTTGGATCTTCTCCATCTGTGCCGGGTTGTCGTAGTAAGGTTCTGTAAGCGGTGTGCGGATAACACCGGGCGCAATTGCATTCACCCGGATGTGATGTTTGCCGTATTCCAGCGCCAGCTGTTTCGTCAGGCCGATCACCGCGTGCTTGGATGAGACATAGGCGGTGCGATCAGGCTCGCCCATCAGACCGGAGACCGAGGCGATATTGACGGCATTGCCAGGCCGGTGATGGCGAACCAGTTGCTCACAGAATGCACGTCCGGCAACAAAACTGGCGGTCACGTTGACGGCAAAAACACGTTCCCACAGTGACAGCGATAATTCATCGATTCGGCAGATTTCACGCGTACCGGCGCAGTTTATTAAGACGTTGTTATCGCTGGCGTATTCTGCCGCTTCAAATACGCCATTCAGACGTACTGAGTCGGTGATATCCATCTGGTGGTGAACGTAGTCAGGTTCACTGGCGAAAACGGACGGGGAACAGTCGATGCCCTCTACCGCATAGCCGGCGGCAAGATAGGCCGCCACCATAGACTGACCGATACCACTGGATGCGCCCGTGATAAATGCTTTATGTTTCAGGCTCATGCTGCTTCCTTCACCGTGCGCTGGAACGTCACCAGAATGATGTCACGCAGTGCCGTCTCACCCGGCTGGCGGCAGCCTATGGGTGTTACCGCATGGTATTTGTCGTGATTCACCACCAGCGTGTCGAATAACGCCTCAAGACGCAGCACCCGCTCGATATTTTTAGGGTTCGGGGCAATCAGATTGTCGCCACCCAGCATGTTGTCGGAGGCATGGATCAGGTGAACAAACACTACATCCTCATCATCTTTATGCAGCCAGACAGGCGAGCTGTACGCGGGCGCATCACACTGCGCTTCATAGCGGAATAAATGAATGCCGACAGACAGCTCTTCCAGCGGCCCGATACGCTCATAGGCTTCAACAAACGCGATGTCGTCCTGTAAAATCGCCTGCATCAGGCGGTTAGCCGTAATATTTTCGGGCAGCAAAGGATAATGGCGAACAATACCGCCGGTGTCCGGATTGTATTTTTTAGTTTGCTTATATTCCGTAAAATGACCAAAACTCAACTCGCCCTGCTCATTGCGCCGGCATTGCGCATAACCGCGCCAGCGATTCCCCGCAGAATAAGGATCCAGCGTCAGTTGTTCATACGCCAGTTTTAATTGTTCAAGTTCAGAAAGAAAAATATCTTTATTATCGTAATTAACATCAGACAATGTTTGATAATAACTACCGGGAATAAACGCATATCCCCCGGTGGCAAGATGATTAACATGTTCCATATAAGGCTCGTTATTAATTCAGGACAAAGAGAGAAAGAATCACCAACATTAATTCACTCCTGTTATGTCCAATACACCACTTTGCTGTTATTGAGTCTGCCAATAAAGCGCCCGGCCGTAAGACGACTTCCCTCACTGACGCTGCTGACGCCGTGCAGATGACAGGCGTTCATAAAGTAAATATCCCCGGCATTCAGTCGCACTGACAGTGATTCCACTCCCTGCAACAGGTGCGGAGGATAGGGATAACCGGTGTCAGTCACGCCAAAGCGGGCGCGGCAGGGCTCATCCGGATCGAGGTTCCACATTTTCAATTCGCCGCCGCCCTGCGCCGCTTCCAGGCACACATTAAACGCGGTAACCGTCATTGCATCGGAAATTTCAAAATTGTCCTGTTGCGCGAACTTAAGCTGGGCGCGGTCTTCATGAGGCATCAGCGACATGACTCCGTTATCCAGCCAGCGTCGGAACGTGGCAAAGCTGGCGTAAGAATTCTTATAACGCGCCGGGCCAAAATGGATGCCTTCGTCAAGGAATAAGTCTTCCAGCGTGCGATTGAGGAACAGGGACTCGGTGGCATAGCTGTCCGCGACGGACATCAGTTCTGCAACACTGCCGTTTACGCGGTTAACTTCCGCCATATACTCTTCACCGTTACGTGAAAACTGTGTGGCGCCAATCTGATTGGTCAGAACAAAACCGTCATCGGCGCGGTTTCCGCCCCCGTTGCGATTTACCATCTGATTAAACTTTTCTGCGACATCCTGGCAGATTTTTTTATTAGCAAAGTCGCGGATAATATACAGAACATTACCCTGATGATGACCGTGGAGAATAATATTCTTGATAATATTAAAATCTACATTGTCAGACTGTGTGTCTAAATAACTGAAACCTTTTTTTACTGAACCGGACAATACCATCTTTTGCTGTTTTTCAGCCAATAATTCACTCATGATGTTCCTGTCAAAGAATATTAAAATGATAATCGCACAAGAAATTTGTTATTAAATCAATCTGGATAAAATGAGATGTCAGATAAATAAAGGTGAATACAGCATCCCCCCTTTAGACCATAAATTATTATCCCGACGTTCCTGATTAAGCTCGGAGTATTTCCCCAAATTACGCTGGAATATTTCACCGTAATTTCCGACCTGATGAATGATCGCGCGGATAAAATCAGGACGCAGCCCCAGATTTTTACAATGCTGTTCTGACGGATAAAGGAAAGTGCGCAGGTATCCCGTCGCCTCCTGACTCATTTCCAGAATGTTTTTGCTGGTGATCTGTAAGTTTTCCGCTTCTATCAGCGTACGCATGATCCAGGTCACCGCTTTCAGCCACTGCGTATCATGTGAGGACACTGCCGGTGACATGGCTTCCAGCGAGATGCGGTCCTGCAAGATAATGTGCGCTTCTTTATCTTTCAGCTGAGCACGTTCGCCGGCCAGCAGATAGGAATCGAGACAGTAAATATTGCATTCGCCCAGCTGATAAGCCTGACGGGCCTGATTCGGCGAATCAAACAGTCGGATCTCGCAGGAGAGATTTAAATTTCCAAAGTAACGCTTCAGGTTTTCTTCGGTAGTTGATCCCCGCATGGCTGCTATCCGGCGCTCGCGGGTATACTTTGCCTGTTCAACGGGTTCGAGCAAATTACTCGCCGGCGTCATCAGCACTTCACCATCAAACAGCATCGGATGAACAAAACTGATTTCTGACTCAGATTCACGCTGGAAGGTGATGCTGGAATTAAATGACCCCAGGTCAATCACTCCGTCACGCAGCGCCCGAAAACGGTCACCGGACTGCAGCGGCATATAATGAATTTTTCCGACATCACCTAACACCGCCACCGCTACCGCACGGGCTAAATCAATGTCGAACCCTTCCCAGCAATTATGTAATGCATTACGAAACGACAATCCTTTAAAACCCAGACTAACGCCAACATTCAGCACATCGTGCTGGCGTATCCGTTCAATAACCGTTTGGTTCAACATAGCTAACCCATTAATTAAATTGACTATTGTGGCTTATTCTCACCAGAGATTGCCTCTGTTGAACATCATACGGCTTGATGATAATTTGGATAGATATTCCAGAAACAAAAGAGCTATGCGTGAAAAGCACAAATGAGTTAGCCGAACTCCTTCCCAGTTTGTCCGTTTTTATTCAGGTGGTTGAAAAAGGGAGTTTTTCTTCTGCAGGACGGGAGGCTTCGCTGGCTCCCTCTTCCGTGAGCAGGATGATAGACCGGCTGGAGAAGCGTCTGAATGTGGTGTTATTTACCCGCTCGACCCGCTCTGTCGCCATCACCGAGATCGGACTGGAAATCTATCAGCAGGCGCTGACGGTTCTGTCCGCTACGCAGACACTTTTTTCCCGGGCAGACAGCTTCAGCGACACTCCTCAGGGTGTTTTGCGGATCACCGCGCCTAACACACTGGGTAAGATCCTGCTCACCCCTTTTTTGCCTGCATTTTTACGCCGCTATCCTGAAATAAACGTCGAGCTGTCGCTGACCGATCGCGTCACGAATTTAACGCAGGACGCCTACGATCTGGCACTGCGCGTCACCGAAAGTCCACCGGAGAACATGGTAGCCCGTGCCCTGATGCCTATTGATTACGTATTGGTTTGTTCTGCGGATTACGACGAAGCGCTGCCGGATTTCCCGGCTGCGCTCACCAAACACAACATTTTTTTCCCCGATGAACGGCAATTTCGCGGTGCCTGGCGTTTTTGGCACAATGATATAATGGAGACTGTGACGCTGGTTCCACGGTTGATGATCAATAACAGCGACGCCATGATTGACGCCATCTTGCAGGGTGTTGGCATTGCGCTGATCCCCACATTCATTGCCAACCGATATATCGCGAATGGAAAATTGCATCGCGTGTTGCCTGAATGGCGAGTGGAGAACCCCCTGCCGCGCAACACCTACGCAATCACCCTGCCCAATAAACTGCTGCCGCTTAAAACACGAGTGTTTATCGATGATTTTATGCAGTGGATTAAGGAGGAGGGAAGGGTGTAGTCAGAAGGAAAGTGGAGTGACGTTTACGCCGGGAATTGTGTCGCCTGCCCCCTCTCCCCGCCGCCTCCTGCACAGAGGAGGCGCAAAACTTTCCTGTATTTTTTCCGTTACATCACGCTTACATGCCAAAGTTGCGATCGTCATCCTTGCAGCCTCAGGTCTTTTCCGCAAAACTGGCTGGTGTAACCGATTACCCTCACGGAAAACGGAAGTGTTATGGCAACGATTAAGGATGTAGCAAAACTGGCAGGCGTATCGGTTGCGACCGTTTCACGCGTAATAAACCATTCCCCGAAAGCCAGCGACAGCTCGCGGGAAGCCGTACAGAACGCCATGCAACATCTGCAATATCACCCGAATGCCAACGCCCGCGCACTGGCTCAGCAGGCGACTGAAACGCTGGGGCTAATCGTGGCCGACGTTTCTGACCCGTTTTTCGGTGCGATGGTCAAAGCAGTTGAACAGGTGGCCTATGCCACAGGTAACTTCCTGTTAATTGGCAACGGCTACCATAACGTCGACAAAGAGCGTCAGGCCATTGAACAGCTGATCCGCCACCGCTGTGCGGCGTTAGTGGTTCACGCCAAAATGCTGCCGGAAGATGAACTGACCAGCCTGATGCAGCAAATCCCCGGTATGGTACTGATTAACCGCACATTGCCGGGCTTTGAGCAACGCTGTATCGCCCTCGATGACCGTTACGGTTCCTGGCTGGCGACCCGCCATCTTATTCAGGCCGGACATCAGCGCATCGCGATTTTATGTTCCAACCACGGTATTTCTGATGCCAGTGATCGTTTGCAGGGTTATATCGATGCGCTGACGGAACACAATATTCCTGTCGATGATAAGCTGATTGCCTATGCAGAACCCGATGAAATCGGTGGCGAAAAAGCCATGGCCGATTTACTGGGACTGGGCAGAGGATTCACGGCGGTGACCTGCTACAACGACCCGATGGCCGCCGGTGCGTTATCGGTATTAAGCGATAACAGCATTGATGTGCCGGGAGAAATTTCGCTGATTGGATTTGATGATGTGCTGATATCGCGTTACCTGCGCCCGCGCCTGACCACGGTGCGTTATCCGGTGGTGGCGATGGCGAATCAGGCTGCGCAACTGGCGTTAGCTCTGGCAAACGGTCAGCCGCTGCCGGAAACGACCCACATGTTCAGCCCGACGCTGGTTCGCCGGCACTCGGTGAGCAGCCCGTCAACGACCTGAAGTCACTGGTGCCTGAAGTGACTGGTGATAGACGCGTACCGGCTTGTCAGGATAATCCAGCGCATCGCCGATATATTCCCAGCCAAAACGTTCGTAATAGCCGGTGAATTCGGCGTAGAGATACACCTCACGAAAGCCGCTGCTGCGGCTTTGTTCCAGCACAAATTCCTGTAACTTTTGCCCCAGCCCGCACGAACGATATGCGTCATCCACATATAACGCCGCCAGCCACGGCGTCAGATCCTGACGGCTGATCAAATCGCAGCGCCACAATCCCACCGTTCCCGCTAAGGTGTCACCATCAAGCGCAATAAAGGTTTGTGGCAAATCCGCGCCGGTCAGACAGCTTTTCACCACGCTGGCGAAAAACTCGCGGCTGTTTTCGCTGCCAAACGCCTGCCATTGCCAGTCGGCAACCGCTTCCGCAAATTCAGGTCTTTCAGTGAGATTAATGATTTTCATCGCGCTCAGACCAGCTTACCCTGAAAAATCGGCACGGATTCAAACAGATAACCGTCAAACTCCGGTGCATCGACATCCGACAGTTCCATCAGCGTATTTTTGACGTTTTCCATGTGCTGCCACATCGCCTGATAAGAGCCCATGACGTCACGGCGGCGCAGTGCGGCCAAAATATTCTGATGATCAGCCAGCCATTTCAGACGGTAACCGCGGGTAGCGATATGACTGTGTAACTGTTTCCACAGCGGGCTGGAATCGCGGTGCATCCAGATATTTTTCACTGAATCGAGCAGCATCTGATTTTGCGTCGCGCCGGCAATCAGCAGATGAAACAGCCTGTCGTTATCGCCGCTTTCGTCATTAGCAACGATGGCAATCTGTTCCTGCTCCAGCGTGCGGCGCAGATTTTCGATATCGGCTTTGGTGGCCATTTTGGCGGCAAACGCGGCAATATTGCTTTCGAGCAACTGCCGCGCCTGCAGGATTTCAAAGGGGCCAATTTGCCCCTGATACATCAGTTCGTCTTCACCCTCTTCCTGAGAAGGAATGCGGATCACGTACACGCCGGAACCCTGACGGATATCCACCGTGCCTTCCAGTTCCAGCATCAGTAAGGCTTCGCGCACAATCGTCCGGCTGACACCGTAGGTTTCCGCCATGTTCCTTTCGGGCGGCAGGCGGGATCCTACGGCGAAATGCCCTTGCTTGATTTGCTCACGCAGGTCGTGCCCGATTTCCTGATACTGCTTTCTGTCCTGCGAAACCACACCTTTTTCCACACAATCACCCTGATGCAAATAACAAAAAAGACCGGATGTTACTGTATCAGAGATAGCGCCTGATCCAGCACTTTTGCACCGTTTAACGTGCCGTAAGCCACCATGTCGATCACTGCAATCGGGATCCCGTGCTCATCAGTCAGCTTTTTATTCTCCGCCAGCTTAAAGCGTACCTGCGGCCCGAGCAGAACAGCGACAATATCGCGGCCATAGGCTTCCAGCTCATCACGCAGATTATTTTCCGGGATGGCGTAAATCTTAAATTCCAGACCGCGCGCGGCGGCTTCTTTTTCCATTTTGGTGACCACCAGTGACGTGGACATCCCTGCCGAACAGGCTAAAACGAGTCGTTTCATAGTGTTTTCCTTAGGTTATTTTTCCTGGTCATCGAGCGTTAATGACAACACACCACTTTCACTGAGCGATTTAAACCAGTGAGATGATTTCTTCTGACGGCGATCACGCTTGTTATCAAGATCAATCTCAATAAGACCGTAACGGTTTTTAAACGCGTTCATTGGCGAGACATTATCGGTGAATGCCCAGAGCATATATCCCTGACAATTTGCGCCGTCTTCCCGCGCTTTTAATGTCCAGTAAAGATGCTCAGCAACAAATTCAATACGATAGTCGTCCTGAATTTCCCCGCTTTTTGTATCGCGGAACTGCCCTTCATTTTCGATACCCATGCCGTTTTCCGCCACAAACCACGAAATATTCCCGTATTCCGTTTTAATGCGCATCGCCATGTCATAAACAATTTTTGGATAGATTTCCCAGCCACGCGATTTGTTCATCCGGCGGCCAGGTAATTCGAAATGTTCGTAGTAATACGCCGGATGAAATGGCGTCTCTTTATTCCACTCGCGGGACGGCGCTTTTACGCGGTGCGGGTAATAGAGATTAATACCCACTTCATCCACCGTGTTATTACGGATAATCGCCAGTTCTGCTTCGGAATAATCGAAATGCACGCCGTGCTTTTCCAGCAATTCCAGCAACTCCTGCGGATATTCCCCTTTAATCATCGGGTCCAGAAATACCCGGTTGTAGAATAAATCGTATAAATGCGCCGCCTTCTGATCGTGCGCCGCTGAAGAGCGGGCGTAAGTCACCTCCGGATTTAAAATCACCCCGACGGTGCCTGCGGCGTTATATTTTTTGCGATGGAACAGTTCGACGACTTTCGCTGTTGCCAGCACTTTGTGATGATTCCACTGCATCCATTTCGCAGTATTTTGCTCGAACGGCCAGCGGATCGCATCCAGATACACGCGGGTTTGCACCACCACCGGTTCGTTGAAGGTAAACCAGCGGCTGACTTTTCCGGCATACCGTTCGAAGACTTTCTCCGCGTAGAGCACAAACAGTTCGACGACCTTTTTCGAGCTCCAGCCATCATATTTTTCAATCAGAAAGGCGGGTAATTCATAGTGTTCCAGGCACAACATCGGTTCGATGCCATTGCGCTTCATCTCATCAAGATAGTCGTCAATGTAGGCCGCGTATTCTTCATCGACGGTGCCCCGTTCGTAGTCGGTGAAAAAGCGCGACCAGTTTACTGACGTGCGATAATGCGTCAGCCCGCTGGCTTTCATCAGCGCCACATCTTCTTTGTAGCGGTTGATGAAATCGGTGGCTTTCGCCGGGCCGTAACCGTTGTGCCAGACATGGCGGTTATTTTTGTACCAGAGATCCAGATACGAATCCTGGCCGTCTTTTTTGCCGCTCCAGCCTTCGGTCTGCCACGCAGATGCCGCAGCACCGAGAATAAATCCGTCAGGAATGGCGATTGAAACCTTACTCATAACGTCCCTCTTTTTCCGAATGGTTTACGCGGTTGCGGCCTGTTTCTGGCTCTGCTGCAGGGCTTCCCGTTGCGCCTGTTCGGCACGGCGTGCGGCCACTTTCACGAACGGCAGGTAAATCAGTACCGCCACCACGATGCAGCCAATTTGCGTGACCACCGCGCCCATCGACCCCGCAGTGGAAAGCCAGGCGTTGATAATCGGCGGCGTGGTCCAGGGCACCATGACCACGGCGCGTCCGGCGAATCCGAGGCTCGTCGCAAAATAGCCGATGGTGCCGGTGATCAGCGGCGTGATAATGAACGGGATGGCGAGGATCGGGTTAAGCATGATCGGCATGCCGAAAATCACGGGTTCATTGATGTTGAAGAAACCTGGTCCGAGAGAAAGCTTGGCGATTTCGCGCATCTCTTTACGCCGTGTGGCGAGCATCACTGCCAGCAGCAAACCGATGGTGCAGCCAGAACCGCCGATACTCATATACACATCCCAGAACGGCATGGTGATGATATTCGGCACTTCATGGCCCTGCTCAAACGCCGTCATATTGACCATGATCGCCCCGAGCAGCAGCGGTTCACGGATAGGTTTAATCATCTGGTTGCCGTGAATACCAATCACCCAGAACAGCTGCGCGACAAACATCAGCAGCAGAATGCCCGGCAGGCTTTGCATCACCGATTCCAGCGGACGCTGAATCACCTGATACACCGCGTCGTACAAATACATACCGGTGACGCGATGGAAAACAAAGCCGAAAGTCGCGACGATAACCACGGTAATAATGGCGGGAATTAACGCCGAGAAAGACGCCGAAACGTTAGGCGGCACGCTCTCGGGCATTTTAATGCGCAGGCCATTTATCCGTTCAAGACGGGAATAAATCTCGACCGAAAGAATGGCAATAAACATGCCAAGGAACAGACTTTTAGTATCGGAGAACTGTTTGGCCAGCACATCTTTCACTTCCTGCATCTGGCCATTGACCATCATATCGACGGTGGTCGGCGTAACAGCAATAAAACAAATTACCGCCAGCAGCCCCGGAAATAACGAACGTGAACCGTTAATTTTCCCGAGTTCAATCCCAATTAAAAATACGGCACCGATGGTCAGAAAACTCAGCGTGGCGTAGTTAATACTGCTCATGATCGGTTTGAGCGTCGCCAGCCAGGAGAACATTTCAAAGTGAGCTAATCCGTTTTTAGGATCCATCACCATATTAGAAATTAAAACTGAGAATGCCCCCACAATAATAACGGGCATTAACGTGATAAAAGAAGCCTTAATAGCCATGATATATCTGAGGCTATTAAAGGTATTGGCGAATCCCCCGAGAGAATCGATAAAACGGTCTTTCAGTGACATGACAGCACCTCATTTTCATTTTTCTATACTTCACAGGTGTTGGTTTCGTCTTCACCTTTTTATATTGAATGAGGATTAAAGGTGTCGTCCGAAGCTGAGTCAGAATCCGGTTTTGTTAATTATCCTGTCGGCCACTTTACGACGAACTTTTCCGTAATGTGGCATGCCAAAAAATAGCGGAATACGAATTAATTTCTGTGACAGCGTTCTCACATGTGAATATTGGAATTCCAATATGATGAATTCACACTTTTCTGGTATACCAATTTGGAGTTTTCGATGGAATTCGATCTGGAACAAACGGTGATGGAGTTATTGATCAACGCCGGAGAAGCACGATCTAACGCAATGATGGCAATTCAGCACGCACGTAAAAAAGAATGGGAACAGGCCGATGCGATGCTGAAAGCCTCGGACGATGCGGCGCGGGTCGCACACAAAGTCCAGACGCAACTGATTGGTCTGGATGAAGGCGTGGGCAAAATTCCGGTGAATCTGATCATGGTGCACTCGCAGGATCATCTGATGACCGCCATGCTGTGCCGTGATCTGGCCGAAGAGATCGTGTTACTGAGAAAAGAGATGTTTGATAAGTAATGAGTTTATAACGCAGGAATTCCCCTAAATCATTTGAGCTGCATCAAGGCGGCAACTGAATGAATCCCCGGGAGCATACACAAGTATGTGACCGGGGTTCATGAACGCAGCCAACGCAGATGCAGCTCGAAGGATGACGGGGATTACAGTTCTAAAGCAATTAACTCTTCCACCGTCTGCCTGCGACGAATCAAACGTGGCACACCGTTCTCAAACAACACTTCCGGCAGCAAAGGACGGGTGTTGTAGTTCGATGACATCGATGCGCCGTACGCGCCGGTATCGTGGAACACCAGATAATCACCGATGTGTACCGGCGGCAGCGGGAAGGTTTCCACTCCGCCACCGGCCTGCTGGGTGAACACGTCGCCGGATTCACACAGCGGGCCGGCGATCACAGCATCCGTCAGCGGCTGTCCGCTGACATCGCGACCATCGGCCGGTAACAGCGAAATATGGTGATAGCTGCCATACATTGCCGGACGCATCAGGTCGTTAAAACCTGCATCACACAGCACAAAGTGACGGCTGCCCATGTCTTTCACCGCGCGGATTTGCGCCACCAGCACGCCGGATTCCGCCACCAGAAAACGTCCCGGCTCGATCTCCAGTTTAATCTCGTGCCCAAGGTGTGCAGCGATTTGCTCACGCGCACGGTTCCACAGGCCAAAATAGTGGCCGGTATCAATGGATTCTTCTTCGAAATGATACGGAATCGACAGACCACCACCGGCTGAAATCGCTTCAATATCTTGTCCGGTTTCAATTACCTGACGCACCATCGCATCACATACCTGTTCCAGATGGCCGTAATCCACGCCGGAACCGATATGCATATGAATACCCACCAGTTTCAGTCCGTAGCGGGCGATTTCCGCCAGTGCCTGGGGTAAATCGGCATACCAGATACCGTGTTTACTGTTTT
Source organism: Rahnella bonaserana (assembly GCF_019049675.1). Taxonomy (GTDB): domain Bacteria; phylum Pseudomonadota; class Gammaproteobacteria; order Enterobacterales; family Enterobacteriaceae; genus Rahnella; species Rahnella bonaserana. The sequence continues at coordinate 23,353 of NZ_JAFMOW010000052.1, read as the reverse complement.
CGCCGCCGGTATTGGTTTTCTGGCTGTGCCCGTGACCGAAGCCAGGATTCACGCGTAACCACACCGGATGCCCGGCTTTGTGCTGACCAATCTGGCTGAGCATGTCGATGGAACCGGCATTCACAGGAATATCCAGCGCCGTCACGCGTTCCAGCGTCGGCTGATCCAGCACGTCTGCGGTAAACACAATTTCACTGTCCTCACGGCCCGGAATAAAACCGGCCACCAGCGCACGTTCAATTTCGCCCAGCGAAACGGAATCGACCTTCACCCCCTGCTCACGCATCAGGCGCAGGATATGAATGTTGGAACAGGCTTTCTGCGCAAAACGGATCACATCAAACTGACGCAACTGCGCGATGCGCGCTTTGATAATTTCCGCGTCATACGCCCAGACAGGGCAGCCAAATTGTTGCGGCAGAGCCAGTAAATTCGCGGCATTAAGCGCGGTCGATATGTCATTCAGGGCGCGTGGCATAAGATTTTCCGTCAGGTAAATTCAGTCATATTTCCCTCAGTATGCCGCGTGACAGACTGGCGATAAAATATCTATTTCAGGCTGGTCTATTCATTTATGATATGGATAATTCACGCCGCTGACCGGATAAACCATGCCTGCGATTTCCCTGCGCCATATCGAAATTTTTCATGCGGTGATGACCACCGGCAATCTGACCGAAGCCGCCGCGTTGCTCAATACCTCGCAGCCGACAGTCAGCCGCGAACTGGCGCGCTGCGAAAAGTTGCTGAATTTGCAGTTATTCGAACGCCTGCGCGGGCGTTTATATCCGACCGTGCAGGGTTTGCGATTGTTTGAGGAAGTGCAGCGCTCGTATTACGGTCTGGACAGGATCATCAGCGCAGCGGAAGGTATCCGCCAGTTCGAGCAGGCGCAGCTCTCAATCGCCTGCCTGCCGGTGTTCAGTCAGTCGCTGCTGCCTGCGGTGTGTAAACCTTTTCTCGACCGTTATCCTGATGTCAGTTTCAATATTGTGCCGCAGGAATCGCCGCTGCTGGAAGAATGGCTGTCGGCGCAGCGCCATGATTTAGGACTGACCGAAAACACCCAGACGCCTGCCGGAACCGAGCGCCAGACCCTGCTGACGCTGAATGAAGTGTGCGTGCTGCCTGCCGGACATCCCCTGGCAGAAAAATCGCGACTCACACCACAAGATTTCAGTGGCCTGAATTATATCAGCCTGTCGGCAACAGACAGTTACCGGCAACTGCTGGATACTTTATTTACGGAACAACAGGTTACGCGGCGGCTTGCGATAGAAACCCACAGTGCGGCGTCGGTGTGCAGCATGGTGCGCGAGGGCGCGGGCGTGTCGATCGTCAATCCGCTGACCGCGCTGGACTATTCTGTCAAAAACAGCGAAAACGGCGTCGTATTACGGGAATTCAGCGTCGCCGTGCCATTTACCGTCAGTCTGATCAGGCCGCTGCACCGTCCCGCCTCCGCGCTGGTAAGTACATTCATCGAACACTGCCATCAGGAGGCGCAACGCTTTGCAGATCGCCTTGAAACCGCGCTGGGGCGTTAACTTGTAAATGATAATCATTATCCATAACATGCGGGCAGCGTCCCGCTATGGAAAATGAGGATCACAATGAACAAGTTTTTACTTCTGGCTATTCTGGCACTGACCGCCTGCTCCACCGCACCGCGCCATACCGCAACCCCGGCGGCTGCGCCGGTAGGAACCCTTACCGATTTACGCACCGGCGAAACCCTTTCCCCCTCACAGTTATTGAGCAAACTGGCGGCTCAACCCCGCGTTATAGTGGGCGAAAAACACGACAACCCGGTACATCATCAGATCGAGAACTGGCTGGTACAAAACCTGCCATCCGTGCGCCCGCAGGGCAGCGTGCTGATGGAAATGCTGACGCCGGATCAGCAGCCGAAAGTGGATCAGGTGAAAGCCTGGCTGCAAACCGGACCGGACGCCCGCCCCGCACGCGTCGCTGAGCTGATCAACTGGCAAAAAAGCTGGGACTGGTCGATGTACGGCGATGTGGTGATGACCGCTATGAAAGCACCGTATCCGCTGCTTTCAGCCAATCTGGATCGCAGTGAAATCATGGCATTCTATGAAAATCCCCAGTTCCCGGCCGGTGTGCATTCAGCGGATCCACAGGTACGAAACGCCATCAGTGACACCATCCGCACCTCTCATCAGCAAAATATCGGCGCAGAACAGCTGCACGCCATGCTGGCGATCCAGCAACAACGCGACCGTCGTATGGCGGAACGTCTTCTTGCCGCGCCGTCTCCTGCTTTACTGATCGCTGGCGGTTATCACGCAGGTAAAAGTATCGGCGTTCCCGTGCATGTGAAAGATCTGGATGCAGCGGCGTCCGTCACCGTACTGCTTCTGGCAGAACAAGGTGTGGCTGTCGATAAATCTCAGGCCGATTTCGTCTGGATAACCCCGGCGGCAGTCGCTAAATCTGCAATGGAATAACCCTTAAGTTATTGCGCCCATTGAAATAAAAATGTGGAGGTTGTGAAAGTTTCTTGTAAAGGGCTATTACAAATGATTACTATTATCAAATAATATTGAATCTCATTATCATTTTAACGGACTAAATGACCACTCACAGCCTTCCCGATACTCCGGTCGCCGCGGCAATTGTTTTTCGCCCTCAGCGCCGGGTCATCGGACTGATAATGTCCCTGACAGCACACGGCGCGCTGGCCGCATTTTTATTGTGGTCAGCGCCCGTGCCGCCGCCATCTGAGCTGCCACCTCCCGCCGTGATGGTGACGCTTTCTGCCAGCATCGAAAACAATCAAACCACCAGACCGCTGCCGGTCGGTATTCAGCAGGCGGTAGATTCGGCTGCGTCGAGCAAACAGGAAACGACGCCACAGTGGCAGAAAAACATCACGCCGCCGGTGAATGAAAGCGCAGAAATCAAACAGGTTCAGCAACGTAAAAAGCCGGAAGAACAGCCCAAACGCCGCAAACCGGTAGAAAAAACGCAGGAGCGTCAGCAGGATCCTACGCGGGCTTCCGCCGCCAGCGCTGCTGCCCCGCCGGTGACGGCGGCTGTGTCCGATAAAATCGCTGCGCCGATGAACAGTGATTCTTCACAAACCCGCGACGCCAAAGTGACCTGGGAAACGCGGGTGAAAGTGCAGCTTAACCGCCTGAAAAAATATCCGCCGGACGCCATTTCCCGCCACCGCACCGGCGTCGCGCTGGTGGCTTTTGTCGTCGATCAACGCGGCGAAGTGATCAGCAGCCGGTTAGTAAAATCTTCCGGCACGATGTCGATGGATACCGAAGCGCTGGCGGTTTTACAGCGTGCCAGCCCGCTGCCGCAACCGCCGGGCGAGATGCTTAAAGCCGGTCAGGTGCCGGTGACAATGCCACTGGAATTTACCCTGAGCGGTGCGAACAGCCGCAAGTCTTAACGGAATATGATGACTCTCTTACGATTAATTACGCTGCTGACGGCGGGAACGCTCTTTACCTGCTCCAATACTTCCGCGCAGCCTGTGCCGCCGGTTGCCGAAAAGCATCCGCATATTTTGCAGACGGGCGGTGAAAGCCGGACGGACGATTATTACTGGCTGCGCGATGACAGCCGTCAGGATCCGAAAGTGCTGAATTATCTGCGTGCTGAAAATCAGTACAGCGCGCAGATCATGTCCGGCTGGGCAGCATTAACTGAGACGCTGTACCAGGAAATGCACGCCCGTCAGGGTGAGCAAACCGAATCCGTGCCTTATGAACTGCGCGGTTATCGTTATCAGCAGCGTTATCTGCCGGGCAAAGAGTATGCGCAGTATCTGCGCCAGCCGGTTGGTGGAAATCTTGTCTGGCAAACGCTGGTGGACGCCAGTCAGCGCGCTGCCGGGCATCAGTATTATCAGTTTGGCGGGCTGGAAATCAGCACCAACAATCAGCAGATGGCCGTTGCTGAAGACACGCAGGGACGCCGCCAGTACAGCATCAGTCTGCGCAATCTGAAAACCGGCTTCTGGCATAACGATGTGCTGCAAAACACCTCGGGAAATATGCAGTGGTCGGCGGACGGGGATTATTTGTTTTACATTCGCAATCACCCGCAGACGCTGATGCCGTATCAGGTATGGCGTCACAAAACGGGCACAGCTGTTTCTCAGGATGCGCTGGTGTATGAAGAAAAGGATGGCGGCTTTTACCTCGGCCTTTCCCGCACCGCCTCTGACGATTATCTGATGATCGTCAGCAGTGGCAACACGTCTTCCGACGTGCGGCTGATCCCTGCCGGTGAACCGCTGGCTGCGCCGCAGTTATTCGCCGCGCGCCGTGCGGGTGTCGAATATTATCTGGATCATTATCGCGGTCAGTTTTACATCCGCTCCAGCTGGCATAGCCCGCATTTTGGATTGTATGAAACGCCATCCGCCGGTAAGCCGTGGCAGACGCTGATTGCGCCAAATCCGCAACGGGATCTGGAAAACTTTGCTTTGTTCCGTCATCAGCTGGTGTTGCAGATCCGCAGTCAGGGACGTGTTCAGCTGGAAATGATCGACTGGAAAACGGGTCAGACACGCAACGTGGCATTTGATGAAGAAAGTTACATGGCGTGGCTCGGTGCAAATCCCACGCCGGACACCGACAAACTGCGCTATGGCTACTCGTCGATGACCACGCCGACCCGCATTTATGAATGGGATATGTCTGCCGGCACGCGCACGTTGTTACAACAGAAGCCGGTACAAGGCGTCGATCCGGCGAACTACGCCAGCCAGCGGCTGATGATCACCGCACGCGACGGCGTACAGGTGCCGGTTTCACTGGTGTATCGCAAATCGCTGTTTCGCAAAGGCCGGAATCCGCTGCTGACTTACGGCTACGGTGCATACGGCATGAGCATGGATCCGGCGTTTGGCGCCAGCCGCATCAGCCTGTTAGATCGCGGGTTTATTTTCGCGCTGATCCACGTGCGTGGCGGCGGTGAACTGGGTCAGCAATGGTATCAGCAGGGGAAACTGGAGAATAAAACCAATACTTTCAATGATTTTATTGATGCCACCCATGCGCTGACGCAGCAAGGTTTCGGCCAGCCGGGACGTTTATATGCCATGGGCGGCAGTGCCGGCGGTCTGCTGATGGGTGCGGTGATCAATCAGGAACCGGCGCTGTTCCGCGCTGTGGTCGCGCAGGTGCCGTTTGTTGATGTGCTGACGACGATGTCGGATCCGACGCTGCCGCTGACCGAAGGCGAATATGAAGAATGGGGAAATCCGGCGCAGCCTGATGCCAGGCAGCGCATTAAATCTTACAGCCCGTATGACAATGTGCATGCGGCAGCGTATCCGAACCTGCTGGTCACCGGCGGATTATTCGATTCTCAAGTGCCGTACTGGGAACCCGCGAAATGGGTGGCGCGCCTGCGAACCCTGAATCAGGGATCGTCAGTGATTTTACTGTCCACGGAGCTGGCCGCCGGTCATGGCGGAAAATCAGGTCGCCTGAACCGGCTTAAAAATACAGCACAGGAATACAGTTTCATTATTCAGATGGACCAAGATAGTAATAATAAAAATAATAACCGCAAGACCGCCTGGTAATTTATTAGAAAGCAATACTGAGCAATAACAATTAGAAAATAAAGCCTCCTGAGGGAATATGAAAAAAAACATTTTAACCGGCATGCTCAGTGCCGGTTTAGTGCTGACTGCGCCGCTGGCATTTGCTGACACCACCACAGAAACAGAAAGTAATAAAGAAACCGTGACGTTCAGTCCGCTGAAAGTCTCGGCAGATAAACTCAGCAGTGAACATGAAGCGATGGCCAAACCCGGCGCGTTCAGCTCACGCGGGGAAAATACCCATCTGCAATCTACCGATTCCGTATTACGCAGTATGCCGGGCACCTTCACGCAAATTGATCCGAGCCAGGGCACGGTAGACGTCAACATTCGTGGCATGTCCGGCTTTGGCCGCGTCAACACCATGATCGACGGCGTGACGCAAAACTTCTACGGTTCTTCCGTGCCGGGCGGTATTTCGCATGGTTCTACCAGCAGCGCCTCCGGCGCGTTAATCGACCCGAATTTCCTGGTCGGCATTGATGTGTCACGCGGCACCAGCGCCGGTTCAGCAGGCGTCAATGCCTTAGCGGGCAGCGCCAACCTGCGCACCCTCGGCGTGGACGACGTGATTTTTTCCGGCAATCCGTTTGGCATCCGCACCCGTTTCTCAGCGGGCAATAACGGCATTGGCGAAAGCGGCATGATCGCCGTCGCCGGTAAAACCGATGCGTTCACCGACACCGGCAGTTTCGGCATTATGACGGCGATCAGCGGCAGTTCCATCGACGCCCAGTTCAAAAATGGCGACGGTCAAAGTAGCAGCGATTTCGGCTATGAGAAAAGTTATCGCCAGAATCCGAAATCCCAGTTAGTTAAAGTGGATATTAAACCCGATGAATTTAACAGTTTCGAATTATCCGGCAGACATTATGGCAATAAATTTACCCAGCGTGATATCACCAGCGACGACTTTTATCTGAAATATCATTACGCGCCTTTCTCTGAGCTGATTGATTTTAATTTAATGCTCAGCACCAGCCGTGGAAATCAGAAATACGATAACAACACGCTGTATACATTTTATAATACTGATGCCAGTAATCAGTCAGATGCCATCGACATCAATAATACCTCGCGCTTTGTGTTTGCCGGGCTGGACACCACATGGAGTTACGGCAGCAAAATTATGCGCAATAAATACGATAAAAATATCAACAGCAATGCCTGGTCTGAGGATAATCCCGACGCGGAGCAGCAGTCGATTGAGAACAATACGTTCCAGCCTTCCGGCAAGCAGGACGTTTACAGCCTGTATACCGGGCTGGAGCTGAAAAAAGGCATCTGGAAAGGTAACTTTGATCTTAACTACAGCTATTACGATCTCAGCGGTTACAAACCGGCGTGCGATCCGCGCGTCACCTGTTTCCCGCAGGGCGGTCAGAATATCAGCCTGACCGAAGACGGTTTTAATCCGTCCGTCATGCTCTCAGCGGAGATCCGTCCGTGGTTCGAGCCCTTCGTCAGTTACAGCAAATCAATGCGCGGTCCGAACGTGCAGGAAGTGTTTTTCTCTAACTCCGGCGGCGCCTCGATGAACCCGTTCCTCAAAGGCGAGCGTGCAGAAACCTATCAGATTGGCTTTAATTCCGCAGCGGGTAACCTGTTGTTTGAAGAGGACTCCCTGCGCCTGAAAGCCCTGTATTACACCAGCAAAATCAAGAAGTACATCTACAGTGATTCCTTTATGGTGTGCCGCAACGGGCGCAAATGCAGCATCGGCGAGAATCTGCAAAACGACTGGGAAGACCAGAGCGAAGACTATTCCGACAACATGTACATTTACGTCAATTCCCTGTCACCGGTGCGCACGCACGGCGTGGAAATTGAGGCGGAATATGATACCGGTCGGGCCTTCACCCGACTCTCTTTCAGCAAGGAACACACCAATCAGCCGACGTCGATTGCCACCGGTTCGTTTGGTGTCGGCAATATCAATGAACTGCCGGAGATGTATTTCACCGTAGATACCGGCGTGCGCTTCCTCGATGAAAGCCTGACGGTCGGGACACTGGTGAAATACACCGGAAAAACCCGCCGCACTTCGCCGGATCAGAACTTTAACGAAACCACCGGTGCGCTGGAAAATGAAAAGATGCCCAACATTCCGACGATTATCGACCTCTACAGCACCTACGAATTTAACCGTAATCTGATGCTGAAATTCTCGGTTCAGAATCTGATGGATAAAGATTATTCAGAAGCCCTGAACAAGCTGAATTCGATGTATGGTCAGAACGACCCGACCACAGCGGTGAATACCGCGCGCGGAAGAACCTGGCTGGTGGGTGGCGAAGTGCGTTTCTGATCAATACCTGACCTGTAAAAGAGAAACAAAAAAGGCCACGCCGGATATTTTCCACGTGGCCTTTTGTCATCTCAGGGTACTGATTTACGCGACGGCTTTTTCCGCTTTCTTCGCCGCACGGCGGAAAGTGATCACGCACAGCACGAAGCCGATGGCGCCCAGTCCGCCCGCTGCCAGTGGCACGGTGTTCAGCCCCATTCCGCGCTCGATGACCGCACCGCCAACCCACGCGCCCAGCGCATTGCCAACGTTAAATGCGGCAATGTTCAGCGTGGAAACCAGATTCGGCGCGTTTTTACCATAGGTCACCACGTTAACCTGCAACGCAGGCACCGCAGCAAAGTTCACCATCGCCCAGATAAACAGCGTGATTTCGGCGGCTACCAGATGAACGCTGGTGTAGCTGAACAGCACGGAGAATATCGCGATCATCAGGAAGGTCATGGTCAGTGAAATACCGAGACGCCAGTCCGCCAGACGTCCGCCCAGCACGTTACCGATGGTCAGACCGAGGCCGATCAGCAGCAGCGTCCAGCTGACGCCGTGTTCAGACACGCCGGTGATTTGCGTCAGGATAGGCGCGATATAGGTGAACAGCGCGAACATTGCCGCCGCAAAGAAAATGGTGATCGACAGCGACAGCCATAAACCGAGGCTGCCCAGCGCACGGATTTCCTTACGCAGATCGGTCGGTTCTTCTTCTTTCTTATCCGGCAGCTTTTTATACAGCGCGAACAGCGACGCCACACCAATCACGGCCACCACCCAGAACGTTGAACGCCAGCCGAAAGCCTGTCCGAGCGCGGTACCGAGCGGAACACCCAGCACGTTAGCCAGCGTCAGGCCGGTAAACATCAGCGCAACCGCTGAGGCACGGCGGTTAGGCGCCACCAGACTTGCCGCCACCACCGCGCCAATCCCAAAGAAGGCCCCGTGACACAGCGCGGTAATCACACGCGCCAGCATCAGGAAACCGTAGCTGTAGGAAAGCGCGCACATCACGTTGCCAACAATAAAGATGCTCATCAGCAGCAGCAGGGTATTTTTGCGCGGCAGTTTTGCCGTCAGTACGGCCATGATCGGCGCACCGATCGCCACGCCCAGTGCGTATCCGCTGATTAACCAGCCTGCAGAAGGAATACTGACATTCAGATCCCCCGCCACGTTGGGGAGCAGCCCCATAATGACGAATTCAGTGGTACCGATGGCAAACGCGCTCAGCGCCAGTGCCAGGAGTGCGACAGGCATAAAAACTCCGGATATTTTTAGTTATGAGTAAAGTCCGGTATGACACCGGATTGGCTTAAATACCACGTTGATCACACTTTTGACCAGACGCAGTCTGTGCCCTTACTGCCTGAAAAACACCCGTTTACACGATTAATCTTTACATAACAATACATTGCATAAAATGCGCTAACAGCGGAAAAGGAACCGATTCCAGTGATTTCTTTCCCCGTCAGTTCAGCGTTTTTCCTCTTTCAGGGAAAGCCAGCGCGGATTCCCTTTAAACCACTCCACCAGAAAATCGAGCAGCGCACGCAACGCCGCTGGCATTTGCCGTCGCGACGCGTAAATCGCATAAATCCCCATTTCCTGTGGCTGCCACTGTTCAAGCAGGGGAACCAGTTGCCCGCTGGCAATCAGCGGCGCTGCCGAGTAATAAGGCTGCATGACAATCCCCGCGCCTTCCACCGCGCCGGTCAGCAGTACCAGCGATTCATTGGCGCTCAGATTGCCGCTCACCGGGATCGTCACCTGTTCACCCAGCCGCGCAAACTGCCACAGGCTTTTGCCGAAATACGTGTACGTCAGGCAATTATGAACCGCCAGATCCTGCGGATGTTGCGGCGTGCCCTGCGCGGCAAGATAAGCCGGAGAGGCACACACCACCGAAGGGCAAAGCGCCAGCGGCCGTGCGATCAGATTCGGATCCAGATCGTTGGTGATACGCAGCGCCAGATCGATACGGTCTTCCACCAGATTGATCGCCCGGCTTTCCAGCTGAAGATCAATGCTGACCTGCGGATGTCGCCGCAAAAACTCGGTGACCGCAATCACCAGCGCGCCCTGCCCGAATGATTGTGAACAGCTCAGACGCAGCAAACCGCGCAACGCTTCATCGCCGGTGTCCGCTACGCTGGCCATTTCCGCCGCCACCGACAGCATTTTCCGGCAACGCGCCAGCGTGTTTTCGCCCGCATCCGTCAGGCTGAGTTTACGGGTGGAACGATGCAGCAGGCGCGCGCCCGACCATTTTTCCATCTCTGACAGATAACGCGTCACCATCGCCCGCGACATATTCAGCGACTCGGCAGCATTGATCATGCTTCCCCGTTCAACGATGGCAACAAACACTTGTGCAGCGGTAATTCTGTCCATGATTCGTCCGGTTTATGCAACAAACAGTTGCGCATTATCCGGTTTTTCCCGCGGATTATGCAACGTACAGTAGATACTTACTGAACGTGATTATTGATACCTCTGAGGAAACCCCATGCAACTGAAACATCTGACTCTGATCGCCGCCCTGCTGGGCAGCAGCCTTTCCGCTCACGCCGCCAGCGCGCTGAAAATGGAGGTGTATAACCCGGGTGAAAACAGCATTTTCCCGGTGTCCTCTGAAATCATCACCGGCGAAAAAGAAGCGGTGTTAATCGACGCGCAGTTTCAGCGTAATGATGCTGAGAAGCTGGTGGAGATGATCAAAGCCACCGGCAAGACACTGACCACCGTGTACATCAGCCAGTCAGATCCTGATTTCTACTTCGGGCTGGACGTTATCCGCGCAGCATTCCCGCAAGCGAAAGTGGTCGCCACGCAGGCGACGGTCGATCAGATCAATGCCACTAAAGACGGCAAAGTCGCGTTCTGGGGTCCACAACTCAAGGACAACGCGCCAAAATCTGTCACCACGCCAGAGCCGCTGAAGGGCAATGAATTCACGCTCGAAGGCCATAAATTCGAAATTCAGGGCGTGGATGCAGAGCGTACGTTCGTGTGGATCCCGTCATTGAAAGCGGTGGCCGGCGGGGTGCTGGTGGATGGCAATAATATGCATGTCTGGACCGCAGATACGCAGACGCCGACATCGCGTAAGCAATGGGTGGAAGCGCTGGATGAAATCACCGGCCTGAAACCGGAAGTCGTGGTGCCGGGGCATTTCCTGCCAGGTGCGCCAAAAACGCTGGAGTCGGTAAAATTCACCCGCCAGTACCTGCTGACGCTGGAAAAGGAATTACCGAAAGCGAAAGATTCCGCAGCACTTATCGCCGCAATGAAAAAACACTATCCGCAACTTAAAGATGATTCGTCATTAGAGTTAAGCGCGAAAGTATTGAAGGGCGAAATGAAGTGGCCGCAGTGAATATAAACTGAGCCGGCGCCCTGTTCTGCTAACCCTATACTTCGATCGGCACCCTCCCCTGCGAAGGGGAGGCGTTAAAAAACGTCCCAGGTCTGCCCGTACACCTTCTTAGACCTACTGCGTCACCCGTACAAATGCGCCTTCGGCCTGGACATTGTGGCCGAAACCGCAGTCACCGGTAGTGTGCAGTTTCACGGTGTGCGGGTCGAAATTCATGTCTACGCTGCATTCACCGCCACCGGCCGAGGCATCGTCGGCTTCGTGGTAAATCGCGTGATGGTCTTTGATGGCCGTTACCACCGAAAACTCACCGGTATTCGGACCGTAGTACAGCGACATTTGCCCCATATACAGGCCGCTGAAATCAATTTTGAACTGCGCTTCTTCGCCTTTCACTTCGAGGATATTCCAGCTACCAAAACCGGCATATTGCCAGTAAATACCTGCCGGACTCTCAGCCTGCGGCATTGCAGCCAGTTTTGGCTGGATCAGACCAAGGTTGTATTGTGATTTTTTGTCAGCAGGTGCCAGCATCAGCCAGGCTTTGGCTTTCAGATAATCGCCCTGCTTTATGTAGGTCAGCGCGATGTTGTTGTAAGCCGTCGCAATCTGATCCTGCGGCTTGTGGCAAAACTCGCTCCAGGCAACCTGATTGCGGAAAATTTCCCGGGCTTTGCCCATCTCGCCCTGCTGGTAAGCCACTTTCCCTGCGGCAGCATAAATGCCTGCTTTTACACAATCAGCATCAATATCAGGTTCATCAATCTGAGCAAACGCCTGAACACTGGCAAGACATCCTGCCACCAGCAGTAAATTCACTGCGACTTTCATCAAACATCCTTCTACTTTTGTGGTCTACAGAGCTTCGTGCTGGAAAAACATCCTTACAAGTGGCTCATTGCCCTATCGCACTGAGGCACTCATTCTGGGATGATTGGCTTCACAACATATCGATTACACATGGCTATTATGACTAAAAAACCTGGGAAATCGGCGCAATGGGGCGCCGTCTGGCAGTTAATTAAGCCTTACTGGCGTTCGGAAGAAAAGTGGCGAGCCTGGGGCATGTTGACCACTATCATCATCCTTTCACTGGCTGGCGTGTATCTCAGCGTGCAGTTTAACGAATGGAACCGCGTTTTTTACGACGCGCTGCAAAACAGAAACTATCCGGTTTTCAAAGCCCAGCTGTGGAAATTTACCTGGCTGGCGCTGCTGTTTATCGTGATTGCCATCTACCGGGTTTATCTGACACAAGGCCTGCAAATGAGCTGGCGGCGCTGGATGACCGAAGAGTATATGGAGAAGTGGCTGACCAATCACGCCTATTATTACACGGAGTACCAGCATCAGGTGGATAACCCCGATCAGCGTATTTCTGATGACCTGAATGCCCTGACCAGCGGGACACTTTCTCTGGTTCTCGGACTGCTGTCGAGCGTGGTGACGTTGTTCTCGTTCGTGTTTATTTTGTGGTCGATCAGCGGCCCGCTAAATTTCATGCTGGCGGGACATCACTTTGAAATCCCGGGCTACATGCTGTGGTTCGCCCTGCTTTACGCCGCCGTCGGTTCCTTCATTATCTGGTATATCGGTAAGCCGCTGGTAAAACTCGGGTTTAATCAGGAATGGTTTGAGGCGAACTTCCGTTTTGGCCTGATCCGTATCCGCGAAAACAGCGATGCAATTGCCCTGTATCACGGTGAGAAAAACGAACACGACCAGCTGACCGGCAAGTTTGAATCCATCAAAACCAACTGGTGGTCAATCATGCGCGTGACCCGTCGTCTGAACGTCGCGACCAACTTTTACGCACAGTTTGCCAATATCTTCCCGATTCTGGTGGCCTCGCCGCGCTATTTCGCCGGTGCCATTCAGATGGGTGCGCTGATGCAAATCGCCTCTGCGTTCGGTCAGGTACAGGGTGCGTTATCCTGGTTTATCGATGCCTTCACCGATCTGGCCAACTGGAAAGCCACGGTTAACCGTCTTGCCGGTTTTAACGCCGCTATCGATCAGGTCAACGCTCAGCCACGCGGGATTAACGTCGGTAAAAGCAGTGAACATGCCCTGCAACTCGATAAGCTGACACTGAATCTGCCGAACGGTAATCCGCTGTTCTGTGACGTTTCCGCATCAATGAAGCCGGGTGAGCGTGTGCTGATTGCCGGTCCTTCTGGCTGTGGTAAATCGACGCTGCTGCGCGCCATCGCCGGTATCTGGCCTTACGGTTCTGGCAATATCGCGCTGGCGGAAGGAAAGCGTTATCTGTTCCTGCCGCAGCGCAGTTATATCCCGATTGGTACCCTGCGTGACGCGCTGAGTTACCCTGACGCCAGCCGCGAATATACCGATGAACGCCTGCAACAGGTTCTGGAACAATGCCGCCTGCCGCATCTGGCCTCGGTTGAAATCCTCGATGATTACGCCAACTGGAGCCAGCGCCTGTCGCCGGGTGAACAACAGCGGTTGTCATTCGCCCGCGCCCTGCTGATCCAGCCCGATACGCTGTTCCTCGACGAAGCGACCAGCGCGCTGGATGACGAAACCGAGCAACAGGTTTACGCTCTGCTGCTCAGCGAGTTGCCGCAAACATCGGTTATCAGCGTGGCGCACCGTAATACTGTGGCGAAATACCATCAGCACTGCTGGCGGTTCAAAAATCAGGAAAACGGCCCGTGCGGATTTACCTCCAGCGCACTGCTCCCTGAGTAACGCCTGACGCCGCTGCAAAGCGGCCAAAAAACGAACAATGGTTACTGATATCGGCAACCTTTCTTTTTTGTGTGCTGAAACCCATTTTGGACAGAATATCAGCTGCGCAGTTAGCTCATTTGTATAGCTAACTATACAATTATTCTTAAGTGAAGAACCGGAGGTCAGGCTTAATGAAAATAGATAAGAACTCATTCACCCCGCTTTATCTGCAAATTGAGCAGCAACTGACCGAAAAAATCAGCGCCGGTGAAATCAGGCCGGGCGACCCGATCCCTACCGAAGCGGCGCTCTGCGAAATCTACGGAGTATCGCGGATGACCGCGCGGAAAGCCGTCGATTATCTGGTCCGTCAGGGCCGCGTGGCGCGCTATCGCGGACGCGGTACCTTTGTGGTCGAACCGCCGAAACAGCATAAAATCATCTTACCGCTCGACCGCCATCTCACCGCCAGCGAAGTCGCGCAGGAAAATAATCAGCGCATTGAAAACCAGGTGCTGGAATTTCGGCGCATGCCAGCCAGCGAAGACATCGCCCGCGAGCTGAATATTCCGGCCGGTACGGAGGTGTATTTTATGATCCGCCTGCGCCTGCTGGGCGATGAGCCGTTTGTGTATGAGCAATGCTGGATGCGCGCCGATAATTTCCCGGATATTAACCGCGCCGCCATGACTGCATCGAAATATGCCTATATCCGTTCCAAAGGTTTTCAGCCGGCAGGCAGCACCAAACTGATTTCCGCCGAACTGCCCTCTAACGAAATTCGCCTCGCGCTGAATCTGTCACGCGACCAGCCGGTGCTGCACTCTCACGCCGTGGTTTCTTTCACTGACGGTTCGTTGTTTGAAGTGTCAGATGTTTATTACAACCAGAAAAACTATGCCTTCAGCGTCCATGCCAAAGTCAAAGGTTAACCGCCATCAGGCAATACCCGACAGCTCGGCCTTTACCAGATTAGCCACCTGCTCAACCTGCGGACCATAGATCACATGCACGTCCGTGTCGGTAATGCGTTTGACGCCTGCCGCACCGGTTTTCATTAGCGTCCCGTCCTGCACCTGCGCCATGTCTTTGACCTTCACGCGCAGACGGGTAAAGCAGCAATCGACCGCCGTAATATTCCCCTCGCCGCCCAGTCCGATAATGATATTTTTGGTTTTCTCGCCGGTTCCCTGCGCAGGCTTCGCGCGTTCTTCAGCATCGTTTTCATCCTCGCGTCCCGGCGTTTTGATCTGCATCCGCAAGATCACCCATCGGAAACTGAAGTAGTACACCGGAGCGTAAATCACGCCAAGGATCAGCGGGTACCACCAGTGTGTTTTACTGCCACCGAGCACGCCGAAGATCAGGAAGTCAATCGCCCCGCCCTGCA
This sequence comes from Rahnella bonaserana, assembly GCF_019049675.1. Lineage (GTDB taxonomy): Bacteria > Pseudomonadota > Gammaproteobacteria > Enterobacterales > Enterobacteriaceae > Rahnella > Rahnella bonaserana. Next base: position 7,995 of record NZ_JAFMOW010000052.1, on the reverse strand, counting down.
CGTTACCGATCATCACATGCAGCATTTGCATCAGCACAAATGACAGGCCGGTCAGCGCCGCGTGCAGGATGTACAGCACCGGCGAAACGAAGATGAAGCAGAACTCTAGCGGCTCGGTGATGCCGGTGGTGAACGACGCCAGTGCGCCCGCCAGCATCAGCGCTTTTACACGACCTTTATGTTCAGGTCTGGCGCAGTGATACATCGCCAGCGCCGCCGCCGGTAAACCAAACATCATCACCGGAATTTTGCCCTGAGCCAGGAAACGCGTCGCCTGCTGGGTGACCGCATCCGGGATCATGCCGGGATTGGCCAGAGCAGCATTAAAGATATTCAGCGCGCCGACAATGCTCTGATTATCCACCGTCGTCACGCCGCCAATTGGCGTGAAACGTACGGTTTCGTTGATGATGTGATGCAAACCGGTCGGGATCAGCAAGCGCTCCGACGTGGCATAGATAAAGGTGCCGATCTCGCCGGTGCGCCCGATCAGTTCACCGATCCACTGGATCCCCATGGCAATGGTCGGCCAGACAAGCGACATCAGCACACCGACAATCGGCAGCACAAGAATGGTGATGATCGGCACGAAGCGACGTCCACCGAAAAAAGCGACTGCGGTCGGCAACACAATCGTATAAAAGCGATTGTGCAGCCACATGGTGATTAACCCGACCAGCACCCCGCCCAGCACGCTCATGTTGTAGGTGAAAATCCCCAGCGTATTGGTGAACTCGGCGGCGTAAATCATCGCATCGCTTTCGGTCATGCCTTTGGCCATGAGTTTGGCGACCGTAATGGTTTCCGGCGTAATCCCCTGTGCCAGCAGGCTGTAGTTAACGCCAACGTGCAACCCGACAAAGCCGATCACTGCGGAAAAAGCCGCTGTGGCTTTCTCTGCATTGGCCAGACCCATCGCAGTGGCAACGGCAAAGAACAGCGGAAGATTGGCGAACAACGCGCCGGACACCTGGCGGATAAAACCGATCACCAGTTGCAGGGTTTTCATCTGCGTGAAGGCTTCACCGGTGACCGCCGGATTTTGCAACGCCGCCGCCAGACCTAAGAAAATCCCGGCGGCGGCAATCACCGAGATAGGCGTCATCAGGGCCTTGCCCAGATCATGCACCTTGCTGCCAAGTTTTATCATCTGTCGTCCCTCAGTTAGCTGGCTAAAAATAAGCCGTTAATTGAGTTAAGTCACGGAATGTATAGTTGTATAGACATAACAGTCAGGAGTATGAAAGGGATCACAGTTTTATCGGAGAAAAACGGCTTGGGGCAGCAGGCAAAAAAAAGCCCACATCGGACTGTGGGCACGGGGTTGCGACTGGTCGTCGTTCAGAACGGCTGGCAACAAGCAAATGTGAGAACTGCTCGCTCTCGGCCCCTAAGGTAACGGCAGTTGCGGTGATCCTTCAGCCTTTTATGGTAAGCAGCAGGTTAAAATGTATAAATTTGTTTGATCTGAATCACACTTTCCTAACCACCAACAATTCATTCACTTTTAGAATATTTAACTGGTTATCATTCTTAATAACTATCAATTAGTTTGCTAAGTAATGACTTTCCCGCCATTTACCACTGCACAAAAAGTTTAAAACCCTATAATTTCAATGGATTATGCAGCAACATTTTCTTCATAGTTCGAAACATCGACTCATGGGTAATGACAATATCCTTACACAGCGAACTCTGGCGCTCTCGTATAGTGGAGGACTTGTTGAGAACGGTTATTCTCAATTTCCTAATAAGAGTGAATTCTATGCGCCTGAAGTTTCTTTCTGTCAGTACTGTCGTACTGCTTTCGGCATGTGATGGTTCCGCCGGTTCTGCATCCCCGGCGGCACAAGTGCCTGCGGTCAATGTCGTCACTTTGCACAGCCAGCCCGTCGCCCTGACCACCAGCCTGCCCGGCCGCACCACGGCGGTTCGCAGTGCAGAAGTCCGTCCGCAGGTGAACGGCGTGATCCAAAAACGTCTTTTTGTTGAAGGCAGTGAAGTCAAAGCCGGTCAGCAGCTTTATCAGATTGATCCTTCGACCTATCAGGCCGCTTTCGACCGTGCGATGGCGACCTGGAAAAGCGCCGATGCCACCGCGCGCCGCTACAAACCGCTGGTCGAAGCGCAGGCGGTCAGCCGCCAGCAATATGACGATGCCGTGGCCGCCGAGCGCGAAGCTGCCGCAGATGTCGAAACCGCCCGCGTCAATCTGCAATACACCAAAGTGTACGCGCCGATTTCCGGCCACATCGGCCGCTCGTTGTATACCGAAGGGGCGCTGGTGACCAGCGGTCAGACGGCATACCTGACCACTATCGATCAGCTCAATCCGATTTATGTCGACGTCAACGAATCCTCGCAGGATTTACTGAGGCTGCGTCGTGCGCTGGCTTCCGGTAAGTTGCAATCCGCCGGTGACAATGCTGCTCAGGCAACCCTGACGCTGGAAGATGGCAGCAAATATGCGCTGCCGGGCAAGCTGGAATTCTCTGAAGTCACCGTGTCGCAAAGTACCGGTTCCGTCACCCTGCGCGCCTCATTCCCGAACCCGCACGATGAACTGCTGCCGGGCATGTTTGTTCACGCCCAGCTGCAGCAAGGCATTGATGACAAGGGGATTCTGGTGCCGCAGGAAGCCATCATGCATGACGTAAAAGGCGCGCCGTATGTGTACGTGGTGAAAGCCGACAGCACCGTTGAGCAGCGCTCCGTCACCACCGGTCAGATGATGAACGGCAACTGGTTAGTCAATCAGGGGCTGAACGACGGCGACAAAGTGATCACTGACGGATTACAGAACGTCAGGCCGGGCGCCAAAGTGAATGCCACCGAGCGCAAAGCCAGTGCCCCTGCCGAACAGGCTAATCTCGCGATGACCGATCCTTCCGCGCAATAGGTGAGCTGAATGTCTACTTTCTTTATTAATCGCCCCATATTCGCCTGGGTTGTCGCCATCGTCATCATGATCGCCGGTGCGCTGTCGATCATGAAACTGCCGATCAACCAGTACCCGAATATCGCGCCTCCGGCGATTTCCGTCAGCGTCACCTATCCGGGTGCCTCGGCGGAAACCGCGCAGAACACAGTGGTTCAGGTCATTGAACAACAGCTTAACGGGCTGGATAACCTGCGCTACATCGAATCGCAAAGTAACAGCGACGGCAGCGCCACCATTATTGCCACCTTCGATCAGGGCACTAACCCGGATATCGCGCAGGTTCAGGTTCAGAATAAAGTGTCTCTGGCCGAATCGCAGCTACCGACTGAAGTGGTCAATCAGGGGATCCGTATTGCCAAATATCAGGCCAACTTTATGCTGCTGGTCAGCCTGATTTCGACCGATGGCAAAATGAGTAACTCGGATCTGAGTAACCTGCTGGTGACCAAACTGGAAGACCCGATCGTGCGTACCAAAGGCGTCGGCGACTTCCTGGTGCTGGGTTCCGAATACGCGATGCGTATCTGGCTCGATCCGGCAAAACTGTATAAATATCAGCTGATCCCAAGTGATGTCAGTGCGGCGATTGAAGCGCAAAACGTCCAGGTGTCTTCCGGTTCTCTCGGCGGACTGCCGACGGTCAAAGACAGCAAACTCAGCGCCACCATCATCGGGAAAACCCGTTTCGACAGCATTAATCAGTTCAAAAACGTGCTGTTGAAAGTGAATGCCGACGGTTCGCAGGTACGCCTTAGTGATGTCGGAAATGTCGATCTGGGACCGGAAAGTTATTCCATCTCCTCGACCTTTAACGGCAGCCCGTCTACCGCTATCGCCCTGCGTCTGGCGAGCGGCGCAAATGTGCTGGATACCGACAAAGCGGTCAAAGCTACCGTCGCCGGGCTGGAAGATTCCCTGCCGGCTGGCGTGAAAGTCGAGTTCCCGTACCAGACCGCGCCAGTGGTCAGCGCGTCGATTGAAGAAGTGGTGAAAACGCTGATCGAAGCCATCGTGCTGGTGTTCTGCGTGATGTTGCTGTTCCTGCAAAACCTGCGCGCGACGCTGGTCACCACGCTGGTGGTGCCGGTGGTGCTGCTCGGTACTTTCGGTATTCTGGCGGCCGCGGGGTATTCCATTAACACCCTGACCATGTTCGGGATGGTGCTGGCAATAGGCCTGCTGGTGGATGACGCCATCGTGGTGGTGGAAAACGTTGAACGTGTGATGACAGAAGATAAGTTGTCGCCGAAAGAAGCCACCATCAAATCGATGAAACAGATCCAGGGCGCGCTGTTTGGTATCGCACTGGTGCTCTCCGCCGTGTTAGTGCCGATGGCATTCTTCGGCGGCTCGACCGGGATCATCTACCGTCAGTTCTCGATCACCATTGTGTCTGCCATGGCGCTCTCCGTGCTGATGGCGCTGATTTTCACTCCGGCGTTGTGTGCCACCATCATCAAACACAACGACGAGGAAAAATCGCAGAAAGGCTTTGCGGGCTGGTTCAACCGTACCTTCGACAAAGGGGCGACGCGCTACACCAGCGCCGTCGGCACGGTGATTTCCCGTCGTCGTCTGTTTATGTGCATCTATCTGCTGATCGTGATCGCCACCGGGTTTATGTTCACCCGCGTGCCGACCACCTTCCTGCCGGATGAGGATCAGGGCGTCATGCTGGTTCAGGCCACGCTGCCCGCTAATGCCTCGGCGGAACGTACTCAGCAGGTGCTGGATAACGTGCGCGAATACCTGATGACGCAGGAAGGGGGCATCGTTTCCTCGGTATTCACCGCCAACGGCTTCAGCTTCGCCGGCCGTGGTCAGAACGTCGGGATTGCCTTCGTGCAGCTGAAAACCTGGGCGAAACGTCCGGACGCCGCGCAGAAAGTTCAGGCACTCGCCGGTCGTGCGATGGCGCATTTCGCCACCATCAAAGATGCCCGCGTGTTTGCTTTCGTTCCGCCAGCGGTTATGGAACTGGGTAACGCCACTGGTTTTGACTTCTTCCTGCAGGACACCAACGGCAAAGGGCATAACGCCCTGATGGCGGCGCGTAACCAGTTCCTGCAACTGGCCTCGCAGGACAAACGCCTGACCGCCGTGCGTCCGAACGGGATGGAAGATGAACCGCAATATCAGCTGGAAATTGACGATGAACGCGCACAGGCGCTGGGGCTGAGCCTCGACGACATCAACAATACGTTGTCTGCCGCCTGGGGTTCGGCGTATGTGAACCAGTTCATGTACAACAACCGCGTGAAGCGCGTTTACATCCAGGGCAAAGCTGCTTCCCGCGTCACGCCGGAAGATCTGAACAACTGGTATTTCCGTAACTCCAGCGGCGATATGGTGCCGTGGAGCGCCTTCGGCAGCGGCAAATGGGTGTACGGTTCACCGCGCTACGAGCGTTTCAACGGCGTGTCTTCTGTCGAACTGATGGGCGCACCGGCGCCGGGTTACAGCTCGGGCGACGCCAACGACGCGGTGATGGAAATCGCGGCCAAACTGCCACCGGGTTACAAAGTGGCATGGCACGGCCTGAGCTATGAAGAAAAGCTTTCCGGCTCACAAACACCGGCACTTTATACCCTGTCGATGATCGTGGTGTTCCTGTGTCTGGCGGCACTGTACGAGAGCTGGTCAATTCCGTTCTCCGTCATGCTGGTGGTACCGCTGGGGATCCTCGGGACGATCGGCGCCGTGCTGCTGCGCGGCTTGTCGAATGACGTCTTCTTCCAGGTCGGCCTGTTAACCACCGTCGGGCTGGCGGCAAAGAACGCCATATTGATTGTCGAGTTCGCCAAAGAGCTGCATGAGAACGAAGGCATGTCGGTGACGGAAGCGGCGATCGAAGCGGCCAAGCTGCGCATCCGGCCGATTATCATGACCTCGATGGCCTTTATTCTCGGTGTATTCCCGCTGACCATTTCCAGCGGCGCGGGCGCGGGCAGCCAGCATTCCATCGGTACCGCCGTGGTCGGCGGGATGATTACGGCGACCTTCCTGGCGATTTTCTTCGTCCCGATGTTCTACGTGACGATTGTGAATTTGTTCACCCGCAAATCGAAAAAACAAGACAAGGCGCTTCCGGCGTCTGAGGCAACACACCATGAATAAACCGCATTTCGCGCTGTCACTTATCGGCGCGTTTTCACTCACCCTGCTGGCGGGCTGTACGATGGAGCCGGATTATCAGCGCCCTGCGCTGCCGGTCGCCAGCAACTGGGACGGTGCGAAAACCGGCGCTGCACAGGATATCGGCTGGAAAACCTTCTTCAGTCAACCGGCGATGAATCAGCTGATTGGCATGTCTCTGACTAACAACCGCGACCTTCGGGTCGCGGCGTTAAACGTCGATACCGCGCGCGCGGCCTTCCAGATTGACCGCGCTGCGCTGCTGCCGACGCTCGACGCCAGCGCCGGTGAAACCAACCAGCATCTGCCCGGAGGATTGTATTCGACGCAAAATACCGGTCCCGTAACCTATCAGCAATACAGTGCCAATCTCGGCGTGACATCCTATGAAGTTGACCTGTTTGGCCGCGTGCGCAGCCTGCGCGATCAGGGGCTGGAAACCTTCCTGGCGACAGAGGCGACGCAGCGCGCTACGCAAATCTCGCTGGTGTCTGAAGTCGCTTCCGGCTATCTGAGTCTGGCGGCGGATAATGACTTGCTGAAACTGGCGATCAGTACCGCTGACAGCCAGAACAAATCCTACGAGCTGACCAAACGCAGTTACGACTCCGGCATCAGCACCTCGCAGGATCTGGTGCAGGCCGAAACCACCGTTCGCGCAGCACAGGCCGATATCGCGCAGTACACGCGCCAGGTTCGTCAGGATGTGAACGCGCTGACGCTGCTGGTCGGCACCCCCATTCCGCAGAATTTGCTGGCGAACGCCACCCTGCAACAGGACTGGAAATTCCCGCAGACACCGGCCGGTTTACCGTCTGATCTGCTGACCCGTCGCCCGGACATTATTGCCGCTGAACATACGCTGAAAGCGGCTAACGCCAACATCGGCGCAGCGCGCGCGGCATTCTTCCCGAGCATCACGCTGACCGGCACCGCCGGTTCAGAAAGTGGCAGCCTGAGTAAATTGTTCGACGGCGGCACCGGCGCATGGTCATTTATGCCATCGATTAACATCCCGATCTTCGACGGCGGCGTGAATCAGGCCAATCTCGACATCGCGAAAGACACCAGGAAAATTGATATCGCCAACTATGAAAAAGCGATTCAGACGGCGTTCAAAGAAGTGTCCGACGGCTTAGCTGGCCAGGAGACCTACAAAGACGAATTGCTGGCCCGCCAGCAGGACGCCGATGCCAACCAGCGCAATTACGACCTCTCGCAGATGCGTTTCAAAGGCGGTGTCGACAACTACCTGAGCGTACTGGTCGCGCAGCGCTCCCTGTATTCTGCTCAGCAAACGCTGATCACCACACAACTTGCCCAACTGAATCAGGACATCAGTTTATATAAAGCGCTGGGTGGCGGATGGAAGGAGTAATTTTTGAATGAATGGAAACGCCGACGGAAGTCGGCGTTTTTGTTTAAAAGACGGAGATTCTTTATCTCGCAATAATATTCATCGCAGAATCTTCTTCACCAACTCTCCCCGCGCATCAAAATAACGGCTCGGCCAGATCACACTCGGATGCACATCCAGTGCCTGCGCAATCACCTTCTCCCCTTTCGGCCATGATCGTGACAGCGCATTCGATAGCGTCGAAGAACTCAATCCCGCACTACGCGATACCGCCGCCAATGTCGTACCCCGTCTACGCAATGCCGCAATGATGTCTGCCTGATGCCAGTCAGTATGATTCTGTGTTTTGTTCATGGAGGATCCTTTCCTGAGTTATGAGTAAATAAAACGTCTACACAGGAAGAGTAAACCGGGAGAAAAATTATCCCAAAACGGGATAAACGCTGAGGGAGGATAATCAGGTTATTGATAGATAAGATGTAATATTGATGAGATAGCAGACTAAATACTGATAAAAAATTATTTTGGTGGGGATTTTTACTCCGCGTAGCCATTAATACCC
>NZ_JAFMOW010000053.1 GCF_019049675.1 Rahnella bonaserana | reverse complement strand
GCCCAGCCCTCCCGCAAACAGAAAAAGAATGATAAACATCAGGCGATATAGACTTGTCCTGAACGAACGACGAACCGCCACCTTCACCTTTTGTTTGTTTAAGTGGCTTGTGTAAGCCGATAAGTGGATGTTTTGCATTTTTAACCTAGAGATCTTCTTTTGTAAGCAGTTCAGGCATGTTGCCAGTACGTTTAGCGATTTGTATAAGGGTGCCTTTACCTACACGTCCATCAACAACCAGATTTTCCCGCTGCTGGAATAATTTAATCTTACCGATTAAATCGTTGTCCCATCGCCCGGTTTTACTGAATGGAAGATTAAGGATTTTGCTCAGGGTCATATCCAACCAGGCGGTATCCGTTTCGGGGCTGGTATTGTTGATGACACTTTTCCCGCTCGGGGTCTGTGGCAATAGCTGGATATACTCCCCCGCCCACACGCTATCAAACCAGTTGCGCTGAACCGTCCACGTGCTGCCTTTAATGAGAATATCTAGCGTCTCATCTGTCACTTTCACTACGGTAACGTAGACAGTCTGTCCATCGACGCTAATCGGGCTCAGCCAGGGCATGCCTTGCTCAATTAAGGTATCGAGTATTGCTGTGCCTTTTTTACAGCTCAGCTGTGCCCGCGCAGCTTGGTCGCAAAACGCATCATCAAGCGAGACATCATATCCCCATACCTGGAAGAGCTGACGCATCCCGTGACGCTCATTACTGCCAACATCAATGAGTGTGTTGGCTCCCGCAGGGATTTCATGCAGCCTTTGCGAAAGGCTCACTGGCAGAGGGAGATAAGGTTTTGCATAATTGAAATACGTCCATCCCAGAACACCGCCAAAAAGCATGTAAGAGGCGATGAGCAGCGTGAGGCATTTTTTTCTGCCCGGCATTAGTCCGCGGGTTTCAATGCAGACCTTCATCTGCCGGTAGGTGACTGACGATGTTTTTTCTGCATACGCGCTGTTAAGCGAATCCGCGGCCAATTCATTAATCAACTGGATCTGTCCACCCGAGGCGTTATGCAGTAGTTTGGCCACCGGTCCTTGGATCAGCGCGGGTTCCTCTCCAGCTGATTGCAATCGTTGTGACAGATAATCTGAGGTTTCGGTGAAGCTCATTGGAAGCAGTTGGTAATAAGTATGCGCAAAAGGCTTCCGACAACCTTTACCATTGCCAGAAATCCCCTTGCGTTCCTCAACGAGCAGGAACGAGATGCGAGAGGATTGCGGATAGCTTTTAAATGTTCTTAAAAACTCATAGCTTTCTCTAGTGAGGTTTTCAGCATTGTCTACAACGATCAACCACGGCTGAGCGGTATTTTCATTTTGGCCAAAAAATTCTGCAATTCGTAGAGCAAGAACAGAAGCGGGTAATGAACGCCATTTTTTTAAATGAACACAGCAGGCTAGCAATTGCCCCAGGCATTCGGTACCGGTATCGTCCACTGAGGCTGCACTTAAGTTCAGGATCTGACGCTGACTCTCTCTGGCAATTTCATGCGCAAGACGCGTTTTCCCCACACCTTTATCCCCACCGATAATCGCAATGCCGCCCTGATTTAACGTCTGTAGAATAAAGTCCTGAGCAGCCAACAAACGTATATTATTGAAATAATTATCGACCAGAAACGGGTGGGTAATAAATTTAAAGTAATCACAGTACATGCCAATTTCCATAACATTTTACACATTCAACGAATGGTGTATAAATACAAGAACCCGAAAAAGGAGTCAGTCTGAAAGATCAAGACACACAACCTCATTCATATTGAACATGTATTAATGTGCATCAATGTTTTTCTGCGCATAATATAGCTTAATAAGTAATCCACAGGAATAATGAAAGTGCAAAGGAATGATCCAACACATGTCTGCCATCAAGAATAAAGGGTATTGGCCTAAGATATCATTGAAGATGGCAATGTATATCGTAATTATATTCATATGCGTGATGATTTGTTGCTCCAGCATATTCTTTTTTGTGATGAGTGACAGAACAAACAGTGGGTCGTTGCAGCAGCCTTCTCGCACGTTTCACCCCATAGCCAACACGCCCAATACGCTCTTCGAGAATCGTAAAAACCCGGCGGTAACACAGGCAGTACAGGCTCCTGTAGTAAATGTGATGCTGCCGTTAGTCCTCAAAGGGGTTCTGACAAGCAGCAACAACATTCGCTCGCTGGCCATCCTGCAAGGCCCTTCCGGTCAGCATAGCTATCGCGAGGGCGAGAAAATTGATGATATGGAAAGTGTATACCTGCAGTCAGTAAAACCCGATGAAGTGTTAATACGCACACCGCGGGGAACGGCAACTTTATCCCTTAATGATAAATTAAGAGATAATAAATCTCCTAAAGCAATAATGGATAACGCAAAAAGAGAACATGCAAAATACTTAATACATTATTTAGTTGCCAACCCCATATATAAAAATGAGAAACTTACAGGTTATAGGTTTAATCCCAGAACAGGCAGTGATATTTATCTTAGGGCAGGACTTATTCCTGACGAGGTTGTGGTAAAAATAAATGGGCAAGCTCTCGATGACATTACCACCGCAGAAAAATACATTGGGCAACTGGAAAATCTGAGAGATGTGCAACTTACTGTTCTGAGAGAGAATCAGCTTCAGAATATCTATATAAATTTAGCTACTATCGAAACATGGTTGGATACAAAAAGTTATGAAGAAGTCCATTAATCCTCTCTTAGTAAAGGCATGCATATTATTTGCTATCCTTCCGGGGATTGTCCATGCGGAAGAGTTTACTGCCAGCTTCAAGGGCACGGATATTAAAGAGTTTATTGACACCGTCAGTAAGAATCTTAATAAAACCATCCTAATCGATCCCTCCGTGCAGGGAACTGTTTCTGTAAAAAGCTATGATGTTCTGAATGAAGAGCAGTACTACCAGTTCTTTCTGAGTGTGCTGGATGTCTATGGTTATGCCGTGGTTCCAATGGATAACGGGCTGCTGAAGGTTGTGCGTTCAGCGAATGCTAAAATGTCAGGCGTACCTGTCGCGGACAAAAATCGTCCTGGCATAGGAGATGAAATAGTCACCCGAGTGGTGACGCTCCGTAATGTACCGGTCAGGGAATTGGCGCCTTTGCTTCGCCAGATGAATGACAGTACCGGAGTAGGTAATGTCGTTCACTACGAACCTTCCAATGTCTTGCTGCTGACCGGCAGGGCTTCAGTGGTCAACCGGCTTATTGATCTGGTCGAGCGCGTTGACACGATGGGCGATCAGCAAAGGCAAACTATTAAGCTCAGGTACGCCTCTGCGCCCGAAATGGCAGAGATGATGAATAACCTGATCCGCGAAGAATCCAAAGGGCAATCATCCTCCATATTACAAGCCAAAATCGTCGCTGATGAGAGAACCAATACTTTAATCGTCAGCGGGCCAGAAGGCGTGCGTAGCCGCGCTGCAAAGCTGGTCAGCCAGCTTGATAAAGACCAGTCGTCCCAGGGCAACACACGTGTTTTCTATCTGAAATATGCCAAAGCAGAAAAAATCGTTCCTGTGCTGACAGGCATCACTCAGGAAATGAAAGAAGGCAAGGCGACTCAATCATCGAATGCCTCTAACACCCCGATGAGTATCACTGCAGATGAACAAACGAACTCCATCGTCATTACTGCGCAGCAGGATGTGATGCAGTCACTGGAGCAGGTCATTACCAAGCTCGATATCCGCCGTGCACAAGTGTTAGTCGAAGCCATTATTGTTGAAGTTCAGGATGGTAACGGACTCAATCTGGGTATCCAGTGGAGTAACGACAAATTTGGTGGAACACAATTTACCGGTACCGGTGCACCCATTTCGACCGTTGCGGCCGGCGTACGGCAGTACAAAAAAGACGGTGTAATCAGCAGCGATAACCCGCTGAGCAGCACCCTGCAAACCTTCAACGGCATGACAGCAGGTTTCTTTAGCGGTGACTGGAATGTCTTAATGACCGCCTTATCCACCAGTAACAAAAACGACATTCTTGCTACGCCAAGCATCGTCACACTCGATAATAAAGAAGCCTCATTTAACGTCGGTCAGGAAGTCCCTTCCCTCTCCGGGTCGCAGACGACATCCGGAGATAACATTTATAGCAGCGTGGTTTACAAAACCGTCGGCACGAAATTGAAGGTCACACCACAGATCAACGAAGGTGACTCGGTGCTGATGGAAATCGAACAGGAAGTATCCAGCGTGGATACCTCAACCAACTCTTCGCTTGGCCCAACCTTCAATACCCGCACTATTTCCAATGCCGTACTGGTTCGAACCGGGGAAACCGTAGTGCTTGGCGGTTTGCTGGATGACAGTACCAAAGAAACCAAATCGAAAGTCCCTCTGCTGGGTGACATTCCATGGGTAGGTAATTTGTTCCGCTATACCAGCACGGAATCGGCCAAACGCAATCTGATGGTATTTATCCGGCCGACGATTATTCGTGATGATGAGGTGTATTCCTCAATTTCTAACAAGAAATATTCACATTTCCAGAAACTGCAGAAAACACGTCAGGATGAAGATCATCAGGATCTGCTCATACCGAATACCCGTTCTGTTTTACCGGATTACCCGGAAAGCACTGCACCTAAAACGTCCATTTCAGCTACACCAAATGACGGCAAACCTCGTAACCCGTTTAGCGGATAAGCCATGAACAGGGACAACGAATCACCCCATGCTCCGCAAGCAGAACAGGTCAATCCTGTTCTGCCTTATAGCTATGCCAAAGAAAAGGGCATCACTCGCGTTGATAGCGTGCTTTTTTGCCGTCAGGACATTTCAGTAGAAACGCTGCTTGAAGCGCGGCGGGTCATGGGTGAAATCACAGCGATTGAGATCGTGCATGCACAAGTTTTCGATGAAAAGTTATCTGCAACTTACCAGCGCAGCAGCGGCGCCTCTCAGCAAATTATTGATGATATTGATAACGAGGTCGATCTCCTGTCTTTATCTGAAGAACTGCCTGATAACGAAGATCTGCTGGCGAGTGATGAAAACTCACCGATTATCCGCCTGATTAATGCAGTACTGTCCGAAGCAGTAAAGGAAGGCGCTTCAGATATTCATATCGAAACCTTCGAACGCATGCTGAGCATCCGGTTCCGTATTGATGGAGTCCTTCGCCAGATCCTGCAACCGGCACGCAAGTTGGCGCCGTTCCTCGTATCCCGTATCAAGGTCATGGCAAAACTGGATATCGCCGAAAAACGGTTACCTCAGGACGGACGCATTTCGCTGCGTATCGGCCACCGGGCGATTGATATTCGCGTTTCAACCATTCCTGCTCAATATGGCGAGCGTGTTGTAATGCGACTGCTGGATAAAAACAATTTGTGCCTCGATATTCCGAAGCTCGGCCTTTCCCAACAGGATGAACAACGGCTCACCGCCTTAATCCACAAACCTCACGGGATCATTCTGGTCACCGGCCCGACCGGTTCCGGTAAAAGTACAACCCTGTATGCGGTGCTCTCTGCACTGAACAATAACGAGCGGAACATTCTTACCGTAGAAGACCCGATTGAGTATGAACTGGAAGGCGTGGGACAGACCCAGGTTAACCCGCGTGTAGACATGACGTTCGCTCTCGGGCTCAGGGCAATTTTACGCCAGGATCCGGATGTAGTGATGGTCGGTGAGGTCCGCGACAGTGAAACCGCTCAAATTGCAGTGCAGGCATCGCTAACCGGCCACCTGGTGATGTCAACGCTGCACACCAACAGCGCCGTGGGTGCCATTACCCGTTTACGTGACATGGGACTTGAACCTTTCCTCCTCGCCTCGTCACTGTTAGGCGTGGTAGCTCAGCGCCTCGTGCGGCGTCTGTGCCCGCACTGTGCTCAACCCGCGCCACTGGATATCTCACATATTCCTTTGTTCCACTTTTTACCTGAGCCACCGGCCGCCGTTTTTAAAGCCGTCGGATGCGCGCAATGCCACTTCACGGGTTATAGAGGCCGGGCAGCGATCCACGAATGCATGGTGGTCGATAATGCTATCCGTCAGGCCATTCATGAGAATCAGGATGAATTTTCCATTGAGAGCATTCATCGCATAAAGGCCCGTAGCCTGCGGGAGAATGGCTTGCTCAAGGCCATCAGCGGCGAAACCACTCTCGAAGAGGTGATCAGGGTTACCGCGGAACAAGAGATTACGACAGGGAACCTTGTCTGATGAGCCGCTTCTCCTTTCATTCCACGGATTCGACGGGCAAGACGCAACGTGGCGTAATTGAAGCCGATACCCTCCGCCAGGCTCGCCAGATTATGCGGGAGCGGGGTTTAACGCTGCTTGAAATAAAGCTGGTAGGAAACTCACTGACATCCAGCAAGATGAAGAACAAAGGATTAAAAACCCGCGTCCCATCCCATGCTGTCGCATTATTTTCTCGTCAGCTTGCAACATTAACCAATGCGGCCCTGCCCGTAGAAGCGGCTTTGGCCGTTATCGCCCGACAAACAGAGCACGCAGGACTCACGCAAGTACTTACTGCTATTCGTCATAAAGTAGTGGAAGGACACACCCTTGCCGATGCTCTGGCCGATTACCCGCGCATCTTTGACCCGATGTTCAGAACGCTGGTCACCGCCGGTGAACGAACCGGCCAGCTGGGTACCGTGCTGGAAAAAATGGCGGATTATTATGAAATCCGGCAACAGATCAAAAGCAAACTCTCTCAGGCAATGATCTACCCGACCATGCTCACGATCGTCGCCATCCTGGTGATCGTTATTCTGCTGGTCGCCGTCGTCCCACAAATCATTGAACAGTTTGTTCATATGAAGCATACGCTGCCCATCACCACCCGCATCTTAATCGGCGTGAGCGGATTCCTCGAGCGAACATGGTGGCTGTTAGTCATCGGCGCGCTGGCAGCTCTCGCTGCCATAAAACTGCTTCTTCGCCGTCAAAACAACCTTATGCGGTTTCATACGGCGTTGCTCAGTGTGGCGGTTTTCGGCCCCCTTATCAGGGCGATAAACAGTGCTCGCTATGCCCGCACCCTCAGCATTTTGCAATCCAGTGGCGTCCCTTTACTCGATGCAATGAAAATCTCGACTGAAGGGATAACCAACCTGCGCATCCATTACCTGCTTGTGCAGGCGGCAGAGCATGTCCGACAGGGCAGTTCGCTCTTTGCCGTGCTGGAACAAACACACCTCTTCCCGCCCATGATGCTGTACATGATTGCTTCCGGCGAACAAAGCGGACGTCTTGGTGAGCTCATGGCACACGCTGCAGACAATCAGGACAAGCTGATGCAGCACCGGCTTTCGATGGCATTAGCACTGTTTGAACCCCTGTTGATCGTCACGATGGCGAGCATCGTCTTGTTCATCATCATGTCGATTTTACAACCTATCCTCCAGCTCAATAACCTGGTCAGTTAAAGGAATAATCCAATGTTAAATATTCAAAAACATCATCCTGTTACGGATAAAAAGCAACAAGGTTTCACGTTGATGGAACTGATGGTCGTCATCGTCATCCTTGGCGTTCTGGCTGCCCTCGTCGTCCCCAATGTCATGGGTAACAAAGAGCGGGCGGATACGCAAAAAGCCGTCAGTGATATCGTCGCGCTCGAGAACGCACTCGATATGTATAAGCTGGATAATCATCGCTATCCGACCACCGAACAGACGCTTGAGGCCCTTGTAACCCTGCCCACGATCAACCCGTTACCTGCCAATTATCGCAATGACGGATATATAAAACGTTTACCCGCCGATCCATGGGGTAACGAATACATGCTGCTCAGCCCGGGTGAACATGGCGCTATCGATGTCTTTTCTGCCGGACCAGACGGTGAGCCAAACACGGCTGACGACATCAAGAACTGGGTTGAGAAGGATCAATAACCTTGTCTGCGGCTAAGCAATCCGGCTTCACGCTACTGGAAATCCTGATGGTACTGGCAATATTTGCCATTGCCGCAGGTGTGGTGGTGATGGTTTTACCCTCCGATAATGCCCAGCTGCAGCGCGCTGAGCAAATGAAGACGATAATGGAATATGCTTCAGAACGCGCTGTGTTAGAAGGAAAGCCGGTTGGACTTTCCCTGACGGCCAGTGCCTATCGGTTCGTTATTTTGGGTAACACTCTGCAGCTAATTCCTGATAGCCGTGAGCCTCAGTGGGCAGAAATAGACTCTGCCCGCATGCCGCTTGCTGGTGAGTTTGAGAAACAAGAAACCCTTGCGCTCACTCCGTTGACGCTCAACAAATCTATCGACCGGCCACCACAGATTCTTTTTATGCCTGACGGCACGGTTTCCATATTTGAACTCAGTTTTTCTTCTTCCCCATCTGAGCCAGCCTGTTGCAGCATCATTTCAGAAGGACGATTGCCTCTGAGATTCAATGTCAGAAGGCCTGAAAAATAATGCGTATGCCAGCAAAACCTGACGCTAAAAGTCAGCAAGGGATGACTTTGCTTGAAGTCATCATTGCACTCGCTATTTTCGCCACTGCCGCGCTGGCGTTACTGAACAGCATGAGCTCCCAGATGAGTGCAGTAGAGCATTTCCGCACCACCCTTTTTGCCAGTTGGGTCGCCGAAAATGCTCTGATAAACACGCAGATCCAATCCGAAAATAAAGGCAATAAAGAAAATAAACCCGTCAGGCTTGCAGGTCAGCAGTGGTTCATTGATCAACAGTATGCCGTTGACAAAGAGAACAAAATTCGCCTGAACCGCGTATTCGTTCTTCAGTCTGAAGAAGCCCGTTCACCGATCCTTTCCGTCAGCAGCTGGACGCAGACACCGGCAGAAAAACCATGAGTAAAAGCCGCATAGCCAAACAGCAAGGCTTTACGCTGATAGAAATCATGATTGCGATGGCAATATTTGCGATGCTGAGCCTGCTGGCCTATCAGATCCTTTCTGCATCCGTGAAAAACAGTGAAATGGCACAGGAACACACTGCTCGGCTGAACGAAATTCAGACAGCATTTTCCCTGCTGGAACGCGACCTGATACAAATATTGCCAAGACAGACCAATACAGAAGAGGCGTTCTTATCAACAACTGAAACATCATTGCGCTTTACCACTATTGGCAGCTATCCGGCAGCAGTGCCTTTATCTGCCAGTGATTTGACCCAGGTTGAGTGGGCAATAACAGACCATACGTTGACTCGCAGTGTAAACGCCCTGCCTTCCCCGCCTTTATCGGATGCATCAACATCCTCTGTCCTGAACATGCTGACAGGCATACGCACTTTGCACTGGCGTTTCTATTCCACCGGCTGGACTGACCGCTGGAGCCAAACCGGCACTTTCCCTGAAGCCATCGAACTCGTTGTCACTCTGGAAGACATGGGTGAAATACGCCGGCTGTTCCTGCTGCCAGCAGCCCCCGTGAGCACAGAAGTTGCTGCCCCGGGCAAAACGCCTGGGCCGACAGATTCTGTGCCCACACAGCAGGAGCCGATGAGTGGGGAGGGCATCATCAATGAATAAACAACAAGGTGTGGCACTGCTGATCGTATTAATGATTCTGGCCATCATGGCAGCATTAGCTGCAAAAATGACGTTGCAATTTCAGGTCAGCCAGCAGCGGCAAAGCTGGTTACTCAACCAGCAGCAATTGCGCTGGCTGACGTTTGCCGCAGAGGAAATAGCATTGCCGCGTCTTCAGAACGAACTGACGGAAAATACGCAAAACAACAATCTTGATCAGTTTTCCATGCAGAAAGGCGTTTTTAACGGGCAAGACGGTTTCTCCGTCAGCTATATTGTCGCGGATGGTCAGAACTGCTTTAACCTTAACAGCCTGCGTAATAACGAACCTGGCAAAACGCTGGAGGATGAGCCCTACAATACGCAGATACTCAAGCAGCTGCTGCTTAATGCACAGGCAACTTCCGTGCAAACTGAGCGGTTCACCGACACTCTCAGCGATTATCTTGATACCGATAACGATATCCGCTCCGCCGGTGCCGAATCCGACTATTACGAATCACTGACGCCGCCACGTGCCGCAGCTAACCAACGTCTTTTTTCCATAAATGAACTGGCATTACTTCCCGACCTGCCTCTTATACCGCTGCAGCAAATTCGAAATCAGCTTTGCACACTCCCGGAAGAGTTCCAGCAAATTAATGTGAATACGCTGACACTGGAACAGACCCCCCTTCTGAGCGCCTTATTCCTCGGTGACATTAATCAGGACGACGCAGCGAAACTTATCGCTATACGCCCGCGCAGAGGCTGGGTTTCTGTTGATGCTTTTCTGAAAGAGGTCAAAAAACAAAAGCTGTCTCTGGAAGTAAAAAGCGGGGAATTGAAACCGCTGCTGACAGTCCGCAGCCAGTATTTCGTACTCCATACACAAGGCCAGTTCGAACAACAACACACCATGAGCAGTTATGTTCAGTTCAATCCAAAGGATTCAAAAATCCAAATTTATCAGCGACGCTATCGGGTAATTGAGTAAATGGAACACTTTCAACCGGCCAACAGGCTGTTTATCAGAGCTGGCAACACGCCAGAGCACTCACTCCACTGGTTCACGGAGAGGGCAGAAAACGATGACGACATTCATCTGTTGCCGGATGCTGAGCATTTATCAGAACTCGCCACACAACCGTCAGCACAGGATGTCTGCCTGCTCATTCCTGCCAGTGAAGTGATTTTTCGTCAGGTAACATTGCCGCCACGCGCGGGTAAAAATACCCGCCAGATAATTGCCTGGCAGACGGAGGAAAGCATCGCCAGCGATGTCGATACATTGCATTGGGTTGAGCTTTCTCGTAAAGAGCAGACACTTTTTGTGGCAGGTGTTGAAGCCGAATTCCTGAGAGGCTGGCTACAGAGATTTAGTGATGCGGGACTGCGGGTACGACACGCCTGCATTGATGCATTACTGTTACCTCTGCCTGAAGATGGCTGGTCAGCAACTCGTCTTGATAATCAGTGGCTACTGCGGCAGTCAGAATATTCAGGATGTCTGGCAGAGCAGGTTTTACTCGATGTGCTGCTGGACATCGCAAAACCAGAGGCATTGCACTATTACGGACATGAGCAAGATATCCCTGCTGACTGGGTTCGCGCTGAACTGCCGGATCATCCTTTGATTGCGATGAAAAATAACACCCCGTCCGCGGTGAATATACTGCAGGGCGAATTCGCCGTACGCGAAGAAGAACCTGCGTGGGGCCGCCATCTGCAGCGGATAGCAACAGGTATGGCAATATTCACGCTGGTGTTGATTATCTCTACCAAATTGTTCACCTGGTGGCAGGTTGCACAGCAGGAAGCATTATTGAAAAACGAGATGCTGGCACTTCATCAGACCTGGTTTCCGCAGGACAAGCACACTCGTAATCTGAAGTTCTATTTTGAACAAAATATGAAAAAAGCTCCCACGGCGTTTCTTCCAGCCCTGGCAAAACTGACCGTTTACCAGAGTAAGATCCCACAAATTGCTATCGATAAACTGGATTTCCAGCAGGAAACAAAATCGCTCACGTTGCAGATTACGACCGATGATCGCGCGGCTATTGATGATTTCGTCGAACTGACTGCCAGTGATTTCCATTTTGCCATTTCTAATTTAACCACGTCCTCAGCGGGCATCACCGCCACACTCACTCAGCGGAGTAAATCATGAAACAGTGGCTGATGTTGAAAAGTGAAAGTGAAAGGCGACTGATACTGATTGCCACTTTTTTGCTGGCGGTGGCTTTTGTCTGGTACGGCATTTTAACGCCGCTTAACAATCAGATTGCTCATTCAAGGATCCAGGTCAATACCCAACGTCACCAGCTGGAATGGATGGTTCAGCAAACTCAGCGTCTCGGAGCACCTTCCGGACTGCGGGTTAAGAAAGAAAAGCTGACAGAAGCTATCAGCACCTCAGCGGCGGATTTATCCCTCGAACTTCCTAAGACCACCCAGGATGACCGGGGAGTCACCCTCCGCTTTGAACAAATCTCTTACGCTACACTTTTACGCTGGCTTGAAATCCTCAATAAGGAACACGGTATTCAGGTTGTGGTCATCTCCATAGTGACAGGTAGCGGGCCGACCGGAAGCGTCCGTGTTCTGCAGCTCACACTGCGATAACGGGCAAATGTCATAACAAGGAAGATATTTCATATGGACGAAGGATGGCAGCAATTGACTTATATCGCCTCATTACCCGGCTGGTTTTATCACACCTGTATCGCTGTTTTGGGATTGCTGTTGGGCAGTTTTCTCAATGTCGTCGTTTATCGCTTGCCACTGATAATTCAAAACGAGGGTCAGCTGGCAGAACATGGCTTTAATCTGAGCCTTCCGGCATCACACTGCCCGACCTGTAAACACCCGCTAAAATACTGGCAGAACATTCCGGTTCTGAGCTGGTTGTTGTTACGAGGAAAATGCCATTATTGCGCAGCTTCAATCTCGAAAAGGTATCCTCTGACAGAAGCCGGTTGTGCTGCCATGTTCCTTGGGCTCTCGTTTATATTTACCACGCCGTTAAGTTTACTGAGTGCCCTGACATTATTTTGGTTTCTGCTGGCGTTAAGCCTGATTGATCTGGCCACTTATCTGCTTCCCGATCGACTGACGCTGCCACTGCTGTGGGCAGGATTACTTGTTCATTCCATTATCGGGGAGGTGACTCTTCAGGATGCGTTGTACGGTGCAGTTGCAGGTTATCTGGCGTTGTGGTCTTTGTATTGGGGAGTCAAAATCTTCAGTGGAAAAGAAGGCATGGGCTATGGTGATTTTAAACTGCTGGCGGCACTGGGTGCCTGGGTGGGCTGGCAGATGTTGCCCTATTTATGCATTCTGGCTGCGCTGGCGGGGATTGTTTTCGCACTGGTGCGGATGGGCCTATATAAAATGTCAGAGCAAATCCCTTTTGGCCCCTGCCTGGCACTGGCCGGTGCGCTGATTTACATCAGCCAGGAAAGCAGAGCGATCTGGCTGATGTTTAGCTAAGACACCGAAGTTTACTGTGATTCTTCTTTCAGCTGAGACTGAATGTAATTCTGGATGCCGATACGTCCGATCAATTCCAGTTCGGTTTCCAGCCAGTCGATGTGATGCTCTTCATCCGCCAGAATAGTAATCATTAAATCGCGACTGACGTAATCATGCACCGAGTCCGCGTAAGCAATGCCTTCGCGTAAATCCTTCGCCCCTTCGAGTTCAAGCAGCAAATCAGACTTCAGCATTTCCTCAACGTCTTCACCAATATTGAGTTTGCCGAGATCCTGCAAATTTGGGAGGCCTTCCAGGAAAAGGATCCGCTCAATGTAGATATCGGCATGCTTCATCTCATCAATGGATTCATGATATTCGATACCGTTGAGACGCATCAGTCCCCAGTTTTTAAACATGCGGGCATGCAAAAAGTACTGATTGATAGCAACCAGTTCATTTCCAAGAAGTTTATTGAGGTGTGCAATGACTTTTTTATCGCCTTTCATAGGTAACTCCTCCGTTCCGGTATCTAAAGCGTAGATCCGGTTCAGAGTAAGTCAAAAAAAAGGCACACTTTTTAGCTAAGTATTTTTACGCGATGTTTTTGTACTCAGGAATTTGCTGTAATTCATCTTCCATTATCTGTCGTGCCGCGCGCACGCATTTGCCACATTGCGTTCCTACCGGAACAAAACTTCTAAGCTGTTGGAACGTTTGCGGCTGGTAACGTCTGACTGCCTGTCTAATCGTTTTATCGCTGACTGAATTGCACAAACACACGTACATATTAACCACACTTCGTTTAAATCTTAAACTAACTGTAAATGAGAATGGTTATTATTGCAAATGTAGTTTGTACTCTTTTACCTGCAAATTTTGGGCAATAAAAAAGGGTGCCGAGGCACCCTTTTTTTGCTCTTAATTATCAGCGATTAAGCGATAACTTTAGCAACAACACCAGCACCTACAGTACGGCCGCCTTCACGGATTGCGAAACGCAGACCGTCATCCATCGCGATTGGGTGGATCAGGGTAACAACCATGTTCACGTTGTCACCAGGCATTACCATCTCAACGCCTTCTGGCAGTTCGATAGTACCGGTCACGTCAGTTGTACGGAAGTAGAACTGTGGACGGTAGCCTTTGAAGAATGGAGTATGACGACCACCTTCATCTTTGCTCAGGATGTACACTTCGGAATCAAACTTGGTGTGTGGTTTGATTGAACCTGGTTTAGCCAGAACCTGACCACGTTCGATGTCTTCACGTTTGATACCACGCAGCAGAACACCAACGTTCTCACCAGCACGGCCTTCGTCCAGCAGTTTGCGGAACATTTCTACGCCAGTACAAGTAGACTTAACAGTGTCCTTGATACCAACGATTTCAACTTCTTCGCCCACTTTAACGATACCGCGCTCTACACGACCGGTAACAACTGTACCACGACCGGAGATGGAGAATACGTCTTCGATTGGCAGCAGGAATGGCTTATCGATAGCACGCTCTGGCAATGGAATGTAGCTGTCCAGTGCTTCTGCCAGTTCGATGATTTTCGCTTCCCAAGTTGCATCGCCTTCCAGTGCTTTCAGCGCTGAACCTTTGATGACCGGGATGTCGTCGCCTGGGAATTCGTAAGCAGACAGAAGTTCACGAACTTCCATTTCTACCAGTTCCAGCAGCTCTTCATCATCAACCATGTCGCATTTGTTCATGAACACGATCATGTATGGAACGCCAACCTGGCGACCCAGCAGGATGTGCTCACGAGTCTGAGGCATAGGGCCGTCAGTTGCAGCAACAACCAGGATAGCGCCGTCCATCTGTGCAGCACCGGTGATCATGTTTTTCACGTAGTCGGCGTGCCCTGGGCAGTCAACGTGCGCGTAGTGACGAGTCGGGGTGTCATATTCAACGTGGGAAGTGTTGATGGTGATACCACGAGCTTTTTCTTCTGGTGCGTTATCGATCTGGTCGAATGCGCGTGCAGAACCGCC
Source organism: Rahnella bonaserana (assembly GCF_019049675.1). Taxonomy (GTDB): domain Bacteria; phylum Pseudomonadota; class Gammaproteobacteria; order Enterobacterales; family Enterobacteriaceae; genus Rahnella; species Rahnella bonaserana. Next base: position 98,349 of record NZ_JAFMOW010000053.1, on the reverse strand, counting down.
GTAGGTTTTAGCCAGAACGGTAGTGATTGCTGCAGTCAGGGTAGTTTTACCGTGGTCAACGTGGCCGATAGTACCAACGTTAACGTGCGGTTTGTTACGTTCAAATTTTTCTTTAGACACGGCTATATTCCTTACTCTTGTGCTCTCCCTTCATAGAGAGAGCACGGGATCATTGTGTTTAAAACTGTGGCTTATTTGCCACGAGCTTCAATAACGGCCAGGGCCACGTTATTTGGCGCATCATCATACTTCAGGAATTCCATGGAGTAAGATGCACGGCCTTTGGTCAGTGAACGCAGCTGAGTCGCATAACCGAACATTTCGGAAAGCGGAACTTCAGCATGAATCACAACGCCAGTAGCGTTAGATTCTTGGCCTTTCAGCATACCACGACGACGGCTAAGGTCACCGATGACGTCACCAGTGTTCTCTTCCGGAGTTTCTACTTCAACCTTCATGATCGGCTCAAGCAGAACTGGTTTCGCTTTCTTAAAGCCATCTTTAAAGGCGATAGAAGCGGCCAGTTTAAACGCCAGCTCGGAGGAGTCGACGTCATGGTAAGAACCGAAGTGCAGACGCACGCCCAGATCTACTACCGGGTAACCGGCCAGTGGACCAGACTTCAGCTGTTCCTGGATGCCTTTGTCAATCGCGCCGATGAATTCACCAGGAATTACACCGCCTTTGATTTCGTTGACAAACTCATACCCTTTCGGATTTGTGCCAGGTTCTAATGGGTACATGTCGATCACAACGTGACCATACTGACCGCGACCACCAGACTGCTTAGCGTGTTTACCTTCAACATCGGTAACTTTAGCGCGGATAGCTTCACGGTACGCAACCTGCGGCTTACCGACGTTAGCTTCAACGTTAAATTCACGACGCATACGGTCAACCAGGATATCCAGGTGAAGTTCACCCATACCTGCGATGATTGTCTGACCAGACTCTTCATCAGTCCAAACGCGGAATGATGGGTCTTCTTTCGCCAGACGGCCCAGAGCCAGACCCATTTTTTCCTGGTCAGCTTTGGTTTTTGGTTCTACCGCAACGGAGATTACCGGCTCAGGGAATTCCATGCGCTCCAGGATGATCACGTTATCCGGATCACACAGAGTATCACCTGTAGTCACGTCTTTCAGACCGATCGCTGCAGCGATATCGCCTGCGCGAACTTCTTTAATTTCTTCACGCTTGTTAGCGTGCATCTGAACGATACGACCCAGACGTTCACGCTGAGATTTCACTGGGTTAAATACAGTGTCACCTGAATTGACGAGACCGGAATAAACACGGAAGAACGTCAAGTTACCCACGAATGGGTCAGTAGCGATTTTGAACGCCAGAGCAGAGAACGGCTCTGAATCGTCAGAATGGCGAACTGCCGGAGTGTCTTTACCGTCATCCAACAGACCGTTGATAGCTTCAACGTCAGTTGGTGCTGGCAGATACTCAACAACAGCATCCAGCATTGCCTGTACGCCTTTGTTTTTAAACGCAGAACCACAGGTAACCAGGATGATTTCGTTGTTCAGAACGCGCTTACGCAGAGAAGTTTTGATCTCTTCTTCAGTCAGCTCTTCGCCACCAAAGAATTTCTCCATCAGCTCATCAGAGCCTTCAGCAGCGGCCTCAACCAGTTTCTGACGCCATTCTTCAGCCAGTTCTTGCATGTTTGCAGGGATTTCTTCGTATTCGAAGGTAACGCCCTGATCAGCTTCGTTCCAGTTGATAGCTTTCATCTTCACCAGGTCAACAACACCGGTGAATTTCTCTTCCGCGCCGATTGCCAGTTGCAGTGGCACCGGAGTTGCGCCCAGACGTTTTTCAATCTGATCAACAACTTTCAGGAAGTTAGCACCCATACGGTCCATTTTGTTAACGAACGCGATACGAGGAACTTTATATTTGTTTGCCTGACGCCATACGGTCTCAGACTGTGGCTGAACACCACCAACAGCACAGTAAACCATTACCGCGCCATCAAGAACACGCATGGAACGTTCAACTTCGATGGTGAAGTCAACGTGCCCTGGGGTGTCGATGATGTTGATGTGGTGTGGTTCGAACTGCTTAGCCATACCTGACCAGAAACAGGTGGTCGCAGCGGACGTGATGGTAATACCACGTTCCTGCTCCTGCTCCATCCAGTCCATGGTGGCTGCGCCATCATGTACTTCACCGATTTTGTGGTTTACACCGGTGTAGAACAGAACACGTTCGGTAGTGGTTGTCTTACCGGCGTCGATGTGAGCACTGATACCAATGTTACGGTAGCGCTCAATGGGTGTTTTACGAGCCATTTGATTCCTCTATAACTAGGACGTTCAAGTTCAGTTAACCCAAGCGGGTTGGCTTCTTGAAGCGCCCGCTTGGTTAGCATAACTACTGCGAAGTGATTACCAGCGGTAGTGCGCGAACGCCTTGTTGGCTTCAGCCATACGGTGAACGTCTTCACGTTTCTTAACTGCAGTACCTTTGTTCTCTGCAGCATCAGAAAGTTCGTTCGCCAGGCGGAGAGCCATGGATTTATCACCGCGTTTACGAGCAGCTTCAACGATCCAACGCATTGCCAGAGCATTACGACGAACCGGACGGACTTCAACTGGAACCTGATAAGTAGAACCACCTACGCGGCGGGACTTAACTTCGACAGTCGGACGAACGTTGTCCAGAGCGACTTCGAAAGCTTCCAGGTGGCCTTTACCGCTACGTTGAGCCAGGGTCTCAAGAGCAGTGTAGACGATTGCTTCTGCAGTAGATTTTTTACCATCTACCATCAGAATGTTGACGAATTTTGCCAGCAGTTCGGATCCGAACTTAGGATCTGGCAGGATTTTACGTTGACCAATGACGCGACGACGTGGCATGGAAATACTCCGTTGTTAATTCAGGATTGTCCAAAACTCTAAGAGTTTATTTTGACAGTAAAGTGAAAATGTTTGGCCTTACTTAACGGAGAACCATTAAGACTTCGGCTTTTTAACGCCGTATTTAGAACGAGATTGCTTACGATCCTTAACGCCTGAACAGTCCAGCGCGCCACGGACGGTGTGATAACGCACACCTGGCAAGTCTTTTACACGACCGCCACGGATCAGGATCACGGAGTGTTCCTGAAGGTTATGACCTTCACCGCCGATGTAGGAGGTAACTTCAAAACCGTTAGTCAAACGCACACGGCATACTTTACGCAGTGCGGAGTTTGGTTTTTTAGGGGTGGTAGTATATACACGAGTACATACGCCACGTTTCTGCGGGCAAGCTTCCAGCGCTGGAACGTTGCTTTTAACAACCTTCGTAGAGCGTGGTTTGCGTACCAGCTGATTAATTGTTGCCATTAAAAAGCTCCTGGATTTTGGTTCATAAACTACTTTGTAAACGCGTGATAAATCGCCCCATAAAAAGCATAAGCTAATATGGGGACGCAGAATTTTAGGGCTGACCTAAGAGGGTGTCAAGAAATATACAGCACATCAGTAAATCACCATGCTGTTTGCTGGGTATGTTTCTCAGTCAGCGCGACGAATCCAGTATAGTCGATCAATGTGATTCTGTGCGAAATTTGACCAACCAATCCTCTGGCCGCCAGATCCTCGCTGAGGACATAAATCGACTGAACATGTTGGCTGAGCAGATTACATGCCTCACTGCCATCAAGCGCAGCCAGTACGCCATCCTGCATCAGCAAAAGTGCATCTTCCTGAGCGACCAGCTTAACAATCAATGAGAAATCACATTGTTGCGGGGAACGGGCAAGAGTAAAAAGCATGGAATTTCCTGATTTAAAACGTCATCACCACATCAAAACTGGCCAGTCGTCCGCGAATTTCAGTCGCAGACAACGGCTCGACATCCAGTACCCATTCATGTCCCGCAGATAAACCACGTGACTTCAGCGAGTCTTCACAGACAAAGCACTGATCGACGTCGTAAAGTGATAACACACCGAATGTGGCAATATAATTACGGGCGAGAATTTTTTCTGGTTGTTGTGCCGGCATGAGCTGAAAAACGCCATCAGCCATAAAAAACACGCCGATATCTTCGGTCAGGGCTGATGTCGCCAGCAGCGCATCCAGGCCTTCTCTTCCCGCTGAAGTGCCGTGGGGTCCCTGAGTGAACACAAACGCTATTTTCTTCATTGCCGGTCCCTGCTCCATCAGAACTGCACCACGCGATCGCAGGTCAGCGACGCTTCTGCGAGGCTGCCCAACCCGGTCAGGGCAAAACCGGCTTGTAAATTCGTCTGGCCGTGTCCCTGATTGTGGGCTTCTGTTTCATCGATGACACCGCGACGTAAAGCCGCTGCCACGCAAACATTGAGAGCGACCTGATGGTCCGCCGCCATACGCTGCCAGGATCTGACCAGATCAAATTCGTCCGACGCGGGTGCGGAAAGCATATTACCGTTGAGAACGCCCTCACGATAAAAAAACACGCTGTCCAGCTGATGGCCGCTGTCTATCAAGGCCAGGGCGAACTGATACGCTGCACTGGCTTGTTGTGTTCCGTAAGCAGGACCGGTTACCAGGAGGCAATAACGCAGTTTCAACGCTCGTTCCCCACCAGATCCCCGCTTTTAAACTGGCGGATATACAGGTAAACCGTATGCTTGGAAATATTGAGGCGGTCAGCAACCTGATTTATGGCATCTTTGATATCAAAAATACCCTTTTCATAAAGATTCAACACAACCTGACGGTTCTTCGCGTTATTAGAAACGGTGCGGTCAGCGTTCACTTCTTCGATAGTGAATTCCAGCGTTTGCGCAACCAGGTCATCCACAGATGAGGCGAAGTTTACGGAAGATGCCACTTCCTGAGTTTCAGGCGGCATAAAGGTCTGAATAATTTGCGAGAAAGGTACGTCGAGATTCATGTTGATGCACAGCAGACCAATAACGCGTTGCTCACGGTTACGAATAGCGATGGTGACCGACTTCATCAACACACCACTTTTCGCACGCGTGAAGTAGGCTTTGGACACATTGCTGTCCGCACCGGTCATGTCATGCAACATGCGCAGAGCTAAATCGGTAATCGGTGAGCCGATCTTACGGCCGGTATGCTCACCATTTGCAATACGAACCGCTGAACATTTCAGGTCTTCCAGTGAATGCAGAACAATTTCGCAATGCTCACCGATCAGCATCGCAAGTCCGTCCACCACGGCCTCGTATGAAGACAAAATCTCATGATCGACCTGGCTGAACGGACGTTGGTCCAGCAAATCCAGTTCACCGGTTTCGCCAGTTATAAGCGAATTAGACATCGAAGCTACCACCCTCTCTATCGCGCCTTCCAACGGGAGTCAGGACGCATTATTCATCATTCCACGGTCGTTACTGTATCAAAGACACAGAAAAAACGGCCTTGCGATTATATGGATCTGTGACGTTATGCCGGGGAAACAAAAGCGTCAAGTTATCATCATAGAGTAACCTCAATAAAATGAAGGGCGGGCTGTAAGAAAAGTTTAAGGCGAAAAAAAACCGCCGCATTTAGCGACGGTTTTCTGCAACAGCTCAACAGCAACTTAGTTTGCTTTTGGTGCCGCTTCAGCAGGTTTTTCAGCTGCTTTCGGGTCAGCCTTTGGTGCCGCTTTCACATCCAGCAGTTCAACATCGAACACCAGAGTAGAGTTAGCAGGGATCCCCGGGACGCCAGTTTTGCCGTAAGCCAGTGCTGGTGGGATGACCAGCTTGATTTTGCCGCCTTTCTTAAGGTGTTTCAGGCCTTCGGTCCAGCCCGGGATAACACCGTCAAGACGGAAAGACAGCGGCTCGCCACGGGTATAGGAGTTATCAAACTCAGTACCGTCGGTCAGAGTTCCTTTGTAGTTCACTACAACGGTATCGCTGTCTTTTGGCGCTGCGCCAGTACCTGGTTTTTCTACCTGGTACAGCAGGCCTGATTCAGTCTTCTTCACGCCTTTTTCTTTGGCGAAATCAGCACGGAATTTGTCGCCTTTGTCAGCGTTAGCTTTAGCGTCCTGCTCCATCTTAGCCTGTGCAGATGCTTTCACACGGCCTTCGAAGGTTTGCAGAGTCTTCTCGATTTCCTGATCAGACAGTTTGCTTTTGTTGGCGAACGCATCCTGAACACCGGCGATCAGCTGGTCTTTATCCAGTTTGATGCCCAGTTTTTCTTGCTCTTTCAGGGAGTTGTCCATGTAGCGACCCAGTGATGCGCCGAGAGCATAAGCAGCCTGCTCGTCATCATTTTTGAACTTGGTCGTGTCTGTTGCTGCCGGAGCAGCTGCAGCAGGGGCAGCGGCTGGCGCAGGGGCAGCAGCGGCCGGTGCTGTGGCTTCAGCAGCCATAACCTGGGTGGCATTCAGGGCGAGCGCCATGGTAGTTGCCAGCAGAGTTACTTTAAACAGTGATTTCATCCATTTCTCCAAGACCAGAAGCATATGACCTCTGGTAATAATTACGAAAGTTCGGCGGTTACTATAACTGTCCGTCTCACGACAAAACAATCTCTATACACGCCATTAGCGTCATATTCAGACCTTTTGTACCTCAATTAGTTTCGTCTGGTTATGAAGAGTCGAAGATAAAGCGCCGCAGAGGTCAGGCAATTAAGCAGGTTTACGGGTAGAATCGCCGGTCTACAATAGAGTATAGGGTTCCGGTCAGTGCTCAACCTGATCAACTTGAGCCGCACAATGAGGTAATGATTATGGACTCAAACACCGTTGAACAACGTCTTGAGATGCTGGAAAACAAGCTGGCTTTTCAGGAAATCACGATTGAAGAGCTGAATTTGATCGTCACACAGCACCAGCTGGAGATGAGCAGATTGCACGATCACCTGCGCCTGCTGACAGACAAACTTCGTGCCAGCCAGCCATCAATGATTGCCGATCAGTCGGAAGAAACGCCTCCGCCGCATTACTGATGCTGTTTCTGACGCAACAAAAAGGCGCCCTTGCGGCGCCTTTCGTTTTTATCACTGTGCAAAGACAGTGATTAGTGGCAACCGCAGCCACCATTACCGCCACAACCGCCTTTTTTGCCGTGATCATGACCGTGGTCGTGATCATGATCGTGGCCGTGACCACCGCAGCAACCTTCACCGTGTTCATGGTCGTGACCATGATCGTGGCCGTGTTCGCCGTGAACGTGGCCGTGAGCCAGTTCTTCTTCAGTCGCTTCACGAATTGCCACAACTTCAACGTGGAAGTTCAGATCCTGACCTGCCAGCATATGGTTGCCGTCGACAACAACGTGGTCGCCATCAACTTCAGTGATTTCTACAGGAACCGGACCCTGATCGGTGTCAGCCAGGAAACGCATACCCACTTCCAGCTCATCAACACCCATGAACACGTCTTTAGGCACGCGCTGAACCAGGTTTTCATCGTAGTTGCCGTAAGCGTCATTCGCGCCAACATGCACGTCAAAAACGTCACCAATGGCATGACCTTCCAACGCAGTTTCCAGACCGGAGATCAGGGAACCATGGCCATGCAGGTAATCCAACGGCGCGCTCACCGGAGATTCATCAACCAACACACCGTCTTCTGTACGTACCTGATATGCCACGCTGATGACCAGGTCTTTTGCTACTTTCATGATAACTCCTACCGTTGGAAACTCAATTTGTTGTCTGCGGGCGTTTCATCACGCACGCAACTTCGCTTAAGGCTAATTCAGTGACGGCCACTTTTCGATGAGATCATCCTGAAAAGCGCGGCCGGATAAATTTGGCGAAGAGTGTAGCGGAAATCCGCGTCTCTGTACTACCAGCATAAAAAAACACGAGCAATAACGCTACTTCGGATCGAAAATACCAATCACCTGCTCTTCCGGCCGCAGCTTCTTGCTGACCTGTGCATCGGTCTGACGCTGATGGTGCCCGCACTTCACACACTCCACCACTTCGACCTGATCTTCCTGCCATAAAGCCAGCGTATCCATCGCCTTACATTTCGGACATACCGCACCAGCGATAAACCGTTTACGGGTTGTAGCCATGTTACTTCTCCTGAAATCTGCGACATTGCGTCCGGTCATTTTTCATTCAGACGGCAAAATTATTTTTTCGCCAGCCGGACTATTCGTCATCGTCCCAGCCATCAAGCTGACGACGTTCGTTGTGCATTTCGCTCTGGAAGATATCTTCCAGTTCGCGCCGCGCTTCTTTCACACGGGAAATCTGCGCCACATCGCCGCGGTTTTGCGGTACCAGTTCACGTAGCATCCGCATATCAAGACGACGGAAATGTTGCTGGGCGCGGTACGCACTGTGCGGATGCATGCCCAGCGTGACCAGCGCCTTTTTGCCTAATTCCAGCGCACTGGAAAATGTCTCACGGGAGAAATTCGCCACACCAGCCTGCAACAGCTCATGCGCTTCAACACGTCCGCGGGCGCGCGCCAGAATATTCAAATGAGGAAAATGCTGCTGACACAAATGCACGATGGTCATGGTGTCCGCAGGCTCATCGCAAGTGATCACAATCGATTTTGCTTTTTCAGCACCTGAAGCCCTGAGCAGTTCCAGTTCGGTCGCATCGCCGTAATACACTTTATAACCGTAAGTCCGCATCAGCCCGACGGCACTGATATCACGCTCCAGCACTGTGATGCGCATTTTATTGGCCATCAGCAAACGTCCGATCACCTGTCCGAAGCGTCCGAATCCGACAATAATCACCTGCGGTTCGTCATCCTGCACAAAATGCTTTTCATCACTCTCTTCGCCGTCGTTGTAGCGACGTACCAGGATCCGGTCGACCCACTGCATCAGTAGTGGTGTGGTCATCATGGATATTGTTACCACGACCAGCAACAGCGAAAGCTGCGAGGAGGAGATCACTTTCTGCGCGCCAGCCGCCGAAAACAGCACGAAAGCAAATTCACCGCCCTGACTGAGCACGGCAGAAAACTGCAGGCGTACCGATGTGCGCAGGCCAAATATGCGGGAAAGCCCGTACAGTACCGCGCCTTTGACCGTGACCAGAATGATCACGCCTGCCAGCACCAGCAAAATGTGGGTATATAGCACGCCCAGATTCAGCGCCATGCCGACAGAAATAAAGAACAGCCCGAGCAGTAAACCCTTAAATGGCTCGATAGCGATTTCCAGTTCGTGCTGATATTCGCTTTCAGCCAATAAAATCCCGGCGATAAACGTTCCGAGCGCCATCGAAAAGCCCAGCGTATCCATGAACAGCGCCGAACCAAGCACCACCAGCAGTGCGGCGGCGGTAAATACTTCACGCACGCCGGAAGCCACAATCAGCCGGAAAATCGGCCGCAGCAGATAACGTCCGCCGATCAGCATGCCGCCAAAGGCCAGCACTTTCAGGCCGATCATCTCCCAGTTATTGCTGCCTTCAGAGCCTCCCGCCAGAATCGGTATCAGCGCCAGCGCCGGGATCACCGCGATATCCTGGAACAGCAATACGGCAAAACCCAGCTGACCGCCTTCGTTACGCGTCATGCCTTTGTCACGCATCAGCTGCAATGCCATCGCCGTGGATGACATCGCCAGCCCGATACCGCCGATCACCGCGGCTTGCCAGGAAAACTTCGTCAGATACAACAACCCGCCAAGTACCAGCGCGGTCAGGATCACCTGCCCGGCGCCGACGCCAAAGATTTGCCGCCGCAACGCCCACAGTTTGCCGGGGTTCAGTTCCAGCCCGATGATAAACATCAGGAAAACCACGCCGAGTTCAGAGAAGTGCAGAATTTCATCCACGTCGCGGATAAAGCCCAGTCCCCACGGACCGATGGCGATCCCGGCCAGCAAATAACCCAGCACTGCGCCAATCCCTAAACGCTGCGCCACCGGCACGGCGACCACAGCAGCGAACAAAAACAGCAGGATCGCCATGGGAATATTGGAAACGTCCATTATGCAATCCCTCCGTTTGGTAACGGGGATTTCAGCCATTCGCCGTAAGCTTCGGCATGACTTTGCAGCACATCCGGTTTCTGGCGGCGCGCCCAGTAAATGATGATGGGCGTCATCCAGTGCATATGGCACATAGCAGACGTCAGCTCGAATGGGCGCATAATGTCGGACATCGGATAACGGTTATAGCCCCCCGCCCGGTACGCACCCTCCGGTTCACCCGTGGTGACCACCGAACGCCAGTACTTTCCGTTAAGCGCATTGCCGCCTGCCCCGCTGGCAAAACCGCGCGCGAGGACGCGATCCATCCATTCTTTCAACAACGCCGGACAACTGTAGGTATAAAGAGGATGCTGAAAAACAATCACCTTATGATCGCGCAGCAGTTGTTGCTCACGATGGATATCAATAAAAAAATCAGGGTAGTGGGCGTACAAATCATGCACGGTGACATGTTCAAGCTGTTGAGCCTGTTGCAGTAAAACGCGGTTGGCGACCGAATCGGGTGATTCCGGATGGGCATACAGCAGCAAAACCTTTGGTGGCTGCGACATCAATACCTCCAAAGCGTCGTCAGGGTGCGGTTTTTCCGTTACCATGCTTCGCAAAGACAAAATGGGACGCGATACGTCTTGTTTAGATCATTATCATGACAATTTAACATACTCTCAACACGGCGCTTTATGATTGTTTTCTCCTCCTTACAAATCCGACGCGGCACAAACGTGCTGCTGGACAACGCGTCTGCGACCATCAATCCCGGCCAGAAAGTCGGGCTGGTGGGCAAAAATGGCTGCGGTAAATCCACCCTGATTTCCCTGTTAAAAGGTGAAATGAGCGCCGATGCAGGCAACCTGACGTTTCCGTCTAACTGGGCGCTGGCCTGGGTGAATCAGGAAACGCCTGCGCTGGACGAACCGGCGATAGAGTATGTTATCGACGGCGACCGCGAATTCCGCCAGCTGGAAGCACAATTACAACAAGCCAACGAGCGGGATGACGGCCATGCCATCGCCACGTTGCACGGTAAACTCGACGCGATTAACGCCTGGACCATTCCTGCGCGCGCGGCCAGCCTGCTCAGCGGTTTAGGGTTCACGCAAAATCAGTTGCAGCAACCGGTGAAATCATTCTCCGGCGGCTGGCGTATGCGTCTCAATCTGGCGCAGGCGCTGATTTGCCGTTCTGATTTACTGCTGCTCGACGAACCGACTAACCACCTGGATCTGGACGCGGTGATCTGGCTGGAAAAATGGCTGAAAAGCTACACCGGCACGCTGGTGTTAATTTCCCATGACCGGGATTTCCTCGATCCCATCGTCGATAAAATTATGCATATCGAACAGCAGTCGCTGAACGAATACACCGGCAACTACTCGTCCTTCGAACGCCAGCGCGCGACCAAACTGTCGCAACAGCAGGCATTGTTTGAAAGTCAGCAGGAAAAAGTGGCGCATCTGCAAAGCTACATCGACAGGTTCCGTGCACAGGCGACCAAGGCCAAGCAGGCGCAAAGCCGTATCAAAATGCTTGAGCGTATGGAGCTGATTGCCCCGGCACACGTCGACAATCCTTTTCATTTTAGCTTCCGTTCGCCGGAAAGTTTGCCCGATCCGCTGTTGCGTATGGAAAAAGTCAGCGCCGGTTATGGTGACACCACCATTCTGGAGTCGATCAAACTGAATCTGGTGCCGGGATCGCGTATCGGCTTACTGGGCCGTAACGGTGCCGGTAAATCCACTTTGATCAAACTGCTCGCAGGTACCATGCCACCGCTGCAGGGTGATATCGGCCTGGCGAAAGGCGTCAAACTCGGTTACTTCGCCCAGCATCAGCTGGAGTTTTTGCGCGCTGAAGACTCACCGTTGCAACATCTGGTTCGTCTGGCGAACAAAGAAACCGAACAGCAGTTGCGCGATTATCTCGGCGGATTTGGTTTCCACGGCGATAAAGTGACAGATCCGACCGGGCGTTTCTCCGGTGGCGAAAAAGCGCGTCTGGTACTGGCGCTGATTGTCTGGCAGCGCCCTAACCTGCTGCTGCTCGATGAGCCGACCAACCACCTAGATCTCGATATGCGTCAGGCGCTGACCGAAGCGCTGATCGACTTCGAAGGCGCGATGGTCGTCGTCTCGCATGACCGTCACTTACTGCGTTCCACCACCGACGATTTGTATCTGGTTCACGGCGGCAAAGTCGAACAGTTCGACGGCGATCTGGAAGATTATCAGCAATGGCTGGTGGACATTCAGCGTCAGGAAAGCCAGCAGGATGCACCGGCCAAAGACGGTGGCGTTAACAGCGCGCAGTCGCGTAAGGACCAGAAACGTCGCGAAGCCGATTTCCGTAATCAGACTCAGCCTCTGCGTAAACAAATCACCAAACTCGAAGCCCAGATGGAAAAACTGAGTACCGAGCTGGCGACTATCGAAGAGCGTCTGGCTGATTCCGCGATTTACGACAACAGCCGTAAAACCGAACTGACCGAATGCCTGCAACAGCAGACCAAAGTCAAAGGCGCGCTGGAAGAAACTGAAATGACCTGGCTCGATGCACAGGAACAGCTGGAAGAAATGTCGAAGGCGTTTGATCTCGACTAGTTGATCGTTCGGTAAGAAATGAGAAAGGCGCCACGACGGCGCCTTTCTTTTATCTGCAAATCAGTGCCAGATCAGCAACACACAGGCGGCGGTCAGAATACCCATCGCGATATTGAAGGTGTACCACGCACGCTTACTGCGCAGCAGGCGGCCAATGACGGTACCGAATCCAAGCCAGATAATCCCGGACACCAGATTCACCAGAAACATGCCGAGGCTGATGCCGGCAATCGATTGGTTGTAAGCCGCACCCGCCAGACTGAAACTTGCCACTGCGCCCAGCCCCATCAGCCATGCTTTTGGATTCAGGAATTGCAGCAACCAGCCCTGATATAACCGGATTGGCTTCGGTGGTGGGGCGCCGGTTTCCAGCTTTTCATAGGCCGAGGTCGCAATTTTCCACGCCAGCCAAAGCAGATACAGGCTACCGGCGATTTTGAGGAAAAGGTGTAATGCGGGATAAATCGTGATCAGACCGCCCACGCCGAAAGCCACCAGCAGCAAAATACTCTGCATGCCGAGCATAATGCCGACCATCAGCCAGATTGAGCGGAAGAAACCGAAGTTAGCGCCAGACGTGGTTAACAACATATTGTTCGGGCCCGGGGTGATAGCGGCGACCCATAAAAATCCGAGCATTGAGAAAAATAAACCGAGTTCCATTTAATTTGGGTACTCCGACCCGAAAGATGTGCGATAGCATTGAAGCTAACAGCGTGATATTGATCGCACAAGAGCCTCTTAAGAGAAATTTATTCATCTTATGGTTGAATCCTTTCGTCCCCTGCGCGGGGCCAGTAACCCTCATATCCAGACGTTGTTACCGCGGCTGGTGCGACGTCATGCAAAACTTAAACCTCACTGGCAAAGACTGGATACGCCGGACGGCGATTTTCTCGATTTAGCCTGGAGCGAAGACCCGGAAAAGGCGCGTCATAAACCGCGCATGATCTTGTTTCACGGACTGGAAGGCAGTTTCTACAGCCCTTACGCCCACGGTTTATTGCAGGCGTGGAAAGACAAAGGCTGGCTCGGCGTGGTGATGCATTTTCGCGGATGCAGCGGCGAACCGAATAAGCTTCAGCGGATTTATCATTCCGGCGAAACCGAAGATGCACGCTTTTTCATTCGCTGGCTCAATGAAACCTATGGTGAGGTGCCAACCGGTGCTGTCGGCGTTTCGCTGGGCGGGAATATGCTGGCCTGTTATCTCGGGCAGGAAGGCGAAAAATGTACGCTGAGTGCTGCCGTGGTGGTGTCTGCGCCGCTGATGCTCGAACCTTGTGCTTACCGGCTGGAGCGCGGCTCATCCCGCATTTATCAGCGGTACCTGCTCGATCAGCTTAAAGGCAATGCTTCGCGCAAACTGGCGAAATATCCGGGCACTTTGCCGGTGACGCTGGCACAACTGAAATCCATGCGCCGCATTCGTGAATTTGATGATGCCATCACCTCCAAGGCGCACGGGTTTACCGATGCGCTGGATTATTACCGCCGTTGCAGCGCTCTGCCGTTGCTGTCGCAGGTCAGAACGCCGCTGCTGATTATCCACGCCAAAGACGATCCCTTTATGACGCCGGAGGTGATCCCGAAAGCAGAGGATTTACCGGCTTGCGTGGAATATCAGTTAACAGAACATGGCGGGCATGTCGGCTTTGTTTCCGGCAGCTTACGTCATCCTCAAATGTGGCTGGAACACCGCATTCCGGCCTGGATTGCCCCGTTTTTAGAAATAAAGACAGAAACAAAGACAAAGGAAGCAACAAAGTGATTATTCCCTGGCAGGAACTGGACGCCGAACTGCTCACCAGCGTGGTGGAATCCTTCGTATTGCGCGAAGGCACCGATTACGGCGAGCAGGAGCGATCTCTGGAACAGAAAGTCGACGACGTAAAACGTCAGCTGAAAAGTGGCGATATCGTGCTGGTCTGGTCAGAACTGCATGAAACGCTGAACATTATGCCACGCGGTCAGTTCCGCGCCGGGCAGGAAGAAAATCCGCAGGACTGGTAAACCCGATCATAAATTGGATTTGGGCAGCCTGTCCCTCTGCGAATAATTATGGTAACAATGGGATTAATTATGCGCTTTGTTTGCGCCCGCCCTGAATGACCTGAAGGGCAATATGGCGTGACGTTTATGGAGTAAGTCCGACTATGTCAGCAAAACATCCTGTTATTGCAGTTACCGGCTCCAGCGGAGCAGGCACCACCACCACCAGCCTGGCATTTCGTAAAATATTTCAGCAGCTTGGCCTGCGTGCCGCTGAGCTGGAAGGCGACAGCTTTCACCATTTCACCCGCCCCGAAATGGATGCGGCAATCCGCAAGGCACGTGACCTTGGACGTCACATTAGCTATTTCGGACCGGAAGCCAACGACTTTGGTTTGCTGGAAAAAAGTTTTATCGAGTACGGTAAAACCGGTACCGGTCGCTCGCGCAAATATCTGCATACTTATGACGAAGCGGTTCCCTACAATCAGGTGCCGGGCACCTTCACGCCATGGCAGGCGCTGCCGGAACCGACTGACATTCTGTTCTATGAAGGGCTGCACGGAGGTGTTGTCGCAGACAACATTGACGTTGCCGCGCAGGTTGATTTACTGGTCGGCGTGGTGCCCATCGTCAACCTTGAGTGGATCCAG
Source organism: Rahnella bonaserana (assembly GCF_019049675.1). Classification (GTDB taxonomy): domain Bacteria; phylum Pseudomonadota; class Gammaproteobacteria; order Enterobacterales; family Enterobacteriaceae; genus Rahnella; species Rahnella bonaserana. Next base: position 83,229 of record NZ_JAFMOW010000053.1, on the reverse strand, counting down.
AAACTGGTGCGCGATACCGGCGAGCGCGGACATTCCCGCGAAGCCGTGATGGATTCCGTCGTACGTTCGATGGATGACTACATCAGTTACATCACGCCACAGTTTTCCCGCACGCACATCAACTTCCAGCGGGTTCCAACCATCGACACCTCGAACCCGTTTGCGGCAAAAGCCATTCCCTCCCTCGATGAAAGCTTTGTGGTGATCCACTTCCAGGGGCTGGATGACATTGATTTTCCCTATCTGCTGGCGATGTTGCAGGGCTCGTTTATCTCACACATTAAAACGCTGGTGGTTCCGGGCGGGAAAATGGGACTGGCGATGGAGCTGATTATGGCGCCGCTGGTGCAGCGCCTGATGGAAGGGAAAAAGATCGAGTAACGGGCGGATAAGCCCTTCTGCGTCATCGTCAGGTGTGAACATCCGCTGACGTTTGCCGCGCGGCGATTTTTGGATTTATTGCGCAGCCAGTGCCACGCGTATGACTGGTCGTAAATTATTCGACGTCGACCACTTCAAAACTGTGCGTGATAGTCGCCGCTTTGCCGAGCATCAGGGACACTGAACAGTACTTTTCGGCAGACAGGCTCACTGCGCGTTCAACAATCTTATCGGTGAGATCTTTACCGGTGACGATAAAATGCAGATTGATGTGCGTGAACAGGCGCGGCGCTTCTTCGCGACGTTGTGACGTCAGTTTCACTTCGCAGTCACGGACATCGTTGCGGCCTTTTTGCAAAATAGACACCACATCAATCGCGCTGCAACCACCCGCGGACATCAGTAACATTTCCATCGGGCTGGGTGCTTTATCGCCCGCATTGCCATCCATAGAAATCTGATGGCCTGACGCTGACTCGCCTAAAAACGTCAGCCCTTCTACCCATTTTACGCGTGCGTGCATGAACTATTCTCCCGGTGAATAAAGTCGTCGAATTCCGCTCCCAGAGTACCCTTTCACCTAAAATCTGGCAACGTAACCCGATCGCCATCATGCTGAAGCGAGACAACAGAAGACAGCATCACAAACCTGTGTTACAAACAAAGCCGAAACATACTTTCCAGTGAATTGCGGTGACGGTTTTCGCGGTTTAAGAACAGAACCCACGGTGATAACGGCAATAATCAGGCTGTTTCACTCCGACACCCGCTTGCAGCATTTCTGGGGAGTTATATGCTGAAAGGGCGCTTTTTTTATGAGGTGCCATACAGGGAACTCTGAGCCCTGTGATTTTGGGCAGCGATAACAACAGAGGATAATAGCAAATGGTTCTCGGCAAGCCACAAACAGACCCGACTCTCGAATGGTTCCTGTCTCACTGTCATATACATAAGTATCCTTCTAAAAGTACGCTGATTCACCAGGGTGAAAAAGCCGAAACGCTTTACTACATCGTGAAAGGGTCAGTTGCTGTCCTTATCAAGGATGAAGAAGGCAAAGAAATGATACTGTCCTACCTTAACCAAGGTGACTTCATCGGCGAGCTGGGACTCTTCGAAGAAGGTCAGGAACGTAGTGCGTGGGTTCGTGCAAAAACTGCCTGTGAAGTGGCTGAAATTTCTTATAAAAAATTCCGCCAGCTGATTCAGGTTAACCCGGATATTCTGATGCGTCTTTCCGCGCAGATGGCAAACCGTCTGCAAGTGACGTCAGAGAAAGTCGGCAACCTGGCCTTCCTCGACGTAACAGGGCGTATCGCTCAAACTCTGCTTAATCTGGCTAAACAGCCTGATGCGATGACCCATCCGGACGGGATGCAAATCAAGATCACCCGTCAGGAAATCGGCCAAATCGTCGGTTGTTCACGTGAAACAGTCGGACGTATTCTCAAAATGCTGGAAGATCAAAGTCTGATCTCCGCACACGGTAAAACGATTGTCGTTTACGGCACACGTTAATCCCTCAAAAATCGGCGCGGCAGAACACTGTCGCGCCTTTTTTATGGGCTAAGCTTTATCCATGACGCTTTGGCGAAGACTGTTTTACCACCCGGAAGTTAACTACGCGCTGCGCCAGACGCTGGTGTTGTGCCTGCCCGTTGGTATCTGCTGGTTGTTCGGCAATCTGCAAATGGGGCTGCTGTTCTCTCTTTGTCCTGCCTGCTGCAATGTTGCGGGCCTGGATACTCCGCACAAACGCTTTTTCAAACGCCTGATTATTGGCGGAACGCTCTTTGCCGTGAGCAGTATTCTGCTGCAAGTCATGCTGGAAAACTGGCACATTCCCCTGCCGCTCATCATGCTGTCGCTGGCCTTGCTGTTAGGCGTGACCGGTGAAATCAGCCCGCTGCATGCACGTCTGTTGCCCGGTGCACTGGTCGCGACCATCTTCACGCTGAGCATGGTTGGCTTGCGTCCGATGTGGCAGGCACCGGTGCTTTTCGCCGCCGGCACGGCCTGGTACGGATTGTTTAACTGGGCGTGGTTTCGTATTTCGGAAGAACAGCCGATGCGCGAAACGCTCAGTCAGCTCTATCTGCAACTCGCGGATTACTTCGAAGCTAAATACAGCCTGCTGACGCAACACACCGATCCTGAAACCGCGTTACCACCGCTGCTGACGCGCCAGCAGCAGGTCATTGACCTGATTGCCCTGCTTTATCAGCAATTGCACATGCTGCCGCAAAACGGACATCACCATCACCACAAACGGCTGTTCCAGCGTTTTCAGGTCGCGCTCGATTTGCAGGAACACATCACAGTGAGCCTGCACCAGCCGGAAGAAGTGCAGAAACTGGTGGAAGAAAGCCACGCCGAAGCGGTTATACGCCGTAATGCCCAGGTGATTTCCGCACGTCTGCGGGTCATCGCCGACGACATTCTTTATCACCGTTTATCCGAACGGTTTACGATGGCCAACGAGCTGGCCGCGCTGGAGAAAATCGCCGCGCGTAATCCCGAGAACCCTGTCGGCCAGTTTTGCTATTACCACTTCAGCCGCATTGCGCGCCTGCTGCGGACACAGCGCCCGCTGTACCGCCGCGACCTGATGAACACTCAGCCGCGTTTACCGTTCTGGCCTGCGCTGAAAAGTTATCTCTCGTTTAAATCTGTCGCCCTGCGCAATGCCGCCCGTCTGGGGATCATTCTGGCGATTGGCAGCAGCCTGGGACTGTTCTTCAACCTGCCTAAACCTTACTGGATTTTGCTGACCATCATGCTGGTCAGCCAGAACGGTTATAACGCGACGCGGGTGAGGATCCAGCACCGTGCGCTGGGTACGCTGGCCGGATTGCTGATTGCCTCAGGATTGTTAAAACTGGAGCTGCCGGAAGGCACCACGCTGTTATGCATGCTGCTGATTACGCTGTTATCCTATACGGTTTTGCGCAAAAACTACGGTCTGGCTATGGTCGGTATGACGGTGACGGCGGTATATACCCTGCAACTTCTGGCCATGAACGGCGTGCATTTCCTGGTACCGCGGCTGGTGGATACGCTGATCGGCTGCGCGCTGGCTTTCGGTGGCACCATCTGGCTGTGGCCACAATGGCAAAGCGGATTACTGCGCCAGAACGCGCACCAGGCGCTGGAAACGTATCAGGATGCCATCCGCTTACTGCTTGAAGAAAACCCGGATGCCTCGAAGCTCGCCTACACCCGCATGCAGGTTAATCAGGCGCACAATAAGCTGTTCACTTCGCTCAATCAGGCGATGCAGGAACCGGGCTTCAACTCGCATTATCTGGCGGACATGCGCCTGTGGGTGACGCACAGTCAGTTTGTGGTCGAACATATTAATGCGATGACCATCCTCGCCCGCGAGCATTACATGCTGCCGGAGAAACTGGCGACGGAGTATTTACAGACCTGCGAAATCGCGTTGCAAAGCTGTCAGCAACGGCTGCTTTACGACGGGCCAGGCAGCGAGAACAACCTGTTCAATGCGCCTGAACTGCATCCTGATATGCCACTGACCGAGATGGAACGCCACCTGCGGCGTGTGATTTCGCATCTCAGCGTGATGCATACCATTTCGTCACTGGCGTGGAAGCAGAGACCACATCATGGGATCTGGTTGACGCGGAAGGCGTGAACGTGAAGGGGATTGCCCCTTTTAAATCCCCTTTTTACTGGCTTACAGCCAGACTGCTTTTTGAAATTGCGAATATTTCAGTTTCTCAAGTGCGGATGCCACGCACTGACGGCTTAAAACGGATTGAGAAAGTTTCGGTTTCTCAAGTACGGGGATCACTTAACGCGCTGCGCCGAAACCGCCCAAAAGGGGAAAGTGCTTTTCCCCTTTTGGATTTCCCCTCGCTTTTTCAACACGCGCTCCGCTCGCTGGCTATGTTTCAGGTATCACTGCGAAAGGCTGGAAATCTTGCCGCTTTGCGGTTCCTTCTCTCGGTCTTCGAGCCACTGGTCTCGAAGCCGCTCCGTTCAGCAAGATTTCTGAAACGCCCGCAGGATTCTAAATTCAAAAGCAGAATGGTTTTATCTTTTAGAAATGTCGATTGGCGTTCTCAAAAATGGCACCGAATGAACGGTTCGAGACCTATGGCTCGAAGCCTGAAATTCGGGAATCGCGTAGCGATGACATTTTGCGCCACTCACTAATGCACCGGAATATGTCCGTCGTGCCTGCGGCAGCGCGCAGTAAAAAAGCGAGGGGAGTGCAGAGGGGAAAAGCCTTTCCCCTCTGCTCGGTTTCGGCGCAAAAGGCCTTGTGATAACCGTTATTGAGAAACCGAAATTTACTCAGTCAGTTGCAAAGATGGGGCCGTGGGGCTCACCCCCCACAAACTTTCCCCACTGCTTTCTCAAACCGCTCCATCCCCTCTTCAATGTCAGCGAAATCAATCACCAGCGAGGGTGCAAACCGCATCACGTTCGGTCCGGCGACCAGCATCATCAGGCCGCATTCGGCGGCGGCGGCGTGGAACTCGCCCGCGCGATTTTTATATGCGTCAGAAAGCTCAGCGCCGATCAGCAGTCCCTGCCCCCGGAACTCGCTGAAGATGTGATATTTCTGATTGATGGCTTCCAGCGCACTGATAAATTTCTCGCGGCGTTCTTTGATACCGGCCAGCACGTCTGGCGTATTGATGATATCCAGTGCGGCTTCGGCGACGGCACAGGCCAGCGGGTTACCGCCGTAGGTGGTGCCGTGTTTGCCCGGCTCCATCACCGAGGCGACTTCTTCAGTTGCCAGCATGGCTGAAACCGGGAAACCGCCGCCCAGCGCTTTCGCGGTGGTCAGAATGTCCGGCGTCACGCCGTAATGCATGTAGCTGAACAACTTACCGCTACGCCCCATACCGCTTTGGACTTCGTCCAGCACCAGCAGCGCCTGATGTTTATCGCAAAGTTCACGCAGCCCTTGCAGGAATTCTTTGGTGGCAGGTGTCACTCCGCCTTCGCCCTGAACGGGTTCGACAACGATCGCACAGGTGTGATCGTCGATGACGGCTTTCACTGCGTCCAGATCGTTGAACGGCACGTGGACAATATCGGCAGGTTTCGGGCCGAAGCCATCGGAATATTTCGGCTGACCGCCGACGGAAACGGTAAACAAGGTACGGCCATGGAAAGCGTTATGGAAAGCGATGATCTTGCTTTTGTACGGGCTGTGGCGATGGGAAGCGTAATAACGCGCCAGTTTAAACGCGGCTTCATTGGCTTCAGCGCCGGAGTTGGCAAAAAATACGCGGTCTGCAAAGGTTGCGTCGATCAGCTTCTGAGCCAGTCTCAGCGCGGGTTCGTTGGTAAACACGTTGCTGACATGCCACAAGGTTTCGCCCTGTTCATGCAACGCTTTTACCAGCGCCGGATGGCAATGCCCGAGCGCCGTTACCGCGATACCACCGGCAAAATCAACGTATTCGGTGCCCTGCTGATCCCACACACGACTGCCTTTACCTTTGACGGGAATAAATTTCGCAGGTGAATAAACCGGCAAAATCACTTTGTCGAACGTGCCCCGATCTACCGCTGATTTCTCTGCCATAACCCTTCGCCCTTACTAATAGTGATATGAAAATATAATCATAAAATATGCATAAAAAATCACCCGCAGGCAAACAGAAATCGCACCGGATGGGTAAGTAATTTTTGCAGCGATGTTAACGAGGAATTAAGCGGTTAAATTTTAAGGAAATTATCCAGAAGCTGATGCCCCTGCTCACTCAGAATGCTTTCCGGATGGAACTGAACCCCATGCAGCGGTAAGGTTTTGTGCATGATGCCCATGATTTCATCGCGTCCGCCATCGCGTTCTGTCCAGGCGGTGACTTCAAAACAGTCCGGCAGCGTGTCGGGGGCGACCACCAGGGAATGGTAGCGGGTGACGGTCAGGGGGTTATTCAGCGCGGTAAATACGCTCTGACCGGTATGACGAACCGGCGACGTTTTACCGTGGATCGCCTGACGCGCCCGTACGATTTTCGCGCCGAACGCCTGCGCCATGGCCTGATGCCCGAGGCACACGCCAAGGATCGGCAAACGGGTGGAGAAATGCGTGATGGCTTGCAGGGAGATGCCTGCCTGATCGGGTGTGCAGGGACCGGGAGAAATCACCAGATGCGACGGGGCAAGTTGCTCAATATCGGTCAGCGTCAGCTGATCGTTACGCATCACTTTCACCTCTGCGCCAAGTTCGCAAAAATATTGATAGAGGTTGTAGGTGAATGAGTCGTAGTTGTCGATCAGCAGCAGCATAGTGTTCCCGGTAAAAGTCGAAAATTTACCGGGCAATTCTACGCATTTTTCAGCACAGGCTTCAGCATTTTGTCATTCTGATCTTGCGGATCAATGTTCGTCATCGATTTCACTGATCACTTCATTGAAGATGGCGACCAGATCCGTTTCATCACCAAACACTGCCGTTTTATTGGCAGACAGCCAGCGTTCACGGCTGATTTTAGACCAGTCGATATCATATCCGGCGTGGATAACCAGCTGCTCTACAAAAATTCTCAGCACCCGCCCGTTGCCCTCGCGAAAAGGATGCAACAGATTCAGGCCGGTATAATAGTGAGCCAGGCGCTCGGCAAGTTTATCCAGCGGCAAACCGACCAAAAACTCTTCTTCCTCAAGCTCCTGCATCAGGGCGTTGCCTTCATTTTCGATATAACCGAAATGGCAGAACTGGGTATCGTCCTTGTAAATGTCGATCTCACGAAACTCCCCGGCCCACGGATAAATATCCTGAAAAAGCGACAGGTGAATGGCGCACAGATGTGGCAACCCCATAACCGCCGGGCCCAGTGGCATCGCCGCAGCCCGTAACGCGGTAAAGGCCAGTTCAGCCTGTTGCAGCCGGTGCGCTTCACGAATTTCGAGAGAGTTTTTCAGGACATTGATGCCGGGATAATAATAAGGATCCGCACCGTCCAGGAGTTTATCGTTCATAGTGCCCCCTCAGTTCGGCCAGACGTTGTGCGATTTTCTCGTTATCCAGAGACACGACTTCCACCTCGAGGCCATCCAGCGCGCTGCTGGCCTGAAAGTTCTGCCGCTGACGTTCGCGAAAGAGTTTTTCCTGCTGTCTGAGTGTCAGTTTCTTCGCCATATTTCCTCCCTGGTTACCGCCATTCGGGCGCATACCTTGTGGAGTTAAGTATAGACAGAGAAAAAAGGGCGCCGGTCGTTGCGCCCTAAACTAGGATTATTCAACAGCGATGGGTTTATCGCTGACATCTGTTTTGTGGTCTGCCTGCAAGGTTTTCACCCGTTCTTCAAGCTGTTGTACCGCTTTAGCATCCGGCAGCAGAGAGTATTTCAGTTCAAAGACGGTGCTCTGTCCCGGCTGTAGCTGTTTTACCCGTCCCTGTTCACGTTCGATGGTCACCGGATAGGCATAATTGGTACCCGGTTCAATGCCTGTCACATAGCCTTGTTTCAGGGTATCGGTGTTTTTCCACAACGTCAGTAATGGCAACTGATGGGTATCAAATTCAATCGATGCCCCTTTATTCCCCGCTTTGTTCACCACACCGGCAATGGTTTTGCCCTGCGCATCGGCTAGCGGCACCATATTGAAGACCATTTCATCGAAGCCTTTGGCAGGCCCGGCGTAAGTCTGCCAGTCATTCAGCCCTTTTTTGGCGTACTCGTTAAACGGAGAAATCGATTTCAGTGGTGCGATGAAACGGGCACCCTCTTCCAGGATCGGCTGACCGAAATTGCTGTGATAAATAATCTGATAATCGTGCGGATAATCAGACTGGTTAGTCAGGGTGTCATGAATGGTCCACGAATGGCTGCCGGGGACGTAGCGCAGCTCAGTCCAGGTTTCCAGCTTCGCCTTTTTAAAAGTGTCCTCCTTCAGCAGACCGCGGACGGTGATTTCATACGGCGCTTTATCAGCGATCTCGACCTCCACTTTGGAGGCTGGTGTATTTCCGGCGCGGCCATGCAGCGTATAAATCATGGCGTCGGCGGTGACAGGATGCCCGGTCCATTCAAAGCCGCACCGTACCATCATTTCATTGAAACCTTCCAGCCAGCCCACGCCGTTACGACTTTCAAGGTTGATATAGGCCGGATTCACTACTTCCTGAACAGGTGAATCCCAGCCCAAACGAATGTTATCGCCGGTGACATGCAGCAAATCCATGCCCCGGGTCGGGCTGAGGGCGATAGTCAGCCCTTTACTGGTAATTGTGATGACCTTTGATCCTTCCTGCTTACCGCCATGCAGGACTTTTTGTTCGATGCTGAAATCCGTACCTGCAATGTTCAGCCTCTTGTTATCTGTCTTCCAGTTTCCCAGTTCAGTACCGGCTTCAGCATCCGTCAGCACAATAGTTTGTGCCGCAGCCTGCCACGAAAAAAGGCCCATAACGATCCCGGTAACGAGTAATTTTTTCACAATAACTCCTTTTTGCTGAATTGATTTAGCCCAAAAGCAATTCAGCCTACAAACCCACAAAGACTAAAAACGTGACAGCCTTCAAGTTGAGCGGTTTTAATACTGAACAGCAGGCAGTAACGTGCCAGGTTTCGCAAAAAGCCTTGTAGTCAGTGGGAAATTGCAGACAAAACTGAGATATCAGACATGCTTATCGGCCCATCAGCTGATGCGTTTCAGCTTAAACGTGTTAGCAGAAAAAGTTACTTTTTACAGTCCCCCAATCATCAATAATAAACCTCTGAAAATTCCATTTTCCAAACCCAGCTAATTGTTTATCAAACAACGCAGGCATAACGTGTTGGCTCTCTTTTAAAAAGGAATTTATGAAAATGGCAATACCCATTTACTTGTGGCTCAAGGATGACGGAGGTTCAGATATCCGGGGGTCTGTTGATGTGATAGATCGCGAAGGCAGCATCGAAGTTGTTTCTCTATTGCACGATGTATCAATGCCGACCGACAATCTCACCGGAAAAATTACAGGCACCAGAATCCACCAGCCCTTCCTAATCAATAAAGAAATTGATTCTTCGACTCCATACCTCTACAAGGCGATCACAACCGGTCAAAAATTCAAATCTGCTGAGTTTAGATATTACCGAATCAATGATGCCGGCCAAGAAGATGAGTACATGAACGTACTTCTTGAGGGGCAAGAGTTACGGCTATGATCCCGATTATGTACGACGTCAAATCTGTATACGGCAAGGCCAGAAATCATCTTGAGTGCGTTCAGTTGCATTACGAAAAAATCACCTGGAAGTATCTTGATGGGAACATCATTCACTCAGATAGCTGGAACGTCCGCCAAAGCGCGTAAGGAAACACAATGACTTGGGTCTATCATCAAAGTACAGGTGAGATTTTCCATAATGGAGTCCACGTCGACACAGGATATTCTGGGTCACTGACAAACAAAAACAACCCATCCCGTCAGCAAGTAAAAGGGATGGGGCCGTTGCCCCGCGGTACATATCAGATAACGGGCTATACGAACTCTAAGGGACCGATGACGATCAATCTTGAGCAAAGATCTGGCGAGTCGTTTGGTCGTTCTCTTTTCAGAATACACGGTGAAAAACGACCACCGTCAACGCCTGGATTCGCGTCTGAAGGATGCATTATTTTGGGACCATCCACGCGCAACCGGATATTGAATTCGGGCGACAGCAATTTGGAGGTTGTAGAGTGAACAAACTTCGGCTATTGGCGCTATTACTTCCATTGGCAACATTACCAATCTGCGCTCACGCCGTGAGTAAAGCGCTGATAGCTGATATCCAGAATGGAAATGCTCAAACGTTGCAGCAGTTGCCAACCACAATAAAACGCATCACCAGCTCTCTAAATGACGAGCAATCAGCCGAATTGAGTGAGGCAATAGGGTTTGCTTTGCTTAAAAATCCTGTCCCCACTCTAAGGGCTACGGACGCAATGGATAAGGACGATGATTTACTCGTCCAGCGCTTTGGGACTGGTGCGGCGTGTGCTCTTCCAGTCGATATGAATTACACGCGAAACTCCACGCTGTTGTATTACAAATTAGCGTCTGAGTCATTGATAAGAGCTGGTGCTCCCGCGCTAGAGTGCCTAAGCATAATGCAAGAATCGATGGAGGAAGTTAAATCTGAAGATGACCGAGGGAATATGAAGTGGGGTGTGAAGATCTTTACCCCATGAGCAATCCAGAATTTAAGGGGCGTCAAATGGGCAAGAAAAAGCCCCCGGCTGGCGGAGGCTTTTTCTTGTACTGCAGAAAGGAACGGAAAGGCTGAGTAATTAAGGCAGCACTTTCGCAGACAAAATCACAATCGGCGTGGTCGGCACGTTCTGGTAAGGCCCGACGTTGTCCGTTTTCACCTGTGACATTTTGTCTACCACGTCCATACCTTTGATGACTTTACCGAATACGGCATAGCCGAAATCACGTTGACCGTGATCCAGGAAAGCGTTATCCGCCACGTTGATGAAGAACTGGCTGGTTGCGCTGTCTTTGTCAGCGGTACGCGCCATCGCAACAGTACCACGCAGGTTGCGCAGGCCGTTGTCGGCTTCGTTCTTGATCGGCTCTTTAGTCGCTTTCTGCTGCATGTCAGTAGTAAAGCCGCCGCCCTGAACCATAAAGCCTGGGATCACGCGGTGGAAAATGGTGTTGTTGTAATATCCGCTCTGGGCGTAATCAACGAAATTCTTCACAGAAACCGGTGCTTTAGCACTGTCGAGTTCCAGTTCGATGTTCCCTGCTGAAGTGGTCAGCATGACATGGGTTTGACCGGCAGCAAAAACCGGCGACATCGCGGTCATGGAGAGCAGCGCAGTTAAGGCCACCAAAGTACGTTTAAACATGACAATTCCTTTCTTGAAAATACAAACAACAGATCCTACTGATTCTAAAGAGCCTTTACGCTCAGCGCCAGACCTTTACGGTTATTTACGCTTCACAGCAACTTTTTCAGATATTTCAAATTGTTACTATCACTTTCTCAACGGTTAGCTGTTGAAATCAACGGGATAATCTTTATCGAGATGGATAGTCGTTTTCGCAGGCTGAGTTTCAGCTATCACCGAGCCCTGCCGGATGGAATAACGCACAGGGACTTGCCTGCGTACCGCATCAAAACCGCTTTCTGCCGGCAGGATCACCAGGCTGGCGGCATTGCCACTTTCCAGACCGTAACCGTCAAGATTCATGGTGCGCGCGCTGTAAGTGGTAATCAGCTTCAGCCCGTCATCAATTTGCTGATAACCCATCAGCTGGCAAACATGCAGCCCCATGTGCAGCACCTGCAACATACTGGCAGTGCCCAGCGGATACCACGGATCGAACACATCGTCATGACCAAAACAGACGTTAATGCCGGCATCCAGCATCTCTTTGACGCGCGTAATGCCGCGGCGTTTCGGATAGGTATCAAACCGTCCCTGCAGATGAATATTCACCAGCGGATTGGCGACAAAGTTAATCCCCGACATCTTCAGCAGACGGAATAAGCGCGAGGTGTAAGCGCCGTTATAAGAATGCATCGCCGTCGTGTGGCTGGCGGTGACGCGTGCGCCCATGTTTTCCCGCAGCGCCAGTGCCGCGACAGTTTCGACAAAACGCGACTGTTCATCGTCAATTTCATCGCAATGCACGTCGATAAGCGCATTGTATTTTTTCGCCAGCGCGAAAGTTTTGTGCAGAGATTCCACGCCGTATTCGCGGGTGAATTCAAAATGCGGGATAGCGCCGACCACGTCCGCGCCTAGCTTCAGCGCCTCTTCCAGCAAGGCTTCGCCGTTCGGGTAAGACATTATGCCTTCCTGCGGGAACGCCACAATTTGCAACGTCACCCACGGCGCGACTTCGGCTTTCACTTCGAGCATTGCTTTCAGTGCGGTGAGCGTCGGGTCGGAAACATCAACGTGCGTGCGAACATGCTGAATGCCGTTGGCGATTTGCCATTTCAGCGTCTGCCATGCACGCTGTTTGACGTCCTCGTGCGACAGCAACGCCTTGCGTTCCGCCCAGCGTTCAATGCCTTCAAATAAGGTGCCGGACTGATTCCACGCAGGCTGCCCCGCAGTCTGCGTAGTATCGAGATGAATATGAGGCTCGATAAAAGGAGGTATTGCCAGACCGCCTTCCGCGTCCAGGATATGTTCGCCGTAATCGGCATTATCCAGCTGCGAAGCGATATGGCGGATGACGCCGTCTTCGATATCTATCTGCCACAACCCTTCCCGGTCAGGCAGGCGTACATTTTTAATGATACGCAAAGGAGTTTTCGTCACGCATTACCTCATCGTTTTAGAAAGACTTCACCGTCAGTGATTTTAAAGCCCGTCTTAGAACAATAGCCTGAAAGTGTTTATAAATCGAAAGGTTACACAAAAACCCAATGAAATCAGTCAAATACTCACTAAGGAGTATATTGGGAGCAGCTTGATTTGCATCAATACCCCCCGTTTCGCGCGCGTTATGTTTAGCCTCAGAAAATCAAAATTGAGGCAATTATGAGCAAAGTCAGACTCGCGATTATTGGCAACGGCATGGTCGGCCATCGCTTTATCGAAGACTTACTGGATAAAGCAGAACCGGGTCAGTTCGACATCACGGTATTATGTGAAGAGCCGCGCGTGGCCTATGACCGCGTCCATCTTTCCTCCTATTTTTCACATCATACCGCCGAAGAACTGTCACTGGTTCGTGAAGGATTTTACGAAAAGCACAACGTCAAGGTGCTGATCGGCGAACGCGCCATTACACTCAACCGCCAGGAAAAAGTCATTCATTCCAGCAGCGGCCGGACGGTATTTTACGACAAACTGATCATCGCGACCGGCTCCTACCCGTGGGTTCCGCCGATCACCGGCTCTGACAGCCAGGATTGCTTTGTTTACCGCACCATTGAAGATTTACATGCGATTGAATCCTGCGCCCGTCGCAGCAAACGCGGTGCCGTGGTCGGCGGCGGGTTACTTGGCCTCGAAGCTGCGGGTGCGCTGAAAAATCTCGGCGTTGAAACGCATGTTGTTGAATTCGCACCCGGTCTGATGGCCGAACAACTTGATGTCATGGGCGGCAGCCAGCTGCGTCAGAAAATCGAAAGCATGGGTGTGCAGGTTCATACCGCCAAAAATACCAAACAGATTGTTCAGGGCGGTACGTCAGCCCGTAAGACGATGGAATTCGCCGACGGCACTTTCCTCGAAGTCGATTTCATCGTGTTCTCCACCGGTATCCGTCCGCAGGACAAACTGGCGCGCCAGTGTGATTTAGAAATTGCCCCGCGCGGCGGCATCGTGATTAACGATCAATGCCAGACCAGCGATCCTGACGTGTACGCCATCGGCGAATGTGCGTCGTGGAATCAGCGCACCTTCGGTCTGGTCGCGCCGGGCTACAAAATGGCGCAGGTCACGGCAGACCATTTACTCGGTCGCGATAACGCCTTCACCGGCGCAGACATGAGCGCCAAACTGAAACTGTTAGGCGTAGATGTCGCCGGTATCGGTGATGCGCACGCACGCACACCGGGCGCGCGCAGCTACGTTTATCTCGATGAAAGCAAAGCGCTCTATAAACGTCTGGTGGTCAGCGAAGATAATAAAACGTTGCTCGGCGCGGTGCTGGTGGGTGATACCAGCGATTACGGCAATCTGCTGCAACTGGTGCTGAACAGCATTCCGTTGCCTGAAAATCCGGACGCGCTGATCCTGCCAGCCCACGCAGGCAGCAGCGGTGGCGCGGTAATAGGTACCGATGCCTTGCCGGAAAGCGCGCAAATCTGCTCCTGTTTTGACGTCACCAAAGGCGACATCATCAAAGCGGTTCAGGGCGGCTGCCATACCGTGACGGCACTGAAATCTGCGACCAAAGCCGGTACCGGCTGCGGTGGCTGTATTCCGCTGGTGACACAGGTTCTTAATGCCGAACTGAGCAAACAAGGTATCGAAGTTAATCATCATCTGTGCGAGCACTTCGCTTACTCGCGACAGGAGCTGTACCACCTGATCCGCGTGGAAGGTATCCGTTCGTTCGACGAATTGCTGAACAAATACGGTAAAGGCTACGGCTGTGAAGTCTGTAAACCGACCGTCGGTTCACTGCTGGCCTCCTGCTGGAACGATTACATATTGAAACCGCAGCACACGCCGCTGCAGGACACCAACGACGTGTTCCTCGCCAACATGCAAAAAGACGGCACCTATTCCGTGATCCCCCGCTCACCGGGTGGTGAAATCACGCCGCAAGGGTTGCAGGCCATCGGTGAAATCGCGGCTGAATATCATCTTTACACCAAGATCACCGGCTCGCAGCGTATCGGCATGTTCGGCGCACAGAAAGACGATTTACCGGCCATCTGGCAGAAACTGATTAACGCCGGATTCGAAACCGGTCAGGCCTACGCTAAAGCGTTGCGTATGGCGAAAACCTGCGTCGGCAGCACCTGGTGCCGTTACGGCGTGGGCGACAGCCTCGGGTTCGGCATCAGCCTGGAAAACCGCTATAAAGGCATCCGTACGCCGCACAAAATGAAGTTCGGCGTGTCCGGCTGTACCCGTGAATGTTCCGAAGCGCAGGGCAAGGATGTCGGGATTATCGCGACGGAAAATGGCTGGAACCTGTATGTCTGCGGTAACGGCGGCATGAAACCTCGTCACGGCGATTTACTGGCAGCCGATCTGGATAACGATACCCTGCTGCGTTACCTCGATCGCTTCATGATGTTCTACATCCGTACCGCCGATAAGCTGCAACGCACGTCAGTCTGGATGGACAACCTTGAAGGCGGCATCGATTACCTGCGTAAAGTCGTCATCGATAACAAACTCGGGCTAAACGATCAGCTGGAAGCTGAACTGGCACGCCTGCGTGGATCCGCCGTTTGCGAGTGGCAGGAAACGCTGAATGACCCGGCGGCGCAAACCCGCTTTACCCACTTTATCAACAGCAGCCAGCGCGACCCGAATGTGCAATTCGTCGGTGAGCGTCAGCAGCATCGTCCGGCGCGTCCGGACGAGCGTATTCCGGTTAAACAAATCGCTGACGGGGAGGAAGTATTATGAGCCAGTGGTTAACGCTTTGTTCTGTCGATCAGATCCTGCCAGGTTGCGGCGTTTGTGCGCTGGCGGGCGAACAGCAAATCGCGCTGTTCCGTCCGTATGCCGGCGAGCAGATTTTTGCGCTGTCGAATATCGATCCTTTCGCGCAGGCCAGCGTGCTGTCACGCGGGATTATCGCAGAACACCAGGGCGAACTCTGGGTGGCCAGCCCGCTGAAAAAACAACATTTTCGCCTGACAGACGGCCTTTGTATGGAAGATGAAGCGTATTCAATTTCCGCCTACGACGTGCGTGTCCGCGACGGCAATGTTGAACTGAATACCGCCAGTCTTCAGGCGCAAACCAGCTAAACTCCGCGCTTTCCACGCCGCCTCCGGGCGGCGTTGTTCTTTATTTTAAATAATGTCGTCAAAAGAACGCCGTATCAAATCGCGCCATCTCAGAGAAGATTATCTATGGATTACCTGCCCCTTTTTTGTCAGTTAAAAAACAGAGCCTGTTTGCTGGTCGGTGCCGGTGACGTGGCTGAACGTAAAGCGCGCCTGCTGCTGGATGCCGGTGCAAAACTGACGGTTAACGCCCTCACCTTCACGTCGCAATTTCAGATCTGGGCTGAGGAGGGCAAAGTCCGGCTGCTGAAAGGCGAATTTTCCCCGTTGCTGGTCGACGAAAAATGGCTGGTGATCGCGGCGACCGATTCAGACTTAGTGAATCAGGAAGTCAGCGAAGCCGCTGAACACCGCCGCGTATTCTGTAATGTGGTCGATGCCCCTGAAAGCGCCAGCGTGATCATGCCGTCGATCATCGACCGTTCACCGCTGATGATCGCGGTGTCTTCCGGCGGTAATGCGCCGGTGCTGGCACGTTTGTTGCGTGAGCGCCTGGAATCCATTTTGCCGCAACATCTGGGCAAACTGGCACAGGTGGCGGGCGGATTGCGGGCTCGCGTGAAAGCGCACTTTCCCGAGGCCTCTGAGCGCCGCCGCTGGTGGGAAAAGTTGTTCAATCATCATCGTCTGGCGCAGTCGCTGGCGAATAATGACGAGGCACAAAGCGGACAATACCTCGAAGAACTGTTCAGCGAATCGGTTGATAAACATGGGGAAGTCATTCTGGTCGGTGCCGGTCCGGGTGATGCCGGATTGCTGACACTCAAAGGTTTGCAGCAGATGCAACTGGCCGATGTGGTGGTTTACGACCGGCTGGTTTCCGACAGTGTGATGAAACTGATACGTCGTGACGCTGAGCGTATTTTTGTCGGCAAACGCGCCGGGCATCATTGTGTGCCGCAGGAGCGTATCAACGAAATCCTGCTGGAACAGGCGCAAATGGGCAAACGCGTTGTCCGACTTAAAGGCGGCGATCCCTTTATCTTTGGCCGTGGCGGCGAAGAACTGGAAGCACTGAAAGCCGCAGGTATCGCATTTTCCGTGGTGCCGGGCATCACCGCGGCGTCCGGTTGCTCAGCGTATAGCGGCATTCCGCTGACCCATCGCGATCACGCACAAAGCGTGCGGCTCATAACCGGTCATGCAAAGCAGGATGGCGTTTTAGACTGGGCCTGTCTGGCTCAGGGTCAGCAAACGCTGGTGTTTTATATGGGGCTGACGCAGGCCTCTGAGATCCAGCGTCGCCTGCTGGAAAACGGTCTGTCAGCAGAAACGCCTGTCGCACTGATCGAAAACGGCACCAGTCAGACGCAACGCGTGGTCACCGGCAATCTCACTGAACTCGAAATTTTGGCGAAACAAGTACAGAGCCCGAGTTTGATCATTGTGGGTACCGTAGTGAGTTTACGCCCGAAACTTAACTGGTTTGCCAGCGAAACCTGTCTGTGATGCCCTTCTGTACAAAAAAACTCCATTTATTTTATTAATCAATTCAGAGAAGTGAATTCAGATTCACTTCTCTCCCTGCACTTATAAGATAAATCTTATAACAGAATATAATTCCTGTTATCTCACCTGTATCAGTCCAAATTCAAAATAATCACCGCTACCAAATGGAATATTCAGAATCTTCAACTTAAACTTTAATTACGCCAACTGTGGCGTAATCTCCCGTGGAGGGTCAAATCATGCGCCATACCATTCATGTTGGTCATGTTAACAAGATTGCCCTGGCAATCTTAGTCGCCCTGTCACTGGCTGCCTGTAGCGGCAGCGGCGGCGGCGGTTCTTCTCATACGGCAAAAACATCCACTACCGGATCAGCAACCACCGGTGATGGAACCACTTCAGGCAGTGACGGAACCACTACCGCAGGCAACGGTACCAGCACAGGAACAGGCACCACCACGACAGGTGATGGCACCACCACCGCGGGGAACGGAACAGGTACCGGGACGGGTACAGGAACGGGTACAGGTACAGGAACGGGCACTGGCACTGGAACCGGGACAGGCACCCCGTCTACCACACTCACTACCGGCACCATCCTGAGCAGTGCGGGTGGAGCAGTCAGTGGCCTGGGGACACAGGTCAGCAGTATCGCCAGCCAGACACCGGTCGGTAGTATTCCGGTCGCTGGCACCGGCGTCGTCACCATCATAGACAGTACAGGGAAAGCCGTGACGGCCGTTGGCAGCGGTGTGCAAAACGGCGTGGGACAACTGGGCACCAATCCTAATGCCATCGGAACTACCGTTGCCGGTGTTCCCATTGCCGTGGCTGATTTAGGCACCGGTGTGTCGGGTCTGGGCACCTCGCTGGCAGCGAATACAACCGGAACCCCGGTCAGCGGAGTCACAACGGGAGTCGGCGGACTGGTCAATAATGTCGGGAAAGTCGTAACGACGACGGGTAACGGATTAGCGACCAATGTGCAAAGCGGTGCGCTTTCGGGCGTGACGACGGCTGCAACCGGCGTAGTCACGCCTGTTGTCGCACAAGTACAAAACACCACTCAAACCGTGGGCGGCGCGACGGGTCTCGGCACACCGGTTAATGGCTTGCTGAATCAGGTCGGCACCACCGTGAGTGGCGCAGGGACACAACTTTCCACCAGCACGCCCGCGCTGGCAGGACTGGGTACCGTGGTTACGGATACCGGACAGGCCGTTTCCAAAACCGGTACGATCCTGGTTCCGGCCAGCAGCAGCACGACCACTACTGCCAGTAATTCAGGCGGCATCTCGGCAGGCGCTGGCGCGTCAGTTTCTCAGTCCGGCGGTTTACTCGCTGGCGTGGGAACCACCGTTGGCGGACTTACCGGCGGGCTCGGGCTGAAGTTGAATAAAACACAATAACCTTTCGTGGTAATAAGCCCGTTCTCCGGCTCTGGCGGAGAGCGGGTTTGCGTTCCCGGCTTCAACTTTTGCCTGTGCGTTCAAAGGAATGTTTATGAGAATAAAATCCTGCATAGTGGCTTTATTAGGTTCTGCCATTGGTTACAGTTCGGCAGATATGTTTCCCACTTTGATTGACCCGAATAACCCGGCCAAACTGGCTGAGCCTGTTTCCCAGCCTCCGGCCAAATCACAAAAAATTAATCTCCCCCCTCACTCGTCATCCGCAAAAGATTCAGCGCCAGGCCTGACGCCTCAGACGCTGGTTGATGTGAAACACATTCAGTTTGTCGGCGGCACTCAGTATCCGCTGGATTCGCTGGCCGCGCCATTCGCCCCGTTTGTGGGTAAGAAAGTGCCGATATCGTCACTGCTGGCCGCGACAAATTCCATCACGCAGCGCTATCATCGCGACGGTTTTATCCTCTCGTATGCCTACATTCCGGCGGATAATTTCAAAGATGGCGTACTGAAGATTGGTCTGGTCGAGGGGTACATTTCCGGAACCCAAATCCACAGCGACAATCAGCAGGTTGGCCGCTGGCTGAGTAAATTATCGCAACATATCATGGCGGAGAAACCGCTGACGCAGGATACCTTCGAGCGTTACACCCTGCTCATGCAACGCACTCCCGATACCAAAATCAACGCCTCAGCTAAAAACCCGGATAACATTTACGGCGCCACCACGCTTAATGTCGACGCCACACGCCCGCGAAACTGGAATATCGCCACCGCCGTAGATACCCGCAAAGGTGACAGTTCTGCCGTTGTGAACGCCACACTGAGCGGCCTGAGCACCTATGGCGAGCAACTGGGTATTGCGACATTAATCCCGCTGGAAAGTGACACCCGCAAAACTTATGCCGGTGTGAACTATCAGCAATATCTCGGTGACGATGGCTTGCTGATGCAGCTTAAAGGCAGCTATTACCAGCAAAAAGACAAGGATTACAACACTATCTTGTTCCTGCCCAACGGCATCACTGTGGGCTCACAGGATAAGCAAACGCAATACAACGGTGGCGTGGTATTCAGTTATCCGTTACAGCTGACACGGAAAAAACAGTGGACGGTCAGCGGCGGTCTGGATTATCTCGATAAGAAATATGAGTACGATTTACTGGCAAGACTCGGTGATCAGAAACTGCAATTACCGCAGGTAAACCAGCGGATACGCTATCCGGCAGCCGATCTTTCCCTGACCGGATATCGTGAATACGATCAGGCTTACTGGAATACGACGTTTAACGTTCGTCAGGGAATTGACGGGCTCGGCGCAACCAATTCGACACCCAACGCCGATCTGACTTTTACCCGCTGGAAATTTAACGGTGACTCGGCTTATCTGTTTGATAAAAAATGGCGGCTCAGCGCGTCGGTTGAAGGTGACTGGTCGGACAATGATTTGCCGGAACCTGAGCGGGTGAATTTCGGTGCCCTGCATTACGGGCGCGGCTATCCTGACAGCGATGCGCAGGGGGATTACGGCGTCGGCGGGCAGGTAGAAATGCGCTATATCCATACCCTGGAACAGGGAGTGTGGCTGAAAACCATTCAGCCTTACGCTGTGGTAGATGCCGCGCATACTGGTTTCAATCAGCAGGGATTACCGAAGCAAAATCTGTCGTCTTACGCCATCGGTGTGATGTTTGGCGATAAACGTCACTACACGTTATCCGTGGAAGCCGCGAGACCCATCGGTGATGCACCGCTGGACAGCACCTCCCGAGACTGGCGTTATAATGCGACATTTACCTATAACTTCAGTGCCGGTTCGTGATGCCCTGACAATAAAAAAACCACGTCCAGAGACGTGGTTTTTGGATTTGATACTGAACCAGAATTATTCGTAGCTGACGAAGCCGATAGCATTGTAGGCTTTTTTCAGCGTCACGCGGGCGCGGGCGCGGGCCTTCTCAGCCCCCTCTTTCATCACCTGCTGCAGGTAAGCTTCGTCACTGCGGAAGCGGTTAAAGCGCTCCTGCACTTCGGTCAGCATGCCTGAAACAGCTTCAGCCACTGCGCCTTTCAGATGACCATACATCTGGCCTTCGAATTCCGCTTCCAGCTCAGGAATCGCTTTGCCGGTAACGCCGGAAAGAATATCCAGCAGATTAGAAACACCCGGCTTGTTCTTAATGTCGTAGCGGATGACTGGCGGCTCTTCAGAATCGGTCATCGCGCTTTTGATTTTCTTGGTCACCGCTTTCGGATCTTCCAGCAGACCGATGACGTTTTTACGGTTGTCATCAGACTTGGACATCTTCTTGGTCGGTTCCTGCAGGGACATCACGCGCGCACCAGACTTCGGAATAAACGGCTCAGGCACAGTAAATACATCGCCATACAGCGCGTTGAAACGGGCGGCGATATCGCGGCTCAGCTCCAGATGTTGTTTTTGGTCTTCACCAACCGGCACCTGATTGGTCTGGTAAAGCAGAATATCAGCGGCCATCAGCACCGGATAGTCGAACAGACCGGCAGTGATGCTTTCGCTGTTGGAGGTCTCATAGCGGGCAGACTTGTCTTTAAACTGTGTCATACGACCCAGCTCACCAAAATAGGTGTAGCAGTTCAGTGCCCAGCTCAGCTGGCTGTGTTCAGGAACCTGAGACTGCACGAAGATGGTACTTTTCTTCGGATCAATGCCGACGGCCAGATACAGCGCCAGCGTGTCGAGTGTCGCTTTGCGCAGTTTTTCAGGATCCTGACGCACGGTGATCGCGTGCAAATCGACGATGCAGTAAATACATTCGTAATCGTCCTGCATTTTGACCCATTGACGCAGCGCACCCATGTAGTTGCCAATGGTCAATTCGCCGGAGGGCTGTGCGCCACTAAATACGATGGGTTTACTCATTTTATGCTTCCTGATCTTTTAAAGATGACAGCCCAAGTGTGGGCAAAAGGTCGGCAAAATTATCCAGTACGCGATCGGGTTTGGTCAGCGCGATAGTTTCACCGTAGTTGTAACCGTAGGTCATGCCGACACACGGGCAGCCTGCGGCCTGTGCAGCATGAATATCATTGCGGGAATCGCCCACGAATACCATTTCACTGGCACGTAATCCGAGCAACGCTAACGTCATATAGACCGGTGCCGGGTGCGGTTTTTTCGCCACGACATCGTCACCGCCAATCACCACGGTGAAATAGCTGTCGATACCCAGCGATTGCAATAACGGCGCGATGAAAGGCGTAGGTTTGTTAGTCACCAGCCCCATCGGAATTCCGGCGGCGGCGAGAGCGGCCAGCGTCTCTTTAACTTGCGGGTACAAACGGCTGCCGCCCGCGGCGGTATCGGCATAATAGTGATCGAATTTATCGCGCACTTTCTGCAGAAACTCAGGTGATAAATCGCCTTCGGCCCAGCGCACGGCGCGCTCAACCATGATATCCGCACCGTTACCAATCCAGGTGCTCAGGCGCTCAACGCCTGCGGCAGGCAAATTAAAATCTTGCAGCGCCTTATCCAGCGCTTCACAAAGACCGGGCGCGCTGTCAACCAGCGTGCCGTCCAGATCAAAGCCTAAACCGCGGGCTTTCAGTGGCTCAGTCATGGGTGGCCTTAGCCAGCTCACTGCGCATGTGATCGATAACCGTACGGTAATCCGGCTGATTGAAGATGGCTGAACCGGCCACGAACATATCCGCGCCCGCAGCGGCAATCTCACCGATATTTTCGGCCTTCACACCGCCGTCAACTTCCAGACGAATGTCATAACCGCTGGCATCAATGATTTTACGAACCTGGCGCAGTTTATCGAGTGTGCCCGGAATAAACGACTGACCGCCAAAACCCGGGTTTACCGACATCAGCAGGATCACATCGAGTTTATCCATCACGTAATCGAGATAACTCAGGGATGTCGCCGGGTTAAACACCAGACCGGCTTTACAGCCATGACTTTTAATCAGTTGCAGCGAACGGTCAACGTGTTCTGAGGCTTCCGGATGGAAGGTAATGTAAGTCGCACCGGCCTCGGCAAAATCCGGGATAATGCGATCCACCGGTTTAACCATCAGGTGAACATCGATCGGTGCCGTAATGCCGTAGTTGCGCAGCGATTTCAGTACCGCCGGCCCCATCGTCAGATTAGGTACGTAGTGGTTATCCATTACATCAAAATGGACAACATCTCCGCCAGCTTCCAGTGCTTTGGCTGTGTCCTCACCCAGACGGGCAAAGTCAGCCGACAGAATGGACGGTGCAATCAAAAACTGTTTCATCCGCTTCTCCAAACGATAGGGTTATCCGTGGATCACCGCTGAACGGCAATCACCGGTAGAGCGCTAAAAGTTCATTCACCAGGCTGCGTTTTGCAACTTTACTGCTGATGGTACGCCGCGCCGAAACGCGATGCAGAACCGCCTGTGCGTACCATTCCAGCGTTTGTGGTGTTTCGTGGTTGGAAATCAGCACCGGCACGTCATTTTCATGGGAAAGCTGATACGCCAGCCGCGCCAGATTGCGCTGATCATCCATACTAAAACTGTTGGTGTGGTAAGCCGTAAAATTTGCTGTCGCAGAAAGCGGGGCATACGGAGGATCGCAATACACCACAGCGCCAACCTGTGCTTTCAGCAAAGTGTCCTGATAATGCTCACACACAAATACTGCATTTTTTGCTTTTTCAGCAAACCAGTAGAGTTCTTCTTCCGGGAAATACGGCTTTTTATAACGGCCGAAAGGCACGTTAAATGCCCCACTGAGATTGTAACGGCACAAGCCGTTGTAACAATGGCGGTTGAGATAGAGGAAAAGCACTGAACGACGATAGGGGTCGCTGCTGGCATTAAACTCAGCCCTCAGGACGTAAAAACGCTCTGACTCGTTAAACTCTGGTGTGAAAAGCACACGGGCATCACGCACAAATTCCTCAGTGCGTGTCTTCACAATGTTGTAGAGGTTGATCAGGTCGTTGTTGATGTCCGCCAGAATATAAGCATCATACTCGGTATTTAAAAATACCGAGCCCGCGCCAACAAAAGGCTCAATCAGACAATCTCCCGCCGGAAGATGACGTTTGATGTCATCAATCAGCGGGTATTTGCCGCCAGCCCACTTCAAAAACGCGCGGTTCTTCTTCATGCCGTCAGTTAGCTACTTATACAATTCACAGCCGCGGATTGTATCCTGTTTTTAGACAGCAAATCGCGTTGAGATCAGTTTCATTTTTTCAGGTCTTGCTGTACCTGATGTACAGGCTTGACCCACGGTTTTTTCGCCTGAACTTCCGCAGGCAAGCTGGAAATGGCACGTTTGGCTTCTGCAGAAGAAGCATAGTTACCACTGACCAGCACAAACCACGGCTTCCCGTCGCGGGCTGTCTGATATACCAGATAATTCTTCAGACCTTGCTGTTTAGCAAAGGCATTCAGCGAGTTCGATTGAGAAGCACCGCTTAATTGCAGGGTAAAGTGTGTACCCGGCGCTGACTTGATGGCCGATGAACTGCCTGATGACGCGACAGAAGACGACGGAGCCGGTGTTGCCGATGATTTGGAAGCCTGCGGTTTGGCTGTATGGGCAGTCTGGCTGGTCGCAGCAGGTTTGTGCTCTGCTGGTTTCGCCGTGTGCGCAGTCTGCGGATTACGAACAACCGGAGCCGGACGGATATGCGAGGCGGATGGCTGAGAGCCGGCCGCAGCCTGAGTGCGGGCAGAACCGTTCACGGTTGCCGGCGCTGTTGGCAAAGAAGTCAGTGATTGCGCAGCAGGATTCATTCCACCCTGCGCGGCATTATCCACCTGATTTTGCTGAGAAGATAACGCATCACTCATATCGCCAGGCAAATCGACACGCTCTTTCGCCTGACCATTATCCGGAACTGGCTGGGCTTCAGTTGGTGTGGAGGAAACCGGCGGTAAGCCGATACTCTTCGGTTGCTGGCCATCGGCAGGTTGCTGACCGTTAATGGCCTGCGCCGTATTGGCCTGAGCCTGGGCAGAAGGCTGAGCAGGCGCTGCTGCATCGTTACCGGCAAGACTAATGTCTTTCGGTCCGTTGTTCTGCTGGGCTGGCTGATTGGATGTTGGCGACTTCATGGCAGAGCCGATGCCGACAATCAGCAAGACCAGCACCACAATACCGATGCCGATCATCACGTACTGGCGGGAAACAGCAACTTTTGGAATGGAAGGAGACGGTTTGCGGGCGCGCGGGGGGCGGCGATCGCTGGTGTCTGGTTTGAGATCGTCTTCCGGTGTTAAATCATCCATCTAAAACCTCCAACCCGGCTAAAAGCCTTAACTGGCTTTACGCGGAGCAACTATCCTGACTAAAAATAAAGCTTTGCTGGCATGGGTGAAATCGGTCGTTATCTGGCCAAAATTATGGCCGCAGTCTTAACGGCAATCTTCAATCGAAGCCAGCACCATTTCATGTGATACGCCGGAGCGTACTTCAGACTGACCAATGGCTTTTGGCAAAACCAGACGCAGCTCACCAGCCAGCACTTTCTTATCACGCATCATGTGCGGCAGATAAGACGGGGCGTCCATCTCTACGGGACCGGTTACCGGTAAACCCGCACGAGTCAGTAACGCTTTCACCCGGGCAATATCACCCAGACTGAATTGCCCCAGACGGTGAGCCGTATAACAAGCCATCACCATCCCGGCCGCCACAGCTTCGCCATGCAACCAGTTGCCATAACCCATTTCTGCTTCAATAGCATGGCCGTAAGTATGGCCCAGATTCAGCAAGGCGCGCAGTCCGTTTTCACGTTCATCGGCTGCCACAACCTCAGCTTTCAGCTCGCAGCAACGACGGATACAGTAAGCAAGCGCGTTCATATCCAGCGCCAGCAAAGCGTCCATGTTGTCTTCAAGCCAGGTAAAGAAGTCGGCATCTAAAATAATGCCGTATTTGATAACTTCCGCGAGACCCGATGACATTTCACGGGCAGGCAAAGTTCTCAGACAGTCGAGATCAACCACCACCGACGCAGGCTGATAAAACGCGCCGATCATGTTTTTCCCAAGGGGATGGTTTACCGCTGTTTTACCGCCAACAGAGGAATCGACCTGAGAAAGCAGCGTGGTGGGCACCTGAACAAAGCGCACACCGCGTTGATAACTGGCTGCGGCGAAGCCGGTTAAATCTCCGACAACGCCGCCGCCAAGGGCGACAAGCGTGGTATCACGTCCGTGCGGCTTTTCAAGCAGCGCGGAAAACACGTCATTTAGAACAGCCAGGGATTTGTATTGTTCACCATCAGGCAAAATCACCTGATCAACACGAACGCCTGCCTGCTCCAGCACTGAACAGATTGCGTCCAGATAGAGAGGGGCGAGGGTTTCATTGGTCACTATCATGACCTGATCGCCTGCCTTTACCGGCATAAAAGAAGCCGGATCGTGGAACAATCCGGCAGCAATCGTAATGGGGTAGCTACGCTCCCCTAACGTTACGGTAATCCTCTCCATGTCGTGCTCTGTGACCTTCTTTAACTGACACCCTCAGGCAATGATGGACACCAATAATCAGTTACTTTCCAGCATGTTAATAATCTGGTTAGCAACGACCTTGGCACTTTGATCATCGGTACGAATAGTGACGTCGGCAATCTCTTCATACAAAGGATTGCGCTCTCTCGCCAGTGCTTCAAGCACTTCACGTGGCGGAGCACTCACTTGTAATAATGGACGTTTTTTGTCGCGTTGTGTACGCGCCAGTTGTTTTTCGATGGTAGTTTCAAGATAGACGACAACGCCACGCGCTGACAAACGGTTACGGGTTTCACGTGATTTCACGGAACCGCCACCTGTCGCCAGAACAATGCCTTGTTTTTCGGTCAGTTCGTTGATCACTTTTTCTTCGCGGTCGCGGAATCCGTCTTCGCCTTCTAAATCAAATACCCAGCCCACATCAGCTCCGGTACGTCGCTCAATTTCGTGATCGGAGTCGAAAAACTCCATATTGAGTTGCTGAGCTAACTGTCGACCAATAGTGCTTTTGCCGGCACCCATAGGCCCAACCAGAAAGATATTGCGTTTCTCTGCCATGTTTTTCGGTATTACTAAGACAATTCGTTGATGATAACCCGCCCCGCCAATCAAATTAGCGGCGGGACCTAAACTGAAACCTCATGAGCGATATAGTGCGAGATCAGAAAAAAATTATCTCAACACTCTTGGTAGTTTGGCAACCGAATAAATCACTTTGCACGCCGCAGGAGGGAAACCGTACGTTTTTATCGGCGTGTCTGTCGTAATAAAAAGATCACGGTGCTCAATTCGGTAACCCTTGTAAGCTAAATCGACGGCAGCGTCAAACGCAGAAGCCTCTTGCGACACAAAAAGTTGCATGTGCTCAACGTTATTCTGCAATTTACATTAAGTCAGAATACCCGCTTACTGCATGTGGATTAGGCTCGGAGTGATGAAAATCACCAACTCACGCCGCTGTTCACTTGTGTACTGGTGTTTAAACAAGGAACCGACCACCGGAATGTCGCCCAGCACCGGCACTTTGGTGTCTGTTTTTTGATTTTTACGCTGGAATATCCCGCCAAGCACAATAGTTTCCCCATCCTTCACCGTCACCTGAGTTTTAATTTCCTGCTTGTCGATAGCCAGTGCCTCGCCTTCTGACTGCTTTATACTTCTTCCCGGCATGTTCTGGCTTATCTCTAACGCCATCTGAATGCGCCCGTCGCGCAAGATCTTCGGCGTCACTTCCATCCCGAGCACGGCTTCTTTAAATTCAATGGATGTACTGCCACTGGCACCGCTCGACACCTGATAAGGAATTTCGGTCCCCTGCTTGATACTGGCGGTTTGCATATGCGCCGTCATCAGGCGCGGACTGGCTATAATATCCACCTTATCTTCCTGCTCAAGGGCGGTCAGTTCCAGATCCAGAATCCGCCCGCTGATGTGTGCCAGATTAAAGCCCGCCGTAAATATCGGATTCTCTACCGGCATTCCCATACTGAAATTGTTTATACGCACGGCTTTCGTGATTGGCTCCTCACCGTTCAACCCCCATTGCACGCCTAACTCCCGCAGGCTTTCACTGTTCATCGTCACGATATGTGCCGCCAGTTGTACCTGTTGTAACGGGAAATCCATTTCTTTTACCCACGGCGCAACAACGTCCAGCGCCTCCCGGGTATCACGTAATAAAAGCGTATTGGTGCGAGTATCGGCCGAAGCATTGCCTTTCACAGAAAGCAAAGACCCTTTTTGAGTATTCAGACTTTGCGCAGTATCTTTGGCATCCGCGTACCGGAGCGGAACGGTCATGCTGATAATCGGGCTGTTCAGCGCCAGTTGTTCAGCGGCATCTTCCTGTTGCTGTCGCTGAATCAGCGGATCAATAACCGGAGACACCAGTAAAACATTGCCCTGCAACTCGCTGGTGAGATGGCCCATTTTCAGAATGATATCGAGCGCCTGCTGCCACGGCACCTCTTTGAGTTTCACACTGATGTGTCCGTCGACACCCGGTGCGGTGACCAGATTAAGTTGCCGCGAATCTGCCAGTGCCTGCAAGACCAGGCCGACGGGTGATGACGGAAAATCCAGAGAAATAAGCGCCGGAGCCGCTTTCACCGGACTGAGGCAAAAGCACAGCAGAATAAAAGCCACTTTGTGATTGATGTATTTCATTATTTTCCTTTCCATGGAGAATCCTTTTTCTTACCTAAGCGCAGAGTTCTTACCTAAACGCAAAGTTTGGCGCAGCAAAGCGCACCGTGGCTCACTGAGACTGAGCTCTGCCTGGGAGGCGTTCAGTGTTTCCACCGTCCATGCGGGCGTTCCCACCTGATTACCGGCCTCGACTTTTGTCCAGCGGCCATCAGGCGATAACAGCCAGCCCGATTGCCGGCCGTCCGCTTGTGAAATACCGCTCAGGATCCAATCTGACATCGCAGAAACGCCGGGGCACGCTGAAGAGTCCAGTGGCGAAAACGGATCACGCCCGGTCCCAGTGACGGAGGAGGGATAAGCCAGTCCGCCCGTACCGGTAGTTTGCGTCAACAGAATCGAGGCTTTTAAACCGGAAACAGTCATCCTGATATCCGGCTCACTGAACGCGGGATGTTCCGGACGTTGCAGCAAGGCATGAAGAAAATGTGTCAGGCCGGCAAAAGTTAGCTGCAAATCCAGCGTTCCCTGTTCATCTGCTTTCGGCTGCAGGACTGGCGACCAGCGAAGTAACTCTGCTCCGGCGTCTTTCAGCGGCTGAGCAAATTGTTGCGCCAGCGGCAAACTCTCTTGCACAAGAACCGCGTTGTTTTGCATTTTCTGCTTCAGGGTACTCAGCGGAGGTAAACGCAACAAAGCCCTCTGAGACTGAAAAACGGTGTGCTGTGCGACCGCAATTTCCCGTGTCAGTGCATCCTGTTGCTGCCTTAATCCGCGGAGCCCACAAAGATAAAGCAACAGCATCAGAACCAGCACGCCCGCGATCAGAGTCAGCCCTCTTTGCCAGGCTGGCTTTTCCATCAGCGGCTCGAGGCGTTCTGACAAAAGCCTCATCATGGTACTTTCCCCTGTTCAGGCGCGGGACTGGCAGACAGAAATTGTGCTTTTATCAGGAAGCTCAGCATCCTGTCAGGTTGCTGCTGAACATCAGAAAGGCTGACGTTGCCAAATAAGCCGCTGACCGCCAGCACGTCCCGGAAAGACAAAATATCGTGATAAAAGTGCCCTTCTCCCTTCAGGGTCAGAACTTGCTGATGCTCCGTCATTTCAGTCAGCCGCACGTCTTGCGGGATCTGCGCAGCCACTAATTCCAGTAACTGAAGATAATCCTGACTTCGTTTCAGTTGCTGAAGGGCAGTCTGACGCTGCGCCTTCAGCGTTTTTACCTGCTCCGCTGCCGTATTCGTATCCAGCAGCTGACGCGATAACACCTGGACAGAAGCATTCAGCGCAGAGAAATGCAGTTGCAGCATTGCCCGTTCCTGAGCGAGAAAGGCGGTCAGTGTCAGGAAAGCAATCGCGACGATCGCCGGAAAACAAATAAACATTTTCAGCCAGTAACGACTCCGGCGCTGCAGACGAAGTTTGCGCCATGGCAGTAAATTGACCTGCAGCATCAATGATCGTCCTGTCGCAGTGCCAGTCCGACTGCAGGCGCAAAATCTCCCGGATTTACGGGCAACGGTGCGGATAATTGCGCAATAGCACTGAGTGGCGACCAGCATTGCATTGCCGGAAGTCGAGACGTTCCGCTGAAGAAACACTCGCTGTGGCATAACGCCGCCGCGCGATATTGCTGGCGGATGCGCTCTGACAGCGACTCATCTTCAGGTGCGTCATCAGACAAACCAAACTGAAATGGCAAACTGTGTGGCGAGGCCCAAAGGAATCCGTCATCAAGCGGATGAACCAGCAATGCATCACCGGGAAGGCCGGCAGCAAAAGCCGCCACCTGAAGTGCGCAGGGGGTCAGTTCGATGGCATCGGGATAAAGCTGTGCCTGAGACAGACATTCCATCCATTGCTGAATTTCCTGTTGCCTGGCCGCCGTGACCACCACCTGGTTGTCGCCGTGCGGGTCAGCGCGGTAATCCATCACCAGATGTTCCATGCCCAGCGGAAACTTTTTTGCCGCATGTGCAAAGATAAACGCGCTGCGGGCCGGTTCGCGCAAACGGGGATCAGGCGACGCCATGCGTTGCTGCATAATCCGTTGTGCGGGAAGGGTAATTCGCAGAGAAAATATCGTCGGGAGGGTTTTCCGCCAGCACGATAAAATGGCGATCAGCGGCGCGGTCTCATGTAATATCCCCTCCCGCAATGTGAAGGAAGGCAGCGGATGCTGCCACCAGTGACGTAATTGCCAGCCATTCCGCCGCCGCTGAACGGCGATCGCACGGGCAAAACCGGCTTGAATATCCAGACCTACCTGCCATGCTTGTAGTCTCATTTTCGCCCAATCTCCATATTGTCAGGTAAATAAAAGAACGTATCCATGTTGCTGGCTTGCCTTTATACTACCGCGCGGTTGTTTATAAACTGCCCAATTGACACTTAATGGGAAATCTCAGGTGAAGTTCGTAAAGTATTTATTGATTCTTGCAGTGTGTTGCATTTTGCTGGGAGCCGCCTCGATCTTCGGATTGTATAAATATATCGAGCCTCAGTTACCCGATGTCGCCACGCTCAAAGACGTGCGCCTGCAAACACCCATGCAGGTTTTCAGTGCTGATGGCGATTTAATCGCCCAATACGGCGAAAAACGTCGTATCCCGCTGAAACTCGACCAGATCCCACCGGAAATGGTGCATGCGTTTATCGCGACCGAAGACAGTCGTTTCTATGAGCACCACGGCGTGGATCCTATCGGTATTTTCCGTGCGGCTTCCGTTGCGCTGGTGTCCGGCCATGCCTCACAAGGTGCGAGTACCATTACTCAACAGCTGGCACGTAACTTCTTCTTAAGTCCTGAACGCACGCTGACCCGTAAAATTAAGGAAGCGTTTTTGGCCATCCGCATTGAGCAGATGATGTCCAAAGATGAAATCCTCGAGCTGTATCTCAACAAGATTTATCTCGGTTACCGTGCCTATGGCGTGGGTGCCGCTGCACAGGTTTATTTTGGTAAAGATGTCAGCCAGCTGACATTGAGTGAAATGGCGGTGATTGCCGGTCTGCCTAAAGCACCATCAACCTTTAACCCGTTGTATTCCCATGACCGTTCGTTAGCGCGCCGCAATACCGTGCTGGCCCGTATGCTGGATGAGAAATACATCACGCAGGCGCAGTACGACCAGGCTCGCGCTGAGCCGCTGGTGGCGAATTATCATGCCCCGCACATTGAGTTCTCTGCGCCGTACCTGACTGAAATGGTGCGTCAGGAAATGGTGAAACGTTATGGCGATAACGCATATAACGATGGCTATATGGTTTACACCACGATTACCAGGAAAACGCAGCTGGCCGCGCAGGAAGCCTTGCGTACCAACGTTCTCAACTACGACATGCGTCACGGCTACCGCGGTCCGTCTAACGAACTGTGGAAAGTCGGCGAACCGGCGTGGGATCAGGACAAAATTGTTCAGTCACTGAAAACGCTGCCGGTTTATGGCCCGCTGTTCCCTGCGGTAATCACCGCAACGGATGACGCGCAGGCGAC
Source organism: Rahnella bonaserana (assembly GCF_019049675.1). GTDB lineage: Bacteria > Pseudomonadota > Gammaproteobacteria > Enterobacterales > Enterobacteriaceae > Rahnella > Rahnella bonaserana. Next base: position 51,438 of record NZ_JAFMOW010000053.1, on the reverse strand, counting down.
GGCGACCATGTCTAACCGTGCGGTAATCAGCCTGCCTTTCAGCGGTATGCGCTGGGCACGTCCTTATCGCAACGATAATGCTCAGGGGCCAACCCCGAAAAAAGTCTCTGACGTGGTACGCCCTGGTCAGCAGATTTGGGTACGTAAAGTCGGCGATGTCTGGTGGCTGGCGCAGGTTCCGGACGTCAACTCGGCTATCGTTTCGCTCAATCCAAACGACGGTGCGATAGAAGCGCTGGTCGGCGGCTTTGACTTTAATCAGAGCAAATTTAACCGTGCCAATCAGGCGGTGCGTCAGCTCGGTTCTAATATCAAACCGTTCCTGTATACCGCAGCAATGGACAAAGGCCTGACGCTGGCGACCATTCTGAATGACATGCCGATTACCCGCTGGGATGCCGGTGCCGGTACAGACTGGCGTCCGAAGAACTCCCCGCCAACCTATTACGGTCCGATCCGCTTACGCCGTGGTCTGGGTGAGTCTAAAAACGTGGTGATGGTGCGTGCAATGCGTGCGATGGGTGTCGATTACGCAGCAGAATATCTGCAACGTTTCGGCTTCCCGGCCTCTAACATTGTACATTCCGAATCTCTGGCGCTGGGCTCGGCTTCTTTCACCCCGTTACAAGTTGTGCGCGGTTACGCCACCCTGACGAACGGCGGTTATCTGGTTGACCCGTATTTCATCACTAAAATCGTGGATGAGTCCGGCCAGGTTCAGTTTGAAGCGAAACCTAAAATTGCCTGCCGCACCTGCACTATCCCGGTGATTTATGGCGATACGCAAAAATCGGCAGTGCTGTCCGATGACAACGTAGAAAACGTGGCGACATCGACCACCGGCAACAATACCGGCGTACCAACTCCGCAACTGGAGCAGGTGCCGCCTAACTCACCGCAGGTTGACGCCGCGCAGCAATACGCGCCACACGTGATCAGCACACCGCTTTCATTCCTGATAAGCGATGCACTGAACTCCAACATCTTCGGTGAACCAGGCTGGATGGGCACCGGCTGGCGTGCAGGTCGTGACCTCAAGCGCCACGACATTGGCGGTAAAACCGGTACAACCAACAGCTCGAAAGATGCGTGGTTCTCAGGTTATGGCCCGAATGTTGTGACCTCGGTCTGGATTGGTTTTGACGATCACCGCCGCGATCTGGGTCGTTCAACGGCTTCAGGCGTGATCCCTGATCAGATTTCCGGTGCTGAAGGCGGTGCGAAAAGTGCTCAGCCGGCCTGGGATGATTACATGAAAGCCGTGCTGGAAGGCGTGCCTGAACAGCCACAAACGCCGCCACCGGGCATTGTGACGGTCACTATCGATAAGAGTACCGGTAAGTTGTCTGACGGCGGCGGTAACAGTCGTCCGGAATACTTCATCGACGGAACTCAGCCGACAGAACATGCCGTGCATGAAGTTGGGACAACCATCATGGATAACGGTCAGGAACACGAACTGTTCTGATGCGTAAGCTGTAAAGCAAAAAGCCGGTCTGCATCAAGCATGACCGGCTTTTTTAATGGGGTTTGATCAGGGGATCAGCGGGCGTTGCGCGTCAGAAAATCATGCGCAAGGAACAGAGCGCTGACGTTACGGGCTTCGCAAAAATCAGGGTGTTGCAGCAACTCCATCATCCGTGAAACCGGCCAGCGGGTTTGCGGCAACGGTTCCGGCTCATCGCCTTCCAGACTTTTCAGGTAAAGGTCTTTGGCAATGACGATATTCATGCGGCTGGAAAAATATGAAGGTGCCATGGTCAGTTTGGCCAGCACATCAAAATGTCGGGCACCAAAGCCGACTTCTTCCATTAATTCGCGGTTAGCCGCTTCCAGAATACTCTCACCGGGATCAATCAGCCCTTTAGGAAAACCCAGTTCATAGCTTTCAATGCCAACGGCATATTCGTGGATTAACACCAGCTCATCATTAATGACAGGAATAATCATCACCGCTTCGCGCTCTGATGGCCGCATACGTTCGTAAACACGCTCTGCGCCATTGCTGAAAGTCAGATCAACGGATTCGATGGTGAATAAACGCGAACGTGCAACGGTTTCCACCTTAGTGATTTTCGGTTTTTGCAGGTGTTGTGTCATTTCATCCCCAACTTATTATTCACCTGACCAGAGGTGTTCTAATGGGTTCGTTATTCTGTTGAAGGCCGCTATCAATAAGCATTGTGCGTTATTGAGAGCCAGAATCGCAATCTTTACTGCAAACAGGTTCAGAGCGCACTCATTTTTTTCACAGAAAGCCCCTAAAAAATCAGCAAAAAAAGCGTAAAAATTCTCCGTACACTCACGGTGGTCACATTTTTGCTTTAACAAAAACACTGACACATCAAAATAGGATTATACCGATACCAGACAGTTCTTAAATGCGGGTATCCTTTAGCGTGGTAATTTTGTGCATAATATTTAGCCTAAGAATAATAAAATTCCTGCCTTAAAGGCACTCGCGCGCAGAATGTGCATTCCATTTATGTATAATACTTTCACAGAGTTGACGTAAGTCACCCACGTCTGAACGGGGATCGGATGAGCACAGTAGTCGTGACATTGGTGTTGTTGTGTATCGCAATCATTGCCACAGCGTCTTATTTTTGGCTTGTATTGCGCCGCCGCCAACGCGACGAATCTGTCGTGCGTTTTTCCGCACCGAGCCAGCGCAAACTTTCCCAAAAAGAACGCGATGCCGTAGAACGCTACCTTCGCCAGCATGAAGGCCTCGGGCAGACGCCGATCACCCACCGCAATAATCTGATTATCCTGCAAGATAAACTGACGCTGACCACTAAAAGCGAAAATGTTTACAGCCTGAAACGCGCGATCACCCGCTATGGTGTGGCGAGCGAAGACCCAAACAAATGGCGTTACTTCCTGGATGCGACTGAAATTCACCTGCCGCCTTTCTGGGAGCAATACATCGCTCAGGAAAACGAAGTCGAGCTGATCAAAACGCAGACCCTGCCGCTGGTGATTTCACTTAACGGCCACACGCTGGCCGATCATGTCTACGAAGGTCCGGTGCCGGTTTCCGCGGTAATCCCTTCTCAGCCGCAGAACGCTTCAATCCGCCATGAAGAAAGTGAACATATTGAACTGGTGAAAGTGCGCAGCGAAACCCGCGAGGAACGCGCCCTGACCCGTTCGAATGGAGTCAAAGAAGCGGTGGCGGTTTCAGGCATTCTCCTGCTGTTGTTCATCACATTGCAAAGTCCCGTGATATTTCTCCCGTGGATCCTGATGGTAGCCGCAGCGCTGGCGGCCTGGGTTATCTGGCGGGTGGTGTCTGAACGTTTCGGTAAAAACCGTAAAGAAATCCATTGTCTGCGGGGTTTACCTAAACGCTGGGGATTATTTGGTGAGTCCAAGCAAGGTGATATCAGCAATATTTCCCTCGGCGCTATCGACCTGATATATCCGCCACACTGGCAGCCCTATATTGGCCGTGACCTGGGTCAGCCCACGGATGTCGAAGTGTATATGAACAGTCAGGTTGTCCGTCAGGGCAGCATTTTGTCATTGCATGACGAGGTCAAAAAATTCCCGCTCCAGCTTTGGGGAAAAAATCTGGTACTGGCTACCAGCGCATTTCTTTTGCTGCTGGCATTACTGGTTTATGTCCCTCTTGGCCTGCCACTGAAGCTCAGCATCGCCTGGCTTCAGGGTGCGCAAAGTACGCAGGTTAACAGCGTTCAGGACCTGGAAAAGACCACGCTGCGCGTCGGCGATACCCTGAAAGTTCAGGGAACAGGCATGTGTTATGTGCCACCGTCAGCCACCCGTACAGCTTCCGGTTATATGCCTTTCGATTGTTCAGCAATCTACTGGAATAACGCAACGCCGCTGCCCGTCCCGCAATCAGAAATCATTGAAGCAGCGACGGCCTTGCAGACTACCGTGAATAATCAGATGCACCCCGGCGAAAGCCCGGAGCAAAACATCAACCCGCAACTCGCTACTGCGATTGAGAAATCCGGCATGATCCTGCTGGATGACTTTGCCGATATCGTACTGAAAACAGAAGCGTTATGCGGGAACAGCAATGATTGCGTACGGCTGAAAAACGCGCTGGTGAATCTGGGCAACTCAAGCAACTGGAATTCACTGGTCAAGCGGGCGAAAGCGGGCTCATTGCAGGGTATCAACGTGCTGTTGCGGCCGGTCAGTGCGCAGTCATTGAGTGAGCTGGTGAATAACGCCACGTCGTCGTTCTTCATGCAGGAAACCCGTCGTGCGGCTGACAGCCTTAACAGCCCGCCACCAGGTGGCTTCTTAATCAGCAACGATGAAGGCCACGATTTGATTGAAATGCCGGCGCCACCGGTCGGGCTGTATGCCAATCCGCCACAGGATCAGTGGAAGCAACTGCAACATTTGTCTACCCTGCTGCTCCACACACCGTTCAGTGCACAGGGCGTGATCACCAGTATCAGCGTTGATGCCAACGGTACCCGTCATATTTCATTGCACAGTGAACCGGACATCTCCACGTTGTGGCGTTATCTGGGCACCAGCTTATTGTTGTTCCTGTTGTTCGCAATTCTGCTGGTGAACAGCGTGTTGTTTATCCGCCGCTTTGTAAAAGATAAGCGGCGTATCGACGACATCCAGCAACATTATAATTCGTGTTTTCACCCCACGCTGACGCCTGTGATGCCGCACATTCCGGGCTGAAAACCACAGGGTGGCCCTGCGCCCCCCTGTGAGATTGTGCTACCCTGAAGCCCTTCCCTGCTTTTACTTATTCTCTCCTGCGGCGCCCGGCACCACTTCAGCCGACAGGACATGGAGTTTTCATGCCCCCTGATTTTAACTGGAATTCCATTGATACCGTTTTGCTCGACATGGACGGGACATTGCTGGATCTGGCGTTCGACAGTCAGTTCTGGTTGCAGGATGTACCCTTAGCGCTAAGCCAGCAGCGGTCTATATCGCTTGAAAATGCCCGACAGATTATTCATGAGGAATACCTTGCGGTGCAGCACACCATGAACTGGTATTGCTTTGATTACTGGAGCGAGCGGCTGGACATGGATATCTATCAGATGACCACGAATATCGGCAAAAATGCGCGATTGCGTGACGATACGCTGCCGTTTCTGACGCATCTTCGTGAAAGCGGACGTCAGACCATTTTGCTGACTAACGCACATCCGCACAGTCTGTCCGTTAAAATTGCGCATACCGGTTTAGATCAGCACCTTGATTTATTACTTTCCACCCACACATTTGGTTATCCGAAGGAAGATCAGCGGTTGTGGTCTGCGGTACAAAAGCAAACGGGCTTTGATCCTGAACGGACTTTATTTGTCGATGACGGTGAACCCATCCTGAATGCGGCAAAAACCTTCGGTATCCGCTATTGTCTGGGTATAGAAAATCCGGATTCGACCATGGCAGATAAGTCATTTCAGGGCCATCCCTCCATTAATGACTTCCGTAGCCTGTTGCCTTCGATTCACCCCGTAACAGGCCCGGCTAAATAATTCCGGCAAGTTCAGGGGAGAAAGATGAAAGGTAAAACGGACGACGACGATAACGCGGTACGTCTCGATAAATGGCTGTGGGCAGCTCGTTTTTATAAGACCCGCGCGCTGGCACGAGAGATGATTGATGGCGGCAAAGTGCATTACAACGGCCAGCGGGGGAAACCCAGCAAGCTGATGGAACTGAATGCCGAAATAACGCTGCGTCAGGGAAATGACACCAAAACGATCACCGTTCTGGGGCTGACCACTCAGCGCCGCAGCGCGGAAGAAGCACAGAAACTGTATCAGGAAACCGACGCAAGCATTGCCAGCCGCGAGAAAATCTCCGAGGCCCGCAAAATGAATGCAATGCCGCATCCGGACAGACGCCCGGATAAAAAGGAACGGCGGACCCTGATCAAATTTAAATATGGCGATTCTGAATAAATCCACAATCCTTCGGTGAAGGATGAAGGATTTGAGTTCGCTAAACAGAGAGAAAATTATGTCTAATCACGACCAATTGCATCGCTACCTGTTCAATCATCACGCCGTTCGCGGTGAACTGGTCTCGCTCAAAGAAACCTTCCGGGAGATTGTTGCCGGTCACGACTATCCGGCAGAAGTACGTAATCTGCTGGGCGAAATGTTGGTGGCGACCAGCCTGCTGACCGCGACCCTGAAATTCGACGGCGATATTACCGTGCAGCTGCAGGGCGATGGCCCGCTGAAACTGGCCGTGATTAACGGGAACAACAAACAGGAACTGCGCGGTATTGCACGTCTGCAAGGCGACATTACCGAAGGCAGTTCTCTGAAAGAGATGATTGGCAACGGCTACATGGTCATCACGATTTCTCCAACCGTCGGCGAGCGCTATCAGGGCGTAGTCGGTCTGGAAGGTGAAAATCTGGCGGAATGCCTGGAAAACTACTTCATGCAATCCGAGCAGTTGCCAACCCGCATCTTCATCCGTACCGGTGAAGTTGAAGGCCAGCCTGCTGCAGGCGGCATGTTGTTGCAGGTTCTTCCCGCTGAAGATACTGATCCTGAAGAATTCAGCCACCTGGCGCAGCTGACCACCACCATCAAAACTGAAGAGCTGCTGAACCTTCCGGCTAACGAAGTGCTTTACCGCCTGTATCATCAGGAAGAAGTCACCCTGTATGAGCCACAGGCCGTCTGTTTCCGCTGTACCTGCTCGCGTGAACGCTGTGCGGGCGCACTGCTGACGCTTCCGGATGAAGATATTCTCGAAATGCTGGAAGCGGATGGCAAGATCGAAATGCACTGCGATTATTGCGGCGCAGACTATGAGTTTGATGCCATGGATATGGCGACGTTGAAAGCTGGCGGCGATATTCACTCCGGAGATGAGCACGTTCACTGATCGTTAACCGATTAAAATTGAGGGACTTTTTGCCGGAAAGTCCCTTTTTCATTTCTTTTGCATAACTTTTTTGCATACCTTTCGAGTTTTTCATCACAATTCTGGAAAAACATTTACATCTCCCGTTATTCTTTGAGACTTGTCGCGGTTAAAACGCGATAAATACCTACAATAACAACTGATTTATCCCTAAAGAGGGATTCAAAGTTCAGTGAGGAGCAGGGAAATGCCTACGACTATCGGGATCACCGCCGAAAAACTCGCCCTTTATGGGATTCATCAGAATAGCGAAATCGTCTATAACCCTGATTACGAAACTCTTTTTAATGAAGAGACGGCGCCGGGTCTCGAAGGCTATGAGCGAGGGCAAGTAACAGAACTGGGTGCAGTCAATGTCGATACCGGTATTTTCACGGGTCGTTCGCCGAAAGATAAATACATCGTCCGCGATGACACCACTCGCGATACGCTCTGGTGGTCTGATCAGGGCAAAGGCAAAAATGATAATAAGCCGATGTCACAGGAAACCTGGACATCACTGAAGGCTCTGGTCAGCAAACAGTTGTCCGGCAAGCGTCTGTTTATCGTTGATGCTTTCTGCGGCGCTAACGCCGATTCCCGTCTGAAAGTCCGCTTTATTACCGAAGTCGCCTGGCAGGCGCATTTCGTCAAAAATATGTTTATCCGCCCGACTGTAAGTGAGCTGGAAAATTTCGAACCTGACTTCATCGTGATGAACGGCGCGAAATGCACCAATCCTGACTGGCAGAAGCAGGGGCTGAATTCAGAAAACTTCATTGCCTTCAACCTGACCGAACGTATTCAGCTGATCGGCGGTTCGTGGTATGGCGGCGAAATGAAGAAAGGCATGTTTGCCGTCATGAATTATCTGCTGCCATTACAGGGCATTGCCTCAATGCACTGTTCAGCTAACGTCGGCGAAAAAGGCGATGTCGCGGTGTTTTTCGGGCTTTCCGGCACAGGTAAAACCACGTTGTCGACGGATCCTAACCGCAAGCTGATCGGCGACGATGAACACGGCTGGGACAATGACGGTGTCTTCAATTTTGAAGGCGGTTGTTACGCCAAAACCATCAAACTCAGCAAAGAAGCCGAACCGGAAATCTTTAATGCCATCAAACGCGACGCATTGCTGGAAAACGTGATGGTCAGCGAAGACGGCAAAATCGACTTTGATGACGGCAGCAAAACCGAGAACACCCGCGTTTCATACCCGATTTACCACATTGAAAATATCGTTAAGCCGGTTTCCAAAGCCGGACACGCCAGCAAAGTGATTTTCCTGACCGCAGATGCCTTTGGTGTCCTGCCGCCGGTTTCGCGCCTGACGGCGTCGCAGACGCAATATCATTTTCTGTCTGGTTTTACTGCCAAACTGGCGGGCACTGAGCGTGGCGTCACCGAACCGACCCCGACATTCTCCGCCTGCTTCGGTGCCGCATTCCTGATGCTGCACCCGACGCAATACGCCGAAGTTCTGGTGAAACGTATGGAAGCCGCTGGCGCGCAGGCTTATCTGGTGAATACCGGCTGGAACGGCACCGGCAAACGCATCTCGCTAAAGAACACCCGTGCGATTATCAACGCCATTTTAGATGGCACCATTGATGATGCCGAAACGTTCACTTTGCCGATGTTTAATCTGGCCGTTCCGACCGCGTTACCGGGCGTCGACACTCATATTTTGGATCCGCGTAATACTTACGCCAGCCGTGAACAGTGGCAGGAAAAAGCAGAGCATCTGGCACAATTATTTATCGATAACTTTGATAAATATACCGACACCCCGGCAGGTGCCGCGTTGGTCAGCGCCGGACCCAAACGCTAAGCTGGCAATAATCTCTCATCAGGCGCGGGCTTCCGCGCCTTTTTTATTGCAACCGGCCCGGCAGCATTTCAGAATGACGGCAAAGCTGTCAGAGGAACCTCAAATGGCGACTATTACCGTTCGCAATCTCGATGACGATGTGAAGGAACTGCTGCGTATCGCGGCGGCCAAAAAAGGCCACTCGATGGAAGAAGAAGCGCGTTTAATCCTTAAAACGGCGCTGACGCCCACCCAGCCTGATTTTGGCCTCGGCAGTCAGCTCCGCCAGCGTTTTTCCTCCGTGATCGCAGAGCCACTGGAACTGCCGCCCAAATGATTATTCTTAATACCGCCGTCATTCTTGAGATGATCAATCCCAGGCCACAAAAGAACGTTCTGCAATGGCTGGATGCGCAGGATGCCACGCAGCTGTACCTGACCAGCCTGAGCGTGGCGGCGCTTTTCACCTGGGCTGATAATCTGCCGGAGAACCCGCAGAAAGCCGCACTCACTCAAGCCTTACTGGAGATGCTGAATCAGGACTTCGCCGGTCGGTTGCTCTCCTTTGATGCGGCAAGTGCGCTGTATTATCCGCGGGTCATGACTTTGTCAGAAGCTGCCAATGTAGTGATGTCAGAGCAGGACAGGCAACTGGCGGCTATTTGCCTGAATCACCAGGCGACCCTGGCGACCGATCATGGCGAAGCTTTTGCGCACACAGGTGTTGTGTTGGTTAATCCGTGGGAGACGGGGAATACGCCGAGATGGCGGGAAGAAGCGGCAGAGTATTATGTGATGAGCAGGAAGAACTGAATTATGGATTACAATCCAAACTGGCCTTAGGTCGAAACCGTGAGCTGCCGTCTACACCAGCCTTAGGTCAAAACCGTGAGCTGCCGCCCACACCGGCCTTAGGTCAAAACCGTGAGCTGCCGCCCACACCGGCCTAGGTCAAGACCGTGAGCTGCCGCCCACACCGGCCTAGGTCAAGACCGTGAGCTGCCGCCCACACCGGCCTAGGTCAAGACCGTGAGCTGCCGCCCACACCGGCCTTAAGGGTGGCTTATCGCCACCACCCTTAAGAATCCCCGGCTCTTTTACTGCGCGCTTCGCTCGCTGGCTATGTTTCATCAGCCGCAGCGACAGGCTGGATATCTTGCCGCTGCGCGGTCCCTTCTCTCGGTCTTCGAGCCATAGGTCTCGAAGCCGCTCCGTTCAGCAAGATTTCTGAATCGCCCGCAGCATTTTAAAAAATAAAGAGAGTGAGGTTGTGAAGTCAAAGCCTGAGGCCGGTTCCAAAATACCGCCGGAGGAGAGGCGCAAAACCGTGCGTCTTTTTGCGCGGGTTGTAGCCCGAACGGAGGGCACCGCGAAGCGGCAAGATTTCCAGCCTGTCGCGATGGTAGCTGAAACATAGCCAGCGAGCGAAGCGCGTGTTGAAACAGCGAGGGGAAATCCAAAAGGGGAAAAGCACTTTCCCCTTTTGAGCGGTTTCGGCGCAGCGCGATAAGTGATAACCGAGATTGAGAAACCGAAATATTCCTGGTCTGTTTTGATAGCCCAATGCAATTGAGAAACCGAAACTTTCACCTGTCAGCCCCAATGCAATTCAAGCGAGGGATTATTAATTCCCCCCTTAATCAAACCAGTTTCTGCTGTACCGCCACCGCTTTCAGCATCTCTACCGGTAACGGCAGATACGCCCGTATCCGTAATCCCCCGCGGTCACTCTTCCCGATATCCAGCGTCCCTGAATGGGCATCAACAATACGCTGAATAATCGCCAGACCGAGCCCGGTTCCGCTGGTGGTTCGGGCGCTTTCACCGCGCACAAACGGCTGGAAAAGATGTGTGAGCTGGTCCGGCGCAATGCCCGGGCCATCATCTTCAACCTGGAACCATGCACGCTGAAGTTCACGACCGCTGCTGACTTTAATCCAGCCATCGCCGTAACGGGCAGCGTTGACCACCATATTCACGACAGCTCGCTTGATAGAAAGCGGGTGCGCATTCACCAGCAATTCACCGTCGGCCAGATCTGAATCTATTTCCCGCTCGTAGCCGCTTTCTGTCGCAATCACTTCGCCCAAAATACCGTTGAGATCGGTGATCTCTGTCGGCATCTCCTGACCGGTGCGCAGATAGTCGATGAACTGCTCGATAATGGCGTTGCACTCTTCGATGTCTTTGTTGATCGACTCGGCGAGATAACCGTCACCATCGCTCATCATTTCAGTCGCCAGACGAATACGTGTCAGCGGTGTTCGCAAATCATGACTGACACCCGCCATCAGCAAGGTGCGGTCATCGGCCAGCAGTTTGACACCGGCCGCCATCTGATTGAACGCCCGCGTCACGGAACGCACTTCAGACGCACCGTATTCCCGCAATGGCGGAGGAATAATACCTTTCCCGACCTGCAATGCCGCGTGCTCCAGCTCGACCAGGGGTCGGTTCTGGATACGGATGAACAGCCATGCGCCGCCAATCGCCAGCAACATTATCGCTAACGTATACCGGAACAGCGGGGAGAAATCGCCCTGATGGATTTCGGTAAGGGGAACACGCACCCAGATGTCAGGCGACAGCCAGGTTTTCAGCCATACAACAGGGGTATTTTTATTTACCTCGACGCGCACATCGGTAGGACCGCCGAGTTGCTGCGCCATCTGCTGACTGAGGAATTCGTAATGCTGCGCCCAGCGCAGACCACTCTCCTCGGCCGCAGAGTTGGTATAAAGAGAAATGCCCAGTTCACGGTAAATTTCGCGACGAAACGCCGGTGGAACAGCCAGCAACGTGCCATCTTCGAGCTGCAACCGGTCGGTCATCAGCATACGCACTTCGTATGCCAGGACCTTATTGAACTGCTGCAGGCTGGGAAGAATGGCGAAGTTCAGCACCACCAGATAGGTCGTCACCAGGCTGACGAACAGCAAGGTGACGATTAATAACAGTGTTCGGGCAAACGAGCTACGCGGTGAAAAGCGTATTCGTTTCATGCCTTACTGCCGTCCGGCACAAATACATAGCCCAGACCCCAGACAGTCTGAATGTAACGCGGATGCGCTGGATCTTCTTCTACCATCCGGCGCAGACGGGAAATCTGCACATCAATAGAACGTTCCATCGCACTGTATTCACGACCACGGGCCAGGTTCATCAGCTTGTCACGGGACAGCGGCTCACGCGGATGGCTCACCAGTGCCTTAAGCACGGCGAACTCACCGCTGGTCAGCGGCATAGGCTCGTCTTCACGGAACATTTCGCGGGTGCCGAGGTTCAGTTTGAACTTACCAAACGAAATCACCGCTTCTTCCTGTGAAGGCGCACCCGGCAGTTCATTTGCCTGACGGCGCAGTACGGCGCGGATACGGGCCAGCAGTTCACGCGGGTTAAATGGCTTAGGAATATAGTCGTCGGCACCAATTTCCAGCCCAACGATACGGTCAACTTCTTCGCCCTTTGCGGTGACCATGATGATCGGCATCGGGTTACTTTGACTGCGCAGACGACGGCAGATAGACAAGCCATCTTCGCCAGGCAGCATCAGATCGAGAACCATCAGATGGAATGACTCACGAGTCAGCAGGCGATCCATTTGTTCAGCATTGGCAACGCTACGCACCTGGAAGCCCTGTTCAGTCAGATAACGTTCCAAAAGTGCGCGAAGGCGCATGTCATCATCGACCACCAGAATCTTGTGATTTTCTTGCATTTAAATCTCCCAAAGGCGTGAATGCCTGAAGCTTCTATTGTTAGAAAAGTTAGCCAAAACAGACAGCGTTTAATGGTATATATTCTAGCCGAAATTGTAACAATGATTATGGATTTCCTAATTTATCAACAATATCAGAGGAATCTTCTGCAAGCGAAGGTTGGTTTGTTACGGTTTGTCCCGCCAGCCAAACCCGTCCAACTTTTTTGGTTTCATCAACCGCTCCCTGCCCGTCAAACTTTCACTTGCTCATGGGGGACAGGTTTGGAATAAGCTGAAAATTTAAATGGGAACATTTATTGTTTTATTTAAGAGTAAATCAACAGGGACTATATTCCCCCGCAAAAAAATAGAGCATTTAGCCACCAACTGATCACCCAAGTGAATCAATAAATATTAATAATCACCACAAGGCATATATTGCGTCATTTATAGTCGCATTATTTAATTGAATAAATTCCCACCCACTATTCATTACAAAAAACACTTGATAGAATCCTCCGACTAAAGATGATGAATTCAGTTTTTTAATATTGATTCAACTTATCTTTAGCAAAACCTTAATTTTTATTTCTGAATGGAAGCAAAAAATGAAAACCAAGCTCAAGCTCTTAGCGGGCGGGATATTTATGGCTATGGCCGTAAATAGCTATGCGATCGATGGCGCGATTAATTTCCACGGTGCAATCATAACTCAGGCTTGTATTATTAATGGCGGCCAGGACATTGATGTTCCGCTGGGAACCTTTTCAGCAGCCCAATTCCAAACAATTGGTGAACCATCGCCTAAAATCCCGTTCACCATTCCTTTAGCAAACTGTCCCTACGCCACAGATGGAAGTCAGGAAACAGACCATTTCCGTATTTGGTTAGAAGCAGCTACGGTCCCTGGAACTCCTAATCTCATCCAGGTTGCAGATGAATTCAAAGATGGCACTGCTGCTTCGGGAGTGGGCATAAGAATTGTTGATGCTGCAAACCCTGATACGCCTTTACCTATCAACACGTTACCTGAACTTGTCTATGATATTACCGGTGAAATAATGAACGTTAATCTCATGGCCTATTATGAATCCTTCGTCGAATCGACGTCGATCACCGCAGGTGTAGCTGATGCGGTTGTTAACGTGACACTTGATTACCGGTAAGCATTAATGCTCAGGCAGGCTACTTTTGGCTGCCTGAATATCATTTACCAAATGTATAGGTTATCTATTGCAGGATGCAAAATGCTAAAAACTACAAGTTATCTCATAAAATTAGCGATTGTTTTTTTATTATCCATTCAGTCAAGCTATGCTGGCGGAATCGTTATTGAGAGAACTCGTGTTATTTATGATGCTGATAAAAAGGAAGCAGCCCTTCCTCTTACAAATAACTCTGACAGCAAACCCTTTTTAATACAATCATGGATAGATACCGGTGACAGTAAAAGTCGCGGTCCTTTTGTCGTTACCCCCCCCTTGTTCAGACTGAATGCAAAACAAGAAAACACCTTACGTATATCTTATACCGGCGGTGAATTACCCAAGGACAAAGAATCCGTTTTTTATATTAATATCCGCGCCATACCCTCGGCCCCCAAAAATAATAAAAGTGAATTAACGTTAGTTATAAAGAGTCGTATTAAACTCTTTTACCGACCTGAGGGCCTGACGGGTCGCGTTGGTGAAGCCTATAAATCACTCATCTTTTCACGAGTTCAAAATGAATTGAGGATCACCAATCCCTCTGCTTATTACATTGTTTTCAGCTCACTGAGTGTCGGCGGTGTTTCATTAAAAGACACCGATATGATTGCGCCGGGAAGTCAGCTAACCGTAAAACTTCCGGAAAACGTGAAAGGCAATGTTATCCGCTGGGGAGCGATTAACGACTACGGCGGCAGCTCAGCTATTGCAGAACGAACACTATAACTTTCTGCTTCGACCATCTTCACGATCCTCACTAAGAGATTAGCTGACTATGTTATTGAATCAAAGTCACATTACTACGCGCAGGGATGCCGAGATGATCTCTTCCGGCAAGCAGTGCCATTTCTTAACCCTATGTATTTTATGCGCACTGGCGCAAGTTCCGCTTCCAGCCAGCGCACAACAAGACAGTGAAGTTTATTTCGATCCCCGATTGATTGAGCATTCAGGGGTTGAGACAGGGGATGTCGATTTATCCGTTTTTACCCGCAGTGACAAAGCGCAGATCGCCGGTGTTTATGACACCGTTATCTATGTAAATCAGACAAAAAAGTTACAACAAAATATCCGTTACGATCAGGCAGCTGACGGGTCGCTCATCGCTCAGATCACCCCTGACTTGCTGAGGGCGCTGGACGTCAATGTGGACGCTTTTCCCGCACTCACTGCGAGTCAACATGACGCGCCTTTACAGGCACTGGCGCAATACATTCCTGCTGCAAGTGCCACCCTCGATTTTGCCCTGATGCGACTTAACATCAGTATTCCTCAAGCGGCGATGAATAATCGGGCACAGGATTTTGTTGATCCTTCACGATGGGATGACGGGGTGCCGGTACTCTTTTCCAATTATAACTTTTCCGGTGCCGAGCGGAAAAATGAAAATGGCAGCCATGACAACAGCCAGTATCTGAACCTGCAAAATGGTTTCAACGCCGGCCCCTGGCGTTTTCGTAATTACACCACTTACAGCAGCGACGAAGAAGAAAACTCATGGGATGTCATTTCAACGAATGTAGAAAGAGATATTAAATTCCTGAAGGCCAAAATGATTCTGGGCGAAAGTTCTACGCCCGGGGAAATTTTCCCCAGCCAGCAGTTTACTGGTATCCAGATCTCTTCCGATGACAACATGCTCCCCAATAGCATGAAAGGCTTTGCTCCCACGATCCGGGGCATTGCGAATTCCAATGCCGAAGTGACCGTCCGTCAGAATGGATACACCATTTATCAAAGCTATGTGGCACCTGGCGCTTTTGAAATAAAAGATTTATACCCCACGGCTTTCAGTGGCGATTTAGACGTCACCATTAAAGAAGCCGACGGCACGGAAAGACATTTCATTCAGCCTTTCTCTGCGGTGCCCATCATGCAGCGTCCCGGCCGGATAAAATACAGCGCAACACTTGCCCGTTACAAAGCGCCGGATGAGAACGATCGCGAGCCTGAATTTGCCCAGGGTACGGCGGTTTACGGCATATCCAATGACCTTACTGCCTATGCGGGAGCATTGCTTTCCTCTGATTATGTGTCCGGGGTTGCCGGGCTGGGCTTCAGTTTGCACGCATTCGGTTCCGTATCTGCGGACGTCACTTATGCGAAAACCACGCTCGACAACGATCAGAGTAATACCGGGCAGTCGTACAGGATGCAATACTCAAAAAATATCGAAATGACGGAAACTAACGTGACACTGGCAGGCTATCGCTACTCCACGGCGGGCTATTACGATTTCGATGAGGCCAATGAGCATCAGGAAGAGAATGACAACTCATCTTTATCTTATGGGCATAAACGCAGCAAATTTCAGTTAAGTATCAATCAGTCATTATGGGACGGGACCAGTATGTACCTGTCGGCCTATCAGCAAGATTACTGGCGTAATAGTGACAAAGAGAAAAACTTCGCTGCGGGCCTGAATACGAGTGTGGGAGGGATTAACTACAGCATAACTTACACCTACAGCCAGCTGGAAGATGAAGAGAACGACCAGCAAATCGCTCTCAACATACGCGTCCCATTAAGCCGCTGGCTGCCAAACAGCTGGGCTTCATATAACGTCACTCATGAGAAAGGCGGTGATACCCGTCAACAGGCTGGCCTGAGCGGTACTGCCCTGGACGACAACCGTCTAAGCTATAACCTGCAACAAAGTCATACTGATCACGGCGGGGGAAATGGCAGTAGCCTCTATTCCTCCTATCGTGCGTCATTTGGCACACTTAATGCCGGTTATAACTACGATGATAATACTCAGCAAACCAGCTATGGAATTGCTGGCGGAGTAGTTGCACATTCACACGGCCTCACCTTATCTCAACCCCTGAGCACGTCTTTTGCCCTGGTGGATACCAACGGTGCGGCCGGGGCAAGAATACAAAATATCCCAGGCGTGAAAACAGACTGGCGCGGTTATGCCATTGTTCCCTATCTCACACCTTACAACGAAAACCGCGTGTCGATTGATACCACTACCTTGCCCGAAGATGTGGATGTAAAAAACAGCTCGGAGATGGTTATCCCGAATAAAGGCGCAATGGTCGTGGCGCATTTCGATGCACATGTTGGCGCCCGGGCGTTAATTACATTGATTCGCACGGGCGGAAAGCCCGTCCCCTTTGGTGCAGTGGTGGTCAGCGAAGATCAGTCGTTGACGAATATTGTCGACGACGGAGGCACCGTTTATTTGTCAGGGATAAAACCTGATGAGTCCGTGAATTTTCTTGTGCAATGGGGAACCGCCGCCAGTCAGCAATGCAAAGCGACAGTACAACTCGAAGCCTCAAGAAAATCCGTACAGTCTTTAACGACTCAATGCAGATAAGGATTATGATGAAAATCAAAGACAGGATGTCCATTTTCTCACTACTGACAGTGATGCTGGGCAGTATTTATGCTTCACCTTCATTTGCAACTTCAGCGAGTTGCGAACCCTTAAATGGCAGCCCTCAGTCATATGACAATAATATGCTTGAGAACATGAAGGCGACGGACAATGAGGTGGGTCATACCTATGAAACTGCGTTTAACGCAGGTCAGGAAAGCTATCAGATTACCTGCGACTGTTCGCCGGCTGATGCCACTTCTGACTCCGTATTGATCCTTTACACCTTAAAAACACCTTTACCGTCAGGAAACACGTTTGGATTCCAAAAGCTTAATGACCATATGGATGTCAAAACGAGTATTTTCATCCCCAAAACGGCAGGAGCCGTTTCCGTTCCTGCAACTAAAATCAGTGATTCGACGCGCCACAGGGATGCTGATAACAACGGCATTTGTTCTTTGCAAACCACTCAGGATCATCTGACTACCGGCTCGCAGGGCCAGTTAATTTTCTCCATCACGAAACCGTTTATTGGCCAGTTGGATATCCCTCGTACGGCGGTCGCGGAGGTGTATGCGACATCGGCAACCTCTTCGACTAATACCCCAAAATCTACATCACCCGTTGCTGTCGTTTATATCAGCGGAACCATCACGGTTCCGCAAAGTTGTGAAATCAACAAAGGTGAGACGATCATGGTCGATTTTGGTTATATCGGTGCAGGGGATATGACAAAAGTAAAACAGCCGCCGGTAAACTACAGAGCAAATACTTTCGATATCGTTTACGACTGCACGCAGAATGGCCTTCCTACCGTCCCGCCGGGGAACAAACTCACTATGACTCTGGAAGGAGATGACGTTGTGGATCAGTACTATCTGGTTGGCAGAAGACGCCCTTCAGATAACGTTGCCGACATTGGCATCACTGTACTGAACGACAGCGGGACATCTATCCCGTTTAAAAGCGGGATACTGCCGATGAATCAGACAGGTGCCGGGAAAGTCACGCTTATGGCCTATCCGGTCAATCTGATTGGGGGTGTCCTTGAAAGCGGTGATTTCGATGCCTCAGCAACACTACAAATTGACATTAAATAAATCAGCCTGGCAGCAGCAATGCTGCCAGCATCCTTAATTCACAATCTCAATACTCACCAACCGGCTATCCGCGCGGCCATGATCGTCCACCGCGCGGATACGGTATTGCCCGTTATTAATAGGCTGCCAGTCGATGGCGGATTTGCTGGCGGAGCTTCCCAGGTAGATGTCATCAACGAACCAGTACACCGTTTTACTGTCCGCATCGGTCACCGCATTAAATGAAATCCGGTCACGCCCTTGCTGAGATTGCCGCAGTGTATACGTAGTGCTTTTCAGGGGTGACGTAATGCGCGGCGGATTGCCACTCACGTCCACGCCCTCATCTTTGCAGTGATTCACCGGCGGTTTGCGTTTGGGTAATCCGGCCTGCGCAAAAACATTCGCCAGATCCGATGGCCAGAACTCAAACACTTCGGTGCGGGTTTCCTCTTCCTCATAGGGCGGGCACGCGACTTCGCCGGTCAGTTTATCGAGACGCACCGGCCGGTAAACGGTATCCACTTTGATTGGCGACTTACCGGGAATAAACCAGGTTTTGCCTTTTTGCTGGCACCATGGCGTCGGCAAATCCCCGCTGGCAAGGCAGATATCCACCCGTTTCAGCCCCTTAGGAAATGGCCGTTTGGGCTCCTGCAGGGACGGATAACTGGCAGTAATGCTGTCGATAATGTTGAAGAACAGCGGTGCGGCAGCGTCGGCACCGACAAACACGTTATTACCTTTACTGTCGAAATTGCCTTCCCAGACCACTAATACATAAGGACCGAAAATCCCGACGCTCCACGCATCGCGAAAACCCCACGAGGTGCCGGTCTTCCAGTAAACCGGCAGCGAAGACGGTGCCTGAGCCAGCGTATCCCCCGGACGGCGGTGCTGACGCAGCATATCAAGCGTCATAAAGCTGGCTTCTTCACTGAGCAAACGTACGGGCGTTGTCTGTTGCGGATCGGTTTTTTGCATCCGCAGCGGTTGCAGCACGCCGCGGTTCGCCAGCAACGCGTACAGTTTTGCCAGTTCCTGCATCGTCACTTCTCCACCGCCCAGCACCAGCGACAGGCCATAATGGTTTTCACTGGCCATATCCGCCACGCCGGAAAGCCGGAGGAACTGATAAAACGTCGGCTGGCGCAACTGGGATGCAACATACACAGCGGGAATATTGCGGCTGAAGTTCAGGGCATCGGTTGCGGTCACGGGGCCGAGAAATCGCCGGTCAAAATTCTCCGGCGCGTAAGCTCCAAATGCTGAAGGCACATCTTTGAGAATAGTCATCGGATGCAGCACGCCCTGCTCCATTCCCAGCGCATAAATAAACGGTTTGAGCGCCGAGCCCGGCGAACGTTTCGCGTTGGTGCCGTTCACCTGTCCCTGAATATCCCGGTTGTAATAATCGGCAGATCCCACCAGCGATCGCACCCCCATATCCCGGGTATCGACCAGCAGGACAGCGGCGTTATGAATGCCGCGACTTTCGTTGCGGGTGATAAACGCACTGACCTGCCGCTCAATCAGCCGCTGTAAACCGGCGTCTATCGTGGTGTCCGTGCGGGTATCTGTACCGGCAAACTGCTGATTCTGCTGACGAAGTTGTTCGATAAAGTGCGGTGCAATATAGGGCATCTGCTCCGGCTGGCGCAGCGCCAGCGGCAATCTGAACAATGAGATCTGGCTGCTGTCGGTTTCATAATGTGCCTGCCAGCGCTGAAAAAGCCGGTTCCGCGCCTGCGTCAGCGCCGCACCCAAAACACCGGTTTTAGCGTCAATGCGGTAGCTCGGTGATTGCGGCAATACTGCCAGCGTCAGTGCTTCCGGCAATGTCAGGTCTTTCGGTGCTTTGCTGAAATAGATCAGACTGGCCGCACCGATGCTTTCAATATTACGACCATACGGCGCGGCGTTCAGATAGGCTTCGAGAATGTCATGCTTTGAATAACTCAGTTCCAGCTGCACAGCGCGCATAACCTGCATGATTTTGCCTGCTGGCGTGCGGGTATTCAGATGCCAGTGCATACGCGCCAGCTGCATGGTAATGGTTGAACCACCCTGCATTTTTCCGCCTGTGACATAACTGCGCCAGAAGCCCCGCATCAGGCTGTATGGGTTAAAACCAGGATTGAGATAAAACCAGCGGTCTTCGTGCAGTAACAGGCTTTTAACTGCCAGCGGAGAAACCTGTTCCAGCGGCGTCCACAGCCGGTAACGGTCATCGTTAGCCAGCGTGATGCGCATGAGGATGCCCTCCCGGTCGTAATAGGCGGAGGAAAAAGGTTGTCCCTGAGACAGGGGCGGATGGGGCCAGAGCTGGCATGCCAGTACGATCAGCGCCAGTAAAAAAACGGCCATTGCGATATTTTGCAGCAGCCGTTTCGTGGATTTAGAAAACGCAGAAAAGGAGATCATCTTGCTACTCAGAACAGGTTACGCCCCGCCGTTAACGACGGGGCTACTGCGTTTTGTTATTTTTTAGCAACAGCGGCTTCGTCAGCTGGCACGACGACCAGTTTTTTGTCACTGACAGAAAGTGCCTGAACTTCGCGGTCATACATCGCTTCACCGTACGCCGGCGGGATCACAAAACTGCCGGTGTTGGTGGCTTTGATCTGATACACAAACTCCTGCACATCGGTGCTGGCGCTGCCGTAAATGACCACTCTGTCTTCACGAATATCACTGTAATCCGGCGCCCACGTTGAACCCGATGCCGCCAGTGGTGACTGCCAGGATGCCGACGCTTCTGCATCACTGTTTTCATCACTGCTGTCAGACTCCGGCTCCGGTGGCGTTTGCTGAACCACTTCAAAACCGCCCGGCAATAAATCGACAATCGCCAGATTGTCCTGTCCTTCCTTCGAGTTAGCGCGGACTTTCAGATGCACATTGATCTTCTGTCCCAGCGTCACCTGCGTGACCGCGTTGCCTTTTTCATCCGTGTAATCGCGGGTGATTTCCAGACCGCGTGAAATGGCTTTCTTCGGCGCAGCCAGGTCATAACCGGCCTGTGTCACCACATACCAGGCTGGTGCATCATTACCGTTTTCTATACGAAGCGCCTGTGCATCAGCCGTGAAGTTAGCTTTAGCAAACAGTCCCTGAACCTGTGAAATCAGCTGCGGTTCCACATTTTTGGTTTTGCTTAACTGGGTGATTTTCAGCGCGTCCGGTGCCGTTGCCTGCGCCGCTACCTGCGCGGAATAACTCTCCAGCGCCAGAATACTCATCGCGGAAGAATAGGTCGTGTAGCGTTCCTCTTTTAGTGCTTTGACCATATTTTCCAGCACCTGCGGAGGAATGGCGGAGACTTTTTCCGGGAAGTGGCGGGTGATCAGATACAGCCGCGTCGCGTCCTGCACCAGCGGGTCAAAGTAACTTTGCGTCCACCAGGCTTTGTCATACGCCTTGCTCAGTTGCTTCCAGGTTGGCTGCAACAGCGTATTCGCTTCATCATCCATTTTCAGCAGACGATATGACGAGGCCAGATACATCGCGCTGAGATCGGTTTTCCAGGTGTCCGGATAACGCTGCTGCAACGTGTCTTGTACCGAGGCCAGTGAACTGGTGGTGATTTCACCCTGACGCGTCAGCAGATACACCGCCCATGCGCGCAGACGAAGCGTATATAAATCATCATTCTGATTCGCTGCCAGTTCGCGCAGTGCCGAATTAGCCTCTTCCAGCATACCGGCTGGCAATGCAACGCCCGCGGCTTTGGCTTCCAGCAGATATTGCACCACGTAAGGCGTGATGAACGGATCGGTTTGCGGCGATGAACGCCACAGGCCAATCGCGCCGCTGTCATTCTGGCGTGAACGCAGCACTGCCAGCATATCCTTCAGCTGCTTACTGCTTTCTGCCTGAGTCTGTACGCCTTTCATCTCAGGATGAAGAGTGCCGAGGATCAGCGGCACCGAGCGGCTGACAATCTGTTCAGAACAGTAATAAGGATAATCCGCCAGATACTGTGACAGCCCGCGGGTCAGCACCAGCGGTGAGTTAGACACTGCCGCAGTACGCACCGCGTATGCATCAAACATCTGACGCAGGTTATCGACGGTCTGGCTGTTGCCGCTCATGCGCCCCATCACCGACTGCGTGCGGAACGGCATTGCCGGACGCACTGAGGTACTGATGGTCCGGCGGCTGACTTTATCGCCATACGTCGCGTCAAACACCAGCGGTGCATCGCCCGGCAAGGCTTTGGCACGCAGGCGGAAGTTAATCACACCCTCGCGCTTTTCAGCCAGCGACAGGTTTTGATCGGCGTTGCCCACCACTTCAAGCTGCGGCGGCACGGTCAGATGGATCGCAACCGGAATACTTTTTCCGTTCAGCCCTTCGAGGTTATTGCTGACTCCCACGCTGACATCAAACTCGTCACCCGGCGCCACCATCGACGGCACATTCGGCGTCATGATGAAGTTGTCGCGCACGGTCGCAGAAGTCTGCGCTTTACCGATTTTGTCCGGCGTGACAGAAATCGCCATCACGCGAATTTTACCGTTGAAGTAATCCGGCACCTGATAATCGAACTGCTTCTTGCCGTTCACTTCGGTAATCCCTGACCAGTAAGCGACCGGCTTATCACGTTTACGTTTGAACGGATTGACGTTCAGATCCAGCCCTTCACCCGCGTCACCGCCCGGCGCTGCTGCAAGCTGCATCAGTTTGCTGAATTCCGGCAGGATAAGATCGAGGATTTGCGAGCTTTCCACGCCCAGTTCGCGTTTGCGGAAGAAGTATTCCAGCGGATCTTTCAGGCGATAACGTGCCACCTGCAAAATCCCCTCATCGACAGCAAACAGCGCCACCTGTTGCGGGCCGTCAGTCGTCACCGTCATGGCCAGATTTTCGCCCGGTTTAATCACTTCAGGCGCTTCAACTTCAAGGGTGTTCTGGCGCGCTTTAGTGCTGATTTTGAACGGCATCACGCCGTAGCTCAGCGGACTCATAAAGATTTCATCGGAATTCACATCACGCACAAACTGCACGTTGATGTAGCCGTTGCCTTCCATGCCCGCAGGCACACGGATTTTCTGCACAGAACTGGTGGTGTCGGTGTGGAACCACTGCCAGCTGTAGACTTTGTCTTTCTCAATGGTGATCAGACCGCTGCCGGTGTAAGGCGCGTTAACCGCCACTTCGATTTCCTCATCCGGCTGGTATTCCGCCTGATTGAGTTTCAGTTTCAGCTCGGCATTTCTGTCCAGCGAACGGCTCAGGTTAGCGTTACCGGCCACGGTGTAGCCAATGCGGTTCAGCACGTTGCCTTTCGCATCTTCCACCACCAGCACGAAATCACCCGGTTTATCCGTCGCCAGCGTCAGGTCATTGCCCTGTGCCGACAGCGACAGAGGCTGTTCCGACAGCGGCACTTCTTTCATTTTCGACTGATATTTGTAAACGCCGGAATCCTGTTTGGTCAGCACAGAGATATATTTCTGCTCCACGAGCACGACTTTCAGGTCCGGCAACGTCATCTTATTCAGCGAAGGATCGACCGCAATCACGTTCAGGTGACGGACTGCGTTATGGTTGATGTAACCCAAATCGCCGTCGGCTTTTACCCCAATCAGATAGTCATATGGCGACACCAGCACCCGCGCCGTAGCAGCCACAGAACGCCCGCCACCGGCGACGAACGCCTCGGACAACAGTTGCAGCTGATAGGTCGCGTCGGCGTAAGATTTCAGATCCAGCGGAATAGTCGCCACGCCTTTTTCATCGGTAGTGCGGTCTTCGAGTTCCGTTTCGAAACCGTCGCTGTTCTGACGGTTCTCATAGAAGGCGTAATCCGGGAACTGTTCGAAGCTTGGATACATCGGCCGTAACGTCAGTTTCGACGTCACGCGTCTGTCCTGCGCAGGCGTGCCGAACAGGTTCTGCACGTCGATGTTGGCCTGCAGTTCCGACGGTTTCACCCAACCCTGTTTACGCTCAGGCGTCAGTTGCAGTTTCACCTTTAACTGATCCGGCTCGAATTCTTTGACGTTAACCGAGGTATGACCCAGTAACGTGGAAGACTCATTGTCTTTGCCGATCAGATACAGATAGACGTTCCATTCACCCGTCGGAGAATTATCGTCAGTGGTATAACTCAGCTCATTGAAACCGCTGGCACCCAGCGTCAGCGGAATGGTGCTCATCAGTTTGTCGCGCGGATCATGAATTTCGGCTCTCACCGGCACACCAGCCAGACCATTGCTCCAGTCGGCGGCGCGGGTAATCAGACCGATATTGAACGTATCGCCCGGACGATAAACGCCGCGATCGGAGAACAGATAACTGCTCAGCGTACGCGGGTCATTCGGGGTGATTTCGCCGTCGACATCAAACCGGGAGAAATCGAGGCCACGGTCGTTATTTCTGTCCGCCGGCAGGAAGGACACATCGCCCTCTTTTTCGACCAGGAACATCACCGGCTGGCGCTCGCTGGTATACACGTCCAGTGCAGGGAAGCGCACGTGGCCGTCCGCGCCGGTCATTTGCGTCAGCAACGTCACGCCATTTTTGGCGATGACCGAGACTTTCGCGTTCGCCACTGGCGTGCCGCTGTGAATCGACTGCACAAATACGTCGCGGGTTTTATCCTGCGAACGCTTGGCTATAATTCCCAAATCGGTGACCACGACGAAACGCGAATCACCGGCGGGCGCTTCATCCCCGCTCTGGTCTTCATCCTGATAGACATTGCCGTCGTCATCCGCTTCCGGTTTCACTTCTTTCTTCTTCGGATCCCATTCTGACAGTGTCAGCAGGAACACGCCGCGATGTGACGTCGGATCGGTGGAAAGATAACGCGAGAGATCAACGCCCTGATAATTCACTTCACCCGGCTTGTCGTTATTTAACGCGGTCTGATATTTGAAGTGCTCGGTAAAATACTCGTCATTAAGACGGTTAAATTCCGCCGAGGAATACTGGCGGCTTTTAAATGACACGATATGTTGCAGCTGGCCCGGGATCACCCGTTTGATATCCAGACGCATGCCCGGCACGTTACGCGCCGCGACGCTGATTTGTTTGTCACCGTTAACTGACAGCAGCGAGCCTTGCGACATAAATTGCAGGGATTTCGGATAATCGGGAACCGCGACGATGCGGTACACTTTTTCCGGCATTTTATAGCCACCGGAAGAGGTCAGAATGTTGTCGATTTCCACCAGCATGGCGCGGTGCGCCGGTGCATCAAAGCGGAAACTGAACTGTGGCTGATAATCGCTTTCGGCGTCATTGAGCTGAATGTTCAGCGGCGTGGACTGCGCAAGAACGTTATTTTCCACGCTGTCGACTTCCCAGCTGGCGTAATCATCCGGACCTTTTGCCTCGTCCTGATCGTTCGGGTTGTGCTGTGGCAGTAACCAGACTTTGACTGCCTGACGGATATCTTTGTCTTTGACCGCATCGCTGAAGCCGACAATCAGCGCACGCTGACCTTTCGCGCCGTCTGCATCCACCACCTGCGCGCTGGCTTCGTTAACCATCAGGCTGTAAAGCGTGGGCACGGACACCACGCCATTTCGCGCCTGCAGGGTTGGCGCAGAGGGCACAGACGCTTTAACGCCCTCACCGATCGTCACACGCACTGAACCGCCGTGATCGAGCGATTTAAGCGGTTCGGAATGCACCCAGGCATTGAGTTTCTTCTGGTCGTAAACCACGGAATAATTGAGTTTCGTCCCGGTTTTGGCTTTCCCTTCGGTCAGGCCAAGTGAAATCTGTTTTTCAAAACTGGCGACATCCACCGGCGCATTGAACTTAACGTTAAAAATCGCGCTGCGTTTTTGCGGGTCCTGCGGATCCTGATAGTACTCGGCTTGCCCGAGCTGATAATCGAACGCCGGTGCGGTGAATTCATAACGGGTTTTCGCCAGCTTGATTTGCGGCGCAAGCAGGACATCAGGCGTGAAATTCACTTCATATTTTGTGCCCATCGGCAGCGGATTTTTAGGGGTGAAGACCAGGGTGTAGCCGCTGACCCATTTCCACTCACCCTCGGCAGCCGGTTTAAGGGATATCCCTTTTTCCACCACTTTACCCACGTCGGTAATTGGCGCGACGGAGTTACGGAAATTGAAAATAGCCTGCTGAGGCGCAGGTTTTTGCGCAGCATAATTAATGGATTCCGGCCCGCTGATACGCACGCTGGTATCCTGATAAACCATCGGTGCCGGTTCGACGGGCTGTGGCCGGTTGAGCCACCAGTGCCAGCCGTAAACGCCCGCGCCCGCCACGCACAGCAATACCAGAATCGCCAGACTGATGGCTTTGGGATGCTTATCTGCTCCGCCTTCGAGACGCGTAAAACCACGCTTAAGCCATCCGGACAGTGCCGTCCACCAGGCAGGCGCACGCCAGTCGATATTGCCGACAATCGGTTTAAAAATGCGGCCCAGCAGACCCAATACCAAGGCCAGCACGCGCAGGATGCCTTTTATCAATGTAAAAGGCAGACGAAGTAAGAATTTTAATACATCCATTTGTACCTGTACCCCAATCCCTGCAGACGATTAAACGCGAGAGATATTTTTATTTAATTCATTATATTACGTGAAATATCTGAAGGTAAAAAAATGCAAGAAACCGCACAGAAGGATAATAACTCTCTGGCTAAAAAGCCATCATATAAAGCGTAGCAGTGAGTCAGACTTTTCGGTCAATTTGTGCGCTGTCAGGAAAGCGATTGTGTGAAACAATGGCGGCAGATTTCTGTGCAGGAAAACAGTGAGAAAGTGACAGGTAATATGAAAACGAAACTGATTACCCGTGAAGGCTACGACAAGCTCAAAACTGAGCTGGATTTCCTGTGGCGTGAAGAGCGCCCGGAAGTGACAAAAAAAGTGACCTGGGCGGCAAGCCTGGGCGATCGCAGCGAAAATGCCGATTATCAGTACAACAAAAAACGGTTGCGTGAAATTGACCGCCGCATCCGCTATCTGACCAAATGCATGGAACAGCTGCGTATTGTCGATTATTCACCGCAGCAGGACGGCAAAGTGTTCTTTGGTGCCTGGGTGGAAGTCGAAAACGACGACGGCGACATCAAGCGTTTTCGCATTGTCGGATATGACGAAATTTTTGGCCGCAAAGACTACATTTCCATCGATTCCCCGATGGCGCGTGCCCTGCTGAAAAAAGAAGTCGGCGACAGTCTGGTGGTGACCACGCCGGTCGGCGACGCGACCTGGTACGTCAATGAGATTGACTACGGTAAATGATCAGCTAACTCTCAAAACGCGCAGGCGGGCGGCCTGATGACTGGCATTTTCGGTCTTCAAACCGTATAACTGTGCCCTGCTTTTTTAAACGAAAATACTGATACCAGACCTATGAATGATCAACTGAGCCGCATTATCGCAAGTGAATTGCAGGTTCGCCCGGAGCAGGTTGCTTCCGTGGTGCGTCTGCTGGATGAAGGTAATACCGTGCCGTTTATTGCGCGGTATCGTAAGGAAGTCACCGGTGGGTTGGACGATACCCAACTGCGTCAGTTGGACACCCGTCTGGGTTATTTGCGTGAGCTGGAAGACCGCCGCCAGACTATCCTCAAGTCCATCGAAGAACAGGGCAAGCTGAGCGACGATCTGGCAAAAGCCATCAATACCACGCTGAGCAAAACTGAGCTGGAAGACCTCTATCTGCCGTTCAAGCCTAAACGCCGCACGCGCGGACAAATCGCTATCGAAGCGGGGCTGGAACCGCTGGCAGAATTACTGTGGAACGAGCCGCAAAACGAACCTGAAGCCGCCGCAGCGAAATTTATCGATGCGGATAAAGGTGTCGCCGACACCAAAGCAGCGCTGGATGGTGCACGCTACATCCTGATGGAGCGTTTCGCTGAAGATGCGTCGCTGCTGGCGAAAGTTCGTGATTACCTGTGGAAAAACGCCCATCTGACCTCCCGCATGGTCGAGGGTAAAGAGCAGGAAGGCGCGAAATTCCGCGACTACTTCGATCACCACGAACCGATTTCTCAGGTGCCTTCGCACCGCGCGCTGGCTATGTTCCGTGGCCGCAACGAAGGCGTATTGCAACTGGCGCTGAATGCCGATCCGCAGCATGACGAGCCGCCAAAAGAAAGCTACGCCGAACAAATTATCATCGACCATCTGGGTCTGCGCCTGAACAACGCGCCTGCCGATGTCTGGCGCCGTGCCGTCGTCAACTGGACGTGGCGCATCAAAGTGCTGCTGCACCTCGAAACCGAGCTGATGGGCACCGTGCGCGAACGCGCCGAAGATGAAGCGATTAACGTATTCGCCCGTAACATGCATGATTTGCTGATGGCTGCGCCAGCGGGTATGCGCGCAACAATGGGTCTCGATCCGGGCTTGCGTACGGGTGTGAAAGTCGCCGTTGTGGATAACACCGGCAAACTGGTGGATATAGATACCGTTTATCCCCACACCGGCCAGGCTGCAAAAGCCGCGCAACAGGTTGCCGCACTGTGTATCAAACATAATGTCGAACTGGTCGCTATCGGTAACGGTACCGCTTCCCGCGAAACCGAACGCTTCTTCCTTGAGCTGCAAAAACAGTTCCCGGCAGTAAAAGCGCAGAAAGTGATCGTCAGTGAGGCGGGTGCATCGGTGTATTCCGCTTCCGAACTGGCGGCACTGGAATTCCCGGATCTGGATGTTTCGATTCGTGGGGCAGTTTCCATTGCGCGTCGTCTGCAAGATCCGCTGGCTGAGCTGGTGAAAATAGACCCGAAATCCATCGGTGTCGGTCAGTATCAGCATGACGTCAGCCAGAGCCTGCTGGCGAAAAAACTCGATACCGTCGTTGAAGACTGCGTGAACGCCGTGGGTGTAGATCTGAATACCGCGTCCGTTCCGTTGCTGACCCGCGTGGCCGGTCTGACCCGCATGATGGCGCAGAATATCGTTAACTGGCGCGACGAAAACGGTCAGTTCCGCAATCGTGAACAGTTGCTGAAAGTCAGCCGTCTGGGACCAAAAGCCTTCGAGCAATGCGCGGGCTTCCTGCGTATCAACCACGGCGACAACCCGCTTGATGCCTCAACGGTTCACCCGGAAACCTATCCGGTGGTCGAACGCATTCTGGCCGCGACGCAGCTGGCGCTGAAAGAACTGATGGGCGATTCGAATGTGCTGCGCGGCCTGAAAGCCAGTGAATTCACTGACGACCAGTTCGGCGTGCCGACCGTTACCGACATCATCAAAGAGCTGGAAAAACCGGGACACGATCCACGTCCTGAGTTCAAAACCGCGACATTTGCTGACGGCGTGGAAACCATGAATGACCTGATGCCGGGCATGATCCTTGAAGGCTCGGTCACTAACGTCACCAACTTCGGTGCATTTGTGGATATTGGCGTACATCAGGATGGTCTGGTTCACATCTCATCACTGGCGAACAAGTTCGTTGAAGATCCGCATACCGTGGTGAAGGCCGGCGATATCGTCAAAGTAAAAGTGATGGAAGTCGATCTGCAGCGTAAACGTATCGCGCTGACCATGCGTCTGGATGAACAACCGGGCGAAGCACCGGCGCGCCGTTCTTCCGCACCGGCGTCAGATTCACGTGACAATCAGAAACGTCATACGCCAAACAAACCGGCTGGCCGCAATGCCGCGCCAGCGGGGAATAATGCGATGGCCGATGCCCTGGCTGCCGCTCTCGGCAAAAAACGTTAATTTCTCGTTTTTTCCAGTAAACCCAAAGCCGCTGATAATCAGCGGCTTTTTTTATGTGTCTTTTTTAGGCACTTTTTAAACTCAATCCTAATGAATCAATCACTGAGGTAAATCAATAAATCCTCACTGTTGCAGGCATAGGATAGCGACGCGGTGGAGATTCCCGTGAAGAGGCCCCCCTCTTTTCTTTTGTCTCCACATGCGTACTAATTATGATAACTATTCTCGTTTGTACTTCTTTGCGTATTCAATACGCCGTCAGCCAAAGGCTGACACTTTCGCACCAGGGACAATTTCTGAGCAATATTTCGCAGTTAAGTGAGATCACCGGGCACGGAAGCGCGGCGTAACCTTTGTCACGCTGCCCCCAAATGCCTGAACGCTTCGCGAGGAACTATGCAACTTCAATCAAAACGTGCTTACAAAATCACCGGCTTTTCTCATGAAATCAGCCCGGCCTATCGCCAGAAACTGCTGTCACTCGGCATGCTTCCGGGGTCATTCTTCAGCATCATTCGTGTAGCGCCGATGGGCGACCCGGTGCAGATAGAAACCCGCCGCACCAGTCTGGTCGTACGCAAAAAAGATCTCGACCTGCTCAATCTTGAGCTCGTGGCCTGACTTTTTTGATGGGTATCTGAAAGATTGTTCAGCGCGGCTCTGTTGAGTTTTCCGCGTTTTTTCCTTTCTCACACGTAGATCTGAACGTATGAAAGCACTGACTATTGGCCTGATTGGTAATCCAAACTCAGGTAAAACGACCCTTTTCAACCAGTTAACAGGTTCGCGACAACGCGTCGGTAACTGGGCAGGCGTTACCGTCGAACGTAAAGAAGGCCAGTTCGCCACCGCAGACCACCAGATCACGCTGGTCGATTTGCCCGGCACCTATTCGCTGACCACCATCTCAGAGCAAACCTCGCTCGATGAACAAATTGCCTGTCATTACATTCTGAGCGGCGACGCAGATCTGATGATTAACGTCGTGGATGCCTCAAACCTTGAGCGCAACTTATACCTGACACTGCAACTGCTCGAGCTGGGCGTGCCCTGCATCGTCGCGCTGAACATGCTTGATATCGCCAAAATTCAGAATATCAATATCGATATTCCGGCGCTGTCTGCACGCCTTGGCTGTCCGGTTATTGCCCTGGTTTCTACCCGCGCCAGCGGGATCAAAGAACTGAAAGCCGCCATCGACGAATTGCCGCAAGTAGCCGCGCTGGAACGCGTGAAATATCATCCGGTGCTGCAACAGGAAGTGGAAGTACTGGCCGCTGAAATGCCGCAAGACATGGCACTGCAACAGCGTCGCTGGCTGGCGCTGCAAATCCTCGAAGGGGATATTTACAGCCAGACGCACGCAGGTAACGCGCAGGCATTATTACCGCAGGTGAAAGCCCGTATGGCGCAGAAAAAGCTGGAAGATCCGGCGCTGCTGATTGCCGATGCGCGCTATCAGAGCATTGCGTCACTGTGCGCCGACGTCAGTAACTCGCATCTTACCGCGCCGAATAAACTGACGCAGGTGCTGGACCGTGTGATCCTCAACCGCTTTCTCGGCGTGCCAATCTTCCTGCTGGTGATGTATCTGATGTTCGTGCTGGCGATCAACATCGGCGGTGCGCTGCAACCGATTTTCGATATCGGCTCGGCAGCGATATTCATTCAGGGTATGCAATGGGTGGGCTTCACCCTGCACTTCCCGCAGTGGCTGACCATTTTCCTGGCACAGGGCGTGGGCGGTGGTATCAATACGGTTCTGCCGCTGGTGCCGCAAATCGGCATGATGTACCTGTTCCTCTCCTTCCTTGAAGACTCCGGTTATATGGCCCGTGCGGCGTTCGTGATGGACAGACTGATGCAATCGCTGGGTCTGCCGGGGAAATCTTTCGTGCCGCTGATTGTCGGCTTTGGCTGTAACGTGCCGTCTATTATGGGTGCCCGTACGCTGGATGCCCCGCGTGAACGCCTGATCACCGTCATGATGGCACCGTTTATGTCCTGCGGCGCACGTCTGGCAATTTTTGCTGTGTTTTCTGCGGCATTCTTCGGGCAAAGCGGTGCATCTATCGTGTTCTCGCTATATCTGCTCGGTATCGTGGTCGCTATCCTGACCGGCCTGCTGCTGAAATACACCATCATGCGCGGTGAAGCCTCGCCGTTTGTGATGGAACTGCCGGTGTATCACGTTCCGCACCTGAAAAGTCTGCTGCTGCAAACCTGGCAACGTCTGAAAGGTTTCGTGCTGCGCGCCGGTAAAGTGATCGTGATAGCGAGTATTTTCATTGGCGCACTGAACAGCTTCTCGTTCAGCGGCCAGGCGGTGGATAACATCAATGATTCGGCACTGGCCTCGGTCAGTAAAGTGCTGACACCGGTGCTGTCGCCGATGGGCGTACATTCTGACAACTGGCAGGCGACCGTAGGTCTGGTCACCGGCGCGATGGCGAAAGAAGTGGTGGTCGGAACTCTGAACACGCTGTACACCGCCGAACATATCCACAATGAAGAGTTCGACGCCGCCAGTTTCAACCTGTTCGATGAACTGGGCGGCGCGGTGAAAGAAACGTGGCAGGGCCTGAAAGACACCTTCAGCATCAGCGTGCTGTCTAACCCGATCGAAGCCAGCAAAGGCGACGGCGAAATGGGCGTCAGTTCAATGGGCGTCATGAGCACTAAATTCGGCACCGCCATTTCGGCTTACAGTTATCTGATTTTCGTGCTGCTTTACGTGCCGTGCGTCTCAGTCATGGGGGCGATTGCCCGTGAAACCAGCCGCAGCTGGATGACGTTCTCCATCTTCTGGGGACTGAACGTCGCGTACTCGCTGGCGACCCTGTTTTATCAGGTGGCCACTTTCAGCAACCATCCGGCGTACAGTGCCAGCGTCATCTTCATCGTGCTGCTGTTCAATGCCATCGTTCTCACTTGCCTGCGCAAGGCACGCAGCCGTGTCAGCCTCCATTTGCAGCCGCGTAATATCGCGGCCTGTTGTGAAGCGGCTACCGGCAGCGACTGCCACTAGGATAAAACATGACTACGCTGATTCAGGTTCGCGACTCTCTCGCACTGGCTGGCCGGGCCGATGCCCGCCAGCTCAGCCAGCAGCTAAATGCTCCGCAGCCGCTGGTTCAGGCCATGCTTGAGCGGCTGGTAGCGATGCGAAAAGCAGAAACGGTGGAAGCGGATGACAGCTGTCTGAGCGGCGGCTGTAAAAGTTGTGCCGACGGCAAAAAGTGCCTGACCGTCTCTTACACCCTGATCCCCTGAACCCGTCTTTTCCGCCCTTCCTGAATAGTCGCCCGGCGGCTATTCAGCTATCATCTCAGACCGCAACGGCCTAAAACGCGCCGCAGGAGCCTGTATGATCGACAGTGAAATCACCTTCCGCAAACTCGAAATTTTCCTCGCTTACATGGAAAAACAAAACATCACCCGCGCAGCCGAACAACTCGGTCTGAGCAGCGTGAGCGTGCATCGCGCCCTGCATTCGCTGGAAGAAGGTTTGCGCTGTCCGTTGTTTATCCATCGCGGGCGCAATCTGCTGCCGTTGCCCGCGGCTGAAGCGTTACTTGAACATGCCACGCAGGTGATTGAGCAGATGGAGCACGGGATCCTGGCCACACAGCGCGCTGCCGGTTTTGGGGATAAACGCCTGAAGGTCGGCACATTGTATTCACTGACCCTGGAAACCATTCCGCGCCTGATCATGGGGCTGAAACTGCGCAGACCTGAGCTGGAACTGGAACTGGTGATGGGATCTAACAGTGATTTGCTGCAAAAACTGGAAGACGGCCTGCTGGATGCGATTCTGATTTCGACCAGTGATTCGAGCGTGGATACACAGCGCTACGATCAGCTGCCGCTTTTTCAGGATGATATTTTTCTCGCTGCCCCCGCCAGCGCAGAACTGGCGTCGGAAGGCACGGCGGATTTACGCGATTACAAACAGAAGAAATTCGTTTCACTGGCAGAAGGGTTTGCGACTTACCACGGCTTTCAGGAAGCCTTTCAGATCGCCGGTTTTGAGCCGGACATTGTCACACGGGTAAACGATATTTTTTCGATGCTGAGTCTGGTACAGGCGGGCGTCGGATACACGCTCATTCCCGGCAGGATGAAAGGCGTGTACGCAAATACGGTGAAATTACTGCCACTGGCCGAAGCTTACCAGATGCGCCAGACCATTTCGCTGGTCCTCCCGCACAGCCGCGAGCACGATCCCAACCTCCTCGCCCTCGCCGCTGAAAGCCGGATGTATGCGCTAGCGAGCAGAAAGCGCTGACAGACGCTCGCTGTTTTGCGCAATCAATACCACCGGCCAGTGAGTTTGATCCGGGTGGTGACTCCAGATGGCGGACTCAGGAATGCTCACTCCGTCATAACGCATTTCCGTGCCGTCATAAGGGTAAAATTGCCCTTTCTCTGTATCGAGTATAAAAACTAATAATCCCGCAGAATCCTGCACAAGACGTTTCCATAAGGCGCGACCGCCGGTGTATTGATCGTTATCACTCATCAACGTGAGATGCTTTTTTACCACCAGCGTTTCATACAATAAGGTCGCTAAACGGTAATCTCGCATTCCGGCATTAACCACCACGCCTTCCACCTGAAACGCTTTATCGTCTTCCCAGAACTGTCGCACCTCGAGCAGTTCATCGCTATTTTCCCTGCGGGCAAGTTCAAGCGTTGCCACCACATGGTGTCGGTTTTCACCCCGGTTATCGGTTCTGGTTTGTGCTTCAGCAATGGCGATAAATGGAATTTTTTCATCATAGATGACCAACATATCCATGTTGTTGAAACGGATTTCATCAATGACTTCAAACCGTCTGGCCAGAGTGGCCGGACTGTACGATCTTTCAAGCACGATCATTTGCGAATCCCCGCGAATTAAAACTGGCATGATATCCCTTCGTTCAGAGTAGTTGGACAATAGCACGCTGCGCAATTATCAAACAGTGCAACGCGTTTCACCCCCAACCTATCATGCCTTTAATCAGCGTTCGTTTTCCCGTAACCGCGCTGCGAGACGTCCCGCAACATGCATCCCTGACTGGCATAAAGACAGTGCTTCGCCCTGTTCCATCGCACGGCGGGTCAGGCCGGTGAGCACCGCGCCCGGCGGCATTTCAATCGCCAGTCGCACCTCGCGCTGGTAGGCCGCAACCATGGCGTCACGCCAGTTCACGGTACGCGCCATGTTCATCGCCAGATCGTCTGCAATTTTTTCCGCCTGCCAGTAAACACGCCCGGTTGTGCCGCTGAGATAACCGCAGGTCGGGCGGGAAATATGAATCTGTTTAAACGCCTCAACCAGTTTCGCCGCGGGCTCATCAAGCAGTGCGCAATGTGATGGTACGCTGACCGCCAGCTGATGCGTTTTCTGTGCGCCCAGCCCTTTCGCCAGTTGCATGACCTGTGCCATGGCGGCATCGCTGCCCGCGATCACCAGTTGATCTTCCGCGTTAATATTCGCCAGATATACCGGCGACGTGGCGCTGTTGATCTGCGCGACCAGTTCCTCAACCTGCATCTGACGCAACCCGGTGATCGCCGACAGGCCAAAACCTTGCGGATAGGCCTGTTGCATCAGTTCACCGCGCAACGCGACCAGCCGTACGGCATCATCAAAGTCGAGCGCACCGGCAATCACTGCCGCCGGAAATGCACCAATCGACAGCCCGCTGCAAAAATCGGCCTCAATCCCTTCGGCCTGGCATTGTCTCGCCCAGACCACACCGGCAATCAGCAAGCACAGTTGTACGGCACGGGTGGCACGTAAAGCGTCGGCGGTGTCGAGCAGCAGAACATCTTCGCCCAGCGCGAGACTGGCTTGTTCAATGAGGGAATGTGTAAGCGGGTTATCCGGCAAACGGTGCAGCATTTGCGGCACCTGCGGGCCCTGTCCGGGGAAGGTAAATAGGATTTTCATCGTGCTCCTTGCTTCTTGTGGCCGGATTTATTCTGCCGGCAATTGCCACGGGTCACGCAC
Source organism: Rahnella bonaserana (assembly GCF_019049675.1). Classification (GTDB taxonomy): domain Bacteria; phylum Pseudomonadota; class Gammaproteobacteria; order Enterobacterales; family Enterobacteriaceae; genus Rahnella; species Rahnella bonaserana. The sequence goes on along the minus strand of NZ_JAFMOW010000053.1, from coordinate 15,746 downwards.
CAGCAACGGGCCGGACGCCGTTTTCAGCATGATGTCACCGCCACGCAGCCATTCGCTAAGGGCAAATCCCCCTTGCGGCGTGTTGATCTGAACATCAGCGCGGCAGGGAAGCCGCTGAAACTGGTCGTAAAAATCGAAAAACTGAGAAGGATCCACCGGCGTGTCGCAGCGCACCAGTAAATCAAGATCGCTGTCGGCGTGCATGACCGGCAGGTCACTGACCAGCGCGAAGGCGCAACTGCCCGTCACGCCCCAGGAGAAAGGCAGCTTCAGGCTGCATAACGTAATCAGCGCCTGCACCGGTTGTTGTGACACAAAGGGTGAATGCAGTAATGCGTTGACGTCGCTGACCAGAGATTCAGGAGTCACGACCCGCACTACCGCCGCCGGATCAATCCAGGCGGCGGCACGCTGAATGCGCGTCATGCCGCGAATGCCCACAGGAATTGCGTCGTCAGCACGTTTATCGCGACGCACCACCAGCGGCAGCGACGTATGCCAGCCGCTGTTGACCCACGCGGGTAACGTGTCGTCGCTTTGCAGCGCTGAACGGTCGCTTATCCAGACAAAATCATGGGCACGCGGATCACACATATTCCAACCTTTCTGATTAGTGAAGTGCGGCTGTCAGAGAGATAAACAGCGGTAATGTCACGATACATAACACGGAACTGATCAGCAGTGACGCTTCAGCATCCGGAGACTGAACCCCGAAGCGGTTACCGAACACGATACCGAAGAAACCGGCAGACAGCGCAATCATCAGAATCGCCGTCACAGCAACCTGACCACTCAGGCCGAACGCCAGAACCAAACCCCAGGCAATAAACGGCTGGATCAGGTTTTTCGCCACACAAGACAACAGCACCGGGCCGTTAATTTTCAGTTTACGGGCTGACAGGATTACACCGGTCAGGAACAGCGCAGACGCGGTAGCTGACAGACCCAGCGGTTTGATTGATGCCAGGAAAATTTCCGGCATTTTAATGCCAATCGCGGACAGGATCACGCCCAGCAACGGTGCCCAGACGATCGGTTTTTTCACTGAACGCCACATCAGAACCGGCAGCAGTGCCAGAGAAGACCCCTGATTTTCACCACTGAGACGCGCTTTTTCACGTTCGAGGATCAGCAGACAGAACGGCGTCATCAGCACGGAACCACAGGCGATAGACACCGCAACTGACAGGGAAGTCGACGGCGCATCACCCAGCACGCTGCTCAGGATAGGCAAACCAAGCGCAGCATAGTTCGGCAGTGCGACGGTCAGCGTCAGCACTGCCGCGTCCTGCGGAGACTTTTTAAAGACTTTGGTGCAAATAAAGTAAATCGCCGCGTAAGTGATCCACATCGCCAGAACCAGCACCAGAATCAACGGTGACTGTTCAACAATGCCCGCCCACGGGGTCTGTACAGTTGCTGCAAACAGCGCAGCGGGTAAAGCAAAATCCATCACGAAAATATTAAGTAAAGAGACATTCTGGTTATCCACCATTTTCGCTTTCCCGGCGTAAAAACCGAGGATCATGATGACGAAAATAGGGGCAAGCGCGTGCAATATTACGTAAGTCATAGCGTTTTTCCTGAGGCAAAAAATGAATGCTCAGTCGGCGCCGGTGCGATGGTTTTTTTAGTATGACAGTCCAGTTGCAGACAACAGCAGGTCCTCGCCCGGACGGTATGTCAGGGCGGGAACCCGCAATGCGGCTGCGTCACGCTGTTTGCAGGTGCGTTACCGGTTGAGACTGAAAGTTTTAACGAATTACCATTCCTGACGCATCATCTGGCGAACGCGCTGCGAACTTGCGCGGTTTTCTGCACCCAGACGGTTGCTGAGGCTAATGCCTTCTTTGCGTGCGTCCTGAATGTTTTGCCAGACAACGTTTTGCACGTTGCTGATGTCGTCGGGTGTTGCCTTGTCCGGATCAGCGATGTCGAGTAATTGCGACAGCAGGCCCAGCGTGGCGTAGTTTTCGATGTCATAAGCCATCGGCGGAATGGTGGCAGCCAGTTTTTCCAGCGCGTCCACAGAACGTAAGGTGATACGTGCGGCGGATTCTTTACCCATCGCGTGGATCATCACGCCATTGTTTTTGAAGGCGATCAGTTTGTTGGCCTGATAACCGTGCGCCAGAAACGCACCGGACATCGCTTTACCGACAATCAGCCCGACCACCGGATGCCCGGCCAGACGCGCTTTGGCGTAAGCGCCTGCGGCACCGGCCAGCGCCTGATGGATACCGAATGCTTCTTCGCGACGACCGTATGCCTGACTTGGCACATCAATCACTGCAACGATGGCGCGTTTGGTGGTGGCATTCGCGTCGGCATCAATGACGTCGTTGACCACTTTTGCCAGATTCCAGCCTTCGAGCAGGCCGACTTCGCCGCCCGCAGCACGCGGATACTGGTTATTTTTATCCGGTACCACGGCGATGAAACGCACGGGCTGGTCATTCATTTTGCCATCAGCTGCTTTCACGGAAGGGCAAAGACCGGTCACCGGAGTGGCGTCTTTGGTGAGTTCAGCGAACCAGTAATCACCCCGGCTGACTGCATTGTTTGCTACGTTGCTCATGCGCGATCCTCCCGGTTAAACAAGGCTTCCGTCACTTCACGGCTGGCCTGCTGCGCGGTGTCAAAACCGGTCAGTTTTGGCAGGTAATAATCATAATTATCAGAACGATGTGTGGCCGGAACGCCTTTTTTAATGAAGCTCATCACGCTGGCTTTCACCTCAGCGAGGGAATCTTTCACCAGCGCATCGACAAATCCGCTGTGATAACGCACTTCGCCACCGGTCATACTCCAGATAAACGGACGGTCGCGGGAATCGTATTCATCAATACCGGCTTCCTGTTCGATAACCTGCGGACCATTCAGACCCAGACGGGCTTCGCGGGTCACAATCAGATAGCTGCACAGCGCGGCGGCAATCGACATGCCACCAAAGCAACCGACCGTACCGGCAACTACGCCGATCACCGGCGTATAGCGGCGTAAATCAACAATCGCAGCGTGAATATCGGCGATGGCGGCCAGACCCAGATTGGCTTCCTGCAAACGTACACCGCCGGTTTCGAGCAGCAGAACGGCCTGCGTCGGGATGCCGTTGCGGTTATCTTCTGCGGCCAGTTCCAGCGCAGCAGCCATTTTGGCACCGGACACTTCGCCCATACTGCCGCCCTGGAAGTTGCCTTCAATCGCCACAACCACAGCGGGCTGGCCGTTAATCTGGCCTTTTGCAACCACCATGCCGTCATCGGCCTGCGGGACGATGCCCTGCGGTTCCAGCCATGGCGACATAACGCGTTCGAACGGCCCGAGCAGTTCACGGAAAGTGCCGTCGTCCAGCAGTTTGCGGGCACGCTGACGGGCGCTCAGTTCGATAAAGCTCTGATCCTGAAAGGAAGTATCAGTTGGCATTTTCAGCCTCCTCAAAAACCTGTTCGATACGCAGACGGGCAACCCCTGGTGTGGCGCCAAAATCATTAATGTCGAGACGGCCTGCCGGTAATTCACGCAGCGCGTTCAGACGGTTAAAAAAGTTCTGCCATAAGGTATGGCTGCCGTCGACGGACGTGGTGACGGTAATTTTCAGCGCACTGGCTGTGTCGGGTTCATACAGCGCTTCTAAATCGCCGGAACCTACCACGCCGGCTTCGGCGCGGCCTGCCAGCGGTTTTGCCGCCGGGTAGTTAAATTCAAAACGTTCCATAACACCTCTTTGTACTGATGTTAGTTAATTCGTATCCGGTTCAGACCACGCTCACGCGGTCGAGGAACAGCGTCGCGGCCAGTAAATCAGCGGCACCGCCGGGCGATGTGTTATCCGCCAGCATCCGGTGTTCGAGACGGCGCAACCGTTGTTTGCCCGCCATCGTGCTGGTGCCACCGGATTCCAGCACGGCCTGAGCGCCCTGATGCATAGCGTTGAGCGCTGGCAAACCGCCGCGTGACAGCACGCAGGTGTCGGCCAGTGTGGTCATCACCGCCAGTAAGGCATCGACCTGCGCTTCGCTTTCGCAGGCACCGCGTGTCCTGCTGTGGTGAAGCTGCGGCAACGCCCGGTCGATAATGTGCGGAAAACCACGCTGTGCTTCTTCACGGGCACCCGGCACCTGATAACGCTGCACGGCGTGCGAACCTTTACTGAATTTTTTCGGGCTGAAAGCGTCGGGTAGCGCCGCAATTTTCGCGGCGCGCTGCGCAATACTTTGCGGCAGCAAACGTTCCGGCTGCATGGCAACGGCGCTGACCAGCAGCCCCATCGCCCAGATAGCGCCCCGGTGAGTATTCACTCCGCCGGTTTCCGCCATCATTTGTGCTTCGCCGGCACGACCTAAGCGTCCCACTTCCTGGCGCAGGGCGATATCCGCCGGGCGCTGCCAGCTGTGTAAAGCCAGCAAATAGAAAGTGGATGTCAGGCTGTGCGCCGAACGCACCATCAGATCTAACGTTAAATCCTGATGTGCGCCGGAACTCCGGCTGTCTACCAACCCCGGTTTCGGGCTAAGCCGTGCTTCGTCGATCAGCGCCTGCGTCGCCGTTTCTGCCAGCCTTTCGGCCAGTTCTTCCGCTGTGAGTACAGCGCCAATCGTTAAAGTCTGCGGCATCATGATTACCAGCTCCGGAATTTGGCTGGCGGGTTATACAAACCGCCGGACCAGTCAACCAGTTCGCTCACGCTGCCTGCCGCCAGTAACGAACGGGTGGCATCGGTGCGGCGAATGCCCATGTCTTCCGGGAAGACCACCAGTTCCTGACGGCGCAGTTCGGCAACGCGTTTGGCGTCAACGCCCAGACCGATGTCAGTGATACCGGCCACCGCAGCGACCATTGCGCGGCGTTCTTCCAGAGAGCGGGCGCGGTGCAAATAGGCGATACCTTCTTCGGTCAGCACGTGCGTCACGTCGTCGCCGTAAATCATCACCGGCGCCAGCGGCATACCGGATTCTTTACCCACATCGACGGCTTCGAGTTTCTCAACGAACGTCGGTTTGCCACCGGCCTGGAAGGTTTCCACCATCTGCACAACCAGTTTTTTACCGCGCGCCATCGGATCCGGCTCTTCAATCATGTCGAGCCAGGCTGGCGTGGAGTGACGACGCCCGTGAGGGTCATGCCCCATGTTCGGTGCGCCACCAAAACCGGCCAGACGACCGCGGGTCACGGTGGAGGAATTCGCCAGACCATCGACCTGCAAGGTGGAACCGATGAACATGTCGACGGCGTACTGGCCGGCCATCTGGCAGAACGCACGGTTGGAACGCATGGAACCGTCGGAGCCAGTGAAGAACACGTCCGGACGAGCGCGAATGTACTCTTCCATGCCCATTTCGCCGCCGAAGCAGTGAACGGTTTCCACCCAACCGCTTTCGATAGCCGGGATCAGCGTCGGATGCGGATTCAGCGTCCAGTGTTTACAAATTTTGCCGCGCAGACCGAGCTGTTCGCCGTAAGTTGGCAGCAGCAGTTCGATAGCGGCAGTGTTAAAACCGATACCGTGGTTAAGCGACTGCACGTTGTGTTTGGCGTAGATGCCTTTAATCGCCATCATCGCCATCAGGACGTGAACCGGTTTAATCAGGCGTGGATCACGGGTGAACAGCGGTTCGATGAAGAACGGCTTGTCGGCGACGACCACGAAATCGATCCAGTCGCCCGGAATATCAACGCGCGGCAGGTCGGTATCTTCTTCAACCAGTTCATTAACCTGCGCAATCACGATGCCGTTTTTAAAGGCAGCGGCTTCGACCAGCGCCGGCGTATCTTCGGTGCTCGCGCCGGTATACAGATTGCCTTTACGGTCCGCTTTGAAGCCGGCGATCAGTGCAATGTTTGGCACCAGATCGACATAAAGACGGGAATACAGTTCGATGTACGTGTGGATTGCGCCGATTTCCATCTGGCCATCTTCCAGCAGTTGCGCAATACGCAGGCTTTGCGGGCCGGAGAACGCGAAATCAAGCTTGCGGGCGATTCCGCGTTCGAAGAGATCCAGATGTTCAGCGCGGCTGACGCTCGGCATGATCATATGTAAATCATGCAATTTTTCAGGGTTCACTTTTGCCAGCGAACGGGAAAGAAAGTCAGCTTGTTTTTGGTTATTGCCTTCCATCACCACGCGATCACCGGAGGCGATCAGCGTTTCGAGGACAGGAATGATTTTATCAGTGGGTAAGACTTTACCCTCGGCCACGGAACGGACACTGTCGATACGCCGTTGTTTTTCGCTGCGGCGGGTGTCCCACACTTTCGTGGTCTGCGGATGTTGCGGCATGCCAAACCTCCCTGGGTTGAGCTTGCTGAATCTTTCCCGGCGTGATGAAACAAAGAGGACGGTGGGAAGTTCAGTCAAGTGGCGGTTGCATCACAATTGACCTGTTTAATTAGCGTGTTAAGTGTAGGAAGCGGTGAGATAACCATCAATTAAGGGCGCTGACACTTCGTTACTCTGAGAGTAACGATTGAGGAGAATTCTTTTAAAACAGTTTGATACAGAACAAGGAATGAGAGGAAGCGCGCAAAAAAAGCTAAAAAAAAAGGATGCCTCAGGCATCCCTTTTTTCAGACTGAGAGAATTATTTGAAAACTTCTGCTGTTGCAGTGATTTTCTTTTTCTCCTGCGCGGCGATGACGACGTAGTATTTCCCGCCTTTTTCATCAGCCAGTTTGGACAGCTCATCTTTAGCATCCATTGGCGCAGTGTATTCATTGCTGGTGGTGACCACGCCCAGACTGGTGTAACCCTTATCTTTGGCTTCTTCTTTAGTGATCATCTCCGCCGCCATTGCGTTCACAGAGAATAAACCTGCCAGAACAGCTGCAATAATAATTTTATTTGATTTCATGACACTACCTCTAAATTGGATGAATAATTTTGAAAGAAAGCAGTCAAGATATGAACGGCAGGTGAATCTGTGCTGGCACGAACCTTCCTGGTCAACCACCAGATTTCTCCCCAGAGACACAAACGGGCGATGGAAAATCTTCCCCCTCTCACCTCCGTCATCTATCGGCTTAAGTATTAATCACCCTCGGGAATTATCCAGAAATTAGTAAAAAATATTTACATTGAGTTTCAGTCTGTAATCAGGAAATTCTCGACAAGCTTACAAAACACGTCGGGATGAGAGATAAACGGCGCATGTGCCGCTTTTTCAATGATTTCTGAACGGGAATCCGGCAGCAACGCATCCAGCAATGGCACCACTTTTCTTGGTACCAGTCCGTCCAGTGCGCCGTAAATACGCAATATTGGCAACGTCAGCTGCGTCATCGGCTGACGTAAATCGGCCATGCGCAAAATCTCCAGCCCGCCATTGAGCACCTCTGCTGGCGGCATCGGCAGATTCAGGACGATGGATTTCAGCAAACGGGCATCCTGACGCGCGCTGTCGCTACCGAGCGTCTGTAAAGCCAGAAAACGCTCGACCGTACGCTGGAAATCTTCACTCAGCTGATGCTGAAAACCCTGCAACACATCGGGGCGGATCCCCGGCCAGTCTTCATTTGCGGTAAAGCACGGCGAGGACGCCACGGTAATCAGTTTTTCCACACGCTGCGGCGCGCTCAGCGCAATCTGGCTGGCGACCAGACCGCCCAGTGACCAGCCCATCAGCGAGGCCCTGTGCGGCATGACCGCCAGAACCGTTTCCGCCATCTCTTCCAGCGTCATCGCCCCGAAACCTTTGCTGCGGCCATAGCCCGGCAGGTCGATCAGATGCACACAAAATTGCGGCGCAAGTCGCTCTGCCGTGTAACGCCAGACTTCGGCATTCAGCCCCCATCCGTGAAGCAGCACAAGATGGCGATCTCCTTCGCCGATTGTCTCCTGGTAAAGCGTGTTCATAGCGTATTGTCCGTGTCTGTCTGAATGGCAAAAGGAACCCGCCACTATGCTAACAATTGCCAGCCGCTGTTGGCTATGCCAGTGTCCGCTGCATGTCACGATTCAGGGCATTTGCAGCCTGTGTATGAAACATCTGCCGGTTGCCCCGCCGCATTGCCTGCGCTGCGGATTGCCCTGTTCCGGCGGCAATGATGACTGCGGACGTTGCCTGCAAAAACCGCCGCCGTGGGATGCGATGATCTTCGCCAGTCCTTATGAAATGCCGGTGAGCGGGCTGGTGTTGCGGTTCAAATTCGCCAGTCAACCGGAGCTCGACACCGCACTCGCCCGGCTGCTTTTACTGCGCTGGCAGGAACGCTACCGGATGCGCAATCTGCCCAGACCCGACGTGCTCCTCAGCGTGCCACTGCATCAGAAACGCTATTTCTCACGCGGCTATAATCAGAGTGAATTGCTGGCAAAGCCGCTGGCGCGCTGGCTGCATTGTGAATATCTGCCCGACGCCCTGAGCCGCGACCGGCGCACAACGTCGCAACAAAGCCTGACCGAGCGGGAAAGAAAGTGGAATTTGCGCAAAGCTTTCACCTGCCATGTCAGCCTGCGCGGTAAGCACGTGATGTTGCTGGATGACGTGGTGACAACCGGCAGCACGGTGCGTGAAATCAGTAAAATACTGCGCAGTCAGGGAGTTGCTTCCCTGCAAATTGCCTGTATTTGCAGGACTTTGCAGGCGTGAGCACGTGCTGCTAACACTCCGGTAACGTGAAGGGTGACGGGTAAAAGTAAAGGGCGTATTATAACCAACTAGAGTAGTCAACTATTGAGCGAATGTTATGATCCTTATTACCGATGCTGCCCAAGAGCACTTTGCCAAATTGCTGGCAAGCCAGGAAGAAGGCACCCAAATCCGCGTATTCGTGATCAATCCCGGTACGCCGACCGCAGAATGCGGTGTCTCCTATTGCCCGCCTGACGCCGTAGAAGCGACGGATACCGAACTGAAGTTCGAGAAACTGTCCGCTTTCGTCGATGAATTAAGCGCACCTTACCTGCAGGATGCGGTGATCGACTTCGTTACCGATCAGCTCGGTTCTCAGCTGACGCTGAAAGCGCCAAACGCCAAAATGCGTAAAGTTTCTGACGATGCACCGCTGATGGAACGTGTTGAATATCAGCTGCAATCGCAGATTAACCCGCAGTTAGCCAGCCACGGCGGTCGTGTTTCCCTGATGGAAATCACCGACGACGGCATCGCGGTTCTGCAATTCGGCGGTGGCTGTAACGGCTGTTCAATGATTGATGTCACCCTGAAAGACGGCATCGAGAAAGAACTCCTGCAAAACTTCCCTGAGCTGAAAGGCGTTCGTGACCTGACCGAACACCAGCGCGGCGAGCACTCCTTCTACTGATCAGTTAACGCCATTTCAGAATCACAATATCTTAGGGTTCAGCACTGCTGAACCCTTTTTATTGCCTGCTTTTTCACCTGCCCGCTGTGTCTGTGATGGCACAACCAGACTCGGTATCAGCTCGCACAGATTGCGCATAAAACAGAGGCAGGGGAAAAGGAATCGTGTAATTCAACACGTCTCAGTCCTGCTTTCTCAAGCGAGAGCCAGGCCCGGAACACACACTTCCCCGGATGTCATTTCTAAGGAAATCACTCTCTGTCCGGAGTCTGTTATGAAAACAACCTTACGCGTTTTAGTCCCTCTCGCCGGTCTGTTCGCCCTGACACCGCTGGCTTCTCATGCGGCATCAGGCCAGTCGAACGTCTCCTGTTCTTACAGCCACACGCTGGGTGACGATGCCATTCTGATGTTTGGTATGCCCAATCATGCAATGCTCCACGACTTCTTCGGTAACACCAGCACCGATGCGTATTCCACCTACGACACGCTGCAGGCGAACCCGGAAACCACCTGCAACAACAAGGCAGATTCCACCGCCTATTGGGCACCGACCATGAAATTGCCTTCAGGTGAAATCGTGAAGCCGTCGTATCAGAAAACCTATTATCAGGCCAACTCGGTTGAAAAATATCCGCTGACGCCTTTCCCCAAGGGATTACAGTTGCTGGCCGGGGATCACGTGGGCACCGCACCCAATCCCCACGTCAGCTTCTTGTGTGCCAATGGCAACGGCTACACCAACACCGCCGATCAGGTCTGTGGTTTGCGCTCAGGCGGGGATGCCGTGCAGTTCAACATCGGCATTAACTTTCCTAACTGCTGGGACGGCGTTCATCTGACACCGGTAAATGGACAAGCGAATGCCACGTATGATTCGAACAATGTCTGCCCGGCGAATTTTCCGGTCAAAATACCTAAGGTCAACATGAACATTGCCTACGTGTTGCCGCAGATTACCTCGCTGGATACCAGCAAAATACAGCTTTCGCTGGACCCTGAAATGGTCGGTGATCAACGCATCGAGAAGTGGGGCAGCATTTACACCGCCCATGGAGATTTCGTGAATGGCTGGCCTGAACAGTCCGCAAAATACATGACCGATTTGTGCATGAACCTGGCTTTCGATTGCAGTAATACGATCCCTTACAGCTACGAGCCTGCCCTGGAAGACACGGTCGTCAGCAGTACCAACAGCAGCACCAATTACGGCAGCAGCACGTTGCTGACCGCCAGCGACAACTGGAAAAACGGCGGCCATGCCAGCAATCCGGAAAGCCTGGTTCTGTTTAAGTTTAAAATTCCTGCACTGCCGGAAGCCATCCCGGCCTCTGAGGAAGGATTATTCGTCTACCGTCTGCGGGTGTTTGGTGGCAATGCGGCTTCCAGCGCCACCGGCAAGCTGAATGTTTACAGCACATCCACAGACTGGGATGGCAAAACAGTGAACTGGGATAACCATCCGGCAACGGATTACCAGTCCGCTGGCACCATCTCGATGAATAATAACCGTCAGTATCGCGACGCCATCGTGGATACGGCTGTTCGCCAGGCGCTGGCAGAAGGCAAAACGGAAGTCGCTTTCTACCTCGGCGGTGACCAGAATGGCGGGACGTACACCTTCGATTCCACCGAAACCAACCATCCGCCGTTGCTGATTGTGAAAGGCTATAAAGCGGCAACAGAGAATTAATCACAGCGGCCTGAGGAAACTCAGGCCTTTTTCTGCAACCAGAATTACACCTTTCGCCGCTGGTTCAAATCTGCCAGCAGCGAATCAATATGCTCATCAGCAAACATCTCCTCCAGCGTTCGCGTCAGTTTGCGCCGCCAGTTGGGGTATTCGGTATTCGTGCCCGGCACATTGACCGGCAAGTCCATATCCAGCCAGTCCTCAGGTTGCAGGCCGAGTAACGCGCTGGCGCTCGCTGCCAGATAACGCTGTAGCCCGCCATTTAGCACCGGCGTCATCGGCATACCCGCAGCTATATGAGGAGTCGATTTCGGCACGCATCTTTTCCGATGCAACGCATCCAGCAATCCCTGTTTACTGTGTTCACGCTCCCCGCGCAATTTCTCCAGCACCTGCGGATCAGGATAAACACCCAGCGACGCACCGAGCGTTAAATCGCCACCTTCCCAGTAACCGCGCAACGTCGGCAGGTCATGCGTGGTGACCGTTGCCATCGCCTGAGAAACATAATCCTCCGGTGGCCGATAAGCGTAGTTTTTGTCGTGCTCGAAATACAACACTTTGTAGGAATACACGCCGCTGTCGCGCAGGCTGGCGACAATCTCTTTCGGCACCGTACCGAGATCTTCCCCAATGACCATGCACTGATGCCGCTGACTTTCCAGCGCCAGCACGCCAAGTAAATCTTCCAGCGGATAACGGACATACGCGCCATTCCCCGCCTCCTGATCCGCCGGTATCCACCACAAACGCAGCAGCCCCATCACGTGATCGATACGCAGCGCCCCGCAATCCGCCATATTTGCACGCAATAAATCAATAAATGGCTGATAGGCACGGGCTTTCATTTCGTGCGGATCAATGGGTGGAAGCCCCCAGTTTTGTCCCTGAGGACCAAGAATATCCGGCGGTGCGCCGATGGTGGCTTTCAGGCAATACAGCGCCGGATCAGACCAGGTTTCCGCGCCGCCTTGCGCCACGCCGACGGCCAGATCACGGTACACGCCGACCGGCATCTCCAGTTCCACACTGCGCTGATAACATTCAGAAAACTGCGTATGCGCCAGCCATTGCTGCCACTGATAAAATTCAACTTCACTGGCATAACGCTCACTGAACGCCTTCACTTCCGCACTTTGGGCATCGCGATAGGCTTGAGGCCACACCGGCCAGCCCCACTGGCCTAAATCCAGATCGCGCAGATGTACATGCAGCGCGTCGAACAGCGCCTGTTGCCGCAAACTGCTACCACCAAGTTCGACGAAACGGTGGAAATCCTGCTTGCGCGGGCTGTCTTCCGGCAGTTCGCAAAACAGCGGCCAGGCGAGTTTCAGCGCGGCGGATTTCAGCGCCATGACCTGCGGATAATCGACAAACTCCGTACTGCGCGCCTGCAATAACGCGTCACGCGTCTCTCTTGAATGCCACCAGTTTTGTGCCTCGCGACTGGCGGCGAATTCCTCCACGGCGTTCACATCAATGTAAGTCAGGTTCAGCCAGCGGCGGGACGACGGACTGTACGGGCTGGCACTTTGCGGATTCGCCGGATACAACGAATGGACAGGATTCAGCCCGACGAACGCCCCGCCACGCTTACCGACTTCTTCGACCATTTTTTTCAGGTCGCCAAAATCACCCACGCCCCAGTTATTTTCCGAACGCAACGTGTAAAGCTGCACCGTCGCGCCCCACAGTTTTTTGCCCGCCCGCAACACCTGCGGTTCATAACAGCGCGGCGGCACGACGATAATCCGGCAGGGCCAGACATTGCCGTTTTGCGATAACGTCAGCTGGTGATACCCCTCAGGCAGCGCTGCGCCGAGGTTCAGCGCCTTACCCGCCAGAATGTCGCCGTGCGTCTGACTGCCGCTTTCCTGCGTCAGTTGCCAGCTATATGCGCCAGCGCCTTCCGGTGTCAGCAGCACTTTTTTGCCTTGTGTAAACACTTTTACCGGCGGCACGGGCATGATTTCCGGCACATCAGCCGGGTCCCGCCCCATCGCCGCGAGCAAAGCGGCCCGCGTGTCATCGGAAACTGTTTCGACGTCATCGGTCATATTGATGAAACTGTCTAAAATCCCCGCCCGGCGTGCGGCTTCAACGAGTTGCTTATCTTCCATGCCTGCTCCTATCGTTTGGCCTGCCAGATGCGTTGCTGATAATCACGGATGGAACGGTCGGCGCTGAACATGCCGACGCGCGCCGTGTTGAGCAGCGTGCGGCGCGTCCATTCATCGGTATTACGGAACAGCGTATCGACCTGTTTCTGTGCTTCGCAATAGGCTGCAAAATCCGCCAGCACCAGATACGGATCACCGCCGTCGAGCAGGCTGTTGAGCATCAGATCGAAGGCTTTCTTATCACCGTTGGCATAAAAGCCGCTGGCCAGTTCGTCGAGAATGGCTTTGAGATGTTTGTCCTTTTTCACCAGCGCTTTCGGTTTGTAGCCCTTTTTCAGCTGCGCTTTCACTTCATCAACGGTCAGGCCAAAGATAAAGATGTTGTCCTCGCCGACCTGTTCGGCAATTTCGACGTTCGCACCATCCAGCGTGCCGACGGTCAGCGCACCGTTCAGCGCCAGTTTCATATTGCCGGTGCCGGAAGCCTCTTTGCCTGCGGTAGAAATCTGCTCGGAGACATCCGCCGCCGGGATCATCAGTTCAGCCACGGAAACGCAATAATCGGGAATGAACACCACTTTGATGCGATCGGCGACGATCGGATCGTTGTTGATCTTCTCCGCCACCTGATTGATCGCATAGATGATATTTTTGGCGAGGTAATAGCCGGGCGCGGCTTTTGCACCGAACAGGAAAACGCGCGGCACGATGTCGAGTTTCGGGTTATCGCGGATCTGGCGGTACAGTGAAAGAATGTGCAGCAGATTCAGATGCTGACGTTTGTACTCGTGCAGACGTTTGATCTGCACATCGAAAATCGCGTCCGGATTAAGCCGGATCCCCATGCGATGCCAGACGTATTCCGCCAGCCGCACTTTGTTCTCGTGTTTGATTTTGCGGTACTGCTTGCAGAATTTTTTGTCTTTGACGCCCTCTTCCAGACCTTTCAGCAAATCCAGATTGTTCACCCAGCCGTCGGTTTTCAGACGCTCATCTATCAGCGCGGAAAGCGCCGGATTACACTGTTTCAGCCAGCGCCGAGGCGTGATGCCGTTGGTCACATTATGGAATTTCTGCGGCCACAACTGGTGATATTCCGGGAACAGATCTTTGACCACCAGATCCGAATGCAGCGCCGCCACGCCGTTAACCGCAAAACCGGCAACCACACAGAGGTTTGCCATGCGCACCTGTTTGTCGTGATGCACGGCAAGCTTCGCCCAGACAGCCTCATCGCCCGGCCATTCTTTGCTGACCCGTTTCTTAAAGTTGGCGTTGATTTGTTTAATAATCTGGAAATGACGCGGCAGCAGGCTGCGCACCAGTCGCTCGTCCCAGGTTTCCAGCGCTTCCGGCATCAGCGTGTGGTTGGTGTAAGCAAAGGTGCGGCTGGTAATGTGCCACGCGTCATCCCAGCTCAGCTGATGCTCGTCGAGCAGCACGCGCAGCATTTCAGGAATGGCGATGGTCGGGTGCGTGTCGTTAAGCTGGATGACTTCATAATCCGGCAATTCGCTGATTTTGCGCCCAAGAAAATGGTGACGCCGCAGGATATCGGCTACCGAGCAGGCGCACTGGAAATACTGCTGCATCAGGCGCAGACGTTTACCGGCCTGATGGTTGTCATTCGGGTATAACACTTTGGTGAGTTTGGCAGCGTCGACGCCCTGTTGTTCGGCTTTCAGGAACTCGCCGTCATTAAACTTTTCGAGATCAAACGGATGCGGATGTGTCGCTTCCCATAAGCGCAGCGGTTGCGTAATACCGTTTCGATAGCCCATCACCGGCAGATCCCAGGCTTCGCCTCGCAGGGTAAATTCCGGTTCCCAGCGCGAAACACCCTGTTCATTCTTCACGACTTTACCGCCGACGCCAACGCTGACCGCCAGGGAACTGTTATGGCGAAACCATGGATATTCGCTCCGGTGCCAGTCATCCGGCGACTCTTTCTGTTTACCGTCAACAAAACGCTGGCGGAATAAACCGTACTGATAATTCAGGCCATAACCGATACCGGGCTGTCCGACTGAGGCCATCGCATCGAGATAACAGGCCGCCAGCCGTCCCAGCCCGCCGTTGCCCAGCGCCGGATCGATTTCCTCTTCCAGCAAACCAGTCAGATTGATATCAAACGGTTCCAGCGCGCTGGCAATTTTTTCGTACCAGCCGAGATTAATCAGGTTGTTACCGGTGAGACGCCCGACCAGAAATTCCATCGAGATATAGTTAACGTGGCGGGTCATTTTTTTGCTTTTGCTGCTGACGGTATCGTTTTGCGCAGGAAGCTGTTCGGCGACCGCGGCACTGACCGCGTGCCACCACTGATGCTGAGTCATATCTGAAGCTGAAGTAAGTCCGAACGCTTGCCACTGGCGGGTGAGCGCCGCCAAAAAAACATCCTGCTTGAACGTGATCTTCGACATAGGGCAGTCTCTTTTCTGTCTGAGGGGACGGAATGCTTCCGTGAGAAAAAGTGTGATCTCGCTATCTATGTATAAACCCTATGCTGGAAAAATGCTCACTGCGGGGATGAGGAAAAATGCATGAAATCATGTCGAAGGGATGGCACGATGCCATTAAAACCCCCTCCCCGCCTACCCACCTTCCAAGGCGAGGAGCAAAAACTCGATCAGCACCCTCCCCTGCCAAGCGCATGGTTGGGCTAGGGT